>NZ_JAHCKL010000030.1 GCF_026125785.1 Hydrogenophaga sp.
CGGCCAAGGCCGCTGCTCACGCCCGTAATGAACCACGTTCTTTGGGTCACGATAGTTCTCCTTATGCTTTCGAAGGCATGAAGATGCTGAGGGTGAAGGCACGGTAGTCCTGCTCCGAGGTACTGCGGCGTGCCTTCAGGATGGGCTGGATGTCGTTGGTCGGCGTATAGCGGAGTTGGTCGGTCCCGTCCGTTGCCGCCGCGAAGATCGATGCCACGACCTTCTCAACGGCATCCGCATCGGCGTTGCTGCCCATTCCCGCATACATCTGGCCGATGTGCCCCAGGAACGGACCGTAGTCGGGGATCTGCTGCTGGCTGCCGCTTTCGCCGCCTACACGGGCCATGAAGTTCGTTTTCATGGCGCCGCCCGGCTCCACGATCTTCACCTTGATGCCCAGCGAGCCGAGTTCATAGGACAGGCCCTCAGACCATCCCTCCAGCGCGAACTTGGAGGAACTGTAGACCGAGGCCATCGGGAAGCCGATGGCGCCGGCTCCCGAACTCACATTGACGATCGTGCCTGCCTGCTTCGCACGGAAATGCGGCAGGATCGCGCGCACCACATCCATCGGGCCGAAGACGTTGACATCGAATTGCGACTGAATGGCATCGCGCTGAATGCCCTCGAAGATGCCGAACAGACCGTAGCCGGCGTTGTTCACAACGACATCGATCTGGCCGAATTGAGCGACGCCCTGCGCGATTGCATCGTCGATGCTTTTTTTATCCTGCACGTCGAGGCGGCTAACCACGACGCCCTTGCTTGCCAGCAGTTCCGGCGACGCTGCTGCCGGATTGCGCATCGTGGCGATGACATTCCAGCCAGCTTGCGAGAAGTGGCGAGCGACAGCCTCGCCGAAGCCGGTTGAGGCACCAGTGATAAGAACGGTTTTCATCATCAAATTCCTAGAGGTTGTTCAGTTTTCGTACTTTATTCAGAATGATAGATGATGTAAACTGTTCAAAACAGAACAGCATAGTGTCGAAAACCGTACAATGGAAGAACTTGGACTACGATCCTTGAAGGTCGCCAATGCCGTGGCAGCTCATGGAAGCTTCCGCGGTGCCGCGCATGAACTGGAAATGTCGCCCTCATCGGTCAGCCACATCGTGGCCAATCTGGAGAGCCGACTAGGCATACGGTTGTTCTTAAGAAATACCCGCAGCGTGTCGCTGACGGAGGCTGGCGAGTCCTTCTTGAAGCGCGTTAGACCCGCCCTTGAACAGATCACCCAAGCCATTGATGGCGTCAACGATCTGCGCGATAGGCCGGCGGGGCTGATTCGGCTCAATGCCGCCGCATGGGGAGCGGATCGCCTGTTACCCATCATCGTGGGCTTCATGCAGAAGTACCCTGATATTCGGGTGGATCTCGTTACCGAAGGACGCTTGGTGGACATCATCGGCGAAGGTTTCGACGCGGGACTACGGTTGGTATCGGTAGTCCCTCAAGACATGATCGCCTTGCCCTTGGGCATCGACGAAGCATTAGTCATCGTCGCCTCGCCGGCGTATCTCAGTGCCCGTGGCACCCCCGTCACTCCCGGCGACCTTTTGAATCACGAGTGCATCCGTGCCCGCTTGCCCAGCGGTTCACTGATGAGATGGGAGTTCCCTAAAGGCGGCACAACACCGGAGATTGGTGTCGCGGGTCGTCTGGTCTTGGGCACAACGGCTCTCGCTGCGAAGGCTGCCGCTGCGGGCGCTGGAATAGCCTACGTGGAGCAGCGCGAAGCCCAACCATTCTTGGACAAGGGCGACTTGGTTCAGGTGCTTAACAAGTGGACGCCGCCATTCGAGGGCGAGGCGCTTTATTACCCTCGGATGCGCCTGCCCTCGGCCGCGTTTCGGGCCTTTATTGATTACGTCAAGGAATGGAGACTCGCCAGAGACGTAACGCAAGGTCTTCAACCCAAATAGCTCCGCGCGCTCACTCTGGCAATACAACTCCAGAAATTTCCTCGCAGATACGGATGAGGCGATCCTGTAGCGTGGAATCTAGCGCCTGCGGGTTCGCCGCCATACGCTTCAGGTGATAGAAGTACTTGCCCGAGACGTCGGTTTTGGAGTCCTCGGTGGCGGCAAGCCAAGCCTGAGTTCGGTGCGCTTGATCCATATCGTCCGGCGCGCCTGGCCCGCCCATCTTTGTCGGCACCCACCCCGGCTCCAAGGCATTGGCGCGAACATCAGGCCAGCGCCGCGCGATGGCGAAGGCCAGCATGGCATCGTGTAGCTTGCTTTCGGCATAGGCGTCCGAACCGTTCCATCGGCGTTTGCGCCAAAGGATGTCGTCCAAGTTGGCTTGCGCATGGTGATGCATGCCCGAGCTGAGGTAAATCAGACGCTTCGGCCGCTCGATCAGCGCCGTGAGTATGTAGGCCGACAGCGTGTTGATCGCAAAGACATGCGGCAGGCCATCACTCGTCAAGCGATGCCCTTCACGGTATCCGACTGCTGCGTTGTGGATCACGGCGTCGAAGCGACCCAGCGCGTTGACCTGTGCCGCAATGTCTTTGGCGCCAGCGATAGTTTCCACATCGCCGACGACCACGGCCTCCGCTTGGGGCAATTCGCGCAGAGCATCCTCCGCGCGCCTGGCATTGCGGGCGTGAAGCACAACTTTGTGCCGTTGCTGTACTAGGAGCTCGGCGGCCATGAGGCCAAGACCGGTAGATGAGCCGGAAATGAAAATGCGAGACATGATTTTCTCCTTAGATGAGTCGGCGGACAGTGCCCGGCCGACAATGTGTGATGTTCAAGGTTGCGGAGTGCGCGATGTGGCGGCGAGCACGGCTCCAACCAGTGCGCAGGCCGCGCCGAACAGATAGACGGAGGCATAGCCGAAACTCCCGGCGATGGCTCCTGCGGCTGGCCCCGAGATGCCGTAGGCGATGTCGAGAAAGGCGACGAATGCGCCCATCGCGCTGCCGCGGTTGGCCGGCGGTACTCGCTTGAGTGCTTCGACGCCCAGCGCCGGGAACACAAGCGCGCAGCCGAGGCCAGTCACCAGCGCGCCGGCGAGTGCCACCCATGCGTTCGGCGCAAGCCACAACATGGTTTGGCCGACTGCTTCGACCACCAGCGACCACACAGCGACGCGGTAGCCGCCCATGCGATCCGGCAGATGCCCCAGCACCGCACGCACGAAGATGAAGCCGACACCAAAGGCCGTCATCACAAGACCGGCATTGCTCCAGTGACGTGCTGCGAAGAACAGCGAAGCGAATGCAGTGAGTCCAGACAGGCCGACCCCTTGGAGCATCAGGCCAACACCTTCGCGCCAGATCCGGCCGATCACGCGGTAGAACGGCAACCGCGCGCCGCCGGGCGACAGATAAGACGCTGAACCCCACGCGATCAGCACGGCAAGCGCGGGAGCGACGATGCAAGCGATCATGGCGGCAGCGAGACCGTAGCCTTGGTACAAGGCCATGCCGATCGGCGCGCCGATCGACAACGCGGCAAACATGGCGATACCTGTCCAGGACATGGACATGCCGGCCCGCTGCGGGCCTACCGAGGCAATCGACCAGGAAACGCAGCCGGTCACGAACTGGCTTTCGCCGAAACCGGCAGTCAGGCGACCCGCAATGACAATCGCCAAGCTGGCCGCAGGCGATATGCCGGGCATGGCAGCAACCCAGTAAAACAGTCCAGCGAGAGCCGAGACGGCCGCACCTTGCAGAGCGGAACGCTTTCCACCTTGCTGATCGGTCATGCGGCCGGCATAGCCGCGCGTCAGCACCGTCGCCAGGAACTGGATGCCGATCACCAGTCCGACCACGAGATTGCTGTAACCGAGATGGTCGTGGACGAGCAGGGGGATAACCGGCAGCGGTAGACCGACGGCCAGGTAGCCGCAAAACAGTGCGGCGATGATGCCCGTTGCCGGGCGCGACAAGTGTGCAAGAGCGGCATCGGCCTGCGCCGCCCGCTTCATAGCGAGAGCTTGCATGACAGCCTCCAGTTAAGTGATTGAAAACGAGGCGGCCCGGCGATACGGGCCGCCCTATTCCTTTACGCTGCCGCGCCGAAAAGGTCGGCGCGGTAGCCGCTCGCTTCGATGAGGTAGTCACGCGAAGCGGTGACATCCGCGTTGAGCTTGCTCAGGTCCATGCCGAGCAGTTGGCCGTTACGCTTGCGCAATTGACCCGCCACCATCACTGTGTCCACATCGGCACGTTCGACCGCTTGGACGATCGTGCCAATGGCGTTGGTCACGGGGAAGACCGCGATGCCGTTGGTGCGAACCATGATGATGTCGGCCTGCTTGCCCGGCGTCAGCGTGCCGATCTGATCCTCCAGACCGGCGGCACGGGCACCGTTGACCGTTGCGGCCTTCAGCACTTCTTCGACGGAAATCGGCGCGGGTGCGTCGGCTTCGCCGCGGAAACGCCGATAGCGCATCGCTGAACGCTGCTGCCCGAACAGGGCGTGCATTTCTCCGAACATGTCACTGCCGAACGCCGTATCGAGGTCGATGCCGAGTGCCGGTGTCAGGCCATGATCCACGGCCTGCTGATAGGCAAAGGTCTCGTCGTCGAAGCCGAACAGTGCATCCGAGCGCGGGTTGACCGTGATGTTCACGCCTGCATCGGCCAGCAGCTTCCACGTCTCCTGCGGCACGCGCGTGCAGTGGTTGAAGATGTTGTGCGTGCCCAGCACGCGTGGCTTGGCGAACTCCGGGCCGAGCTTGGCCAGGTCGCCAATGAACTCGGTCAGGATGCGCATGTCGAGGCCGCGCGCGACCTTCCACCAGTCCAGATTGAGCTGGCCGAACAGGCCCACATGTACGAGGCTGTCCGCGTTGTTCCAGTTGTGCGCCAAGCGTTGCAGGTCGCCCGGCAAGTGGGTCGCAGACGCCTTCTTGTCCATCGCCGCCCCGACCATGTGCAGCGCACGAATGCCGGTGGTATCCAATGCATCGAGCGCGGCATCGGTGTGCTCGGGGCTGCGCGAAC
This sequence comes from Hydrogenophaga sp., assembly GCF_026125785.1. GTDB lineage: Bacteria > Pseudomonadota > Gammaproteobacteria > Burkholderiales > Burkholderiaceae_C > Hydrogenophaga. Next base: position 4,964 of record NZ_JAHCKL010000030.1, read on the forward strand.
TGTGGCAGGCGTCGATGATCGTGGTGATGCCGGCATCCAGCGACGCGGCGGCCGTGAGCTTCGTGCTCAAGTACATGTCCAGCGGGCGGTAGTGAGCGCCCAATTGTTCGGCGACTACATCGATGTAAGCGAACAGGTCGTCCACGTTCGGCATCATGCGGCGCATCACGCCGAGCCACATGTGATGGTGGGCATCAACCAGGCCCGGCATGACGATGTGGCCGGCAGCGTCGATGACCTGGGCGTCCGCGGCCTGCAAGGCCGGGCCGACCGCAGCGATACGGCCATCCTGAACCAGGACATCGCCGACGGCGAGATTGGGAACCTTGGCATCCAACGTCAGGATGGTGCCGCCTTTGAAGAGAGTGCGTTGCGTATTCATGGAATGCTCCTTGGAGGTGAGGTGGATCGGTCGCCACGAAGCCCGCTCAGTGGATATTTCCCCCTGGAAAACTTCGACTTGTGTCGGCACGGTTGTCACGATAGGTTGCGAACCATCTTTGATAAAGGTAGATTCACTCAAATTATTTTTGCTAAAAATCAAAGATGGGGGCGATATGAGTTTCGACGGACGGCTGTTGTCAGGGATGAGCGTGTTGGCTGCGGTCGTGGAGGCTGGCAGCTTCAGCCGTGCTGGCGAGGTGCTGGGGCTGTCGGCTTCAGGGGTGAGTCGGTCGATCTCTCGGCTGGAGGAGAGATTGGGTGTGCGGCTGCTGGATCGCACGACGCGCACGCTTCACCTAACTAGCGAAGGTGCCGGCCTATATGAACGCGCTGCACCGCACCTTGAGGGGATCGAGGAGGCCGCCAGCTACGTGTCCGGTGCGGCTGTCACAGTTCGCGGTACTCTGCGGATCAGCCTGAACCCGATCTTCGCGCGTCATGTTCTGGCGCCCAAGCTGACGCTGTTGCGCGAGCGCCATCCCGGCCTTGATCTGACGGTTCTGCAGCAGCCAGACGTGGGAGATCTGGTGACTGAAGGCATCGATGTCGCCGTGCGTTTCGGCCCCCAGCCGCCGTCGACTATGACCTCACGGCTATTGCTTGAAACGCGCGTCCTGACTGTTGCCTCACCCGCTTATCTGGCGCGACATGGCCGACCCAAGCGCCCGGAGAAACTGTCCGATCACGATTGCATCCAGTACATCGACCCACGTAGCTCCAAGCCCTTCCCGTGGGAATTCCATCGCGGCAGAGAAATCCTGCCAGTGAAGACTCAAGGCCATCTCACGACCACCGACGTGGATCTCATGGTTCAGGCGTGCGTCAGTGGATCGGGCATTGCCCAAGTGCTTGCACTTAGCGTCCGCCACCTAATAGCCAGTGGTGATCTAGTCGAGCTGTACCCTGATTGGCCCGACGAAACGTATCCTTTGTACGCCACTCGTCCATCTCGGCGCCTAGCGCCAGCGGCGGTAGAGGCCTTCTTGGATTTCTGCACAGAGATTTGCCGCGTACATGCAGCATAAGGCGCGTGAAGCCTGAATCACCCCGGCCTCATCGCATTGCGGCATCGTTGCGTTTGAACATTTCCATCCCCCACTCCCGCTGGCCACTTCAGGAAGGCCCGAACACGCGGAGATAACTGGCGCCCTTGGGGAAGTGTGGCAGTGAGGAACTGCATCGGGCCACCACTGCGAAGATCCTCCTGGACCACCGACCGCTCAGGCCTCGAGTGCCGCTAGTTTGAGAGGATTCGGCAGCGGTGCGCGCGCGATCTGGGCTGGAGTCGCATTCGCCTAGCCCCAGTTGGTACCCGTTGGTCCACCAAAGTGACGCCGCGCCCCCGTTTCCTTATCTGACGGCCAGCCAGTGTTTATTGTTCGATTGCATGGAACAGTAATGGCGACTCTCGGGCGATTATCTTTTCCTCTCCGGTTTGCATAGTTCAATTGCCCGCCGATCTTGGCGGCCAACTAACCGGAGAAATCACATGAGCACTACGGAAACCAAGGTCGCCATCGTTACAGGCGCATCCCGCGGCATCGGCGCAGCAATCGCCCAGCGCTTGGCCCAAGACGGCTTTACCGTCGTCATCAACTATGCCGGCAACGTCAAGGAAGCCGAAGAACTGGCCGCGAAGATCGAGAAGGCTGGCGGCAAGGCGCTGACTGCCCAAGCCGACGTCAGCGATGCGAAGGCCGTCGCCCGCATGTGGGACGCCGCCGAGGCGGCCTACGGCGGCGTAGACGTTCTGGTCAACAACGCCGGCATCATGCGTCTGGCGACCATCGCCGAGGGCGACGACGCGCTGTTCGACAGCCAGATCGCCATCAACCTCAAGGGTCCCCGCAACACCATGCGCCTGGCGGCACAGCGGCTGCGCAGCGGCGGTCGGATCATCAACCTGTCGTCGAGCGTCGTGGGCCTGTACCAGCCGACCTATGGCGTCTATGCCGCCACCAAAGCGGGCGTCGAGGCCATGACCCACGTCCTGTCCAAGGAGCTTCGTGGCCGCAACATCACGGTCAACGCGGTCGCGCCGGGTCCGACGGCCACGGCCCTGTTCCTCGACGGCAAGCCGCAGGCGGTCATCGACACCCTGACCAAGCTCGCCCCACTGGAGCGCCTTGGCCAGCCCGAGGACATCGCCAACACGGTCGCCTTCCTCGCCGGCCCGGACGGAGCATGGATCAACGGCCAGGTCCTGCGCGCCAACGGCGGAATCATCTGACCGGCACAACTCACCCCATTAACAGCGTCCGCTTCCTAGCGGGCCAACCGAAAGGAATACAGTCATGAGCAAGAAAATCATTCTCGTCACCGGCTCCTCCAGCGGCTTCGGCCGCCTGACCGCCGAAGCCTTGGGCCGCGCCGGCCACACCGTGTACGCCTCGATGCGCGACGTCGCCGGCCGCAACGCCAAGAACGCCGCCGAGCTGGCCGCGATCGCCGACAGCGACATCCGTCCGATCGAATTGGACGTGCAGTCCGAGCCGTCGGCGAACGCCGCGGTCGAGAAGATCATCACCGAGAGCGGCCAGATCGACGTGATCGTCCACAACGCCGGCCACATGATGTTCGGTCCGGCGGAAGCCTTCACCCCCGAGCAGTTCGCCCAGCAGTACGACGTCAACGTGCTCGGCACGCAGCGCGTCAACCGCGCCGCGCTGCCGCACATGCGCGCCCGCCGCGAGGGCCTGCTGGTATGGGTATCCAGCTCCAGCTCGGCCGGCGGCACGCCGCCGTACCTGTCGCCCTATTTCGCGGCGAAGGCCGGAATGGACTCTCTGGCGGTCCTCTATGCGCGCGAACTCGCCCGCTGGAGTATCGAGACGACGATCGTCGTACCCGGTGCCTTCACCAGGGGCACTAACCACTTCGCCCATTCCGGCCGTCCTGCCGACGAGGCGCGGCTCGCTGAGTACGAAGCGGGTCCGTATGCCGGGTTCGGCGAGCAGGTGCAGAAAGCCTTCGCCGCGATCGTGCCCGAAGACGCTGATCCGGCGCCGGTGGCCGAGATGATCGCCGACGTCGTCAACATGCCCTTGGGTGAGAGGCCGTTCCGCATCCACTACGACCCGACGCAGGATGGCGCCGACGTGGGCTTCACCGTGCTCGACCGCCTGCGTGCCGAAATGCTCCACCGCGTCGGCCTGTCCGACTTGTTGAAGCCGGCTAAGAAGGCATGACCAGCACGCGGGATCGCTGGCGGTGACCACTGCCAGCGATCAACCAATCGCACAACGAATTGATCTGATTACAGGAGAATTGATATGTCCCATCCCACCCCCTCGCGCCACGCCTTCGTAGTGACCACTGTCGTGGCGGCCGTCACAGCTGCGCTCGCGGCTGCCGGAAGCATGGCGCTGTCCTTGCCCGTCTGGGCCATGTTCGTCGGCTGGATCGCGTTCTTCACGCGCGGCCTCAATACGCGCAGCGCATTCGAAAACCTTGCGTGTGTCGGCATCGGCATGAGCATCGGCGTGGTCGCCGCTCTGAGCATTTCGCAACTGGCCACGGTCGCGGGTCCGGGGCTGGCGCTGCCGGCGGTCGTGTGCGTAGTGGCGCTCGTCGTTGTTGCCCTGCGCGGGCTGCCAGTCCTGAACAACCTGCTGGGCTATTTCCTCGGCCTCGTGGCGTGGTTCGCCGCCCACCTTGAGCCGTCAATCGAAAGCGTCGCACAACTGTTCGGCGCAAGCATGATCGGTTCCGCTGCAGGTTGGATATCGCACATGGTCCCGCCTCGCTTGCTGAAGCAGGCACAGGCGCATGCTTGATCCAGAAAGCCTGTTCGTTATTCGCAATCCTGACCACTGCTGGAGAGTCGCCGACCGCGATCCGCCATCAGTGGTCTTTTAACGCTCTCAACTTTTCCCTCACTGCTGTGCAGCGTCCCCAGCTTCAGAATCCACTATGCAGGGGTTAGGTAGAAGTCCGCCATATGAAACCGGCTCGACGACTGTTGGATCGTCTCGCCACCCGCTGATTCGATGCGAGGCTCACGCGTCCGGCGCGGCTTTCCTGGCGGCGTTCTTTCGCGCGAACTCACTTGCCGCCCAGTCTAGGAATACCCGTACTCGCGGCGAGAGCTGACGGCTGCGCGGATAGATCAGCGAGACAGGCACCGACGGAGGGGGATGATCCTTGATGACTTGGACAAGGGTACCGCGCCGCAGATCCTCCTCGACATGGAAGCGCGGGACCTGCGCCAGCCCGATGCCGAGGCGAATGCCAGCGAGATAGCTCTCGGTGCCGGTGACGGACAGCGTAGCAGGCACCGTCACTGTGCGCTCTTCGGTGCCGTCGCCAAACTCTAGCGGGGTTATGCTGCCCGTGGTCAGCGAGCGTAGTCCGACGACACGATGCCCTTCGAGGTCATCAATGCCGGACGGCGTGCCGTACCTTTCAAGGTAGGCCGGCGTTGCGCACGTCAGGCGTTCCAGTACTGCCACCTGCCGCGCCACCAGGTCGCTGTCACGCAGGCGGCCGTAGCGCAGCGCGCAGTCCACACCCTCCTGAACCAGGTCCACCCAGCGGTCGCTCTCGCTCATTGCAAGCTCGATATCCGGGTACTTGGCAAAGAACTCTGGCAGTCCGGGCAAGATGAAGTGTCGGGCCAACGTGCCCTGGACCTCTATGCGCAGCAAACCCTTGGGGAGTGCCCCGCTGAAGGCGCCCTCAGCATCCTCTATGTCGTCGAGGATCGCCACGCAGCGCCGGTAGTAGGCCTCGCCGTCCAGAGTCGGCTTTACTACCCGAGTCGTGCGTTGCAAGAGCCGCACGCCGAGTCGTGATTCCAGCTCCTTGATCACGGTAGTGACCGTAGAGCGCGGCACTTCAAGATCCTGCGCGGCGACGGTGAAACTGCGTCGCTCAACGATGCGGGTGAAAAGCCGCATCACGTCTAGCCGGTCCATCGTCACGCCCCTTTTGTTCGTTCTTATTGAATAGTAATGACCATTTTAGGACGATTATCCATACGTGGCCAGCGCCCATAGTTGACCTAACCGCAGGTCGCTTCGCGCACCCAATGAGATCGGTTGAGCCCTCCCTATGAGCCGCTAACCATGAAAAACCATCGCCCTTCCCGCGCAGCAGCGATCGCCACCTTCACGATCAGCGTGTTGGTTGCGGCCTGCAGTTGGCCCGGCCGGGCAGTCGATGACGCCCCGGAGAACGCCACGATGAAACCCTCGGTGACCTATCTGCATCTGCTTCGCCACACGCCCATGTTCACGCAACTGGACACGTTCCAACTGCGCTGGACAATCGAACGCTCTCGTGAATGGGAGGCCCGCCCCGGAACGGTGGTCTCCACCTTCTCGCCGTGCAAGATGGCGAAGGCATAGGCGATACCGTTACGTACATTCCATCGCGGTCTGAAGCCTTATAAATCTTGGACTTAGGCTTGAGGCTGCGCAGTGCGGTGTCGGTAAGCATCGAGGTTTTTCTCCTGTTTCGTGACGGCTTTTACCGTCAGGGGCCAGGAGACCTGCTGATGCCGGGAAAGCCGCATAAAACAAGCTTTCCCGAGGAGACCTTTACCGTCAAAGACGGCTTTGGTCTGGATAGTGAACGGGACGGTTTTAATCCGGTCCTCAGTTCTTACCGCCAGTTCCACCGCCAACCTGTTCTGCTGGCCGGCGATAGCCACCGATAGTTGTCGTGACGTATCGTCTTTTAAATCAACACGTTACAACGGTTTTTCGATAGCCTCCGATAGTCCCCGAAGGACCTGATTTCACTCCCACTCGATCATCAACAAGCCACGCAAGTCCGCGTGGTTAAAGGGTTTGGCTTTGATCGACATAGGCCCATACCGCCGCTTTTACCGTCAGGGAAACACGCCCTTTCCTGGCGCGGGTTTGCGCGGCATCGGCTCATCATCAATCAGCTTTAATCATACCGAACAAGGGGCCGAACTTCATCCTCTCGCCTCGCGCTGTGATTCCGCATACGAGAGCTTCTTTCGACCCATCATGCGATGCGATGCCGAACCCAAGTGGCTGCCTCTTCAACGGAAGACATGACCCGGCACGGGAAATCGCGTTCGATGCTCAAGTGCCGCTGCGTCAGAAGCGTGTGCATAGGCCCGTCCGTCAAAAGGACATCGCAGTAGCCTAACGCAGCGCCGGCATGATGAAAGTCGAATATGTCGTTGGCATTCAGCTTCTGCGTGCGATTCCAGCGTAGCGCCGCATGCAACAGAGCACCAACTTGCAGCGTGCGCAGAGCACGCCGACCGACTGGCTTCCGGACTGCTGCCCGTAGCAAGCCGAGACACTGCCTCGTGATTCCTTCCCGCTCATCTGCTGAAGGTTGGATGCCGAGGCCGAGCGACTTCACGGCCATGTCGTGCAGCACCTCGGCGGCGATCGGAGCTGCGAGTTCCAAGACACCATTAATCTCGTCGCGATAGACCTGCGCGAAGCTCTTCATCGACGGAGCGTGCGCCGCGTTGTCACGATTCAGCCGATCGGCAATGTCGACGAATGGCGAGGCGGGCGGCCAAGCGTCCCCGATGGTCTCAACCATCGTCGATAAAGAAACCTCCCAGAGGTGGTCGAAGAACGCCTTCTGAATGACGAGTCGCTCATCCTCTGGGAAGGCTGTGGCCACTGGATGCTGGACACCCAGGATGTACGGGACCTTGGTCCAGACCAAGTGTTCCAATGGATGAACGCTGTGCCCAACATTCGCATGGAGGAAATGCGCCACTTCCGTTGCCACGCGCGTCGGTTCGGGACTAAGCGTGATGCCGCAGCTCAGCTCGTCAATCAGTTCGGCCGTTGCACCCCGGGTTACTGGGTCCGACTGCTTCATTAGGGCGTGTTAACACTAATGGCGACGGCGACGATTGCGCCAGAAAATCTCCGACATGGAGATCACGCCCGAACAATTCGCTACCATTGAACACTGCCTGCCCAGGCAGCGTGGCAACGTCAGCCTGAGCAATCTGCAGGTGGTCAATGCGATCCTCTATGTGGCCGAACATGGTTGCAAGTGGCGCGGACTGCCCAAACGCTTCGGCAACTGGCACACGATTTACACGCGCATGAATCGCTGGACCAAAGCTGGCGTCCTGGATCGCATGTTCGAGGAGTTGCAGCGTGCGCAAGTCGTGCGTATCAGGATCGAAGCCGTCTCGCTGGACTCCACAAGCATCAAGGTCCATCCCGACGGCACAGGGGCACTAAAAAAAAGGTCCGCAGTCCATCGGAAAGTCCCGAGGCGGATGGAACACCAAGATTCATATGGTTGCCGCGGATGCTCGAACGGCCGTGACGTTTTGCCTCTCGCCTGGGCAGGCGCACGACGCACCCGAAGGCCGGCGCCTGCTCAGCAGTCTTGGGCCGACCAGCAGACCGGTGCATTTGTTGATGGACCGTGCCTACGAAGGCAACGAGACACGGCAGCTGGCACTGGATCTGGGTTTCATTCCGGTGGTGCCACCAATGAAGACGCGGATCGAACCGTGGGACTACGACCGCGAGATGTACAAGCGCCGCAATGAGGTGGAGCGGTTGTTCCGTCGACTCAAAGGCTATCGCCGTATCTTCTCGCGGTTCGAGAAACTCGACCTCATGTTCCTGGGCTTCATCAGCTTCGTGCTCGTCGCTGATGGACTGAGGATGTGTTAACAGGCCCTAGTAAACGGCAGCGGATTTATCGAGCTTTGTTGGTTTTGCCCACCAGAGGTGGGTATAGGAAGTTCAACCGCCCTTTTTGGCGAGTCTGGCGGGTAGGAAGCGGCCGCGCAAGCGCCGCTTTGGGCACAGATCGGGCACAGATCGGGGGTTCATGCGTGGGTTTTCGACATCGCGGGGCCGCGCAGCGGCTCAGTGCGTAGCCATTTCTCACCGAATCCCGGCACAGGGCCGAGCGCAGCCCTGCGGGGTCGTGGCCGCATCGGATCGGACTCTGGCTTGGCTGCCGGCTGTGTGGCCGGCGCCTCATCACGCGGCCGGCGGCGGCGCGCGCGCTGCGGGCCGGTAGTGCGCTTGCTCCAGCGCGCCGTGTTTCTCGAAGTGGGCGAGGATGGCGCGAATGGCCTTGGGGTCTTCGATGCTGGCGACGATCCGCACCGCGCCGCCGCAGTGGGCGCAGGTGGTGACGTCGATGGAAAAGACCCGCTTGAGCCGTTGCGCCCAGCTCATCGCACGGCGCTTCTGCTCGGGGCTGCGCGGCTCGTCGTGGGCGCTTGCGTCAACCGGCACCGCATCGCCCGCAGGCCGCCTGCCGCGCCCCGAGGGCGTCAGCTGCGCACGCAGGTTTGCATTCGGGGCGAATACGCCGTGGAAGCGGGTGAGATGCGCGCGAGGTGGCGGGACCAGTGCCGCCAGCTTGGCGATGAAGTCCACCGCATCCCATTCGACATGCGTGGTCCCATTTCGCCACGGCGTCTTGAGCTGGTAACGCACCCTGCCCTGTGGCGAGATCGACAGCCGCTGCTCGCTGATCGCCGGGCGCGTGATGTAGCGGCACAGCTTTTCGAGCTTGTGGCTTTCGTGTGCTTCCGCGGCCACGCCGGCATGCAGCGAGAAGCCGCCGACCTTGCCGGCGTCGCCCTCCAGCGAGCCTGCGTCACCGGGCAATGTTTGCAGCGTGACGACCTTGCGGCCAGCGTCGCGACCGGTGGCGATGCGGTAGGTCATCGAACTCATCCGCAGCCCATCCATGCCGTCGTCGCTACCCGCGCTGTCGGACAGGAACACGGATTCGTCTTCGCCTTCGAGCCAGCCGCGGCGCGACAGGTGCCGGCACACGCGATGCGCGATGGTGTGCCGCGACCGGCACGGCAGGAAGGGCGTGCGTACGCTAGAATACGCGCTGGCGGAGTCGGCCAGACAGTCGCGTCATCCCTTCGGGGTGCCGAGGAAAGTCCGGGCTCCATAGGGCAAGGTGCCAGGTAACGCCTGGGCGGCGCAAGCCGACGGAAAGTGCAACAGAAAGATACCGCCTACGTCTTCTTCGGAAGGCCGGTAAGGGTGAAATGGTGCGGTAAGAGCGCACCGCGAGTCTGGCAACAGACCGGCACGGCAAACCCCACCTGGAGCAAGACCAAATAGGGATCCTTTGGCGCGGCCCGCGTTGGATCCGGGTAGGTTGCTTGAGCGTTGCGGTGACGTAACGCCTAGAGGAATGACTGTCCACGACAGAACCCGGCTTATCGGCCGGCTCCGCCTCTTTCTTACGGTAGGCCGAGCATGGCTCGGCTCTACAGTAGAGCCGAGCCATGCTCGGCTGCTCTTCGCCCAGATGCTTGGGATGTTGTTCAACCCGGCGTGCGGTACTGCCCGGCGGAAATGAACTGCTCGAACCGTTCGCACCACACCACTACGGTGGTGTAATCGTCCACGTTGACGCTTTCAGGCACGTCCACCAGGAAACGGTTGAAGGTCTTCACCTCGCCGATGCGCTGGGCCTGTGCCTTGATCTTCAGGAAATCGGCCTTGTTGTCGACGAAGTCACGGACCAGGTACACCTTGTAATCCGGACCCGGACCCATCTTGCCGTCGAACGCGACCTGGCGCGGGCTGACGCTGACGTTGCCTTCCGCCCAATGCACCGCATCACTGCCCTTGAGGTCGCGGCGAAAGGTGGTGCGGTAGGGGGCGTCTTTCATGGCCGCCTGCACCTGCGCAACCGGCGGGTCATCGGGGGCGATCAGGATCGGCAGGAGATAGACGCCCAGGCCGAAGCCCAGGCCGAGGGTGAGCAGGTGGGTGGCGAGCAGGATGAGGATGCGGCGCATGGGGCCTCCTTGTGGTTGCGATCGATCGCGCGGCGAAGTGCCGGGCCTGACCACCCTGGGAGGTCAGGGCCGGGGTATAGGAAGTTCAACCGCCCTTTTTGGCGAGTCTGGCAGGTAGGAAGCGGCCGCGCAAGCGCCGCTTTGGGCACAGATCGGGCACAGATCGGGGGTTCATGCGTGGGTTTTCGACATCGCGGGGCCGCGCAGCGGCTCAGTGCGTAGCCATTTCTCACCGAATCCCGGCACAGGGCCGAGCGCAGCCCTGCGGGGTCGTGGCCGCATCGGATCGGACTCTGGCTTGGCTGCCGGCTGTGTGGCCGGCGCCTCATCACGCGGCGGGCGGCGGGGCGCGCGCTGCGGGCCGGTAGTGCGCTTGCTCCAGCGCGCCGTGTTTCTCGAAGTGGGCGAGGATGGCGCGAATGGCCTTGGGGTCTTCGATGCTGGCGACGATCCGCACCGCGCCGCCGCAGTGGGCGCAGGTGGTGACGTCGATGGAAAAGACCCGCTTGAGCCGTTGCGCCCAGCTCATCGCACGGCGCTTCTGCTCGGGGCTGCGCGGCTCGTCGTGGGCGCTGACGTCCACTGGCACCGCATCGCCCGCAGGCCGCTTGCCGCGCCCCGAGGGCGTCAGCTGCGCGCGCAGGTTTGCATTCGGGGCAAACACACCGTGGAAACGGGTCAGGTGGGCGCGAGGTGGCGGGACCAGTGCGGCCAGTTTCGCGATGAAGTCGACCGCATCCCATTCGACATGGGTGGTGCCATTGCGCCATGGCGTCTTGAGCTGGTAACGCACCCTGCCCTGTGGCGAGATCGATAGCCGCTGCTCGCTGATCGCCGGGCGCGTGATGTAGCGGCACAGCTTTTCGAGCTTGTGGCTTTCGTGTGCTTCCGCGGCCACGCCGGCATGCAGCGAGAAGCCGCCGACCTTGCCGGCGTCGCCCTCCAGCGAGCCTGCGTCACCGGGCAATGTTTGCAGCGTGACGGCCTTGCGGCCAGCGTCGCGACCGGTGGCGATGCGGTAGGTCATCGAACTCATCCGCAGCCCATCCATGCCGTCGTCGCTACCCGCGCTGTCGGACAGGAACACGGATTCGTCCTCGCCTTCCAGCCAGCCTTTGCGCGTCAGGTGCCGGCACACGCGATGCGCGATGGTGTTGGCCAGTTCCGTCAGTTGCGCCGATGTGGGCGCACGGGTGCGGTGCAGGCGCGGCTTGCGCTGCGGACGCTCGGTGGTGTCCTCGTACACGCCGTCGAGCCACAGCATGTGGAAGTGGATGTTGAGATTCAGCGCGCTGCCGAAGCGCTGGATCAGGGTCACCACGCCGCATTGCGCCGTATCCCGCGGCACGCCGGCCTGATCGGCAAGCCAACCGGCGATCACACGATGCACGATGCCCAGCACCGGGCTGATGGCCTCAGGCTTGCTGGCGAACAGGAAGCGCAACGGGTACGGGAAACTCAGCACCCATTGCCGCACCGGCCGCGGGCCGAACACCTCGTCCACCAGATGCCGCGCCGACTCGGCCATGCGCCGCGCCCCGCAGCTCGGGCACAGCCCGCGCTTCTTGCAGGAATACGCCACCAGCCTCTCGGCACGACAGTGCTCGCAGACCACGCGCAGGAAGCCGTGCTCGAGCACGCCGCAGCGCAGGTAGGTCTCGAACTCCTCGCGCACATACTCGGGCAGCGGGCGGTCTTCTACCTCACGGCGCGCGAGAAAGTCCGGCCAATGCGCCTGCACCAGCGCGTACAGCAGGGTGCGCTCGGGACGGTGAGGCGCATAGCGAGCCGTGGGCAGATGCGCTGCCGGCGACGTTGCGTGCGCCACGGCATCCTGCAGCTGCGACACGGTCGCGGCGAAGCGCGGCACGAAACACTCCGGTGCAGGGAATGGCTGCTCAGGCTTGCGCCCGCCCCGGCCGGTTCATATCGGCCTTTTCCGGTTTTCGTATCGGACATCGCCGAAAAGCAGTTGCTCGAAGTCGCCGATCAGATGTTATACAAAGCTAAAACCCAAGGCCGCAATCAAACCAGTGTGTTCGCCACACTGTAAGAGATCTGTTCACGCTGCGCTGATCTCAAGACCTCATAAAAACTGAGGTCTTGCTTCGGTCGATAAGCTGGTCTGATATTGGCATTATTTATTCCTTTCAAATACATGGGTAATGCGACTTACACAGATTTTTTATGCTCTCTTGGACTCCATGTGAAGGAGATCGTCACATTCTTTACATATAGAAAATAGAGTTCTTTAGCCAGCTGCAATTTCAGATTAACCGATTCGGTAAGCTTTCTGCATTTCCGGAGACAACTTTTTTAGCCAGCTTGAGAGACTGAAGCCTTTTCTATCGGTACTATTTAATTTAGTAAAATACAGATGTTCATCCCAGCGAGGACCGAAATCTACTTCTGCAAGACTTACAAGCTGTTTGTTTCTGCGAAGACGATGCTTTTGATGGTAATCTTCGGCGGGCCAAAAATAACCATTTTGTTCTCCGGCCTCAATCACCTCGGGAGATTTCTCCTTTCCAATCGCTTGAATCAGTTCTTCAGCTACTTGTTTTTGCTCCAGATCAAAAACAAAAAGTATCTGGCGATACTGGCCCTGCTTTCTACCATGAACAGACCATGATTCAAAACTTCCAAGAAGTTCCCTGTAGCTGATTTGGTCTTTATCGTAGATCACTCTGACGACTTCGGCGTGTCCGTTGATGTTGCGGTAACTCGGATCCAGAGTTGATGCTCCAGCGTAGCCAACACGTGTTTGCACTACTCCCTGCGTCCCTCCAAAATTAGAATCCGGTCCCCAAAAGCAACCCATGCCGAAAACCGTTTGACTAAGCTTCCCGATTTTCAATGCTTCTTCGATTGCTTCAGGGGTTGCAAATTCATAGCTTTCAACACCGTCTTCTTTATTCATTTTTAGATCCGACATATTTTTCTCCTAACTTTCAAGAATTGTAGCCACTCCCATTCCTCCCGCCGTGCAAACGACGATAAGGCCACGTTTTCCAGGACCAGCTGAGTGCAGTATCTTTGCTAAAACTCCGACGATCTTAGCGCCAGTAGCCGCAAACGGATGCCCAAGGGCAATGCTACTTCCACGGACATTTAGCTTCGAGCGGTCAATTTTTCCGAGAGGCTCTGATCGTCCCAAACGTGTTTTGCAGTATTCAGCAGACTCCCACGCCTTCATCGTGCAGAGCACTTGTCCAGCGAACGCCTCGTGAATTTCGTAAAAATCAAAATCCTGAAGCTTTAAGCCGTTTCGCTTCAATAATTCACTGACCGCCACAGTTGGAGCCATGAGCAAACCTTCGCCAGCGACGTAATCCACGGCAGAAGTATGAGAATCCACAATCTTAGCCAACAGGGGCCAATTATTCTTTTTTGCCTCTTCTTCTGATGCTAAAAGAACGGTGGATGAGCCATCTGTGAGCGAGCTTGAATTTCCCGCCGTCAAAGTCCCTTTTTCTGATTTATCAAAAACAGGTTTTAACTTCGACAATTTTTCCAAAGTTGTATCAGCACGCAAAATTCCATCGGTCTTATTTCCTTGGAATGGAAAGACGAGATCATCATAAAACCCATCTTTATATGCTTGAGCTGCATTTCTGTGACTTGCCAGCGCTAACTCATCTTGCTCTTGGCGAGAAATATTCCACTCTTTAACCATGAGCTCGCAATGCTCACCCATTGATTTTCCGGTGCGTGGCTCAACCACTGCGGGCAACACTGGCTTTAGATCGCTAGGTTTAATTCCTAAAATGATTTTTACTTTCTCACCAAGCGTTCTGGCAGAATTCAACGCAATCAATTTTCTTGCGAAAGTTCGACTAACCATAATGGGCAAATCGCTGTTGCTATCAACACCGCCCGCAATGCCACTTTCAATTTGGTGGCTAGAAATTTTGTGAGCAATCTGAATCGTATTTTCCAAGCTCGTTCCGCAAGCACGTTGCACGTTATATGCCGGAGTGTTTGGATGCAAACCGGAGGATTGAACGACTTCACGAGCCAAATTCCAGTTAGCCGAGCTGTGCATGACAGCTCCTAAGGCTACATCGCCCACAGTTTTTCCTTCCAAGTTATATCTATCAACTAAACTCTTTAGGCTCGCCGTCATTAGTTCTTCACTTGAGACGTCTCGATATGCGGTCATAGATTTCATAAATGGAATCCGAGCTCCACCTACGATATAAACGTTTCTCGTTTTCATAATTTCACCTCCGGCTTTGTGTGCCGTTCAAAAACTTCTCCGACCTTCACGTCGTACGATTCAAAAATGTAGTCTTTGCCAAGCATCTTGGCTTTTTTGTGTTCGGGATGCTTATCCCAAGCATCGAAAGCTTCTCTGGTAAGGAACTCGACAATTAGAACATCTTCACCGTTAGGAGAAGAAAACCGCTCATGGCTTCCGTAACCAGGAATGGCTTCGACAAGCGCGGACATCTCGGCGTATCTTCTTTCAAACTCCCCACCGTGCTCCTTGGCAACACGACTGCGGAAAACTGCTATAATCATTGATCTGACTCCTTACTAAGCTAATTACAATCCTCAAAAAAAAGATCTCGTTATTTCATCGAAGCTTCCAACCACTTGTCGAGATCCTTGAACTTGGGGTTTCTCAGCTTCTTTGTCCCAACCAGTATTGTCGGGAAATTTAACTTTCCAGTAGTATAAAGGGATCGCAGTTCATCAGCTGCCGCGTCGTCTTCGTGAACATCTAAAAAATCAAACTCGATTCCTTTTTCTTTCAAGTACGACTGGTAAATCTTGGTTTTGTGGCAGTCCTTATGACCGAACAGCTTAATCCCCACGACCCCCTCCATTTTCTAAAATTACTCTACAAACTTCAACGACTCCGAGTTGATGCAGAATCGAGCCCCAGAGGGCTCAGGACCATCTGGAAAAACGTGCCCTAAGTGGGCTTCGCACACATTGCATAGCACTTCGATTCTTCGTCCGTAAGTCGTGTCCAGTTCATATTGAATTACGTTGTCGGCGACGGGCTCAGAAAAACTCGGCCAACCTGTTCCCGAATCAAACTTAACGTTCGAATCAAACAGTTCAGTGTCGCAGCCCGCGCAGGCATACCGTCCTGCCTCATAAAATGAACAGAGTTCCCCAGTGTGAGGGCGCTCGGTGCCTTTCTTCCGCATGACATTAAATTGAGCGGGCGTCAGAATTTTTTTCCACTCTTCCTCGCTCTTTTCTACTTTTCTAGGAGGAGCGGGAGTGCCGTTATCGAGATAGTTGTTAATGCTTTCCCAGTTGAACATAAATTTGCTCCTTTATTTTTGGGTTTGTTCTTTAGCTATCAATCCACGCGAAGAAGTCAGTCGCGCTACCAATGAATTTTCCATCCACAAAAACTTGCGGAACAGTTTGAAGGTTGGTTTTTTTCTTCAACTCATCATAAGTCTTGGGATCGTCATCCACGCGAATTTGTTTAAAATCAACTTTTTCAGAAGTTAAGTACTCCTTCACGCGTTTACTAAACGGACAATGGTCTTTTGTGTAGATGACAACGTTCTTAAGTTCGCGTATAGGAAGTTCAAACGCCCTTTTCGGGCAGTCTGCTGGGTAGGCGGTGGTCGCGCAAGCCCCGTTTTGGGCACGGATCGGACGTCTGTGAGTGGGATTTCGGCATCGCGGGGCCACGCAGCGGGGTTGTCAGCAGCCATGCTTCGCTGATTCCCGACAGCGGGCCGAGCGCCGCCCTGCGGATCGTGGCCGCATCGGCTCGGATTCCGGTTTCGCCGTCGGCTGTGCAGCCGGCAGATCGTCACGCGGCTTGCACTGGCGGTGCGCGCGCTGCGGGCCTGTAGTGCGCTTCTTCCCGCGCGCCCTGCTTCACGAAGTGGCCAAGGATGGCGCGGATGGCGGCAGGTTCCTCGATGCTGGCGACGATCCGCACGGTGCCACCGCAGTGGACGCAGGCGGTGACGTCGATGGAAAAGACCCGCTTGAGGCGTTGCGCCCAGCTCATCGCACGGCGCTTCTGCTCGGGGCTGCGCGGCTCGTCGTGGGCGCTGACGTTGACCACTTCCGGGCCCAGGCGCAGGAGCAAAGGGCACGCGAGCAACGTCAGCACGAACAGGCCCTTCAGGCGTTGCAGGTCGAACTCCGCCAGGCCGCGGACCAGGTCACCGCCAAGAACGCGGAGCTGCTGAGACTCAATCGTGATAACGGCCGCCTGCTTGAACAGACCACGCACCAGCAGAAGGCGTTGACGGAGGCCGAACGCGAGGTCCGCAAAGCTCGTGAAGAACTGGAATCCTTGCGACCGCTTCCGGCACAAGTGACATCCCTCGAACAGCGAACGGCAAAGGCGATCACAGACGCAGAGGTGCTGCAGTCCCACCTGGACCAGGCGAGATCGCAACTTGAGCAAACGCGCCGAGAGCTACGCGATTCCGAACTCGAACGCGAGCGAACCCAGGCTCGGTTTGAAGGCATGCAGGCCGCGTGGGCTCAGCGTGATGCGACATTGACGCCGGCGACGGAGCCCGTCGAGCGCACCGGCAAGCGTCGCGTGCGTCCGCCTGCAGCCGAAGAGGCGACCCAAGACCTTCCTCTGAAGTAATGGGCGCCAGCGGCGCGGCGAAGGAACACAACGTCTCACTGATCTGCG
This sequence comes from Hydrogenophaga sp., assembly GCF_026125785.1. Lineage (GTDB taxonomy): Bacteria > Pseudomonadota > Gammaproteobacteria > Burkholderiales > Burkholderiaceae_C > Hydrogenophaga. The sequence goes on from NZ_JAHCKL010000030.1 coordinate 21,799, forward strand.
GTGGCGAAATTGCTGCAGCGACAATCGGTTACCGAAGATTGTCGGACTTTTCCCGAATTAACGGCCAACCCTCGGTAACGGTGTTCATGTGAAATCTCCTGTCCCACAAGGGGACCTTGTTCAAACAATGGAAGACATAGTGAAAAGGTTGGGAAGTCAGTCGTTGCTGTGCATGGGCGCTCTCCTTGGGTGTTGGGCTCCGCAGGGGCCGCGAAGCCCTTCGCGGCCATGGGCAGCAGCTGGGGCCGGCGCGGGTGCGCCGTCAAGGGAGGAAGCGAAGGCGCTGGCGCGGCCCGCAGGCGCAGCCGAGGACACGGGCGCCGCAGCGGCCCTTGACGGGGGGAGCGCCCGCAAAGGCCAGGCAAGCCGGTGAAACCGGCGCGCAGGGGGTGCGAATCGCGCAGCACTGCCGGAGAGAAAGGGGTCGGCCCATTGGGTTGAGGGTCAACCCCAACAGCGCAGCACAGCATCAGAAAAGCGCCGCTCCCGCGATGTACGGGGCGGCGCCACAAGGCCTCAACGCAGCGTCAATCTGTCGCAGGCACCATCGCCTGCAGTTGTTCGATCACGCCAAGCTCGACAAAGACACACGGCTGCTCGGCCGCGACCGGAACGTTGAACACCCGGGCGAAGGCATCCCGCTTCAAATGCGCCAGCCGCCCGGTGCGGTACGCCTGATCAGGCTTCATCAGGCCCGAACCCGACGGCGTTCCGCTGCGCTGCGGATCGCATTCGACCAAGGCCACGAAGCCCTCCGAAAACAGGCGCTGGTGCTTGGGACACAGCCCCCAGCCCGTCGTCGTGTGGTGCTTCATGCTCGCGCGCAGGCGCCGGTCGAGCAAGATGTTGCCGGTATCAAAAGCAGTGCCGCACACCAGACAAAGCTGCTGCTCCAGCGAAACGTGTGATTTGTCGTCCATGACCAACTCCGGTGATCGGGCGGGATTGCCCGAGACCGGAAACGGCACGCCGCAGCGCAGCGGTCACAGGTTCGAAGACGGCCGAACGGCCGCCAGCGACCACAGGACGCGCAGACCTTGACAGCGAGAACGGTGTGCAAGGATGAAGGGATCAGCAAGCCAGCCCCACCACACAAGCAGGCACGAAACAGGCAAGCGCAGCGCGCAGGCCGGGGGCCCACCGACGGCCGGAGTGCGTCAGAGATCGGAGCCGAATGGCTGCGACCCGCAGGGGCGCGGGGCGCAGCCCGCAGAGCCCGACGGAGGTACGCCGAGACGCGAACGCCAATCTCTCGCACCAAACAACATCAAGTTCTGCGAGAACCACCGATGTCAAAGAACAAGCTACAAACGAAAGCAATGAATACACCTCGACCCAGCGGGCCAAAGCACAGTACGTACAGGTGGCGCCAGCCATGCGCTCGACCAAGGTTTCCCTCGTAGCCGCCTGCACCAGACCCCATATTGCCGGGGACTTCTATACCGACAACCAGTTCGTCAGTCTCGTCACCGAAACCCCCGCGACTTCGGTGTATGCATGCTCGTTGTTCAGAATAACTGGCAGCTTGATTTGAACGGCAGCAATTCAACGCTCTTGGCTGAGTTCAATCAGGCGCTGACGGAACACCTGTTTCAGTCAGGCGTTCCGTCCCAGTCCGTGTTGGAGACGAACTCCGCCGCGTCGACCGCTTGAGCCAGACCCCCTTCGCGCACTGCAGCCCGTGCCAGCAGGTGAGAAGCCACCGGCAAGGTCGCCAGCAGAAAACCCAGGATCAGCAGCAGCCGCCAGGTCCAGGCCGTGTCCTGGGCCACGAGCAAGGCGCCCACGCACACGAGCGTCAGCGCCAACGTGCCCGCCTTCGTCGCCGCGTGCTGGCGGGCCAGTGCATCGGGCAACACGATCACGCCCCAGGCTGCGATCACCAGCAACACCGCGCCAGCAGCAAGCAGCAGCCCGCCCAGGGTCGTCATCATCGCCGCTCCTCCTGCGTATCGGACGGCGCCGACCGCTCGATCAAGCGTGCCCACCCCACCGTCCCCACGAAGCCGACCAGCGCAAGGCCGATGGCCACGTCGAGGAACACGGTGCGGCGGGTGGCCAGCGAGGCCGCAACGCACAGCGCCACGGCGGCCGCCAGGAAGATGTCGAGGGCCACCACGCGATCCGCATGCCGAGGCCCGCGCACGATGCGCACGGTGGCGATCAGGGTCGCGCACAGCGCCAGCAAGGTGAGCACGGCTGTGGCCCAGCCCACCGAGGCCGCGTTCAGCAGCCCGTTCATGCCGACTCTCCAAACCAGGCCAGCAGCGGCGGCTCGAAGTCGCGCCGGATGGCGTCGACCTCAGCCGCCGCGTTGTTCGCGTCGAGCATGTGCAGCACCATCTCCCGGCGCACCAGGTCGATGTCGATCACCGTCGTCCCCGGCGTCAGCGAGATCATGCAGACCAGCAGCGCAGCGCCCTGTGGACTCATCGGCGCGAAGCCGATGCGCACGAAGGTCGCCGCAGGCGCCGTGCCGATAGCCAGGCCGCGCCGAACGATCGCGGCAACCGTTTGCACGCCCGAGGCGAGCATCGCCCAGCCAAAGCGCAGTGGCAAAAGGACGGCGGCGGTGAGCTTGTTCATGCGGCACGGCAATTCATGTGGCGGCTCCTGCGGTTCATTTCCGGCCCAGCGTCGCGGCCGCGGCCTGCGCGAACTCGATCAGTGTCTGGGGTGCAAATCCGATCGCAAGCGTCACGGCCGCCAGGCTGACCGTCGCCGCCCAGGCCGGTGCGAGCGCCACGCGCCGCGCTGGCCATACACCTTCCGCATCGGCCAAGGGATGGGGCTTCCAGAAGGCCTCGGTCCAGATCTTCATCATCGAGTAGAGCGTCAGCACGCTCACCAGCAGGGCCAGCGCGGCCCACGTGTAGCGCCCCTGTGCAAAGGCCTCCTGCAGCACCAGCAGCTTGGCCCAGAAGCCCGACAGCGGCGGAATGCCTACCAGCGACAAGGCCATCACCGCGAACAGCAGCGCCAGCATCGGCCGTGCGGCGGCCAGGCCACCGATGCGCCGCAGGTCGTAGCTGCCGGCCACGCTGGCCACCATGCCGGCGGTCAGGTACAGACTGGCCTTCACCAGGCTGTGGTGCAGCGTGTAGAACAGCGCCGCGGCATGGCCGGCCGGGCCGCCCAGTGCCACCGCCAGCAGCACGTAACCGATCTGGCTGACGCTGTGGAAGGCCAGGATGCGCCGCATGTCCCAGTGGTGCGCCGCGCCCAGCACACCAGCCACCATGGTGGCCACCGCCACCCAGCCCAGCACCTCGTACAGCGCCGCACCTTCGGGCATGAACACGTCGCCCAGCATGCGCAGCACGGCGTAGGCCGCCACCTTGCCCAGCAGCGCGGCGAACAGGGCCAGCACCGGCGCGGGCAGCGTGGGGTAGGACGCCGGCAGCCAGGCATACAGCGGAAAAGCCCCGGCCTTCAGCAGCAGCCCCACCGTCAGCGCCGCCAGCAACGTGTGCAGCAGGGCCGGGTCGAGCTGGCGCGCCGCCAGTGCCAGCCCGCCGTAGTTGAGCTGCCCTGTGGCGGCATAGAGCAGCCCGATGGCGGCCAGCAGCAGGAGCGTGCCGAACAGGTTCAGGCCCAGGTACTTGAAGGCGGCATCGAGCTGGTCGCGCCGGCCGCCCAGCGCGATCAGGCCCAGGGCGCAGATCAGCATCACCTCGAACCAGACATAGAGGTTGAACAGGTCGGCGGTGCTGAAGGCACCGGCCACGCCGGCCAGCGTGCCGTGCAGCAGCGGCAGCAGCAGCCGGTGGCGCGGACCGGGGTCGGCGTCGCTGCCCAGGAAGATCAGCGTGACCAGGCCCATCAGCGCCGTCAACAGCAGCAAGGCGGTGGACAGGCCGTCGAAGCGGAACTGAATGCCGTAGGGCGCGGGCCAATCGCCGAAGCTGACGCCGACCGGGCCGCTGGCGCTGACCTGCGCCAGCAGCGTCACCGCCGCCCCCAGGAAGCCCAGGACGCCGACGAAGCTGATGGCCTGCTGCGTGCGGGACCGGCCCGAGAACAGCGCCGTCAGGCCCGCGGTGGCCAGCGGCACGAGCACGGGTGCGGTGGCGACGATGCTCACGTGTCGGCCCTCTGCGGCCGCGCATCGTCGTCGGCATGGACGGCATCGAAGGCCAGCGGCGGCTTCACGGGGTCCGCCGGCTCGGGCTCCACCAGCCGCAGCGCCAGCGCATCGTCGGTGCCGACGCGCCGCACCAACTGCATGACCAGCACGAGCGCAAAGCACATCAGCGCGAACCCGATCACGATGGCGGTCAGCACCAGCGCCTGCGGCAGCGGGTTGGCCGCCTCCTGCAGCACCCGGCCGCCCGCCTCGATCACCGCCGGCTGCGCCGACCCCAGGCGGCCCGCGGCCAGCAGCAGCAGGTTCACCGCGCTGCCCAGCAGCGCCAGGCCCACCACGCAGCGCAGCACGTCGCGCGACAGCGCCAGGTACAGCCCTGCGGTCAACGTGATCCAGAGCGCGAAGGCGACGGCCCAGATCATTGCGCGCCCTCCTCCGCCTCGTCGCTGTCGAGCAGTGCGATGGCATAACCCCCCAGCGCACCCCACACGCACAGGTAGACGCCGAGATCAAACACCAGCACCGTGGACACCGGCAGCGTCGTGAAGCCCAGCGGCACACCGGCCCACAGGTGCGTAAGGTAGGCCTTGCCCATCAGCCAGGCCGGCAGGCCCGACAGCGCGCCGACCAGCACGCCCAGCGCCGCAAGCCGCACCGGCGAGCGCAGCGGCAGGCGCTGCGTGGCGGCATCGGGTCCGTGCGCGACGGCCCACAGCACGCTGGCGGTCACCGCCAGCAGGCCGCCGATGAAGCCGCCGCCGGGCTCGTTGTGGCCGCGCAGCAGGACCACCAGCGACGCGGCCAGGATCACCACGTACAGGGGCTTAGCCACTACCTCCAGGATGACCAGCCGGCGGTTCATCGTCCGGCCTCCGTGTCGCGCCGGGTGCGCACAGCACGCAGCAGCGGCACCGCCGCCAGCAGCGACAGCATCACGACCGTGATCTCGCCCAGCGTGTCCAGCGCTCGGAAGTCGACCAGGATCACGTTTACCACGTTGCGGCCCTGCGCGGCCGGCACACTGTGCTCGCCGAACCAGCGCGACAGCGTGTCGTCGAAGGGCAGCGCCACGGCGGCCAGCAGCAGCGCGGTCAGCACGGTGGCGAAGGCCAGCGACAGCACGAGCGCCATCGGGCGCCAGACCGGCTCGGGCACGCTCATGGCCTTGCCTTGGCGTTTCAACGCCAACAGCACCGCCGCAACGACGATGACGAACACCGTCTCAACGACCACCTGTGTGAAGGCGACGTCCGGCGCCCCCGCAAAGAGAAACAGCACTGCGCTGCCGTAGCCCACGAGACCGGCACCCAGCAGCAGCACCAGGCGGTCCTTCAGCGTGGCGGCCGCCATGGCGCCGACAGCGATCAGTAGCACGGCACCGGCCACGCCCAATGGCGGCGCAGACCAGGCCGGCCAGGCCAGCGTGGGCGCGGCTGCCACCAGCGGGAGCCCGATGGCCAGCACCGCCGCGGCCGCCGCCACGGCCATGTAACCTGGCGAGCGTCCGTGCTGCAACGCCCGCGTACTGAACGCAGCGAGACGCGGAATCCAGTCCAGGGAACGTTCGTAGAGCCTGGCAAGGCCGAAGGTGGCTAGCCGCGGGGCAACCGCATCCACCATGCGGTGCAGCACGTCCCACAGCAGATAGACGATCGCACCCAGCGCCAGCGTGGTGGCAAAGGTCAGCGACTCTGCCAGCAGTGCCCGCGCCAGCGGCGCCAGCACAGGGTCGTCGCCGGCGGTCATGGCCACCCCCGCAGCTTCTACCATCGGCTGGGCCCAGGCCGGGAACAGCCCCAGCGCGACGCCGAAGCCGGCCAGCACCATGGGCGGCAGCACCAGCGCGGGACCGGCCTCATGCACGCCGGTGAGCGCGGGCTCGGGCGCGCGGTGCCAGAACACGCGCACGGCGGCGACACCGGCCACGGCCACCGCGATGGCCGAGAACACCGTGTTGGCCAGCGGCGCGAAAGCCAGCACGTTGTCGGCCGCCTTGGCGTCGCCGATCAGGTCCTTCACCACGAAGCCGAACGACAAGGGGATGCCGGCCATCGACATGCCGGCCAGCGCCGCCGCCGCCGCGGTCCACGGCATGGCGTGGCGCAGGTTGCCCAGTCGGTCGATGATGCGGGTGCCGGTGCCATGATCGACATTGCCAGCGACGAAGAACAGCGGCGCCTTGTACAGCGCATGCGCCAGCAGCAGCGCGCCCACAGCCACCGCAGCACCTTCGCCTGGCATGCCCACCAGCGCCACCAAGGTGCCCAGCGTGGCCACCGTCGACCAGGCCAGGATGCGCTTGAGGTCGCGCTCGCGCAGCGCCAGCACCATGCCCCAGGCGGCGGTGATCGAACCCGCGCCCTGCAGCAGCACCTGCCACAGCAGCCAGTCGTCGAGGCCGGCGTCCAGCCGCGCCAGCAGGTACACACCCAGCTTCACCATCGTGGCCGAATGCAGGTAGGCCGACACCGGTGTTGGCGCGGCCATCGCGTTGGGAAGCCAGAAGTGGAACGGGAACTGCGCGCTCTTGGTGAAGGCGCCCACGATCACCAACAGGACACCCGCCGTCAGCAGCGGGGTGGGCGCGGTGGCCGGCAGGCGTTCGACGATCACGCTGATGGTGCTGGTGCCCATCACCTGCCCGATCAGGATCAAGCCCGCCAGCAGCGCCAGGCCGCCGGTGCCTGTCACCAGCAGCGCCTGCTGCGCCGCCTTGCGGCTGACCGCGCGTTCATGGTGGAAGCCGACGAGCAGGAAGGACAGCACGCTGGTGGCTTCCCAGAACAGGAAGAGCGTGAACAGATTGTCAGCAGTGACGCAGCCGATCATCGCCACCATGAACAGCGTGAGCTGCACGAACAGCCGCCGTTGCCCCGGGTGGCTTGCGAAGTAGCCGCCGGCGTAGACGAATACCGCGCTGCCCACAGCCGTGATCATCAGCAGCATCAGCACCGCCAGGCCGTCGATGCGCCAGGCCAGCGAGATGCCCAGCGCCGGTATCCACTCGAGCGCACCACCCGTCGGCAGCTGCAGCCACAACAACATGCCCACCACGACGCCCAGCGCGGCCAGAGGCAGCGCCGTGAAGGCGGCACGAGAGGCCAGCCCCATGCCGCCATCGGCCGCCGAGCTCAGAAGCGGCGTGCCCACGCTCAGCGCCCCGCCCGCCGCAACATCGTCACGCCCAGCGTGACGATGGTCAGCGGCACCACGAACCCCAGCATCGCGTCGCCGAAGGCCTGGACGCCGTCATGGCGCTGCGCCGCCAGCACCAGGTAGGCCACATACGCGACGTAGTAGCCCAGGAACAGGCCGCCCTCCCAACGGGCGATCTCGCGACCGGTCAGGAAGACCGGCAGGCAAGCCACCAGTGCGGCGAGCATGACCCACAGATCAAACCGGGCCACGTCCGGCGGCAGCGGCAGCGCGGCACCGGTGCCCACAGCCGCCACGACGGCCCCCAGGCCAACGACGCCAAAGAGGTTGAACACGCAACTGCCCACCACGTTGCCCACGGCGATGTCGCGTTCGCCCTTGAGGCTGGCCACTACCGATGCCGCCACCTCCGGCAGCGAAGTGCCCGAGGCGACGATGGTCAGGCCGATGATCACCTCCGACAGACCGAGTGCACGCGCGAAGATGACTGCCGCCTGCACCAGCCAATCCGATCCCAGCACGAGCAGCACCAGCCCGGCGACGATCAGACCGAGCTGTGCCGGCAGCCGGGCGTCCCACCGCCCCGCCTTGGCCGGCTGCAGTGTGTCGGCGTACTCGTCGGGACCGGTCGCGGCCGGCTCCGCGCGCGACTGCCGGACCAGGAACGCGGTGTAGGCCATCAGCAGGCCGAGCAGCAGCGATCCGTCGAACAGCCCCAACGATCCGTCCAGGCCCAGGACGATGAGCAACACGGCGCCGCCGATCATGATCGGCGCCTCCTGGCGGATGACTTGCCGGTGCACCGCCAGCGGCGTGATGAGCGCGGCCAGGCCCAGGACGAACAGCACGTTGAAGATGTTGCTGCCCACGGCGTTGCCCACCGCCAGCCCGCCCTGCCCGGCCAGCACTGCGCCGGTTGTCACGGCCATCTCCGGTGCACTGGTGCCAAAAGCCACCACCGTGAGACCCACCACCAGCGGCGACAGACCCAGGCGCAATGCCAGGAGCGACGCACCGCGCACGAGGATGAAGGCGCCGGCAACCAAGGCCAGGAGCCCCCCCGCGAACAGAAGAAAAGTCATTGCCGCAAAGTCGCCATGGCTCAGTTGCTCAAGGGAGGTTTCGAGGTGGCGCCGCGCACCCAGCTGCGAACCATGGACAGGAGCGTGCCTCCCGTCAGCATGCCCAGCACGTACACCGCCAGCAGCAGCAACGACAGCGGTAGCGTCAAGCTCGCAGACAGGAACTGCACGGTCACAGTGTCGAGGTTCTGGAACTTGAAGAGAAAAACGACAGCCGTCATGGCGAGCAGCAGGGCCAAGTAGACATGTTTCATGTTGTTCCTTCTTCGCACAGCAGACAAGCTGTTGCGGGAATTATGCCTTTGTTGGTTAGCTCGACAAACAACAAGGCCGACAGCGCTGCAGCGCGGCCGGCCTCGGGAATGGAGAATGGGGGAAGGGGAATCACCTGATGCTTGATCGAACGTTAGCCCGGCATCGAGATGCCAGGGCGCGGCACCACCTGAAAGTCGAGGCCGTAGACCAGTGGTTCGACACACTCCTGGTCTTCCATCGGCAGCACCCACCGCTCAAGTGCCGCGCGCAACAACATCGACTCGCCCGGGTGCACCTCGCCGTCGGCCTCGATGACTTGAGCGCAAAGCTTGATCACCAGCGCCTGCAACGCGACGTTATCGATCTCGTCCAGCCAGGCAGCGAGCGTCGGGCCGTCGATCAGGATATCCCGCCCCGGGCGAACACCGGTCATCAGGTCCTGGCACAACTCGTCCAGAACGACATGCCATTGCAGGCCATGCAGATCGAGCCGTTCGAAGGCCTGCGTGTCGGCCAGTCGCTGCCATTCGACATCCTTGATGTCGCCGTTGGCGAGCAAGGCGGTGGCCAGGATGCGCCCGGCGGCCTGAGGGCTGTTGCGGGGGTAGTGCCGGAAAACTGGGTGGTTCATTGGCTTGGTCCTCCTTAAGGGGCCATGGAGAGCGGTGGATGGCGGTGGTCAGCCGAGCCTGAACACCACGAAGACGGTCAGCGTCATGGCCAGCAGTGTCCAACCAGCGGCTCGCGCCGCGGGGTACCAGCGGGTGACCGATGGCGTGATGGCGATGGTGGTGGCACGTTGCTGCCGGGCGCGGTGGGAATGAAGATGGTGCATCGTGAAGCTCCTGGAGTTAGGGCGTGTTAACACTAATGGCGATTTCTGCGACTGCGCGGGACAATCTCTGGCATGGAGATCACACCCGAGCAATTCGCCACCATCGAGCACTGTCTGCCCAAGCAGCGCGGCAATGTCAGCCTGAGCAACCTGCAGGTAGTCAACGCCATCCTCTATGTGGCCGAGCATGGCTGCAAGTGGCGTGGACTGCCCAAACGGTTCGGCAACTGGCACACGATCTACACGCGCATGAACCGCTGGACCAAGGCCGGTGTACTCGATCGCATGTTCGAGGAATTGCAGCGGGCCCAGGTCGTGCGCATCAAGATCGAGGCGGTCTCGCTGGACTCCACCAGCATCAAGGTCCACCCAGACGGCACCGGAGCGTTAAAAAAAACGGCCCTCAGTCCATCGGCAAGTCCCGAGGCGGATGGAACACCAAGATTCATATGGTTGCCGCGGATGCTCGAACGGCCGTGACGTTCTGCCTCTCGCCAGGACAAGCGCACGACGCACCTGAAGGCAGGCGTTTGCTCAGCAGCCTCGGGGCGACAAGCCGACCCGTTCATTTGCTCATGGACCGGGCATACGAAGGCAATGAAACCCGCCAACTTGCTCTGGACCTGGGATTCATTCCGGTCGTGCCCCCGACCAGCAAACGCCTTGATCCTTGGGAATACGACCGGGCCATGTACAAGCGCCGCAATGAGGTCGAGCGACTGTTTCGTCGCCTCAAGGGTTACCGGCGCATCTTCTCGCGCTTCGAGAAACTCGATCTCATGTTCCTCGGCTTCATCAGCTTCGTGCTTGTCGCAGATGGACTGAGAATGTGTTAACAGGCCCTAGTTCAAGAAACAGTACATCGCTGATGGGACACACCAACTGCCCGTTGGAGACACCAGCTACGAGGGCATCCAAAAGATCCGCCGCTCCCGGTGGACTCGACGCGAGCGTGCGTGCGGCGCGCAGGTGAATCCAGAAGCACTTGTCGAGGTAGATGCGGCCCCGCGCAGCCACCCACTCACCGAGTTCGATCACGCGGCGTCGCTCATACTCATCGACCGTGATCTGTGGCGTAGAACGATGGAACGCAAATCGGTCGGCAATGCGGGGAGAAGTCACTGGGTTTCGTGTCCATTTTTTAGCGGGTCAGGCCGGCTTGTGTTGAGGAATCCCCCTACCCCAACCTTGCGGCCAGCGCATCTGCTTGCTCGGCAAACTTCTTCGCATCGGCCTTCTGCAACTGCGCCAGGTTGTGCAGCTTCCAGCGGATGCCCGGCAGTTGTTCGAGGTGTGCGATGTCCAGCAATGACCACTCCGGCGTGCCAGCGGCCAGCGACAGCAGGAAGCGCCGCTCGTCGTCGTCCAAACCCTGCTGGATTTCGCGCACCATGCGTTCTCGCGCGTCGAGCAGCGCATCAAGCGGCACCGGCTCGGTCGTCATGCCTTGGAAGTTGTGCTCGTAGTCGTGCCGGATGTCTCGCAGCGGCGTGAACAACACTTCATGGATCGGCCGGTTGCTGCTGGCCAGATAGACCACGAAGGCGCGCCGGATGCCGGGCGTGATGCCCTCGTGCGCAAAGAGCTGCATCACGTCGAACAGATCACGCGGATGCTGCCGATCCAGCGCCGCCACCAGCTTGCCGCCGTACACTTCTTCCAGCGACACCACCGGAATCTCCAGATCGGCCATCAACACGTCACGGGCCATCGGCGTCAGCGAGGCGCGGCGCACCGGCTGCACCGTGCCGCGCATGACGAAGTTGACTTCGACCTTGACCTGAATCGAGCCGCGACGCACCAGCAACTTGGTTTCCCCTGCTGCTGCCGCTGGCGCGTGTGTGTGGAATCCTCGCTTCTTCAACCGCTCCGCAGCTTGCCGGATGGCCTCGTTGATGCGCGCCAGTGCCTCGTCGCGCGGCAAGGTGTGATCGGGAAAAACCAGATCGAGATCGACCGACAAGCGCGGCATGTCGCGCACGAACAGGTTGATCGCCGTACCGCCCTTCAGGGCAAAGGTATCGTCAACAAACACCAGCGGCGCGACCTGCGTCAGCAGGCGCGCGGTATCGAGATAGGTCTGGTTCATGGCTTGAGTACCAGCAGGCCATCGGCCGATCGAGACACCCAGGGACGGTCGCTACCCGTCGGCAGCGCGGCCGGATCGAGCTTGGCCGCCCAGGGCAATGACGCCTCGCGGCCGAGTTGCAGGCACAGCCGCACGGTCTTGACGTTTGTGCAGTGTTGCAACAGCTCGCGTAACACGTCGGGGCGCAGGCTATAGGCGCTCTCCACCAGTTCGCGGGCTTCCTGTAAGGGCTGGCGCACGCCAACCTCACTCAACAGTTCCAGCAAGGCGCGCTCCGGCGCGGACACCTGCGGCGCCCCGCTGCGCTTCTCGAACGCGCCAACGTGCAACAAGGCGGCCGGCTGCTCGTCGAACAGCCGTTTGCGGTGGTATTCAGCTGGGAATCGTTCCGTGAACCATTCCGGCAAGCGTGCGGCCTTCCAGCCATACAGATGCAGCACCGGCTGCTGCGCTACGTACTGCCGCACACCGTACCAGTCCAGCGCCGACTTGCCGCCGACGTGCAGCCCCTCGAACTGGCGCTGCAACAGCAGCAGGCTGGGATGAAGCGCCGGGGGATCGTTGGGGCGGCAGAACACCCCCCGCGCCAGGCGCTTGAGCCACCCTGCCCGGACGTAGTGAACAGCCAGGTCAGCAGAGATGCCCAACGCCGCCAAGTCCAGCGAGGTCAGCGGCGTTCCCGGTGCCAACCGGGTGTAGAGCACATTTAGTCTGCTTGAATTAGTCGTAGCCATACTACGATATATATATCTTTTCCAAGAAAACGTCAATTTGATATGGAACCACCAATCGTAGGCTGGATACGACAATGGAATCTAATCCAAACAATCACCCTTTCGGCATAGCCGTGCGGGAAGAAGGTCGGGTGTCATCTCCCCTGCCCCGCCGGAATCCTCGATCCCCAGCGATAAACGCCTCCAGCATGTGCGGGATCAGCGTCATGGCATCGACCGTCTCGCCATACGCCTGCGCGTGCAGCGTGGCGTAGCGGTCAAGGTCGGCTTTCAAGCTGACCGGGCACGCAAAGGTCAGCTTGATGCTCTCGGTCTTGGGCAGCGGCCCGAGCCGCAGGTTCTTGGTTGTGCTCATTGCATCGCCCCCCGTTGGAAGAACATCGGCTGGTAAGGCCGCAACACCAAATCGCGGTTGACGATGATGCGCACCGGCAGGCCCGGCCGCGTGGTCAGCGTCGGCTGGATATTCATGTTGCGCCGGGTGATCTCTTGGCCGACCTGATTGATGCTGTCCTGCGCGCTGTCGCGCCCGGCAATCACGATGCGGTTGCCGTCCTGCCGGTTCTCCGGCGCGGCCAGTTCGGCGCCCACGCCCAGCAGCGTCGTCAACACCGCGCCCGCAACGATGCGATTCCAGTGCCAGTTCACGTCATCCTCCAGGCCGGCGTAGCCGGCCGGATCGGTGCCCACTAGGTTGTCGAGCGTCAGCGAAGACGTGTCGGGCAAGATGATCCGGTTCCACACTACTTGCACGCGGCTCTGCCCGTAGCTGACCTGGCTGTTGTAGCGCCCAAGGATGCGCGCCCCCTGCGGAATCAGCAGGAACTTGCCCGTGGCTGTGTCAAAGACCGGCTCTGTCACCGTGGCGATCACGTCGCCCGGCAAGTCCGACTTGATGCCTGTCACCAGCGCGCCCGCGATCACGGTTCCAGCCATCACCTGATAGGGCGACGCCGGCAGCGCCAGATTGCCGGAATTGCGGGTTTCCGTAGAACCGGCTTTCAGGAACGCCTCTTTCTGGTCTTGCCGGTTCTGCACGGCGGTCGGGTCGGCGGGCTGGGCCGCCGTCGAGGCAGGCCCGGCAGCGAGAGGATCGAAGGCCGCGAGCGTGCTTGCAGCACCCGGCGCTGCCTGCGCGACCGTGGCGGCGGTCTGACCTTGGCCGCCCGAGCGGAAGAACACCGACGAGGCCGCCGCCGCGTCCGCCTCCTTGCGCAAGGCATCCTCGGGATCATGGCCTGGCGGCGCATAGGCCGGCGTCACCGGCTGCTGCGAAGCGACGATGGCAGGGCCAAGGTCGCCTGGTAACGGCGGCCCTAATTCCGGCACTTTTGGCGGTAGCTTCGAGTAGTCCGAAGGCAGGCCATCCAACCCTTCGGACTTCGACACACGATCGACGTTGTAAAGCTCGGTCTGTTCATTGGCCCCGCGCCGCTGCGGTTGCAATGACCAGATCGTGGCCCCGAGCACGGCGACCGACAGGCCGCCAACGAGGATGGCCAGCACGCGCCGGTTCAGGCGCATGACGGGGCGTGGCTGGGCGCGCAGCGGCACCGCCTCGGGCGCAACCTTGCCCGCCTGCGGCGTGGCGAGGTCGGTAGTGTCGTCTTGGCTCATGGTCAATTCCTCCGCGCAACGCCGTCCGTGCGCTCGATCCGTACCACGTCGCCCTTGTCACCACCCAGGCGCAGTTCGGCCGCGCCGAACAGCCGATCCACGATGTAGTACGGCGAGCGGAAGCGGTAGTTCACCAGTTGCCCATCACCTTGTGGCCCAATGACGAACAGCGGCGGCAGCTCGCCTTGCGCGATACCAGGCGGGAACTGGATATAGACCTTCTCGCCGTCATCGAAAGCGCGCAGTGGCTTCCACGGCGGATTGCTGCCCGAGACGGTGTAGCGGAAACGGATCTTCTCCAGCGACAGCCCGCTATCGACCGGCGCGGCGGCACTGGCCGCCTGCGCCTGGCGCTGCAAGGCCAGCATCTTGTCCTTCGGGTACTCCCAGGACACCGACGCCATCCACGTCTTCTCGGTCGAGGTCAACTCGATCAGGTAGGTGCGTCGGCTGGTCGTGATGACCAGATTGGTCTTCAACCCCGAGCGAATCGGCTTGACCATTACGTTCACGCGCAACGCATCACCGCTGCCGCTCGATGTGTCGCCCACGATCCAACGCACGGTATCGCCGGCGGCGACCGTCACCAGCTCCTCACCCGGCTGGAGCGCGATTACGGTCACGCGACCCACGGCCGCATAGACCTGATACAGCGCACCATCGGTATAGGGCCACACCTGAATCGCATTGACGTAGCCCTCGCGCGTGGGCGCGATGCGTGCCTCGGCGTTGGCCCGAGACACGCGCACGGTCTCGTCCGCCGGCTCCGGCGCGGGCTTGGCAGCCTCGGACTCGGGCAATGGCTTCAACTGCGCTGGCATCGGCAGCACCTCGGGCACGGCCACCATCTCCACCGGCTTGGGCGGCTCCGGCAGCGGCTGGGCCTGCACGGGCTCATCGAGCGAGATGGTCGGCGGCGGCTTGCCCTGTGTGGCGCAGCCCGCCAGGGCCGCAAGCGCCAGCACGGAAACATAAATACGGAAAGACGATTTCATGGTTTGGCTCCTTCGGAAGAATCCAGTTCACGCGCCCAGGACAGGCCGTTGACGTAGATGCCCAAGGGGTTCTTGCGCAGGCGCTGCTCGGTGCGCGGGGTCTGCTGCACGATGGAAATCACGGCGTTCCAGCGTTCAGTCCCTGCGGCAGCGCCGTTGACGAAGCGCTGCTCCGTCCAGCGCACGTTGAAAGACGTGTCGCTGGCGCGAGTCACGCTGGTGATCTGCACCGTCACCGACTCCTTGCCGATGCGTGCGAACGGGTCGCTCACGCGCGCGTAGTCGTTGAGGACGGCCGCGCCTTTGTCGGTCGTGTAGTCGTAGGCATCGAGCCAGTTCTGGCGGACAACGATGGGGTCGATTGACAACGAGCGCACCAGACCGATGAAGCGGCCCAGGTGGTACGCAGTCTGTGCATCGCTGGGCCGGTACGGCGTGGCGGCTTCGCCGACCGCGCGCACCTGGCCGGCGTTGTCCACCTCCACGACGTAGGGTGTCACGATGGACTGCGCCGAACGCCACACCAGGCCGCCGGCCATCAACAGCGCGAGCGTCAGGCAGCCGAAGGCCATCAGCCGCCAGTTCTTCGCCTGCACGCGCGGCGAGCCGATGCGGTCGTCCCACACCTGGCCGGCAGCTTGGTACGGCGTGGCAGGCTGCGGCGTGTCGGCATAGCGCACCTGCGGTTTCTTGAATCGCATGGTCAGTTCTCCTTATGAATCGCTTCAGTCGTCGGAGCCGCGCAGGCTCGGCCCTTGGCCAGAGCCGCCGCCATCGCCACCGCGCAGCGCGTGGGCGGTGGTGGTCGCGGCATGGGTGATTTGTTGGCGGCGGTGCAGCCGCTTGGCCCAGGCAGGTTGTTCCGGTGCCTGGGCCGCAGTGGCACTTGCCGGGGCGGGGCCACCTGACGCTCCCGCATCCCCATTCCAGCCTGCGCGGAAGGGAGCGGCCATGCGTTGCCCGGCAGCGGAGGCTCGGGACGCAGCGCCTCGCCCAGCTGCCTGCGCACCCGTCTTGACGACGCTGCCCAGTCCCGCCATTGCGCCTTTCGCACCACCTCCTGCGGCGGCGGAGCCGGCCTGGAATGCCGACTTCGTACTGCCAGCCGCCGATGTGGCCGCACGCGCACCAGCGCCGGCCAGCTTGGCGGCTGCCGGTGCCATGCGCGCGCCAGCCGCCACCGCACCACCGACGCCGGTTGCTGCAGCACCGATAACGACGGCCGTGCCGGCTGCACCGACAGCGGCACCCGCCATCGCACCCGCGCCGAGCTGCGGCGCACCGGACACGAGGCCTGTGGCGATGCCAGGGCCGAAGATGCCCAGCGCCAGCAGCGTGAGTGAGGCCAGCATGATGACCAGCGCGTGGTCGATGGACGGCTCGGCGGGATGAACCTGAAACTGAGAGAACAGGCCCGATCCAATGCCCACGATCACGGCCAACACCAGCACCTTGACGCCGGAGGCCACCACGTTGCCCAAGACCTTTTCGGCCAGGAACGAGGTCTTGTTCCAAAGCGCGAACGGCACCAGCACGAAGCCCGCGAGCGTGGTCAGCTTGAACTCAATCAGCGTGATGAAAAGCTGGATCGCCAGCACGAAAAAACACAGCACCACGATCAGCCACGCGAGGAACATCACCACGATGGGGTCAAGGTTCACGAACACTTCGGGGAACCCGGCCATGTCGCCGATCTGCTTCAGGATCGGCGCACCCGCGTCAATGCCCATCTTCGCTAGGCGGCCCGGCTGCAAGAAGTTCTCCATCGTGATGGCCGAACCGGTGGCGGTGATACCCAAACCCGCAAAGGAGCGGAACACGATGCTGGCCAGCCAGTTGAAGTTATTGAGAATGTAGGCGAAGGCACCGACGTAGAGCACCTTGCGCAGCAGCTTGGCGATCACGTCCTCGCCCTGGCCAGTGGCGTGGCTCATGGCCCAATACAGTCCGGCGATCGTCATGTCGATGACGATCAGCGTGGCCGTGAGGAACGCCACTTCGCCCCGCAGCAGCCCGAAACCCGAGTCGATGTAGGTGGCGAAGGTGTTGAGGAACTGGTCGATGATGGTCACGTCATTCATGGCGTGCCCTCTGGTTCATCGAAGCTGGGCGGGATCGGCGGCAGGTCCGCCAGCGTCCGGTATTCGTCCGGCCCGGACTGGCCGGCGAAGAAGCGCCGCCGGAATACCTCAGCTGCGGCGCGGCAAGCGTCCTCGCCCGTGGTCGGCATAACCTGTTGTGGATGGGCCGCGCATTGCGCGCGCAATGCCTTGAGCCGCACGGGATCGGCGGACAAGGCATCCGCAAGGTTGTCGGTCGGCTGCTCGCCGCACGCAGCCAGCAGCACGACAAGCATCACAACAGACGGGGCGAGGACACATCGCATGGCGACCTCCCGTCAGTCGCGGTAGAAGTTGATGGACTGCGGTGTGTACGGCGTGCCTTCACCGAGGAAGCGTCGTCGCACCTCGCGGGCACGCTCCGTGGCCGCCGCTTGTCGCGCCAGCTCCAGCGAGGCGGCCCGGTCTTGCGTGATCTGGAGCCGCTGTGACTGGATCGACTGCTTGGCCTGCAAGGCCAGCAACTGGTTCATGGCCTGCATGGCTTGCAGCGCACCCTCGGCCGACTGGCTCTTGCCCACCAAGTCGGCCAGCACGCTTTCGTCATCGCTCAGGTTCTGCGACGCCTGGGCCTGCATCTGCATGGTGGTTTGCAGGCCGTTGAGCGTGTTCTTCCAACGCTCCTGCGCATCGAGGTACATCTGATTGCCGCTCACCGTGGCGGCGTATTTCTCGGGGTACAGGCGTGCGAACTCCCGGTCGATGCTCGTCACGTCGTAGGCCAAGCCCTTGGCCTGCGCGATGAGGCGCTGGGTGGTCGCCAGGTTGGCGCGCAACTGGCCCACCACGCTGGACGGCAGGCTGGCCAGGTTGCGCGCCTGGTTGATCAGCATCTGCGCTTCGTTCTGAAGCTGCTGGATTTGGTTGTTGATCTGCTCCAGCGTGCGGATCGCGGTCAGCGTGTTCTGCACGAGGTTCGTGGGGTCGATCACGACCCATTGCGCATAGGCGGTGGCGGTGCAAAGCATGGCCGCGATGGCAGCGGCGACAAGGCGCTTCTTCATGGCAGGTTCTCCAGTGGTTGGTCAGCGAGGGAACCCGGCGCGAGGCCGGGGAACGAGGGCAGCAGGTCAGCCGCCCAATCGAGGCCGCGATGGCGCAGCCAGGCGCCTGCGAAGCCGGGCGTGCCGGCGTCCAGCAGCACGCGGTCTATGTCGCGCTGGTCTTGCGGCGTGGAAGCACCCGCAAACGCCAACGCTGCCGGCCCCAGGTCGAGGTCGAACAGGCGGTTGCCGAGGCGGGATTGGTAGTAGTAGTCGCGCTTGGGCTGCGCCGTGGCGACGATTTCGATCTGCCGCCTGTTGAGGCCGAAGCCCTCGTAGATCGTGCGAATCTGCGGCTCGGTCGCCTGCGGGTTGGCGAGGAAAATGCGGCTCGCGCAGCTCTCGATGATCGCGGGCGCGATGCTCGATTCCTTGACGTCGGCGAGGCTCTGCGTGGAGAAGATGACGCTGACGTTCTTTTTCCTGAGCGTCTTGAGCCATTGCCGGATACGCGCGGCAAACACCGGGTCATCAAGGAACAGCCACGCTTCATCGAGAATCAACAGCGTGGGCGCACCGTCGAAGCGTTCATCGAAGCGCGCAAAGAGGTAATGCAGCACGG
>NZ_JAHCKL010000031.1 GCF_026125785.1 Hydrogenophaga sp.
GAACCGGCCTGCGCCGGATCGACCCTGCCCAGCCTACGGCAGGGCTGCCGCTGCGAGCTGGCTTTCAGCCTCGCTCATCAGCACCGCAGTGCTGCATTCGAGCGCGCCGGCAATCTTGAAGATGATCGCCAGCGTTGGCATGTGCTCGCCGCGCTCGATCTTGCCCATGTGCGACCGTTCGACGCCAGCCAGGTGCGCCAGCGATTCTTGCGCGATACCGCGCTCTATCCGCAGCGCACGCACCGCAGCGCCGAAGGCGTGAGCCAACTCGGCGTCATGGGTGGTGGAGCCAGCCGGTCGGCCGGGCTGGACGGATCGCTTCTGCATGGACAGAAGCGTCGATTCGCCGCACAATTAAAACCACGTTATCTTTAACTCATTCATCAAAGCCCCACCGTTTTACGCTTCTGCAGAAATCCGTATTTACGGACTCCGACAAAGGAGCAGACCCACGGAATCACAATCGTGTTCATGCCCAAATCCGCCGATACGGTTTTGTGCTTTCACGCTTTGGCGGATTCGTGCAGCCGACGGGAATCGCCATGAATCCGCTCATCACCGAGGACGACCGTGTGCGCCTGCTGGCCCACGGCCAGGCCCGCGCCGCTGGCCGGGCCATCGACCCGGTGCCCGTGGTCCGGTTGTTCACGCCGGACGCGCATGTGACTTGGCTGCTGGCCGCGCTCGATCCCGCCGATGGCGACACCGCCTGGGGACTTATCGACCTGGGGATCGGTATGCCGGCGCAAGGCACCGTCAAGCTATCCGAGCTGGCCGGCATCGTCGGGCCGCGCCAGCAGCCCGTGATGCGTGACCTCTATTTCTGCCCAACGCGCACGCTGTCGGAATACACCCGGCTGGCCCAGCGCGACGGGGCTATCCCGGACTGAACAAGGCTGACTGTGATTTTTTCAGTCTGGTGTCATGCCGGTCAGGTCTCAATCGGCATTCTTGCGGCATACCCCGGCCAGTCTGATCGAAACAGTCATGATGCGTGGCGCGGGTTGCGGCAGGCTGGTCAATGCAGCGCTCCAAGTTCGGAGTGCTGCCGCCGCCGTATTGAGACAAACACTGCAACGCATCGGAGCCATTCGGTCTTGACCCCTTCCACCTATCTTGAAACTCCCATTTTTCCAACGATGGCGATGTAGCGCGTAGTCTCTTCCGTGACGGCGAATCCTGTTCTCAGGGAGGAGGCGTCATGGTCAACCCCCATCACCTCGCGCACTGGTATCCCACTGCGGCGTACCTGTTTGTCCTGTGGCTCGATGCGCTCGCGCTGGCTTGGGAATACCTGCGCAGGAATCCCGACTACCGGCTTGACTGGCTGCGCCATCATCGCCGGTTGCAAGCTGCGCAGCAGGCGGCGCAACGCTGGGGCTTGCGCCTGCTGGAAGACCCAGCCCTGGATGCGCGCGACGCGCATCCGGCCTGGCTGCCCGGCTCCGATGCCGTGGTGCAGCTCTACCCCGATGCCGATCCACTACTGGACGCCGCCGCGTTCGCGTTCTGGCACATCCCCGGCCATAAACACCTGCTGCATGATGGCAAGGGTCTGGCGTTGATCGCGCGCAGTCCTGGTCGCTGCCTGCGCTTCGCGCTGGCACCCGGCCTGCAAGACGGCATGGCCGTGGTCCATGCCTATCGCGGCGGCACTACCGCGCCTGCGCGCGGCTATGCGCCGGGCGCAGCCATTTCCGATGCCAAGCCCAGGCCAACACCGGCCGCGCTGCTGGAGCTGCATACCCTGCAAGCGCTCGACGCCACCCTGGCGGGCGCGTCCTTGCGCGAGGTCGGTGAAGGCTTGTTCGGCGTGGATGCCTTGGCCGATTGGTACAGCGACGGTGGCCTGCGCTCGAAGGTGCGCCGCCTGGTGCGGCGAGGCGATGCACTGATGCGCAGCGGCTATCGCCAGCTAGCACAACTTTCGCCGCTTGAGAAGGGTCGTTCTGATGGTGACGCAAAACGACCCTGAGCAGAACAGCTTGGTTTTCTGAGACTGCCTCCATCCGGTTGCGCTGGTGCAGCCGGCGTTTTCAACCGATGGAGGTTCACGCCATGCGTTCCGCTCCCTTGCGGCCTGCCGCCACTGCTGTCGCTGCGTCCATGCAGCCTCAACGCTACCTGACCAACGACGAAGCCGCCGAGTACCTGCGCCTGTCGCCGCGCACGCTGGAAAAGCAGCGCGTGATCGGTGGTGGTCCGCGCTTTCGCAAGTTCGGCCGGCGCGTCATGTACGCCGTGGCCGACCTCGATGCCTGGGCCGCCGACCGCAGCTTCGAGACGACTTCCGATCCCGAGTACGCCGAGCACCACTCGGCCGACAGCCGTGCGCGCTGATCGGCGGCGCGCGGCAGGCCATCGCCATGTCCAGCCCTGCGCTGCCCGCGCGGCAGCAGCCGATGCAGGAACGCGAACAGCTCGACCTGTTCCGCGCCTTGCCGGGCGAAGGCGTGGCTCCGCGCGACAGCCAGGATTTGATGGCCTATCCGTTCTTCTCTCTGGCGAAGTCCAAGCGGGTCAAGCCCATCGACTTTCGCGCGGGCAATGTGACGATCCGCGTGGAAGGCACGCAGGAGCATGGCATCGCCACCATTTGGGACGCCGATCTGCTCATTTGGGCGGCCTCGCAGATCGTGGAAGCGCGCGACGCGGGCTTGCGCCCGTCACGGCTGATGCAAGCCACACCCTACGAGATCCTGCGCTTCATCGGGCGCGGCAAGTCGCTGCGCGACTACCAGCGCCTCAAGGCCGCGCTCGATCGTTTGCAATCCACGACCGTGGCCACATCCATCCGCGAGACGACAGGCCGGCGCCTGCACCGCTTCTCGTGGATCAACGAATGGAAGGAACTGGCCGATGCCAGCGGCACACCGCTGGGCATCGAGCTGATCCTGCCGGACTGGTTCTATGCGGGCGTGCTCGATACCGCTCTGGTGCTGACCATCGACCCGGCGTATTTCCGGCTGACGGGCGGCATCGAGCGCTGGCTGTACCGCCTGGTGCGCAAGCACGGCGGCAAGCAGGCATACGGCTGGCAGTTCCACTTTCGCTACCTGCACCAGAAATCGGGCAGCACCGCCAAACCCTACGACTTCGCCTGCGACCTGCGCGCGCTCGTCGCGCGGCAGTCGCTGCCCGGCTACGTCCTGGGCATCGAGCGGATGCCCGACAACGGCATGGAACTGCTGACGTTCCGGCCCGTGCCGCATACGGCACGGGGATAACTCCGGGACAGCCTGTGAATGGTGTCGTGCTATCAGGCGTGCGGGGTATCGTGCTATCAGGCGTGGGACTATCGTGCTATCAGGCGTGCCGATCGGCCGCAAACCCGCGCCAGCACTGGGTTTGCGCGTCCTCTAACTTCCCTAACTTAATTTCTCTAACTTTTAGTAGGGAAGCGCCGCTGCGGTGGACAACCACCACGCGGCCACAAGCACAGCAGCAAAAGCCCTGCTTTCCAGCATGGAGGGCCAGGCCATGATCGTCGCTTTGCTCAACCAGAAAGGCGGCGTGGGAAAGACCACGCTCGCCACGCACATCGCCGGTGAGCTGGCAATGCGCGGCCAGCACGTCGTCCTGCTGGACGCCGACCCGCAGGGTTCATCGCTGGACTGGACACAGCGCAGAAGCCAGCAAGGCTTGCCACGGCTTTTCAGCGCCGTGGGCCTCGCACGCGAAACGCTGCATCAGGAGGCGCCAGACCTCGCCAGGCGGACCGATCATGTCGTCATTGACGGTCCACCACGCATCGCCGCCTTGGCGCGCTCTGCGCTGCTGGCGGCCGAGCGCGTGCTGATCCCAGTGCAGCCCAGCCCCTATGACCTGTGGGCCAGCGCCGAGATGGTGGAGCTGATCCGAGAAGCGCAGGTGTTCCGACCTGTGCTGCGCGCGGCCTTTGTCATCAATCGCCGCGTCAGTACCACCGTGATCGGGCGCGAAGCGCGCCAGGCGCTCGCTGACCAGCCGCTTCCTGCGCTTCGCGCGGAAGTGCATCAGCGCATTGTGTTCGCCGACAGCGTGGCCGCTGGCCGGCTGGCACGCGAGACGGCGCCCGACAGCGCTGCCGCCCGCGAAATCACCGCCCTGGTGGACGAGCTGCTGCGGTGGCCGACATGACCGAGAAACCGCTGCCGAACAGCAAACGCACGGCAAAGCGCGTCGGCATCGGCGCGCGTCCACCCGCGAATCCGCACGCCGAGGCGTGGATTCGCCAAGGCGATGCCGATGCGCTGGGCAAGGGCGACCTCTACACGGCTCGCCTGACCCTCGACATCACGCCCGCGATGCGCGCGCGCATCAAGGTATCGGCCTTTACGCAAGGCGTGACCGTGGCCGACCTGCTGCGCGGTCTGCTGGAGCGCGAGTTTCCAGAACACCGCAGGGAGAACACCCCATGATTGCATCCGCTTCGTCTGCCGCTGTCGCGGCCACGGCTGCGCCGCCACCATCACCGGCCGCGCTCGCTGGCCAGCCTGCCAGCGCACCGCTGACGCGCGTGGCGCTGGCCTACATCGAGCCACGCTTCAAGCTCTATCTGCGCTTCGGCGAGCCGGCGCGCATCATCCGGCTCGACCGCTGGCGGCGCTGCGCCGTATTCCTGCCGAACGCGGTTCTGTGCCGTGTCCGCTGGCAGGCCAACGACTACGGCACCGTGCGCTG
This sequence comes from Hydrogenophaga sp., assembly GCF_026125785.1. Classification (GTDB taxonomy): domain Bacteria; phylum Pseudomonadota; class Gammaproteobacteria; order Burkholderiales; family Burkholderiaceae_C; genus Hydrogenophaga. Next base: position 4,663 of record NZ_JAHCKL010000031.1, read on the forward strand.
GCAGCTCATGATGATGCAGGCTTGCACGCCGCTCGATGCGGTGCAGCGCATTCCTGGCGTGCAGCCGGGTGCGCGCCTGCTGCTGCACGCCGAGGGCGAGAACCAGGTCCGTGCCGTGCTGGAACGCATCGACGCCATCGAGGCGCTGGGCATCGCGCTCGTCGCTGTCTCGCCCGCGTACTGGCGCACGCTCGCCAACCGGCTCGCTGCGCGCCTGCCACTGCCCGAATACACCGCCGAGCGGCACGCCGCCTCGCTGACCGGGAGGGCGCAGCCATGACCACCGTTTCGACTGCCGGTACTGCATCGAGTCCTCGCTCGCCCCGCGCACGTTTGCGCGCTCGCCTCGTGCTGGCGGGCATATCCACCTGCGGCCTCGCTGCGCTGGCCTGGGCGTCCTTCGTGCATCCGCTGCCGCGCCTGATCTACAACCCGTCCGATAGCGTGGCGGTCGGCTGGTATCGCGTCGATCCGCTGGGCCACGGCACCGGCTCGCTGCCACGTTCCTTGTCCGTGGGCAGCATCGTCCTGACCGCGCTGCCGCCAGACGCCGCCGCGCTGGCCGCGCAGCGCGGCTACCTGCCGGCGCGCGTGCCGCTGCTCAAGCGCGTGGGCGCCGTTGCGCCGCAGGAGGTGTGCATCACTGGCCGTATCGTCCGCATCGACGGCGAGCCTTCGGCCGCCGTGCTGCCCGCCGACCGCTGGGGCCGGCCGCTGCCATCCTGGCAGCAATGCCGTCGCCTCGAACCCGGCGAACTGTTCTTGCTCAGTGTGACCAACCCGGCGTCGTTCGATAGCAGGTATTTCGGGCCGGTCAGCGCATCCGCCGTGATCGGCATCGCGCATCCGGTCTGGCTGGAATCTCGCCCATGATGGCCGCCGACTCGCTGCACGTTGCCGTGCAGTTCATCGTGCCATCGGGCGTGTCGCTCTGCTGGTCGTCGCCGTGTCGTCGCGCGTGCAGTGCTGGTGCTAATCCTACGCATTGGGCACTGCACTTCGCGCTGTCTACGGCGCAGCCATCCCATGTGCAGGCGTCTTGCCTCGAACGCGCCCGGCCTGCGGCCTTCATCGCACTGGTTCGCGCGTTCGCCGGCGCGCTGGCTGTTCACGCAGCAGCGCCGCCGGGCCGCCGCTGCCCGGAGCGTCAGCGAGGGGCAAAGGCGGAAGGCAAGACAAAAGGACGCGGCACCGGGCCGCGTCGAAAGCCTGTCTGCACGTGGGGGTGGCGCGGCACGCAGCGGCTTCGCCGCCGTGCCGCGTGGGGCGCGAGGCCCGCGCCGATGCAGGCATGTCCGCGTGCTTCGCACGACCGGACACGCCATAGCTTGCAGGGAGAGCGGCCATGACCGGCCGCCGCGACGACGATTTCCGGGTGCGTCCGAGCGCCCCAAAGAACCGGGGTAAGGGCCAGGGCCAGAGTTTCGTTTCCAAGGTGCTCAAGCAGGCGGGCAAGGCCAGCGGCGGCAAGTCCTCGATGCGCCATTCCGCCGCGTCCGGCGGCCAGGGCCAGCGCGCAGGCCAGCGGCCCGGCTCGCGCCTGGGGCGCGGCCATACGGCAGCGCGTTTCGCCGGGGCGAAGCTGACGCCCATGTCGCGGCGGGTGACCATCAAGACGCTGCTGGTCAATCAGCGCAACGTCAGCCCGCAGTCGTTGGCAAAACACCTGCGCTACATCGAGCGCGACGGCGCGGGCCGCGATGGTGAACCTGGGCGCGCCTACGGGCCGCAGACCGACGAAGCCGACCTCGACGCCTTCAAGGAGCGAGCCTCCGACGACCGGCACCATTTCCGCTTCATCGTCTCCCCGGAGGACGGCGCCGAGCTGGACGACCTGCGCACCTACACTCGGCATCTGGTGAACCGTATGGAAGCCGACCTGGGCACGCGGCTGGATTGGGTGGCAGTCGATCACTGGAATACCGACAACCCGCACACCCACCTGATCGTGCGCGGGCGTGACAACACCGGCAAAGACCTCATCATCGCGGGCGACTACATCGCCCACGGCTTCCGCCATCGGGCCGCCGAACTGGCGACCGAATGGCTGGGACCGCGCACCGAGCTGGAGATCCAGCAGACCTTGCAGCGCGAGGTGAATCAGGAGCGGTGGACGAGTCTCGACCGCACATTGCAGCGCGAGGCCGGTGAGGATGGCCGAGTGCAGATCGAACGGTTCAACGAACCGCGGCTGCAACGCCAGCGCCTGCTGCTGATCGGCCGCCTGCAACACTTGCAGCGCCTGGGCCTGGCCGACGAGACGCAGCCGGGCACGTGGGCCGTCCATGCCGACGCGGAGAAAACCTTGCGCGCCCTCGGCGAGCGTGGCGACATCATCCGCACCCTACAGCGCGCCATGCGCGGCGAGCCGCGCGAACTGGCGGTGTTCGAGCCGGGAGACGATGGCCGAACCATCCTCGGCCGCGTGGCGGCGAAAGGGCTGGCCGACGAGCTGCGCGACCGGGGCTATCTGGTCATCGACGGCGTGGACGGCAAGGCCCACTACGTCGCGCTCAACGCCCGCGACGAGCTGGCGAACTATCCGGCCGGTGCCGTGGTGGAAGTAAAGGGGGCGGCCGACGTGCGTGCGGCCGATCGCAACATCGCCGCGCTGGCAAGCGGTGGCCTATACCGCACCGACCATCACCTGGCCGTCGCGCAGGGTCAGGCCGTACCGGGCCGTGATCCGCAGGAGGTCGTGGCAGCCCACATTCGCCGCCTGGAAGCCTTGCGCCGCACCGGCATCGTGGAGCGTGTGGCCGAGGGGCTATGGAAGGTGCCCGGGGACCTGCCAGAACAGGGCCGCCGCTACGACGCGCAGCGCCTGGGCGGCGTGGCCGTGGAGCTGAAATCGCATCTGCCCATCGAGCGGCAGGCCCGTGTCATCGGCGCCACCTGGCTCGACCAGCAGTTGATCGGTGGCGGCTCAGGCCTGGGCGATCTGGGCTTTGGCGGCGAGGCCAAGCAGGCGATGCAGCGGCGTGCCGACTTCCTGGCCGAACAGGGGTTGGCCGAGTGGCGAGGGCAGCGCGTGATTCTGGCGCGCAATCTGTTGGGCACGCTGCGCAATCGGGAACTGGCGCAGGCGACCAAGGACATTGCTGCCGAAACCGGCCTGGCGCATCGCCCGGTGGCCGATGGCCAGCGCGTAGCCGGAATCTACCGGCGCTCTGTCATGCTTGCCAGCGGGCGCTACGCGATGCTCGATGACGGCATGGGCTTCAGCCTCGTGCCGTGGAAACCCGTGATCGAGCAGCGGCTGGGCCAGCAGCTCGCCGCGACGGTACGTGGCGGCGGCGTGTCATGGGAGATTGGAAAACAGCGCAACCTCACTATTTGAAGAATTCTCTCGCCCTCGGATTCAGCGTGGCCCTTCTGCTTCAAGCGGGCGTCTTCAGTATCTCAACGTATCCAATCAGCTCGGCCGAATAGCTGCCATCTCCATTTGCCGCGCCCTTGTGTTTCAACTCACGTTGCAAAGTTGGCTCCACGGTGTGGGCAAACAGCGCCAGCCGCTGCTCCGGTGTAAAACTCGGCGAGATCGCCGATGCTTGCAGATACCGTTCGCATTGCCGCTCAATAGTCGGCACCCGTGTCCCGTCCTGCTTGACTGCGATGGGCTGCACCACCACACGGCGCTCACCGTTGCCGGCAGACGCCTCTACCATCCACAAGGACAGCAGCACCGGCTCGTCAACATCCCCAGCCACCGCAAGGCCGATGTCTTCGGGCGTCACGCTGCGCCAGCGGCCCAGTTCTTCCTGTACCAAGGGGTGATCCAACCCCATCAGTTCCAGATCGTCCCTGCTGGTGGCGGTATCGCGGTTCAGTGTGAAACGTGCACGGCGCGTGCCATCTGTTGTTACAAGGTCGTAGGTTTCTTCGTCCACCTTCAGCAGCTTCTGCTGGCGGTCTGCCACTGCCGCCGACAGAAAGCGCACCAGCCGATCCAGGCTGGAGGACACATCCGAGAAGGGCTGGTAATCATCGAGGCTGAAACCGTCGAGGTCTTGAAACAGGTCGAACACCACCTGCCGTGCCTCGCGGGAATTGGACAGTGCCGCTTCCAGCTCCACCTGGGTGCGTTTCAGTTCAGGGTCAGACAGCGCCTCCTGGTACAGGCGGTCGTAGTTCAACCGTTCGGAAAGCTGCCCCAGAATCTGCGCCCGAAGGTCCTCGGCCACATTGCCCTGGTCATCGACCTTGCCGACCGTGCGTGCAATTTCAGTCAACTTCTCGTCCAGCAGCAGGAAGATGCGCCCCTCGATGGTGTCCGACAGCACGAGGTTGTAGACCTGCGCCGTGTCGCGCTGGCCGTAGCGATGGATGCGGCCGATGCGCTGTTCCATGTCCATCGGGTTCCACGGCAGGTCGAAATTGAACAGAATGCGTGCGAATTGCAGATTCAAGCCCTCGCGGCCAGCCGCTGTACACACCAACACACGCGGCCCGTCTTTCAGGCGGAACTTCCGCTCTGCCGCCAGCTTGGCGCCGTGGTCGCCGCCGCGCAGCACCACCACGCCCTGGCCGGGATAAGCCTGGTCAATCTCGCGGGCAATCAGATCGACCGTGCCAAGGTAGGTGGCAAAGATCACGATCTTTTCATTGGCGTTCTGCCGCCACAGATGCCCCAAGCCATCGAGCAGCTTTTGCGCCTTGGTCTCGCGCCGCTGCGGGAAGATGCGCAGCAGGTCGCCAATGCGCAGGCGCTCCTCGGGCAGATGCAAATCGACCACAGCAGACGCTGCCTCCTCGGCGTGCGTGGCCGAATACTCGCTGCCATAGGGGTCGGAGGCCATTTCCAGTGCCTCTTCGTCCAGCTTCTTCACCAACCGGTACTTGAGGTCAGCCAACACGCGATCCACCTCGCTGCGCCCAACGCTGTCGCGCGGCAAGCCGAATTCCTCGTGAATCAGCTCGCGCGCTTCCTCGGTCAGGCGTTCGCGGCCTTCGATGTCCAGCTCCTTGTCGCGCAAAAACGCCTCGTGCAGCGTCAGCATCAACAAGCGGCGCTTGAGCGTGCGGCGCACGGCAGCAAAGCTCGATGCCGCGATCTTCTGGAAGATCGCCATCAAGAAGCCCAGTGCGCGCCCCTGGTTGCCCTGGCGGCGGGCCAGATCGAACCCGTCTTCCAGGTATTCTCGCAGCTTCTCGTAAAACAGCCGCTCCTCCTGGTTCATCAGGAAGGACTCGGTATGCACCCAGCGCCGGGCAAACAGCGGTGAGCCATCAGGTTGGCAGGCATCGGCCTTGGTGCGGCGGAACATCACCGTATTCAGGCGATGGCGGTTTTCCAGCATGTTTTCGGGACTGCCAAACAGCGTGGGGTTCAAGAGCTGCGCCAGCATCCAGAACTGGAAGTGATTGCCTTGGTGCGGCGTAGCAGACAGAAGCAAGAGATCCCGCGCGTGATCCTTCAGCGCTTCGGCCAGCTTGTAGTTTTCCGTCTTGCGCACCTTGCCGCCCGTGCGGTGGGCGGTCAGGTGATGCGCTTCGTCGAACACCACCAGATCCCAGCGTGGCGCATCCAGCAGGCGCTTGATGCGGGCAGGGCGCTTCAAGGTGTCGATGCTGGCAATCAGCCGGTCGTGTTTGGCAAAGGCATTGGTCTTGCGGTCGGTGATGTCGCCTTCGGAGCCAAACACCTCGAAGTCGAGATTGAACACCTCGTTCAATTCGCGGTGCCAGTTGTTCACCAAGCCTGCTGGCACCACCATCAGCGCCCGGGTCAACTCGCCCCGGCTGGCCAGTTCACGCAAAATCAGCGCGGCTTCGATGGTTTTGCCCAAGCCCACCTCGTCGGCGATCAGGTAACGCCGTGGTGAGGCAGTCGCAATGCGGTGCGTCAGCACCACCTGATGCGGCAGCAGATCAATGCGCGCCGAGGTCAGCGCCGAGGCGCTTTCCATCACCGGCAGTGCATGCGCCTCGTAAGACAGCCACGCCTTGCGCGCACGGTCGGAGCCGCCTGCCACCGATTGCAGAATGCGCTCGGTACGGGTGCGCTCGCGGCGTACCGAACTGACCGGTACGCGGCGCTCGCCCACCACGCCGAAGAACGCGCGCAGATAGCCATCGTGCGCGGGTTCGAGCACCACGCCTGGGCCGAATTCGGTGTGGGTGATGCGCTCGCCGGGCTGGAACAAATCCTCAAAATCGTCTGCTTGCACGCGCTGGCCTCAAGTAATCCGCAGGTGAAACAGGCCGGCCGCTTTCGCGCCTTCGCGCAGCAAAATTTCCTGCGGGTACTCGTTGGCCTCACCCCACAGAAGGCGCCCAAAGTCGAGTAGTTGCCCCCGATGCGGCGCTTCGCACAGCCAGGTCACTGCGTCGGTGGAAGCCTGCACGCGCAAACGGCCCTGGCCCTGCGGCAGCCAGAAGATCAAGGCTGCTTCGCCTGCGTATTCATCCTGAAATGACAGGATGGCACGTTTGATCGTGTCGCCCAGCCAGATTTCGGCCTGATCGGGAGCCAGCAAATCAAGGCTGCCCTCCAGCCCGGCCACCACCAACGTCTGCCCGCCGTTGCTGGGCAGGTCATCCGGCCAGCCCTGCGCACCGGGGGCTGCCGCCTGCAAAAACTGCCGCAGGCTCCACACCTCGCCAGCCGCGCACACCGTGTTGCGTGCTTCCTCGTCCCACAGCCAACTGGTGCCGCGCCGTTGCCATACCGTATCGAGCACCTGCCTCATTGCGCATACTCCCCATCGTCATCGAACAACGAAACCTGCAGCGGCTTGGGTGCCTGGCTGGCTTGCCAGGCTGAAAAGATCGACACCGCGCGCGAGGCTGCGTTGCGGGTGGTTTGATCCGAGCCGTTCTTCTGCAGCCATTCCAGCAGCGGTTTGAGCGCGATGTGCGGCTTGAAGTTTTCGTTCGTCAGCGTGTCCGAGGCATTGATGCCGCTGCCGTCCACGCAGGCACCGATCAGCACCAGTGCCTGATCCAGATCGGAGGTGAGCTTGCGCTTGTGCTTGCCTTGCCAGTCGCGGGCGAAATCCAGCGGCGCGGTGCGGGTGAAGACCTTTTTCACCTCGCTGCACCAGCCACGCTGCTCAAAGTCATCCGGTGTGGTGATGGTGCCGCGCAGGAACTTCTGCAACTGGTCGCGCTTCATCTCGGTGGCCGTGCCGAAGGTGCGCAGAAACTGGCGTGTCATCGGTTCGGCGTTGACCGGCGGCGGCTCCTTGCCCTTGTCGGCGTCTTCGTCGATGAGCTGGTTAATGCCCACCAGCGCATCACGCACGGAGATGGTGCGGCCTTCGTCCACATACACCTTGCCGTAGTGGCGCGAGAAGTATTCCAGTGCCTTGCCGCGCCGGATCACCTGGATGTCGGCGGCGGGCAAGCCTTCCTTGGCGTGGTTTTCCAGCATGGCTTGCAACTGGCGCACGTCGGCCATCACCTCGCGGCGCATGCGGCCCCAGCTCACCGGCTTGGGTTCTTCCGTGCGCTTGCGGCAGACGTGGATGATGTCGTACTCGATGGTCTTGGAGCCGAATTCGCCTTCGCCCTTGGTTTCGTCGGAGCGGATGGGGTAGGTCGCTTCGAGGTAGTACCCGGCATCGAACAACGACTCCAGCACCGCCACCCACGGTTCGTCCTCGCTGTGGTGGAAGGTGAAGGCCAAAATGCCGCTGGGCTTCAAGAGGCGATGCGCCTCGCGCCAGCACTGGGTGAGCAGGCGCTGGTAAAAACCATCCGGATCTTCCGGCTCGCGAGCACGGTTGGCCACCGCCTCCAGCGATTTGGGTGTGTATTCCGCGCCGAAAATCTGCGGGTACTTGCCCTTGAGCGCGAGACGAAGCCAGACGTAGAAAAAGTCGGCCAGCTCCGAGTAGTGCAGCAGGCCACCGAAGGGTGGATCGGTGATGACCAGATCGAGGCTGCCGCTTTCAAGCTGCGCCAGATCGGTGGACGAGCCCTGATGCGTGGTTGCGCCTAGCAACGGGTCGCCGGGGTAAACCTTTTCGCTTTTACCTGTCACCTCGCCAGCGATGGTCGGTGCATGCCGATTTAGGTACTCCGCACTGACTGCCTCCCACGGCGTTTGCGCCCATTCCCCACCTTTGAATAGAACTTCATAGGTGGACGACCACGGGCCATAGCCCATTGGCGGAAACACGCCTACTTCAACCACATTGTTCTTGGGATGGAAATTGCTGTTCGACATGGCAGGAGCCAGCTTGTCGAGTTTCATGTGCCAGAACGCGAGCGAGTTTTGATTGCGCAAGAAATTCTGGAAAGCGCCGAGCACGTACTCGCGCGTCTTCCAGTCGTAACTCCCAACTTCGACAATCGCCTTGAGCAGTTGCGCATGTACCAGCAACTGGCGCGGGTTGAACATCGTCCACCAATGCGTGAAGCCGTGGTTCGGCACGCCGCCTTGCAGGTGGTGGGTCATGAAGCCGTAGGGAAGCTCAGAGCGCGGCCAGTAGTTCTTGAGGTCGGTATCTTTACGCGCATCCCATTCGGCGAACGCGGAGTCGTACTGCCGCGCGTGCGCTTCGCTGTAGGCCGCGAAGAAGCGGCCACTGTAGGGTTTGCCCGCCGCATCGCGCTTGGGCGCATAGCCCTGCACAGCGTAAGCAGCCATCGGCCCGGTCTTTCCCGTGGCTTTGATGGTGGTCAGTACGTCTTGCACCGTGCCGCACGCCGCGCAGGCGTAGTGGGATTTTTTCGGCACCGTGCCGATATCCGGGGCAAAAGTGACGCCCGTCTCAGGGTCGGTCACTTCCTCCGGCAGCGTGCCACGCACCTCCAATAGGCGAATCTTGGATGCCCGCGCACGGTCCCAGCGCGTTGTAGCAGCCACGTCGTCCTGCGCTGAGCCGCCATAGGGCTGGCTATTCGCGTCCTGCTTCGCTTCACCCGCCAGCCATTGCGGATGCACCAGCAGGCTCAGTTCCACCTTCTTGTTCTTGCCCTTGCCCAGATTCACCAGCGCGGCGTGCCCACAGTGCGGGCAGATCACGCCGCGCCTTTTGTCGAGCACGGAGAACGGGTGTTCATCCGGCGCGACATACAGCGGCGCATCCGGCGCCATCCGTGCGGCTTCCTCTTCAACGTGGAATTCGCCGCTGCATTTACTGCATGTGTGTTCCCAGTGCTTCACGCTGATGGTCTTCACCGCCATCACCGGGCTGCTCATGATCGGCGTGCGGTGGCCGCAGCCCGTCACCTGACACGGGCCGTGTTTGGCCCAGAAGGTGTATATGACCTCCGGGCCTTCGTAGCGGTAGTCCTTGCGCTCGCCCTGCGGGATGGCGAACGGGTCGAAATCGGCAGGCATCGCCTTGTTCGACGGCAAGTGCGTCCACGTGCCTTTCTCACCCTCCGGGCCGTCGCAGTAGTAGTACGGCATGATCTGCGGCTTGACCTCGGCCTCGATGTCGGCGAGCAGCTTCTTCACTTGCTCCAGATCGACATTGGCCAGCTCTTGCTTGACCACAAACCACGCAACCGGATTGAGGTCGTTGCCGACCATCTGCATGCCCAGACGCGAGCCTTCCACCAGCGTGGTGCCGCCGCCCATGAAGATGTCGGCCACCTTCAGGTGTTTGAACGCGCCTTTCTTCTGGTGGTTGGCGTAGTAGTTGTCCCACACCAGCTTGGCCGCGTGCGATTTGTCTTCCGGGGCCTTGGTGGCCGCCGCGATCAACATCGAGCGGAACACGCTGGAACGGCGCCGCGCCCACCACTTGGACATCTGGTAAATCGGCTTGCCCGCGTTGCCTTCGATGATCGCTACCTGATTGACGGGCAGGATGGGGAAATCAACCTCCAGGCACGTCTTGGGACGGTTGGGATCGTTGAAATCGACGGTTTCCAGCGCGACAGGTTTTCCCGCACCGACGGCTTTGGCGACTTGCTGTGCGAGTAGTTCTTTTTTGGTGGCCATCAAGGCTGTCCTCCAACTGCGCCGACAGCGACTTGCGGCTGCAGTCGGGTGCGAAGTTGCTGATAAATTGGAATTTGAATGCCCTCGCCAACCTCCAGGGTCACAGCGAGGCCGTAAGGAATGGCATCGTCAAGATGGGCCGTCGCATCTTTCTTGCAGGCAACGTGCAGCAGAATGCTGTCACCATCTTGGTATGCAGCGATCTGTTTAGAGCCTTCCACCACCTCGTGCTGCACGGTTCCACGCAACACTTGGTTGTGATCTGCATCTTGGCGCGCCAGCTTGAGGGGTACACCACTCCAGCCGCCAACGGGGGATAGTTCCAGCTTGGCTTCACGGAAGTTTCGGTGGTCTGGGTTGATTGGACTGAACCATGCCAACGTCACTACCAACCGGCGCCACGCCTGACTGCCGGAAAGGTCTGGGGGCAGGGGGAACCGATATTCGTGAATTTCATTCTCACGAATCTCGCCACAGCCCAGCACCGTACCGCGCTGCTCGGTACATGCCAGTACTCGTTCGATTTGAACCTCGCCATAGCCAAGGTAACGTGCCAACAGCTCTTTGAACTGGCGTGAGTTATCGGATGTTTTCAGTGCCGCAGTGATTGCCTTGCTGGCATCGCCATCTTGTTTGGCTCCATGCACCAATAGCGCCTTGATGAGAACGGAAATCAGCCCTGGCGGAATGTTCTCTTCGTTTTCCGCGCGCAGTGCATCCAGCACTTCATAAATACGTGCGGCACTGCGGGTGGCAAGCGCTGTAGCATTGCTGGTGCCGCGCGTATGAATGGTCTGAGACAAAGCACCGGCTTGGTTGCTGTCCGATGCTACTTTCTGCCCTGGCGCGGCAATGCTGCTATCCACGTGATAGACCGTCTGGCTGTCCAGCATTGGAGTGCGATACAGTTGTCGGCCACCTGGAAATAATACTTCCGGTTTGATGGAACGACGAAACCCATGCCCCAGCCGAGCAGCAGGGCTAAACAGCACCGTGTTGGGCAGAAGATCTGTACGTTGCCCCGGATAGTAATTGTCAACGCCGTCGGCGTGTGTCGCTCCCACCGTGATGGCATTGATGGATTCTGCCGGGGATAGAATTCGCCGCACGGACAGTTGGGCCTGAATGCACTTCAGCACATGATCGACCCTTTGGGAGTCGGTCAATGCCAGATAGTCCGGCCCCGATAAAGCAATGTCGATGGCGTCCGGATAGTTCCCTGCACTGACGCAGAAAAGCACACGGTACTTCCATGACAACCAATCCAGCAGCCTAGCCCAAGGGCTGGGCGTGTGGATAAAGGGGCGTGCCGGGTCTCCAATGGAGAGATTGATGACGCAAACACCGGGTGCTTGCGCTGGCACTGCGCCTTCGCCCTCAAACATTCGCCTGACTGCGCGCGCAATGCGATCCTCGAAAAAAACCTCATCGGGCACATGCTCGCTTCGGTTCATGGAATGAGGATCTGGCTGCATGATGGGAAGCACATACACCAGACGTGGCAATGGGTCAGATTCGCCATCCACCAGCTCACCATGCACAACTAAAGAAGCCATTGACGTACCGTGTTTTCTTTCTCCTGGTTGATACTGCGAAGAAAGATTATCCGGATCGTCCAGCAATAGGCGCCCCTTCAGCGCTTGGTGCTGGATGTTGGGCACGCCATCGAGAATGGCTGCAACAGGTGGCAGCTCAACTATTCCCTCGGCAATTTCAGTGTCAACGCCTTCGCCATCTTCCGTTACGGCGAGACTTTGCCCGGTGGGACGGAAATACATGACACCATGAAACTTGAAGAGCTGAATGTCGGTATCGTGCGCCTCGGAATCCAGATCGTATAAAAGCTGCCGGATACGTTCTACGGGCAATTCTGCCTTGACCGCATGAAAGGCGATCTCTGGCATGTCGATGAAGCTGCTCAATGCTCGGCCACCAGCCGCTTCCAGCAATGCGGCAATATTGCGCTCGCTTTGTCTGCGCCTGTCTTCTGACTTGCGATAGAACAGCTCGATCTGACAGTGGATCGATTCCTCCGAGTTGTTGGGGTCGAGGGCATCTCTCCAGCGCCCCAGCATGCCTGTCTCGCGCAGAGTTTCTTCAATGCCCCAGCGGCGGATTTGAACAGTTTGATTGAACACATCGCGCCACTTGGTTTTCCCCATCGGCAACGCCTGATTGTTCTTCCATTGCTCCCATAGCGACAGGAGTTGCCGCATCCCTGCCTCATTGCTGAGAGACAGGAACATCCGCCCCTTGACCGCCTTGTTCGCACGCTCCCCTTTGGTGTTGACTTCAAAAAAATCCTCGTCGGGGGGAATGTCATCAACATCCCATTCCCCCAGCCACTCCAGTCCAATGGCTTCGACGGCCTGTCGGAACTCATTGACGCTGCCTGCTATTTCAATCACCAGAACGGTTTCAGGCTCGAATCCAGCCACGGAGCCGCTAACGCTGGCTTTATAGCGATCAAATTCCTGTTGGAGTGTGGTCAGTTGCGTGCCTAGTCGAGCCACCTGTTTTCCATGTCCTGGAACATGGGGCTGACTTGACGGAAATCCGTTACCTGCGGGTGGTGCGATGGTTCTCGCTTGTGGGAATACGAGAAGAGGAAGAGAGGTTGCCATCAGCTATCTCCTCCCTCTTTGGCTGCTTCCTTGACAGTCGCCGCGCCTTTGCCGGTGGTTGGTTTCAAACGGCCTTTCCATTGCTCCAGCTTCAGCTTGGTCACTTGCTGGGCATTTTCCGTCTTCATGTCGAGAACGGCGCGGCGAACTACGCTAAGGCAAAACTCTTCGGTTTCTGCGAAATTCAACCCCAACAGGTGCTTCGCCAAGGTTGCCGGCTCATATCCAAAATTCACGTCACACCGCTGGCCAATCGAGGCGATGTATTGCGTCAGTTGTGCTCGGGTAGGTGTTAGCAACTCAATGCGCAATTGAAAGCGCCGCCAGACGGCTTTGTCCAAAAGTTCAGGGTGATTGCTGGCAGCGACCACCACTACATAGTCTGGCATTTCATCCAACTGCATCAGCAAGGTACTGACGACGCGCTTGATCTCTCCCGTTTCATGGGTGTCGCCGCGCTCTTTGCCCAGTGTCTCGAATTCGTCAAAGAATAGGACGCAGCGCTGTGTCCTAGCGTAGTCCAGCACGCTTTTCAATCGGCTGGAAGTTTCACCAAGATAGCTTCCCACCAAAGTTTCGTATCGGACGACGATGAGGGGATACATCAGCTCGAACGCCAGCGCTTCGGCCAGCGTTGTTTTGCCATTTCCGGGGGGGCCTGCGAGCAGAATGCTGTTTCTGGCACGAAGGTTGTGTGCATGAAGTAGCTCTGCACGATGTTGCTCTTCCACAAGCTCTCTTATCTGCACCCTGATCTTTTCAGGCAGCATTAAGCTATCCAGATTGCGCTCTGGTGTGGTTTCATAAAACAGATCTTTTTGTGGGGCGCTGCCGCTCATCTTGGTGACCGGGGAGCGGGCAGCTTGAGTGACATTGGGTTGCAATGCCTTGGTCAGTCGCTCCGCGAGCAAACGGTGTCCCTTCTGTTTTTCTTCTTGGATCAATCCTTCTGCGGCCTTGCGGAAGGCAAGCTGATCCCCACTGGTCGCGGTTTTGACCAAATCAACCAATAAATCAGCTTGTGCCATTAGCCCATGCTCCGAAAAAAATGTTCCAACCCGTTCATCTACTTATCTCAAGCCAAGGTGACAGCACTTCCAGCAGCGAGAGACCACCATGCGTCAAAGTCGGGTAGCCGCCTTGGCTGCGCCACTTTCTGCGCCCCAGCGCCAGCAGGTGTGCGCCATGCGGGCTGTCGATTTGCAAGGCGACGGGAGGAACGAAGGGGCCTGCGTCGCCATTGCCTGCCTTGCTGCGACCGCTTGAAAAAGTCTGCTTGAGGTGCGAGGCAACCTCACCATCGGCATCGGGGAAGTAGCCCGTGGCGGCGTAGCCGTGATCGGATGTGATGACCAAGCGCCGCCCAGTGGCGAGGCGCTCAATAAAGCTCCAAAAGTCGTCACTGGAAAGTTGCTGCGCGGCATCTCTGGTCAGCAGCTCCAGACCTTGGCCCGCGCCGTAGTCGTGCAGCTTGACGTCTGGCCAGTGATGCCAGAACACCCAGTTCTTCGCGCCCGATGCGTTGTCCACCAAACCCTCGCAGTCCTTCCACGGCAGGTCGATGGTTTCGGTCTGCGCCGGTTGCAGCTTGTGGGCCAAACCGCCGCCGTTGGCTTGTAGCTGGCTGCGGCTGGTCAGCCCCAATGCGCGGGCGAACGGGTTGGTTTCACTGGGCAGTTCGGATGCTGTGGCGCCCACTGTGTGCAGGGTGAATCCACGATCTTTGGCTCCTTGCAGCAGCCAGGGCAGTTCGCGCAGCGAGAGGGCATCCAGAATCAGCACGGCGCGCGCGACGCTGTGGCCATAGCCGGGTTCGCTCCACCAACGCGCAAGCCGGTCTGAGGTACGTTCAACACCACAGATTTCGGGTTGGCCAAAGACCCGCCACAGATCCCAGCCGCTGGAGGCCAGGAACAAATCGAGCTCGGCAATTTCGCGGTCTCGCTTGACCACCTCGCTGGGGGCATTGCCTTCGGCCAGCGGTTTCGAGGCAATCTCCAGCACCCGATCGGTAATGATGCGCCACGCTTCTTTGGGACTGTCCTGGGTCAGGCGCTGCAAGATTTGAGCATCCAACGCCATCAGTTGTCCTCCTTCTCAAGACTCAGCTCAAAAGTCATGCCATCAGGCAGCTTCTTGAGCAGTTCCTTGAGCTGCGCGCCCGTAATCTGCGTGTTCTGACCAGCAGACACCTTGATCGAGACTTCTGCCACAGGCGTGGCCGGGCCAATGCCCCAGCCTTCGAGCTTGCCGATCAGGTTGAGCGGTGAGGTTGGCGGGTTAGAGAGCGGGGTGCGCGATTTGGCGGTGGTACTTGTGCCGCCACCAAAGATGTCGCCGCCATTCGGCAATGTGCCACCGCCGGGAGTGTTGTCGCCACCGGAAGGGGAGACGGGCGGAGTGGTGGTGCCGCCACCAAAAGTATCGCCGCCCGATCCACCGTTGCCGCCTGCAGGCGGCTGCGGCGCGGGTGGCGTGGTGCCTCCGGTCGCGGGCACCGCCGAGGGTTCCATCAGGAACACTTCATCAAGCTGACGCCCGGTGTAGGAGAGCTTGGGGCGCAAGCGCCGCCATGCAGTTTCCTCGTCCTCGCCCGCGTGGGTTTGAAGGTGCTCCAGATTGCGCAGGTTGATGGCGATCTTGCCGCGCGCACACAAGCGCAGGATGCGTTCCTTCATCGCGGTTTCCCCCAGCCAGGGGATGCAATCCTGACCCGCAGGGCGAGGCTCTTGCAGTTCACGCAGCAGCTTGCCGAGGGGGGCGTTCTCCGAGGCGGCTTCAAGAACGAGGTCTTCGAAATCTTCGGGAACAAAGAGGTCGTTGGTCAGGGTTTCTTCGATGCCCTCGGGGATTTGAGCACCTTGCTTTTTCAGGTGCTCGACACTGAACAGGGATTGCTGCGGGTTCTGGTGGTCATAGCGGTGCAGGATGGCAAACCGATCGAAGCGCTTCTTCAGGTTCTCGCGCAGCGTGCCTTCAAATTCCTTATGAAGTTTCTTGTATTCGGGGTTCTGCCCACTCCATTCCTGAGCCTTCATTTCGGCGCGGGCAAGGATGAGGAGGTCACGGTCCTGGAAGGCGTTGGTGGAGCCGGCACGGGGCAACAAGAAGCGAATGGTGTTGCGGCGCTTTTGCAGGTGGTCCTTGAGCCAGCGGCCCAGTGTCTGGTCCATTTTTTCCGGCTCATCTGGCAGCACCAGAATGGGCAGCCGGTCATCCCAGCGCTCCGGCTGCTCGGCTTCGTCGAGCGATGTCCACGGATCGTTCTGCCACGATTTTGGCAGGGCAATCACGCGGAAGGTTTTAGCGACCTCATCGCTGCCTCCGATGACGTAGCGCACCTGCTTGGCAAGCTGCACCTGATCGGAACCATCGGTGAACAGCTTGTCGTTGCGCGCGCAGGCCATCAGCTTGGCGCGGGGGTTTTCTTCCTCGCGGAAGACCAACCGTGGACCATCCTGGTGAATGTTGAAGCTGTTTTCGACAATGGTCGCCAGTTCGACCTGAAAGGCATTGCCATCTACCGGCTTGCTGCGGGTGATGTCCACCTGCAACGTGGCAGGATCGGCCCCGGCAAGATTGCCGACGGCGATGGAGCGGAGCCACAGCGCGCTCAGGATTTCTTGCAGGTGTGGGGCAAGGTTGGCGTGGTCGTACACCGCCTCGGTCACCGAAATGATGTTGTGCTGCGCTTTTTCGCGCAGGGTGCGGTGGTGTTCGTTGGACACTGAATCCAGCAGCGCTCCAATGCCCGAGGCATCGTCATCCAGCCGGAAATCAGCGGCAGTGAGCACAGGCACCGCTTCGCCCCGGCTCTTGTAGAGGTTGGCCAGGATGCGAATCATGTCGCGCGTTTCTTGCGCATCCGTGGCTATCAGCACCTGTTCCTCAAGCAGGCGCAGCAAGTGCGGTGCGTAAGGCCAGGACTCAGTGAATTCACGGCGCTTGCGATCCTGCTCGGCGGGCGGCACATCCAGCAGGCGGAAGTATTCGGAGACGTGTTGCGCAACCAGCGATTCGATGGTGCCGTCTGCAATCTGCAGACGGTTGTCGAACAGGCGATGCAACAGCATCCGCCGTCGATCCTGCTGGATACGCTCGGCATTGCCTCCCGCCTTGAAGTCGATGGCCACCGGGTTGACGCGGTGCACCTGCTGGTAAGCATCGCTTCCGCCATTGCGCACGGAGATCACCAACACGAGTAGGTCGGGGCGCTCTTTGGCGATCTCCGACAGGATCTGGATGAAGTTGAACGCCCATTGCTTCCAGGGGTACTGCTTGGTATTGGTCAGGCCGTCGTACCAAGTCTGGAATTCGTCGAGGAGGAGCATCGCGGGCCGATGCTCAAGCAGCTCGATGATGAGCTTGTCTGAGGGGATGTCGGTCTTGGCCGCTCCCATGCCTTCCCACTTGCCCTTGATGAATTCGCCGCGAGGGTGGCGTTCGAACAGCAAGTCCCACAGGAACTTGTAGCGTTGCCGGTGCAGGCTCTCGCCAATGACCAACATGCCATCGCGCAGTGCTATCTTGCCGATGCCGGGATCACCCAACGTGCTTGACCAGGAGTTGAGCCATGCGCCCGTCGATGCGGCATCGTTGACCGCGTGGTAGAGCGCTGCCATCAAGTGCGACTTACCCAGGCCGCGCTCGCCGATCACGACCACTGGCCGCCCTTGGTTGGGGCCTACGGCTTCGATGCCCTTCAGCAGATCGTGGGTGGGATAGGTGATCTCCAAGAATGCCTGTGCGGCGATCTGGGTGGCACCCGTGTTCGAGTCGTTGGAAAGCTCAATGGCCGTCCCTTTGAGGCGCTTGCCCCGAAACTCATCCCGAAGAGTCAATCCAAGCATTACTTACGCACTCCATCGTTGGTTTGGCCATTGGCCGTGTGGACACCCTCGCGCGCAGCGTCGAGTCCTTCCAAGGACTGCTGCTTGATCCAGTTGTCAATGTCTGCGCGCGAAAACCGCCACGTCCCTCCAACTTTGAAGGCTGGGATTTTCTTGGCCCCGGCCAACCTGTAGATCGTCCGTTCCGTGACCTTCAGGTAGTCGGCTACCTGCCTGATGGTGAGGATTTCGCCTTCGTTGTTGTCGGTGGGCATCGTGGGTGCCTTGGAGGTCAAACAATGGCAGGATTGTACAAAATTTTCATGTTTGGGTGATAATTACGCATCTCATGCGAATTTTTCAAGATTGCTGCCGGTCATAAGGCATGCGTGAAGATCGGGCAGGAAGCGTTGGCAAGAGGTAAAACAATGGAGCTCCGACATCTACGCTGTTTCCTCGCTGTTGCAGAAGAACTGCACTTTGCCCGTGCAGCCGAGCGGCTGCATATGGAGCAGTCGCCACTGTCGCGCGCCATCAAGGAGCTGGAAGAAGAACTAGGCGTGTTGCTGTTTGCCCGTACCACGCGCAGTACACGGCTGACCCGTGCCGGAACATTGTTCTTGGAGCATGTGCGCCGTGTGTTCGCTGCCTTGGAACAAGCGCGTGAAAGCGTGAAAGCGGCAGCAAACGGTTTTCATGGGCAGTTGCGCGTGGCCTTGTCGGATGGCATCACGCCGTCGCGCTTGCCGACCTTGCTGGCGTTGTGTCGCCTAGAAGAACCCGAGGTCGAAATCCGCTTCTTCGAGGTGCCGCTGTCGCAGCAGATCAAAGGGTTGCATGACGATCTGTACGACGTAGGGTTTGCCCAATCCGACGAAGTGGGCGACGGCATCGTCGCCATACCAGTCTGGAGGGACGCGCTCATAGTGACGGTGCCAGCCCGGCATCCGCTGCTTGCATTCAAGCGCATCCCTTTGGAGGAACTGCTGCGCTATCCGCTGGTTCTATGTGATCCGAAAGTGTGCGAAGGCCATGCCAAATTCGTCGATCGGGTGCTGCGCCGGGCCGACATGGAGCCGTTGGTCGCAGAACGGGTCGCTACGTGCGATCTGATGATGGCGTTGGTATCGGCCGGCCTCGGGCTTGGATTTACGGGCGCAGCGCGCATTGCGGCCAACCCCGACTCGGGCGTGGTGGCCCGACCGCTGGCTTTGCGCGTGCCGCCGCTGACGACCTACCTGCTGCACGCTGAAGGTCAGCCGTTCGATGTGCTTGCACGGTTCATTGAGCGCGTGCAGGCCATCGAGTCACCGGAAGCCCCAAGGCCCAAGCCGGGCCATTACTCCGATTCCCTGGAGGAACCTGCGCCATGAAAAGGATCATCCCATTCTTGCTTGCAGCCGCGCTGACTGCCTGCGGCCAGTCCGAAACGCCTCAGAAGGCCAACACATCGGAAGCGAATATCCCGACGGTGGAAGAACTGGCGGCCAACCCCGACCGGCTCAAGGAACTGCGCCAGCAATGCAAGACAGATCGCCCCAAGCTGGGCGACGTGCTGTGCAATCGGGTAGCCGAGGCCACGCGCAAGCGGTTCTATGGCGACGGCGAAACCCCATACACACCACCGAAGGAATCCCCCAAGTTCTGATTGTTGGCGGTTCGTCGCATCGACTTTATCTTTCTGCTCGACACGCTGCAATGCGCCTGCACTTGCGGCGCTTTTCTTTGGTTCGCCATCGCGCGCATTCTGTCTTTTTGCTCGACCTTTCTGCCCGAAACGGTCTTTGACCGGCACTGACCCGGCACCGATCCTGACGCCTGCGGCACGCCCTTGTGCCGCTTTTCCCATGAGGAATCAGCGCAGGAGAAATCGGAGGCCAGGTCATGCAAGGGACGAACGTGCTGTTCGGTCAGATCGCCGTAGTGTTCGGCATCGTGATCGCCGGCGTGTGGGGCGCCACACAATGGACAGCAGCGGCCCTTGGCTATCAGCTACGCCTTGGCTCGCCCTGGTTCGACTTTCTTGGCACGTCTATCTACCACCCTTGGAAGCTGTTTGAGTGGTGGTTCTTCTTCGGCGCGTATGCACCGGAGGTGTTCGACACTGGCGGCGCGATTGCCGGCGCCAGTGGCATGGTCGCCGTGTGCGTTGCCATTGCCATGTCGGTCTGGCGCTCGCGCCAAGCGCGGCTCGTCACCACCTACGGCTCGGCCCGCTGGGCGAACGCGCAGGACATTCGTAGGGCGGGCCTCACGCAGCCGGCCGGCGTGTTCCTCGGCCAGCACGACCGCCAGTACCTGCGACATGAAGGGCCGGAACACGTCCTGACCTTCGCGCCCACGCGAAGCGGCAAAGGCGTTGGCCTCGTAGTGCCGACGCTGCTTTCCTGGCCCGCATCCGCCGTCATCCACGACATCAAAGGCGAGAACTGGCAAATCACCGCAGGCTGGCGCTCGCGCTTCTCGCATTGCCTGCTGTTCAACCCGACCGACGCGAGGTCGGCCGCCTACAACCCGCTGTTGGAGGTGCGGCACGGCGCGCATGAAGTGCGCGACGTGCAGAACATCGCGGACATCCTGGTCGATCCCGAAGGCGCGCTGGAGAAGCGCAACCATTGGGAAAAGACCAGCCACGCGCTGCTGGTCGGGGCCATTCTGCATGTGCTCTACGCGGGCGAGGACAAGACGCTACGCGGCGTTGCGAACTTCCTCTCCGACCCGGCCAGCCCGTTCGAGCTGACCTTGCATCGGATGATGACCACGCCGCACCTGGGCCTGGATCAAGGAGGTATGCCGCATCCGGTTGTCGCTTCGGCTGCGCGCGAGGTGCTCAACAAGTCGGACAACGAGCGTTCCGGCGTGCTGTCCACGGCCATGAGCTTCCTCGGCCTGTACCGCGACCCCACGGTGGCCGAAGTCACGTCTCGCTGCGACTGGCGCATTGCCGACCTGATCGCGGCCAAGCATCCGGTGTCGCTGTATCTGGTGGTGCCGCCTTCGGACATTTCGCGGACGAAGCCGCTAATCCGTCTGATCCTCAACCAGATCGGCCGGCGGCTGACCGAATCGCTCGATGGGTCCGACGGCATCGAACGCCGCCACAAGCTGCTGCTGATGCTCGACGAGTTTCCGGCGCTGGGGCGCCTGGACTTCTTCGAGACCGCCTTGGCCTTCATGGCGGGCTACGGCATCCGCAGTTTCCTCATCGCGCAGTCGCTCAACCAGATCGACAAAGCCTACGGCCAGAACCATTCGATCCTCGACAACTGCCATGTGCGCGTGACGTTCGCCACGAACGACGAGCGCACCGCCAAACGGATCTCCGAGACGCTGGGCACGGCCACCGAGCTGCGCGCCCAGCGCAACTACGCGGGCCACCGGCTCGCGCCGTGGCTGGGCCACCTCATGGTGTCGCGTCAGGAAACCGCGCGCCCGCTGCTGACGCCAGGCGAGGTCATGCAGCTTCCGCCCGACGAGGCCGTGGTGATGGTGGGCAGCAGTCCGCCGATCAAGGCCAAGAAGCTGCGCTACTACGCGGACACCAATTTCAGCCGCCGCGTGCTGCCGCCGCCTGCGCTGGCGGACGGGCAGTACTCCGACGTGCCCCCGCTGCGCCCGGACGATTGGAGCGCGCTGGCGATTCCTGCCGTGCCAGTCGCACCGGTCACCGTTCCCATTGATGACATGGGCAGCGCCGACGACGGCGGCCCGCGCCGTCAGCCCGAACTCTCCGAAACCGTCGCCTACGACCCTGAGCTGGCCGCGTCCGCAGCCGACCTCGCACTGCTCGATGACGACGACCTGCCACTTCCCCTTCCTCGCCAGCTTGACCCTGCCATGCAGCGCACGGCCCGGCTGGCATCGCTGAACCCAAACGACGGAATCGAGCTATGAGCCAATACCGCCTGAATCTCTTTATCCAGTCGGAGCACGCCAAGCGCCTGGACGAGCTGGCCGCCAAGAAAGGCGTGTCCAAGTCGTCCATCGTCGCGGCGGCGCTCGCATCGTGGCTGTCGCCCGATGCCGCCGACCAGCGCGAGGCGGCCATTGCCAAGCGGCTGGATCGCCTCTCGCGCCAGGCCGAGCGCATGGAGCGCGACCAGAACATCGCCATCGAAACGCTGGCGCTGTTCATTCGCTACTACCTGACCGTCAGCACGCCAGTTCCCGAAGCGCACCAAGAGGCCGCGCGCGCCCAAGGCAAGGCGCGCTTCGAGCAATTCGTGGAGCAGTTGGGCCGCCACCTGCTGCGTGGGCGCAGCCTGGTGCGCGACGTGGTGGAGGAACTGCATCCAGACCCAATGCGGATGGAGGACGCGGCGGCGGCTGCGCAAGCACAGGAGCGTGCGTCATGAGTGTCGTTCCGCAATTCCCGCCCGAACCGCGCTCGTCCGCAGCGGCCTCGCTCGACCGGCGCATCCAGATGCTGCGCACGGCGATGGGGCCGTTGATCGCCGCTGCGCTCGAAGACCCGGACGTGGTGGAGGTCATGCTCAACCCGGATCACACCCTTTGGGTGGATCGCCTGTCGTCGGGCCGAGCGCCTATGGGCGTGGAGATGTCCGAGGCGGACGGTGAGCGAATCATCCGCCTGGTGGCCGCCCACGTCGGCGCGGAAGTCCATCGCGGCCAGCCGCTACTGTCCGCCGAGCTGCCCGAAACGGGCGAACGCTTCGAGGGCATCCTGCCACCGGCCGCGCCGGGGCCGGCCTTCGCGCTGCGCAAGCGCGCCATCGGCGTGATCCCGCTGGAGCGGTACGTCATCGACGGGATGATGACCAGCGCACAGGCGGGCTTTCTCGTTCGCGCCGTGCGCGAGCGGCAGAACGTGCTGATCGCCGGCGCCACCAGCAGCGGCAAGACCACGCTCGCCAATGCTTTGCTCGCCGAGGTCGCCGCCACCGGCGACCGTGTGCTGGTGCTCGAAGACACGGTGGAGCTGCAATGCGCGGCGCGCGACCACGTTCCGCTACGCACGCGGCATGGCGTCGTGTCGATGACCGAGCTGGTGCGTTCGTCAATGCGCCTGCGCCCGGATCGTGTCGTCGTTGGCGAGGTGCGTGGCCCCGAGGCGCTGGATCTCATCAAGGTGTGGGGCACGGGCCACCCCGGTGGTATCGCCACGATCCACGCGGGCTCCGCGCTCGGGGCACTGCTGCGCCTGGAGCAACTGATCCTCGAAGTGGCGGTGAACCCGCCCCGTGCGTTGATCGCCGAGGCGGTCAACGTGGTGATCCATATCGCCGGACGCGGGCGCAAGCGCCGCATCGAGAGCATCGCCCGTGTCGTCGGCTTTGACGGTATGGGCTACCGGCTGGTGGATTGGGGGGCGGACGCGCTGAAAACGCCGCTTTCCGAGCTGTCGCCACTTTCCGATGCCGCACCCGCTGCGGCGACCTCCCCATCCCCTGACTCACTTGGAGAACTGCCATGACGCAGATGATCGTTCCTGCTTTCCGTTTTTTTCCGAATCCGGCTTTGCGCCTTGCGCGACTGCGCAGCCTTGCTCGCCCTGCGGGGCAAGGGCTGCTGCTGGCCGCGCTGCTGCTGCTCCTGGCTGGAACCGCACAGGCCGCCGGTTCCTCGATGCCGTGGGAAGGCCCCTTGCAGTCGATCCTGGAGTCGATTCAAGGGCCGGTGGCGCGCATCGTTGCGGTCATCATCATCATCGCCACCGGCCTCGCGCTTGCCTTCGGCGACACGTCGGGCGGCTTCCGCAAGCTGATCCAGATCGTGTTCGGCCTGTCCATCGCGTTCGCGGCTTCGAGCTTCTTCCTGAGTTTCTTCAGCTTCTCTGGCGGGGCTGTCGTATGAGCGCCCCAGACACCTTCGCAGACGGCTTCGAGGTGCCGCTGCATCGCTCGCTGACCGAGCCGCTTCTGCTGGGCGGCGCGCCGCGCACCGTGGCGATCGCCAACGGCACGCTGGCCGCTGCTGTCGGGCTGGGCCTGCAACTGTGGATTCCCGGCGTGGTGCTCTGGATCGTTGGCCATTCGCTGGCGGTGTGGGGCGCGCGCGTCGATCCGCAGTTCATGGCCGTGTTCGCGCGGCACATCAAGCACCGATCGCTGCTGGACGTGTGAGGTGATGCCATGCTGAACCTCGTCGAATACCGCCAGCGGCCCGCGCTGCTCGCCGACTGGCTTCCGTGGGCCGGACTGGTCGCGCCGGGCGTCGTGCTGAACAAGGATGGCTCATTCCAGCGCACGGCACGCTTTCGCGGGCCTGATCTGGACAGCGCGACACAAGGCGAGCTGGTCGCCACGTCGGCGCGGTTGAACAACGCGCTGCGCCGCATGGGATCGGGCTGGGCACTTTTCATCGAAGCCGAGCGCCGTCCCGCCGCCGATTACCCGCGCTCGGAGTTCCCCGAGCCGCTTTCGTGGATGGTGGAGGAAGAGCGCCGGGCCGCCTTTGAGGAATCGGGCCACCACTTCGAGAGCGGTTATCACCTGACGCTGGTGTATCTGCCGCCGGAGGAGTCGCGCGCCCGCGCAGCCAAGATGCTCTACGAGAACACGCCGACGAATGGCGTGGACTGGCGCGAGCGGCTGCAAGCCTTCAGCGCGGAGACGGATCGCGTCTTCGACCTGCTCGATGGCGTGATGCCGGAAATCACCTGGCTCGATGACAGCCAGACGCTGACCTACCTCCATTCGACCGTCTCGACGCGGCGCTATTCGCTGGCGGTACCCGAAGTGCCGTTCCATATCGACGCGCTGCTGACCGATTCTGCACTGGTTGGTGGCCTGGCGCCCATGCTGGGCGACCAGCACCTGCGCGTGGCATCGGTGCGCGGCTTCCCGACCTCGACCTGGCCGGGAATTCTGGACGACCTCAACCGCCTGGGATTTGCATACCGCTGGAGTACGCGCTTTCTGTGCCTGGACAAATCCGAGGCGGAACGGGAGCTGGGGCGCCTGCGCCGTCAGTGGTTTGCGAAAAGAAAGAACGTCATCGCGCTGCTGCGCGAAACGATCTTCCAGCAGGAATCACCGCTGGTCGATACCGACGCCAACAACAAGGCTGCCGACGCGGACGCGGCCTTGCAGGAGTTGGGCAGCGATCAAGTCGCCTTCGGCTACCTGACGGCGACCGTCACCGTCATGGACGAGGACGCCGGCGCAGCCGACGAGAAGCTGCGCATGGTGGAGCGGGTCATCCAGGGACGCGGCTTCGTCACCATCCCCGAAACGCTCAACGCCGTGGATGCGTGGTTGTCGTCTATCCCCGGCAACGCCTATGCGAATGTCCGCCAGCCCATCGTCTCGACGCTGAACCTGGCGCACATGATGCCGGTGTCTGCCGTGTGGGCCGGGCCGGAGAAGAACGACCACCTCGACGGCCCGCCGCTGATCGTCACGCGCACCGATGGCGCCACTCCGTTCCGGCTGGTGACGCACATTGGCGACGTGGGCCACACGCTGGTGGCTGGTCCCACGGGCATGGGCAAGTCGGTGCTGCTCGCCACGCTGGCGATGCAGTTCCGCCGCTATCCCGGCTCGCGCATCTTCGCGTTCGATATGGGCCGCTCGATGCGGGCCACCATCCTCGGGCTGGGCGGCGAGCACTACGACCTGGGCACGGATGGCGAAATCGCCTTCCAGCCGCTCGCCCGCATCGACCGCGAGGGCTACCGCACTTGGGCCGCCGAATGGATCGAAGGCCGCTTGCTGCACGAAGGCGTGACCGTCGGCCCCGACGAGAAAACGGCTATCTGGTCGGCGCTGGGAAGCCTGGCCGGTGCGCCGGTGGAGCAGCGCACGATGACAGGCCTGTCGGTGCTGCTGCAATCGAATGCACTGCGACAGGCGCTCGCGCCGTATGTGCTGGGTGGCGCGCACGGCAAGCTGCTGGATGCCGACCATGACCGGCTGGGCATGGCCGACGTGCAATGCTTCGAGATGGAAGAACTGATGCACAGCAAGGCCGCCGTCATGGCCGTGCTGCATTACCTCTTTGCGCGCTTCGACGAACGCTTTGATGGTGCGCCTACGCTGCTGATCCTCGATGAAGCGTGGCTGTTTCTCGATGACCCGGTGTTTGCGGCACGCATCCGCCAGTGGCTCAAGACGCTGCGCAAGAAGAACGTCTCGGTGATCTTCGCCACGCAGTCGTTGGCGGACATCAAGGATTCGAGCATCGCGCCCGCGATCATCGAAAGCTGCGCCAGCCGCATCTTCCTGCCGAACCCGCAGGCGACCGAGCCGCAGATTCGCACGATCTACGAAGGCTTCGGCCTCAACAGGCGGCAGATCGATATCGTCGCCACCGCGCAGCCCAAGCGCGACTACTACTACCAATCCCGGCTCGGCAACCGCCTGTTCGACCTCGACCTGGGGCTGGCGGCGCTGGCGTTTGCGGGCGCGTCCACGCCGCAGGACCAGCGCGACATGGACGCGGTGCTCGCCGACGCTGGCACGCCCAGCTTCGCGGGCGCGTGGCTGCGCCATCGCGGCCTCAATTGGGCGGCTGACCTGCTGCCCTCGTTCCCCGGCCTTGCGCCGGGTTCCCTCCGTACCGCTGACCACCCCCAGGAGAACCTGCCATGAAAACCCATGCCTCGAAACTCGCCGCGCTGACCGCTGCCTGCGTGCTCGCCTTCGGTATCGCGCAGCCCGCCCATGCCTTGTTCGGCGTCGGCGACATCGTGCTCGACCCGACCAATCTGATTCAGAACACGCTCACGGCCGTTCGCACGCTGGAGCAGATCAACAACCAGATCCGCCAGCTCCAGAACGAAGCGCAGATGCTCATCAATCAGGCGCGGAATCTGGCGCGCCTCGACTACAACGTGGTCAATCGGCTGCGTTTGACGCTGGCGACTACCGAACGCTTGATCGCCGAGGCGCACGGTCTGGCCTACGACGTGACGAGCATCGACAGCGAGTTCGCGCGGCTGTATCCGCGCGAATACGCCGCGACCACCAGTGGCAGCCAGATGGCGCAGGATGCGCGCGAGCGTTGGCGATACACGCTCGACGGACTGCATACGGCGATGCGCGTGCAAGCGCAGGTCTCGCGCAATCTCAACGAAGACGAAGGCGTGCTCGCCGAGCTGGTAGGCCAAAGTCAGTCGGTTACCGGCGCGCTGCAAGCCGTGCAGGCGACCAATCAGCTCCTGGCCTTGCAGGCCAAACAGTCCATTCAGGCGCAACAGCTCCAGTTGACGCAGGATCGTGCCGCATCGTTGGAACTGGCCCGTCAGGCGGCGGCCACCGAGCGCGCCCGTGAGGTGCGACGGCGCTTTCTTGGCGAAGGCACGCCGTATACGCCGCAGACGGTGCGGTTCTACGGCGACTGAAGCACGAGCCCCGGGACGCGCGCCATGAACGATATCTCAGTGATCGATCGCTTCCTGGACGTCTTCTCGAACTACATCGACTCGGGCTTCGGTCTGCTTGGTGGCGAAGTCGCCTTCCTGACGGCCACGCTGGTGGTCATCGACATGACCATCGCAGGCCTTTATTGGGCATTGGGCCATGCCACCGGTCAGGGCGACGACGTGATTGCCAAGCTCCTGCGCAAGGTGCTCTACGTCGGCGCCTTCGCCTACCTCATCGGCAACTTCCACTGGCTGACCGGCATCGTCTTCCGTT
>NZ_JAHCKL010000032.1 GCF_026125785.1 Hydrogenophaga sp.
CCAGTTGCGGAGCGTGACGTGGGAGGGGTTGCCCCCGAAGGCTGCAGCCATCTCACGGTATGACAGCGCCTTGCCGCGCTGGACATGCTGCTTGGTGGTGATGAACACCCCGAAAGCCCTGCGGCGTTCGTCCTTGCGGTAGGCCTCCCCGTGGGTCAGGTTGGCGGCTGCAGCGGCCCACTTGGCCTCCTTGCGGGTCATCGGCATGATGGTCGCCTCGACCTGCTTACGGCCCAGTTCCTCCTGGGCGGCCATGCGGTGCCACCCATCGACCAAGTACAGGGCACCCCGCACGTCCGCAAGCCGCACCGGGGGCATGTCTGCGCCAGCGTTGTAGGCGGTGCGGTAGGCCTTCACGCGGCTGGTGGTGAGCTTCTCGCGGACCTGCCAGGAGGGCTCCTTGATGATGTCCGAGACGTTGACAAGGGCCTTGTCGCTACTGAAGCTCATGCCAGCCCCTCCAGGGCGCTCGCCAGCCGCTGCCGTTCCTGGCTGGCCTTGTCGATGTCCTCCCGCTCCTTGGCCGCCAGCATCAACCCAGGTGCGCCAAAGGCCTCCTTGAGGGGCACCGCCATGGCCCTGATGGTCCGTGGGGGACATCCCGATAGACCCGCTTGGCCTTGCCATCCTGCTGGTCCCAGTAGGTGCCCGCGTTGGTCGGCGCAAGGCGCAGTACACGGCGGACCAACTGGAAGTCGAAGGCATCGTCCGAGGTGAACCGGCGAGGGTGCTGCTCCTGGAAGATAAACATGGCGATTGCGGTCTTGATGACCACCCACGGCTCCACGTTCTCTGCCACGTTGCGGAGGTGGTGAGCAGCCTGGACGGCAAACCGCTGGGAGGCTTGGCCCTCGGCGTACCGCTGCAGGGTGGACCTGGAGGCATCCACGACGACACCCCAACGTGCCTGGAGGATGGCCCAGGCTTCGCTGTTGGGGTTGACGCTCCCCCGGAAACCGGACAGTTCTGAACTAAAGGCTGGCCGCTTCGTTGGGTTGAACTGACCTGCTGTTGCCGAACTCGCTCGGGGTCAGGTGGCCGAGCGAGCCGTGTGGTCGGTGGTGGTTGTAATCGTCCTGCCAGACCTTCAATTTCTCCCGGGCCTCGTGCAGCGTGACGAACTCGTTGACATTGAGGAACTCGTCGCGCAACCGTCCGTTGAACGACTCGATCAGGCCATTATCCGTGGGCTTACCGGGGCGGGTGTAGTCGAGTTTGATCCCCCGGCGATACGCCCAGTCGTCCAATGCCTTCGAGGTGAATTCCGTCCCGTTGTCCACGGTGATTGCCTTGGGCCAACCGCGGTGCCTGGCGACCTCATCGAGCGCCTGCGCCACGCACCGACCTGACAGCCGGAAGTTGGCCTCCAGGCACACGCTCTCGCGACTCCACTGATCGATGACCGTGAGGATGCGAAACGCGCGGCCATCGTGCGTCTGGTCGTGCACGAAGTCTATGCTCCAGTGCTGATTCTGGCCCGTGGGTTCACCCATTGCGATCGACAGCTTAAAAGCCAGCGTGTAGTCGCGCTGCGTGTGTTTGATGCCTGATTCCATTGACTCGCCTTTTCTTCGAGGAAAAGGTGTCAACCCAGGTCAGGACGGGTCATTGCCATGAAAAAAGGCCACCTTGCGGTGGCCTTGTTCATCCTGACATCCCTTTCGGGATGCCAAGAAACGTGCAGGATCAGCGGATCACTGCGATGGTGGTGCGCTGGCCACCCTTGTAGGTCATCAGCGTCAGGGCACCGTTCTTGATGTCGCCCTTCTCGTCGAACTCGATCTTGCCGGTCACGCCCTTGTAGTTCGTGGCCTTCAGAGCGGGCAGGTACTTGGCGGGATCGGCGGAGCCAGCGGTGACCATGGCGTTGGCCATGACCTTCACGGCGTCGTAGACGTAAGGTGCGTACACCTGGACGTCAACACCGAACTTGTTCTTGAAGTCGGTGCGGAACTTGTCCATGCCCACCTTCTCTTCGCCTTCCACACCACCGGCTTCAGCGCAGAACACGGTCTCTTCACCCATGCCATCGGCAGCCAGTTTCGGCAGCTCGCTGGTGCAGATGCCGTCGCCGCCCATGAACTTGGCGTTGATGCCCAGTTGCTTCATCTGCTTGAGCATGGGGCCGGCCACGGCGTCCATGCCGCCGAAGAACACCACGTCGGGCTTCTTGGCCTTCAGGGTGGTCAGGATGGCGTTGAAGTCGGTAGCCTTGTCGTTGGTGAACTCGCGGCCCACCACGGTACCGCCAGCGGCCTTCACGCCTTTTTCGAACTCATCGGCAACGCCTTGGCCGTAGGCCGTGCGGTCATCGATGACGGCGACGTTCTTGGCCTTGAGGGTTTCCACCGCGTACTTGCCCAGCGTGCCACCGAGGTGCACGTCGTCAGCCACGACGCGGAATGCGCCCTGGTAGCCCTGACGGGTGTACTTGGGGTTGGTGGCGGAGGGGGAGATCTGGGGAATGCCTGCGTCGTTGTAGATCTGCGAGGCGGGGATGGTGGTGCCCGAGTTCAGGTGACCGATCACGCCAGCGACCTTGGCGTCCACCAGCTTGGTGGCGGCAGCCGTGCCTTGCTTGGGATCGGCAGCATCGTCCTCAGCCAGCAGTTCGAAGGTGACAGGAGCGCCACCCATGGTGAGGCCAGCCGCGTTGAGTTCTTCGATCGCCATCTTGGCGCCGTTCTCGTTGTCCTTGCCGAGGTGGGCGATGGCGCCGCTGGTGGGGCCCACGTGACCGATCTTGACGACCTGAGCTGCAACCGCAGGGGCCGCCGCCGGCGCAGCGGCGGGTGCCGGTGCCTCTTCCTTTTTGCCACAGGCGGCAAGTGCGACAGCCGCAGCAATGACGGCCAGTTTGATGTTCAGTTGCATGGTTTTCCTCAGAAAGGTAAATGTTTGAACGCGGAGCGAACTTTTTTCTCCACGCCCATAAAGATACTCCAAAAAACGCACGGATTTCGCGGGATACAGGCCGTTCAAAGGTGGACCGAGGGTTTTCCCAAGGAACCATCAAGGCATTGAATCCTTCATTAGTACATCGCATCCCCCATGGGGCACCAGCGCTTAGGCTCTTGCAGCCTGCAGGTCATGCCTCAGAGGCTCGATTCCGTTCGATTTATAGAACTTCCAGCGCTCGCGCGCCCATCGACGGTCGTCGTCAGCCCCGGTGACAACTTCGATCACGCGCGCGAAACGATCGAAGCCGTCGGGCACGTCCTGTTGCAAGTTGACCAGCACCGAGGCCGTGCTGTCCACCGTCATGCGCCCGGTGAGCTGGATCGGCGAACGGGCCCACACATGGGGCGGATCGCCCGCTTTCGCATGGGGAAGGAAGCCGCCGACCACCAGCGTCCAGAGGGCGTTGTCAAGCGCGGCGAGATCGCCCTCTTCCGCGAACACGAGGAGGCGTGCGCCCTGCGCGTGCGCCTTGCGCAGCAGACGGCAGGCATAGCCCACCTTGTCGGGTGCGTTGAAGTGAAAAGCGACCTCGGTCACGTCGCGCCTCGCCGCATGCCGTGCGCTCAGGCCTTGGCCCGCCGAGCGCCGCCCGCCTTGCGCGCGCCGGCTGGCTTGCGTGCAGGGGCCTGAGCGGCCTGGTCGATCAGGTACTGCAGCAACAGTGCCACGGGTCGCCCGGTGGCGCCCTTGGCGGCGCCCCCCTTCCAGGCGGTACCGGCGATGTCCAGGTGGGCCCACGGCAGTTCGGCTGCGAATTTCTGCAGGAACTTGGCCGCCGTGATGGCGCCACCGGCGCGCCCGGCGACGTTGCCCATGTCGGCAAAGTTGGACTTGAGCCCTTCGGCGTACTCGTCGTCCAGCGGCATGCGCCAGCAGGGGTCGAGCGCGGCCTCCCCCGCCTGCTGCAGCGCCAGCGCCAGTTCGTCGTGGGGAGAGAACAGGCCGGAGCGCACGCCACCCAGCGCGATGACGCAGGCACCGGTGAGGGTGGCGATGTCCACCACGCTGCGGGGTTTGAAACGCGCCGCGTACGTCAGCGCATCGCAGAGGATGAGCCGGCCTTCGGCATCCGTGTTGAGGATCTCGATGGTCTGTCCGCTCATGCTGGTGACCACATCGCCGGGCTTGACCGCGCGGCCGTCGGGCATGTTCTCGCAACTCGGGATCAGGCCCACCACGTTGATCGCCGGCTGGAGTTCAGCCAGCGCGGCGAAGGTGCCCAGCACACTCGCCGCGCCCCCCATGTCGAACTTCATTTCATCCATTTCCGCCGCAGGCTTGATGGAAATGCCGCCGGTATCGAAGGTGATGCCCTTGCCCACCAGCACCACCGGCGCACTGGCCTTGTCCGCGCCGCTGTACTGCAAAACGATGAAACGCAGCGGTTCGGCCGACCCTTGGGCCACCGCCAGGAAAGCGCCCATGCCCAGTGCCTCGACCTGCTTCTGCCCCAGCACTTCGGTCTTGATCCGGGCATGCCGCCCCAGCTTGCGCGCGGCATCGGCCAGGTGGCTCGGCGTGGCATGGTTGGCGGGCCGGTTGGCCCACTCCTTGGCGAACTCCACGCCGGCCACCAGCGCCTTGCCGGTCTCGAACCCCTTGCGCACCTGGGTGGCCTGGCTCACGCCAACGACCACCTGGCGCAGGGCGCGTGGCTTGGCGCTGGGCTTGGTGGTGGTGAAGACATAGGACACGTCGGCGGCGGTCTGCACGGCCGCACGCACGGTGTTGTCGTCCGCATCGAGCAGGCTGAGCACCAGCGCCAGCTTCTTGACGGCGGGCAGCTTGAGGGAGCCCAGGCCTGCGGCGATGGCTTTGCGCACGGACGCAACGGACGCGTTGCCCACACCGACCAGCACCACGCGCGCGGCCTTCACGCCCTCGGGCCGGTAGGCGGCCAATTGCTTGCCCACTGCGGTGTCGAGGTCGCCTGCCTGCGCGGCCTGGGCCATGAGCTGTTCCAGCGGACTGGCGGGTTTGCCAGCCGGCCGGGCATCGGGCACGAGGACCAGCAAAGCGTCGCAGGGCAGTTGGGCCGCCTGGGCCAGGGAAAGGGATTTGAGTTCGAAGTCCATAATCGTGTTTTCCGGTTCTCGATCGATGTTATTCCATTCTTCCATCCGCAAAGAGCTGGCACGCAGCTTCGGTGCCACCCTGGTGGTCCTGTTCACCATCGTGCTGACCATGCTGCTGATCCGCACGCTCGGCCTGGCCTCACGGGGCAGCGTCAACCCGGAAGAGATCGCGCTGGTGCTGGGCTACACCGTGATCGGCCGCATGCCCACCGTGTTGACCCTGGCGCTGTTCATCGCCATCGTCTTTACGCTCTCGCGCATGTACCGCGACAGCGAGATGATCATCTGGTTCTCCAGTGGACGCTCTCTTGGGGGCTTTCTGGGGCCGGTGATGCGTTTTGCCTGGCCCATCCTGCTGGTGATCACGCTGATGGTGTTCTTCGTCTGGCCCTGGGCCAACCAGCAGACCGACAACCTGCGCGACCGTTTCGAGCGCCGGGGCGACCTGGAACGCGTGGCTCCGGGTCAGTTCCAGGAGTCGTCCAGCGGGCGGCGCGTGTTCTTCATCGACAAGGACACCGCGGACGGTACGGAGGGCCGCAACATCTTCATCTCCAGCACCGAGACGGATGGCCGGGAGACCGTGACCTCGGCGCGTTCCGGCCGCATCGAATGGATCAAGGACCAGCAGTTCCTGATGCTGAGCAACGGTCAGCGCCTGGAGACGGCGGCCGACCAGAGCACGCTGCGGGTCAGCGAGTTCGAGGAGTACGGCACACAGATTGGCTCGTCCGCGGCCAGCCAGCGCGGTGCCCAGGCGCTCAAGGCGCGCACCAGTTGGGACCTCATCATGGACCCCACGGGCCCCAACCTGGGTGAACTGGGCTGGCGCGTGGGCCTGGCCCTCACCGCCATGAACTTCGTGCTGATCGCCCTGGCCACCACCGTGAGCAACCCGCGCGCGGGGCGCAGCGGCAATCTGTTCTTCACCCTCTTCGCCTTCGTGTTCTATTACAACCTGCTCAACCTGGGCCAGAGCTGGGTGGCCAGCGGCTTGTTCAGCCTGGGCGGCTTCATGGTGCTGCTGCATGGCGGGGTCTTTGCGCTGGCGGCGCTCTGGCTGCTCAAGCGCCACTACAACCTGAGCCTGCGTGGCATCTTCAACGCCTGGCGGCATCGCGGCGCTGAGGAGGTGGCCCGATGAAAACCATTCGCCGACTGATCTACGGCGAGGTCTTCGCCGCCGTCGCGTTCGTGCTGTTGGCGTTTCTTTCGCTGTTTTTCTTCTTTGATTTCGTCGATGAACTGCCTGCACTGGGCAAGCCCTCGCCGCTGCAGCCTGAGCTGGTGTACGAGGTGCCGCATGCCCTGCTCTATGTGCTGCTGCTCATGCCCAGCCGGATCTACGAACTCCTGCCCATCGCCGTGCTGATCGGTTCGGTGTTCGTCCTGGCGCGCCTCGCGCAGGGGTCGGAGTACACCATCCTGCGCACCAGCGGCCTGGGGCCTTGGCGCGCCTTGCGCACGCTGCTCGGCCTGGGTGCGGTCTTCGTGGTGCTCACGTTCGCCATTGGTGACTACCTCTCCCCCCTTTCAGACCGCACCGCGCAACTGTTGAAAGCGCGCTACCAGGGCAACATCAGCCTGGGCAGCACGGGGGCCTGGCTCAAGGAGCGCCAGCCCTACAGCAACTTCTCGGTCAACGTCGGCTCCATGTCGGCGCAGGGCGAACTGAGCAATGTGCGCATCTTCGAATTCAACAACCAGGGCTTCCTGGTCTCCACCCTGCACGCCGCCACCGGGCAGATCGAGTCCGACGACTCCTGGACCCTGGGGCAGGTGCAGCGCCGCGAGTTCGACCCCGGCAGCCTGGCGCAGGGCCGCATCGTGCGCCGCGACCTGGATACCTTCCGCTGGCCCAGCGGCATCAACGCCGAAATGGTGTCGGTGGCACTGCTCAAGCCCGAACGCATGCGCACCGCCGACCTCTTCGGCTACATCCGCCACCTGGAGGCCAATGGGCAGACCGCGCAGCGTTACGAGATCGAGTTCTGGCGCAAGGTGTTCTACCCCTTGAGTTGCCTGGTCATGGTGGTGCTCGCCCTGCCCTTCGCCTACCTGCATTTCCGCTCCGGCGGCATCACGGGCTACGTCTTCGGCGGGGTGATGATCGGCATCAGTTTCTTCCTGCTCAACAACGTGTTCGGCTACATCGGCAACCTCAACCAGTGGCAGCCCTGGCTCGCCGCTGCTTCTCCGGCGCTGATCTATTCGGTCTTCTCGCTGGCGGCCTTCGGCTGGCTGGTGCTCAGGAGGTAGCCGAACATGCTCGGTGTCATCGTCTTCGCCCATGGTTCGCGTGACCCTCTTTGGCGCCGGCCGGTCGAATCGGTGGCCCGGCAGATTGCCGCCACCGACCCGGGCGCCCAGGTGTCCTGTGCCTACCTGGAACTGTGCGAGCCCGACCTCGCCAGCGCCGCCAGCGGCCTCGTGGCCGCAGGGGCGACGCACGTCCGCGTGCTGCCGCTGTTCTTCGGCATGGGCAAGCACGCGCGCGAGGATCTGCCCCACCTGATGGCAGGCATCGCCAAAGCCCATCCGCAGGTGCGCTTCGAACAACTGCCCGCCGCGGGGGAAGACCCTCGCCTGACCGCTCTGCTCGCGAAGATCGCCTTGGAGCCCAACGCATGAACCTTCACCAGTTCCGCTTCGTCCAGGAGGCGGTGCGCCGCAACCTCAACCTCACCGAGGCGGCCAAGGCGCTGCACACGTCCCAGCCGGGTGTGTCCAAGGCCATCATCGAGCTCGAGGACGAGCTCGGCATCGAGATCTTCGCCCGGCACGGCAAGCGCATCAAGCGCGTGACCGAGCCCGGCCAGCAGGTGCTCAAGAGCATCGACATCATCCTGCGCGAGGTGAACAACCTCAAGCGCATCGGTGAGCAGTATTCGGCGCAGGACAGCGGCACGCTGTCCATCGCGACCACGCATACCCAGGCGCGCTACGTGCTGCCCGGCCCCGTGGCCACGCTGCGCCAGGCCTATCCCAAGGTCTCGATCAGCCTGCACCAGGGCTCTCCCGATCAGGTGGCCCGCATGCTCATTGAAGAGGTGGCCGAAATCGGCATGGCCACCGAATCCCTGGTGAACTACCCTGAACTGGTCACGCTGCCCTGCTACGAATGGCAACACGTCCTGGTGTTCCCATTCGACCACCCGCTGCTGGAACGCGAGCGCATCACGCTGGACGACCTCGCACAGGTCCCACTCATCACCTACCACCCCAGCTACACCGGCCGCACCCGCATTGACCAGGCCTTCGCGCTGCGTCACCTGCAGCCCAATGTGGTGCTGGAAGCCATCGACTCGGACGTGATCAAGACCTACGTCAAGCTCGGCATGGGGGTGGGCGTGGTCGCCGAGATGGCCATGCAAGGGGAGAACCAGACCCCCGATCTGGTGGCCCGGCCCGCCGGTCAACTCTTTGGGCACAACCTGGCGCGCGTGGCCTTCAAGCGCGGCACCTACCTGCGCCACTTCGTGCTGCGCTTCGCCGAACTGCTCAGCGACCGCCTGTCCCGCGAGCAGATCCACCGCGCCATGACCGGTACGCCCGACGACTATGAACTGTGACCCACACCGCGCCAGCCTGCGGCCATCACCCACGCGCAGCACACGCCGTTGCGCGCCAAGGCCGGCTGCTCGGTACCCCCGGTTTGCCGCGCCCCTCGTCCCGTCCTATTCGCCGACATGAACCATTCGCTCTCGTCTCCTCCCGCCTCCCGCCTGCCCAACGTCGGCACCACCATCTTCACCGTGATGTCCGCGCTGGCCGCGGAGCACGGGGCGGTCAACCTGGGTCAGGGTTTTCCGGACTTTGGTTGTGATCCGGCCTTGGTGGACGCGGTCACCCGGGCGATGCAGGCCGGCCACAACCAATACCCGCCCATGCCGGGCTCACTGGCCTTGCGCCAGGCCATGGCCGCGAAGATGCAGGCACTGTATGGCCTGGCCTGCGACCCGAACACCGACATCACCGTCACCGCCGGCGCCACGCAGGCCATCCTGACGGCCATCCTCTGCGTGGTGCACCCGGGAGACGAGGTCATTGTCCTGGAGCCGTGCTACGACAGCTATGTGCCCAACATCGAGCTCGCCGGCGGTGTGCCGGTGCGGGTGCCCCTGACCCCGGGCAGCTTCCGCCCGGATTTCGACCGCATCGCCGCCGCCATCACGCCGCGCACCCGCGCGATCATCGTCAACACGCCGCACAACCCCAGTGGCACGGTCTGGACGGAAGCCGAGATGCGCCGGCTGCAGGAACTCCTGGCGCCCACGAACGTGCTGGTGATCAGCGACGAGGTCTACGAACACATGGTCTTCGATGGGCAGGCCCACCAGAGCGTGGCGCGCTTCCCCGGCCTGGCGGCGCGCGCCTTCATCGTCAGCAGCTTTGGCAAGACCTACCACGTCACCGGCTGGAAAGTCGGTACCGTGGTGGCGCCGGCCGCACTGACGGCGGAGTTCCGCAAGGTGCACCAGTTCAACGTGTTCACGGTGAACACACCCATGCAGCACGCGCTGGCCGAGTACATGGCCGACCCCGCGCCCTACCGTGAACTCGCCGCTTTCTACCAGCGCAAGCGGGACCTGTTCCGCGATGGCCTGGCCAGCACGCGTTTCCGCCTGCTGCCCGGCGAGGGTACCTACTTCCAGTGCGTGGACATCTCGGCGCTCGCGGTGCCCGAGCGCGACCTGCCCGAGGGCGATTTCTGCCAGTGGCTCACGCGCGAGATCGGCGTCGCGGCCATTCCGCTCTCCGCCTTCTATGGCAACGGCTTCGACCAGAAGGTGATCCGCTTCTGCTTCGCCAAGAAGGACGAGACCCTGCAGGCCGCCCTGCAGCGCCTGGCGCGCCTGTGAGCGCACCCAGGGCGCGACTCACTGGCTGAGCTGCGCCCAGGCCTTGTCCAGGCGCTTGAGGCTCACCGGCTGCGGCGTGCGCAACTCCTGCGCGAAGAAGCTCACCCGCAGTTCCTCCAGCAACCAGCGCAGTTCCTGCAGGCGCGCGTCCTGCACGCCCTTGCGCTCGGCCACCAGGCGCCAAAAGCGCTGCTCCTGCGGGCGCAGTTCGGCCAGCCGCGCGGCATCGCGCGCCGGATCGGCCCGCAGCTTGTCCAGCCGCAGTTGAACCGCCTTGAGGTAACGCGGCAGATGCTGCAGTTGCGCATAGGGCGTCTGCAACAGGAAGCGGCGGGGCATGAGGCGCTGCAGTTGCTGGGTGATGTCGGCCGCGACGTCGGCGGGAGGCTTGCTGTCCTTGAGCTTGCGCGCCGCGGCCGCGTATTCGGTCAGGATGGCACCCGCGCTGCGCGCGATCTCATTGGCGATCAGGGTGAGACGCCCCCGCCCCTCTTCCACCCTGCGCTGGAAGGCTTGCGCGTCCGCCGGCAACGGATCGGCGAGAAAGGCCCGGTCCAGCGACAGCTCCAGGATCTGCGTCCGCAGTTCCTCCAGCGTGCCGCCCCCGCCCGCTTCCTTGCCCACCCCCATGTAGGCCACGCCCATGGCCTGCAGGCCGGGCAGGTTCTTCTCCAGGTACTTCAGCGCATCGCGGATCTGCAGCGCGCACAGCCGCCGCAAGCCTTCCCGGTGGCGGGCTTGCGCCACCTCCGGTTCGTCGAACACCTCGATGCGCACGGCATCGCCGTCGTCCACCAGTGCGGGAAATCCGATCAGCGTCTGCGCGCCCTGGCGGATTTCCATCAGCTCGGGCAATTCGCCGAAGTCCCACGCGGTGTGGCGCTGTGCGGCGCTCACGGCCGGCGCCTTCTTCTGCGCAGCCTGCGGGGCGGCCGCGCCCGCAGGCGCAGGCGAAGCGGGTACCGGTGCGGGCGCGGAGGCCAGGCTGTCCCGCTTGAGCGAGGCCAGCGCCTGGAAGGCGCCGCGCGCCTGCGCGCCCAACTCGGCCTTGAGGGCCGCGAGGTTGCGCCCCTGGCCCAGTTGGCGGCCATGTTCGTCCACCACACGCAGGTGCATGAAGTGGTGCGGGCTGAGCATGTCGGGTTTGAGATCGGCGCGCTGGATGTCCAGTTGCGTGGCCTGGCGCACTAGGCGCAGCACCGCATCCTGGAAGTTGCCAGCGCCAAACACCGCCGGTTCGCTCAAGGCCTGGGCAAAGCGTTCCGCGGTGGCTGGCAGCGGCACCAGACGCGACCGCGGCCGCTGGTGCAGGGTCTTGAGCAGGGCCAGCAGCTTCTCCTTCAGCATGCCGG
This sequence comes from Hydrogenophaga sp., assembly GCF_026125785.1. GTDB lineage: Bacteria > Pseudomonadota > Gammaproteobacteria > Burkholderiales > Burkholderiaceae_C > Hydrogenophaga. The sequence goes on from NZ_JAHCKL010000032.1 coordinate 11,251, forward strand.
GCACCAGCCAGTCGCAGCGGTCTTCGCTGGCCTGGTTGAGGGCAAAGATCGGCAGCGTCACCGACAAACCGTCGCGCGCATCGCCCGGGTCGTGCAGGTAGCTGCAGGCACAGTCCACGCCGCCCAGTCGCAAGGTGCGAGGGAAGGTCTGGGTGGTGATGCCCGCGGCCTCATGGCGCATCAGTTCCTCGCGCGTGAGCCACAGCAGCTTCGGGTTCTCGCGCGAGGCTTCGCGGTACCAGCGCTCCATGCCCGCGCCGCTGCACACGTCGGCCGGCAGTTGCTGGTCATAGAAGGCGTAGATGAGCTCCTCATCGACCAGCACGTCCTGCCGGCGCGATTTGTGTTCCAGCTCGGCCACCTGCCGCACCAGCTTCTGGTTGGCGGCCAGGAACGGCAGACGGGTCTCCCACTCGCCGGCCACCAGCGCCTCGCGGATGAACAGCTCGCGCGCGCCCGCCGGATCGACACGGCCGTAGTCCGTGCGGCGGTTGTGGTAGACCACCAGCCCATACAGCGTGGCGCGCTCCAGCGCGGACACGCGAGCCGCCCGCTTCTCCCAGTGCGGATCCAGCAGTTGCTTTTTGAGCAGATGCGCCCCGACCTGCTCCAGCCACGTCGGCTCGATGGCCGCTATGCCCCGGCCGAACAGGCGCGTGGTCTCCACCAGCTCCGCGCACACGATCCAGCGACCTGGCTTCTTGCTCAGATTGGCGCCGGGATGGCGATGGAACTTGATGCCGCGCGCGCCCAGGTACCAGTCTTCGCTTTCACTTTTGCAGCCGATGTTGCCCAGCAGGCCTGACAGCATGGCCAGGTGCAACTGCTCGTAGGACGCGGGCGTGGTGTTCAGGCGCCACTGGTGTTCGGCCACCACGGTGTGCAACTGGTTGTGGATGTCGCGCCATTCGCGCACGCGCCGCACATTGATGAAATGTTCGCGCAACAGGCTTTCGTACTGCCGATGGCTGAGCTTGTGCTCCTTGCCGTGGCCGCCTCGGGCATCCTCCAGCCACTTCCAGAGCTTGAGGGTGCCGGTGAATTCGCTCTTTTCGTCGTCGAATCGGGCGTGCGCCTGGTCTGCCTGGGCCTGCTTGTCGAGCGGTCGGTCCCGCACATCCTGCACCGACAGCGCGGCGGCGATCACCAGCACCTCGTCCAGGGCACCTCGTTGGTGGGCTTCCAGAAGCATGCGGCCCACGCGCGGGTCCAGCGGCAGGCGCGAGAGCGTCGTTCCCGTGGGTGTGAGCTCGTTGGCCTCATCCACCGCGCCCAGCTCGGCCAGCAACTGATACCCGTCCGCAATGGCGCGGCGCTGCGGTGCCTCGATGAAAGCGAAGTCCTCCACCGCGCCCAGGTGCAGGGCCTTCATGCGCAGGATCACACCAGCCAGCGAACTGCGCAGGATTTCGGGGTCGGTGAAGCGGGGCCGGCCGTTGAAGCCGGCCTCGTCGTAGAGACGGATGCAGATGCCATCGGCCACGCGACCGCAGCGGCCGGCACGCTGGTTGGCCGCCGCCTGGCTGATGGGCTCCACCAGCAGCTGCTCCACCTTCTGGCGGAAGCTGTAGCGCTTCACGCGCGCGGTGCCGGCGTCGATCACGTAGCGGATCCCGGGCACCGTCAACGACGTCTCGGCCACGTTGGTGGAGAGCACGATGCGCCGGCCGCCGTGGGGCTGGAAGATGCGGTCCTGCTCGGCCTGCGACAGGCGCGCGAACAGCGGCAACACCTCGGCCTGGCGCAGCGCGGGCACATGGCTCAGGTGCTTGCGCAGGTGGTCCGCCGCCTCGCGGATCTCCCGCTCACCCGGCAGGAAGACCAGGATGTCGCCGCCCTGCGGCGTGCGCCACAACTCGTCCACCGCGTCGGCGATGGCGTTGTTCAGGTCGTACTCGCGGCTCTCCTCGAAGGGCCGCCAGCGCACCTCCACGGGGTAGGTCCGCCCAGAAACCATCAGCACCGGCGCCGGCCCTTTGGCGGAAGCGAAGTACTGCGCAAAGCGATCGGCGTCGATGGTGGCCGAGGTGACGACCACCTTGAGGTCGGGTCGGCGCGGCAGCAACTGGCGCAGATAGCCCAGCAGAAAATCAATGTTCAGGCTGCGCTCATGCGCTTCGTCGATGATGAGCGTGTCGTAGGCGTCGAGGTTCGGATCGGTCTGTGTCTCCGCCAGCAGAATGCCGTCCGTCATCAGCTTGACCGAGGCCTCCCGTGAGAGCCGGTCCTGGAAGCGCACCTTGTAGCCCACCACCGCGCCCAGCGGCGTGTCCAGTTCCTCCGCGATGCGCTTGGCCACGCTGGACGCGGCGATGCGCCGGGGCTGCGTGTGGCCGATGAGCCGCCCGCGCTGGCCGGGCCTGGCGTTGAGGCGACCGCGCCCCATGGCCAGTGCGATCTTGGGCAACTGCGTGGTCTTGCCCGAACCGGTCTCGCCGCAGACGATGACCACCTGGTGCTCGCGCAGCGCGGCCTCGATCTCCTGGCGACGGGCCGAGACAGGCAGGCTTTCTGGGAACTCGATCTTCAGCGGCGGGGAGGACAACGGCAAACTCGGTCAAAATCTCGCAACCCGGCATTATCCCCGCCCGGCCCCCAAGACCGCCCCTCTCCGCCACCCATGTCCACCGTCTTCAACTTCACCTTCGTGCCCTGGTTCCGCTCGGTGGCGCCGTACATCCACAAGTTCCGCAACCAGACCTTCGTGATCGGCCTGACCGGCGAAGGCATCGCGGCGGGCAAGCTGGCCTCCATCGCGCAGGACCTGGCGATGATCCAGGCCATGGGCGTGAAGATCGTTCTGGTGCACGGTTTCCGCCCGCAGGTCAACGAGCAGCTCCGGCTCAAGGGCCACGAAGCCAGGTACTCGCACGGCATGCGCATCACCGACTCCGTCGCGCTGGACTGCGCGCAGGAGGCCGCCGGCCAATTGCGCTACGAGATCGAGGCCGCCTTCAGCCAAGGTCTGCCCAACACGCCCATGGCCGGCGCGCGGGTGCGCGTGATCTCGGGCAACTTCCTCACCGCCCGCCCGGTCGGCCTGATCGACGGCGTGGACTTCCAGCATTCCGGCCTGGTGCGCAAGGTGGACACCGAGGGCATTCAACGCACGCTGGACATGGGCGCCCTGGTGCTGCTGTCGCCGTTTGGTTTCTCCCCCACGGGCGAAGCCTTCAACCTGACCATGGAAGACGTGGCGACTTCGGTGGCCATGGCGCTGCAGACCGACAAGCTGATCTTCCTCACCGAGGTGCCGGGCATCCGCGCGGACGCCAACGATCCCGAGAGCGAGATCGACACCGAACTGCCCCTGGCCGACGCCAAGCGCCTGGTCGCCAGCCTGCCGCTGCCCACCCAGCCCACAGACCCGGCGTTCTACCTCAAGCACTGCATCCGCGCCTGCGAAGGCGGCGTCGAGCGCAGCCACATCATCCCCTTCGCCATGGACGGCTCGCTCCTGCTGGAGATCTACGTGCACGACGGCATCGGCACCATGGTGGTGGACGAGAAGCTGGAGAGCGTGCGCGAGGCGACCATCGACGACGTGGGCGGCATCGTGGCGCTGATCGAACCGTTCGAAAAGGACGGCACCCTGGTCAAGCGCGAGCGCCACGAGATCGAACGCGACGCCGGCAACTACACCATCATCGAGCACGACGGCGTGATCTTCGGCTGCGCCGCGCTCTACCCCTATCCCGAGGAACGCACCGGCGAGATGGCCGCCCTCACCGTCTCACCGGACACGCAGAGCCAGGGCGACGGCGAACGCTTGCTCAAGCGCATCGAGGCACGCGCGCGCGCACAGGGTCTTCAGAGCATCTTCGTGCTCACCACCCGCACCATGCACTGGTTCATCAAGCGCGGCTTCGTGCAGGTCAACGCGGACTGGCTGCCCGAGGCGCGCAAGCGCAAGTACAACTGGGACCGCAAGAGCCAGGTGCTGGTGAAGAAGCTCAGTTGAGCGTCGCCGCCGGGCGCTTCACCCACAGGGCCAACGCCAGCAGGACGATGGCGCTGAAGCACAGGAACGACCAGTTCGCGATCGACAGGCCCAGGAACGTCCAGTCGATCACCGAGCAGTCGCCCGTGCCGCGGAAGATCATGGGAATGGCGCGGCGCAGCGGAAAAGCCTCGATCATCCCGAAGAAGTCGCGGCCGCAGGCCATGATCTCCGGCGGGTTCCACTGCAGCCAGCTCTGCCGCGCGGCCACGAAGGCACCGAACGCGGCCAGCAGCCCGATGACCGCCACGCCGCCGTAGCGCGCCCGACGGCCCTGGAACAGCGCCGTCAACCCCGCAGCCACCGCCACCGCCACCAGCGCATAGCGCTGCACGATGCACATCGGGCAAGGCTCCAGGCCGACCACGTGCTGCAGGTACAGGCCAAATGCCAGCAGGGCCACGCAGGCCAGGGCGGTCAGCCCCAGAAGACGGCGGGGATGGTTCGCGAACACGGAACGTGACGAAGAAGAAGACAGGCTGGAGAACAAGAGGACAACCCCGTGAAAGCTGGCGGAATCAGGACAACAGCTCAGTGAGACAGGGCGGGCGCCGCAAGTTCCCCGGGGCCGCACATCCACTCAGCTGACGAACGCGCGCTCGATGACGAAGTCGCCCGGCGTGGTGGTGTTGCCTTCCTTCAGGCCGGTCTTTTCACACAGCGCCTTGAGATCGCGCAGCATCTCCGGGCTGCCACAGATCATCACACGGTCCTCGGCTGGGTTGAGCAGCGGAACGCCCAGGTCCTTGGCGATCACACCGTCGCCGAGCAGTTGCGGAATGCGGCCCTGGTGAATGAAGGGTTCGCGCGTCACGGTGGGGTAGTACAGCAGCTTGCCCTGCACGAGCTCACCCAGGATCTCGTCCTTGACCAGTTCGTTCGAGAGCAACTCCCGGTAGGCCAGCTCGTTCACCTGGCGCACGCCATGGACCACGATGACCTGCTCGAAGCGCTCATAGGTCTCGGGGTCGCGCACGATGCTCAGGAACGGCGCCAGCCCGGTGCCCGTGCCCAGCAGGTACAGGCGCTTGCCTGGCAGGAGGTAGTCGATCAGCAGCGTACCGGTGGGCTTGCGGCCCACGATGATGCTGTCGCCCACCTGGATGTGCTGCAACCGCGAGGTCAGCGGGCCGTCCTGTACCTTGATGCTCAGGAACTCCAGGTGATCCGCGTAGTTCGGGCTGACGATGCTGTAGGCGCGCAACAGCGGCTTGCCGTCCACGCGCAGGCCGATCATGGTGAAGTGGCCGTTGGAGAAACGCAGCGAGGTGTCGCGCGTGGTGGTGAAGCTGAACAGCCGGTCGGTCCAGTGGTGGACACTCAACACGCGCTCTTCCTGAAATGCACTCATGACAACGATCCAGTGTTAGGGACAACCCGTATTGTAGAAAGTCGCCCACCCTGCCCCGGTCGCGGCTTTGACCCCGTTCCCGCACGGCTCCCGTGCAAACCTTGCTACAGTGGCGCTCGGTCGGCGGGCCAGAAGACCACACGCCAGCACCCGCGAGCGAAGCCGGCATCATGCCGGCGATTGAAAAGTTCGAGAACGAACAATTTCTTCGCTTCGTTATAACCAGATCATCTATTAAAGCCCCCAAGGAACGCCATGGCACGCACCGTCCACTGCATCAAGCTCGGCAAGGAAGCCGAAGGACTCGACTTTCCCCCCTACCCGGGCGAGATGGGCAAGCGCCTGTACGAAAACGTGAGCAAGGAAGCCTGGGCCGCGTGGCTCAAGCACCAGACCATGCTGCTCAACGAGAACCGCCTGAATCTGGCCGACGCCCGCGCGCGCCAGTACCTGGCCCGCCAGATGGAGAAGCACTTCTTCGGCGAAGGCGCCGACGCAGCCGCTGGCTACGTGCCCCCGCCCCAGGGCGAATAAGGCCCTCGCGGCGCGCCGACGCCTGGCCGCACCGCTCTCCCCGCATCGACCGAAATGTCCCGCCATGCCCTGGTGATCGGTGCCGGCCTGGCCGGCGCCGCCGTCTGCGCCCAACTGGCACGCAGAGGCTGGCGCATCACCCTGCTGGAGGCGGCCGACGGCCCCGCCCGTGGCGCTTCCGCATTGCCGGTGGGCATGCTCAGCCCACACGTCACACGCGCGCCCACACCGCTGTCGCGCCTGAGCGCGCTGGGCGTGGACACCACCCGTGGCGAGTTGCAGCGGCTGCTGCCTCAAGGCCAGGGCTGGCAGGCCTGCGAGGTCGACAACCTGGGCCACGACCAGGGCCGTTGGCCCGCCGCGCTGGTGCGCCCGGGCGCCCTGGTGCATGCCTGGCTGGATGAGGCCGGGCCGGCCCTGCAGGCACGGTGGCGAACACCTGTCCACGGCCTCGCGAGAACCGGCGACCAGGCCTGGCAGGCCCTGGACGCAACCGGCTCCGTTCTGGCGCAGGCGCCGGTGCTGGTGGTGGCCGCGGCCTTCGACAGCCTCGCCCTGCTCACTACCGGCGAAGGCCTGCTACCGCAAGCGCACCTGCCGCTGCGGCCGGTCAAGGGTCAGATGAGCCTTGCGGCGCTCGACGGCGAAGCACTGGCCGACAGGCCTCGGCGCGACAACGGCGTCTTCGTGCCCCGTTACGACGACAGCGGGCTGCCGCCCGCCTGGCCAGCCCGCATCTGGGCCATGGGCTCCACCTACACCCGGGGCGACGCCAGCACGCACCTGAGCGATGAGGCACACGCGGCCAACGCCAGCAGCCTGCAGGCACTCTGCCCGCCAGCCGCTGAACGCATGCGCCAGACACAGGCGCGAGGCGCGCTGCTGGGCTGGGCACAGGTGCGCTGCGCCTCGCTGGACCGCCTGCCCCTGGTGGGAGCAGCGGTGGACACGGTGGCGCTGAACGACGAGCTGGCCCGCGCACGGGGCCGGCACGGGCGCATCGCGCTGGAAGACATGCCGCGTCTGCCGGGCCTGCACCTGTGCACCGCGTTCGGCTCACGCGGCATCACGCTCGCGCCGCTGTGCGCCGCGCTGCTGGCCGCCAGGCTGGAAGAAGACGCCTCGCCACTGGAACCCGACCTCGTCCGTGCCCTCGACCCGGCGCGTTTTGCCTGGCGGCAGGCGCGCCGGCAGGTTCAGGTTAGATAAGGTCCAGCCACTCGGAAACCTGGCGCGGCTGCAACGGCCGCGCCAGCAAGGCGGTCACGCCCACGCGGTGCACGTCGCGCCGCACCCGGCGCCGGCGCCACCAGCCGGCCAGCGGCCCGGCCAGTTCGCTGGTGGCCAGGGTCAGCGCATGCGGGTTGCGTTGCACGAAGACCCGCATGATCGACCAGGTGTCGATGTGGTGGTCGTCCAGGTTGAAGACACCGCACAGGTAGGTATGGCGCCCGAGCAGGTCCACCGCGACCTCGGTCTCATCCACCTCGTCCACATGCACGATGCCGGCCAGCGCCAGGCGGGTACGCAGGTAGGTCCTCTCCTGGGGGTCCTCGCTGGCCACCAGCGCGCGGCGCTGCGGCTCCATGCCCGAGGCCATGTCCAGATCGAGGTCCAGCGACAGCGGCGCGGGCGCGGTGATGTCCAGATCCAGCAGGCCCGAATCCACCTGGTGCGCCGCGAACACCGAGTCGAGGTCGTGCAGCACGTCGGCCCAGGCGATCGGGCGGTCCAGCACGCGCCAGGCGTGCTCCGGCGCGTCCGGCCCCACCCAGATCAAGCGCTGGCCTGCCGGCATGGCCTTGGCATGCGACAGCACGGCCTCTGCGCTCTCGCCATCCACCAGCGCCACCTGGGCCAGCGAAGGCCCGGTGGGGCCTGCGGGCAGGCTTGGCGCCCAGGGCGCATAGACGATCTCCCGGTCCTGGGACAGGCGAAAGATGGTGTTCAGGGCGTGCCGCTCCACGTCGGAGAACCCAACCACGCTGACCAGGATGCGCTGTTTCTGCATGGGGCGAATGTTACGACGTGCAAGCGATGTGCGGTCGATTTTGAATGATGAACGGCAAACGAAAATGGCACTGACCGCAGGCGGGCATTGCTCATAGCCGGCAGCTATATATCCATGAACAAAAAATCGTTTGGGATATATCGCTGCATCCCTACAGTCACGGCCATGCCTGATATCGCCCTCATCCTGGCCGGATTTGCCGTGGGACTCATCGTGGGCCTCACGGGGGTCGGTGGCGGCTCGTTGATGACGCCCATCCTGATCTTTTTCTTCGGCGTCAAACCGTACCTGGCGGTCGGCACGGACCTGCTCTTCGCGGCCATCACCAAGTCCGGCGGCACCCTGAGCCTGGCGCGCCAGCGCCTGGTGCCCTGGCGCGTGGTGGGGCAGTTGTGCGCCGGCAGCCTGCCGGCGGCCTTGCTCACGCTCCTGGTCCTGCACCGGCTGGGGCCGGCCAGCGCGGTGGTGCAGTCGGTCATGACCAGCACGCTGGGCGCCGCCTTGCTGCTCACCGCCGCGGCCATGTTCTACAAGGCCGCGCGCGGCCGGCAGTTGCCGCGCCAGTTGCCGGAAACCGACCTGCAACGGGCCACGCAAGCCCGCCACTGGAGCCTGCCCGTGCTGTTCGGTGCCGTGATCGGCACCCTGGTCACGCTCACCTCCGTGGGCGCTGGCGCCATCGGCGTCTCCGTGCTCCTGCTGCTGTTTCCGCTGCTGCCGCTTCCGCGCATCGTGGCCGCAGACATCGCCTACGCGGTGCCGCTCACGCTGGTGGCCGGCCTGGGCCACGCCAGCCTGGGCTCGGTGGACTGGCCTTTGCTGGGCAAGCTGCTGGCGGGCTCGCTGCCCGGCATCTGGCTGGGCACGCGCCTGATGCGCCACACCCCCGAGCGCCTGGTGCGCTCCGGCCTGTCGCTGCTGCTGGCGTATGCCGGCATCAAGCTGATCGCCATCTGATTCCGTTTTCCAGAACCCGAACGACCTCCACGACGATGTACCAGTACTCCGAATTCGACCGCCAGTTCGTGCACCTGCGTGCCGCCCAGTTCCGCGACCAGCTCACCCGCTGGCAAGCCGGCACGCTGGGCGAAGACGAATTCAAGCCGCTGCGGCTGCAGAACGGCTGGTACGTGCAGCGCTTCGCCCCCATGCTGCGCGTGGCCGTGCCCTATGGCGAGATCTCCAGCGCGCAACTGCGCGTGCTGGCCAGGATCGCACGCGAATTCGACCACAAGGAAGACAACGACACCTCCAAGGCCAACGCCGGCCTGTCCGAAGTCCCCACCCTGCCCGACCGCTGCGCGCACTTCACCACGCGGCAGAACGTGCAGTACAACTGGATTCCGCTGTCGCGCGCGGCCGACGTCATGGATCTGCTGGCCAGTGTGAACATGCACGGCATCCAGACCAGCGGCAACTGCATCCGCAACATCACCACCGACGCACTGGCCGGCATCGCCGCCGACGAGGTGGCCGACCCGCGCCCCTTCGCGGAAATCCTGCGCCAGTGGAGCACGCTGCACCCTGAGTTCGCCTTCCTGCCGCGCAAGTTCAAGGTGGCAATCACCGGCGCGCGGGAGGACCGCGCGGCCACGCCCTGGCACGACGTGGGCCTGCGCCTGCTGCGCAACGTGGACGGCGACCTGGGCTTCCAGGTGCGCGTGGGCGGCGGCATGGGCCGCACCCCGATCATCGGCACCGTGCTGCGCGAGTTCCTGCCCTGGGACCAGATCCTGAACTACCTGGAAGCGGTGGTGCGCGCCTACAACCGCTTCGGCCGCCGCGACAACATCTACAAGGCCCGCATCAAGATCCTGGTGAAGGCCGAGGGCCAGGCCTTCACCGACCAGGTGGAGGCGGAGTACCGCGACATCCTGGAAAAAGACGGCGCGCCGCACACCATCACCCAGGCCGAACTCGATCGCGTGAGCGCCTTCTTCGTCACGCCGCCGCTGAGTTGCGACCGCAAGAGCGCGGACGCGAAGATCGCGCACATCCTCAAGGCCGCCGCCGAGGACGACCTGGAGTTCAGCCGCTGGCTGCAGCAGAACGTCAAGCCGCACCAGAACCCGGACCTGCGCGCCGTCACCCTGTCGTTCAAGCGTTTCGGCCAGGCGCCCGGCGACGCCTCGGCCGACCAGCTCGAACGCGCCGCCGACCTGGCCGAGCGCTTCTCCTCCGGCGAGGCCCGCGTGACCCACGAGCAGAACCTGTTGCTGCCCTGGGTGCGCTGCGACGCGCTGCCCGAGCTCTGGCGCGAAGCCCGCCGCCTGGGCCTGGCCCGGCCCAACATCGGCCTGCTCACCGACATGATCGCCTGCCCCGGCGGCGACTTCTGCGACCTGGCCAACGCGCGCTCGCTGCCGCTGGCGCAGGCCATCCTGGGCCGCTACCGGGACCTGGACGAACTGCACGACATAGGCGAGATCGACCTGCACATCAGCGGCTGCATCAACAGCTGCGGCCACCACCACAGCGGCCACATCGGCATCCTGGGCGTGGACAAGGATGGTCAGGAGTGGTACCAGGTCACGCTCGGCGGCTCCGACGGCACACGCCTCTCGGGCGAGGCCACGCCGGGCAAGGTGATCGGCCCCTCGTTCGCCGCCAGCGAAGTGCCTGACGTCGTCGAAGCCCTGCTGGACACCTACCGCGCCCAGCGCCAGGAGAAGGAAACCTTCGTCGGCACGCTGCGCCGCACCGGGCTGGACCCGTTCAAGACCGCCGCCAACGCGGTGCGCACCCAGACCGCCCGCGCCACCGCCTGAGGAGAACACGCATGAGCCAAGCCTCTTTTCAACTCTTCAGCGCCACCAGCTTCGAACCCGCCGAGGACGCCGCCCGCCGCCTGGCCATCGCCAACGACGCCGACCCGCGCGAGGCTGTGCTGGAAGGCATCGACGTGGTGGAGCTGAACTTCCCCAAGTTCACCGACGGCCGCGCCTTCAGCCAGGCCTTTCTGCTGCGCCGCCGCCTGGGCTTCCGGGGCGAGATCCGCGCCACCGGCGATGTGCTGATCGACCAGTTGCTGCAGATGCAGCGCAGCGGCTTCACGCAAGCGGTGCTGCGCGCCGACCAGGACCTGGCGCATGGCCAGGCCCTGCTCGCGCACTACCCGCACTTCTACCAGGGCGACGCCGTGCACACGGCGCCGCATTTCGCCGAGGCCTGAGCAACATGAGCGCACTCGCCCTGTACGACCGGCCTTCGCCCACCTTCAGCGCCAAGGTGGCCCGCGCGATCGCGCTGCTGCGCGAGACCGCCGCGCGCCACCCTTTGCTCACGCAGGCTTCCAGCCTGGGCGCCGAGGACATGGTGGTCACCCACCTGCTGCACCTGGCCGACGTGGACGCCAGCATCTTCGTGCTCGACACCGGCAAGCTCCACCCGGAAACGCTGGCGCTGCTGCCGCGCATCGAGCGCCGCTACAACCGCAGCGTCCAGATCTTCCGCCCGCGCCAGGAGGCGGTGATCCAGTTCGTGCGCAAGAACGGCGAAGAGGCCATGTACCAGAGCATCGAACTGCGCAAAGCCTGCTGCGACATCCGCAAGATGGAGCCGCTGGCGCGCGCGCTCGCCGGCCAGGACGGCTGGATCACTGGCCTGCGCCGCGAGCAGTCCAACGCCCGCGCGGAGGTGGGCGAACTCGTCCAGGAACCGGGGCGCGTGAAGCTCAGCCCGCTGGTGGACTGGACCTGGGGCGATGTCTGGCACTTCATTGCCCTGCACGGCGTGGACTACAACGCCCTGCACGACCAGTTCTACCCCAGCATCGGCTGCGCGCCCTGCACACGCGCCATCAGCGTCGGCGAAGATTTCCGCGCCGGCCGCTGGTGGTGGGAACAGGAAAGCGCCAAGGAATGCGGGCTGCACGTGCAAGCCGTCACGCCCCTGGCCTCCTCTCTAGAACAACGGACCCCCACATGAACGCCCGCACCGAACCCGATGTCATCCAGACCGCCTTGCAGCACGCCAGCGGTGAGTCCCACCACCTGAGCAACGCCCACTTGGATGCGCTGGAGGAAGAGACCATCTTCATCCTGCGCGAGGTGGCCGGCGCCTTCGAGCGCCCGGCGCTGCTGTTTTCCGGCGGCAAGGACTCGCTGGTCATGCTCAAGTGCGCGGAGAAGGCGTTTGGCGTCGGCCGCATTCCCTACCCGCTGCTGATGATCGACACCGGCCACAACTTCCCCGAAGTGACCGATTTCCGCGATCAGCGCGCCCGCGAACTCGGCGCCGAACTCATCGTGCGCAGCGTGGAAGACTCCATGCGGCGCGGTACCGTGCGCCTGGCGCACCCGGGCGAAAGCCGCAACGTGCACCAATCCGTCACGCTGCTCGAAGCCATCGAGGAATTCCGCTTCGACGCCCTGATCGGCGGTGCGCGGCGCGACGAAGAGAAGGCACGCGCCAAGGAACGCATCTTCAGCCACCGCGACAGCTTCGGCCAATGGCAGCCCAAGGCCCAGCGCCCCGAGCTCTGGACCCTGTTCAACACCCGCCTGCAACCCGGCGAACACTTCCGCGTGTTCCCCATCAGCAACTGGACCGAACTCGACGTGTGGCAGTACATCGCACGCGAGAACATTGCGCTGCCCTCGATCTACTACACCCACAAGCGCGAGGTGGTGGACCGCCGCGGCCTGCTGGTGCCGGTGACCGGGCTCACGCCGCCGCGCGACGGCGAGGCCGTGCAGGTGCGCGACGTGCGCTTCCGCACCGTGGGCGACATCACCTGCACCTGCCCGGTGGACAGCCTGGCCGCCAGCGCCGACGACATCGTGATAGAGACCCTGGCCGCCGAGGTCAGCGAACGCGGCGCCACGCGCATGGACGACAAGACGTCCGACGCCTCGATGGAAAAACGCAAGAAAGACGGGTACTTCTGACGCCCCCTTGCACCGCGCCTTCGACACCCCAGACGAAGACGCCTCACTCAAACAGGACTGACATGACCGCTGCCACCCCCTTCGTCCGGGCTGAACCTGGCGAATCCCTCTCGCAAGACACCCGCTCCGCCCTGCGCCTCATCACCTGCGGCAGCGTCGACGACGGCAAGAGCACGCTGATCGGACGCCTGCTGGTCGACAGCAAGGCCGTGCTTCAGGACCACCTGGCCGGCGTGCAGCGCCAGGGCCAGACCGACCTGGCCCTGCTCACCGACGGCCTCTCCGCCGAGCGCGAGCAGGGCATCACCATCGACGTGGCCTACCGCTACTTCAGCACCGAGGCGCGCAAGTTCATCATTGGCGACGCACCGGGCCATGAGCAGTACACCCGCAACATGGTGACCGCCGCCTCCAGCGCCGACGCCGCCGTGGTGCTGGTGGACGCCACCAAGCTCGACTGGGCGGCCGCCGACCTGAAGCTGCTGCCCCAGACGCGCCGCCACAGCCTGCTGCTCAAGCTGCTGCGCGTGCCCTCGGTGGTGTTCGCCGTGAACAAGCTCGACGCTGTCGCCGACGGCGCCACCGCCTTTGCCCACATCGGCGCGGCGCTGCGGGCCTTCGCCCAGCAGGCCGGCATCCCGGTCACCGCCATCGTGCCGGTGTCCGCGCTCAAGGGCTGGAACGTGGTGGACGCCGCGGAACAGGCCCAGTGGTGTGGCTACGAAGGCCCCACGCTGCTGCAGATTCTGGAAGGGCTGCCCGTGACCGCCCCCGAAACCGGCCTGCCCTTCGCATTCGCCGTGCAGTGGGTGGAGAAATTCAGCGCCTCCAGCGACACCTCGCAAGGCCGGCGTGTGTTCTGGGGCCGCGTGGCCACCGGCGGCGTGCAACCCGGCCAGACCGTGCGCATCCTGCCCAACGGCCAGAGCGCCGTCGTGGCGCAGGTGCTCAACCACGTGCGCCAGCCCGGCGCGGTGCTGGCAGGCCACAGCGCCGGCATCGTGCTCGACCGCGAGGTGGACGTTTCGCGCGGCGACTGGCTGCTGGCCGAAGACGGCCCGGAAGGCGAGAGCCAGCAGGGCAGCCGCGAGCTGCGCGCCACCGTGGCCTGGCTCGACGACGAAGCCCTGGTGCCCGGCCGCGTCTACTGGGCCCTGCATGGCCACCGCTGGGTCAAGGCCAAGGTGCGGCGCGTCGTGCACCGGCTCGACATCCACACCCTGGCCGAAGAAGAGGCCTCCCAGCTCGAACCCAATGCCATCGGGCACATCGAACTGGCGCTGCAGGAACCCCTGGTCACCCTGCCGTACGCGCGTTCCCGGGCCCTCGGCGCCCTGGTGCTGGTGGACACCGCCAGCCACCGCACCTCCGGCGCGCTGATGGTGCTCTGACGGCCCGCGCCGGGCCGCAGCATTCCTTAACTTGCATCAAGGGTGGGGGCATGCCCCCGCCGCATACTCCCGGAAACCCTAAAATCCGGGATTCTCCTGATTCCGACCACCCACCATGACCCACGTTGTCACCGAAGCCTGCATCCGTTGCAAATACACCGACTGTGTGGACGTCTGCCCCGTCGACTGCTTCCGCGAAGGCCCGAACTTCCTCACCATCGACCCCGACGAATGCATCGACTGCGCGGTGTGCATCCCCGAATGCCCGGTGAGCGCGATCTACGCCGAGGAAGACCTCCCCAAGGACCAGCTCCACATGACCGAGCTCAACGCCGAGCTCGCGCGCCTGCCGAACTGGAAAAGCATCACCAAGCGCAAGGCCCCTCTGCCCGACGCCGACGACTGGAAAGACCGGACCGACAAGCTGTCCGAACTGATCCGCTGAACCAGCCGGAGCGCCCCCCGCCCATGACGGCCCCCACCCGCGCGAGCGCCGGCCCGACGACGACACACCCCATAGAAACCGACGCCGTCGTCATCGGTGCGGGCCCGGTGGGCCTGTTCCAGGTCTTTGAGCTCGGCCTGCTGGAGATCAAGGCCCACGTCATCGACGCGCTGCCCTACCCGGGCGGACAGCCGGTCGAGCTCTACCCCGACAAACCCATCTACGACATCCCCGGCATCCCGGTCTGCACCGGCCAGGAACTGGCCGACCGGCTGCTCAAGCAGATCGAGCCCTTCGGCGCCACCTTCCACCTGGGGCAGGAAGTCAGCACCGTGCAGCGCCAGGACGACGGCCGCTTCCTCGTCGCCACGGCCAAAGCCACCACCTTCCTCACCCGCACCGTCTTCATCGCCGCCGGCGTGGGCGCCTTCCAGCCGCGCGCCCTCAAGGTCGACGGCATCGAAGCCTTCGAAGACGCGCAGCTCTTCTACCGTGTGCGCCAACCGGCCCTGTTCGCCGGCAAGAACCTCGTCATCGTGGGCGGTGGCGACTCCGCCCTGGACTGGGCCATCGACTTCGCCCGGCCCGACAGCCCGCACCGCGCCGAAAGCGTCATCCTCATCCACCGCCGCGACGGCTTCCAGGCCGCCCCCGCCAGCGTGGCCCGCATGCGCGAGCTCTGCGAGCGCATGGAGATGCAGTTCATGGTTGGCCAGGTCACCGGCTTCGAGACCACCGCCGACGGCCGGCTCGGCACGGTCAAGGTCACCGGTGCCGACGCCGTCACCCGTGTGGTCGCGCTGGACGCCCTGCTCGTCTTCTTCGGCCTCTCGCCCAAGCTCGGTCCCATCGCCGACTGGGGCCTGGACATCGAACGCAAGCAGCTCATGGTGGACACCGAGAAGTTCTCCACCAGCGTCCCGGGCATCTTCGCCGTGGGCGACATCAACACCTACCCCGGCAAGAAGAAACTCATCCTCTGCGGCTTCCACGAATGCGCCCTCGCCGCCTTCGGCGCCATGCCCATCGTCTTCCCTGAACGCCCGGTGCAACTGCAGTACACCACCACCAGCACCAAGCTGCACAAGGTGCTGGGCGTGGACTCCCCCAGCTTCGACTGAATCCGCGGGTCCAGGTCCGTCCGGGCGAGGGCTCAGCGATGCATCAAGGCGAACACCCCCCAGCCCAGGTACTCCCGCGTGTAAGCGGCTTGGCGCCTGGGTTCCGAGCTCAGCCTGGCACGGACTTCGGCCGCCAATTCGTCGTCGGGGTGGGCCTCCAGCCATCGGCGCATGGTCAGCCATTTGGCGGCCTCGTACCGGTCCCAGCCGTCCTGGTTGGCCAGCACCATCTCCACCACGTCGTACCCCAGGCCACCGAAAAAGGCCAGGAGCTCGGGCAACACCAGGAAGTCGGCCACCGAACTGGCCAGGCATCCCCGCGCCACATCCTCCGTCGGCGGTAGTTGCCGCCAATAGGGCTCGCCAATGAGGATGATCCCTCCGGATCGCAGGCTCTTCGACAGCAGGTCGATGGTGCCCGAGGCGCCCCCGCCGATCCACGTGGCGCCGACGCAGGCCGCCACACCCACCTTTTCATCGGCCACATAACCCGCCGCATCACCGTGAACGAAACCGACCCGGTCGGCGACACCGAGCTCTTCGGCGCGTTGCCTGGCCTGTTCGGAAAACAACTGGCTCATGTCGACGCCCGTGCCGCGGATGCCATGGTCGCGAGCCCAGGTGCAGAGCATCTCGCCCGAACCACTGCCCAGGTCGAGCACATGGGTGTCCGGCTCCAGCCGCAGCGCCGCGCCCAGGGTGACGAACTTGTCAGGGGTAAACGGGTTGTGGATGCGGTGCGCGCTTTCCGTGATGTTGAATATGCGTGGGATGTCCACTGTCCAGTCGCTTCCAGAAAAAGGGGGAGATGAAGAACAGCCAAGACTATGCCATCGCGTCCCTCCATCGGCTCCTGACGGACCCCACGGCTACTGACACCACGCTGTCAGCAGGGGCGTCCTACCATGCCATTTCCATTCACCACCGCCTGGAGATGCCCATGACAACCGCCATCAGCTGGTTCGAGATTCCCACCCGCAACCTCGACGCTGCCCAGTCGTTCTACGAAACCGTGCTGCAGCGCCCCATGCACCGCGAACCCATGGGCCCCAGCGACGGGGCCGTGTTTGCCTATGACGGGGAGACTGGCGGCACAGGTGGCGCCCTGATGATGGGGCCGACCGCACCGGAGCAGGCCAGCGGCGGAACGCTGGTCTACCTGGACGCCAGCCCATCGCTGGATGCGGCGCTGGAACGCGTCCAGGCCGCTGGCGGCCTGGTGGCCCTGCCGCGCACCGCCTTGCCTGAAGGCATGGGTTTCTTCGCCCATATCCGTGACCTGGATGGCAACCGCGTTGGCCTGCACGCGCTGCAATGACACCCATGAAGCGGGCATACCGCGCTGGGTCCGGCGCGACGCCGCCGCATCCCACCCCGCCGCGGCGCAACTGGATTGCCGTGGCGTGCCAGGAACACGCGCTGCGCGGGTGCGCCCAGCCCGAGCACGGGTTCATGCAGGTGTGCCATGGCAAACAGGCGCCCCTGCAACGCCTGAACGCAGGCGACCGGGTGGTGTACTACGCCCCCACCCGCACGAGGGGAGGCCAAGACAAGCTGCAGGCCTTCGTGTCCGCTGGCCTGGTGCTGCCAGGCCCGGCCTATTCCTTTGACATGGGTGGCGGCTTTGTGCCGTACCGCCGCGACGTGGCCTACGTGCCGGTGCAGCCCGCCCCCATCGCACCCTTGCTGGATGCGCTGGACTTCGTGGAAGATCGCCAGCACTGGGGTTACCGATTCCGCTTCGGCTTGCTGGAGGTGGGGGACGCCGACATGCGCCGCATCCTGCGTGCCATGCAGGCGCCGCTCGAACGGCTCCACTTCCAGCAGCCGGCCGCGTAAGCACCCTGCGGACCTCTGCCTCCGAACATCTGCCCTGTCACCACCATGCGCCGTGCCGACCGCCTGTTCCAGATTGTCCAGCTCATTCGCGGGCGGCGCCTGAGCACGGCCACATGGCTGGCGCAACGGCTGGAGGTGAGCGAACGCACCATCTACCGGGACGTGGCCGACCTGCAGCACCAGGGCGTGCCCATCGAGGGCGAGGCCGGCGTCGGCTACCGCCTGGGCCGGGGCTTTGACTTGCCCCCGCTCATGTTCTCGGAAGAAGAGGCGCAGGCGCTGGTGGCCAGCGTTCGCATGTCCCAGGCCTGGCAGGACCCGGCATTGGCCCAGGCCTCGCAAGTGGCGTTGGGAAAAATCCTGTCGGTGCTGCCCCCGGCCGCCCGCGCGGCCGCGCAGGGCATGTCCGTCTATGCCCTCCCCATGGGGCTGGAGCCCGCCGTGCAACGGGCCCTGCATGCGCTGCGCGATGCGGCACGGCAACGCCAACGCGTGCACATGGCCTACCAGGACGCCACAGACCAGGACTCCTGGCGCACGGTGCGGCCACTGGGCTGCTTCTTCTGGGGCAAGGTCTGGACATTGGCGGCCTGGTGCGAAATGCGCGCGGATTTCCGCAGCTTTCGCCTGGATCGCATCCGCCAATGGGAAGCCCTCACCGGGCCCGACGCACACTTCAGAGAAGAAGCCGGCAAGACGCTCAGCGACTTCCTGCGCCACGTGGCACCACCGGGCACGCAGGCCCTGCTCACAGAAGGCTCCTGACAAACACCTCCGAAGGCGAAGCCGGCGTCGCGCGGCGACATACACGGCGGGGTGTACGGGTGCCGCCGAGCCGCACCTATACTCCTTCCGTCGCACACACCCGTGCGACCAGGATTGGCGTCCTGAACATCAGAAACCGTGGAGACAGCCGCCATGCTCGGGCATGGCGGCTGTCTGTTTCTCGTCCGTGCCTCCTTTTTTGGTGGCCCGGGCGGGGAGACGCAAGTCTCGCCGGTTTGGGTTTCTGATGCCGGTACGCCAACCTGCC
>NZ_JAHCKL010000033.1 GCF_026125785.1 Hydrogenophaga sp.
GTCTCCTCTCACGTTGCAATCAGGACGCCGATTGTGCGGACCGGCATCGTCCGCAGCTTCACGTTTTCAGCCTTGAACAGGACGAATCAGGCATCCCGCATCCCTGTCAGGACGCACTCTAGGGTAAACCCCAGGAGTAAAAACACCTTTGTGAAACCGCCGTCACCATTTGACGTCAACTGCACTTTTTGAACAATATGGTCAGACCAATTCATGCGGCACGCAACAGCTCGCGCCCCACGATGAGTTGCTGGATCTGCGTCGTGCCTTCGTACAGGCGCAACAGGCGCACATCGCGGTAGAAGCGCTCCACCGGGTACTCGTTGATGTAGCCAGCGCCGCCATGGACCTGCACCCCTCGGTCGGCGACGCGGCCGACCATCTCGGTGCAGAACAGCTTGGCGCAGGACACGCGCATGGAGACGTCCGGATCGGAGACGTGCGCGGGCTTGTCGTCGAAGCGGCGCGCCACCTCCTGCACCAGGGACCAGCCGGCCAGCAGTTCGGCCTGGCTGTCGGCCAGCATGGCCTGGATGAGCTGGAACTCGCCGATGGCCTTGCCAAACTGGCGGCGCTCGCGCGCGTAGCGCGTAGCCTCCTCCAGGATGCGCTGCGCCATGCCGCAGGAAACGGCGGAGATGTGCAGGCGGCCGCGGTCGAGCACCTTCATCGCGGTCTTGAAGCCCTGCCCCGGCACGCCACCGATGATGTGGTCGGCCGGCACGCGCACGTTCTCCAGGATCACGTCGCAGGTCTTGGTGCCGCGCTGGCCCATCTTGCGGTCGGTCTTGCCCAGGCGGATGCCGGGCAGGTCGGCAGGCACGATGAAGGAGGACACGCCGCCGGCGCCGGCCTCACCGGTGCGGGCCATGAGGGTGAAGGCGCCTGCCCTGGGCGCATTGGTGATGAAGCGCTTGGTACCGTTGAGCACGTAGTGGTCGCCATCGGCCTGGGCGCGGGTCTTGAGCGCGGCGGCGTCGGAACCGGCGTCGGGCTCGGTGAGCGCGAAGGACATGATCAGTTCGCCGCTGGCCACCCGGGGCAGGATGCCTGCCTTCTGTTCCGGCGTGCCGTCCATGAGGATGCCCTGGGAGCCGATGCCCACGTTGGTGCCGAAGACCGAGCGGAACGCCAGCGCGGTGCGGCCGAACTCGTAGGCCACCTGCACCTCCTGGCTCATGGACAGGCCGATGCCCCCGAACTCCTCGGGGATGGACAGGCCAAAGAGGCCCATGGTCTTCATGTCTTCGACGATGTCGGCGGGCACCTCGTCGTGTTCTTCCAGGTGGTTTTCGGCGGGCACCAGCCGCTCGCGCAC
Organism: Hydrogenophaga sp.; assembly: GCF_026125785.1. GTDB lineage: Bacteria > Pseudomonadota > Gammaproteobacteria > Burkholderiales > Burkholderiaceae_C > Hydrogenophaga. Next base: position 1,319 of record NZ_JAHCKL010000033.1, read on the forward strand.
GAAGCGCTGAATGGTGGCCAACAGCAGGTCGAAGGATTCGGCGTCAAGGGCCATGTTCGGACTTTCGGGATCGCTATGGAAAAGGCGCTCAGCGGTGCGTGAACACCGGGCTGCGCTTGTCGAGGAAGGCGTGCATGCCCTCATGGGCATCGTCGCTGGCGAAACGTTCGTAGAGCGCGCGGCGCTCGAAGAGGATGCCCTCGCTGAGGGAGCTCTCCCACGCACGGTTGACGGCTTCCTTGATGGCCATGAGCGCCGGCAGCGAGTAGCCGGCGATCTGCGTGGCCAGGGCCAGGGTGTGCGCGCGCAGTTCGGCGTCGGGCACCACGCGCGAGACCAGCCCCAGGCGGTCGGCTTCCTGCGCGTCCAGCATGCGGGCCGAGAGGCACATGTCCATGGCCTTGGCCTTGCCGATGGCGCGCGGCAGGCGCTGGGTGCCACCGGCACCGGGCAGCATGGCCAGCTTGATTTCCGGCAGGGCAAAGCGTGCCGACTCGCCGGCGACGATGATGTCGCAGGCCAGCGCGAGCTCGCAGCCGCCGCCCATGGCGTAGCCGGCCACGGCGGCCAGCACCGGCTTGCGCACCTGGCGCACGGCCTCCCAGTTGCGGGTGATGAAGCCGCTCTGGTAGACATCCATGAAGGACCAGTCGGCCATGGCCTCGATGTCCGCCCCGGCCGCGAACGCCTTGGCGCCACCGGCGATGACGATGGCGCCGATGCGTTCGTCGCGCTCGAAGGCCAGCAGGGCCGCGCCCAACTGGTCCATGAGCGCGTCGTTGAGGGCGTTGAGCTGGCGCGGGCGGTTCAGCGTGAGCAGGCCTACCCGCCCCTGCGTCTCCACCAGCACCAGAGGTTCTTCGCCCGCGGTCATGACGGCAGGCCCAGTTGTTCGCGCAGGCGCTCGCGCAGCTTGAACTTCTGGATCTTGCCGGAGGGCGTGGTGGGCATCGCGTCCAGCAGCTCCAGCCGCTCGGGGATGTACTGCACCGCCACCTTGAGCGACTTCAGGTACTCGACCATGCCAGGCAGGTCCAGGCTCTGGCCGGGCTTGTTCACCACCACCGCGCAGGCGCGTTCGCCCAGCCGCGCGTCGGGGTAGGCCACGATGGCGGCCATGGCCACCGCGGGGTGGCGGTACAGCAGCGACTCGATCTCCACCACGGGAATGTTCTCGCCGCCGCGGATGATCACGTCCTTGCTGCGACCGGTGATGCGGATGTAGCCCTGTGCGTCCTTGCGCGCGAGGTCGCCGGTGTCGAACCAGTCGTCCGCATCGGTGTTGTTCCATTGCGGCCGTTTGAGGTAGCCACCGAAGTTGGAACACGCGCGCACCAGCAGCTTGCCGGGCTCACCGGCGGGCAACTCGCTGCCATCCACATCCACCACCTTGAGTTCCACGCCGGGCAGGGCCAGGCCGTCGGTGGTGAAGGCGCGTTCGTCGTCGTCGTCCAGGTTGATGAGGGTGACCGCACCGTTCTCCGTCATGCCCCAGGCAGAGACGATCTTGGTGCCCAGCACGCTGCGCGCCTGCTCCACCAGCGGGCCAGGAATGGGCGCGCCGGCACAGAGGAAGGTCCGCAGCGTGGGCACGCCCTGCCCGCTTTCGGCCACGGTGCGCGTGAGGTCGGTGAGGAAAGGCGTGGAGGCCATGGTGAAGCTGCAGTTCTCGGCGCGAACCAGCTCGACCGCCCGCTTCGGCTCCCAGATGTCCTGCAGCACCGCGCTGGCCTTGAGCATGATGGGCATCATCAGGCCGTACATGAAACCGGTCTGGTGGGCCATGGGCGAGGCCATGAGCACCACGTCCTCGGCATCGAGCTGCAGGCGGCGCGCGTAGGGAATGATGTTGGCCATCACGGTGTTGGCCGAGTGCATCACCCCCTTGGGCTCGCCGGTGGTGCCCGAGGTGTAGATCAGTTGCGTGATGTCGTCCGGCCCCGGCCGGCTACGCTGCAGGATCTCGGCCGCATCGGGCGCGTTCTCCCAGGCCGGTCCGCTGAGCAGGGCCTCGAAGCTGTCCGGCCCGTCACCATCGACGATCACCAGATGCCGCAGGTGCGGCAGGCCTGGCTGCAGTTCGCGCACCATCTTCTCGAAGTCGAAGCCCCGGAAGGACTTGGGCGCAATCATCACCTTGCCCTCGCCGTGCTTGAGCATGAAGCTCAGTTCCCGCTCGCGGAAGATGTGCATCAGCGGGTTCATCACCGCGCCCAGCCGCGAGCACGCCAGGTAGACCAGGGTGAACTGCCACCAGTTGGGAAGCTGGCAGGCCACCACGTCGTTGCGGCCCACGCCCAGGCGGGAAAGACCCACCGCAATGCGGTCGGCCATGCGCGCGAGTTCGCGGTAGGTGAACCGCGTGGTCTCGCCGCTCTCGACACGCAACGCGGTCAACGCGAGCTTGTCGGGGCAGGCCTGCACGCAGGCGTCCAGGTCCTGGTTGATGGTGCGGTCGTGCCAGAAGCCCTGCTCGATCATGCGGGCCCGGCGCGGGGGCAGAAGGACGGCGTCGAATTCCATGCTTGTCTCCGTTTGTGTTTGTGAAAACTGCCGTATCAGGCCGGCACGAACTTGCGGCCGGCGCGTGCGCGGGCAATGATGGTCTTCATGATCTGCGCGGTGCCGTCGCCGATCTGGAAGCCCAGCACGTCGCGCAGGCGTTGCTCCATGAGGCCACGGTCGTAGCCACCGTGGCCATAGCACAGCAGGCACTGGTGGATCACGTCGTAGGCCAGCTTGGGGCCCCACCACTTGGCCATGCCGGCCTCGGCGGTGTGGGGCAGGCCCTTGTCCTTGAGCCACAGACCTTGCAGGCAGAGCAGCCGCGCGCCCTCCACCTCGGTGTCGTACTGCGCCAGCGGATGCGTCACCCCCTGGAAGGCCGACAGCGGTTGACCGAACGCCTGGCGCTGGGTGATGTAGTCCCAGGTTTCGTCCAGAGCGACGCGGGCGACCGCCAGGCACTGCAGGCCAATGAGCGAGCGCGAGAAGTCGAAGCCGTGCATCACCTGCACGAAACCCTTGTTCTCGTCGCCCAGGCGGTGGCTGACTGGCACGCGCACGTTCTCGAAGAAGATCGAGCCGCGGCCGATGGCGCGCTGGCCATGGCAATCGAAACGGCTGGTCGTCACGCCGGGGGTGTCCATGGGCACCATCAGCGCGGTCACGCCATGGGCGCCGGCATCGGTCGTACCCGTGCGGCCAAAGACCACCACGATGTCCGCCTGGTCGGCGGCGGAAATCGAGGTTTTCTCGCCGTTGATGACGTAGGTCTCACCGTCGCGCTCAATGCGCAGGCGCAGGTTGGCCGCGTCCGACCCGCCACGCGGCTCGGTCAGCGCGATCGCGCAGATGGCCTCGCCGGCACAGAGCTTCTTCAACCACGGACCCACGACCTCGGGGTTGCCGTACTTCGAGAGGATCTGGCCGTTGAGCGAAGCCAGCAGGTTGAGGTAGGAGAAGCTCAGGTCGGCGCGGGCAATCTCTTCGTGGATCACCCCGGCGGCGAGGCAGCCCATGCCCAGGCCGCCCACCGATTCGGGCAGCTCGGGGCAGATGAAACCCAGCTCGCCCATCTCTCGCAACAGGGTGCGTTCGAGCACGCGCGTCTGGTCGCGCTCCAGGAAGCCGGGCTTGACGCGCTCCTCCGCAAACCGGCGCGCGGTTTGCGCCAGCGCCTGCAGGTCTTCGTCCAGGTAAGGATTGGGACTCATGTCGGTTCTCCGCAAGCCAATGAGCGCCTCAGCGGGCGTACTTGCGGAACTCGGGCTTGCGCTTTTCCTTCAGCGCATTCACGCCCTCGCGCGACTCTTCCGTGTCGTAGTAGAGCTTGAGCGCGTACATGCCCATGCCGGCAATGCCGCTCTGGTGCGCGGTGTCCATGTTGAAGCTGCGCTTGGCGATGGCCAGCGCCGTCGGGCTCTTCTCGCAGAGCTCTTCGCCCCACTGCTGCACGGTGGCGTCGAGCTGGTCGGGCGGCACGCAGATGTTCGCCAGCCCCATGGCGACCGCCTCCTGACCGGAGTAGCGGCGGCACAGGTACCAGATCTCGCGCGCCTTCTTCTCGCCCACCACGCGCGCCAGGAAAGCCGTGCCGTAGCCCGGATCGACCGAACCCATTTTGGGCCCCACCTGACCAAAGACCGCCTTCTCCGAGCAGATGGTCAGGTCGCAGATGGTGGCCAGCACATTGCCACCGCCGATGGCGAAGCCCTGCACCCGCGCGATCACCGGCTTGGGCACGTCGCGGATGGCGGTGTGCAGCTCCTCCATCGGCAGCCCGATGGTGCCGCGCCCGTCGTAGTTGCCGTTGTGCGCGGACTGGTCGCCTCCCGTGCAGAACGCGCGCTCACCCGCTCCGGCGAGCACGATGGCCCCCACCTCGCGGTCGTAGCCAGCCTTGTTCAACGCCTTGATCAGTTCGTCGCAAGTCTGACCACGGAACGCGTTCATCTTGTCGGGCCGGTTGATGGTGATCCAGGCCACGCCGTTGCGGACTTCGTACAGGATGTCTTCGAAATTCATGATCGTTTCCAGAAAGAAAAGGAGTTGGGCCGTGATCAGCCGTGCATGGTCAGGCCGCCCGAGACGGACACCACCTGGCCGGTGATGAAACCGGCGTCGTCGCTGCCAAAGAAGGCGATGGCACTGGCCAGGTCGTCGGGCTGGCCCAGACGACCCAGCGGAATGGCACTGCGGAAGGCTTCCAGCAGCTTGGCCGGATCGCGCGCGCCCTCGGCCACGCCGGCCAGCAACGCGGTGTCGGTCGGCCCCGGGCACACCACGTTGACCGTGATGCCCTGGCGCGCATGCTCGCGCGCCAGCGTCTTGGACAGCGCGACCAGACCACCCTTGCAAGCCGAATAGACCGCCTCACCCGAGGAGCCGCCCCGCGCGGCGTCCGACGCCACGTTCACCACGCGCCCGTACTTGCGCTCGGCCATGCCCGGCAGCACCGCGTGCAGCATGTGCAGCGCACCGGTGAGGTTGATGGCAATCAGCTTGTCCCACTCGGCCGGCACCGTCTTGGTGAACGGCTTGAACACGTCCCAACCGGCGTTGTTGACCAGCACGTCGATGGGGCCCAGCGCCGACTCGACGCCAGCCACCGCCGCATCCACTTCGGCGCGGCGCGTGATGTCGCACTTGAAGGCAGCGGCCTTGCCGCCCGCCGCCCGGATCTCGTCCACCACCTTCTGGGCTGCGTCCAGGTTCATGTCCAGCACACCCACCTGGGCGCCCTCGGCCGCAAACCGGCGGCACGCCGCCCCACCGATGCCACCGCCGCCACCCGTGACCACCACCACTTTTCCACTCAGATTCTTCATCGCAACCCTCGAACCAGCCCGGCCACCCGCACGAACCTCTCGCGCAGTCACAACCAAACTATGACAATGTATTGTCTTATATTAAGCCCGAGACTGGATAGAAGCAAGCAGAGGTCTACCAAAAGATTCAGTATTTACCCTATATGAATCCGATAGCCAGGCGAGAAACTGGTCGATAGCCACAAGCCAAGCTTCGGCATATACGTAAATACATTGCTTTTAAAGGGAAGGCACGCCCATACCGCCCAAGCCTGAGGCCGACGCAACCGGGCGTTCGAAAAAAGGGGGGATATCCCGCGCCACCCAGACCGGGAAGACGCGGCAAGGCGCTCAGCCGGACACCGTGCCCGGCTGAGCGCGGCCTAACGCGAGGGTGCGCGCAGGGCCTGGACGGTCACGTGCTTGCGCACGGGGCTGGACAGCACCAGCGACGTGGTGACGGCGCCGTGCGCCGCCAGGGCATCGACCACACGCTCAAGGTCGGCGGGCTCGGCGATGGCACAGCGCACGAAGAAGCAGTCCTGCCCGGTCACGCGGTCCACTTCGAGCACCTCGGGCATGGCGTCGAACAGCTTCAGGTACGGCGCAATGCCGGCATGCGTGGTCTCGATGCGGATGATGGCGGTCAGCCCCACACCGATCTTCTTCAGGTTCACGCGCGCGCCGTAGCCCTCGATGACCCCCGCCTCCTCCAGCTTGCGCACACGCTCGCTCATGGCCGGCTGCGAAAGACCGATGCGCTTGCCCAGCGCCGCCAGACTCTGGCGGGCATCTGCCTGCAGCGCCTGCAGGATCAACCAGTCCTTCTTGTCGAGTTGCATGGGTAGATCGGAAAAGACACGAACGAATAAACAAACAAACAGGCCGGCAGGCGAAAGCACCGATGGGTCATTGGTTTGCGCGGCCGCTTTCCGATGCCGGCCCCTGGGCCGCGGCCGTGTGCGGCGCTATCTTACGGGGGCAGCCTCGCACAGCCCCTGTGAAGCCAAGCCACCCCACCGCCACCCATCCCTTTGCCAGAAAGCCCCCATGCAACTCATCGGCATGCTGGATTCACCCTACGTACGCCGCGTGGCCATCTCGCTGCGCCTGCTGAACCTGCCGTTCGAACACCGCCCCATCTCCGTCTTCCGCACCTTCGAACAGTTCCGCCAGATCAACCCCGTGGTCAAGGCACCGACCCTGGTCACGGACGACGGCACCGTTCTGATGGACTCCACCCTCATCCTGCAATGGATCGAAGGCGAAGGCCCGCACGACGCGGCCAGCCGCCTCACCCCCACCACGCGAACCGCACGGCTGCAAGACCTGAGACTCACCGGGCTGGCCCTGGCCGCCTGCGAAAAGACCGTGCAGATCGCCTACGAACACCAGCTCCGCCCCGAGGACAAATGGCACGCTCCCTGGCTGGACCGCGTAAACGGACAGTTGAGCGCCGCCTACGCTGCACTGGAAGCCGAAGTCGCCAGCACCCCGCCGCAAGCAGAACCCACCGCCCTGACCCACGGCAGCATCGCCACGGCAGTGGCCTGGAGCTTCACCCAACTCATGCTGCCCGACCACATGAACCCAGCCACCCACCCCGCGACAGCAGCTTTCACCGAGGCCGCGGAACGCCTGCCAGCGTTTCGGGCTTGTCCGCAGGTGGGGTGACGAGCGGGATGAGGTGGGCGCCGAGATGCCGATCTGGCGGCAAACCACAGGCGCGCCGTCGTCGGCCATTCGCAGCGCATACCCTCGCTGGACCGCAAGCGTGTGGGACTTGGTCATGCGTACGCTGGCCTTGTGTATCCACCGCGAGGAGGCCTTCCCTGCGTTGGACGTGACGCGCCGCGGCGCATTCGCCCAGAACCTCACCGCCATCGTCGAGCACTGGCCCGACGGCCTTGAGCAGGGCCGCTCCACGGTGGGCACCGCCCACATCCGCATGACGCGCCGGCGCGCCCGCTACGTGGCCACCTTCGAGGACGACATCCTGGGTGAGCAGACCAGCATCGAGTTCGCCCATACCCCGGAGGTTCTGATGCCCTGGGACCTGCTGGCGCGCGCCTACGCCTGGACCAGCCACGGCCGCGCCTCGATGCCGCCCCGGCCTGAGCTCTACATGCCCATCCCGTACGAGCACGAGGGTGAGGTGGTCGTGGCCGTCGACACCGTGCGCGAGCCGGCGCGCACCGGCCTGTACCGGTGGATGCTCAGCAAGGGTGTCTCGCCCTTCCTGGTGCCCGACATCAGAGGCACCTGCATGGCAGAAGCCGACTACGTGCGTTTCCTGAGGAAGGCCGTATGACCACCACCGTCCCCGCAGACCGCCCTTCAGGACTAGGCATCGAGCAGTCCTGGAAGCGCTGGGACTCGGTGAACCGGCCGAGCTCGGCGGCCACCCGTTGGCACATGTCCAAGAAGGCCGTGGACCGCTCCGTAGAGGAGTTCAGCAAGTGGAGCAATCTGCGCTGCGTGCGCCATCTGGCCAACGTACGCTGGGGCAGCCACGTCAATGTGGTCTGCGCCCACTGCAGCACCTGCGCTGACCACTACTGGAGCGAGAAGGAGCTGCGCTGGAAGTGCAAGGGCTGCGGCAAGCGCTTCAGCGTCACGTCGCAGACCGTCTTCGCCAACCGCCGCATCTCGCTGCAGAAGTTGTTGGCGGCCTTGCACCTGTGGGCGTGTGGCGCTGCGGGTCAGCCTGCGCTGGAGCTGCGCCGCATGCTCAAGCTGGGTGGCTACAACACGGCCTTCAGCCTGGTCAGCAAGCTGCGCGAGGGCCTGGTGCGCGGCTTCAACACCGGGCTCATCAGCGGCATCGTGGAGATGGACGGCGCCCACGCCTCTGGCCGGCGCGCCAGCGAGAAACGAGGTAAGCCGCTGAACTACCGGTCGGCGGAGGCCATCGCGGAGGATGAAGAACTCGCGCTGCTCACCAGCAGTGCCCGAATCAAGAAGCGCAAGGAGAACAAGGCCCGGGCGCTCGCTGCCGGCGGCGTGTTGCACCCTGAGCACGGCAACGTGTTCCCGCCCACCAGGCGGGTAGTGGTCACCCTGCGCAAGCGGCATACCTCGCCAGGCAGCGGTTCTTCCATCACGCGCGTGGGCGTCGCCATGGCGGAGACTCCCGACGCGATGGAAGCCCTGGCGCGCAAGTACGTGGCTGTGCCGGAGTCGGTGCTCTCGACCGACACGGGTACCGCCTTCCAGAGGCTGGGCAAGAAGTTCCAGCTGCACCTGCAGGTCAACCACAGCGAGACGCTCGTGGGCCCCAAGGGTGAGCACTCGAACAACGCCGAGAGCTTCAGCGCGCGCCAGGACCGCTCCGAGAAGGGCATCTATCTGAACATCGAACCCAAGTACCTCCACGACTATGCGGTGGAGACGGCGTTCCGGGAGGACTACCGCAGGCTCTCGCCAGGAAAGGCCGCCGAGCCACTTCAGCGCGGATGGCGTCTTCTTCATGGCGAGGGGTTGCATGTGGTCAACATACCCTCGTACAGCCACCCAATCGGCGCAGAAAAGTCGCCTCGGATTGCTCCGGGCGACTGTTACCGACCTTGGGCCAACAGCGTAGTAAAACCCCCCACGCACAAAAAAGCCACCCCGAAGGGTGGCCCTTGTCTCCTCTGCGGGATTCGGCTCAGTGGAACTGCTCTTCTTCGGTCGAGCCGGTCAGCGCCTTCACGCTCGACGACCCACCCTGAATCACCGTGGTTACGTCGTCGAAGTAGCCGGCGCCCACTTCCTGCTGGTGCGACACGAAGGTGTAGCCTTGCTCGCGCGCCTTGAACTCGGGCTCCTGCACCATTTCCGTGTAGTGCTTCATGCCTTCGCCGCGGGCATACGCGTGGGCGAACTGGAAGGTGTTGAACCAGTTGATGTGGATGCCGGCCAGGGTGATGAACTGGTACTTGTAGCCCAGCGCGGCCAGGTCTTCCTGGAAGCTGGCGATCTGCTTTTCGTTGAGGTTCTTCTTCCAGTTGAACGAGGGCGAGCAGTTGTAGGACAGCAGCTTACCAGGGCTGGCGGCTTGCACGGCCTGGGCGAATTCGCGGGCGAAGCCGATGTCGGGCACACCGGTCTCGCACCACACCAGGTCGGCGTACGGGGCGTAGGCCACGCCGCGGCTGATGGCTTGCTCCAGGCCGTTCTTGACGCGGAAGAAGCCTTCCTGGGTGCGCTCGCCGGTGAGGAACGGCTTGTCGTTGGCGTCGTGGTCGCTGGTGATCAGGTTGGCGGCTTCGGCGTCGGTGCGGGCCAGCACGATGGTGGACACACCCATGACGTCGGCGGCGAAGCGCGCGGCGATGAGCTTCTCGCAGGCTTCCTGCGTGGGCACCAGCACCTTGCCACCCATGTGGCCGCACTTCTTCACGGCGGCGAGCTGGTCTTCGAAGTGCACGCCGGCGGCACCGGCGGCGATCATGTTCTTCATGAGTTCGAAGGCGTTGAGCACGCCACCGAAGCCGGCCTCGGCGTCGGCCACGATGGGCAGGAAGTAGTCGATGAACTCGGCGCTGCCGGGTTCGATGCCACGGCCCCACTGGATTTCGTCGGCGCGCTTGAAGGTGTTGTTGATGCGGCGGACCATGGTCGGCACCGAGTCGTAGGCGTAGAGCGACTGGTCGGGGTACATGGTTTCAGAGGTGTTGCCGTCGGCCGCAACCTGCCAGCCGGAGAGGTACACGGCTTCCAGGCCGGCCTTGGCCTGCTGCATGGCCTGGCCGGCGGTGATGGCACCGAAGGCGTTCACGTAGCCCTTCTTGGCACCACCGTTGACCTTGTCCCAGAGCTTTTCCGCGCCGCGCTTGGCCAGGGTGTATTCGACCTGCATGCTGCCGCGCAGGCGCACCACGTCGGCGGCGGTGTAGCCGCGCTTGACGCCTTTCCAGCGTGGGTTGGTGGCCCAGTCTTTTTCCAGGGCTTCGATCTGCTGCGCGCGGCTGAGTTGCTCGGTGAGGGATTGAGGCATGACAGTGCTCCGTGAGGTTGAGGGGAACGGGGGCATCGGGTCCCGGGGATCGGGCTTGCAAGACCGGTGCCGTTGGAAGAACTTTAAGTCTTATAGAAGACTTTGAGAAGCTCTTATGTCTTATATAAGAGAAAAAATTTCTTGTTGTTTTTCAACAGACTATTTGTTTAATTTCTCAATATGGCAATCAATCTCTCGCATTGAGAAATTTTTTTGCAACGCAACATCTTGTCAATTCATATTGTGGAAAGGGTGTTTCTCATGCAGAAAACCGCACGCAAGGATCGGGCATGATGCGACCCACTCCTGTGCACCCTGCCCCAAGCCGTGAACGCCCCTCCCTCTTCGCACCGCTGGTCCGCCTACGCTTGTCTGGCTTTGAGCATGTCCTTGGTGGGGAGCTATGTCGCGCTGTCCAAGCCGCTGGTGCTGGTGTTCCCGGTGTTTTTGCTGGCGTGGCTTCGCTTCGGCATTGGTGGCCTGGCCATGTGGCAGTGGCTGCGCAAGCCGGCCTCGGAACCCGCGCTGAGCACGCGCACGCGCGCCCTGCTCTTTCTGGAGTCCTTTCTGGGCAACTTCCTGTTTTCGATCTGCATGCTGTTTGGCGTGAGCATGACGACGGCGGTCGCCGCGGGTGTGGTGATGTCGTCGATTCCAGCGGTGGTGGCGGTGCTGAGCTGGCTGTTCCTGCGCGAGCGCATTGGCTGGCGCAGCGCAGCCGGCATCGCCTGCGCGGCTCTGGGCATTGGCCTGTTTTCCCTGCAGAAGACCGATGCGGGCCTGGCGGCGCCGGCCGATGGCCCCTTGGGCATCAACCGCGCGCTGCTGGGCAATCTGCTGGTCTTCGCCGCCGTGGTGTGCGAAGCGTCGTACGTGGTGATCGGCAAGCGCCTGACCGATGGCCTGGGGCCCAAGCGGATCTCGGCCATCATCAACCTCTGGGGCTTTGCGCTGGTCACGCCGCTGGGCATCTGGGCGGCATGGGGTTTTGATTTCGGCACCGTCTCGGCGCCGATCTGGGGCTTGCTGGTGTTCTACGCGCTGGCGGCCAGCGTCTGGACGGTGTGGCTGTGGATGACGGGCCTGAAGACGGTGCCGGCCTCACAGGCTGGCGTGTTCACGGTGATGCTGCCCATCAGCGCGGCGGCCATCGGCGTGCTGTTCATGGGCGAACGGCTGACGCCGCTTCAGGTGCTGGCGTTCGGCATTGCCCTGCTGGGCCTGGTGCTGGCCACGCTGCCCGGCCGCCGCCGCGCCTGACGCGGGCCATCACGCGCACATCATGCACACCAGAGGCCGCTGGGCTGGCTGATGCCCATCCAGATGGCCCAGCCCGAGGTGAGCGCGAGCGCCAACCCGGCCAGGCGGATGCCCCAGGCCCCGGAGCGCGCGCCGCGCAGCCGCAGCAACAGCCAAGGGCCCGCCGTGAGGGACACGGAGGTGCCAAGAGAGAACAGCGCCATGATGAGCGCGCCCTCCAGGGCGTTGGCCGAGAGGGAGGCCATGAGCAGCGCCGAATACAGCAGCCCGCAGGGCATGAGCGCCCAGCCGACGCCGAGCACCACCGGCGCCCGGGGCCCGAGCGCGCCAAGCACCGGACGGGCCTTGCGCCAGACCTGCTGGCCGAGGTTCTCGATCCAGGCCGGCTGGCGCGCCTGCCACAGCAGCACCGCACCCAGCAGCAGCGCGGCCACATGGAACATGGTCCATACCGGGCGCAGCACGGCGGTGTTCGTCCCCAGCCAGGCCAGCCCTTGCACGGAACCGGCGGCGAACGCACCGAAGAGCGCGTAGCCCAGCATGCGGCTGGCCTGAAAGCTCAGCAGCGCGCGGTGGCCATGGCCACCGGCGGCACGGCTGATGCCGGCGCACGCGGCACCACACATGGCCACGCAGTGGGGCCCGCCCACCAGGCCCATGAACAGGGCCGTGATCGCCATCGAGGTCTGCATACCGGCAATTTACGGGATATCAGATGATCCGGGAGAATTTCGCGCGGTCCTGGTCCACCCGAAGGTGTTTGTCGAACACCATGGCGATGGCCCGCACCAGGAACCAGCCGGTGTCCGTGACGTGGATGCCCGTGTCATCCACACGGACCAGCCCCTGCGCCGCCAGGTCGTCCAGCACCTCGAGTTCGCGCGCGAAATGGCGCCGGAAGTCGATCAGGTGGGCGAGTTCGATGGATTCGAACAGCAGCTCGCCCTGGCACATCAGCGCCATGATGACCGCGCGCCGCAGCAGGTCGTCTCGCGTGAGGGCCAGCCCGCGCACGATGGGCAGCCGTCCCTGGTCGAGCAGGTCGCGGTACTCGTCCAGCGTCTTGGCGTTCTGGCTGTAGGTGGCGCCGATGCGGCCGATGGCCGACACCCCCAGGCCGATCAGGTCGCAATCGGGCTGCGTGCTGTAGCCCTGGAAATTGCGGTGCAGGCGCCCCTGCCGCTTGGCCACCGCCAGCGCGTCGTTGGGCAGCGCGAAATGGTCCATGCCGACGTAGACGTAGCCCGCCCCCATCAGCGCGTCCAGGGACGCGGAGAGCATGGCCAGCTTGTCGCCCGCACTCGGCAGTTCGGCGGCAACGATGCGCCGCTGCGGCTTGAAGCGCGCCGGCAGGTGGGCGTAGGCGTACAGCGCAATGCGGTCCGGCCGGAGCTGGTTGACCTGGGCCAGGGTGCGCTGGAAGGACTCCGGCGTCTGCAGCGGAAGGCCGTAGATCAGGTCGACGTTGACCGACTCGAAACCGATGCGCCGAGCGGCCTCGACCAGCGCGAACACCTGTTCCGCCGGCTGCACGCGGTGCACCGCTTTCTGCACCGCGGGATCGAAGTCCTGCACGCCAAAGCTCAGGCGGTTGAAGCCCAAGGCGGCCAGGGCGCGCAAGCGTTCCTCTGTGACGGTGCGCGGATCGACCTCCACCGAGTACTCGCCGCCGGGCGCGAAACTGAAATGCCGCCGCAGCATGGACATCAGGTCCGCGAGTTCGGCATCGGACAGGAAGGTTGGCGTGCCACCGCCCAGATGCAACTGCGAGACGCTCTGGCCCGTCCCCAGGTACTCCACCTGCAGCTCCACCTCGCGCGCCAGGTAGCGCAGGTACTGCGCGGCGCGCTCGTGGTGCCGCGTGATCACCTTGTTGCAGGCGCAGTAGTAGCAGACCGATTCGCAGAACGGAATGTGCACGTAGAGCGAGAGCGGCAGCGCCATGGAACCGGCACGCCGTTGGCCCAGGGCCTGGATGTAGTCGCGTTCGGTGAAGGCCTCGACGAAGCGGTCCGCCGTGGGGTACGAGGTGTACCGAGGCCCGGGAACGTCGAATCGACGCAGCAGGTCGTCGGGGATGGCATGGCTCACGGCAGGTGTCTCCAGTTCATGGATCCACTGTGCAATACAAATGGCTGACAACCCTTGATCTTGGTCAAGAACGCCAGAGGCAGGGGCTTTCTCGACAAGCACACCCCATGGGGTATGCTCTCGGCTTCAGGAACGTATCGAGACCGGACCGCCTATGGACGCTCAAACCATCAAAGTCGCCTGCTCGAGCTGCAACCTGCGCGAGCTGTGTCTGCCCATGGGCCTCAATGCCGGTGAGATCGACAAGCTTGACCGCATCGTCTCCACGCGCCGCCGCATCAAGCGTGGCTCCGCGCTGTTCAACGTGGGCGACAAGTTCACATCCCTCTACGCCGTGCGTTCGGGCTTTTTCAAGACCTGTGTGACCACCGCCGACGGGCGCGACCAGGTCACCGGCTTCCAGATGGCGGGCGAGATCATTGGCCTGGACGGCATCGTCAGCGACCGCCATTCCTGCGATGCGGTGGCGCTGGAAGACGCGGAGGTCTGCGTCATGCCGTTCGAGCAGGTCGAGGAGCTTTCCCGCGAGTTCACGACGCTGCAGCACCATGTGCACAAGATCATGAGCCGCGAGATCGTGCGCGACCATGGCGTGATGCTGCTGCTGGGCAGCATGCGCGCGGAGGAGCGCCTCGCCACCTTCCTGCTCAACCTGGTGCAGCGTCTGCATGCGCGCGGTTTTTCGCAGTCCGAACTGGTGCTGCGCATGACGCGCGAGGAGATCGGCAGCTACCTCGGCATGAAGCTGGAGACCGTGAGCCGGACCTTCTCCAAGTTCGTCGACGAAGGCATCATCGACGTCAAGCAGCGCTACGTCCAGATCAAGGACACCGACGCGCTGCGCCGCATCGTGAATCCGCAGAACTGCGGCTAGGGCGGGCCGTCGAGCTCTTCCTTGGGCAGGAAGAGCAGCACCGTCAGCGCGCTGGAGGCCATGGCCATGATCCAGAACACGAAGAACGCCACGGTGTAGACCGCCAGGCGCGACCAGCCCAGCGGCGCACCGCCGAAGGCGTGCAGATCGCCCGGATCGACCACGGCGAAGACCAGCATTTCCAGCACGGCCGCGACGAGGAACGCCGGCCACACCACCCACATCAGACGCCTTGCCCACATGGCCTGTCTCCTCTCTCCGATGGGTGCAATGCCAAGATCGTCGGACCGCTCACTGGCCTTCGGGAACCACCGGCGAGGCCGCGTGGTTGCGCGCCTGGTGCGCCGGCTGCAGTTTGACGAGGGCGTCCGTCCGGGCCTGGCCCTGAAGCGCCATGGCCGCCTGCCGGCCGCGCTCGAACTCGGTCTTGTCCAGCACCGGGTCGGCGTTGTGCACCGCGATCCAGGCCGTGACGAGGCTGGCGACGACCACGGCCAGCGGCCCGCCGACCACCAGCCACATCTGGGGCACGCGCCACCAGGCCGGGGAAACAGACGGTACGGAGGTGCGGGTGTTCATGTCAGGGCTCCTGGGCAATGGGGTGTGGCGCCGCATCAGCGCGGCACAAGGAAGACCGCCTTTTCGGCCACATGCTGCGGAGACTCGCCGCTGGACCGGATGTCGAACTGGATGGGATGCGAGCCGGTGGTGGCCGCATCCGGCGGAATCTGCACGCGCACGGCAACCGAGCGGACTTCCGTGGGCAGCACTTCGAAGGTGGTCTCCGAAGCCATGGTGATGCCGGGCAGGCCCGAGACGCTGACGGCATAGCGCTGCGTGGTCTCGGTGGCGTTCATGATCTGCAGGCGGAACACGTTTTCGATGCGGCCCTGCTCC
Source organism: Hydrogenophaga sp. (assembly GCF_026125785.1). Lineage (GTDB taxonomy): Bacteria > Pseudomonadota > Gammaproteobacteria > Burkholderiales > Burkholderiaceae_C > Hydrogenophaga. The sequence continues at coordinate 16,731 of NZ_JAHCKL010000033.1, forward strand.
ACCATGCGCGCAAGCGCTCCCCGGTCGCGGATCACGTCGACCTTGAGCGGCGTGCGCAGGAACAGGCTCACGCCCACCGCGACGGTGATGGCCAGCAGGATGCCACCGTAGACCAGCACACGCGGCCGCAGGGCGCGGCGCAGCATCTGGTTGCGGTTCCAGCCGTTGGCCATGCCGTTCTGCGTCGAGAAACGGATCAGGCCGCGCGGGTAGCCAACCTTGTCCATCACCTCGTCGCACACGTCCACGCAGGCGGCGCAGCCGATGCACTCGTACTGCAGGCCCTTGCGGATGTCGATGCCGGTGGGGCAGACCTGCACGCACAGGGTGCAGTCCACGCACGTGCCCAGGCCCAGGGCCTTGGGATCCGCTTTCTTCGAGCGGGCCCCGCGCGGCTCGCCGCGCTGGGCGTCGTAGGTGACGATCATGGTGTCCTTGTCGAACATCGCGCTCTGGAAGCGCGCGTACGGACACATGTACTTGCACACCTGCTCGCGCAGGAAGCCCGCATTGCCATAGGTGGCAAAGCCGTAGAACAGCACCCAGAAGGTCTGCCAGGGGCCGAGCGAGAGGGCGAGCGTGAGTGCGCCCAGTTCACGGATGGGCGTGAAATAGCCGACGAAAGTGAAGCCGGTCCACAGCGCGAACGCCACCCACAGCGCGTGCTTGAGCGCCTTCTTGCCGAACTTGGCGGCCGAGAGATCCGCCTTGTCCAGCCGCTGGCGCGCGGAGCGGTCGCCCTCGACCTTCTTTTCGATCCAGAGAAAGATCTCGGTGTAGACCGTCTGCGGGCAGGCGAAGCCGCACCAGAGGCGCCCGGCGACCGCCGTGAAAAGGAACAGCGAGAGCGCGGAGATCACCAGCAGGCCGGTGAGGTAGATGAAGTCCTGCGGGTAGAGAACCAGCCCGAAGAGGTAGAAGCGGCGCGCCTCCAGATCAAACAGCACCGCCTGCCGGGCATTCCACTGCAGCCAGGGCAGACCGTAGAACACCAGTTGGGTCAGCCAGACGATCAGCCACCGCCAGCGGGAGAAGAAGCCCGAGACCGAACGCGGGTAGATCTTCTGCCGCGAGGCATAGAGCGAGACCATCACCTCGTCTGCCGCCGCTGCGGGCTGCGGCACCGGGGTGATGGGGATCACGGCTTTGGCGCCAGGATCGGCGCCGGGACTGGCGGTGCTCACGGTTTTCAGTTGGTCTTGGCAGCGCCGGCGGACTTGTTGGACAACCCCCAGACGTAGGCGCTGAGCACATGGATCTGGTCGGCGTTGAGCTTGCTGGCCTGGGCCGGCATCTGGTTGGTGAAGCCGTTGGTGATGGCGCGCACCACGGCCTCTTCACCCCAGCCGTGCAGCCAGGTGTTGTCGCTCAGGTTGGGCGCACCCATGGCCTGGTTGCCCTTGCCGTCCATGCCGTGGCATGCGGCGCAGGCGCCGAACTTGCTCTTGCCCAGTGTGGCGCGCACGGAGTCGTGCGGGCTGCCCGAAAGGCTGAGCACGTAGTTCGCGACGTTGCGCACATCTTCTGGCGTGCCCACGGCGGCGGCCATGGGCGGCATCATGCCGGTGCGCCCTTCGGTGATGGTGGTCTTGATGGCCTCGGGGCTGCCGCCCCAGAGCCAGTCGCCATCGGTCAGGTTGGGGAAGCTGCGCGCGCCGCGGGCGTCGGAGCCGTGGCACTGGGCGCAGTTGTTCATGAACAGGCGTTCGCCAATGGCCATGGCCTGGCTGTCGCCAGCCAGTTGGTCGGCCGGCATGGCCTTGAAGCGTTCGTAGATGGGGGCGATCGCCTTTTCGGCCTTGGCCACCTCGGCCTTGTGCTGGCCATCGGACGACCAGCCGAGCACGCCCTGGTAGGTGCCGAACATGGGATACAGCAGGCCGTAGACCAGCGAGAAGACCACGGTGATGATGAACAGGTAGACCCACCACTTGGGCAGCGGGTTGTTCATTTCCTGCAGGTCACCGTCCCAGACATGGCCGGTGGTGTTGTCTTTCGACGCCGCCACCTTGGTGGTACCGCTGACCCAGAGCAGGATGAGGCAGGCCACGATGCTGACCAGCGTCAGCCCGGCCACATAGATCGACCAGAAGTTGCTTGTGAAGTCGCTCATGATGTTTCTCGTTGTCGTGGGCCGTTCATTCGTCTTCGAAGGGCAGTTGGGCCGCTTCGTCGAAACGGTCCTTGTTGCGCCGCGACCAGGCCCAGGCCACGATGCCCAGGAAGGTCAGCAGGCTGATCACGGTCATGGCACTGCGCAGGTCATTGATGTCCATGGCATGGGCTCCTTGTGCGTGATCACTTGATGGCGGTGCCCAGCACCTGGAGGTAGGCGACCAGGGCATCGAGCTCGGTCTTGCCCTTGACCGCTTCGGAAGAAGCGGCGATCTCTTCGTCGGTGTAGGGAGCACCCAGCGTGCGCAGCACTTCCATGCGGCGCGGAATGCCGGCGGCGTTCACCGTCTTCTTCTCCAGCCAGGGGTAGGCAGGCATGTTGGACTCGGGCACCAGGTCACGCGGGTTGTTCAGGTGGATGCGGTGCCACTCGTCGCTGTAGCGGCCACCCACGCGCGCCAGGTCGGGGCCGGTGCGCTTGCTGCCCCACTGGAAGGGACGGTCGTAGACGAACTCGCCCGCCACCGAGTAGTGGCCGTAGCGCAGGGTCTCGGCCTGGAAGGGCCGGATCATCTGCGAATGGCAGTTGTAGCAGCCCTCGCGCACGTACACGTCGCGCCCGGCGATCTGCAGAGCGCTGTAAGGCTTGAGGCCCTCCACGGGCTGCGTGGTGGACTTCTGGAAGAACAGTGGCACGATTTCAACCAGCCCGCCGACCGCGATCACCAGCACGATGAGCACGATCATCAGGAAGTTGTTGGTCTCGATCCGCTCGTGGGTGAAACCCTTGGAATTTTGTGTGTTGGCCATGATGGTGTGTCCTCAGGCGTGGGCCGGGTTGATCACGGGGATGCGCACGTCCTGCACCTGGCCGCTGCGCGCGGTCATGACCACGTTCCACAGCATCACGAGCATGCCGCCCAGGTAGAGCACGCCGCCGAGCAGACGGATCACGTAGAAGGGGAACGTGGCCTTGACCGATTCGACGAAGGTGTAGGTCAGGCTGCCGTCGGGGTTGACCGATCGCCACATCAGACCCTGCATCACGCCGGCGATCCACATGGCGGCGATGTAGAGCACGATGCCGATGGTGGCGATCCAGAAGTGCAGTTCGATGGCGGGCACCGAGTACATCTTCTTCTGCCCGAACAGGCGCGGGATCAGGTAGTACATGGAACCCATGGTCACCAGGCCGACCCATCCGAGGGCGCCGGAGTGCACGTGGCCCACGGTCCAGTCGGTGTAGTGCGAGAGCGCATTGACCGTCTTGATCGACATCATCGGCCCCTCGAAGGTCGACATGCCGTAGAACGACAGCGAAACGATCAGGAAGCGCAGGATGGGGTCGTCACGCAGCTTGTGCCAGGCACCCGAGAGGGTCATGATGCCGTTGATCATGCCGCCCCAGCTCGGGGCCAGCAGGATGAGGGAGAACACCATGCCCACCGATTGCGTCCAGTCCGGCAGCGCGGTGTAGTGCAGGTGGTGGGGGCCGGCCCAGATGTAGGTGAAGATCAGTGCCCAGAAGTGCACGATCGACAGCCGGTAGGAGTAGATCGGCCGCCCCGCCTGCTTGGGCACGAAGTAGTACATCATCCCGAGGAAGCCGGCGGTGAGGAAGAAGCCGACGGCGTTGTGCCCGTACCACCACTGGATCATCGCGTCCTGCACGCCCGAGTAGGCGGAGTAGGACTTGAGCAGACCGACCGGCACCGCGGCGCTGTTGACGATGTGCAGCATCGCGACGGCGAGGATGAAGGCGGCGAAGAACCAGTTGGCGACGTAGATGTGCGCCACCTTGCGCTTCACGATGGTGCCGAGAAAGACCACCGCGTAGGACACCCACACCACCGCGATGAGGATGTCGATGGGCCACTCGAGTTCGGCGTACTCCTTGGTGGTGGTGTAGCCGAGCGGAAGGGTGATGGCCGCCGACAGGATGACCGCCTGCCAGCCCCAGAAGGTGAAGCTCGCCAGCGGCCCGCAGAACAGGCGCGCGTGGCAGGTGCGCTGCACCACGTAGTAGGAGGTGGCGAACAGCGCCGAACCGCCGAAGGCGAAGATGACGGCGTTGGTGTGCAGCGGACGCAGCCGACTGTAGGTGATCCAGGGCAGGTCGAAGTTGAGCGCCGGCCACGCCAGTTGTGCCGCGATCACGACACCGACCAGCATGCCGACCACTCCCCACACGATGGTCATCACCGCGAACTGGCGGACGACCGTGTAGTTGTACGTGCTTGCCTCAGCCGACATGCCTGTCTCCCGCTGTGTCTGCATGGATGGAACCGGCGCGTGTCGCGTGCCGCCGCTTCACGAGGTGAATGCCGGGGCGAAGCCGCGGCTCCAGAGGATCACGGTCACCGCGAGCATCGCCACCAGCGAGACCATGCCGAAGGCCAGCACGGCCGAGGACAGCAGGAAGCCGCGCTCCGGCGGGATGCGCATGACGATGGGAACGCCCGTGTAGAAGAGGTAGATGGTGTAGCCGACCACCGGCAGCCCCAGCACCAGGTTCAGCCACAGCAGGGGATAGAGCTGCATCACGCCGGACAGGAACAGTGGCGTCGCGGTGTAGGTGGCGAGTGCCACGCACTGGGACAGCGGCTGCTCCGCGCCGTAGGTGCGGCTCATCCAGTGGATCATCCAGCCCATGGTGAAGGTGGCGACCACCATCGCCCCGTAGTAGAGAACGGCGATTCGCAGGGCGCTTTCGGGCGTCAGCTTGACTGCCCGGGTTCCGGCCACCTCCCAGCCTATCTCGGTGGTTCCCACGTAGCTCGCGATGGCCGGCACCAGGGCGAGCAGCAAGGTATGGCCGGCAAGGCAGGCGCCGGTGGAGTAGCCGGCATCCCGGATGCGTTCCCACTCGTTGGCCGGGTTGGTGAACAGCCCGATCAGATGCTTGAGTACCATCGCCATCCCCCGCCCGGAGGGCCCCCTCGGCCCTGGCCTGTAGACGCCGGGCCGCGCGCCATTGCCGGCGCAACGCCCCGCAACGCCGGCAAGACTAGTCGCTCGGCGGGCGGCTGCATTGACGGCGATCAAGCAAGCCACGCCGTACCCGTCGGCAGGCCCGGAAGTCGGTGGCCGGCAGTGGGTCGGCCCGCGCGCGGGGCGGTACACTTCGCCGCGCTCCGCGTCGCGTCCCGGGTTCGAAGCGGCGGCGGCCGAGACGCCCGGCACGCAAGAGGTTGCTCATGCCAGAGAACGAGTCGTCCACCCGGTGCAGCCAGCCGTCGGCGGGTGCCGACGAGAGCGCGGGTTCCGCCGCGGTCGAGCAACTCTTGATGGTGGTCGCCGACGCGCACGGGAAGGTGCTGCACGTTTCCGAGGCCTGCGCGCGCATGACGGGGCGACGCAGGGACGACCTCCTGCGGCGTCACATCGACGAGTTGCTGGTGCCCGTGGAGAAAGGGGGGCAGGCCGAGGGCGTGCATTCTCGCCGGGCGCGCAGCCGTGGCTGGCAGCAGCACGCGACGGTGCTGCGGAACGAGCGGGGCGAGGAGCGCCTGGTGCACTGGTCGAGCACGCCCTTGCACGCCCCGAGCGAGGGCCGCCTGTTCGTGTTCACCGGTGTCGACGTGACCGAGCACGCCAGCGCCGGCGAGGTGACGCAGGACAGCGACGCCCGCCTGCGCTCGATCCTCGAGGCGGCGGTGGACGGCATCATCACCGCCGGCGCCGACGGCGTCATCGAATCGGTGAACCCGGCGGTGGAGCGGATCTTCGGCTACTCGGCGGCGGAACTCGTGGGGCAGAAGATGAACGTCCTCATGCCCGAGCCCTACCGCTCCAGCCACGACGGATACATGGCCCGCTATCTCAGCACCGGAGAGCGTCGCATCATCGGCATCGGCCGCGAAGTGGAGGGCCTGCGCCGCGACGGCACCGTGTTTCCCATAGAGCTTGCCGTCGGCGAGGTGGTGATCCCCGGCCGGCGCATGTTCACGGGCATCATCCGCGACATCACCCAGCGCAGGAAGGCCGAGGAGGAGGCGCGGCTGCGCCTGGACCAGCTGGCGCACGCGTCGCGGCTGGCGGCGCTGGGCGAGCTGACGTCCAGCATCGCGCACGAGATCAACCAGCCGCTGGCGGCCATCGTCAGCTTCGCCGACGCATCGCTGCGGATGATGCGCTCCGGCAAAGGTTCCAGCGAGATGCTCACCACCGCGCTGGAGCAGATCGCGGCGCAGGGGGCACGCGCCGGCGACATCGTGAAGAACCTGCGCCAGTTCGTGCGCAAGGGAGGCAGCGGGCGCGAGCGAGTGAACGTCAACACGGTGGTCAAGGACATGCTCGGCCTGCTGTCGCACGACATCCGCATGAAGCGCGTCCGGGTCACGCTGGCGCTGGACGAGCAATTGCCCCGGGTCACCGCCAACCGGGTCCAGGTCGAACAGGTCACGCTCAACCTCGTGCAAAATGCCATCGATGCCCTCACCGGCGTCGATCCGAAGGACCGCCGCGTCGTCATCACCACCGCACGGGTGGGCAGTGAGCGCGTGGAGGTCGCCGTCATCGACAACGGCACGGGCCTGCCGGCGGAAGGAGCGCAACGGGTGTTCGACACCTTCTTCACCACCAAGCCCGAGGGGATGGGCATAGGCCTGTCCATCTGCAAGTCGCTGGTGGAAGCCCATGGTGGACGGCTCACCGCCGAGTCCAACGACGAGGGAGGCGCCACTTTCCGCTTCACGCTGCCACTCGAGGCCGCTGCCGATGGATGATGAAGGCGTCGTCTTCGTGGTCGACGACGACGATGCCCTGCGCGGTGCGCTGGTCCTGCTGGTGGAGTCCGCGGGCATGCGTGCGCGGGGCTTCGCGTCGGCAGACGCCTTCCTTCGCGAGGTCGGCACCGATGCCGCCGGCTGCCTGGTCACCGACATGCGCATGCCGGGACTGAGCGGCCTGGAACTGCAGCAGCGGCTGGTGGCGGACGGCTCGGTGCTCCCGGTCATCGTGCTGACCGGTCACGGTGACGTCCCGGCAGCCGTGCAGGCGTTGAAGGCGGGCGCCGTTGATTTCCTGCAGAAGCCCTTCGCACCGGAGCGGCTGATCGAATGCGTGCGCGGCGCGCTGGAGCGCGGTTGCGCGGAACGGGCCAGGCGCGTGTTGTTCGACACGCTCACTGCGCGCGAGCGCGACGTGCTGGCCATGCTGATGGAGGGCGGCGCCAACAAGGTCATCGCCATCGACCTCGGCATCAGCGAGCGCACGGTGGAACTGCACCGGGCGCGCCTGATGAAGAAACTCGGCGTGCGCACCGTCGCCGAACTGATGAAGCTCGCCATGGCGGCCGGCCTGACGGCGGGCGCATGACGACCCCTGCGCCGGGCGGGCCACCGGCAGCCCACCCCAACCGCCGTTGATCTGCATCAACGTGAGGTCGAGGTTGGTACCTTCTACTAGCGTCCAGCGCGGAAACCGACGCCGGGATTCGGTCCCTGCGGTCCGCCAGATGGCCCGGGCGACCGCCGGCCGTACATTCATGAGGCAGGGGCGCAGATGTACTTCGAACCACCGGGAGCGGCACCCCTTGGGATGAACGAACGCCAGTTCAGCAACCCGGGCTGCGCATCGTCCACGGTGTTCATCGTGGACGACGACGCGGCGGTGCGGTCGGCCTTGAGCATGCTGGTGCACTCCTGTGGCTGGAAGCCTCGCCCTTGCGCCTCCGCGGAGGAGTTCCTCGAATGCTATACGCGTCAGGGCCGCGGCTGCCTGGTGCTGGACCTGCAGATGCCGGGAATGACGGGGGCCGACCTGATGGACATCCTCGCCGACCTCGACCTGCAGCTTCCGGTGATCGTCATCACCGCGCACGCCGACCACGCCATGGCCGATCGCGCGCGTGCCTCCGGCGCGCTGGCGGTCATCGGCAAGCCGTTTCGCGATGACGAACTGCTGGGATGGATCGAGACGGCGCTGACGCGCTCGGCGCCGGCGGGAGAGGCCGACTAGCGAACGGTCGAACGGAGTAATCCGGTCGGCGGCCGACGCGCGCTCGTACTCGCCGCATACGTGGATCCACGTATAGGCACCCTGCCTCAACGCGCCAACAATCCCTACCCACAAGCCACGGCAAAGTGGAGTAGAGAGCGATGAGCAGCAACAGCAACGTTGTCCGGTTCTTCGGCAGCCGCCGTTCGTGCGCCGACTGCAACCTTCGCAAGGAATGCGCGTGGCGCGAGATGGACGAGCGCCTGCTCGAGGGGCTCGAAGCCACCCCTGAACTGTTCCGTCGTGGAGAGCGGTTGTTCCACGCCGGCGACGCGCTTCGCTCCCTGTTCGTGGTGCGGGCCGGCGCGGTGAAGACCTGCATGGTTTCCAGCGAGGGTGACGAGCAGATCGTGGCCTTTCACGGCCCCGGCGAACTGATCGGCCTGGATGCGGTCGCCGACGGTACCTACGCCTGCGATGCCGTCGCCCTCGACACCTCCAACGTGTGCGCGATTCCCTACGAGGAACTGTGCGCCCGCGCGGTGCGCAATGCCGGGTTGCAGCAACACCTGATGCGCGCGATGAGCTGCGCCATCAAGCGCAACGGCGACATGGTGATGCTGCTCGGCAAGAAGAACGCCGAGCAGCGCATGGCCAGCTTCCTGATGGCGCGCTCGGATGCGCAGAGAAACCGCGGCTACTCCGCCAGCGAAGTGACGCTGCCGATGTCGCGTGCCGACATCGGCAACTACCTGAGCCTGGCGGTGGAGACCGTGTGCCGCCAGCTGACGCGCATGCAGGCGGACGGCCTGCTGGAAGTTCATCGCAGCATGGTGAGCATCCGCGACCTGTCGGCGCTGCGCTCGCTTGCCGGCGGCGAGACCGGCGAGACTCCCGCAAGACGAGCCGCACTGTGAGGCTAGAACAGCCGGGCGCCGCGCACCCGCGGTGGGTGCCGGCCTCCGCGCTGGCGCTCGGCCTGCTGTTGGCGGCACCCGCCGCGGCACCTGCCTCGGAGACCCGCGATTCGATGCGGGCCATCTACGGCGCCCTGGTACAGGTGTTTCCGTTGTC
>NZ_JAHCKL010000034.1 GCF_026125785.1 Hydrogenophaga sp.
CGCGCTCCAGGTCACCTTTGGTGCCCGCCGCGCCTCCCGTGTGACCAAGCCCGAAGCGGGCCATCTGGCCAAGGCCGGCGTCGAAGCCGGTGAAATCATCCAGGAATTCCGCGTCGCCTCCGACGTCGCTGCCCAGTACCAGCCCGGTGCCGTGGTGGCTGCCAACGCGATCTTCGCCGCTGGCCAGAAGGTGGACGTGCAAGGCACCTCGATCGGTAAAGGCTATGCCGGCACCATCAAGCGCCACAACTTCAGCTCGCAGCGCGCTTCGCACGGCAACAGCCGTTCGCACAATGTGCCGGGCTCCATCTCCATGGCCCAGGATCCGGGCCGCGTGTTCCCGGGCAAGAAGATGACGGGCCACATGGGCGATGAAACCAAGACCATCCAGAACCTCGACATCGTGCGCGTGGACGAAGCCCGTCAACTGCTCATGATCCGCGGTGCCGTGCCTGGCGCCAACGGTGGTTTCGTGACTGTGCGTCCCGCCGTCAAGGCCAAAGCTGCGAAGGGAGCTAACTGATGCAAGTTGAACTCCTGAACGACCAGGGCCAGGCATCGTCCAACGTGGATGTGCCGGAGACCGTGTTTGGTCGTGACTACAACGAAGCCCTGATCCACCAGCTCGTGGTGGCTTATCAGGCCAACGCCCGCCAAGGTACGCGTGCCCAAAAAGACCGCCAGATGGTCAAGCACTCGACCAAGAAGCCGTTCAAGCAAAAAGGCACGGGCCGCGCCCGCGCCGGTATGACGTCTTCCCCGCTGTGGCGTGGGGGCGGTCGTATCTTCCCGAACAGCCCAGACGAAAACTTCACCCAGAAGCTCAACAAGAAGATGTACCGCGCCGGCATGGCCTCCATCTTCTCGCAGCTCGTGCGTGAAGGCCGCCTGGCCGTGGTGGAGTCCATCAAGGTGGATTCGCCCAAGACCAAGCAACTGGCCGACAAGTTCAAGGCCATGAAGCTGCAGTCGGTTCTGGTGATCGCCGAGGAAGTCGACGAGAACCTGTACCTGGCCTCGCGCAACCTGCCCAACGTGCTGGTGGTCGAGCCCCGTTACGCCGATCCGCTGTCGCTGGTGCATTACAAGAAGGTGATCGTCACCAAGGCGGCGATCGACCAGCTCAAGGAGATGTTCGCATGAGCGCCGCACAATTCGACGAAGGCCGCCTGATGCAGGTTCTTGTGGCACCCATCGTGTCCGAGAAGGCCACCCTGGTTGGCGAGCAGACCAATACCGTGCTCTTCAAGGTGCTGCGCGACGCGTCCAAGCCCGAGATCAAGGCCGCCGTGGAACTGATGTTCAAGGTGCAGGTCAAGGGCGTTTCCGTGCTGAACCAGAAGGGCAAGACCAAGCGCTTTGGCAAGACCATCGGTCGTCGTGACCATGTTCGCAAAGCCTATGTGACCCTCATGCCGGGTCAAGAGCTGAACTTCGGCGGGGAGGGCGTTTAATCATGGCCGTCATCAAGATGAAACCGACTTCGCCAGGCCGTCGCGGCATGGTGAAGGTCACGCGTGACCAACTGCACAAGGGTGCGGGCTTCGCGCCGCTGCTGGAACCCCAGTTCCAGAAAGCCGGCCGCAACAACAATGGTCACATCACCACCCGCCACAAGGGCGGTGGTCACAAGCACCACTACCGTGTGGTCGATTTCCGTCGCAACAAGGACGGCATCCCGGCCAAGGTCGAACGCATCGAGTACGACCCCAACCGCACGGCGCACATCGCGCTGCTGTGCTATGCCGATGGCGAGCGCCGCTACATCGTCGCCCCGCGCGGCGTTGAGGTTGGCGCCACCCTGCTGTCGGGGTCCGAGTCGCCGATCCGCGTGGGCAACACGCTGCCGATCCGCAACATTCCCGTCGGGTCGACCATCCACTGCATCGAGCTCCAGGTCGGTAAAGGCGCACAGATTGCGCGCTCGGCCGGCGCTTCTGCCGTGCTGCTGGCCCGTGAAGGCATCTACGCCCAGGTTCGCATGCGCTCGGGTGAAGTGCGCAAAGTCCACGTGGATTGCCGCGCCACCATCGGTGAAGTGTCCAACCAGGAACACAGCCTGCGTCAACTCGGCAAGGCCGGTGTGAAGCGCCACATGGGTATCCGCCCGACCGTTCGCGGTACGGCTATGAACCCGATCGACCACCCGCACGGTGGTGGTGAAGGCAAGACCGGCGAAGGCCGCGCACCGGTGGATCCGTGGGGCAACCTGACCAAGGGTTACCGCACCCGCAACAACCGCCGCACGCAGTCGATGATCGTCTCGCGTCGCAAGAAGTAAGGGGTTGACAACATGACTCGTTCGCTCAAAAAAGGTCCGTTTGTCGACCACCATCTGCTGGCCAAGGTCGAGAAGGCCCAAGCCACCAAAGACAAGAAACCCGTCAAGACGTGGTCGCGTCGTTCGATGATCCTGCCCGACTTCATCGGTCTGACGATCGCCGTGCACAACGGCAAGCAGCACGTGCCTGTGTACATCACCGACCAGATGGTGGGACACAAGCTCGGCGAGTTCTCGCTGACGCGCACCTTCAAAGGCCATCCGGCCGACAAGAAAGCCAAGAAGTAAGGATCAACCATGAGTACAGAAACCCGCTCTGTCGTCCGTGGCGTGCGCCTGTCCGTGGACAAAGGCCGTCTGGTGGCTGACCTGATTCGCGGCAAGAAGGTCGATCAGGCTCTGAACATCCTGACGTTCACCCAGAAGAAGGCCGCAGGCATCGTGAAGAAGGCCCTGGAATCCGCCATTGCCAACGCCGAGCACAACGATGGCGCCGACATCGACGAACTGAAGGTCAAGACCATCTACGTCGAGCAAGGCACCACGCTCAAGCGCTTCGCTGCCCGCGCCAAGGGCCGCGGCAACCGCATCAGCAAACCCACGTGTCACATCTACGTGACGGTTGGCAACTGAAGAGGGCACAGGAATATGGGACAGAAAATCAACCCGACCGGGTTCCGCCTCGCAGTTTCCCGCAACTGGGCCAGCCGTTGGTACGCGAGCAACCGCGACTTCGCGGGCATGCTTGCCGAAGACATCAAGGTGCGCGAGTACCTCAAGGGCAAGCTCAAGAACGCGGCTGTATCGCGCGTGGTGATCGAGCGCCCCGCCAAGAACGCACGTATCACCATCTACTCGGCGCGTCCGGGCGTGGTGATCGGCAAGAAGGGCGAGGACATCGAGAAGCTGAAGAAGGAACTGGCCGCCAAGCTCGGTGTGCCCGTGGCCGTCAACATCGAGGAAGTGCGCAAGCCTGAAATCGATGCCAAGCTGATCGCGGACAGCATCACCCAGCAGCTCGAGAAGCGCATCATGTTCCGCCGCGCCATGAAGCGCGCGATGCAGAACGCCATGCGTCTGGGCGCCCAGGGCATCAAGATCATGTCGTCGGGCCGCCTGAACGGCATCGAGATCGCCCGCTGCGAGTGGTACCGCGAAGGTCGCGTGCCGCTCCACACGCTGCGCGCCGACATCGACTACGGCACGTCCGAAGCCAAGACCACGTACGGCATCATCGGTGTCAAGGTCTGGGTCTACAAGGGCGACACCCTGGGCCGCAACGACGCGCCCGTGGCCGCCGAGCCGCGGGTGGAAGAAGAGCGCCGCCCGCGTGGCCCGCGCCGTGAGCGCCCGGCAGGTCCTCCTGCCCGTGCTGCGGTGCGCCGCCCTGGCGCCAATGCCGCTCCGGCCGATGGCAGCGACAAGCCCGCCGCCGCCACCGAAGGCACCGAAACCAAACCCGCCGTTAAGCGCGTTCGCAAAGACGCCGCGCCCGCATCTGCAGCTGCGGACGGCAAAGGAGAATAAAGATGTTGCAACCTGCTCGCCGCAAGTTCCGTAAAGAACAAAAAGGCCGCAATACCGGCGTCGCCACGAGTGGCGCCACTGTCGCGTTCGGTGACTTCGGCCTGAAGTCGACGGACCGCGGCCGTCTGACCGCTCGCCAGATCGAGGCGGGTCGCCGTGCGATCTCCCGCCACGTCAAGCGCGGTGGCCGCATCTGGATCCGCGTGTTCCCCGACAAGCCGATCTCTCAGAAGCCGGCCGAAGTCCGTATGGGCAACGGCAAGGGCTCTGTGGAGTACTACGTCGCCGAAATCCAGCCTGGCAAGGTGCTCTACGAAATCGTGGGTGTGCCGGAACAGCTGGCCCGTGAGGCTTTCCAACTGGCGGCCGCCAAGCTCCCGCTGCGTACCACGTTCGTGGCACGCATGCTCGGCCAGTGATTCAGGAGAACACAAGATGAAAGCTGCTGAACTCCGCCAAAAAGACGTGGCCGCTCTGGAAGCCGAAGTGAAGTCCTTGCAAAAGGCCCACTTTGGTCTGCGCATGCAGAAGGCCACCCAACAACTCAACAACAACGCCACGCTGGGTGACACCCGCCGCGCGATCGCTCGTGCCAAGACCATCCTGGCCGAGAAGCAGCGTGCCGCTGCCAAATAAGGAGTGACCATGACGGAAGCTAAAACATCCCTCAAGCGCACCTTGATTGGCAAGGTGGTCAGCGACAAGCGCGCAAAGACCGTGACGGTGCTGGTTGAACGCCGCGTCAAGCACGAGCTCTACGACAAGATCGTGGCGAAGTCGAGCAAGTACCACGCCCACGACGAAAAGGGTGAGTACAAGCTGGGCGACTTGATCGAAATCACCGAGAGCCGCCCGCTGTCCAAGACCAAGAACTGGGTGGCTACCCGCCTGGTGCAAAAGGCTGCCTTGGTGTAAGCCTGTAGGCCGCCGTTCAGGCGCGCTGTGGAAAAGCGACCGACAATTCGGTCGCTTTTTCTTTTTCTGGGGTCCGCTTGTGCGGATCCGTCCACCACGGCCGCAGGGCCAGCACACGAGGAGTAACGCAATGATCCAGATCGGCGAAAAGATCCCGGCGACAACGCTGATGGAGTACAGCGAGGTCGAAGGCAATGGGTGCAGCATCGGACCGAATCCGGTGGACGTGCAGAAGGCGGCGGCGAACAAGACGATCGCCGTGTTCGCACTGCCCGGTGCCTTCACGCCCACCTGCTCTGCGAAGCATGTGCCAGGCTATGTCGAGCATGCGGCCGACTTCAGGGCTGCTGGAGTGGACGAAATCTGGTGCCTGAGCGTCAACGACGCCTTTGTCATGGGCGCCTGGGCGCGCGACCAGAAGACGGGTGACAAGGTGCGCATGCTGGCCGATGGCAGCGCCGACTTTGCCAAGGCCACGGGCTTGACCTTGGACCTTGCCGGTCGCGGAATGGGGCTGCGCAGCAACCGCTACTCGATGCTGATCAAGGATGGCGTGGTGAAGACGCTGAACATCGAGGCTCCTGGCAAGTTCGAGGTCAGCGATGCGGCGACCTTGTTGGCGCAGGCCCGGTCCGGCGTTTGATCAGAGATTGACTTTGAGGTAGTGCGCCCCGGCAATGGGGTTGTGGTAATAGGGCGCGACCTCGATGAAGCCTGCCTCCTGGTACAGGGCGCGGGCGGTTTCCATGTCGCTCAAGGTGTCTAGCAGCATGGTGGTGTAGCCGGCGAGCTGACCCTCCGTCAGAATGCGCTCCACCAGCAGGCGCCCCAGTCCGAAACCGCGGAAGGCCTTGCGCACGAACAGGCGTTTCATCTCGCAGGCGTTGAGATGGTCCGTGTTGTGCAGCGGCCGCAGCGCGCAGCAGCCGGCCGGCGTCTGGTCCACCTCGGCGAGCAGCAGTGCACCGGCGGGTGGCGCGTAGTCGCCCGGGAGTCCGGCGAGTTCGGCATCAAACCCCTGAAACTGCAGGTCGATGCCGAGTTCGCCCTGATAGTCCTGGAACAGGTCTCGAACGGTCTGCAGGTCTTGGGGAAACAGGGCCGGTCTCAATGTGACCGCGGCGGCTGCGGGAGCATTCATGTGGCGGGGCGGGGGCGGGGCTGGCCCGGCGATGGCGTGGCCGCCACTATACGACACGGGGCCCGGTGACCGCAGCCCCTAGAAACCCGGGTTCCCGAGCCGGTCGATCCAGGCCACCAAGCCGCCGCAGAGCGCGAGGACGACCAGTGCCAGCAGCCGTGTGGTCGCCGTGTCCCGGGATGCGGGCATCGGCGTTTCAAGCCGCTTGTCCCCGGTGAGCATGGCCTGGGTGAGGCCCCGCTTCTTCACCAGCTTGTAGAAGAGGATGGCCAGCAGGTGCAAGGCCACGAGGACCAGCACCAACAGCTTGCCCAGTTCCTTGTGGTAGCCCGTAGCGGCACTGACCGTGTCGCCCGAAACGAAGCGCGTGAGGGGGCCGAAGAAGGCGATCTCGTCGTCGCTCACAAGGCCGGTGCCGACCTGGATGGCAAGAACCAGAAGCAGGGCAAAGACCGAAAGCGCGCCCATGGGGTTGTGGCCGGCGAGTTCCTGAGGGGTGGCGCGGCCTTGCAGATAGCGCACCAGGGCGGTTGGCGAGTACAGGAATGTGGTGAAGCGCGACCAGTGGCCGCCGATGAGTCCCCACACGAAGCGGAACAGCAGCAGCGTGAAAACCACGTAACCCAGGCGCAGATGCCAGTTCATCAGATGGCCCCCGACGCTGCCCGTGACGACAAGTCCGACCACGCAGACAGCGAGAGTCCAGTGAAAGAGCCGGGTAGGGAGGTCCCAGATGCGGGTGGTTTGCATAAGGCTGGTCATCAGGGTGGATGTAGGGCGTATGGAGAAGATACACGTATACGCGGCGCAGTTCCTGCGGAACTTCGCCGGGTTTCATACACTCCTGCCGGCGTGGCGTCGCCACGTCTTCCCCACGTTTCCTCCCATCAAACAGGAGTTTTCATGAAAACAGCCCTTCCGCTGGCTTTGACGATCGCACTGGGTGCCGTTTCCGTACCTGCCATGGCCCAGTTCCAGAAGCCCGAAGATGCCGTGAAATACCGCAAGTCGGCGCTCACCGTCATGGCCAATCACTTCAGCCGTATTGGCGCCATGGCCAATGGAAGGGCGCCGTTCGATGCCAAGGTGGCGGCGGACAGTGCGGCCATCGTGGAAACCATGAGCCGCCTGCCATGGGAAGGATTTGTCGCAGGCAGCGACAAGGGCGAGACCGCGGCCCTGCCGGTTGTCTGGACCGAGCCGGCGAAATTCAAGGAAGCGCAGGAAAAGCTGCAGGCTGCCACCACCCAACTGGCTGCAGCCGCCAAGACAGGCAATCTGGACAGCGTGAAGACGGCATTCGGTGCCACGGCACAGAGCTGCAAGGCTTGCCACGACGCGTTCCGCAAATAAACGCGGGTCAGGCTCCGACAGGTGTCGGAAAAACAAAAAGCCGGGCTGGACCCGGCTTTGTTTCGTGGCCCGTGCCGTCAGGCCGCAAGCAGCTTCTCGATCAAGGTGTGCAGGGCCGCGAAATCGGGTTCGCCCACGTACCGCTTGACGATCTGCCCCTGCTTGTCCACCAGGTAGGTGGTGGGCGTGAGTTTGACGTCTCCCCACTGGCGTGCGATCTCGCCGGTGTTGTCCAGCGCCACCTTGAAGGGCATCTGGCGGCTTTGGGCGAAGTTGAGCACCCAGGCGGGAGGGTCGTACTCCATGGCGACGGCCATTGTGTCAAAGCCCTGCCCTTGGTACTTGTGCCAGGTGGCAATGATCTGGGGCATCTCCTTGACGCAGGTCACGCAAGTGGTGGCCCAGAAATTCACCAAGGTCACCTTGCCTTTGAAGTCGGCGGTGGTGGCCTTGCTGCCATCGAGCAGGACGAAGGTCGAGTCGGGCGCACTGTCGCGTCCTGCGCAACCGGCGCTCAGGCCCAGCGTCGCTGTGGCGCCAAGGGCGGCGGTGGCCAGAAGGGTGCGCCGGCGGTGCAGGCCGTGCGGGCTCAGATCGGTCATTGTCTTTTCACTTCCCGGGGCCCTATGTGGCCCCACGTCTTACACTGCATCGGCTGACAGCACTGTCCCAAAGAGGTTCCACCATGCAACGTCGCCAGTTTACCCAGTCCACCTCCGCCCTGATCGGTCTTCTGATCCTGTCTGCCCACCAGCAGGCACGGGCGATCTCATTGGCCGATCTCACCGACCGCGATGCCAGTCAGGGCATCAAGACAGCATTGGAGAAAGGCGCCCTGGCGGCGGTGGCGTTGCTGGGCAAAACAGATGGATTCCTTGGAAATCCAAAAGTTCGGATACCCCTGCCAGGATTTCTCGAGGATGCCTCCAAGCTGCTCAAGCTGACTGGCCAGAGCCGACAGGTCGATGAACTCGTGACCAGCATAAACCGGGCTGCCGAGGCCGCCGTGCCCATGGGCAAGAACCTGCTGGTGGGTGCGGTGAAGTCCATGAGCGTCACGGACGCCAAGAACATTCTGACCGGTGGCGACGACTCGGTGACGCGCTTCTTTGCCGAAAAGACGCGTGCGCCGCTGAGCGAGACGTTCCTGCCGGTGGTGACTCAGGCGACCGAGAAGGTGGGGCTGGCCCAGCAATACAACCGGGTGGCCGGCAAGGCGGCGGGCATCGGCCTTGTTCGGGCCGAGGACGCCAACATCCAGCGGTACGTGACCGGTAAATCGCTCGATGGCCTCTACACCATCATTGGCGAAGAGGAGCGCAAGATCCGCCAGGATCCGGTGGGTACCGGCAGCGCCATCCTCAAGAAGGTGTTTGGCGCGCTCAAGTGAGCGTGCGCCCGCTTCCTGGATTTCACCTGAGTTTCCGCCGAGCCTCGTTGAGGCGGGCTTCCAGGTATTCGCCGTAAAAGTCGGGCACGGCGATGCCGACCAGACGCTCCGCCAACTCGCGTCCGTCGGGGGCGAAGAACAACACCGTGGGTGTGAAGCGGGCCTTCCAGGCGGACGCCCATGCAGCCGGGGTGCCCATCTGTCCGTCGAACCCTTGCAGGTTGCTGGTGCGGTCCTGCACGTCCAGTTGCACCGCCTGTATCAGCCCTTCCTGCCGCATGGGCAGCAGGTACCGCGCCCGCACCATTTCGCAGTAGGGGCAGCCGGTGAGCGTGGTCATGACCACGAGCGGTTCACCGCGCGCGGCGGCCGCTTGCGCGGCCCCGCGGAGGGACGTGGGTGTGGGGAGGGGGGTAGACGGTGTGGCCATGGCAGGGCTGGCTTCAGACCGCGCCCTGCCGACGAAGCTCGGCCAGCCGCGCGGCAGGGTAGTTCAGCCAGTCGGCCAGCACCTCGCCGGTGTGCTGGCCCAGCAGTGGGGGAGGCAGATCGCTGCGCACGGGGGTGGCGCTCATCTTGATCGGGCTGGCCACCAGATCAACGGCCTGCGCCAGGGGATGGACCCAGGTGTGGACCATGTCCCGCGCGCGCACATGCGCATCGGCAAACACCTCCGCCAGGTTGTTGATGGGGCCGCAGGGCACCTTGGCCGCTTCGAGTGCGCCCAGCCAATCGGCCTTGCTCCGGGTCTTCAGCAGCGTTTCCAGCAAGGGCACGAGGGTGTCGCGGTGGCGAACACGGTTCTGGTTCAGGGCAAAGCGCGGGTCGCTGGCCAGTTCAGGTCGCCCGGCAACGGCACAGAACTTGGCGAACTGGTTGTCGTTGCCAACGGCCAGGATGATGTGCTGCGGCTGGCCCTGGGCGTCAGGCGCCACCTCAAAAACCTGGTAGGGCACGATGTTGGCATGCGCGTTGCCCGCCCGTCCTGGCACCTTGCCGTCCTCGCGTCCACGCACCAGGTAGTTTGCGCCCAGGTTGGCCAGCATGGCCACTTGCGTGTCGAGCAGCGCCATGTCGATGTGCTGGCCCTCGCCGGTGCGCTCGGCATGGCGCAGGGCGGCCTGTATCGCCACCGTGGCGTACAGGCCGGTGAAAAGGTCGGCGACCGCCACGCCCACTTTCTGCGGCCCCCCACCTGGCAGTGCGTCGCGTTCGCCGGTCACGCTCATGAGCCCACCCATGGCCTGGATAGCGAAGTCATAGCCTGCACGGTCTTTGTAGGGACCGCTTTGGCCAAAGCCGGTGATGGAGCAGTAGACCAGGCGCGGATTGATCTGGCGCAGGCTGTCGAAATCCAGGCCGTAACGCGCCATGTCGCCCACCTTGTAGTTCTCCACGAACACATGGGCCTGTTGGGCCAGCTCGCGTATCAGGGCCTGCCCTTGCGGGCACGCGATGTCGCAGGTGATGGAGCGCTTGTTGCGGTTCGCACCCAGGTAGTAGGCGGCTTCCGCGGTTTCGGCACCGTCGCGCCCGCGCAGAAAGGGCGGGCCCCAGCCCCTTGTGTCGTCACCGCCGGGGTGGTTGTCGCCCGGCGGTCGCTCCACCTTCACCACATCGGCACCGAGATCGGCCAGGGTCTGTGTGCACCAGGGCCCGGCCAGCACGCGCGACAAATCGAGGATACGGATACCATCCAGAGCATTCATATCGCCATTGTGCGCGAGGCCACGTTGCAACGGTGGCCCGCAGGATTTGTCCATGCCCCTGTTTTGTCCGGGCGCCGGGCAGGCTCGCCGCCGAGCGGCGGTGCTGCTGTGTCTGGTGTCCTCGTCTTATCTGCTCTCGTGCAGCCCCACGTTCAACTGGCGTGAATTGCGACCGCAAGGAACGCCTTTGCAGGTGCTGATGCCGTGCAAGCCCGAGCACGCCGTTCGCAGCCTGCCCATGGCGGGCGCAGCCACCGAACTGAACATGCACAGTTGTGACACCGGGGGGCTCAGCTTTGCCGTGGCCTGGGCGGACCTCGGTGACCCGGCGCGGGCCCAGGTGGCTCTGGCCGAATGGCCACGCGCCACCCTCGCCGCGCTGCACATGGACCCGGCGCAGGCCGATGCGCCTGCCCTGGCCTGGGACGCCCAAGTGCGTGGCGCACAGCAGGTGCGTGGGCTCAACGCCCAGGGCACCGGTCCCCAGGGGCGGACGGTGGTGGTTCGCGCGGCGTATTTTTCCCGCGGCACCCAGGTGTACCAAGCGGCCGTTTACGGCCCTGCCATTCCCGCCGAGGTGAGTGGCACCTTCTTCGAAGCGGTGCAGTTGCCATGACGTCGCGGCCCGAACCGTCCGATCTGCTGCCCGCACGCACCGCCGTCATCGTGTTTCTGGCCTTCGCCCTGGCCTACTTTCTGTCGGCTCTGCTGCGAGCCATCACCGCCACGCTGTCGCCCACCTTGAGCCTGGAGATGTCGCTCAGTGCGGGGGATCTGGGCTTGCTCGCAGGCGGCTACTTCATCGGTTTCGCGCTGACGCAGTTGCCCTTGGGGAACTGGTTGGACCGCCACGGTCCGCGCAAGGTGGTGCTGGGCTTTCTGACGGTGGCCGTCGCGGGCTGCGCGGCGTTTGCGCTGGCCACCAGCTTCTCCGGCCTCCTGGCCGCGCGCGTGCTCACGGGCATGGGGGTCAGTGCCTGTCTGATGGCGCCCCTGACGGGTTACCGCCGCTGGCTCACGCCGGCGGCGCAGATGCGGGCCAACTCGTGGATGCTGATGACCGGCTCGCTGGGCATGGTGGCCTCCACGTTGCCGGTGCAGTGGCTCATGCCGCTCACGGGCTGGCGTGGCTTGTTCTGGCTGCTGGGCGGGCTGATACTGGTCTCCATGGCGGTGCTGGCGGCCACCGTGCCGCGCTGGCGAACGGCCAGCCCGCCACGGGCTGAGGCTGCCCCACCGGCCGCCCCCGGGTACGGGTTCATCTGGCGGCACCCTTACTTCCGCCAAATGCTCTTTATTGGCATCTTCAACTATGGCGGCATGGTGGCGGTGCAGACCCTCTGGGCGGGGCCGTGGATGGTCAACGTGGCGGGCTACACACCCCAAGCGGCGGCCGCCGGCCTGTTTGGCATCAACGTCTCCATGCTGTGCACCTTCTGGCTCTGGGGCATGGTCAATCCCCACCTGGCGCGCCGAGGGCTGACGCCCGAGCGCCTGATCGCCTGGGGTCTGCCGCTCAGCTTCGTGGTGCTGGCGTGCATCGTCTGGCTGGGCGCTGGCGCCGGCTGGGTGTTGTGGGCGCTGTTCTGCGTCAGCAGCACATTTGTCTCGTTGTCCCAGCCGGCCGTGGCGCTCGCATTGCCGGCCGATGCGGCCGGTCGGGCGCTGTCGGCCTACAACCTGGCGATCTTTGGTGGCGTGTTCATCGTGCAGTGGGGCATAGGCCTGCTGATCGAGGCCCTGACCGTGCTGGGCTGGAGCGAGCCGACGCGGTACCGCGGCGCGGTGGCCATCTTTGGCTTGTGTTGCGTGTGGGCCTACCAGGATTTCTGGCGGGCCTGGCGGCGCTCCATCGCAAGGCCGGCCGGCTAAACTCGCGCCATGAACGGCATCTTCATCATTGCGCACGCGCCTTTGGCCGGGGCCCTGCGCCAATGCGTGCTGCACGTGTTCCCGGACGCCACCGACGCGGTGGCCGCGCTGGATGTCCAGCCCAACGTGCCGCCCGAAGAGTCGCTCGCTCAGGCGCGGGCGATGCTGCGCCAGATGCGGCTGCCCCAGACGCTGGTGGTGGCCGACGTGTTCGGCGCGACGCCCTGCAACGTAGCGCAGAAACTCATCGATGGCGTCAATTCCAAGCTCATCACCGGCGTCAACCTGCCCATGTTGCTGCGCACCGTGTCCTACCGGCACGAGTCGCTGGATGCCCTGATTTCCCGGGCCATGATCGGCGCCACGCAAGGCGTCATCCAGGTCGCCGTCACCGCTCCCCAGAACCAGGCCCGAAGAGCCCTCCATGATCAAGACCACCGTGACCATCAGCAATAAGCTCGGGCTGCACGCGCGCGCTTCGGCCAAGCTCACCAAGCTCGCGGGGGGCTTTGCCAGCGATGTGTGGATGACGCGCGCCGATCGCCGTGTCAATGCCAAGAGCATCATGGGCGTGATGATGCTTGCCGCCGGGCTCGGTAGTGTGGTGGAGATCGAGACCTCCGGTAGCGACGAACAGGCGGCCATGGATGCGCTGGTGGCGCTGGTCAACGACAAGTTCGGCGAGGGCGAATGACGGTGACGCCGGTTCCAGGCCCCGCTTCAGGCCGCCACGCCCGGGAGGCGCGATGACCTTCAGCGTCCACGGCTTGGCGGTCTCGCGCGGCATCGCCATCGGCAGAGCGGTGGTGGTTGCCTCCAGCCGCATGGATGTGGCGCACTACTTCGTGCAGGCCGACGAAGTGCAGAGCGAGATCGAGCGCCTGCGCCGCGCCCGCAACGCGGTTGCCGAGGACATTCACAAGGTACAGCAGAACCTGCACGAACTGGGATCGACCGATGCCCATCCCGAGCTCACCGCTTTGCTGGACGTGCATCTGATGCTGTTGCAGGACGAACAGCTCACCAGCGGCGTCAAGCACTGGATCGTCGACCGGCACTACAACGCCGAATGGGCGCTCACCACCCAACTGGAGGTGATCGCGCGCCAATTCGATGAAATGGAGGATCCCTACCTGCGCGAACGCAAGGCCGACCTGGAGCAGGTGGTGGAGCGCATGCTGCGCGTGATGCGTGGCGTGGAGTCCCCCGTGGCGGGTGAAGCCCGTCAGCCCGCCCCGGACAACGCGCCCGAGATCCCTCTGGTGCTGATCGCGCACGACCTTTCGCCGGCCGACATGCTCCAGTTCAAGCAGAGTGTGTTCGCCGGCTTCGTGACCGACGTCGGTGGCAAGACCAGCCATACCGCCATCGTTGCCCGCAGCATGGACATTCCCGCCGTGGTGGGCGCGCGCTCGGCCAGCCATCTCATCAAGCAGGATGACTGGGTCGTCATCGATGGCGATACCGGCGTGGTGGTGGTCGACCCCTCGCCCATCCTGCTGGCCGAGTACGGGTTCAAGCAGCGGCAGGGCGAGGTCGAGCGCGAGCGGCTTTCCCGGTTGAGGAACACCCCTGCCGTCACGCTCGATGGCCAGCGCATCGAGTTGCTGGCCAATATCGAACAACCCGAGGATGCGGCGGCTGCGCTTAAGGCGGGCGCGGTCGGGGTCGGACTGTTTCGCAGCGAGTTCCTGTTCATGGGGCGCGAGGGTAAGCTGCCTGACGAAGAAGAGCAGTACCAGGCCTATCGCCGTGCCGTCGAGGGCATGCAAGGGCTGCCGGTCACGATCCGTACGGTGGACGTGGGGGCCGACAAGCCGCTGGACAGGGGGGCTTCCCGTGGGGACGACCACCTCAATCCGGCGTTGGGCCTGCGCGCCATCCGCTGGAGCCTGGCCGAGCCGTCAATGTTCCTCGCGCAGTTGCGCGCCATCCTGCGCGCCGCAGCCCACGGCCCTGTCCACCTGCTCATTCCCATGCTGGCGCACGCCAGCGAGATCCGCCAGACGCTGGCTCTGGTGCGCCGGGCCAGCGAGCAACTCGAAGCCAGTGGTACCCGCCAGGGCCTGCTCAAGCTGGGCGCGATGATCGAGGTGCCCGCGGCCGCGCTGACCATCCCGCTCTTTCTGCGGCATTTCGACTTTCTGTCGATCGGCACCAACGACCTGATTCAGTACACGTTGGCGATCGACCGCGCCGACGAGTCGGTGGCCCACCTGTACGACCCGGTGCATCCCGCCGTGCTGCAACTGCTCGCCAGCACCATTGCCCAATGCCGCGAACAAGGCAAGGGCGTGAGCGTGTGCGGCGAAATGGCCGGCGACGTGAGCATGACGCGCCTGCTGCTCGGCCTGGGTCTGCGCAGCTTCTCCATGCACCCATCGCAGATCCTCGCGGTCAAGCAGCAGATCCTGCGTTGCGATGCCGGCCGGCTGCAGACCTGGGCGCAGAGTGTGCTCGCGGCCGAAGATCCGGCCGCGCTCATGACGGACGGCTGAACGCCTGTGGCTTGCGCGTGGCCATCACGGCCGCGCCAACGATCATCAGCGCAGCCAGCCCGATGGACAGGCTGGGCCGTTCGCCACGCAACAGCAGCAGCGTGAGCGTGGACAACAGTGGCGTGAGAAAGCTCAACACGCCGATCTGGCGCGCGTCCCCTCGCTTGAGCGCCGCATCCCACAGAAAAAAAGCACCGCCCAGCGGGCCCAGGCCGAGCACCACGATCAGTCCACAGTCGGTGGCCGACAGGCGCACCGCCGGTTCGAGCGCGGCGTGGCAGAGCAGGGCCAGCAGTCCCGAGAGCAAGGCGAAGCTGCCGATGGCGGCGCTTGGAAACGCCCGCACCCGCTGCGTGAGCAGCGAATAGCTGGCCCAGATGAAAGCCGAACCCAATGCGGGCAGATAACCCCAGGCCCAACCTGTCTGCGCACCTTCCCCCGCGCCACCCAGGATGGCCAGCGCAGCTCCTGCGAAGCCCAGGAACGCGGCCAGCACATGACGCAGTGCGAGCGTCACGCCGGGCAGAAACAATGGCGCCATGACCACGATACCCAGAGGCCAGAGGTAGTTCACCAGGTTGGCCTGCACCGGTGGCGCGTGGCGCAGTGCGATGAACAGCAGGAAGTGAAAGCCGAACAGGCCATACACGCCCAAGGCCAGCGTGGGGGCAGGGACGCGCCATTGGCGCAGGTCGAAGCGCGACAGTGGCAGTGCGATCAGGCTGCCGACGAGCAGGGCCAGGCCCGTGAGCAGAAAGGGCGGTACGTGCGAGAGCGCCACACCCAGTGCCGCCAGAGAGGCCCACAGCGCGATGGCACCCAGGGCGAGAAAGTTGGCATTCATGGGTCGCGAGCTTAGCGTGCGCCGTCGTCGCCCAGCTCGCGTCTGTCGTCGCGAGCCTATGGCCCGTGGGGGCGCTCGCGCCGCAGTGCGGCGGTCAATGCGGACGGCGAGCGGTAGCCACAGCGGCGCGCGGTTTCAGCGACCGGCAGGCCCTGGGCGCGGAGCATCCGAGCCTGTTCGAGCCGCAGGCCACGCAACCACTGCTGGGTACTCAGACCTTGCTCCTGCAGGCAACGGGCCGCCAGCTGCGATGCACTCAGATGGGCCTTGGCGGCCAGATCCGCCACGCGGGTCCCGGGGCCGGCGTCCAGAGCGTGGCGCGCCAACACGGTCCAATCGATGGCACGCCGAGGGCGTGAGGGTGGCGCTGAAGGCTCCGAAATCCAGGCCTCCAGCAACAAGGCCGGGCCCAGGGTGCGCGCGCGGGGCAGGCCAGCCTGGCAGGCCTGGGCCAGATACCGGGCCAGGGACTGCATGCCGTCCCGGGGCCTCGCGCCGGCGGCGCGGGCCCAGGCGTCTGCCTGGGTGTCCAGGACCAGGCAGCGGGCGCCCAGCCGGGACTCGAAATCGTGGCGTTCGCCTGGCGCGATGACGCAGCCATCACCGGCGGCAATGCGCCGGCCCCGGCCGCCGACGTCGAGTTCGAGCACGCCTTGCAGGCCGACCAGGATCTGGAAATGGTCGTGGTCGTGGCTGCCGTGCGAGGCGCCGTAGCTGCGCACGCTCAGGAGGTCGTTGCGCAAACCGGCTGCCATGGGTTTTGTGCGTTCCTCAGCGGTTCAGCACGCCGTGGGCTTGCTGGTCGGCGTGGTAACTGCTGCGCACCATGGCGCCGACGGCCGCGTGGGTGAAGCCCATTTCATAGGCACGGGCCTCGAACATCTTGAAGGTGTCGGGGTGCACATAGCGGCGCACCGGCAGATGGTGCCCGCTGGGTGCCAGGTATTGGCCGATGGTCAGCATGTCGATGCCATGGGCACGCATGTCGCGCATCACGTCCAGGATCTCCTCGTCGGTCTCGCCCAGGCCGACCATCAGGCCGCTCTTCGTGGGGACATGCGGGAACAGGGACTTGAACTTCTTGAGCAGATTCAGGCTGAACGCATAGTCCGACCCTGGGCGCGCTTCCTTGTACAACCGCGGCACCGTCTCCAGGTTGTGGTTCATCACGTCGGGCGGTGCGGCCCTGAGGATGTCGAGCGCACGGTCGTCGCGGCCGCGGAAGTCGGGTACCAGCACCTCGATCTGTGTCTGAGGCGAAAGCTCGCGGGTCTTTTCGATGCACGCCACGAAATGGCCTGCGCCGCCATCGCGCAGGTCGTCCCGGTCCACGCTGGTGATCACCACGTACTTGAGCTGGAGTGCCGCGATGGTCTTGGCCAGGTTCTCAGGCTCGTTCACGTCCAGTGGATCGGGTCGTCCGTGCCCGACGTCGCAGAACGGGCAGCGGCGCGTGCATTTGTCGCCCATGATCATGAACGTCGCTGTGCCTTTGCCGAAGCACTCACCAATGTTGGGGCAGCTCGCTTCTTCGCAGACCGTGACCAGCTTGTTCTGCCGCAGGATGTCCTTGATCTCGTAGAAGCGTGTGGTGGGGCTGCCGGCTTTCACCCGTATCCATTCGGGCTTTTTCAGCACCTCGGCGGGCACCACCTTGATGGGGATGCGCGCCGTCTTGGCCTGGCTTTTCTGCTTGGCCGTGGCGTCGTAGCTGCCGGCGGGCTGGGCCTGGTGGACAGTGGCGGGCATGCTCTCGGGAGCCGGGTTGGTGTCGAGACGGTTCATGGTGGGGCGCGTTGGGCGCGGGTGAGGGCGTCAGGGTGAGAGCAGGGCGCAGAGCTTCTGGCTCAGGACCTGCGCGACTTCGTCCCGCGAAGCCGGAATGCCGATTGTAGAAAGGTCCACCGTGCGCAGTCCCTGGTAGCCGCAGGGGTTGATGCGCTCGAAGGGTTGCAGGTCCATGGCCACGTTGAGTGCCACGCCGTGGTAGGTGCAGTGCCGGCTGACCTTGATGCCCAGCGCCGAAATCTTGCCCAGGCCATGGAAGTCAGGCTCCTCCAGGGGCTGGCCAGGCACCTTGCGCTGTGGACGCTGTGGCAGCAGCGCGTGGCTGCCTGGGTCGTCCAGGCGCACATAGATGCCGGGGGCGCCGGCAACCCGGTGCCCAGTCACGCCAAACAGGTCGAGGGTGCGGATGACCGCCTCTTCGATCCGGTAGACGAATTCCTTGACGAAATAACCCGCTCGCTGCAAATCGATCAACGGATAGGCCACCACCTGCCCGGGGCCGTGGTACGTCACCTGGCCACCGCGGTTGGTCTGAACCACGGGTATGTCGCCCGGCGCCAGCAGGTGGTCCTCCCGGCCGGCCAGTCCCTGCGTGAAGACCGGCGGGTGTTCGCAGATCCAGAGCTCGTCCGGCGTGTCGGCCTGGCGCTCGGCAGAGAACGCCTGCATCGCGGCGTAGGTGGGCGCATAGTCCACCCGGCCGAGGTCGCGGAGGACGATCATGGCGCACCCGGTCGCATCAGAGAACCACCTTCACCATGGGGTGCGTGGTCAGGGTGCGGTAGAGCTCGTCGAGCTGTTCGCGGCTGGTCACGCGCACCGTCAGCGTCAGGCCCAGGTAGTTGCCAGCCTTGCTGGGCCGGTGCTCCATGGTGAGCTCGTCGAAGGCCTCATCGAAAGCGCGCGCGACGTGGGCCATGGCGGCAGCGAAGCCATCCACATTTGGTCCCATCACCTTGATGGGGAAATCGCTCGGGTAGGTGATGAGCGACTGCTCGGGAGGAATCTCGCGGGGGAAGTCCATGGCCGTTTCTCGCGGGTTGTGAAGGGCGTGGCGGCTCAGCGCGCTTGCGCGGCCACCGTCCGTTGGTAGGCGTCGTACAGACGGGCATACACCGGGCCGGGCCGGCCCTGGCCGATCGGCTGCCCGTCCAGCGAGGTGACGGGCAGAACCTCCTTGGACGCCGACGACAGCATCAGCTCGTCCGCACCGAATACCTCCGCGCGCGTGATGCGGCGCAGTTCGAAGGGAATGCCCAGCGTCCGGCAGAGCTCCTCGATCAGGCCGAACCGTATGCCTTCGAGCACCAGGTGGTCCTTGGGGGGACCCATGACCACGCCCCGCTTCACCACCCAGACGTTGCTGGCGGCGGCCTCGCTGAGAAAGCCGTCGCGGAACATCACCGTTTCCACCGCGCCCGCGTCCGCGCTGATCTGGCGCGCCAGCACGGAGCCGAGCAGGCTCGTGCTCTTGATGTGGGCTTTCTGCCAGCGGAAGTCGTCCGCCGTCACACAGGCCACACCGTGCTCGCGCTGCGCGGCGGACGCCAGGCGCATCTCGCCCACGGTCACCAGCACGGTGGGGCGCAGGCCTTCGGGCATCACGTGGTCGCGCACCGCCACGCCGCGCGTGACCTGGATGTAGACCAATTGATGCCGGGAGGCGGTGGACGTGCGCAGCGCGTCGATCAGCCGCCGTGCGATGGCGAGCCACTGCTCACGCGTCAGCGGCTGCGGAATGCGCAATTCACGCAGCGAGCGCTCCAGGCGGTCCATGTGGTGCTCGAAACGGAACAGCCGACCGTCATAGGCCGGCAAGACTTCATAAGCACCATCGCCAAAGATGAAGCCCCGGTCCAGCACACTGACACGCGCCTCGCTCAGCGGCGTATACGCTCCATTGAGGTAACACAGCGTGGACGGCAGCGCGGGGGTATCGCCGAGAGGTGCGAAGTTCATCGCCGGATTATCCGTGGCGTGGGCACAAGCCTGGTGCGATCTGCCAAGTCGCCTTGACGGAGACGTGGGGTTTCTACGTATAATCAATGGCTGTGCCCAGTTGCCCGTGAGTGAATCTTTGCCTGAATTGTTGCCGTTGCCATGACGACAAAGCCCCGGGTGACGTCGACAGAGCCCACCCCGGGAAGCTGGGAAGATGGGGGCGAGGAGCTTGAATTCAAGCCGCTGAGCCACGAGGAAGCGCTGCGCTGGCGTGCCACGCAACCCCGCTTCTCGCCGTGGACGGTGGTGGGCTGGCAGGTGTTGCTGGCGGTGCTCGTCACTGTGCTGGCATGGTTTCTGAGTACCCGGGTCTCCGTGGTGGCGTCGGTCTCTTATGGAGCGGCCGTGGTGCTTGTGCCCACGGCGCTGATGGCCTGGGGGATGACGTCCAGTGCGTTGTCCCGGCTGTTCGCGGGTGTTGCCAAGGCATCGCTGGCGGGCTTTTTTTTGTGGGAAGGTGTCAAGCTGCTGCTTGCGCTGGCCATGTTGTGGTCAGCCCCGCGCATCGTCACCGACCTGAACTGGCTGGCCCTGGTGGCTGGTCTGGTGGTGGTTCTCAAAGCGTACTGGCTCGGGCTGTTGTTCGGGTCGCGTCGCCCGAAATCAAAACTGTGAATTGGTGTAACTGACATGGCTGCTGAAGGTACTGGACCGACTCCCGGCGAATACATCCGCCACCACCTGGTTCACCTGTCGAACAAGAAGCAGGAGTCGATCGTCGATTTTTCGGTGATCAACATCGACTCGGTCGTGGTCAACGTTCTGCTGGGCGCGCTGATCTGCTTCGTGCTCTGGCTGGCTGCCCGCAAGGCACATGCCGGTGTGCCGGGTCGTTTCCAGGCCGCTGTTGAAATTCTCGTGGAGATGGTTGAAAACCAGGCCAAGGCCGTTATCCACAATGCCACCAGCCGCAAACTGGTCGCGCCGCTGGCCCTGACCGTGTTCCTGTGGATCTTCATGATGAACTTCATGGACCTGCTGCCGGTGGACCTGCTGCCCCAGATCTGGCATAAGGCCGGCCCGGCCATGGGGTTCAAGGACTACCTGCGGGTGGTGCCGTCCGCCGACTTGTCCACCACGCTGGGCCTGTCCACCTCGGTGCTGTTGATGTGCCTGTTCTACAACATCAAGATCAAAGGCCTGGGTGGCTGGGCACATGAGTTGGTGAGTGCGCCTTTCGGGACCAGCAAGAACCCGGTGTGGGCGGTGCTGCTGGGGGTGGTCAACTTCCTGATGCAGATGATCGAATTCATCGCCAAGACGGTGTCGCATGGCATGCGGCTGTTTGGCAACATGTTCGCGGGCGAGCTGGTCTTCATGCTGATTGCGTTGCTGGGGGGTTATGCCGCCATGTCGCTCAGCGGAGGGCTGTTCTTCGTCGGGCACCTGGTCGCCGGCACGGTGTGGGCCATCTTCCACATTCTGGTCATCACCTTGCAGGCGTTCATCTTCATGATGTTGACGACCGTGTACCTGGCCATGGCGCACGAGTCGCATTGACCCGGCGGCTTTGCCCGTCTTGTTGACCCACCACCATCAGTTTGGCGTGAGCCAGGAGGAAAAATGGAACTTGTAGCGCACATTGCGAGTGTCCAGGGGATGACGGCGATCGCCGTGGCGATCCTCATCGGCATGGGTGCCATGGGTACCGCCATCGGTTTCGGCCTGTTGGGCGGAAAGTTCCTGGAGGGCGCCGCGCGCCAGCCCGAACTTGCACCGATGCTCCAGATCAAGCTGTTCATCGTCGCCGGCCTGCTCGACGCCGTCACCATGATCGGCGTGGGTCTGGCGCTGTTCTTCACCTTCGCCAACCCGTTCCTCGCGGGTGTGTCGGGCGGCTGAGTAGGCAGGCAGCCCACTAGGCCATTCGACTAACGGAGGGAAGAGCCGTGAGCATCAACGCCACGCTGCTGGCCCAGATGATCGTCTTCGCGCTGCTCATCTGGTTCACGATGAAGTTCGTGTGGCCGATCCTGCTCCAGGCGATGCAGGACCGCGAGACGCGTATCTCGGAAGGTCTTGCGGCGGCTGAGAAGGGTCGTCACGACCTGGAACTGGCCGAGAAGCGCGCGGCCGAACTCATGCGCGAGGGCAAGGAAAAGGCCCAGGAGTACATCGTTCAGGCGCAGAAGCGCGCGGACGAGATCGTCGAGGAGGCGAAGGACGTGGCACGCGCTGAGGGCGAGCGCCTGAAGAGCGCGGCCCGCGCCGACATGGAGACGGAACTGAACCAGGTGCGCGAGAACCTTCGCGCCCAGGTCGCTGCGCTGGCGGTCGCCGGTGCCGAGCAGATCCTCGCCCGTGAGGTCGACGTCAAGGCCCACAAGCAGATGCTCGACAAGCTCAGCGCGAGTCTCTAGGACGAGGCCATGCAGGAAAATCTCACTCTCGCCCGGCCGTACGCCCAGGCCGTCTACAAGCAGGCCGAGGAACAGGGCGCTTTCGGCGGCTGGTCGGCCGCACTCGCACTGCTTGCCGCCGTCGTCGAGCACCCGGACATGCAAAGGGTCATCAACGACCCGCGCATGGACGACGATCGCCTCGCCGAACTCATCGTCTCGCTCGGGGACAAGACGCTGTTCCCGGCGGCGCGCAATTTCGTGCACGTGCTCGTGCAAGCCGAAAGGCTGGCCGTGGCGCCGGAAATCGCCGCCCTGTATGAACAGATGCGTGCGTCGGCCGAAGGCGTGAGACACCTCGAGGTGAGTTCAGCGCACCCGCTGAGCGACGAGGAGCGTCGCGCGCTGGCCGCGGCCCTGGAAAAGCGCCTCGGCGCCAAGGTGGATCTCAAGGACGAGGTCGACGAGTCCCTCATCGGTGGCGTGGTCATCCGCGATGGCGACCGCGTCATCGATGCATCGGTACGGGGAAGACTACGGGAACTGGCCCTGCGCCTGGCCTGAACGGCCACGCGCCCACTGGTCACCATGCGACCGCCGATGTCGGCGGTCGGGAACGAAACAGAGGTTGAGTCATGACGCTCAGCGCGACCGAAATCAGCGACCTTATCAAGCAGAAGATCCAGAACCTGGACTTCGGCGTCGAAGCGAGAACCGAAGGCACCGTGGTGAGCCTCACTGACGGCATCGCCCGCGTGCACGGTCTCGGCGACGTGATGCAGGGCGAGATGATCGAGTTCCCCAACAACACCTTCGGCATGGCGCTGAACCTGGAGCGCGACTCCGTGGGTGTGGTGGTGCTCGGCAGCTACCGCCACATCTCCGAGGGTGACACCGTGCGCTGCACGGGACGCATCCTCGAGGTCCCCGTGGGCCGCGGGCTGCTCGGCCGCGTGGTCAACGCGCTGGGTCAGCCGATCGACGGCAAGGGCCCGCTCGAGACGAAGGAGCGGCGCCGCATCGAGATCAAGGCGCCGGGCATCATCGGGCGTCAGCCGGTGAAGGAGCCGCTGCAGACGGGGCTCAAGGCCATCGACTCGATGATCCCGATTGGCCGTGGCCAGCGCGAGCTGATCATCGGGGATCGCCAGAC
>NZ_JAHCKL010000035.1 GCF_026125785.1 Hydrogenophaga sp.
AAAGATCCGAGTTGGGGCACGGTGAGAGGTGAACCTGTCAGGCCCATGACCACGGTGAGGGGGGCATTGATCTCCCGGACGAGCGCTTCGATGGTCTTGGGGTCGGAAGCCCCCGGCACAAAGAGGCAATCCGCACCCGCCTCTCGGTACGCATTGCATCGCTCGACGGCCTCTGCAAAAACATTGCTCGCACCAGTCAGGTAGACATCGGATCGGGCCGTCAGAACAAAAGGAACTCCCGACGCGTCCGCGGCGCGTCTTGCTGCCCGAACGCGCGCGACAGCGTGCTCTCTGTCGAACAGGGCTTGCGCAGGATTGCCGCTGTAGTCCTCGATGTTCGCGCCCACCACACCAGCACGAATCGCAGCCGCGATGGTTTCTCCAACCTCTTCAGGGCTCGCACCGTAGCCCGACTGGAGATCGGCGGAGACAGGAAGTGGACTTGCCGCAGCAATGGACCCCACGCGATCCAGCATGGTCTCCCTGCTCACAGCAGCTTCTTGATCAGGGAATCCCAGCGAGAAAGCCACGCCTGCACTCGTAGTGGCGATAGCGGGAAAGCCGCAGGACGCGAGCATCAGCGCACTACCAACGTCCCAAGCGTTGGGCATCAGAAAGATGGCCTCGGCAGTGTGCAATTGCTGGAACCGTAGACCCCGTTGGATTTGGCTCATTATGGCCATCCTAGTCGCCGAAGTTGGTGGCGGGTACTTCAGTCGGTATCGTGCGTATGGGCAATCTCGCCCAGACACCGCATCAACTTGTCGTAAAGCGTGCGCCCTGTTGTCGGGGGAGGTATGCCACACACCCATGTACTTCCTGCCGTTTTTGCGATTTGGTAGAGCGCCTCACTTTTCGACCATAACCAGCGCATGCACAGATTCGTCGGTGTCGAAAAACGGCTCACGTTGCTTGCGTGGTTGCTTTAGGCAGCGCGTTCGAATCTCCTCGGGACGATTCAAGACAGGTTTACCGGGCAAACGCTCCGCAACTCCTATGTGGCCGTGTCAACCGCGCGTTGTTCCGGATCTGTTCACCTACTCGCCAAAACGGAGTAGATAGCTACCCCCAGATTCTGAGAGTGAAGTGGTGCAAGGCGATGTCTTCAACAAAGACGATTTGTACGAGGCATTAAGCAAGCACAGAGTGGGAATAGCGATCAATTCCAACGATCCTTCAACCCCGTCACCCGGTTGAACACCACTTTCCCGCCCACCCCGTGGTCCGCACGGTCGGCCACGAAGTAGCCGTGGCGCTCAAACTGGAATTTCTGGTCTGGCTTCGCTGCAGCCAGTGAAGGCTCCACAACCGCCGTCACCACCTTCAGGCTGTCGGGGTTCAGCGCGTCCAGGAAGTTCTTGCCGCCCGCGTCGGGTTGCGGGTCGGTGAACAGGCGGTCGTACAGGCGCACTTCGGCGCTCACCCCGTCGGCGTTGCCCACCCAGGTGATGGCGGCTTTGGCCTTGACGCTGTCGGCGCCGGGGGTGCCGCTCTTGGTGCCGGGGATGACCTTGGCGTGCACTTCGGTCACTTTGCCTTCGGCGTCTTTGGCGCAACCCGTGCATTCGATGACGTAGCCGCCTTTGAGGCGCACCACGTTGCCTGGGAACAGGCGCTTGTAGCCCTTGGGCGGCACTTCTTCAAAGTCTTCGCGTTCGATCCACACGTCCTTGCCGATCTTGAAGACGCGGTCAGGCGGCGGCGTCTGGCCTTCGGCAATGGTGCTGTGGGGCAGGGCGGGCTGGGTGCAGTCTTCGGTGTAGCCGTCAGAGCCGAACACTTCGGCCCAGTTGGTGAGCACCAGCTTGACGGGGTCAAGCACGGCCATGCCGCGGTGGGCCTTGTTTTCCAGGTCTTCGCGCAGGCAGCCGTCGAGCGTGCTGTAGTCGATCCAGGAGTCGCTCTTGGTCACGCCGATGCGTTCGGCAAACAGCTGGATGGCCTCGGGCGTGTAGCCGCGGCGGCGCAGGCCGACGATGGTGGGCATGCGCGGGTCGTCCCAGCCGCTGACTTTCTTCTCGTTCACCAGCTGCGCCAGCTTGCGCTTGCTGGTGATCACGTAGGTCAGGTTCAGGCGCGCAAATTCGTACTGCCGCGGCGGTGGGGCCTTGAGCAGGCCGCCTTCGCACAAACGCTCCAGCAACCAGTCGTAGAACGGGCGCTGGTCTTCAAATTCCAGCGTGGCGATGCTGTGGGTGATCTGCTCCAGCGCGTCCTCGATGGGGTGCGCGAAGGTGTACATGGGGTAGATGCACCAGGCGTCGCCCGTGTTGTGGTGCGTGGCGCGGCGGATGCGGTAGATGGCCGGGTCGCGCAGGTTGATGTTGGGCGAGGCCATGTCGATCTTGGCGCGCAGCACGGCGGCGCCGTCGGCCAGTTTGCCGTCGCGCATCTCGCGGAAGCGGGCCAGGTTCTCTTCCGGGCTGCGGCTGCGGAAGGGGCTGTCCACGCCGGGCTTGCCGAAGTCGCCGCGGTTGATGCGCATGTCTTCGGCTGTCTGCTCGTCCACATAGGCGTGGCCGGCGGTGATAAGGTATTCGGCCGCGCGGTACATGAAGTCGAAGTAGTTCGACGCGTAGTACAGGTGGCTTTCCTGCTTGCCGTTGAAGTTGGATTCCCAGTTGAAACCCAGCCACTGCACCGCGTCGAGGATGGAGTCCACGTACTCCTTTTCTTCCTTCTCGGGGTTGGTGTCGTCAAAGCGCATGTGGCAGACGCCGCCGTAGTCGCGCGCCAGGCCGAAGTTCAGGCAGATGCTCTTGGCGTGGCCCACGTGCAGGTAGCCGTTGGGTTCGGGCGGGAAGCGGGTGCGGATCTTGGCCGGGTCGGGCTGGCCGGCGTCGTGGAAGGCGGCATCACCCGGGCCGCCGCCCCATTGGCGCTGGGCGTAGGTGCCGGTGGCGAGGTCTTTTTCAATGACCTGGCGCAGGAAGTTTGACGTCCTGAGCGCCTGGCCCTCAATTTCTGCGGGAGCTTGGTGGTGTCGAGAGATGCTGGACGAAAGGGACGGGGGGGGCATGCAGTCATTCTAAGGAGAGGCGGAAGCTCCAAGATAATCAAGGTCTAACCCACAACAGGTGTCACGCGCTTGAACCAAAGCACTCCCTTGCCGAACGCCTCTCTGCTGAACCAGCTGTTACGGTTCACCCCCACGGCGCGCATGTTTTTCTCGGGAAATCTCTGTACCCTGACGCAGGGATCCGAGGCTGACGGCCTCAAGCAGGGGACGATGCACCTGCTGAGTCGCGGCGAGCTGCAACTGACGCGCAAGGGCTTTGCGCCGCTGAACGTGCGGGCGCCCAGCGTGCTGTTGCTTCCCCGCGCGTTGGAGCACTGGGTTCAGGGCTCAGGGCCGCAGGGGGTGGACCTGATGTGCGCCACCCTCAGTGAATTGGCGCCGCCGCTGGACATGATCTTGCCGGACGTCACGGTGATTGACTTGACCGCCACGTCATCGCTGCAGCGACCGGTAGAGCTGCTGTTCGAGGAGGCCGAGGCACGTGCTTTTGGTTATCGGGCAGCGATCGACCGCCTGCTGCAATACACCTTCGTGGTGCTTGTGCGTCACCTGATTGATCGGCAACTGCTGTCCGGCGGTGTGCTGGAGGCCATGGTCGACAGCCGTCTGGGTGTGGTGCTGTCCATGCTGCACGAATCGCCAGAGCACGACTGGACGCTTGACAGCATGGCGGAGCTGGCGCACCTGTCCCGGTCTGCCTTTGCCCTGCGCTTTGTCCAGGTGGTGGGCATACCGCCGTTGACCTACTTGACCCACTGGCGCATGGCGGTTGCCCGCAACCTACTCGCGCAAGGGCAGGCAGTGAAGGCGGTGGCCTCTCAGGTGGGCTACGGTAATGCCACCGCATTCGCGCGAGCGTTTCAACGGGCCTCGGGGCAATCGCCCAGCGCTTGGCAGATGGAGCATCTGAGTCAGCCGTAGGTCCATCGCGCCCTGGTTCTGGACGATCGGTGGCGTGATGCGGACGCCGAATGCCGTTGTGCTGTGCCGAACGGACCCGACTTCAGGTTCAATGCCTTGAGGCAGAACTTTGAAGGAGATCACGATGAACCCGAGCGAAAAAGCAGTCCTGGCCGGCGGTTGTTTCTGGGGCATGCAGGACCTGGTGCGCAAGCTGCCTGGCGTGTTGCGCACCCGTGTGGGCTACAGCGGCGGCGATGTGCCCAACGCCACCTACCGCAACCACGGCACCCACGCCGAGGCGTTGGAGGTGGAGTTCGACCCCACGCAGACGAGCTTTCGCGACCTGCTGGAGTTCTTCTTCCAGATCCACGATCCGAGCACCCCGGGGCGCCAGGGCAATGACCGCGGCAGTTCCTACCGGTCGGCCATTTTCTACACCTCGGACGAGCAGCTGGCCACGGCGCAGCAGACCATTGCCGATGTGAATGCCTCGGGTTTGTGGCCGGGCAAGGTGGTCACCGAGCTCGCGCCCGCGGGGCCGTTCTGGGAGGCCGAGCCCGAGCATCAGGACTACCTGGTCAAGCACCCCAACGGCTACACTTGCCACTACCCCCGTGCGGGCTGGAAGCTGCCGCGACGCGAGATCGGCTGACGGCCAACGCTCAAGAACGGTGGGGGTCGGCGCGCCAGTGGGCGGGCCGACCCGGTGTGTCTGTTTTTTTCCTGAGGAGATGGTGATGCAATCCCGGTGCATTCAACAGGCGCCCGAGCTGCGGGTGCCGTGGTGGATCGACGGCGAAGGGCGCAGCATGGCACCGCTGAAGCTGTCCGATCTGGGCGACGGGTTCAAAGTGATCTTCTGCTTCCAGCACTGGTGTCCGGGCTGCCACAGCCATGGCTTTCCGACCCTGCAGAAGCTGATCAAGGCGTTGGGCGATCGCGGCTTCGCGTTTGCCGCGGTGCAGACCGTGTTCGAGGGCGCCGAGTCCAACACCTTCGAGCGCCTGCGCGAGACGCAGTTGCGCTACGGCTTGAACATTCCGTTCGGACACGACCCTGCGATCGGACGCGCGTCGTCGCTCATGGCGGACTACGGGACGCGCGGCACGCCGTGGTTTTTGGTGATCGATCCGCTGGACGAGGTGCTCTACAGCGACTTCGAGCTCGACGAGCGGCAGCTGATCGGGGCGTTCGGCGCTTCGAACGATGGTCTCAAGGCGGCCTGAAGTCATGCGTGCGTCCACACCAAAGGCCGTGTCGGAGCCGAAGACGCCGGGGACGGGCCCGGCGTTTCGGCTGCCGTTTGACAACAGCTTCTTCCGGGACATGCAGGGGTTCTATGTGCCTTGGAAGCCCGAGCCGTCCCCGGCCCCGGCCTGGGTGCAGTTCAACGACGCCCTGGCGCTGGAGCTGGGGCTGGAGCCGGCGACGCTGAAGTCTGCGACCGGTCTGGCGTGGCTGTCCGGCGTGGAAATGCCGGCTGAGGCGGCGCCGCTGGCGCAGGCCTACGCGGGACACCAGTTCGGCCAGTTCTCGCCACACTTGGGGGATGGCCGCGCCTTGCTGCTCGGGGAACTCATCGACACGGCAGGACAGCGTCGGGACCTGGCCCTCAAGGGGTCGGGCCGTACGCCGTTTTCGCGCCGTGGCGATGGCAAGGCGGCACTGGGCCCGGCGCTGCGCGAGTACCTCATGGGCGAGGCCATGCACGCGTTGGGCATTCCCACGACGCGTGCGCTGGCGGTGATCCGGACCGGTGAGCGGGTGAACCGCGAGGGCTCGCCCCCCGGGGCGATCTTGGTGCGCGTGGCGGCCAGCCACTTGCGGGTGGGCACTTTTGAGTTCTTCGCGGCGCGGGAGGAGGAGGTGATGCTTCGGCGGCTGCTCGACTATGCCGTGGCGCGGCATGACCCCGCCCTCGCCAAGCTTTCCGACAAGCCCATTCCGATGCTGGAGGCCGTCTGTGAGCGGCAGGCGCAGCTGATTGCACGCTGGATGGGCGTGGGCTTCATCCACGGGGT
Source organism: Hydrogenophaga sp. (assembly GCF_026125785.1). Taxonomy (GTDB): domain Bacteria; phylum Pseudomonadota; class Gammaproteobacteria; order Burkholderiales; family Burkholderiaceae_C; genus Hydrogenophaga. The sequence goes on from NZ_JAHCKL010000035.1 coordinate 5,944, forward strand.
GATGAACACCGACAACATGAGCATTTCGGGCGAGACCATCGACTATGGTCCGTGTGCGTTCATGGAGGGTTTCGATCCGGCCACGGTGTTCAGCTCGATCGACCGTCAGGGGCGATATGCCTACGGCCAGCAGCCGGCCATGGCGCAATGGAACCTGGCCCGTCTGGCCGAAGCGTTGCTGCCGGTTCTGGACGCCCGCGATATCGACGTCGTGGAACGGGTGGAACAGGTGGTGGCCGGGTTTGCCGTGCGCTTTGACCGGCATTGGACCGGGCAGCTGCGCGCCAAGCTGGGCTTGGCCGCTGAAGAGCCGGACGACCGCGCCCTGGCGGACGACTTCCTGCAGCTGCTGCAGCGGGAAAAGGTGGACTTCACGCTGGCGTTCCGCCTCCTGTCCGACGCCATCACGGGGCCGGATGCCGCACTGCACGACCTGTTCGGACGGGAGCGCCCGGCGCTCTCGGACTGGCTGGCGCGCTGGCGCCAGCGCATGGCCCGGGAGGGAAGGACCTTGCAGGACTGCGCCGCAACGGCGTGGTCGGTCAATCCCTTCGTGATCCCGCGCAATCACCAGGTGGAGGCGGCGCTGTCGAGTGCCGTGGACGAGGCCGACCTCGGTCCGTTCGAGCGCCTGCTGGCGGTGCTGGGGCGGCCGTACGAGACGGTGGAGTCCGCGCGGCCATTCACGCTGCCGGCCTCGCCCGAAGTGGCCGCAGCCCACCGCACCTTCTGCGGCACCTGATTGGGGTACCCAACGATTTCTGAAAGGAGACTTCGCATGACCACAACGAAACAGGAACCCGGTGTCCTTGGCGAAGCGGCCGCTCCCCTGGGTGTGACCCGGTGGGTGGACGCGTCGGGCCAGGCGCTGGAACACTTCGACCTGGACCGCATGCCCGGCCGGTTCAAGCTCATCTTCTGTTTTCAGGACGCCTGCCCGGGGTGCCATGCGACCGGCTTTCCGGCGCTTGCCCGGGTGGTCGACGCGTTTCGGGGGAGCGACTTCGTCGGGTTCGCCGCAGTCCAGACCGTGTTCGAGGACTTCGGTTCGAACACCTGGGAGCGCATGCTGGCCAATCACTCCCGCTACGCGCTGGGCATTCCCTTCGGGCACGACGCCGGTGACGAACAGGACGGCGCGGGTTCGGAGCTGATGCGCCGCTACCGCAACGGCGGCACACCCTGGTTCATCCTGATCGATCCCGATGGCAGAGTGGTCTACAACCATTTCCGAATCGACGCCGACAAGCTCGTCACCTTTCTCAAGCGGCTGGAAAACGAACCGGCGGCACCGGAGCCTGGGCCCGACATGTTGACTTGGAAAGGAGTGATTCAACTGGTGGAAACGGGCAACCCGACGCCACCGCGCCGAGTTGAGCGCAGCGAAGCCGAGTGGGCCCAACAGCTGACGCCCGAGCAGTTCCGAATCACGCGGCTCAAGGGCACCGAACGGGCGCACAGCTCCTCGATGTGTACGCTGTTTTCGCCCGGGATCTACCGGTGCGTGTGCTGCGGCACTGAACTATTCGATGCGTCGACCAAATATGACAGCCGCAGCGGCTGGCCCAGCTTCACGCAGGCCATTGCCCCGGGTCTGGTGGGCTATCACGGAGACAACAGCCACGGCATGGTGCGGGTGGAGACGACGTGCAACGTCTGCGACGCCCACCTGGGTCACGTGTTTCCCGACGGACCCAAGCCCAGCGGTCTGCGCTACTGCATCAACGCCCTGGCACTGGAGAAAGCATGAGCAGCGAAAAGGTAGGCTTCGCTGGCAGCAGCCAGGGTCTGCTGGTGGGTGTCTTGGAACGCCCGGACCATGCACCGTTACAAGCCCTGGCGGTGTTTGCCCACTGCTTTACCTGCGGAAAGAACTCTCTCGCCGCGACCCGCATCAGCCGGGCGCTGGCTCAGCAGGGCATCGCCACGCTGCGCTTTGATTTCACCGGTCTGGGCGAGAGCGAAGGCGACTTCGGGCGCGGTGGCTTTTCGTCCAGCGTGGCGGACATTGTGGCGGCGGTGCACTGGATGCAGAGCACGATCGGCATGCCTGCACTGTTGGTCGGACACAGCCTGGGGGGGACGGCGGCCATCGCGGCGGCTGCCCGCCTCGACGGCATACGGGCGGTTTGCACGCTGGGCGCACCCGCGACGGCCGACCATGTGCTTCGTCACTTCGGTCCGACCAAGTCCGAAGAGGATGGGCAGATCCAGGTCGACCTGGGCGGCCGGGCGTTCAGGATCGCGCCGGCCTTCATTGAAGAGCTCCAGGCCCAAGCCCACGAGAACCCGGTCAAGGGGCTTCGCGCGGCCTTGCTGGTTATGCACGCGCCAAGTGACGCGGTGGTGGACATCGGCGAGGCACAGGACCTGTTCAAGGCGGCCAGACATCCTAAGAGTTTCATCAGCCTGGACGATGCGGACCATCTGCTCACGCGCCCGGCCGATGCGCAGTATGCGGCTGACCTGATTGGCGCCTGGGCCTCGCGGTTTCTGCCGATGCGAGCCGAGCGAAACGATGCGCCGTCGGACCTTCGTGCGGGCGAGGTGTGGGTGGGGGAGCACGATCACGCCTTCTGGCGATCGATGCGAGCAGGTCCGCACCACCTCGACGCCGATGAGCCCAAGGAAGTGGGTGGTGGCGAACGCGGGCCCGATCCTTATGAACTTCTGCTGATGTCGCTGGGCGCCTGCACGTCCATGACATTGCGCCAGTACGCCAAGCGAAAAGGCTATGCGCTCAAGGATGTCCAGGTCAGGTTGCGTCATGAGCGCGCGCACGCGACCGATTGCCAGGAGTGCGGGGATCGCTCGGGACAGGTTGACCACGTCACGCGGCAGCTCCTGCTGAGCGGACCGTTGAGTGAAAGCCAGCGACAGGACCTGTTGCGCATCGCCGATCGTTGCCCCGTGCATCGAACGCTGGAGAACCATCCGGTGATCACCACCACACTGATTCGGGACTGATCCCAACCACACACAAACGAAGGAGACGGAGCATGAGAGCCATCTGGAAAGGCACCACCATCGCTGAGAGCGATGACATCGTGGAAGTTGAAGGCAACGCCTATTTCCCACACGACGCGTTGCGCCCGGAACATTTCAAACCAAGCGATACGCACACCACCTGTCCATGGAAGGGGCGGGCCAGCTACTACGACGTCGTGGTCGGCGAAGACGTGAACGCTGACGCGGCGTGGTACTACCCGTCGCCCAAGGCTGGTGCGGAGGCGGTGACCGGCAGGGTGGCGTTCTGGCGCGGTGTCGAGGTGCGGCCATGAGCGGGGAACAGAGGTTCGACGCGATCGTGATCGGAGCCGGTCAGGCCGGTCCCTTTCTGGGCGCGACACTCGTTGCCCGGGGTATGAAGGTGGCGCTCATCGAGGAGCGTGACCTGGGTGGTACCTGTGTCAATCGGGGCTGCACCCCAACCAAGACCCTACGCAAGTCGGCTCGTGTGGCTCACATGGCGCGCCGGGCCAGCGAATTCGGTGTGCAAACCGGGTCGGTCCAGGTCAACTTCAGGGCAGCGATGGAGCGCATGCAACGCCGGGTGGAGGAGGCTCGCTCTGGCCTGCAGGCCTGGCTGGGCCAGTTGGAAGGACTCACCATCATCAAGGCGCGCGGTCGCCTGGCGGGCCGTGAAGGCGAACAGTTCGTGGTGCTGGCCGGCGAGCATCAGCTGGTGGCGCCCAAGGTGGTGCTGAACACCGGCACACGTCCCTTTGTTCCGCCGGTGCCTGGGCTGGACGAGCTGCCGTTCCTGGACAACGAACGGCTGTTGGCGCTGCGTGAATTACCGTCCAGGCTGGTGATCATCGGCGGTGGATACATCAGCCTGGAGATGGCTCAGATCTTTCGGCGGCTGGGAAGTGAGGTTGCCATTCTGGAAACAGGGCCCCGCCTCACGGCCCGCGAGGACGAGGACATTGCAGCCGCTGTGACCGGAATGCTGACAGCGGAAGGCATCGAAGTGAACACCGGCGTGCGCATTGAGCGGGTCGGCAAGGCGGACAACGACGCTGGCGTGCGGGTGCAGTTGGCTGGTGGCCGCAGCGTGGATGGCAGCCACCTGCTGGTGGCCACCGGGCGAATACCGAACACCGACTGTCTGGGCCTGGAAACGGTGGGCCTGGAGGTCAGTGCGCGAGGCTACCTGGTCACCAACGACCGGCTCGAAACCGCGGTTCCCGGCATCTGGGCGCTGGGTGACATCAATCAGCGCGGGGCCTTTACCCACACCAGCTACCACGATCAGGACATCGTGGCGGAGAACCTGGCCGGAGGGCAACGCAGCGCCGCCGCGCGCGTCGGCATTTATGCCATGTTTACCGATCCTCCGCTGGCCCACGTCGGTCTTTATGAGGCCGACGCGCGAAAACTCGTGACCGAAGGGCGACGCATTTCCCAGGCGGTTCACGCCATGAAGGACGTCAGTCGCGCGAAGGAAGAAGGCGAAACCGTGGGCAAGATCAAGCTCCTCATCGATGAGGACAGTGGTCATTTCCTCGGAGCGACCATGCTCGGGATCCAGTCGGACGAGATCATTCAGGCGATCGGTCTGGTGATGGCCAGTGGCGGCACCTGGAAGTTGGTCCGGGATGCATTGCCCGTTCACCCGACGGTCACCGAGTTCCTGCCCACCATCATTGATCGACGCAAGCCCTTGACCGCAAGTTCTGGGTGAGCCGGAGGACCCACACCATGCCCATCAACCGCTCATTCAGCGGCCGCAATCGCGATGTCCACAACCACGGCGGTCGACTTCCGCCAGGACAGTCCCTGACGGAAGGTTTTCCCGTGCTGACTGCGGGCCCCACCCCAAAAGCCTTGGCGCTTGGCGATTGGCGCTTGACCTTGAAGGTCGGTGTGCGGCCGGTTCGCGTTTGGACCTGGAGCGAATTCCAGGCCCTGCCCCAGACCGAGCAGGTGGTCGATATCCATTGCGTTACCACCTGGTCGAAATTCGACACCCGCTGGCGCGGTGTGACGTTGGACGCTTTGTTGCAAGCAGCCGGACTGGAAGCGCCCACGCCTTGGGTGCTGGCGCATTCCCAGGACGGCTACTCCACCAACGTGCCGTTGGCCGATCTGACACAAGGGCGCGCAATGATCGCAACGCACTACGATGACCGACCGCTCGCGCCCGAGCACGGGGGACCGGCACGCCTGTTGGTGCCGCATCTCTATTTCTGGAAGTCGGCCAAGTGGGTCAATGCGCTGCAGTTCAACGAGCGCGACGAGGCCGGGTTCTGGGAACTGCGGGGCTATCACATGCGAGGTGACCCCTTCAAGGAAGAGCGCTATGGATGAGGCCGTTGGTCAGCAACGGCTGAGCTGGCAGTCCGCACGCATCGAAGCGTTGCAGGCACTGACTCCACGCGTCATGCGGGTGGTGCTGCGTCCCGACAGATGGGTTCGCCCGAGGCCGGGCCAGCATTTGGATGTCCGACTGACAGCAGAAGACGGCTATCAGGCACAACGGAGCTACTCACTCCTCTCTCCTCCTCAACGTATTGGGCTCTATGAACTGGGCATTGAGCGTTTGGACGATGGCGAAGTATCCACCTGGTTTCACGATGAGGCCCAGCACGACGAAACGATTGAAATCCTCGGACCAGTTGGAGGACATTTTGTGCTTGACGAGTCGAACACACGACCAGCCTTGCTGATTGGGGGAGGATCTGGCGTCGTTCCCCTTTTGTCCATGGCAGCGCAACGCGTGGGTGCATACAGCCTAGCGCATACAACGTTGTTGATTGCCGCACGCCATCTGGAAGAAGTGTTGCTCTGGCCAACCCTGCAGCGATGGGAAGCGTTTACTCCACGGTTTCGCACCCGACTAGCTCTCTCGCGGGACACCTGTGCCCCGCGTGTGCAGGACCACGTTGGCCGCATTGTTGAAGCCGATGTTGCCTGGGCTTTGCAGCAGTTGGGCAATGTGGCGACCGAATCCGCACAAGTTTTTATCTGCGGGCGCAATGACTTTGTCGAGTCCATCGTTCATATGGTCACCGGGCTGAATGTGCCAGAGGTCTCCATCCGCACTGAGCGTTTCGGAAGTTGAAGCACTTTTTGTTCTTACTTGCCATGACACCTGAAGAAATTCTCCTGACCCGATACGTCTCTGTCCGTTCACGCAGCGAACGGCTGTGTGCTCCTCTGAGTGCCGAGGACCATGTCCCTCAACCGGTTTCCGACGTCAGTCCACCGAAGTGGCACTTGGCTCACACCACGTGGTTCTTCGAGACTTTTGTTCTCGCGCTACAACAGCCGGGCTATCGACTGTTCCATCCTCTGTATGGCTACCTGTTCAACAGCTACTACGAATCTGAGGGCGCTCACTTGGCACGCCCTCGGCGAGGGAGCATGAGTCGCCCGACGGTGGCTGAGGTGATGGCATACCGCGCGCATGTGGACGAGTCCATGCATCGTCTGCTGAAGGAACCACTGGAGCCCGCAGTCGCGGCTTTGGTAGAGCTGGGCATGCAGCATGAACAACAGCATCAGGAGTTGCTGATCACAGACATCAAGTACATCCTTGGCCACAACCCATTGCATCCGGCGTATGACCCTCAGGGCATCGGTCCGCAAGATGTGACGGCCGAACACGATGGCACCTGCCCACCCCTGAACGATTGGCTGAGCGTCGACGGGCAGACGATTCGCATCGGCCACCAGGGGCCAGGGTTCGCCTTCGATAACGAGTCGCCATCGCATTTGGCGCTCATTCAAGGGGTAGACATCCGTGTGGCGCTTGTCACCAATGATGAATACCTTCAGTTTATGCGCGACGGAGGGTATCAGCGCCATTCGCTCTGGCATGCAGAAGGTTGGGACTGGGTGCAAACGCTCGAACACCGTGCGCCAATGTACTGGCTGCCCGACCCAGCCCAGCCTCACGGATGGAGTCACTACACGCTCCAGGGTGTGGCGCCTCTCAGTAGCCAGGCGCCAGTCTCCCACGTCAGTTACTACGAGGCACATGCCTTCTGCGAGTGGGCGGGGTGGCGATTGCCCACCGAGTTCGAGTGGGAGGCAGCGGCAAGCCGGCTCGACTGGGGACGTCGATGGGAATGGACGCGCAGTGCCTATCAGCCCTATCCTGGCTTTGCCCGCAGCGAGGGCGCGGTGGGGGAATACAACGGGAAGTTCATGGTAAACCAGCAGGTCTTGCGCGGAGCATCCTGGGCCACATCACCGGGCCACGCCCGTCTGACATACCGGAACTTCTTTCACGCTCCGTTGCGTTGGCAGTTCACGGGGATTCGTCCTGTTCGCTCGCGGGAGTCGGCATGACTGATCGGGACAGACTGACAGAGCATGTTCTGCAAGGGTTGACGCGACCACAAAAGGCGCTCTCATCCGCTTGGTTCTACGACGACGAAGGCTCGCGCCTGTTTCAGCAGATCATGGCGCTGCCAGAGTACTACCTCACACGCCTTGAGCACGAGCTCCTGCGTTCACGAGCGGACGAACTTTCCCGGTGGATAGACCCTCGGTGCAGCCCGATCGATTTGATTGAACTGGGCAGCGGCGACGGGGCCAAAACGCTGTCGTTGTGCCAGGCACTGGCACAACGTGACGTGGACTGCATTTACAGGCCTATGGATGTGTCCGCACGCGCACTAGCGGATCTGAGCCGCCGCTTTGACACGTACCTCCCCCGCATGGCCATCGAGCCGGTGCTGGGAGACTACTTCGAGCACTGGCCTCAGGTCGCCGAAGGGCGACGCCAGGTTGCAATGTTACTGGGCAGCAATCTGGGCAACCTGGACGAACACGGTGCCGTCAAGCTGCTGCAGCGAGTGCATTCGAATTTGCGCCCGGGTGACCTTGTGCTGCTTGGTCTGGATCTGGTCAAGGACCCGGCCATGCTGCGCGCAGCTTACGACGACTCTCAAGGCGTGACAGCTGCGTTCAATCTGAACCTGCTGACACGGTTGAATCGCGAGTTGGGCATGGACTTCGATCTTGCGAAATTTCGTCATTACGCCAGCTACTGTCCGCTGGAACACGTGGCCAGGAGCTTTCTGGTTAGCCAGGTGGACCAGGTGGTCAACAGCAAGACCCTCGACCGAGGTTTCGTTTTCCTTGCCGGCGAGACCATCTACACGGAGCAATCTCAGAAGTACACGATGGCTTCTATTGAACACCTCGCAGCCCAAAGCGGGTTTGACAACACCTGCACCCTGACCGACCCCCGAGGCTGGTACGCCCTCACAGTCTGGCACCGCCTACCGTTCACCCCAACGCAACAAACGTCGACCTGACATAGGAGCCTGAATGAGCAACAAGATCCATTTGCGCCAGACCATGCTGGACCTTGCCGAAGGGCGCCTGCGGTTTGCTGAACAGGCCTATGCACAATACCTGGTTGGTGCGGCGGGCCGCGGAGATGAACCCAGTGAAAGCGATGCGGCGTCGCGGGCCGTCAACAATGCCGCTCTGGCGCAGGCGTTCGAATGCCCCATTCACGATCATCAGGAGGCCCTGGAAGTCTTACGTCAGATCGATTTCGGTCCCCGGGATTCGGTGGAGACAGGCGCCGTGGTTCGCATCGACGGGCGTTGGTTCGTGATTGCGGTTGCTAGCGATGCCTTCCAGTGCGACGGCAACACCTACATGGGAATTTCCACCCAGGCGCCCATCTACGCAGCGATCGCAGATGCCCGAGCCGGTGATGTTGTCAGCTTCCGGCAACGCGAACTGCACATAGAGGAAGTCTTGTGATGCACCTCATTCGAGTCTGAACGATGGGCGGCACGCTGCGCGACTTGGTCCGGCGCTTTCATGGCACAGGTCGACTTGGTGCCATCGTTCTGCGCCCGGATCGCCTCAAGGACGCTGTGTCCGTGCAGGAGGCCAGGGCCGAACCGGGTCTCGGGCTGATTGGCGATCACCGCTCCCTGCGGCTTCGTCAGTCGGATGCGCAACGCCATCGCGAGCTGAGTCTGATCCAGGCTGAGCACCTCAGCTTGCTCGGGGTCTGGACGGGGCAAGCCCCAATTGCCCCGGAGCGTTTGCGGCGCAACCTCGTGATCTCGGGGATCAACATCGCCGCGATGCATTCACCTTTCCGGGAAGAGCGCTTTGTCTGGCGAATTGGCGGTTCGGTCCGCATTGAAATCACGGGGCCATGTCCTCCTTGTTCACGCATGGAGGACGAGCTCGGTGAAGGCGGTTACGCCGCGCTGCGTGGTCACGGGGGCGCCACGGCACGGATCGTCGTAGGTGGCGTGCTACGGGTTGGAGATACCGTTAACCTTGACGTTGAATCCACCGTGGGCTGAGAGCCATGATCGAAGCAGAGCGTACGCCTGGGTTCCTCCATCTTCTCCAGATGACCGGCGGTGCGTCGTGGTTGCACATGTGCATCCACCACCGCGAGACGGAAGGTTTTCTCTCGAGCGCGACCGGCCTGGACAAGCTGATCGCCGCAGCGATGGTCTCTGAAGATACCCGGTCGCGGTTGCGCGTCCACGGGCAGGGTGTGATGGTTCTGCTCAAAGCGATGCATCTGAGAGCTGATGGAGTGGGGCATCCAGAGGACATGGTGTCCATGCGAATCTGGATTGATGAGCGTCGGGTTATCACGACCCGCGAGGAGGATGTGGATCCCATCCTCGAACTTGCAGAAGACATCTCTCAGGGGCGCGGCCCTGCAACGCCAGGTGACTTCCTTTGCGATCTCATCGAAGAGCACCTCGCGGAAGTTTCCGAGCAGGTCGAGATGCTGGAGGATGGGGTGGATCTGATCGGCGGCCTTCTGGTTCAGCACCAGACGGAAGCGGCATGCCCGAGCATGGCCAATACCCAGACCGCGATCTCTGGCTTTCTTCGTCATCTTGGCCCCCAGCGAGCCGTTCTTCAAACGTTGACAACTCTCGTCGTCCCGCCGCTGAATATAAATCACCGAGGCCGACTGGAGGAGCACCTGAACCAGCTGTTGCGGTTGCTCGAAACGCTGGAGAATTTGCGTGACCGTATCGATATCCTCAGTGACCAGGCAAACCGCATTCAGGAGCGACAGCTGAATCAAAGCTCTTATGTTTTTGCCGTGGTATCCACAATCTTCTTGCCCTTGAACTTTGTCACTGGCCTGTTTGGCGCCAATCTTCTGGGACTGCCGTTCGCAGATGCCACCAATGGCTTCTGGGTGTTGGTAGGTCTTTGCTTACTAATGAGTGTTGGGTTGGTAGCGGTCTTTCGCTGGTTCAAATGGCTTTAGTAGACGGTTTGTGGACTGTTTGAGATGTATCTTCGGAGCCGTCCATCAAGGACGGGTGCGCTGTTAGGAAAAACGATACGTGCCTGTTGATTCATCAGCACAACTGAGCCAGTGATCACGTCGAATACTGAGCCACTGGGTTGATGGATGTTCTGGCTACTCGGTTGTGGATAAGTCTATCGGGTCTGCTGCTTTTCGATCTCCTTTCTGAGCTTTTGCACGTGGCTTGGACGGTGCCGCGCCAGCGGCACTGGAGTGCTTGAATCGCCAGCTCTCATTGCCTGTCTCCACGATGTGGCAGTGGTGCGTGAGGCGGTCGAGCAAGGCGGTTGTCATCTTGGCGTCGCCGAAGACGCTGCTCCATTCCGAGAAGGTGAGGTTGGTGGTGATCACCACGCTCGTTCGCTCGTAGAGCTTGGAGAGCAGGTGGAACAGCATCGCACCGCCCGACTGCGTGAACGGCAGGTAGCCCAGTTCATCCAGGATCACCAGATCGACGTACATCAGCCGGTGTGCCAACTGCCCGGACTTGTT
>NZ_JAHCKL010000036.1 GCF_026125785.1 Hydrogenophaga sp.
GCGAGTGGGCGAAGACCTTCAAGGACAAGACCTACGCCACCATCGCCGCCGACTACGTCTGGGGCCGCGACTCGGCCGACTCTTTCGCCAAGGCCGTGAAGGCCCAGGGCAAGGACGTGAAGCTGCAGCTCTGGGCGCCGCTGGGCACCAAGGACTTCTCGCCCTACATCGCGCAGCTCAAGGCCGCCGACGTGGACGCCATCTGGGTGGCCGAGGTGGGCCGCGACGCGATCGCCTTTGTCAAGCAGGCACAGGAGTTCGGCCTGAAGACCAAGATCATCGGCCACTCGCTGCTGATCAACTTCATGATCGACGCCACCGGCAAGGCGCTGGAGGGCACGCAGGGCACCATCACCTACACGCCCGACATCGACAACGCGCGCAACAAGGCGTTCGTGGCGGCCTGGAAGGCCAAGTTCAACCGCCTGCCGACCGACAACGAAGGCCAGGCCTACAACGGTGCCCAGGTCATGTTCGAAGGCGTGAAGCTGGCCAAGAGCGTCAAGCCCGAGGATGTGAGCAAGGCCCTGCGCGGCGCGCAGATCGACTCCATCTACGGCAACGTGACCATGCGCGCGGCCGACAACCAGCTCGTGCTGCCCAACTTCGTGGGGACGGCCAAGGTGGCCGACGGCGTGCTGCGCCCGGTGATCGAGCAGACCTTCCCGGCCAGCATGATGCCCGGCCCGTCGCCGCTGTGCAAAATGTGATGACGGTGTGAAAAAGCCCGCCGGGTCGCACGATCCGGCGGGCTTTTTTCTGCTGTTGCGTGTTCAGCCGTTGACCGGTTCCTCGCGCTCTTCGCCGCCTTCTTCCGGCCCGCGGTCCAGCCGCTCCATGTTGCCCAGCAGCTTGAGCAGGTAGTGCACGGTGTGGGTGAGGTCGCCGAGCGAGAAATCGTCCAGGGCCTGGTCGTAGTAGGCCTGGATCTTGGGCAGGGCCTGCCTGAGCCACACGTGTCGGCCCGACTCGGTCATGCGGATGAGCCGCGAACGTCTGTCGCGCTCATCGGGTTCGACGCGCACACGGCCATCGCGTTCCAGCCGGCCGAGCACCCCCGCGAGGTTCTGCCGGCTCACCATGAGGTAGCGCGCGAGTTCGTTGACGCTCAGGCCGTTCTCGGCCTCAGGCCGTGACAGCGCGCCCAACACCGCCCACTGCTGCGTGGTGAGGCCTTCGCTTTCCACCGCACGTGTTCCTGTTTTATGCAAAAGATTGGCGCATTGGTACAGCCTGAAGAACAGGCGGTTGGCCAGTTCGAGGCGGGCTATTTGCGTGTTTTCAGAGTAATTCGCCATGGGTTCTTGATGAGAAGGTCCGGAGGGGTGTGGCATTATTTTGTCAATATATTGACGCAAACACCACCATGCCAGAACAGTGGCGCGGACGCAAGCGGGCCGCGCCCCAGGTGCTCAGCGCGTGAGCTCGTGCAGGTCCTCGTCCGCGAAGGCACGGACCACCTCGCGGATGCCTTCGAGCGCGGTCGCCACCGCCAGGCGGTAGGCCGCGTCTTCGCGCCAGTAGAGGGTGATGGAGCCTTCGACCGCGAGGTCCAGCGGAATCACCGACAGCAGGTTCATGCGGCGGTAGCGGCCCGCGGGGCGGCGCGAGGTCACGCCGATCATGTCGCTGTTGAGCAGCAGGGTGGTGGTGAGCGTGGCGGCATTGGACTCCACGTAGGCGCGCGGCGGCGCCTGGCCGGCCAGTACCAGCGCCTTGTCGAAAGCGGTGCGCACCGGTGTTCCCTTGGCCCACAGCGCCCAGGGGTAGCGCAGCACGTCGGGCCAGCCGACCTGTTCCAGCTTGAAGATCGGGTGGTCGGTGCGCGCCACCAGATGGATGGGTTCGACGTAGAGCTCTTCGGCCCGGATCTGCGGATCGGGCGCGGCCAGTTCCGAGGGGCCGACCACGATGTCCATCAGGCCCGTGCTCAAGGCCTCGATGAGCTGCTCCGGCTTGGTCTCCAGCAGCCGGATGTGGGCGGTGGGCAGTTTCTCGCGGATGCGCAGCACCGCCATGGGCACCGTGTCCACCGACGATGCGCCTGCAAAGCCGATGGTCACCAGCCCGCTGCCACCTTCGCGCATGCGCAGCATGTCCTCGCGCGCGTTGTCCAGGTGCGCCTCAATGCGCCGCGCGTGGGCCAGCAGAGCCTTGCCCTCGGCGGTTGGCCGAAGGCCGCGCGCGTGGCGCTCGAACAGCGGCATGCCCACATCGGCCTCCAGTTCCTTGAGCCATTTCGACAGGCCGGGCTGGGTGGTGTGCATGGCTTCGGCCGAATGGCTCATGTTGCCGGTCTGCGCCAGGCTCAGCAGCATCTGCAGGTTGCGCAGGCGCAGCCGGTGGGTCCAGTCCATGGCCATGACATCTCCTTGTCGTTATTGCTTGGTGGGCATGGATGATATGAAAAGATCATTCGGAATGACATGGGTGTGCGAGGCATATTTCCGGGCTTCGGTTCGGCAATCTCAAGAGGAGACAAGAGGATGAGCAGCATGGAAGCGGTGGCTCCGCGTTTTCGCGGCCGCGTGGCTTTGGTGACGGGCGGTGCCGCCGGCATGGGCCGTGCGGTGGTGGACCGCCTGGTGCGGGAACAGGCCCGGGTGGCCGTGTGGGACATCAACGCCGCTGCGCTGTCCGACGTGCAGGCAGCCCACGGCGATGCGGTGCAGGCGCAGGCCGTCGACGTCACCGACGATGCCGCCGTGCAGAAAGCGATGGCCGCGCTGCTGGCCCATTTCGATGGGCTCGACATCGTGGTCAATGCGGCCGGCATCATCGGTTCCAACAGCCCGTTCTGGGAGACCTCGCCCGAGCAGTGGGACCGCGTGATGCAGGTGAACCTGCGCGGGCCCTTCCTGGTGACCCGCGCGGCCTGCGCCACCTTGATGCGGCGCGGCTGGGGCCGCGTGGTCAACATCGCCTCCGTCGCGGCCAACGAGGGGCCGAAGAACCTGGGCGCCTACGCGGCTTCCAAGGCCGGACTGGTGGGCCTGACCAAGTCCATGGGCAAAGACCTGGCGGGCACCGGGGTGCTGGTCAACGCGGTGGCGCCGGCCCTGATCGCCACCGACATGCTCAAGCAGCTCACGCCGGAGTACTACGCGGCGGCGATGGCGCGCATTCCACTGGGACGGGCCGGCACGCTCGACGAGGTGGCGGCGCTCGTGACCTGGTTGTGTTCCGAAGAGTGTTCCTTTTCCACCGGCGCGGTCTACGACCTCTCGGGCGGACGCGGTCTGTGAACCTGACCAAGTTCTCGCTGCTCAGGCGCCGCGCGGACCTGGCGCCTGCGGCGTTTGCCGCACATTGGCGCAGCACCCACGTGCGCGTGCTCACCGAACTGGGCGGTCACGCCGAGTACAACCGGCGCTACGTGCAGAACCGGGTGCTGCGAGAGGAGGGTGTGGAGAGCGCGGCCTTCGACGGTGTGGCGCAGATGCTGCCGCGCAGCGAAGAGGTGCTGCAGCGCGGCTTGCAGGAAGACCCGCGCTACCTGCGCCACGTGCGTCCGGACGAATCGCTCTTTCTCGATGTCGAGCGCTGCGTGGTGCTGTACTGCCGCACCGAGGTGCTGCAGCCGCACGATGCCGCGGCTCCCTGGAAGTGGCTGGCCCTGCTCATGCGGGACGAGGCGCGGCCACCCGAGGCCTTTGCCTTGGCCTGGCGTGAAGCGTGCGAGACCCTGCGCTCGGTGGCAGGTGCGCCAGAGGGCCCGTGGTCCACGCTGCGCGGCCTGAGCGTGCACGAGGTGCTGCCCGGGGCCGCGCGCGGCATGGCCGCTGGTGAGCGTGGCGGTGCGGCCCTGGCCTATGGCGCGGTGCTGGAGATGCGCTTTGCCAGCGTGCAAGCCCTGCGCGACGCCCTCGCGGCGCCGGACGCCGGCTCACCGCGCGGCGTCGTGGACCGTTGGGCCGGTGTGGCGCGCTGCCATGGCCTGGCGGTGCACGAAGACCTGATCTACGACCTGGGCTGAGGGCCGTTCGGCCCCGGCCTTCTTTTTTCCCTTTTGCGGAGTCTTTGCATGAACCCATCTTCTTCTTCCGCGCGCCTGCCCGTTGCCGTATTGGGCGCGGGCGCCATAGGCCGCATGCACATCGAACGCATCCTCGCGCACCCGGACGTTTCGCTGGCCGGCATTGCCGACCCCTCGGATGCCGCGCGCGACCTGGCCGCCGCCGCTGGCGTTCCCTGGAGTGCCGACCCGCTGGCCTTGCTGGAGCAGGGGGCCGCCCGCGCCGTCATCGTGGCCACGCCCAATGCGACGCACACGCCCATTGGCCTGGCGTGCATCGCGCGCGGTCTTCCGCTGCTGGTGGAAAAACCGATTGCCGACACGGTGGCCGATGCCCGGCGCCTGGTGGACGCCGCCGAAGCCGCGGGCGTGCCGCTGATGGTGGGCCACCAGCGCCGCCACAACCCCATCCTGCGCCAGGCGCGCGCGCTGCTGCAGCAGGGCCTGCTGGGACGCGCTGTGAGCGCCACCGCCATGGCCACCTGGCTCAAGCCCGACAGCTACTTCGAGATGGCCTGGCGCCGCCAGGCGGGTGGCGGTCCGGTGCTCATCAACATGATCCACGACATCGATCTGCTGCGCTTCCTGCTCGGTGAAGTGGTGTCGGTGCAGGCGCAGACCTCGAACGCCGTGCGCGGCTTCGAGGTGGAGGACACCGCTTCGGCTCTGCTGCGCTTCGAGAGCGGCGCGCTGGCCACACTGACCGTGAGCGATGCCGCCGTGGCGCCCTGGAACTGGGACCTGGCCGCCGGCGAGGCCGCGCACTACGCCAAGCAGGATGTGGATTCCATCTTCATCACCGGTACCGAGGCCTCGCTCACGCTGCCACAGCTCCAGATCGCCCGGTACCGGGGGCAGCGCGGCTGGCACGAGCCGCTGACCCTGGAGCGCACGCCAGTGCACCGGGGCGATCCGTACGTGGAGCAGTTGCGCCACCTGCGCGCGGTGGCCGAGGGGCGCGAGACGCCGGTGTGTTCCGGCCTGGACGGCCTGCGCACCCTGCAGGTCACGCTGGCCGTGCACGAGGCCGCGCGCAGCGGCGGCACCGTGCGCCTGTGAGCACTTCGCCCGCGCGTCAGAGGCGCGCGAGCATGCCGCCGTCGATGGCCAGGGTCTGGCCGTTGATGAAGCTGGCCGCGGGCGAGACCAGGAACAGCACCGTGGGTGCGATGTCCTCCGGGTAGGCCCAGCGTCCGGCCGGCACGGCCTGGCGCAGGTAGTCCTCGAAGCCCTCGCGCTGCTGCAGGCCGACGGTGAAGTCGGTGTGCACGATGCCCGGCGCGATCGCGTTGGCGGTGATGCCTTGCGCGCCGTGCTCGATGGCGACCGCGCGCATGAACGCGGCCATGGCCGCCTTGGCACTGGAGTAGGCGGCGATCAGCGGCATGGTGGCCTGGCCGGAGACGGAGGCTGTGCTGACGATGCGACCGAAGCCGCGCGCGGCCATGCCGGGCAGGAAGGCGCGGGTGCAGTGGAAGGTGCCGTTGACGTGCACCGACATGATCTGCTGCCACTCGGCGCTGCTCATCTCCACCAGCGGCTTGCGGTTCTGGTTGCCGGCGTTGTTGATCAGGATGTCGACGTGCCAGCCGGCCTGCGCCAGCTCGCGTTCGCCCGCCTGCACGGCGGCTTCGTCGGACACGTCGAAGCAGATGGCGCGCGCCTCTATGCCCTCCTGGCCCAGGCTGGCCACGGCCTCGGCGCAGGCTTGCGGACGCAGGTCGTTGATCACGACGCGCGCGCCCGCCTTGCCCAGCGCGCGGGCGATCGCGAAGCCAATGCCTCGCGCCGAGCCGGTGATGAGGGCGGTGCGGCCATCGAGGCCGAAGGTCTGTTGCAGGTAAGCGTTGTCCACGGGTGTGTCTCCTGTTGGTGTCTTGTCAGGCCACGGGGCGGGGCTTGCCGGCGGCGTGCATGGCCACACGGTACCCGAAGGTGAGGGCCGGCCCCAGCGTGGTGCCGGGGCCGGCGTAGGTGCCCATCATGATGGAGGCCATGTCGTTGCCGCATGTGTACAGGCCGGGCAGAGGCGCGCCCTGCGCGTCCAGCACCTGGCCGTCGGCGTTGGCCTGCAGGCCGGTGCTGGTCCCGATCTCGGCCGGCCAGACCGCCAGCGCCACGTAAGGGCCGCTGCCGATCGGGCGCAGGCAGGGGTTGGGCTTCTGGGCCGGGTCGCCATTGAAGCGGTTGAGCTCGGTCTCGCCTTTGCCGAAATCCAGGTCCTTGCCGGCGCTGGCCATCTCGTTGTAGCGGCGCACGGTGGCCGCCAGCGCAGCGGGCGGCAGGCCGACCTTGCCCGCCAGCGCGTCCAGCGTCGGGGCGGTGACGAGGTAGCCCTCGCGCTCGACGCGGCTCAGGTCGGTGGTGCCAGGGTAGACGTTGCCCAGCCCGTAGCGCGCGACGAAAGAGGTCTCGCAGATCAGGTAGGCCGGCAGCGTGGGCGCCGTCTTGTGCGAGGCGTACATGCCCATGACGAAGTCGTGGTAGGAGTCGGCCTCGTTGACGAAGCGCCGGCCGGCCCCGTTGACGGCGATCAGCCCGGGCTTGGCGCGGTCCAGGGAGAGGTGGGGAAACACGCCGTCCGTGCCGCCCGCGCGGCGCGTCACCGACACCGGCGTCCAGAACGCGCCCGGGCCCTGGGTCTCGGGGGCCACGGTGCCGCCCGAGCGCAAGCCCAGTTCAATACCGTCGCCGGTGTTGCTGGGGCAGGCCACGGTGTAGGGCGGCGTGGGGCGCGGCATGAACTGCTGGCGCAGGCGCTTGTGGTGGCCGTAGCCGCCGGTGGCGATGACGACGCCGCGTCGCGCGCGGATGCGCCGCGTCTGGCCGCCGGCCTGCTGCACCACCACGCCGACCACCCGGCCCTGTTCGCGCACCAGGTCCTGCACCACGGTCTCGAAACGCACCGGCACCTGCCGCTGGCGCAGGCTGTAGAAGAGCCGTGCGACAAGCGCATTGCCCATCACCAGCCGCGTGCCGCGCGAGTAGCGCAGGCGGTCCATGACGTACCGCGCGAAGAGCTTGCCCGCGTAGACGAAGTTGCCGACCGACTTGAAGCGGTTGACCAGGCGGGGGATGTCGTCCTTGCCGGCCATCATGCCGCCCAGCACCAGGAACTCCGGAATGGGCGGGCGCACGCGCTCGAAATCGCGGCCCAGCAGGCGGCCATCGAACAGGGCCGGGCTGAGGGCGCGGCCTGTCACCGCAGCGCCGTCCATGTCGCGGTAGTCGGGGTGCTTGCCGCTGGGGACGAACTGCACCGCGCTCTTGCTGCGCAGGTAGTCCACGGCTTCCGGGCCGCTGGTGAAGTAGGCGCTGCGCAGATGCTGGCTGTCGGGTGCGCCGATCAGCGCATCCAGGTAGCGCGCGGCGGCCGCGGCGGTGTCGTCGTAGCCCGCCTCCAGGCTCTGGCGGTTGCCGGGTATCCAGATCGTGCCGGCCGAGGTGGCGGCCGTGCCGCCCACCTGCGCGGACTTTTCGATCACCAGCGGCTGGAGGCCTTCGATGGCCGTGACCAGGGCGGTGGTCATGCCGGCCGCGCCAGCACCGAGCACCACCAGGTCGGCTTCTTCGTCCCAGTTCGTCATCTGTTCTCGTCCTCTCAAAGGGTTTCAGGCGGCCTTCAGCCGCTGCGCAATGGCTTCACCCGCGAGCATGCCAAAGACGCTGGACTTGGACAGCCCGCCCGAATAGCCGGCCGCTTCGCCACCGCCTTCCAGGCCACCGGTGCAGGCGCCCGCTGCGAACAGGCCGTCGATAGGCTGGCGCTGCGTGTCCAGCACACGGCCGGCGGCATCGGTGGCGATGCCGCCCATGGTGTAGGTGATGCCGGCGCAGATCTCCACCGCGTGGAAGGGGCCCTGGCGGACCGGCCAGGCCTTGTAGGGCGCCGTGCTGCGCGGCGGCTGATCGGCCTGTGCGCCGGCCTCGCCGTCGGCCAGGCGGTTGTAGCGCGCCACCGTGTCCTGCAGCGCGGCCGGGTCCAGGTTCAGGCGGGTGGCCAGTTCCGGCAGGGTGTCGGCACTCACCAGATGTCCCCCGGCGCTCAGCAGGTACGGGTTGGCGGGCAGCAACCAGTCACGCCCCGGCCCGTTCCAGATGGCGTCGTCGAACACGATGACCGCCGACAGGGGATCGTCCAACTGGGCGACCGCGTTGGTCACGTAGACGCCGCCCAGCCCTTCGTCGCAGAAGCGGCGTGCCGAGGCATCCACCACCAGCGCGGCGGTGGCCAGCGAGTCCACGACCGGGTAGGGCCAGAGGTCCTGTTCGGTCATGGCGCGGCGGTGCTGCAGATGGCCGTAGAAGCGGTCCATGCCAACCAGCAACGCGCCCGCGGCCTCGGCCATCCGCAGACCGGCGCCCTGGCCGGAACCGGCATTGCGCTGCAGCAGCCGCTCGGGGCGGCGGCAGATGTAGCGGCCGACGAGTTCGGGATTGGCCTGGAAGCCGCCGTCGGCGATCAGCACCGCGCGGGCCTGCAGCGACACGGCATCGCCGCTGGCGGTGCGTGCCAGAACACCCGTGCAGCGACCGCCCTCCATCTGCAGCGACTGTGCGGTGACGCCGCGCCGCAGTTCGCCGCCCCGCTCGCGCAGGCGATCGCCCAGGGTGCGCAGCATCACGTCGCCGCTGCGGCCGCGCCAGTTCAGGCCGGTCTGCCGCACGCCCGGTGGCGAGAGTGCGTTGCGGCGCAGGCCGTCCGGTCCGGCCTTGATGAAGCGCACGCCGAGGGAAGAGAGCCAGCGCAGCGTGCGCCGCGCGTTCTGCGTCAGCGCCTCGGCCAGCGCCGGGTCGGTGGTGCCGCGGGTGGTGCGTTCCAGGTTGGCGCGCACCCAGTCGGGTTCGCCGGCCATGTCGTCCATGGCGATGTGGAACAGGCCACCGGTGTAGCGGCTGTTGCAGAGATAGGCTTCATCGCTGCTCTGTTCGAGCACGGTGACGCGCAAGCCGGCTTCGGCGACCTTGTTGGCGCAGGCCAGCCCGGCGAGCCCGGCGCCGATCACGATCACGTCGGTGGAGGATGTGCTCATGGTGGCGCCGCTGCTCAGTACTTGGGAATCAGGGTGTCGGCAATGATGTGCAGGACCTCGACATAGCTCAGCAGCAGGCCCAGCAGCAGGCCCGAGGCCACCAGGCCGGCGGGCAGCAGCCACAGCGTGCCGTTGGCCAGGCCCAGGCCGCAGGTGCCCAGCAGCACCAGCAGGCTGATGGCGTAGGACAGTCGCTTGCCGTGCGCCACGAGGAACTGCACGACAGGGTAGGTGGGAGGTGTGAAATCGGAAGACATGGCGTGGGTGAAAAGGAAAGGGTATCGGGACGCGTGTTCAGGCGGTCCTTGCGCGCTCGGCGGCGAAGCGCCCCGCGCGCCGTCCCGAGGTCATGGCCCAGCCGATGTGGTGGCCGTGGCCGGCCAGGATGGTGCCGCCCTGGCCGGCGGAGCCGGCCGCGAACAAGCCCGGAATCTGGCGGCCATCGGGCGTGGTGACCTCGTGGCGTGCAGTCACGGCCAGGCCGCCTTCGGTGAAGACGATCCAGCTCATCACAGGGCCGAGAGCATAGAACGGGCCCTGGCGGATCGGCTGGCGTGTGTCACCGCCGGGCAGGCTTTCGTTGTGGCCGTCCACCGCTTTGCGCAGCGCCTCGGCGGGCACACCCATCTGGCGTGCCAGCGCGTCCAGCGTGGGCGCTTCGTGGTAGAGGTCCGGGCGGGTGCGCTGGTAGTCCTTGAGGTAGGCGTAGGCCACGCCCGGCGCCGTGGAGACAAAGTCCGGCCAGCGCTGGAAGCGTTCGCCCACCGCGCCGTCGAACACCAGGAAGGCTTCCTTGTCCGGCTGCTTGGGGACTTCCAGCTCCGGGCGCGCAAGCTCGTCGGCGAAACGCTCGCCGCGCCGGTTCACCAGGATCGCGCCGGCGCGCAGCAACGAGGGCTCGGGCGCGAGCGAGGCGGTCATGAAGCGCGTGACGAAGGGGCGGAACATCCACAGCGGCAGGTTCATCAGGGCGAACTGCATGGGCTTGGTGATCCAGCGCGAAGGCGGCAGGCGGCGAAGCAGCGTTTCCACCGGCGGCGCCTTGAAGCGCATGCTCGGTCCCCACATCACCTCGGGGTTGCGGATCCAGCCGCCCACCTGCTGCGCGATGACGTGGCCATCCCCGGTGCTGGCGGGGTTGATGGCGTCCACGTGCGCCACGTGGGGCACGTTGGTTTTCTTGAGTTCGGTGCCAGCGCTGAAGTCGCCGCTGGCCAGGATCACGCCGCCGCGCGCGCGAAACTCGACCGGGCCCTGGCCCGCGTCGGCCACGATGCCGGCCACGGCGTCACCGTTCATGACCAGGCGCTGCGCGCGCGCGTTCAGGCGGATGTCCACGCCCAGGCGCCGGCACTCTTTTTCCAGGTAGTAGGCGTAGGCGCGCGAATTGGGCAGCACGTTGTGCATGCGCGGCTTCTGGTGCGGAGGCTCGGGCATGGGGCCGTAGAAGCACAGGCCGATGCGGATGAGCCACTCCAGCGTCTCGGGCACGTGGTCGACCAGCACCCGGCGCAGCTCCAGGTTCTCCTTCTGTTGCAGCTCGGGCGAGAGGAACAGGGACATGTCCTCGTAGTGCTCGTCGGGCGTGTCGTGTATGCCCTTGGCTTTCTGAAAGCGGGTGCCGGTGGCGGTGATGGAGCCGACCGACAGGCGCGTGGTACCGCCCAGGTGCGGGTTCTTTTCGAGCAGGATGACCTTGGCGCCGGCTTCGGCGGCTGCGATGGCCGCGGCCATGCCGGAGCCACCACCGCCGACCACGACCACGTCGGCCGACTCGCGCTTCAGAGAGGCAGGAGCTTGTTTCATGTTGTCCGGAGGAATCGGTTGTGGTGGCGGGGAACCCGGTGGTTCCCCGCCGGTTTCATCACATCTTGCAGAGCGGGGAGGGCGGCGGCGTCAGCGAGGCCGGGAAGGTCTGCTCGATCACCGAGCGCATCTGGCCGTTGACCAGCTTGGCGCGGCCCACATAGTTGGGCAGCACGAGCTGGTTGTCGGCGGCGCGCATGGTCACGCTGCCATAGACCGTGTCGAGCTGCGCGCCGCGCAGGGCCTTGCTCACGTCCTCGGGCTTGACGCTCTTGGCCAGCTTCACACCTTCGAACATGACCTGGGCGCCGTTGTAGGCCTGGCCCTCGGTGTCGGTTGGCGGGCGGTTGAACTTGGCCTGCCAGGCCGCCACGAACGCCTTGTTGCGCGGGCTGTCGATGTCCGGTGCGTAACCCAGGTTGCCCGGTGTGCCGTCCAGGGCCTTGCCGGTGCCGTTGATGATGAAGTTCGAGAGCAGGGCGTGGCCGATCAGAGGCGTCTTGGGCAGCAGGTCGAAATCGGTCGCCTGCTTGACGAAGGCGATCGCATCGCGGCCCGGAATCGCCATCCAGATGGCGTCCACGTTGGCGGCCTTGAGCTGCGCGATGTAGGGCGCATAGTCCTTGGTGCCCAGCGGTACATAGAGCGACAGCGGCACCTTCTTGCCCAGCGTCTCCGCGGCCTTCTTGAACGAGCCGCCCGAGTCGCGGCCCCAGACGTAGTCGGCGCCGATCACCGCGAAGTTGTTGCCTTTGATGTTCTTCGCCCACTCGT
>NZ_JAHCKL010000037.1 GCF_026125785.1 Hydrogenophaga sp.
CCGTTGTCCAGCAGGCTGTCCACGGCTTCCTGGAGCATGCGCTTCTCGTTGCGCGCGATGATCTCCGGCGCCTTCAGTTCCAGCAGGCGACGCAGACGGCTGTTGCGGTTGATGACGCGGCGGTACAGGTCGTTCAGGTCCGAGGTCGCGAAGCGGCCGCCATCCAGCGGCACCAGCGGACGCAGGTCCGGCGGCAGCACGGGCAGCACGTCCAGCACCATCCATTCGGGCTTGATACCGGACTTCTTGAAGGCTTCCAGCACCTTCAGGCGCTTGGCGTTCTTCTTGATCTTCAGTTCGGAGCCGGTCAGGTCGTTGCGCAGCTTCTCGATCTCGATGTCGAGGTCGATGTTCTGCAGCAGTTCCTTGATGCCTTCGGCGCCCATCTTGGCCACGAATTCGTCGCCGAATTCCTTGCGCTTGGCATCGAAGTCGTCCTCGCTCATGATGCTGAACTTCTTCAGCGGCGTCATGCCGGGGTCCACCACCACGTAGGCTTCGAAGTACAGCACGCGCTCGATATCGCGCAGCGTCATGTCCAGGATCAGGCCCAGGCGGGAGGGCAGCGACTTCAGGAACCAGATGTGGGCGCAGGGCGCGGCCAGGTCGATGTGGCCCATGCGCTCGCGGCGCACCTTGGTCTGGGTGACTTCAACGCCGCACTTCTCGCAGATCACGCCGCGGTGCTTGAGGCGCTTGTACTTGCCGCAAAGGCACTCGTAGTCCTTGATGGGACCGAAGATCTTGGCGCAGAACAGACCGTCGCGCTCAGGCTTGAAGGTGCGGTAGTTGATGGTCTCGGGCTTCTTGACTTCACCGAAAGACCACGAGCGGATTTTTTCCGGCGAAGCCAGACCGATGCGGATGGCATCGAAATGCTCGTCGGGCGTGAACTGCTTGAACAGGTCGAGCAAGGATTTCATGTGAATTTCCTTAAAAACTAAGACAAAGAATCAGGAACGAAGGGCTTGACCCAGAACACCGCGGAACTGGCTTTGCCAGGCCGCAGGTGTTGTCCCCCTTTCAGGGGGAAGCCGCGGAGCGGCGCAGGGGGTCATCCGCGTTCCAATTCGATGTCGATACCCAGCGAGCGGATTTCCTTGACCAGCACGTTGAACGACTCGGGCATGCCGGCGTCGATCGTGTGCTCGCCCTTGACGATGGACTCGTACACCTTGGTGCGGCCTTGCACGTCGTCGGACTTGACGGTGAGCATTTCCTGCAGGATGTACGAAGCGCCATAGGCCTCCAGCGCCCACACTTCCATCTCCCCGAAGCGCTGACCACCGAACTGCGCCTTGCCGCCCAGCGGCTGCTGGGTCACGAGCGAGTACGGGCCAGTGGAACGGGCGTGCATCTTGTCGTCGACCAGATGGTGCAGCTTGAGGAAGTGCATGTAGCCCACGGTGGTCTTGCGCTCGAACGGGTCGCCGGTGCGGCCGTCGTAAAGCTGTGCTTGCGTGCGCGACTCGGTCAGACCTTTGAGCTGGGCGATGTCGTCCGGATAGGCCAGCTTGAGCATGGCGCGGATCTCGTCTTCCGAAGCACCATCGAACACCGGCGTGGCGAAGGGCACGCCGGACTGCAGGTTCTCAGCCATCTCCAGCACGTCGGCATCGCTCAGGTGACCCAGGGCCTCCTTTTTGCCGACCTGGTTGTAGATCCCTTCCAGGAACTTGCGCAGCTCGGCCACCTTGGCCTCGGCCTGCAGCATATCGCCGATGCGCTGGCCCAGGCCCTTGGCGGCCCAGCCCAGGTGGACCTCGAGCACCTGCCCCACGTTCATGCGCGAAGGCACGCCCAGCGGGTTGAGCACGATGTCGGCTGGCGTGCCGTCGGCCATGTGCGGCATGTCTTCCACGGGCACGATCTTGGAGACCACGCCCTTGTTGCCGTGACGGCCTGCCATCTTGTCACCGGGCTGCAGGCGGCGCTTGACGGCCAGGTAGACCTTGACCATCTTGAGCACGCCAGCAGGCAGCTCGTCGCCCTGGGTGAGCTTCTTGCGCTTCTCTTCGAACGCGAGGTCGAAGCTGTGGCGGGTCTGCTCCATGGAGTTCTTGATGGACTCCAGTTGGGCGGCGACGTTGTCGTCGGCCGGACGGATGTCGAACCAGTGGTACTTCTCGACTTCGTCCAGGTAGGCCTTGTCGATGGTGGTGCCCTTGGCCAGCTTCTTGGGGCCGCCATTGGCGACCTTGCCGGTCAGCAGCTTCTCGATACGGTCGAAGGCGTCGGCCTCGACGATGCGGAGCTGGTCGTTGAGGTCCAGGCGGAAGCGCTTGAGTTCATCGTCGATGATCTGCTGGGCGCGCTTGTCGCGCTGAATGCCTTCGCGGGTGAAGACCTGCACGTCGATGACGGTGCCCTGCGAACCCTGGTCCACGCGCAGCGAAGTGTCCTTCACGTCGGAAGCCTTCTCGCCGAAGATCGCGCGCAGCAGCTTCTCTTCCGGCGTCAGCGTGGTCTCGCCCTTGGGCGTGACCTTGCCCACCAGCACGTCGCCGGGTTGCACTTCGGCACCCACGTAGATGATGCCGGAGTCGTCCAGGCGGTTGAGCTGCTGCTCGGCCAGGTTGGGAATGTCGCGGGTGATTTCTTCCGCGCCCAGCTTCGTGTCGCGCGCCATCACCACGAGCTCCTCGATGTGGATCGAGGTGTAGCGGTCGTCGGCCACCACGCGTTCGCTGATCAGGATCGAGTCTTCGAAGTTGTAGCCGTTCCAGGGCATGAACGCGATCAGCATGTTCTGGCCGATCGAGATCTCGCCCAGGTCGGTGGAGGCGCCGTCGGCGATCACGTCACCAGCCGCCAGCTTGTCGCCCTTCTTGACGATGGGGCGCTGGTGGATGTTGGTGTTCTGGTTGGAACGCTGGTACTTGATGAGGTTGTAGATGTCCACACCCACTTCGCCCGCCACGGCTTCGTCGTCGTTCACGCGGATCACGATGCGGGTCGCGTCCACGTAATCGACCACGCCGCCGCGCTTGGCGGTGACCACGGTGCCGGAGTCGATCGCGGCAACGCGCTCGATGCCGGTACCCACCAGCGGCTTCTCAGGACGCAGCACAGGCACGGCCTGGCGCGACATGTTGGCACCCATGAGCGCGCGGTTGGCGTCATCGTGCTCCAGGAAGGGCACGAGCGAAGCCGCCACCGAGACGATCTGCGCGGGCGACACGTCCATGTACTGGATGGTGTCGGCGGGGGTCAGGATGGATTCACCCTTCTCGCGGGCGGAGATGAGGTCACCGGTCAGGCGGCCTTCGGCGTCGAGCGCCGCGTTGGCCTGGGCAATGACGTACTTGCCTTCCTCGATGGCCGACAGGTAGTCGATCTGGTTCGTCACCTTGCCATCGACCACGCGGCGGTAGGGCGTCTCGATGAAACCGTACTCGTTGAGGCGTGCGTACAGCGCCAGCGAGTTGATCAGACCGATGTTCGGACCTTCAGGCGTTTCGATCGGGCAGACGCGGCCATAGTGGGTCACGTGCACGTCGCGCACCTCGAAGCCGGCACGCTCGCGGGTCAGACCGCCCGGGCCCAGGGCCGAGACGCGGCGCTTGTGCGTGATTTCCGCCAGCGGGTTGGTCTGGTCCATGAACTGCGAGAGCTGCGACGCGCCGAAGAACTCCTTCAAGGCCGCGGAGATCGGCTTGGAGTTGATCAGGTCGTGCGGCATCAGAGGCTCTTGCTCGGCCTGGCCCAGACGCTCCTTCACGGCTTTCTCGATCCGCGCCAGACCGGTGCGGTACTGGTTCTCGGCGAGTTCACCCACGCAGCGCACGCGGCGGTTGCCCAGGTGGTCGATGTCGTCCACCTCGCCACGGCCATTGCGCAGATCCACCAGGATCTTCACGACGGCCAGGATGTCGTCGTTCGACAGCACCATGGGGCCGGTGGATTCATCGCGGCCCACGCGGGCGTTGAACTTCATGCGACCCACGCGCGACAGGTCGTACGTGTCCGGGTTGTAGAACAGGCGGTGGAACAGGGCCTGCACGGCGTCTTCGGTCGGCGGCTCGCCGGGGCGCATCATGCGGTAGATGGCCACGCGGGCGGCGAACTCGTCGGCGGTTTCGTCGATGCGCAGGGTCTGCGAGATGTAAGCGCCCTGGTCCAGTTCGTTGGTGTAGAGGCACTGCAGGTCCTGCACGCCAGCGGTGCGCAGTTTCTTGAGCAGGGCTTCGGTCAGCTCTTCGTTGGCCTTGGCGATGATCTCGCCGGTGTCGGCATCGACGATGTTGCGGGCCACCACGCGACCGATCAGGAAGTCCTCGGGCACGCTGATGTGCGTGGTGCCGGACTGCTCCAGCTCACGGGTGTGGCGCGCGGTGATGCGCTTGTCCTTGGCCACCACGACCTTGCCGCTCTTGTCGGTGATGTCGAAACGGGCCACTTCGCCGCGCAGGCGCTCGGCCACGAAGGCCATCTGCGCGCCACTGTCCATCAGGCGGAAGTGGTCGTTGACGAAGAAGTTGGCCAGGATGGTTTCCGGCGTCAGGCCAATGGCCTTGAGCAGGATGGTCACCGGCATCTTGCGGCGGCGGTCGACGCGGAAGAACAGCACGTCCTTGGGATCGAACTCGAAGTCGAGCCAGGAGCCGCGGTAGGGAATGATGCGGGCGGAGAACAGCAGCTTGCCCGAGCTGTGCGTCTTGCCCTTGTCGTGCTCGAAGAACACACCCGGCGAGCGGTGCAACTGCGACACGATCACGCGTTCGGTACCGTTGATGATGAACGAGCCCTTGTCGGTCATCAGGGGCACCTCGCCCATGTACACCTCCTGCTCCTTCACCTCCTTGACCACCTTGGACTGCGAGGTCGAGGACTCACGGTCGTAGATGATGAGTTGCACGCGTGCACGCACCGCCGAGGCAAAGGTCAGGCCGCGGGTCTGGCATTCGCGCACGTCGAAGGCGGGCTTGGCCAGGTTGTATTCGACGAACTTCATCTCCACGAAGCCGTTGTGGGAGACGATGGGGAAGGCCGCCTCGAACGCGGCCTGCAGGCCTTCGTTGGTGCGCTTGCGCGGGGGCACGTCCGCCTGCAGGAACGCGGTGTAAGCGTCCTTCTGCATCTGCAGCAGGTAGGGAATCGTCAGAACGTTTTCGCGGGTGCCGAAGCTCTTGCGGATGCGCTTGCGTTCGGTGTATGAGTATTTCGATGCTGAGGCCATGAGATCTCCGGGCTTGAGGTCTTCGGCGACTGTCTTGCCGGCGCGGGCGGCAGACTTGGCGGCAAGCCACTACTTGCCGTTGGCGGACGGCCCGCGCGTTGCACGCGGGCCCGAACCAAGTGGTCTTCTGCAGTCGGGATCAGAAGACACTCAAAAATCGCCTGGCAGCCGGTTCTGCGGGACCGGAGGGCCGATTTTTGGGTGCGCTCTGAAAGCGTCAAAGGCTGGAGGCCCTTGCAGGACACTCCAGCCTCGGAACAAGGCCGTCTTACTTGAGTTCGGCCTTGGCGCCGGCTTCCACCAGCTTCTTGACGGCGGCTTCGGCGTCGGCCTTGGCAATGCCTTCCTTGACGTTCTTGGGCGCGCCGTCCACCAGGTCCTTGGCTTCCTTGAGGCCCAGGCCGGTGATCTCGCGCACGGCCTTGATGACCGCCACCTTGTTGGCGCCGGCTTCGGAGAGGACCACGTTGAATTCGGTCTTCTCTTCGGCAGCGGCAGCGGCACCACCGCCAGCACCACCGGCGGCCGGAGCGGCCATGGCGGCAGCGCTCACACCAAACTTCTCTTCGATGGCTTTCACCAGGTCGTTGAGTTCCATGACCGTCATGCTGTCCAGCGCGGTCAGAAATGCGTCTTTATCGAATGCCATTTTGATTTCCTAACAATTGGTTTGAACAAACTCGCCGCGCCGATCAGGCCGCGGCAGCTTCGGCTGCCGGAGCGGCAGCGCCTTCGCCCTTCTTGGCCGCCAGCGCGCCCAGCACCACGGCTGTGCGCGAGATCGGCGACTTCAGCAAGCCACACAGCTGGGCCAGCAACACTTCCTTGGAAGGGATGTTGGCAAGCTGCTTCACGCCCTCGACGTCCAGGACCTTTCCGCCGTACACGCCAGCGCGGATGACCAACTTGTCGTCGGTCTTCGCGAAATCGGCCACCACTTTCGCGGCGGCCACGGCGTCGACGGAGAAGCCATAGATCAGCGGACCGGTCATCTGGTCGGCGGCCACTTCGAACGGGCTGCCAGCCACCGCACGGCGGGCCAGGGTGTTCTTCAACACACTCAGGTTCACGCCATTGCTGCGGGCTGTCACGCGCAGTTTGTCCATGTTCGCGACCGTGATGCCACGGTATTCCGCCATCACGAGCGTTTGAGCTTGAGCGGCGAGGCTGGTCACTTCGGAAATGACCGCTTCTTTCTCACTGCGATTCAGACTCAAGGTCTACTCCTTAAATGTGTCTTCGGCCCTGGGGCCTGGGACACGCCTCATTGCAGCGACCAACTGTTTTGGAACGGATTCCATCTGCAGCGGGATCGCCATCTGCGTTGGCTTGTCACTATTAAGCCGTTTCTGCCCTTCGCAGGGCAGATCGGCGCCAACGGTCTCGGATGGCCCCTTGAGCCGGCTGGAACAGCCGACTCTCGGGCCCACCACACCCAGGCGGCGAACCGCCCGAATTCCTCTTTTCAGCCCATCCAGGCGATCACGCCGAGATGGATTGCATGTCCACGCGAACGCCAACCCCCATGGTCGACGACACCGCCACCTTGCGCAGGTACACACCCTTGCTGGTCGCCGGCTTGGCCTTGGTCAGCGCGTCGAGCAGCGCCACCAGGTTGCCCTGGAGCTTCTCGGCATCGAACGAACGGCGGCCGATGGTGCCGTGCACGATGCCAGCCTTGTCCACGCGGAACTGCACCTGACCTGCCTTGGCGTTCTTCACCGCGGTGGCCACGTCGGGCGTGACGGTGCCGACCTTGGGGTTGGGCATCAGGCCACGGGGACCGAGCACCTGACCCAGGGTACCGACGATGCGCATGGCGTCCGGCGAGGCGATGACCACGTCGAAGTTCATGTTGCCCGCCTTGATGTCCGCAGCCAGGTCGTCCATGCCGACGATATCGGCGCCGGCGGCCTTGGCTTCTTCGGCCTTGGCGCCTTGGGCGAACACGGCCACGCGCTTGGTCTTGCCGGTGCCGTTGGGCATCACGACGGCGCCACGCACCACCTGATCGGACTTCTTGGCGTCCACGCCGAGCTGAACCGCCACGTCGATGGACTCGTCAAACTTGGCGCTGGCGCATTCCTTGACGATCGCCAGGGCTTCGCCCAGGGCGTACAGCTTGGTGCTGTCGACCTTGCCCTCGAACGCCTTCTGTTTCCTGGTCAGCTTGGCCATTTACACGCCCTCCACAATCACGCCCATCGAGCGGGCCGAACCGGCGATGGTGCGCACGGCGGCGTCCACATCGGCAGCGGTCATGTCCTTCATCTTGGTCTTGGCGATCTCTTCGAGCTGTGCACGCGTGATCTTGCCGACCTTGTTCTTGTTGGGCACCGGGGAACCCTTGTCCAGCTTGATCGCCTTCTTGATCAGGGTGGTCGCCGGCGGCGTCTTGATGATGAAGGTGAAGCTCTTGTCCGCGAAGGCCGTGATCACCACGGGCAGCGGCAGACCGGGCTCCACGCCCTGGGTCTGGGCGTTGAACGCCTTGCAGAACTCCATGATGTTCAGGCCGCGCTGACCCAGCGCCGGACCGATCGGGGGAGAGGGGTTGGCCTTACCAGCTGGCACCTGCAGCTTGATGAAGCCGACGATTTTCTTCGCCATATTTCAGCTCCTGCGAGTGCAAACGGTTGCCATGACAGACAACCTCCTCGCGGTTGGGGGCCCGGAAAAGATCAGATGGCGCAGACGTCGGGCCGACCCGTCTGCACCACGAAAAAACCTCAGGTCTTCTCGACCTGGCTGAACTCGAGCTCGACGGGCGTGGCGCGACCGAAGATGGTCACCGACACACGCATCTTGTTCTTTTCGTAGTTGACTTCCTCGACCGTGCCGTTGAAGTCCGTGAACGGGCCTTCCTTGACGCGGACGTATTCGCCCACGACGAACTCGACCTTGTGGCGCGGTTTGTCCGTGCCTTCCTGCATCTGGTTGACGATCTTCTGGACGTCTTCCTCGGAGATCGGCGCCGGGCGGTTCTTGGCACCACCAACAAAGCCCGTCACCTTGTTGGTGTGCTTCACCAGGTGCCAGGTGTCGTCGTCCATCACCATTTCCACCAGCACGTAGCCAGGGAAGAACTTGCGCTCGGTCGTGCGCTTCTGACCGTTCTTCATCTCCACCACCTCTTCGGTGGGGACCAGGATCCGGCCGAATTTGTCCTGCATGCCCGCGCGGTTGATGCGCTCGATGATGTTGCGCTCCGCGGCCTTCTCCATGCCGGAGTAGGCATGCACGACATACCAGCGCATGCCTTCGGCGGCGGTCAAGGGACTGTTCTGCTCACTCATCATTTCCTCCAGCCCAGGATCAGGTCGTAGAACACCCATTCGACGGTCTTGTCGGTGAGCCACAGAAACAGGGCCATCACGAACACGAACGCAAACACGTAAGCCGTCATCTGGATGGCCTCCTTGCGGGCCGGCCAGACCACCTTCTTGACTTCACGCCAGGCATCGCGACCGAAGGCCAGCAATTGCTTGCCGGACTCCGAAACCGCAAAGACCCCGATCGCAGCCGCCAGGCCGACGATCAAGACACCCCACTGGGCGAGCGAGCCCTGAGCCGACAGCAGGTAGAACGCCACGAACGAAGCCAGCAGCAGCGCGACAGCCACCGCCAGCTTGGCCTTGTCGGCGCCGGAGTGGACGGTTTGAACTTCGGAAGTGGCCATGACGATCCAGACAATACTTTTCAAAATGCGCGCCGCAGCCGGGAAAGCCCCCAAGCTTGAGACACGCAAGCCCACCAGAGGTCTTCGCGACTTCGGTGGGCTTGTGACACCTCGGAACAGGAAGGGTTCAGCGCCTGAACAGATCCTGTTGGGTGGCAGGGGCAGTAGGAATCGAACCTACAACCTTCGGTTTTGGAGACCGACGCTCTGCCAATTGAGCTATACCCCTACTGGCTTGTACCCCTTGGAGGGAACT
>NZ_JAHCKL010000038.1 GCF_026125785.1 Hydrogenophaga sp.
CCAGTCCACGCAGGCGCTCGATCGCCTTCTCCCACAACCCAGCACGGGTGCCTCTGAGCCGAAGGATGACATCCAGAAGGGAGCCACGCTCCAGGCTGAGGGCCCGCGACCCGGTTCGAACAGCGCGGAGGTAGAGGAAGCCGAACAGGCGCTTGATGTCCTTGCCAACCCGATCCAGCTCATCGGGTTCGGCGTTTGGGCTGTGGGTGAAGTAGGTTTGCGCCTCGAACTCGTCTTCCTCTGGGTCGTACTTGGCTAGGGTCTCCAGGCGAAGACAGCTGACGACCAATGGCGGGTTGGCCTCGGCCACCTCGCCAGGGCCGAGCACGCGACGCTCAACGGTGTTCCAGAACTCCAGGTGCTGGCCGCAACGGTTCTCGACTTCGGCATTGATGTCGACAAGGACTACTGCGATCCGGATGGGAATCGGCGTCGGCTCACCGCCTTCCTCAGCAGGTCGTTGGAGGTAGTTGGCGTTGTGGAAGTCGAATTCCTCGACCGGCGGAAATCGTGAGATTCGGTCCGGTCCGAGCACGAGGTCGAGAGCCTCAAAGATCGTGCTCTTGCCGACGTTGTTCGGGCCCACTAGCAGCGTGTGGCCGTCGAACTGCAGGTCCGCAGATTTGATGCTGCGGAAGTTCGTGATGCTGAGCTGGACGACCTTCATGATTGTGTGACCCCCTGTGGCGTACATTTTGGCAGGGAGGGCAAGGGATCCCAAGAACCGCTCGGTACGAGCTTGTGTGAGATCGGCTCGCAGAGGCGACTGACCTCATCGCTGCATCTGAAGCCACAGCGCCATCTAGAACCCCAAAGGCAGCGAACCACCTAGTAGCTGCCGTTGATCGACGCAGCGCGAAGGACGCTTGCCGCTGCCAAGCAGATCTTTGCAGGGCGATGCAGCCGTGACGCTGCAAAACGCACCCTGTCCGTCCTCTATACTGCTTCCGTCGTACAAAAGTACGACCGGGATTGGCGTCCCGCGCATTGTTGCGTTGAGCCGCAACGTTTGTTTGTTCGCAGACCTTGCGGCTTTCTGCTTGTCTGGCCATCCTGTTTTTGGTGGCCCGGGCAGGGAGACGAAAGTCTCGCCGTCTTGGCAACAGTGCACGGTACGCCAACTTGTCCGGGCCACCGCCACCCTTCACAAGAGGGTGGCGGTGGCAGCGATCACCAGACAGGGGGCACACACCACATGCCGTCAAGAACAGCGCGGGCTGCAACAGCAGCAGCCATCACCACCGCCACGTTGCTGCAGGAGCCGCCGAGGCTGGCGGTGTTGATCGATGCCGAGAATGCGCGCGCCGCGCAGATGGAGCAGGTGATGGCGCGTGCGGTCCGTTATGGCCGGCCCACGGTGCGCCGGGCGTATGGCGACTGGACCACCACGCAGCTCACGCCCTGGAAGAAGGTCCTCCAGGTGCATGCCATCCGGCCCTGCCAGCAGTTCCACCACAAGCGCAGCAGCAAGAACGCGGCGGACATCACGCTGGTGATGGATGCGATGGAGCTGCTGCACGCGCGCTGCGTGGACGCGTTCTGCCTTGTCTCGTCCGACAGCGATTTCACCGGCCTGGCCGGCCGCATCCAGGAAGCGGGGCTGCGTGTGTACGGCTTTGGCCAGCGTGAGACGGCGGCGGTGTTCGTGGCGGCGTGTGACGTGTTCTGTTTCCTGGACGCCGCGCCGTCTCACGAAGCGCCAGGCTGACCTGCCGGGGTGGGAGGACGGTCGGGTCAGGCCCGCAGGATGCTCTCCATCTTCTTGCCCTTGGCCAGTTCGTCCACCAGCTTGTCCAGCCAGCGGATCTTTTGCATCAGCGGGTCTTCCACGTTCTCCACGCGCACGCCGCAGACCACGCCTGTGATGAGCGCGGTGTTCGGGTGCAGGGCCGGGGCCTGGGCGAAGAAGGTGTCAAAGTCGTGGCCCAGGTCGATCTGCCGTTGCAGGCCGGCCTGGTCGTAGCCGGTGAGCCAGCGGATGACCTCGTCCACCTCGGCCCGGCTGCGCTGCTTGCGCTCGGCCTTCTGCACATACAGCGGGTAGACCTTGGCGAAAGGCATGGAGAAGATGCGGTGCGGTGTGGCCATGGGCAGTGCTTCTTCCTACCTGTGTTCCCCTGCTCAGAGCTTCTCCGTCTCGCCGGCCTTGGGCTGCCACTTCATCAGCCGCTTCTCGATGCGGCCCACCAGTGCGTCGAGCACGAGGGCGAATGCGGTGAGCACGAGGATGCCGGCCATCACGGTGTTGATGTCGAACTGGCCTTCGGCCTGCAGGATGAGGTAGCCCACGCCCTGGCTGGAGCCGAGGTATTCGCCGACCACGGCGCCCACGAAGGCCAGGCCCACGCTGGTGTGCAGGGAGCTGAACACCCAGCTGGTGGCGCTGGGCAGGTAGACGTGGCGCAGCAGTTGTTTCTGGCTGGCGCCGAGCATGCGGGCGTTGGCCAGCACCACGGGGCTGACTTCCTTGACGCCCTGGTAGACGTTGAAGAAGACGATGAAGAACACCAGCGTGACGCCCAGCGCCACCTTGGAGCCCATGCCCAGGCCGAACCACACCGCGAAGATGGGCGCGAGGATGATGCGGGGCATGGAGTTGAGCGCCTTGATGTAGGGCTCCAGGATGGCCGAGGCCATGGGCGAGAGCGCGAGCCACAGGCCGCCGCCCAGGCCGGCCACCGCGCCGATGCCGAAGGCCATCAGGGTTTCGGCCAGCGTGATCCAGAGGTGGACGTAGATGTCGGCGTCGGTGACGAACCAGGCCCACACGCGCTGGAAGATCTTCAGCGGTTCACCGAAGAAGAACGCCGCCTGGCGGTCGTTGTCGAACATGAAGGTGGGCACCAGGCCCGGCTTGGTCATGACGTGCCAGAACACGAAGATCAGCACGAGCAGGCTGAGCTGCCAGATCCGGAGGTTGCCCGGGCGGGGCTTGATGAGTTTCCACATGCGCTGAATCAGGCTGCTTTCTGCAACTGCTGCTGGTAGCCCTTGAGCACTTCGTCGCGCAGCACGGCCCAGATGGCGGCGTGCAGTTCGAGGAAGCGGGGCGTGGTCTTGACTTCGGCCACGTCGCGTGGGCGGGGAATGTCGATGGCGAACTCGCCAATGATGTGGCTGGCGGGGCCAGCGGACATGATGACGACGCGGTCGCTCATGGCGATGGCTTCGTCGAGGTCGTGGGTGATGAACAGCACCCCTTTCTTCTTGCTCGCCCACAGCTCCAGCACCTCGTTCTCCATGAGCTGGCGGGTCTGTATGTCCAGCGCGGAGAAGGGTTCGTCCATGAGGATGATGTCGGGGTCGAGCACCAGGGTCTGGGCGAGCGAGGTGCGTTTGCGCATGCCGCCGCTCATCTGGTGCGGGTAGCGGTCGCCAAAGCCGCCCAGGCCCACGCGGCGCAGCCAGTCGCCGGCCTGGGCGCGCGCCTCGCGCTCGCTCACGCCGCGGAACTGCAGGCCGGCCATCACGTTCTCGATGCCGGTGCGCCAGGGCATGAGGCTTTCGGCCTGGAACATGTAGCCGGCGCGGGCGTTGATGCCGTTGAGCGGCTCGCCGAAGATGCGCACGCTGCCCTTGCTGGGCTCCAGCAGCCCGGCCGCGACGTTGAGCAGCGTGCTCTTGCCGCAGCCGGTGGGCCCGACCACGCTGACGAACTCCCCCGCGCCCACCGTGAGGTTCACGCCCTCGACCGCGGTGTAGCGCTGGCCGGGGGCGTCCTTGCTCACGAAGGTGCAGGCCACGCCCTGCAGGTCAATCGCGGCTGCGGCTGCGGCTGCTGTTGCTGCTGCGCTCATCTCATCCCTTCGGGTACTTGGCGTTGGCCTTCTGCACGAAGCTGTTCGTGTAGACCGCGTTGAGGTCCAGCTTGGCCTTGGCGATCTCGGCGTCCACGCTGGCCAGGGCCTTGAAGGCGGTGTCGGCGCCCTTGGCGGGGAAGCTGCCGTCGGGCGAAAGGGCCTTCTGCGCGGCGAGGAAGCCGTCGATGTAGACGGCGCGGTCGCCCAGCAGGTAGCTCTCGGGCACCACCTTGATGATGTCGCCCGGGCCGGCGGCCTGGATCCACTTGTTGGCGCGCACCATGGCGTTGGCCAGGGCCTGCACGGTGTTGGGGTTCTTGTCGATGAAGGGTTGCGGGCAGTAGAGGCAGCCGGCGGGCATGGGGCCGCCGAAGACCTTCTCGGCCTCGCTGACGATGCGCGTGTCGGAGACGATCTTGAGGTCGCCCGAGCGTTGCAGCAGCGTGATGACGGGGTCGAGGTTGCTGATGGCGTCGATCTGGCCGGCGCGCATAGCGGCCACGGCGCCGTTGCTCGCGCCCACGCCGACGATGCTCACGTCGCTGGGCTTGAGGCCGGCCTTGGCCAGCACGAAGTTGACCAGCACGTTGGTGGAACTGCCCGGCGCGGTCACACCGATCTTCTTGCCCTTGAGGTCGGCCACGGTCTTGAAGTTGGCCATGGTCTTGGGGTTGACGCCCAGCACGATCTGGGGCGCGGCGCCCTGCAGCACAAAGGCGCGCATGGGCTGGCCCTTGAACTGCATGTTGACCGTGTGCTCGAAGGCGCCGGAGACCACGTCGGCGCTGCCGCCCACCACGGCCTGCAGCGCGCGCGAGCCGCCGGCGAAGTCCACGATGGTGGCGTCCAGGCCCTCGGCCTTGAAGTAGCCGAGTTGCTCGGCGATGGTCAGGGGCAGGTAGTAGAAGAGGTTCTTGCCACCCACGGCGATGGTGACCTTGGGCTTCTCCAGCGCCTGCGCGAACACGAGCTTGGGCAAGGCGGCGGCGGCAATGCCGCTGGCGACGAAATGGCGTCTTTGCATGGTGGTGTCTCCTGTCGTTTCAGAAAGCGGAAGTCAGGCGCTCCGGTGCCCGGTGGCGGGCGCCGTTGCGGCTGGAACCCATCATAGTAGGCCCTGCCTGCCGTCCCGGTGGCACCCGGGACATCCCTCAGGGTTCAGGCGGCCAGGGGCAGGCCGTCGACGAAGACCTTGAGCTCGTTGGGTTCGAAGGCGGTCCACTGCTCGTTGCGGGTCAGTGGCGTGGTCACCACCACCGCGGCGCGGTCGCCGGGCTGGTTGAGGTCGGCGAAGTTCACGGTCCAGTCCTGGTCCATCAGCGTCGCGGGCGCGAACGGGTGCTGGCGCACCAGCCAGTGCAGCTTGGTGCTGCAGTGCGCCCAGAGCGCCTCGCCGTTGGAGAGCAGAAAGTTGAAGGTGCCGAAGCGGCGCACCTGCGGCACCAGCTCGCGCAGGGTGAGCGTGAGTTCGGCCACGTCGGGCAGCGCGGCGTGGGACTTGTGCAGCTCCTGCATCAGCCAGCAGAAGGCGCGCTCGCTGTCGGTGGTGCCCACCGGGCGGAAGTGGCTGTGCAGCGGCGGAAAGTAGTCCTTGAGGTCGCCGTTGTGGGCGAACACCCATTGCCGTCCCCAGAGTTCGCGCACGAAGGGGTGGGCGTTTTCCAGCGAGACCTCGCCGATGGTGGCCTTGCGCACGTGGGCAATGATGTTGCGGCTCTTGAGCGGGTAGCCCTGCAGGAACGCGGCCATGGGCGAGTCGGCCGCGCTCTGGTGGTCGACGAACAGGCGCAGGCCCTTGCCCTCGAAGAAGGCGATCCCCCAGCCGTCGGCATGGTGGTCGGTCTTGCCGCCGCGCTGGCAGAAGCCGGTGAAGCTGAAGGTGGCGTCGGTGGGCGTGGCGCAGTTGAGTCCGAGCAGTTGGCACATGTGGTGGGCATGAGGTGGTGGCCTGCACGCATTCTCTCCGTTCGCGCGGGGTTCCGGCGCCTGGGGGGGCTTGGCTGGTAGAATCCCCCGACAAGTTGCATCTTGCTCGCCGCTGCAGCTTTCGTTGTCTGACACGGTCCGCGGTTTCCTCAACACCGCCCCGCCAGCCAGTTGGCCAAACCCCCGGCCCCGCTGGTGATCAAACTCCCCCCTTGGCGAGCTTCACCCCCAGCCCTGTTTGCAGGGCGCTCCCGATCTGCCCGCGTGCAGATGCACCCGGCCCATCGACGGTCCGCGCGTGCCCTTTTTCATGGCGCGCTGCCCGCGGGAAGGCAGCGCCAACACCATGTCCATCATCACATTCGAACAACCTTTCACCGTGGGCAAGTACCTTGTCTCACCGCTGAGCCGGCGCACCGAGACAGGCGACTACCTGGCCAGCATCTCTCTGCGCAGCGGCAACGGCGTCGGCACGCGCGACCGCGTGTTCCGGTTGCTGCCGCGCTTTGATTCCCGCCAGGAGGCCCTGGTCCATGCCGCCCAGGTCGGCCGCGGCCTGGCTTCACCACAGGCCTTGGCCTGATTCGTTTTCCGGCGCGACGCAAGTCCCGTTGATCACCCTTGAACCGAGACCTCGATCAGGATGGCTTGCCATCGCGCGCCGCAAGGGTCTCTTTGATGAAAGAAAACCGTTCCATGAACAACAAGCTTTACGTGGGCAACCTGCCTTACACCGTCGACGACAGCGCGCTCTCGCACAATTTCTCGGCCTACGGCGCGGTGCAGTCCGCCAAGGTCGTGATGGACCGCGACAGTGGCCGCTCCAAGGGTTTTGGCTTTGTCGAGATGGGCTCCGAGGCCGAGGCGCAGGCCGCCATCGAAGGCCTGCACGGCGTGAGCGTGCAGGGCCGGGCCATCACCGTGAACGTGGCGCGCCCGCCTGAAAACCGCCAGGGCAGCGGTGGTGGCGGTGGCCGCTTCGGCGCGCCGCGCCGCGCCTACTGACGGCGGGCGAGGCCGCACCACCCGCCTTGACGGCGGTGCCCCGCGTCAGGCGCTGGCGTGTGGCACATGGGGTGCGGCCCGCAGCCGCAGCGCGGCGACGATGGCCAGCGCGCTGACGGCCGCGAGCATGAGGAAGGTTTCCTCGAAGGCGGCGGTGCTGGCGGTGTTGTTGGCGCCGCCCAGTTGGGCGCCGTGCGCGGCCAGCCGCCATTCGAGCACGATGCCGCACAGGCTCACACCGGCCGAGCCGCCGAGCATGCGCAGGAAGTTGATGACGCTCACGCCCTGCGGGATGTGCACGCGCTCCAGCCCGCGCATGGCGCCGATGTTGAGCGAGGGCAGGATGAAGCCCAGGCCGATGCGGCCCAGCACCGCCCAGATGACCAGCAGCGGGATGATCTGCGCCGGCCGGCTCGGGTCCACCGTGACCATGAGGGCGAACGAGGCGGACAGCAGCACCAGCCCGATGGTGACCAGCACGTGCGTGGGGTGGCGGTCGGCCATGCGGCCCACCAGCGCGATGGCACCGGCCAGCACCAGGCCGGCGGGCAGCAGGATGGTGCCCACATAGGACGGCGAGAGCCCCAGGCCCATCTGCATGTAGACCGGCAGCAGGTAAGTGGAGCCGAACAGCGCGATGCCGTAGATGAAGGCGACGATGCTGCCCATGGCGAAGCGCCGGTCGGTGAACAGCGAGAGGTTCATCAGCGGATCGACGCCGGGCCGGTGGCGCCGCGCCTTGAGGGTGCGGCGCTGCAGCCAGATGAACACCAGCAGCAGCAGGGTGGCCACGCCCAGCAGCGAGCCGGCCGCCAGCGCCGTGCCGCCATGCAGTTCCACCAGGCCGTTGAGCAGGCACAGGGTGCCGGCGGTGGCCAGCAGCAGGCCGCGCCAGTCCAGCGCCGCGCCGGTGGGGTTGGCGGCCACCCCGCCGGGCGCGGTGGTGGGCACCAGGCGCTGCGCCAGCCAGAGTGAGACCAGGCAGAACGGGACCACCATGAAGAAGATCGAGCGCCAGCCGAAGGCGTCCACCAGCAGGCCGCCGATGCTGGGGCCCAGGGCCGGTGCCAGCACCACGCCCATGCCGAAGATGCCGCTGGCGCGGCCCTGCTCGTTGGATTCGAAGGCGCGCAGGATGATGATGGCGGGGATGGGTTGCACCACGCCGGCGGCCAGGCCTTCGGCCACGCGCGCGGCCAGCACCAGCGGGTAGTGGTTGGCCAGGCCGCCCACCACGCCGCCGACCAGCAGCAGCCACATGCAGCCGGCGTAGGTGCGGCGGTAGCCGTAGCGCGAGAGCAGCCACGGCGTGGTGAGCATGGAGACCGTCATGGCGGCCATGAAGCCGGAGGACACCCATTGCGCGCGCTCCTGGCCGAGCGCGAAGTGGTGGCTCAGGTCGGGGATGGCCACGTTGATGATGGTCGAGGACATGATGGCCGCGACCGAGCCGGTCATGACGGCCAGCAGCAACAGCCAGCGATAACGCGCGCCGTAGCGCTCGCGCAGCTCGGGCAGGGTGCTGGCGCGACTCATGACGGCAAGCCCGGCAGGCGTGCCGGTCCGGGCACGGTGCGACGCGGGCGCGCGCGGGCGGGATCCGGGGCGCGGCGCTCCGCGCGCATCGGATCAGCTACGCGGTTCAGACCACAACTTCCCGCCGGTGGCCCAGTTCTCGCGCTTGACGTCGGTGATCAGGATGTCGACCGACTCGGGCGAGCCGCCCAGCACCTCGACCGTGATGCGGGTGATCTCCTGCACCAGCTTCTTCTTCTGCTCGACGGTACGGCCTTCCATCATCTCGATGTGGTAGGTGGGCATGGGATCGGACTCCTTGTGGTTGGACGGGTGGACATGGGGCCGGCGCACGGGCGCGCCAGTGCCGGGACGGCTCGGTGTTCAGGCG
>NZ_JAHCKL010000039.1 GCF_026125785.1 Hydrogenophaga sp.
GTCAGTTGATTGGCCATGGTTCTCTTATTGTGTTGTTTTGCTCAGTGGCGTCTTTACAGCGCTTGCGCGGGCCAGCGCTGGCTGGCGACTTTGCTAATTTCGTGCTGCAGTTGTTCGACTTCTTGTTCGAGGAAGCACAGCCTCTCGAAATCCATGCAAGCGGCGTACTGTTCATCAACTGTTGGAACCGGAACTTGAAAGATGTTGAGCAGTGTGCTTGGACTGATGTGTTTCACGCCGGCGCCCACCTGCAATCCTTCCAGTTGCGCCTGTCCATGCGGAGACCTCAGGTACATCAACAAGTACTGTGCATTGACCTTCTCAGACGTCACTCTGAGCGCCAGACAACTTTGAGAGACCACTGTGGGCCGCTGAAGCACTGCTTCACCCATGAGCGCCGCTTTGCCCACGGTTCCCTTGATGGTTATCACAATGTCGCCTGGCTGGAGACGGGCACTGTCTAAGGAAGCTCCTTTGAGGTAAACGGTCTTATCGATGCACTCGGTCAACGGTCGCCATTGAGTCAGGTCTTGCAGCCCCACCTCGGCCACTTCATAAGGGGTTGACTCCTTGACGGTCGTTGGTGGGCGCAAGGCAGTACAGATGTCACCCAACGGCTTGGCTGTGGCGCCCAGGTCTGTCACCCGACGCAGATACCGCGAGGGTGCAAAGCTGTATTCGTTCTGCTCAATTTCCGCTCGGCTCACATAACAGGCTTTGTCGGTTTCGGTCCGGCCCAAGGCAAGGTCCCGACCCGCAGCGACCATTTGCCCCGCCTCCAGGAGAGAACGACGACCGCTACCCAGGTCCACCATGCGGATTGCGTCTGTGTGTCCACCAGGATTGAGGACCAAGACCGCTCCGGCGATGGTTGCTGCACTGAAAACGCCTGACGGGAGAGCAATCACGGACTCAAGCTCGGTGCATTCGCCTCCCCGATTCAGCAGGTACTCCCGCAGGCGTTGTTCTTGCCCTTTGGCAAACAGAACCCCCTGAGGCGCGACGAACACAGCCCGCCTGTTGGTCCGGTTCATGAATTCGTGGATGGCCCATGACTCGCTGCGGGCGTACTGGTCGAGACTCAGACCACCACTGGTGTCCCACATGCTCAGTCGACTCCCTTTGACTGACAAGCCAAAGGGAGGCTTGACAAGCGCGTAGTTGGCCTTGCCCACCGGCCGACCCGCCACATCACGGTCGACCTCCCTGCGCACCTTGTGGTCGTTGGGGTGTCCAAACTCGATGGTCATCAAAAGTTGGGCCATCACTGACAAGACAGACATGGGAGATGCCGCTTGCACCCGCCAGCCCCGGCGCAGAGCTTCGATAGTGAGCTGCCCGGAAAAGTCAAAAGGAATCCAGAGCTCACTGCCATCGGGCTCACCCACAAGGTCCAGCAGCAGCGCAACCAGTTCGGGTTCGAGCAGCATGTCCACCCCGTCGAACTCTTTGCGTCCACTGTGCGCGACCAGACTCGGCAAGACGTCCCAAGGGTACGTGCCAAGTTCTCGATGGAGCTCAGCAACAGTTGAGGCGGCCAGGGCGCGCAACTTCAACTCTTGAGCAGTGGTGCTTGACCGGTTCATGGGCACCACGTCGAGTGCCCCCGATGGAAAGCCAGATTCGACCAGGTGTCCCCAGGCTTCCGACTTTGCAAGTTGGTCAACGGTCGTATTTTTCGGGGCGGTTCCTGTTGCCACCATGCGTCCAGCGGCCAGCCAGGTCAGGGCGAAGAATCTTGATTCGCTTCGACCCTCGGCTCGCGCCAAGTCGGTAAGTGCTCTATAGGCCCGGGCTACAGGCGTGTCTTCTTTGGTCATGTTCTTATGAGTTTCAAGCAAAGCGGTG
Organism: Hydrogenophaga sp.; assembly: GCF_026125785.1. Taxonomy (GTDB): domain Bacteria; phylum Pseudomonadota; class Gammaproteobacteria; order Burkholderiales; family Burkholderiaceae_C; genus Hydrogenophaga. The sequence continues at coordinate 1,849 of NZ_JAHCKL010000039.1, forward strand.
GCCAAGGGTGATAACGGTCGGGTCCTCCGTGCTCACGACGGCGTAGACCCCGGCGAGGGCTTCAACTTGCGGTGTCTTGCCGACCGCACGTCTGAGTGAGGCCATGGCTTTTTCCGTCATGAGGTAGCGCTGACCGCCGTGTCCGTCAAACTCGCGCTCGCCATACGCCAACACCAGCCGGACCGAATTCTGGTCAATGCCACGTTGCTGGGCACGCATGTCTGCATGACGCGAAAGTTGCGCCTTGAGCTGGCGTTTGGCCAGATAATGTTGATTGCCGTAGGTCATGACATTTCAAAATAGGACGTGGATGGGAACTGTAGCGTGCTACGGATAAAATGCAAGCTCAAAAAATAGCCGACTTAGTCTGTCGGCTATTGGTGGGGCTAGCGGGCCCGCCTCATGCACCTGGGCGGGAGGGACATCAACTGACAAGTCGAGCCCCATAGGTTTCTCAACTTATGGGCCTCAATTTCTCAGCTTATGGGGTCACCTACAGCAAACCTCACACATCAATATTCCCCGCCCGCAGCGCATTCGTCTCGATGAAGTCGCGCCGTGGTTCCACTTCATCGCCCATCAGCATGGTGAACACGCGGTCGGCTTCGATGGCGTCGTCGATCTGTACCTTGAGCAGGCGGCGCACGTTGGGGTCCATGGTGGTTTCCCAGAGTTGCTCGGGGTTCATTTCGCCCAGGCCTTTGTAGCGCTGGCGGCTGGTGGTGCGTTCGGCTTCGCTGATGAGCCAGCGCATGGCCTGGCGGAAGTCGGTGACGCGTTCTTCCTTCTGCTTGTCGCCTTCGCCGCGCATGACCTTGGCGCCTTCACCGAGCAGGCCGCGGAAGGTGTCGGCGGCGGTGGCGAGGGCGGCGTAGTCGGCGCCGTGCACGAAGTCCTGCGTGAGCACGCTGCTCTTGATGTTGCCGTGGTGTCGGCGGCTGATGCGCAGGATGGGCTTGTCGCTGCGTTCGTCAAATTCGGCCGCCACTTCGGCGGGCACGCCGGTGGTGGTGAGTTCGCGCAGCTTGGCCTGCAGGGCGACGGCGCTGGTTTCGGCTTCGGCCACGCTGTCCAGGTTGAGCGAAACGCCGTCGGCGATGGCGCGCAGGGCTTCGGCGTCCATGAAGCTGGAGAGGCGCGCGATCACGCTCTCGGCCACCTGGTGCTTGCGCGCGAGGTCGGCCAGTGAGTCGCCCGCGAGGACGGACGGCGCCGGGCCGCCGGTGGAGACGGAGGCGTCCTTGAGCGCGACGCGCAGCAGGAAGCCGTCCAGCGCCGGGCCGTCCTTGAGGTAGAGCTCTTCCTTGCCGGCCTTGACCTTGTACAGCGGCGGCTGCGCGATGTAGATGTGCCCGCGCTCCACCAGCTCGGGCATCTGGCGGTAGAAGAAGGTCAGCAGCAGGGTGCGGATGTGGGCGCCGTCCACGTCGGCGTCGGTCATGATGATGATGCGGTGGTAGCGCAGCTTGGCGACGTTGAAGTCATCCGCACCGCCGTTGCCATTGCCGCCTTCACCACCGGCCTTGCCGATGCCGGTGCCCAGCGCGGTGATGAGGGTGAGGATTTCGTTGGAGGTCAGCAGCTTCTCGTAGCGCGCCTTCTCCACGTTGAGGATCTTGCCGCGCAGCGGCAGGATCGCCTGGAACTTGCGGTCGCGGCCCTGTTTGGCGCTGCCCCCGGCGGAGTCGCCCTCCACGATGTAGATCTCGCACAGCGCGGGGTCTTTCTCCTGGCAGTCGGCCAGCTTGCCGGGCAGGCCCATGCCGTCGAGCACGCCCTTGCGGCGCGTCATCTCGCGCGCCTTGCGCGCGGCTTCGCGGGCACGCGCGGCCTCGACGATCTTGCCGCAGATGATCTTGGCGTCGTTCGGGCGTTCCTGCAGGTAGTCGGTGAGCAGGCGGGCGACCACGTCTTCCACCGGGCCGCGCACTTCGCTGGAGACCAGCTTGTCCTTGGTCTGGCTGCTGAACTTGGGTTCGGGCACCTTCACGCTGAGCACGCAGCACAGGCCCTCGCGCATGTCGTCGCCAGTGACTTCGACCTTGGCCTTCTTGGCCAGCTCGTTCTCTTCGATGTACTTGTTGATGACGCGCGTCATGGCCGCGCGCAGGCCGGTGAGGTGGGTACCACCGTCGCGCTGCGGGATGTTGTTGGTGAAGCACAGCACCTGCTCGTTGTAGCCGCTGTTCCACTGCATGGCCACTTCCACGCCGATGTTGGTGCCCTGGTCGCTCTGGCGGTCGCCCAGCGCGTGGAACACATTGGGGTGCAGGACGGTCTTGCCCTTGTTGATGAAATCAACGAAGCCCTTGACGCCACCGGCGCCGGAAAAGTCGTCCTCCTTGCCGCTGCGCTCGTCCTTGAGGCGGATGCGCACACCGTTGTTGAGGAAGCTCAGTTCGCGCAGCCGCTTGGACAGGATCTCGTAGTGGAAGTCGGCGTTCTCGCGGAAGATCTCGTAGTCGGGCAGGAAATGCACCTCGGTGCCGCGCTTCTCGGTCGGGCCGGTCACGCGCAGCGGAGAGATCTCGATGCCCTCGGGCGTGGTTTCCAGCAGGCGGTTCTGCACGAAGCCGCGTGCGAACTCGATCTGGTGCACCTTGCCCTCGCGGCGCACCGTCAGGCGCAGCCACTGCGAGAGCGCGTTCACGCAGCTCACGCCCACGCCGTGCAGGCCGCCCGACACCTTGTAGCTGTTCTGGTTGAACTTGCCGCCCGCGTGCAGTTCGGTCAGCGCGATCTCGGCGGCCGAGCGCTTGGGCTCGTGCTTGTCGTCCATCTTCACACCGGTGGGAATGCCGCGGCCGTTGTCCACCACGCTGATGGAGTTGTCGGTGTGGATCGTCACCACGATGTCGTCGCAGTGGCCGGCCAGCGCCTCGTCGATGGAGTTGTCCACCACCTCGAACACCAGGTGGTGCAGGCCGGTGCCGTCGGACGTATCGCCGATGTACATGCCCGGGCGCTTGCGCACCGCCTCCAGGCCCTCCAGGATCTGGATGGCCCCCTCGCCATAGCCCTCGCTCGCGCCCGCCTGGTGGGCGTCGATGGTGGGCTGGAAATTGGAGCTTTCGGCTTGGGCCGCGCCGGTGTTGATGATTTCGGCGGGCTTGTTGGCGTCGGACATGATGAAGTTTCTCGATCTCAGTAAACGCCAAACCCGCGGTGTGCGCGGGTTTGGAAGGCGGTATCAACCAGGGTTCTGGTGTCAGATCCGCATGGGCATGACGACGTACTTGAACGCGTTGTCGTCGGGGTTGGTCACCAGCGCGGAGCTGTTGCCGTCGGAAAGCTCGACCCGCACCATCTCCTGCGACATGTTCTGCAGCGCGTCGATCAGGTAGGTGACGTTGAAGCCGATCTCGATGGTGTCGCCGGCGTAGTCGATGTCGAGCTCGTCCACCGCCTCTTCCTGCTCCGCGTTGCTGGAGGCCACGCGCAGCACGCCGGGCTCCACGTTCAGGCGCACGCCCTTGAACTTCTCGCTCGTCATGATGGCGGTGCGCTGCAGCGAAGCCAGCAGCGGCGCGCGGCCCAGGGTGACGATGTTCTTGTGGTTCTTGGGAATCACGCGGTTGTAGTCGGGGAACTTGCCCTCGACCAGCTTGGTGACGAACTCCATGCCGTCAAAACTGAACTTGGCCTGGTTGGCGGCGAACTGCATCTCGATCGCGCCCTCCTTGTCCGAGAGCAGGCGCTGCAGTTCCAGCACCGTCTTGCGCGGCAGGATCACCTCCTGCTTGGGCACCTCCACGTCCAGCGTGGCGGAGGCGAACGCCAGGCGGTGACCGTCGGTGGCCACCAGGCTGAGCTGCTGGCCTTCGGCCACGAACAGGATGCCGTTGAGGTAGTAGCGGATGTCGTGCACCGCCATCGCGAACGACACCTGGCTCAGCAGGCTCTTGAGCGTCTTCTGCGGCACCGAGAACACCGGGCCGAAGCTGGGCGACTCCTGCACCAGGGGAAAGTCTTCCGCCGGCATGCTCTGCAGCGTGAAGCGGCTCTTGCCGCCCTTGAGGATGAGCTTGCCGCCGCTGGATTCCAGGCTCACGGTCTGGTCGCCGGGCATGGTGCGCAGGATGTCGATCAGCTTGCGCGCGCCCAGGGTGGTGGCGAAATTGCCGTCGTCGCCCTCCAGTTGCGCGGTGGTGCGGATCTGGATCTCCAGGTCGCTGGTGGTCAGTTGCACCTGAGAACCGGTCTTGCGAAGCAGGACGTTGGCCAGGATCGGCAGGGTGTGCCGTCGCTCCACGATGCCGGCCACCGATTGCAGCGCGGCCAGTACCTTGTCCTGGGTCGATTTCAAAACGATCATGTCAGACTCTTTCGTTCTCTGGTTGTGTGCGGGCCGGGGGTTGCCTCCCCGGAGCTCCCTGTCGTTGTCGGCGCCAAATCCCCGCTATTTTCGCCTTTTTGCGCCCGGGCCCCGCAAAACCGGCCCATCGCCCCGATCGGCAGGAACCCGGGGCGACGAAGGGCCGGCGGCATGGCACGGGCTCATCCCTTGAGCGTCTGTTCCAGCACATGCAACTGCTGGTTCAGTTCGGCGTTCTGCAGCCGCTCCGCGCCGATCTTGCGCACCGCGTGCAGCACCGTGGTGTGGTCACGGCCACCGAACAGCTCGCCGATCTCGGGCAGGCTCTTCTGGGTCAGCTCCTTGGCCAGGAACATGGCGATCTGGCGCGGGCGGGCGATGCTGGCCGGGCGCTTCTTGCTGTACATGTCCGCGACCTTGATCTTGTAGAAATCGGCCACCGTCTTCTGGATGTTCTCCACGCTGATCTGCCGGTTCTGGATCGACAGCAGGTCCTTGAGCGCATCCCGTGCGAGCTGGATCGAGATGTCCTTCTGGTTGAACCGCGAATAGGCCAGGATCTTGCGCAGCGCACCCTCCAGCTCGCGCACGTTGGAGCGCACGTTCTTGGCGACGAAGAACGCCACCTCCTCCGGCATCACCGCGTTCTCCACCGCCGCCTTGTTGATCAGGATGGCCACCCGCATCTCCAGCTCCGGCGGCTCTATCGCCACCGTCAGGCCGGAATCGAAGCGCGAGACCAGGCGTTCGTGGATGTCCGCCAGGCCCTTGGGGTAGGTGTCGCTGGTCAGCACGATATGGCTCTTGCGCGCCAGCAGCGCCTCGAAGGCGTTGAAGAACTCCTCCTGGGTGCGCTCCTTGTTGGCGAAGAACTGCACGTCGTCGATCAGCAACAGGTCCAGCGAGTGGTAGCGCTCCTTGAACTCGTCGAACGTCTTGCGCTGGTAGGACTTGACCACATCCGAGACGAACTGTTCGGCGTGGATGTAAAGAACCTTGGCCTGCGGCCGGTCGGCCAGCAACTGGTTGCCGATCGCGTGAACCAGGTGGGTCTTGCCCAGGCCCACGCCGCCGTAGATGAACAGCGGGTTGTACAACTGCCCCAGGCTGCCCGCCACATGCATCGCCGCGGCCCGCGCCATGCGGTTGGCCGAGCCCTCCACCAGCGTGGCAAAGGTCAGCGCCGGGTTCAGGCGCGACTTCGGGACGCCACCGGGTGCCGCCAGCTCGGCCGGCGCCAGATCGGGCAGCTCGGACAGCACCTGCTCCTGAACTGTACGAACCGCAGAAGAAGATCTGGCAGCCGGCTCCCTGGGAGCAAGCACTAACTCAAGAACGACCGGAGCCCCCTGGACGGACTCCAGCAAGGCCGCGATGCGGGCGGCGTACTGGGTCCGGATCCAGTCCAGCTTGAAGCGGTTGGCCACCGAAACGACTACGCGCGAACGGTCCGGAGCGACCGTCGCGCTCAGCGGGCGGATCCAGGTGTTGAACTGCTGCTCGGGGATGTCCCGGGCCAGCAGGTCCATGCAGGCGGACCAGAGCGAACGGCTGTCTGCCAGCGGCGCGTCGGAAGAAATACCCTCGATCATGCGGTAGGGACGGGAGGAATGCGGGTTGTGGATAAGCGACGCTTGGGCGGCTGGGCATTGTAGTGGCCCCCGGCACTTATCCACAAGCAGGAAAGACGCTGCCGCCACCGCCGGTGCCCGCCGTTCGTCGGCGGGCGACATCGAATACCCCCCTCCGGATAGGCCTGCCTGAGGCCGATTGGCGCAGTTGGTGCGCCCGAATTTGCGATCGGTTCCAGTTTCGCTGGCCCTCGTGTCTGACCCTGTACCCGATTCAGTACCGCTCGGAAGTGGAGATTTCCGGCTCCTCTGAGATCGTCGTTGCAGGCAGCTGCCTGCAACGACCGG
>NZ_JAHCKL010000004.1 GCF_026125785.1 Hydrogenophaga sp.
AACAGGTTGGCGTACCGAGATGTTCTGCAACAACGGCGAGACTTTCGTCTCCCCATCCGGGCCACCATAAGAGGAAGGCTCAGACGAAGAAGAAGAAGATGGCCGCATCGCTAAAGCGCTGCAGCCATCTCTTCAACACAGAACATCTTCAGGACGCCAATCCCGGTCGCACGGATGTGTACGACGGAAGGAGTATAGGCGTGGTTCAGCGGCGTCCATACGCCCCGCAGTGTTCGAGGCGGTGTGCGGTTCAGGCCGTACTGCGGTGGGGTGGAATGTGCACGCCGGCCTCGGTGTCCGCGCCGTGCGGAGGGTGTTTCTTGCGAGGCCACTCGCAAGAGCAGGCATCGCAGCCGTCAAGGACGTGGGGGCGGCAGTTGCCGTCGAACCCGTGGCAACTGTCGAGCCCAAGGGCTTGGCCGCACGCACCGTCGGTGGGGATGTCGCAGCAGTTCAGGTCGCAGTCGCCTCTTTGCGCCGCGGGTGGCCGCGGCACGCTGGGGCTGTAGCGGCGGTGCGCCACACCGCAAAGGACGAGGCGACGGCGCAGTATCCGCAGGCCTTTGAGCAGCCCGTGGCGCCGGATGCTGCGCCGGCCCAGTTCCGAGCAACTGGCGTGGCCCGTGTGCTGGCGGTAGGCGCAGCAGAAGCCTTTGTGGGGCGAGAGGTGGCGCTGGTAGAAGGCGATCAGGATCAGGGCCAGTTTCTTCATGGGCGATGTGGCACGGTCTGGGACTGGGCTCGGAAATGGCCGAGCATCGCAGTCCTCCCGCGCAGCCGCCTCAGGCTGGCATGAAAGATCGACAGGGTGGTTCGGAACGGCGGTTTTCTGGATCAGGCGCCGGCGAGGGAACCGCCTGGGTCTTCACTCGGCGTCCTGCCCTCTGGCCTCGAACTCGACGCCGCCGATGTACCGGAACATGAAGTTGTAGATGATGCAGCCGACGGAGACCATGAGGTAACAGACGACGAGGTAGAACAGCGGCATCAGCAGAAGCCCGAACGCGGGAAACTGCGGTCTCCCGGAGCCGCTCACCAACATGATGAGAAAGGCCGGGACGATGACGACCAGGGTGCCGAGGGCGGCGAGCACCGCGAAGACCTTGCCATTCTGGTGGGGAGACAGGCGGGCGATTTGTTGTTTCATGGCAGGGCGCCTCCTCGCGCCGCAGGGGGTTGGGGATTCATTCTCGCGGGTTCATGCGGTTGTCTGCACGACGCGGAAGATCACGAATTCGGCGGGCTTCAGAATCGCCACGCCGATCAGGCAGACCATGCGGCCGTTGTCGATGTCGTTCTGGGTCATGGTGCTGCGGTCGCACCGCACAAAAAAAGCCTGCGCCGGCTGGTCGCCCCGCAATGCGCCGTTGCGCCACGCGTCGTGGAGAAAGTCGCTGATGGCTTGCGTGGCACGGGCCCAGAGTGGCTCGCCGTTGGGTTCGAACGCGGCCCAGCGGGTGCCGCGTTCGATGGAGGCTTGCAGGTAGCTGGCGCAGCGCCGCGTGTTGACGTATGTCCACTCGGGGTCGCGTCCCAGGGTGCGTGCGCCCCAGACGCGCATGCCCCGGCCTTCGAGGAAGCGCAGGCAGTTGATGCCTTCGGGGTTGAGCACGCTCTGTTCCTGCTCGCGGATGTCGCGCTCGAAGCGCAGCGCGCTGCGCACCACTTCGTTGGCGGGCGCCTTGTGCACGCCGCGCTCCACGTCGGAGCGGGCGTAGATGCCGCAGACGAAGCCGGAGGGCGGCAATGTGCGCGTGGCGCTGCCCTGGCCCCCGGGGTCGGCGCTCACCACCCAGGGGTGGTACAGGGCCGCGAAGGGGGAGTCGAGCGCGCGCCGGTGTTCGCGCACCTCGTCCAGGGTGGCGGCCAGCGGGGCGTCGAGCACGGCGAAGCGCCAGAGGCCGGGGCGCGTGGCGTGGGCCATGAGGGCCCGGGCTACGGCGAGCGTGGTGTTGCCGGGCGCGGCCACGGTGGCGATGTCGGCCAGGGTCTCGGTGGCGGCCAGCGCTTCTTCGTAGCGTGCCGGGCTGTCGTCGCCGGTGGGTGTGCGGGCGATGTACAGGCGCTTGCCACCTTCGGTAAAGAAAACGCGCGCGGCGTGGGCGACGTGGTTGGTGGCGGGAGGCTGGCCGTTGCCGGGGTCGATGTCGCCGAGGCCACCGTAGTGGCGCTCGAAATGATGGAAGCTGGTGAGCAGCGGCGGGGTGTTGGTCTCCGGGCCCTGGAGCGTGGGGCCCACGAAGGCGGTGGTGGTGGTGCTCACGCCTTCGATGCGCTTGTGCCGCGGGCTCACCTCTTCCACGTAGGTACCGGGGGCGCGGTAGACGGGCATGTGGGCGGCTCCTGCGGGTTCAGCGCGGCCCCAACACCGGCACGACGACGGGCAGCGGCTCGGCCTGGGCATCGGCATGCAGGCGCACCGCGCGCGCGGTGTAGGCGGCAGAAAGGCGGTACGGCGCGCCCAGCGCGCGCCAGATGTGCAGCATGTCCTGCATGGGCAGCGTGTCGGGGGTGACCTGCACCACCTCGTCGGCGGCCCAGGCGGCTTCGGCGGTCAGGGTGGCCATGTCCAGGATGGGGTGCAGGTGCAACTGCCGCAGGGTCCAGGCCAGGGTCACCTGTTCGTCCTGCGCGCTGCGGCTGCAGGGAAACACGAGAAAGTGCAGGTTCAGCTGAAGCAGCGCACGCCGGGCGCCGCCTCCCGGCTCAAGCGTGGGAGGCAGGCGCATGGGGCCGCCTTCGACCGGGGAGGTGCGGTAGAGGTAGATGCCGATGCGGCTGGCGTCGTCCAGCGGGCCGGCAAGCTGGCTGGAGGACAGCACCTCGAAGCTGCAGGGCGGCATGGGCAGTTCGGCCACGCTGGCCGGGTAGCTGCCTTGGAGGTAGGCGGCAATGGACTGGCAGACGGAATGGATGGCGAATACGTTGGCCATGTTGCGGACTTCCTTTCCTTTTCCGGGTGGGAGGAGACTTTCCGCCTGCGCGGCCGCGTCAGCCCGGACGGATGTTGTTGCGCTGGATGACCTCGGTCATGGCGGCGGTGTCGCTCTTGATGCGGCGTGCCAGGCCTTCAGGGCCGGTGCCGGCCACCTGCCAGCCCTGGGCAAAGATTTTCTGGCGAATGTCTTCGCGGCGCACGATCTCGGTGAGCAGCGCGGCGAGCTTGTTGACGTGGGCCTTGGGCAGGCTGTTGGGCGCGGCGACGGCGTTCCAGATTTCGAGTTGGAAGTCGCGCACACCGGCTTCGGAGAGGCTGGGCACGTCGGGCACCAGGCTGCTGCGGCCCAGCGAGGTGACGCCGATGGCCTTGAGCTTGCCGCCGCGCACCTGGGCCATGGCCAGACCCGGGGGCAGCAGCGACATCTGGATCTGGCCACCGATGATGGCGGCGATCACCTGAGGGTTGCCTGGGTAGGGCACGTGCACCGGCGCGATGCCGGCGCGGCTCTTGAGCAGTTCCATACCGAGGTGGCCCACGGTGCCCACGCCGGGCGTGCCGTAGTTCCACTTGTCACCGGCGGCCTTGGCGGCGGCGATGTAGGCGGCGCCGCTCTCGGCCACGCTGGCGGGCACGCTGAGCACCAGCGGCGCCACGGCGATGAGCGAGACCGGGGTCAGGTCCTTCAACGGGTCATAAGGGGTGTCCGGGTTCAGGATCTTGGCGATGGTCATGTTGCCGTTGATCATGAGACCGATGGTGTGGTCGTCGTCGGCGCGCGCCACCTGTGCGGCGGCGATGTTGCCACCCGCGCCGGGGCGGTTCTCCACCACCACGGGCTGGCCCAGCGCCTGCGCCAGCGGCTCGGCCAGCAGGCGCGCGGTGAGGTCGGGCGAGGAACCACCGGGGAAGCCCACCACGATCTTCAGCGGCCGAGTGGGCCACGCGGCGGGTTTCTGCTGGGCTTGCGCGGTGGCACCCAGAGGCAGGACCGTGGCGGCGGTGAGCGCGGCGGCGCCGGCCAGGGCATGGCGACGGGTGATGGGGGTTCGGATGTGGTCGGTCATGGTGTTGTCGTCCTCTCGTGAAAAAATCATCATGCGGGCTCGGGCGGTCCGCCGTAGAGCCAGGGATTGTCCAGCAGGCGCTCGCGCAACAGGGTCATGGCGGTGTTGCGGCCCCAGCGCAGCGGGCCGCTGGCGTGAAAGATGGTGCCGTTGCGCTGCGAACGTGCCTGCACGCGCGCGTTGCGCTGCCAGCGGGTCTGCGCGTAGCGCGCCAGCAGGGCGGGCCAGTCCCGGCTGGCGTGCTCGTCGGTGCCTTGCAGCAGCCGGCCCAGGGTCCAGGCGTCCTCGATGGCCATGGCCGCGCCTTGGGCCAGGTAGGGGCGCATGGGGTGGGCGGCGTCGCCCAGCAGCGCCACGCGGCCGCGTGCGTGCTCGTGCGCGCCCTGCATGGGAACGCGGTCGTTGAGCGCCCAGAGCTTCCAGTCGGCCACGGCGTCCACCATGGTCAGCAGTTCGGTGCAGGCCGAAGACAGCACGCGCCGCAGGTCGCTGGCGTGGGCGTCGTGGGTCCAGGCCTGGGGGTCGTCGCCCGCTGGCAGGCTGCCCTGCACCACCGCCACCACGTTGAACCAGTCGCCCTGTTTCACCGGGTAGTGCACCACGTGCAAGCGCGGCGCGAGCCAGGCGGTGACGACGTTGGCGCGCAACGCGGGCGGCAGGTCGGCTGCGCGCACCATGCCCCGGTAGGCCAGGTGACCGGTGGCGCGCGTCGGCTGCTCGCCCAGCATCTGCGTGCGCACGCGGCTCCAGAGCCCGTCGCAGCCGATCAGCGCGTCGCCCTTCACGCTGTCACCGTCTTCCAGCCGCGCGCACACGCCGCCGCCGCTTTCTTCGTAGGCGGCCAGGCGCGACGAGAGCCGCAGTTGCACCGCGTCGGCACGGCGCTGCACGGCGTGCAGCAGCAGGGCATGCAGGTCCGCGCGGTGCAGCGTGGCGTAGAGCTGGCCGTGGCGCACCAGCGCCATGGCGCCGAGCGCCAGCCTGCCCAGCGAGGCGCCGCTGCGCGCGTCGCGCACGCGCAGCGCCTCGGGGAAGGCGGCGCAGGCCTGCAAGGCATCCATCAGGCCCCAGTCGGAGAGCACGCGCACCGCGTTGGGCCCGAGCTGCAGGCCTGCGCCCACCTCGGCAAAGGCGGGGGCCTGTTCCAGCAACACCGAGGGCATGTCCGCACGCGCCAGCGACAGTGCGCATGCCAGCCCGCCTATGCCTCCCCCGGCGATGATTGCTTGGGATGTCATCCTGGGATTATTGCGCGCCGTACGGCTCCGTACAGCGATGTACGATGCAGGCAACGCCGTCCGGCAGAGGAAACGGAACAAGAATGAAGTCTTTCGGCAAACGCGCACAAGGTCTGCGGCTCGAACGCATGCGGGCTTCGCCGCTCTGGCAGGGCGAGGGATTCCGCAACATCCACCCGGTGCTGCCGGGCCTGCGCGACCTGTCCGCGCCGCGCCCTTCCCTGAGCGACTTCCTCTGCGGCGAAGGCCGGCGCGTGCCGGCCGGCCCCCTGCCATCCGTGAACCCGCTGGACACCTGGCACCGCCCGGCCGACAGCGGCCTGCGCGCCACCTGGCTGGGCCACTCCACGGTGCTGATCGAGATCGACGGCCTGCGCGTGCTGACCGACCCGGTCTGGGGGGCGCGCGCATCGCCCTCGCAACTGGCCGGCCCGAAGCGCTTCCAGCCGGTGCCGCTGGCGCTGCGTGCGCTGCCGCCGCTGGACCTGGTGCTGATCTCGCACGACCACTACGACCACCTGGACCACCTGACGGTGCGCGAGCTGGCGCGGCACTCGGCGGCCCCGTTCGTCACCTCGCTCGGCGTGGGCGCGCACCTGGAGGCCTGGGGCGTGCCGCACGAGCGCATCGTGGAGCTGGACTGGTGGGAGTCGTACACGCTGCCCACGGCGGACCTGCGGGTGCATGCCGCGCCCTCCCAGCATTTCTCGGGCCGCGCGCTCAAGGACCGCAACGCCACGCTGTGGTCGTCGATGGTGATCGAGTCGGCACGCCACCGGGTGTTCTTCAGCGGCGACACGGGCCTGACCAACGAGTACGCGGAGATCGCCGCGCGCCTCGGACCGTTCGACCTGGTGATGCTGGAGGTGGGCGCCTTCCACCCGTCCTGGGGCGACATCCACCTGGGGCCGGAGAACGCGCTGAAGGCCCTCAAGCTGCTGGGCGGCGGCGCCTTCCTGCCGGTGCACTGGGGCACCTTCGCGCTGGCCATGCACGACTGGGACGAGCCCGCCGAGACGCTGCTGACACTGGGGCCCCTGCAAGGCGCGCAACTGCTGATGCCGCGCCTGGGGGAGCCCGTGGAGCCGGCGCACGGCACGCTGCCCACGCCCTGGTGGCGCGGCGCCGAAACGGTGCCGCCGACCCCTGACCGCGTGGGCGAGCCGGTGACGCCCGCGGACGCGCTCTCGGTGCCGAAGTCCGTGCCCTGGCCGCTGGACTGACGGGACCGCCGAGACCGGCGACCCTTCAGAGGATCCGGTTGAACCAGAGCACCGAGAGGCCGGCCGAGAGCAGCGCCAGCAACGAGGCAGCGAGCGCCAGCAGGCCGGAGACTTCGGTCTCCTTCTTCTCGACGGTGAGGCGCGAGCTCAGGGTCTCGTAGACCTTCTTGAGGTTCTCGGCGGTGCCGGCGTAGTAGTACTCGGCCTGCGTGGTGCGGGCCACGTCCTTGAGGCTTTCCTCGTCCAGGCGCACACGCATGGACCAGCCCTCGAAACCGATGATCTCGCCGTCCACCGTGCCCACGCCCACGGTGTAGACGCGCACGCCCCGGTCGGCCGCCATCTTGGCCGCCTCGGCGGTGTCCACGCCGGTGGTGCGCTGGCCGTCGGTGAGCAGGATGATGGCGGCCGAGCTGTAGGAGCCCGGCGCCACGGGCGTGAAGGGTTTCTCTTCCCCTCTGGGCTGGTCCAGCGAGCGGCCCTTGGGTGCGAAGGGGTCGGCGTTGCGGCTGTAGGTGAGGTCGGCGAGGTTGATGCGCTGGTCGGGGAACAGCTCGGAGAGCGAGACCACGATGGCGCTGCCGATGGCGGTGGCGCGCTGGAGCTGGAACTTGTCGATGGCGGCGAGCAGGTCTTCGCGGCTGAGCGTCACGGGCTGCACCACCTGGGCGGACCCGGCGAAGGCCACGATGCCGACCTTGACATGGCGCGGCAGTTCCGCGAGGAACGCCTTGGCCGCGTTCTGCGATGCCACCAGCCGGTTGGGTTTGACGTCTTCGGCGCGCATGCTGCCCGAGACGTCCATGGCCAGGATGATGGTCTGCTGGTTGGACGGCAGCACGATGGAGGCCATGGGGCGCGAGGCCGCCAGCAGCATGAGTGCAATGGCCAGCAGCAGCAGCACCGGCGGCAGATGGCGGCGCCAGCCCGGCCCCTTGCCCATGGCCTCGCGCACGATGGACAGGCTGGCGTAGCGCAGCGCCACCTGTTTGCGCCGGCGCAGCAGCCAGACGTAGAGCAGCACCAGCATCGGCAGGGCCAGCAGCAGCCAGAGCAACTGCGGCCAGAGGAAGGTGACGGGCCAGTTGTTCATCATCATCCTAGGCTCCTTGAGAGGGGGTGCGCAGGCTCTCGCGCGTGCGCGCCGGGAGCTGGGTGGGCACAGCGGCGAACTGCCCGCTGCGGCCGAAGCGCTGGCGGCGCTTGCGCAGGTCGATGAAGCGCAGCACGGCCTCGGCCAGGTCCTCGTCGGTGGCAAGCTCCAGCGTGTCCACGCCAGCGCGGCCCAGGCTCTCGCGCAACTGGGCCTCGCGCTGCGCGGCGATGCGGGCGAAGCGCTGGCGGAAGCCGGCGTCGTGCGTGTCCACCAGCACCTGCTCGCCGGTCTCGGCGTCGCGGATGGGGATCAGCCCGAGGTCGGGCAGGTCGAGTTCCAGCGGGTCGAGCAGGCGCACAGCCACCACGTCGTGCCGGCGCGCCAGCTCGCCCAGCGGTTTCTCCCAGCCGGGTTCGCTGATGAAGTCCGACACCACGAACACGGTGGAGCGCTGGCGCACGGTGTGCACCGCGGCGCGCAGCAGGTCGGCCAGTTGCGTGGCGCCGCCACCGGCCTTGTCCTTCTCTCTGGCAGCGGCCGTCGTGGGCGGCTGCAGCACCATCTGCATGAGCCGCAGCACCTGCGTGCGTCCACCGCGCGCAGGCAGCACCGCGTCCACCTCGGGCCGGCCGCGGGAACCGTAGAGCATGGCGCCCACGCGGTTGCCGTGGCGGCCGATGAGGCGCGCGAGCACGGCGGTGAAGTCCAGCAGCACCTGGCTCTTGCGCTGCTCGCCGGAGCCGAAGTCGACCGAGGGGCTGAGGTCCAGCAGGAACCAGGCCGCCATCTCGCGGTCTTCGGTGAACACGCGCACGTGCGGCTGCTGCAGACGGGCGGTGACGTTCCAGTCGATATGGCGCACGTCGTCGTGCAACTGGTATTCGCGCAGGTCGGCAAGGTCGAGCCCGGCGCCGCGCATCAGCGTGCGGTGGTCGCCCTGCAGCAAGCCATCGAGTCGGCGCAGCACGGTCCACTCCAGCCGCCGCAGCATGGACTCCGCCCGGCGCGCGACCGGCGTGGCCACGGCGACGGCCGCGGCCGCCTTGCCGTCACCTTGTCTGCCGAACAGCCGCGCCAGCATGTCACCCTCCTGAAGCGTGATGGCTCCACCCGGAGATGCCGAGGCACCGGCTCCGGAGGTGGCGCGGGCGGGTGGTGGCCATCACGCCACCTTCTTCTCGTGTTCCAGCGGACGTGCCGGTGGCGGGATGTGTTTCATGATGCGCCCGATCAGCGCCTCGCTCGTGAGCCCTTCGGACAGGCCTTCATAGGACAGCACCACACGGTGGCGCAGCACGTCGGGCACGAGGTCGCTCATGTCTTCGGGCAGCGCGTAGGTCCGGCCGCGCAGCATGGCCAGGGCGCGGGCACCCTCCACCAGGCCGATGGTGGCGCGCGGGCTGGCGCCGAACGTGATGAGGTGGGCCATGTCCTTGATGCCATGCTTCTCGGGCGTGCGCGTGGCCGAGACCAGCTTGACGGCGTACTGCACCAGGGAAGGATCGACATAGACCTCGCGGCACTGCGCCTGCAGCGCAGCGAGCTGTTCCGTGGTGGCCACGGCGTTGACCTGCACCGCCGGGCCGGTGACGCGGTCGACGATGACGTACTCCTCCTCGTCGGTCGGGTAGTCCACCATCACCTTCATCATGAAGCGGTCAACCTGGGCCTCGGGCAGCGGGTAGGTACCCTCGGTTTCGATGGGGTTCTGCGTGGCCATCACCAGGAAGGGGTTGGGCACCTTGTGTGTCTCGCCGGCGATGGTGACCTGGCGCTCCTGCATCACCTCCAGCAGCGCGCTCTGTACCTTGGCCGGGGCACGGTTGATCTCGTCGGCAAGCAGCAGGTTGGCGAACACCGGCCCCAGCGCGGTGCTGAAGTCGCCGGTCTTCTGGTTGTAGATGCGCGTGCCCACGAGGTCGGCGGGCACCAGGTCGGGCGTGAACTGGATGCGCTTGAAGCGGCCCTGCACCACGCTGGCCAGGGTCTTGACGGTGAGCGTCTTGGCCAGGCCCGGCACGCCCTCGACCAGCAGATGCCCCTGCGCCAGCATGGCCACCATGACGCGTTCCAGAAACCGGTCCTGCCCGACCACCACGCGCTTGACCTCGTAGAGGATCTGCTCCATGAGCTGGGCGGTGTCGGGGGTGTTGCTTGGGTCCATGGAGCGCTCCTGTGGATGGGAAGACTAGAACGGAGGTAGACCGGCGGCGCTCGCCGCGCTTTCGATCGGGACTGCAAAACCGATGCCAACGAAGGTGCGGTGGCTGGTGGGGTTGAGGATGCCGGTGACGATGCCCACGACCTCGCCGTCCATGGTGACGAGCGGGCCACCGGAGTTGCCGGGATTGGCGGCGGCGTCGAACTGGATCAGGTTGGAGATTTCCTGCTCGCCTTCGGGCGACTTGAAGGCGCGGCCAAAGCCGGAGATCACGCCCGCCGACACGGAAGGACCGATACCGAAGGGAAAGCCGACCGCGACCACCTGCTCGCCGGGCGCGAGGTCGTTGGTGGAGCGCATGGTGGCGGCGGAGAGGTCGTCGGGAATGGTGTGGGCCTGCAGCACGGCGAGGTCGTTTTCGGCCTGCACGCCGGTGACGCTGGCGCCGGACTCGGTGCCGTCGGCAAACACCAGCTTGATGGTCTGTGCGCCCTGCACCACGTGCAGGTTGGTGAGGATGATGCCCTTGTCGACGATCACCACGCCGGTGCCCACGCCCTGCTCCTGCTCCACGCCCTTCTTGTCCTTGGCGTAGGACATCACACGCACCACGGCGGGGCGGATCTTCTCGGCCGCGCGCGCCTGCACCGAAGGCAGGTTCTGGGTGGTCAGGGTGCGCAGCACCGCGGCGTCGATGTCTTTCTGCGTAAGCGCCTTGGGCACGCTGTGCTGCCAGACGCTGGCGCCCAGCAGCGCGGCCAGCAAGGCCATGCCGGCCCACAGCGCGCGCGGGCTGCCCGCCGCCCGCGCGGCGCCCTGGCGCCAGCGCTTCAAGCGCCCGGGTGCCGGGGCGGCGGCCTCCATGGCCTGTGTCGCCTGCGCCGCTGCCCCGCCGTCACGCGCACCGGCCTGCGGGCCCGCCGGGCGGCGCGTCGGACTGTACAAGGCAGGTTTTCGCATGGCGACTCCCGGTGACAGTGGTTCGGCACATCATGCCGCGTTGCGGCGACCCGCTCAAGCGGCCAGCAATTGCCTGAGCACGTAGGGGAGGATTCCCCCCTCGCGGTAATAGTTCACCTCCACCGGCGTGTCGATCCGCAGGATGACCGACAACTGGCGCCGCGAGCCGTCCGGCCGGGTGATGACCAGCTGCGCCTCGCTCTGCGGCACCAGTTCGGGGTGCGGCATCACGTCGACGGTTTCGTCGCCCTTGAGGCCCAGGCTTTCCCAGGAATCACCCGGTTTGAACTGCAGCGGCAGCACGCCCATGCCAACCAGGTTGGAGCGGTGGATGCGCTCGAAGCTGCGCGCCACCACCGCCTTGATGCCCAGGAGCTGCGTGCCCTTGGCCGCCCAGTCGCGGCTGGAGCCGGTGCCGTACTCCTCGCCGGCAAAGACCACCGTGGGCACGTTGGCCGCCTGGTAGCGCATGGCAGCGTCGTAGATGCTCAGGCGCGCGCCCTGGTCGGCGCCGGGCTGCTGGTAGAGCGTCCAGCCGCCCTCCTCGCGCGAACCGTCGGCACGCGGGGGCAGCATCAGGTTCTTGATGCGCACGTTGGCGAAGGTGCCGCGCATCATCACCTCGTGGTGGCCGCGGCGCGCACCGTAGCTGTTGAAGTCGGGCTTGAGCACGCCCTGGGCCAGCAGCCACTGGCCGGCCGGCGACTTCTCCGCGATGCTGCCGGCGGGCGAGATGTGGTCGGTGGTGATGGAGTCGCCGAACAGCGCCATGATGCGCGCGCCCAGCACGCCGGAAGCCGCCTTGGCCGCCGGCATGGCGAGCTCGAACTTGTCGAAGAACGGCGGTTCGGCGATGTAGGTGCTCTGCGGCCAGGTGTAGGCGTTGCCGCTCACGCCCTTGATGCGCTCCCACAGCTTGCCGGGCTCGCTGGCCACGCGCGCGTAGTTCTCGCGGTAGGCCTTGCCGTTCATGGCGTGTTTCATGAGCTGGTGGATTTCCTCGCTGCTGGGCCAGACGTCGCCCAGGTAGACCGGCTTGCCGCCCTTGCCCTTGCCCAGCGGTTCGGTCATGAGGTCCTTGAGCACCGTGCCGGCGATGGCGTAGGCCACCACGAGCGGCGGGCTGGCGAGGAAGTTGGCCTTGAGGTTGGGGTGGATGCGGGCCTCGAAGTTGCGGTTGCCCGAGAGCACGGCGGCGCAGACCAGGTCGTTCTGCGTGATCACGGCGTTGAGTTCGGGCGCCAGGTCGCCGGCATTGCCAATGCAGGTGGTGCAGCCGTAGCCCGCGAGCGCGAAGCCCAGCTTCTCCAGGTAAGGCAGCAGGCCGGTCTGCGACAGGTATTCGGTGACGATGCGCGAGCCCGGGGCCAGCGAGGTCTTGATGTGCGGCTGCACCTTGAGCCCGGCCTCCACCGCCTTCTTGGCCAGCAGGCCGGCGGCCAGCAGCACGCCGGGGTTGGAGGTGTTGGTGCAGCTCGTGATGGCGGCGATCAGCACGTCGCCATTGCCGATGGTGAGCTTCTTCTGCGCCGCTGGCGGCACCGGTTCGGGCTCGGCGTGGGCCGTGGCACGCGCGGGCTTGTTGGCCTCCATCTCGGCGACGAAGCGCGGCGCGCCCGCCGGTGTCGCTTCGGCCTTTTCCTTGGCCACGGTGTCGGCCGGCTGGCCGGCCTCGGGCTGGTGGCGGGTGTGCAGCAGCGCGGCGGGCTGGTTGAAGCCGTTCTCGGCGGCGGGCTTGCTGAACAGTTCGGTGAACTGGCGCGCCACCTGGCCCAGTTCGATGCGGTCCTGTGGGCGCTTGGGGCCGGCCAGGCTGGGGGTGACCTGGCCCAGGTCCAGGCGCACCACCTGCGAGTACTCGATCTCGCCCGCGTGCTGGGAAGCGCCGGGCGCGCCAGGCACGCCGAACAGGCCCTGGGCGCGGAAGTAGGCCTCGAAGGCTTCGATCTCGGCCTTGCTGCGGCCGGTACCGCGGAAGTAGTCCAGCGTCTTGCCGTCCACCGGGAAGAAGCCCATGGTGGCACCGTACTCGGGTGCCATGTTGGCGATGGTGGCGCGGTCGGGCAGCGAGAGCGAGGCCGTGCCTTCGCCGAAGAACTCCACGAACTTGCCCACCACCTTGTGGCGGCGCAGGATCTCGGTCACGGTGAGCACCAGGTCGGTGGCGGTCACGCCTTCGCGCAGGCGGCCGGTGAGTTCGAAGCCCACCACGTCGGGGGTGAGGAAGTACACCGGCTGGCCCAGCATGGCCGCCTCGGCCTCGATGCCACCCACGCCCCAGCCCACCACACCGATGCCGTTGATCATGGTGGTGTGGCTGTCGGTGCCCACCAGGGTGTCCGGGTAGTAGAGACCGCCCTTGAGGTGCACGCCGCGCGCCAGGTACTCCAGGTTCACCTGGTGCACGATGCCGAAGCCCGGCGGCACCACGCCGAAGGTGTCAAAGGCCTGCATGCCCCATTTCATGAATTCGTAGCGCTCGCGGTTGCGCTGGAATTCGAGCTTCATGTTCAGGTCCAACGCGCTCTTCGTGCCGTAGTAGTCGACCATGACGGAGTGGTCCACCACCAGGTCCACCGGCACCAGGGGCTCGATCTTCTTGGGGTCCTGGCCCAGACGCTGGGCCACGCTGCGCATGGCCGCCAGGTCGGCCAGCAGCGGCACGCCGGTGAAGTCCTGCAGCACCACGCGGGCTACGGTGAAAGGAATCTCGTCGGTGCGCGGCGCCTTGGGCTGCCATTGGGCGAGCTGGGCCACATGCTCGGGCGTCACGCGCTCGCCATCGCAGTGGCGCAGCACGCTCTCCAGCACGATGCGCAGCGACACCGGCAGGCGCTTGACCGAGGGGTATTGCCGGGCCAGCGCCGGCAGGGAGTAGAAACGACCGCTCTTGCCCGAGGCGGTCTTGAACGTCTTGAGGGTGGCGGCGAAAGGGTGAGAGAACGTGGGCATGTGAGGCTCCTGACGGAAACGGTCGAAACCGTTCCATTCTGTCAGGAGCGAGGTTCTCCCTGTTGCTTGTCGTGCTTTGTCAGGCCAGGGAACGGGTACCGGCCCGGCGCAGCGCCATCCACTGCAATTCGGCCAGCACCAGGACCGCCACGGCCTGCACCACGATGTAAGCCTGCCCCAACGGCGTGGGCGAGACCAGGCCGCCGAACAGCAGCGCCAGGCAGGCGGCGACCCAGGCGAAGTTGCCCAGCGCCAGCAGCACCAGCGCGGTGCGCGAGGGCGTGACCTGCAGGGCCAGGCTGCCCGCCAGGGCGACGTAGACCAGCAGCACCGCGCCGCTGGCGAGCAGAAGCCCGGCGGGCAGGCCCAGCAGGCTGGCCAGGGAACCCGCGAACAGCAGGTGCAACGCGGCCGAGCCGGTGCCGGACAGGGCATCGGCCCAGAGCACGCGGCGCAGGCCGGCGGGGGATGTGAGGTAGGCGAGAAGGGACATGGTGCACTCCTGGTGGTTGAAAGACACGGACTGGGGAAGGCCCGGCAGCCATGGTCGGTGCGGGGCCGCACGGCGTCCATGACGTGGGAGGTCATGGTCGCGCGGCCTCCGGCGTCCTACCATGCCGCCCATGACCGCTGCCCGCACCCCCGCCCCGTTCGGCGAACGCCTGCGCCACTGGCGCCAGCACCGCCGCCTGAGCCAGCTCGATCTGGCCCATGTGGCCGACGTCTCCACGCGTCACCTCAGCTATGTGGAGACCGGCCGCGCCAGCCCCAGCCGCGACATGGTGCTGCGGCTGCTTGACCGCCTGGACATTCCGCTGCGCGAGCGCAACGGCCTGCTGCAAGCCGCGGGCTATGCACCCATGTACCGCGAGCGGCCGCTGGACGCCCCGGACATGGCCCCGGCGCGCGCGGCGGTCCAGCGCATCCTGGACTGCCACGAGCCCTGGCCCGCGCTGGCCATGGACCGGCACTGGAACCTGGTGATGGCCAACCGCATGGTGGCGCCGCTGCTGGCGGGCGCCGCGCCCACGCTGCTGCAGGGGCCGATCAATGTGCTGCGCCTGAGCCTGCATCCCGACGGGCTGGCACCGCGCATCGCCAACCTGCGCCAGTGGCGCGTGCACCTCTTCGAGCGGCTGCGCCAGCAGATCCACGCCACCAGCGACGAGACGCTGACCGCGCTGCTGGCCGAGCTGCAGGGGTACCCCGACGGCTTCGGCGCGGCGCCGGTGGTGGCGCTGCCGGGCGAGCACCATGGCGTGCTGATGCCGTTCCAGTTCCAGACGCCGCACGGCACGCTGCAACTGGTCAGCACCACCACGGTGTTCGGCTCGCCGGTGGACATCACCTTGCAGGAACTGGCGCTGGAGACCTTCTTTCCGGCGGACGAGGCTTCGGCGGCGCTGCTGCGCGGGTTGGCCTGATGGCGGCCTTCACGCGGTCAGCGGCCGCCGCCGAAATGCAGGGCCAGGCCAGGCCGGGCCCAGGGCACGGCCAGCAGGCGACCGGTGCGCGACTGCGTGATGAAGGCGGTGCGCAGGTCCGGGCCGCCGAAGCAGATGTTGGTGGTGGCGCGGTCGGGCAGATAAACGTGTTCGACCAGACTTCCGTCGGGCGCGACCACCGTGATGCCCGCGCCGCCGGGCGTGGTCTGTCCGGCCACGCCGATGGTGGCGATGCAGACGTTGCCGCCAGCCTCTACCGCGAGCGAGTCGAACATGCAGTCGTGCGGCGCGGCGTAGAGCAGGCGACCGGGGTTGATGGCCGGCGGCACCTGGCGCAGCGCCAGTTCACCCGGCGCGGCAACGTCGAACGCCCACAGGCGGGCGGTGACGGTCTCCACCGCATAGAGCGTGCGGCCGTCGGGTGACAGGCCGATGCCGTTGGGCGTGAGCATGGGCTGCACCGCCACGCGCGGCGTGCCGCCGCCAGCCGGCGCGTAGCAGATGCGGCCACGCTCGATGCTGTCTTCGCCGATGTGCCCGAGGTCGGTAAACCAGCAGCCGCCGGTGTGGTCGAAAACGATGTCGTTGGGACCGGAGAGGGTGTGGGTGAGACTGCGGTCGTGCAGGCGCTCCACGCGGCCGCTGGCCAGGTCGACGCGTTCGATGCGGCCACCGGCGTAGTCGTGCGCGCGGCCGGCCGGGATCATCTGGCCCTCGCCCGCGGACTTCCACTCGAAGCCCCCGTTGTTGCAGACGTAGCAGGCGCCATCGGGGCCGAGGGCCGCGCCGTTGGGGCCGCCGCCGGTGCGCGCCACGGTCTCGACGCGGCCGTCCGCGTGCACGCGGGTGAGCTGGCCGGCACCGATCTCGACCAGCAGCACCGAGCCATCGGCCATGGCGATCGGGCCCTCGGGAAACTTCAGGCCGGTGGCCAGGGTGTCAAAAGAAGCAAGGGTCATGAGTCGATCTTCACGCGGCCGGATTTGAACAGGGACTCCAGCACCTTGCCGGCGCCGTCGACGTAGTCGTTGAAAGCATTGCCGGTAACCGCGAAAGGTTCGAAGCCCATCTCGCGGATGCGGGTGGTGATCGCAGGCGTCTGGATGATGCGGGCCATCTCGCGCGCCAGGTCATCGACGATG
This sequence comes from Hydrogenophaga sp., assembly GCF_026125785.1. Classification (GTDB taxonomy): domain Bacteria; phylum Pseudomonadota; class Gammaproteobacteria; order Burkholderiales; family Burkholderiaceae_C; genus Hydrogenophaga. The sequence continues at coordinate 16,223 of NZ_JAHCKL010000004.1, forward strand.
GCCTTGGGCGTGGCGGCCGGGGCGAACAGGCCGTGCCAGGCCGGCAGGTCGAGCTGGGACAGGCCCTGCTCGCCAAAGGTGGGAATGTTGGGCAACAGGGGCAGGCGCTTCTCGCCATTGACGCCCAGCACGCGCACGCGCCCCGAGGCCTGCTCCTCGCGCGAGAACAGGCCCACGTCGCCAAAGGCGACGCCGATCTGGCCACCGATGAGGTCCATCATGGCCGGGTTGCTGCCCTTGTAGGGGATGTGCCGCATGTCGATGCCGGCGGCGGCGTTGAGCGATTCGCCCATGAAGTGCGCGACCGAGCCCACGCCGTAGCTGCCATAGCTCACGGTCCTGGGGTTGCCCTTCACGTAGGCGATGAGCTCCTGCATGTTGCGCGCGGGCACGTTGGCGTTCACCGCCAGCCCCACGGGCGAGAGCACGGTGGAGGTGATGGGTGCGAGGTCGCGCCACTTGTAGCCCGGGTTGGGCATGGTGATGGTGTTGAGCTGCACCGCCGAGTAGGTGAGCAGCAGGGTGTGGCCGTCCGGCACGGCACCCGCCACGAAGGCGGCGGCGATGGCCGCATTGGCGCCGGGCTTGGACACCACGACGGTGGGCTGGCCATAGTGTTCGGTGAGGTGCTGGCCAAACAGGCGGGCGAAGATGTCCATGCCGCCACCGGGTGCGGTGGGGATGACGATCTGGATCGGCTTGCTGGGGAACTTGCTGCCTTGCGCGTTCAGGGGGAAGGCGCTGAGCCCGGCGGCGGCGCCGGCGGCAGCGCCCAGAAGGTGGCGGCGCGAAATGTTCATGCCTGTGTCTCCGTGGATGTTGTGGGGCGTGGCACGACCGGCGCCGCGCTGGCGGCCCCGGAAGCACGGGGCGCAATCTAGAGGCGCAGGCCACATGCGTCTTGCATGAACCTGTGCCGGGGCTTTGGAGATTTGCGGCACGCCGGCTGCAAAGACCCCACGGGCTAATACCGATTGGGGGATCTTGAATGGTTCAGCCAAAATACCAGCCATGCTCACCATCAGCCACCGCGACATGCTCCAGCACGTGCCCGGCCAGACCTGGCTGGCGCCCGCCGCACCCGCGCAGGACGGCATCTCGGTGAGCGGGTTCACCTTCTCGCCCAGCACCTCCAACGTCCACACCGGCAGCCACGTCATCATCGTCTACCGACAACACCGCTCGACCATGCGGCGATGCATCGGTGGGCAGGTGCACTGCACCGACGTGGTGGCCGGCGACATCTCGCTCAAGCACTGCAGCAGCGCGGGCGAGTGGGCCTGGACGGACGCGATCGACGTGGTGCACATCTACATCGAGCCCGCGCTGCTGGACCGCGTGGCCACCGAGCTGCACGGCCCGAGCTTCGGCAGCTTCCGCCTCAACGATTGCGTGAAGGTCCGCGACGACAGCGTGGCTGGCGTGGTGCACGCGCTGGCCGACGAAGCCGCCGCCGCACGGGCGGGTTCGCGGCTGATGGCACGCTCGCTCGGCCTGCAGCTCGCGGTGCATCTGGTGCGCCACCACGGCCAGGTGATGCCGGCATTGCGCACTGGCGGCTTCGATCCGGCGCAGTGCCTGCGCATCAGCGGCCACATCGCCGCGCACCTGGCCGATGACCTGTCGGTCGAGGTGCTGGCGGAACTGGCGGGCGTGAGCCCCGGCCACTTCAGCCGCCTGTTCCGGGCCTCTTTCGACTGCGCGCCGCACCAGTACGTGCTGCGCGCCAGGCTGGAGGCGGCCTGCGAACTGCTGCGCGACCCGGCGCGGCCAATGGCGGAGATCGCGGTGGAGACCGGCTTCTTCGACCAGAGCCACCTCAGCCGCTGGTTCAAGCAGCACTACGGGCAGTCGCCCGGGCTGTGGCGGCGCCAGAACAACGGCACCGCCTGACACCCCGGGTCCGGGCCATGCCCGGAATCTCCAAAAGCGCCGACGGTTTCATGCAAGACGCCAGCGCGCTGGCTGCCTACAGTCCCGCCTGATTTCCATCAGCGGAGACAAGATGACACCAACCACGAAGGGCCGCGAAGCCGTACCGCCCTCCCCCATCCTCGCGCTCTCGCAACGCCTGCGCAGTGGCGCGGCGGTGCTCTCGGCCTGGGTGTCCCAGGATCCCCACGCCGCCTCCACGCTGGGGCGGCTCGGCTTCGACGCGGTGTCCTTCGACCTGCAGCACAGCCGGCTGGACCTGGCCGACGCGGTGCTGGGCATCGCGCTGGCCAGCGCGGCGGGCCAACCTTCGGTGGTGCGCATCCCGGTTGGCGAGTTCCAGACCGCATCGCGCGTGCTCGACGCCGGGGCGGCTGGCGTGATCGCGCCCATGATCAACTCCGCCGACGAGGCCCGCGCCCTGGTGCGCTTCTGCAAATACCCGCCGCAGGGTGAGCGCAGCTTCGGCGCCTACGCGGCACTGGCGATGTCGGGCCTGGACCGCAAGGTCTATCTGGGCGAGGCCAACCGCTTCGTGCAGGTGTTCGCGATGATCGAGACGCGCGAGGCGTTGGCCGCGCTGGACGAGATCCTCGCGGTGGAGGGCCTCGATGGCGTGTTCGTCGGTCCCGCCGACCTGTCGATCGGCCTCTCGGATGGCCAGGCCATAGACCCCGACAGCGCAGCAGTGCAAGCCGCGCTGGCTCGCGTGGCCCACAGCGCCCAGGCCGCCGGCAAAGTGGCCGGTGCCTACGCGCTGACCGGTGAGTGGGCGGCGCGCGCAGCCCGGGCCGGCCTGCGTTTCCTGGCGGTGGGCAGCGACACCTTGTTCATGGCGGCCGGTGCCCAGCATGCCTTGGCCGCCGCCCGGGCTGGCGCCTGAGCATGGCCGGAGTCGGCATGAGGACGATCGCCGTCGTCGGGGCCTCGCTGGCCGGGCTGCACGCGGCGCGCACGCTGCGCGCCGAGGGCTTTGAAGGGCAACTGGTCATGGTGGGCGAGGAGTGCGCACGCCCCTACGACCGGCCACCGCTGTCCAAGCAGTTCCTCTCGAAGGGCTGGACCGCCGAGCAGGTGGCACTGGAGGACGCCCAGGCACCGCTGCAGGCCGAGTGGCGGCTGGGCTGCCGTGCCACCGGTCTGGACCTGGGCCGGCGCGAACTGGCGCTGGATTCGGGCGAACGCCTGGGCTTCGACGGGCTGGTGATCGCCACCGGCACGGCGGTGCGGCGCCTGCCGCTCAACGCGGTGCCGGGCACGCACGTGGTGCGCACGCTGGAGGACGCCACGGCCCTGGCCGCCGCGCTGGACGCACAGCCCGAGCGCGTGGCGGTGGTGGGTGGCGGCTTCATCGGCCTGGAAGTGGCCGCCAGTTGCCGCGAGCGTGGCCTGGCGGTCACGCTGATCGAGCCCGCCGCGGTGCCGCTGGGGCGCGTGCTGGGTGCCGCCATGGGTGGTGCGATCACGGCGCTGCACACGGCGCGCGGCGTGGACTGCCGAACCGGCGTCTCGGTGCTCGGCCATGAGGTCGATGCGCGCGGCCGCATCAGCGCCCTGCGGCTGTCCGACGGCAGCCGCGTGGCCGCCAGCGTGGTCGTGGTGGCCATTGGCGTGGTGCCGGCCACCGATTGGCTCGAAGGCTCCGGCCTGCGGCTGGACGACGGCGTGTTGTGCGACGAGACCTGCCTGGCCGCCCCCGGCGTGGTGGCTGCGGGCGACGTGGCGCGCTGGCACAACCGGCGCACCGGTGAGACGCGCCGCGTCGAGCACTGGGACAACGCGGTGCGCCAGGGCCGGCACGCGGCTCGTCGCCTGCTCGATGCCGATGGCAGCCGCACGGCGCCTTTCGAGGTCCTGCCCTGGTTCTGGTCGGATCAGTACGACCGCAAGATCCAGCTCTACGGCTCGGCGCTCGCCCACGACGAAGTTCGGGTCGTGCAAGGCAGTGCCGAAGACGGCCGCTTCATGGCGCTGTACAGGCGGGGTGACCGCCTGTGCGCGGTGCTGTGCGTGAACATGGCGCGCGCCCTGCCTCCGCTGCGTTCCCTTCTGGAGACGGGCTGCGCCTTCGACGATGCGGTGGCCAGCGCAAGAGCCGTTGCCGCCTGAACACCTTCCACCCCTCTTTTTCTTTCGAACCCTTCAGGAGTTTTCCTTTGCAAGTCAAAGTCCACACCCACAAGTGCATCGGTGCCGGAGCGTGCGTGCACGCCGCGCCCAAGGTTTTCGACCAGGACGACCAGGGCATCGTCATCGTGCTGCAGAAACAGCCAACCGCCGACCTGCACGCTTCCGTGCACGAAGCCATCGAGGCCTGCCCCGCCGCCGTGATCCAGTTCGAGGCCGGCGATGAGTGAGGCGGTGCGGCAACCCCGGCTGGACGTGGACCTGTACACGCAGGCGATCTTCCGCGACCCCTATCCCGAACTGGAACGCATCCGCGCCGCCGGCCCGGTGGTCTGGAACGGCCTGGCGCAGGGCTGGATGCTCACCAGCGACGCGCTGATCCGCAGGACGCTGACCAACTTCGACCGCTTCACCCTGAGCGGCGCACCGCCGCAACGCCTGTTCGGCGCGGAAGCTTTCATCGTCATCGACGACAAGCCTCAGCACGACCGCCTGCGCAACGTCTGGGCACCGGCCTTCCAGCGCCAGGCGGTGGCACGCCTGCAGCCGGCGATCGAGAAGATCGTCGACGACATGCTGGCCCCGGTGGAAGAACGCCTGCGCGCCGGTGAGACGGTGGACGTGTTCAAGCACTTCTGCCGCGACATCCCGGCCTATGTGATCGCCGCCATGCTGGGCCTGCCCGACAGCGCTCGGCCCGACATCGTGCGCTGGAGCGACCTGATGGGCGCCGCGGTGATCAGCCCCCCTTCGGCCGACGGCAGCATGACACCGGCCTGGATCGCCGGCGAACAGGCCAAGCAGGAACTGGGTGATTTCCTGGTCGACCAGATGAACCACCGCCGCCGCCACCGAAGCGAGGACCTGATCTCCCAGATGGTGCACTCGGAACCCGCGCAGGAGATGTCCGACGACGCCATCATGAAGAACTGCCGGCAACTTCTGTTCGCCGGCAACGAGACCACCGCCAAGTGGATGGGCCACATCGTGGCCGTGCTGCACGACCACCCGGACGCACGCCGTGCGGTGGCCGCAGACCCCGCCCTCCTGCCCGACGCCAACGAGGAAGTGATGCGCTTCGAACCCGTGGTGCACCGCAGCCACCGCCGCGTGCGCGGCGGCCCGGTGACCATCGAAGGCGTGGACATCCCCGATGGCGACCTGATCATCCTGCTGATGGGCGCGGGCAACCGGGACCCGCAGCGTTACGAGCGCCCGCAGGAGTTCGACATCCGGCGCACGCCCATGGGCAACCTGGGTTTTGGCTTTGGCATGCACAGTTGCCTGGGCATCAGCCTGGCACGGCTGGAGGCCACCATCGCCATCCGGCGCCTGCTGGCGCGTCTGCCCGACTACCGGGTAGCGGGCGAGATCGGGTACGAAGGCCTGGGCCTGCGCGGCCCCAGCCCGCTGCCGGTGGCGCTGTGATGCACCGCCCGCGGGGACAACAGGTGGGAGGGCCGCGCTGATGGCTGGCTCTTTCCAGTACCGGCTGCGCGCCGAGCGCCGGCCCATCAGTGTGGAGGGCTACCGCCAGGCCGCGCGGCGCGCCTTGCCCGGTATGGTCTGGGCCTATCTGGACGGCAGCGCCGACGACAACGTGACGGCCGGCGACAACACCGGCTCCTTCCAGCGCTGGCGGCTGCGCCAGCGCGTGCTGACCGGCCACGCGCGCGTGCAACTGGCCAGCCGCATGGCCGGTACCGGGCTGGCGATGCCGCTGGCCCTCGCGCCCACCGGACTGACCGGCCTGTCGCACTGGAGCGGGGACCCGGCCTGCGCGCGCGCGGCGGAGGCGGCGGGCACGCGCCTGGTGCTGAGCACCGCGTCTTCGTACACGCTGGAGGAGGTGGCGAGCGCCACCGAGCAGAACCATTGGTTCCAGCTCTACCCCTTTGGCGACAAGCCCTTCGTCGGCGGCCTGCTGCGGCGCGCGCGGGATTCGGGCTACACCGCCTTGTTCGTCACCGTGGATGTGCCGGTGCGCGGCAACCGTGAAGGCGAGCGCATCAGCGGCATGACCGTGCCGCCGACCCTCACGCCGGCCAGCGTGCTCGACGCCGCGCTGCACCCGCGCTGGTGGTGGAACCTGCTGCGCCACCGCCGCCTGGCGGCGGCGAACTATGTGTCCTCGGGCCTGCGGGGTGCGGCGGCGGCTGTGCAGTCGGTGCGCGCGCAGGAGCGCTTCATGCAGGCCGACCTGCACTGGGACGACCTGGCCTGGATGCGCGAGCAGTGGAAGGGGCCGATCTACGTCAAGGGACTGCTCGATCCGGACGACGCCGAGCGCGCGGTGGACCGCATCGGCGTGGACGGCATCGTGGTCTCCAACCACGGCGGCCGCCAGCTCGACAACGTGCAGGCCAGCGTCGATGCATTGCCGGCCATCGCCGCGCGCGTGGGCGACCGTTGCGAAGTGCTGCTGGACGGCGGCGTGCGCCGGGGCACCGACGTGATCAAGGCGCTGTGCCTGGGCGCGCGCGGCGTCTTCATCGGCCGTCCCTACGTGTACGGCCTGGCGGCCGACGGTGAGGCCGGCGTGCGCGACGTGCTGGCCATCCTGCGGGCAGAAATGGAACGCGCGCTGGTGCTCATGGGCTGCCCGTCGGTGGCCGAGCTGGACCGCGGCTGGCTGCTGCCCGCGCCGGGTTGCGCCGACCACACGAGGAGCGAAGCATGAAGAACGCGTTGAGCCGGGCCGTTGGCCGCTTTTTCCACACCGTCGAAAGCCTGCTGGCGCTGCTGCTGGTGGGCATGGTGGTGCTGGTGTTCGGCAATGTGGTGCTGCGCTATGGCTTTGACACCGGCATCATCATCTCGGAAGAAGTCTCGCGCTTCTTCTTCATCTGGCTGGTGTTCGTGGGCGCGGTGGTGGCCATGCGCGACAGCCAGCACCTGGGCATGGACACCCTGGTCTCGCGACTGCCACGCGGCGGCCAACTGGCCTGCGCGGTGTTCACGCAACTCATGATCCTGCTGTGCTGCGCCCTGCTGTTGCAGGGCTGCTGGCTGCAGCACGAGTTCAATGCCGACAGCGCGGCCCCCGTTACCGGCCTGCCCATGATCTGGGTCTATGGCGTGGGTTACGTCACCGGCACCGGCATCGGCCTGATCGCCCTGCACCGCATCTGGCGCATTCTCACCGGCCGCGCCTCGCGCGCCGAGCTGGGTCTCTCACCCTCCGGGGACATCACGTGACCATCGCGATCTTTCTCGTCTCCATGCTCGGCGCCATGGCGCTGGGCATTCCCATCGCCTTCGCCCTGCTGCTGTGCGGCATCGCGCTCATGCTGGCCCAGGGTGGCGTGGACACGACCATCTTCGCGCAGAAGCTGCTGGAAGGCGCGGACAGCTTTCCGCTGCTCGCCATTCCGTTCTTCATGCTGGCGGGCGAACTCATGAACGCGGGGGGTCTGTCACGGCGGATCGTGAACTTCGCGCTCGCCTGGGTGGGCCACCTGCGCGGCGGCCTGGGCTTCGTGGCCATCTTCGCCGCCGTCGTGCTGGCCGCGATCTCGGGCTCGGCCGCGGCCGACGCAGCCGCGCTGGGCACCATGCTGATCCCCATGATGCGCAAGGCCGGTTACGACGTGCCGCGCGCGGCAGGCCTGATCGCCGCCGGCAGCGTGATCGCGCCGGTGCTGCCCCCCTCTGTGGCGCTGATCGTCTTCGGCGTGGTGGCCAATGTCTCCATCGGCAAACTCTTCATGGCCGGCATCGCACCGGGCCTGATGATGGGCGCTGCGCTGCTGCTCACCTGGCTGCTGGTCTCGCGCCGCGACAACACGCAGGTGCTGCCGCGCCAGCCGATGCGCGCCCGCGTGCGCGCCGGCCTGGACGGCTTGTGGGCCCTGCTGATGCCGGCGGGCATCATTGGCGGCATGCGGTTCGGCGTGTTCACGCCGACAGAGGCCGCCGTGGCTGCCAGCGTGTACGCCTTCGTGGTGGGCATGTTCGTCTACCGCGAACTCAAGTGGGGCGACCTGCGCGAGCTGCTGGTGCGTTCGGCCAAGGGCACGGCGGTGGTGGTGTTCCTCATCGCGGCGGCCCTGGTCTCGGCCTGGATGATCACGGTCTCCAACGTGCCCGACCAAGTGGCCGGCATCCTGGGCCCCTTCATGGACAGCCCTCGCCTGCTGATGTTCGTGATCATGCTGCTGGTGATCGTGGTCGGCACGGCGCTGGATTTCGCGCCGACGGTGATGATCCTCACCCCGGTGCTCATGCCGGTGATTGCGCAGGCCGGCATCGACCCGGTGTACTTCGGCGTGCTGTTCGTGATGAACAACGCCATCGGCCTGATCACACCGCCCGTGGGCGTGGTGCTCAACGTGCTCAGCGGTTCGGCGTCCATTTCCATGGATGCGGTCACGCGCGGCGTCTTCCCGTTCCTCGTGGCCGAGATCGCGGTCCTGTTCCTGCTCGTGGCCTTTCCCCAACTGGTGATGGTGCCCCTTCGCTGGTTGACCTGAGGCCTGCTCCCGCTTTTGCTTCCCCATCCCCAGAACCTACCAAGGAGACTTCATGAAGTTCGCAAGCCGTCTTTCCCTGCGCGCCGTGGCCCTCGCGGGCGCCGTGCTGTCCCTGGCGCTGCCCGCCCACGCGGAGTTCCAGGAGCGCACCATCAAGGTGTCGACCACCGTCAACAAGGAGCACTCCATCGCGCTGGGCATGGTCAAGCTCGCGCAGTGCGCCGCCGACAAGTCCGGCGGGAAGATGAAGATCCAGCTGTACCCGGGCGCCGTTCTCGGCTCCGACCCGCAGGTGGTGCAGCAGTTGCGTACCGGTTCGCTGGACATGATGTCGGTCGCACCGTCGACGCTGGTGGCCTTCCTGCCGGCCGCCGGCGTGCTCGACCTGCCGTTCCTGATCCAGAACGAGAAGGAGGCCGATGCCTTGCTCGACGGCAAGGCGGGCACCTACTTCGGTTCGCTGTTGCCTGCGGTGGGCCTGGTGCATCTGGCCTGGACGGAGGCGGGCTTCAAGCACATCACGAGTTCGCGCAAGCCCGTCGCGCGGCACGAAGACATCCAGGGCCAGAAGCTGCGCGTGCTGCAGAACAGCATCTTTGTCGATGCCTTCGCCAACTGGGGCGCCGTGCCATCGACCATGGCCTTCAGCGAGCTCTACTCCGGCCTGGAGACCAAGACCGTGGACGGTCAGGAGAACTCGCTCAACGTGATCGACACCGGCAAGTTCTTTGAGGTGCAGAAGTACCTCTCGCTCACGCGCCACGCCTACCAGTCCACCATGACGGTCTACTCCAAACGCCTGTTCGACCGCCTCTCGCCCGAGGAGCAGGCGACGCTGCGCGACTGTTCGGTGCAGGGCCGCGACGAGCAACGCCGGCTCAACCGCGAACAGGAAGCACGCAACCTGGCGAAGTTCAAGGCCGCTGGCATGGTGGTCAACGAGATGACGCCGGCCGAAGTCGCGCGCATGCGCGAGAAGGCCCAGCCGATCTACGACAAGTACGCCAAACCCATCGGCGAGGACACACTCAAGCTCTTCAACGACGAACTCAAGCGCCTGCGGGGCGGCTGATCACAGGTGGGGTTCAGGCGGGCGGCCTGCGCTGGCAGGCCAGCCAGGCCATCCAGGCCAGCCCGCCCGCCAGCACCAGCGAGGTGCCGGTGCGGGCGTAGGCCTCGGCCAGCGCGGGCAGCTGCGGCGGCCAGCGGATGGAGATGACCGGAATCGAGGTGGCCACGAGGGCGAACCAGCCCAGCACCTGGGCCATGCGGTCCGTCCCGATGGCGGGTTCGTCGAGCCGCTGGAAGAAATGTGCGGCTGGCAGCAGGAACCAGCAGAAGTAGTGCGACCACGACAGCGGGCTGGTGACGCAGGCCAGCGCCAGCACCAGCATGAATTCGGTGTCGCTGCCCGAGGGCCGGGACGCGGGCAGCGCCGCCGCCACCGAACGGGTGCGCCAGAGCCAGAGAAAGACCCCGGCGTACAGCAGCACCACCCATGCGGCAGACAAGGGCTTGCCCCAACCGCTCAGGGGAGTGACCTCCCACAGGAAGAGCCCCTGCGCGCCCACCTGCAGGCGCAGCACGAAGGCCTGGATGGACTGCACGTTGAAGGCCGGCATCGGGTCCTGGCCGTAGGGCTTGATGCAGAGTTCGTACCAGCGAACGTGGGTCTCCCAGCCGAACACCGCCAGCGAAGCCAGTACCGCGAGCGCGCACACCACGGCCCCGCCCAGCGCCACGCGCCAGCGGCCACGCAGGAAGTAGTAGACACCGAAGAGCAGGAAGGGCAGCTTGATCACCGCCAGCGCGCCCAGCAGACAACCGGCGCGCAGGTCTTGCCCGCGCCGCAACTGCAGCATGGCGACGGCCAGCGGCCAGAGCAGGAAATGGGAGATGTTGCCTTCGCGCACGCTGTAGATCAGCGGGCCGGAGGCGGCGAAGGCCAGCAGCAACAATGCGGCTGACCGGCGTTGCAATTCCAGGCCGCGCACCAGGGTCACCCAGGCACCGAAAGCGCAGGCCAGGCCGATGAGAGAGAACAGCACCGCCGATGCCTTGAACGGCAGAAAGGCAAACGGCCAGAACAGGTAGGCAACGATGGGCAGGTTGACGAAGCCGTTGATGCCTTTTTCAAACAGCGGCGCCAGCGCTTCGCGCGACTCGCGCACCGCGATGCCCCCCTCCAGATAGGCCTCGCGGAAATCCTCGAACAGGCCTTTGGGGTCCGACATGGCGAAGACCGCCACGGCCATGAGACCCGCCATGGCGAGCGCGCCGATCGCGAAAGCCGCCGTGCCCTGCCGCTCGCGCGTACCCCAGGCGAGCAGCACGGCCAGGCCGGCGGCGAACGCAAGGAGATGAACGCTGTGGGCGAGCCATGCGCCCATCATCGGACCGGGACCCTCGCATCGGCCAGCGCCGTCGTGGCCGCCACGCCCAGCAGGTCGGCCGCCGCCCCAGGCTCCGGCTGCGCGGGCAGCAGGTCCTTGAGCAGGTACAGGGGCCGGCCCTTGGTCTCGTCGAACATGCGGGCGACGTACTCTCCCAGGATGCCGATGGTCACGAGCTGTATGCCGCCCAGCATCAGGACCACCGCCATCAGCGAGGGATAGCCTTGCACAGGATCACCGAACAGCAGGGTCTTGCCGACGATCCAGAGCAGGTAGAGGAAGGCGACGGCGGCGGTCAGGAAGCCGACGTAGGTGGCGACCTTCAGCGGCGCGGTGGAGAAGGAGGTGATGCCTTCGAGCGCGAAGTTCCAGAGCTTCCAGTAGTTGAACTTGGTCGTGCCGGCCACGCGCGCCTCGCGGTGGTAGCGCACCGCGCACTGGCGGAAGCCCACCCAGGCGAACAGGCCTTTCATGAAACGGTGCTGCTCGCGGCACAGCTTGAGGGCGTCGACGGAGCGCCGGCTCATGAGGCGGAAATCGCCCGTATCGGCCGGAATGTCGACGCGGCTGAGCTTGCGCATGGCGCGGTAGAACAGGAACGCCGTGACTTTCTTGGTGGCGCTCTCGCCGTCGCGCTCGATGCGCTGGCCGTACACCACGTCGTAGCCGGCCTGCCATTTGGTGATGAACTCTCGGATCAGCTCGGGCGGGTCCTGCAGGTCCACGTCGATGACCACCACCACCTCGCCGCGCGCATGGTCGATGCCGGCCGACAGAGCAATCTCCTTGCCGAAGTTGCGGCTGAGGCTGAGCAGCGCGATACGCGGGTCCTGCTCACGCAGGGCCTGCACGTCGCGCACCGTGCCGTCGGAACTGCCGTCGTCGACGAACACGATTTCCGCCGGGCAGCCGATGTCTTCCAGGATGCGGCTCATGCGCGCATGGAAGTGCTGGACGACGCCTTCCTCGTTGAAGACTGGCACCACCACCGACAGCAGCGTCGGCAGGCGGGCGCCCGTGGCGGCCGAGGGCGCCAGCGTTGCGGTATTGACCAGGCTGTTCATCGTTTTCTCCCAAAAGTCCATTTCGCGTTCAGGACGAACCCCAGCAACAGCACCAGCCCGGTGGCGACGACCTGTGCCAGCAGGTAGTGCAGGCCGAGCAGAGCGGTCAGCACGAACATGCTGGCGGCGTTGACGGCCAGGCCAATCGCCGCGACGGCCATGAAGCGCGGAAACGCATGGCGATGGCCATGGCTGCTGCGGAACGTCCAGTGGTAATTGATGGTGTAGTTGATGAGCGCGCCCACGAGGGATCCGCACACGGAACCCACCACGGCGGACAGGCCCAGGCCCGAGACCAGCACCACCAGCACCAGGTAGTGCGCCGCCGTGCCCACTGCGCCGGCGCTGGCGAAGCGCAGGAACAGCGCCCACAGGCGCAGGCCCTCTCGCTGGAGAGGGCTCGCCGCGCCGGACGCCCTAGACATCCGGCCTCCCTGGGGAGTGGGGTTTCATTGGAAGCGGCCCTTGAGCTTGAGAAACTGGCTCTCCATGAGGTGCCAGCTCGCCATGACGAAGACGAACAGGACGACCACCGCGACGGCGATGGAACCGATCATCTCACCCGTGCCGTCGCCGCCGCGCACGCTTCGCGCGAGTTCGGAATGAAAGATGATCATCCAAAGAATGGGATGCCAGACGTACAGGCCATAGCTGTACTTGCCGAACCAGCGCAGCACGCCGTTCTCGAAGACCTGCCGCAGGCGGGTGGTCATCGACAGCACGATGGTGCACACGCCAACCACGGCGACCAGGGAAAAGCCATAGGTCTCCATCGGCAGGGTGTGGGGGGAGACGTTGCGCGTGGCAGCGACGGTGAGCAGCAGGCCCAGGGCGGCCGCGCCACCCGCCCACATCGCCGGGCGGCGCAGTTTCTGCGGGGCGATGCCCTGCGCGCCGCCGCGGATGGCCAAGGCCAGCAAGGCGCCCATGGCGAGGGAGTCCATGCGGAAAGGGCTGAGCACGTAGAGCGCGGCAGGATTGTCTTGCGTGACGGCGAACGCCGTGCGCATGAGCGGCGCGGCCATGCACATGGCCAACGCCATGGCCATGGCGCCCCGGCGGTTGAGCGCGAACACCACAAAGGGCCAGAGCATGTAGAACTGTTCCTCGATCGCCAGCGACCAGAAGTGGTCCATGAGTCCGAAGGAGCCGTAGTCCTTCACGGCGATGACGAAGTTGGTGAGGTAGAGCCAGAGCCAGATGTCGCTCTGGTGGCCGTAGAGACCGAGGTTGGGCCAGGCCGCGCGCAACAGCAGCAGGAACAGCAGAGCGCAGAAGTAGAGCGGAAAGATGCGCAACGCTCGGCGCATGTAGAAGTTCTTGAAGAAGTGCGCGTGGTTCTTGCTGTCGTACAGGATGCCGGTGATCAGAAACCCCGAGAGCACGAAAAACAGGTCCACGCCCACCCAACCGAAGCTGGCCACGAGGTGGAAACGGTTGACGAAGTCGAACTCGACCGCCAGGCTGCGGGCCAGGTGGTAGCACAGCACCAGCAGAATGGCCACGCCACGGATGCCATCGAGCGCGAGCACGTGAGAGTGCGGTGCGCTCGCGGGCTGCGCCACGGCCGTGGCCTGGGGCATCGCGCCCTGGTGGTGACTACCTGCCTGCGCCATACGGAACTTTGTAGAGCGCGCCATTGGCGGAAACATAGGCCGTGGCAGTGCGAGGGTCGACCACGATGCTGCGCAGCCAGGGGCCGAGGTAGATGCGGCTCAGCACCTTGCCCGTGGCCAGTTCCTGAATCTCGATCTGGCCTGTGGCCAGACTGCCGCTGACCAGCCAGTCACGCTGGGTGTCGATGGCCATCACACGCACGCCGAACACACTCTTGATCTCGCCCAGCAAGGCCAGGCTGCGGGCATCGAAGCGCAGCACGCTGGAACGCAACGGCGAGGCGAGCAGCAGTTCACCGCGTGCCTCATCGAACGCCATGCGGTCCACACGGGCATCGGTGCGCACCTCACCGGAGAACTCGCGACGTTCCAGGTCATAGACCATGAGGCTGCTGGAATTGCGGAAGAAGCTGAGGTAGAGCAGCGAACCCTGCGGATGCAGCAGCAGGTTGCCTGCGTCCACGTCTCGCTTGTCGAGAGAGCGGCCGCTCTGGCGATCCACGACGATGAACGGGCTGCCCACACGCTCATCGGCCTCAGAGGCGACCACCAGTGTGTTGGTACGGCCGTCGGCGGCGATCCAGGGATCTCCGGGGGAAATATCGGGCAGGGGCACTTCGCGTCGCAGCGCCAGGGTGGTGGCGTCGAAGTACTGCAGCATGCGGGTCTGCAGGTTGAGGGTGTACACCTCGCCAGCGCGTGGATCGTAGGCAAATCCCTGGGCTCCGCCGGTCGATACCTCGGAACTGATCATGGCGTGGTGTGGATCCTGGGTGTCGATGCGCTGCAGATTGCGCACACCGTGGCCCGTCACATACAGGTAGCGGCCGCCGGGGTCGAGGGCGAGGCCATTGATGTTGCGCTCCTGTAGGATTTCAACACCCGCGGGCATGCGCAGCGCGCGTTCTGCCTCGACGAGCCGGGGCCCGCCAACGAGGCCACCCACTGCAGCGGCGGTGATGAGCCACCCGGGCAGGTAGGCCAGACTGGAGCGCGTGGGCACGACGGGGGCAGGCTCCGCTGGGTGGCGGCGGAACCGCATCCAGGCCCAGTACAACCGGAAAAAGAACAGCTCGGCCACGCCCACGCCCCAGGCCATGAGCCGGGACCACATGGGGTGCGCACCGGTGACGGGCAACTGGTTGAGCACCAGGCAGAGCATGGGCGGGAAGGCCCGCCATGGGCTGGTGCCGGTACCGAGGAACAAGGCCAGGATCAGGCCGCAACCGATCAGCACGGTCGCGGCGTAGGCGCCCCAGGCTGACAGCGCCGCGCTGGCGCGGCGGTACAGCAACCACAGCACCGCCACCGTCAGCGCGAACAGACCGATGCGGGTGAATGGCGTGCTCAGCACGGTGATGCTGAATTCGGTCACGCGCTCGATACCGAAATAGCGTTCGGTCAGGTCGAGCAGAGGCCGCCGCAGAAGCACCAGCAGCACCAGCAGCAGCGGGATGCGCAGCAGCGCCCACACCCACGTGGCGTAACCACCGGAGCCGGCCAAGCCGGCGCCCGGAATCGGTGGTTGCAAACTAGCCGGCATGAGCCACCATGGGTGTTGAGAGGGACTGTCTCATCGCGAAAAGCGTGAGCCTGGACAAGGGAAACGTAGGAACTAAGGCCTAACCGCCCGGAGTATATAGACGGGTCTTGAATCCCCAAGGCCCGCAAAAGCAGGCTTCTTGGGCGATGTCGACAAATGCACACTTCGCGTCGGCGAATCGGGAAAATTCCAACGTTTCGCCGCGATCCGCGCGGATGGCCTGGTGGCTCAGGGCGATCGCGGAAGGTCGGTGTAGTCCAGTTGCACCAACGAGGCGGGGTCGCAATTCGCGCCCTGCGGCGGACTGGACAGCACCTCGAGATAGGCGTTGGGAGGCGTTCGCTGGCGCCACGCCAGCAGGGGCCGGGCGAACGCGGCGTCCCTCAGGTCGTCTCCGTGCAGCCCCGTCGACACCACGGCCTCGGCCACGTCATACGGGAAATCCCGTCCGGCCGCAAAGCCGCTGGCATCGCTGACGACCACGCCTCCCAGATAGCGTTCTCGGTGGGCTGGCCCCCCTTGCTCGGCGCGTTCGAGCCAGAGCCACTGTTTGGCGCCCTGCGACCACAACCAGGGCCGCCAGGCTGTTGTCAACGCGGGGTAGGCGTCGTGCGCGGGCGCGCCGGGCACCAGGCCATTCCAGCGCAGCGCCGCCCTGGGCCGGCCTCGGGCCGGCGCAGCGAGCTGGAAAATGCCCGCCGCCAGCAGTTGCTCGTCCGTGCCAAAGACCAGTTTGAGCCAGAGGGATCGGTCGCGGCGCATCTCCAGCCGGTACCCTGAACACATGGGCAGCGACCACGCCCGCAGCGGATCGCCCAGGCGAGCCATCACTTGCGACGAAGGCGCCCCCAGGTCCACGGCGGCGGGTGCCCCCGCGAGGGACGCGGTGGACAGCATGGCAACGGCCGTCGACAGGAGCCAGCCCGGCACGTTCACAGCAGCCGCTCCACGCGCCAGGCCGCCGCGACAAGGCCCTCATCGATGTCCAGGCGGATCTGGCTTCGGTAGATTCCCATATAGGCGTCGTACAGTTCATCTGGCGGCGCACCCAGGCCGATGCGCAGTTCCCCGCTCACCCACTCCGCCCGCACGGGCTGCCCATGCTTGAGGCGAAACCGGCCGTGCACCGACACCAGCCAGAGTTCGCGTTCGCGCACGGCCCAGTGCGCGGTGTAGCCGCGCTGCAGCGCGGTGGACCCCTCCCACAGCAGGGGAACACGGTCGACCCGCCGGTCCTCCTCGACCCATTGCGTATCGAAACCCAGGGGCGTGAGCAAGACGCCCGAGGTCTTTTCATCGAATGCGATGGTGTCCAGGATCTGCACGGTCATGGCCCAAGCCTAATGGCTGCGGCCGCAAAAGAAAACGGCCCAGAGGGCCGTTTTCCTGAAAGCGCGGGGAACCTGATCAGGCCGTCACGCCCTTGGCGGTTTCCGCGTATTCCTCGATCTGGTCGAAGTTCATGTAGCGGTACACGCTGGCCTTGTCGGCGTCGATCACACCCATTTCCTTGAGGTACTCTGCCTTGCTGGGCAGGTAGCCCAGGCGCGAGGCGATGGCGGAGAGCTCGGCCGAGCCCAGGAACACGTTGGTGTTCTTGCCCAGGCGGTTGGGGAAGTTGCGCGTGGACGTGGAAATCACCGTCGCGCCCTCGCGCACCTGCGCCTGGTTGCCCATGCACAGCGAGCAGCCGGGCATTTCGGTGCGGGCGCCAGCGGTACCGAAAGCGGCGTAGTGGCCTTCCTTGATCAGTTCGTTCTGGTCCATCTTGGTCGGCGGTGCAACCCACAGCTTGACCGGAATGTCGCGCTGGCCGCCCAGCAGCTTGGCCGCGGCGCGGAAGTGGCCGATGTTGGTCATGCACGAGCCGATGAAGGCTTCGTCGATCTTGGTGCCGGCGACGTCGGACAGGAACTTGGCGTCGTCCGGATCGTTGGGGCAGCAGACGATGGGTTCGGTGATGTCGGCCAGATCGATCTCGATCACGGCGGCGTACTCGGCGTCCTTGTCGGCCTCCAGCAACTGCGGGTTGGCCAGCCAGGCCTGCACTTTCTGGATGCGGCGCTCCAGCGTGCGCTTGTCCTCGTAGCCATCGGCGATCATGTTCTTCATCAGCACGATGTTGCTGTTGAGGTACTCGATGACGGGTTCCTTGTTCAGCTTGATCGTGCAGCCAGCGGCCGAGCGTTCTGCCGAGGCGTCGGACAGTTCGAAGGCCTGTTCCACCTTGAGGTCCGGCAGGCCCTCTATTTCCAGGATGCGGCCGGAGAAGATGTTCTTCTTGCCGGCCTTGGCCACGGTCAGCAGGCCCGCCTTGATGGCGTACAGCGGGATCGCGTGCACCAGGTCGCGCAGCGTCACGCCGGGCTGCAGCTCGCCCTTGAAGCGCACCAGCACGGATTCGGGCATGTCCAGCGGCATCACGCCCGTGGCGGCACCGAAAGCTACCAGCCCGGAGCCGGCCGGGAAGGAGATGCCGATCGGGAAGCGGGTGTGCGAGTCACCACCGGTGCCCACGGTGTCGGGCAGCAGCAGGCGGTTGAGCCAGGAGTGGATCACGCCGTCGCCCGGACGCAGGGCCACGCCACCGCGGTTGCTGATGAAGGCCGGCAGTTCGCGGTGGGTCTTCACATCCACCGGCTTCGGGTAGGCCGCCGTATGGCAGAAGGACTGCATCACCATGTCGGCGCTGAAGCCCAGGCAGGCCAGGTCCTTGAGCTCGTCGCGCGTCATGGGGCCGGTGGTGTCCTGGCTGCCCACGGTGGTCATGCGCGGTTCGCAGTAGGTGCCCGGGCGCACGCCCTGGCCTTCGGGCAGGCCGACCGCGCGGCCGACCATCTTCTGCGCCAGGGTGAACCCGGCCTTGGACACCGCAGGCGCCTGCGGCAGGCGGAACAGCGTGGAGGCTGGCAGCCCCAGGAATTCGCGCGCCTTGGCGGTGAGCGAGCGGCCGATGATCAGGTTGATGCGGCCACCGGCGCGCACTTCGTCGAACAGCACGTCGCTCTTGAGCTTGAACTCGGCCACGGTGGCGCCGTTCTTCACGATCTTGCCGTCGTAGGGCAGCACGTCGACCACGTCGCCCATCTCCAGCTTGGAGACGTCGACCTCGATCGGCAGCGAGCCGGAGTCTTCCTGGGTGTTGAAGAAGATGGGCGCGATCTTGCCGCCCAGCGTGACGCCGCCAAAGCGCTTGTTGGGCACGAAGGGAATGTCCTGGCCGGTGGCCCAGATCACGGAGTTGGTCGCGCTCTTGCGGCTGGAGCCGGTGCCGACCACGTCGCCCACGTAGGCCACCAGATGGCCCTTCTTCTTCAGATCTTCGATGAACTGCATCGGGCCGCGCTTGCCATCCTCTTCCGGCTTGAAGGCCGCGTCGGGGCGGGTGTTCTTGAGCATGGCCAGGTAGTGCAGCGGGATGTCCGGCCGGCTCCAGGCGTCGGGCGCGGGCGACAGGTCGTCGGTGTTGGTCTCGCCGGGCACCTTGAACACCGTCACGGTGATCTTCTTCTCGACTTCGGGGCGGCTGGTGAACCACTCGGCATCGGCCCAGCTCTGCATCACTTCCTGCGCCTTGGCGTTGCCCGCCTTGGCCTTGACGGCGACGTCGTTGAAGTAATCGAACATCAGCAGCGTCTTCTTCAGGCCTTCGGCCGCCACGCCCGCCACCTCGGCGTCATCGAGCAGCTCGATCAGCGGGTGCACGTTGTAGCCGCCCACCATGGTGCCCAGCAGTTCGGTGGCCTTGGCTTTGGACACCAGACCAACCTGGATGTCTCCGTGGGCCACGGCGGCCAGGAAGCTGGCCTTGACCTTGGCCGCATCGTCCACGCCCGGAGGCACGCGGTGCGTGAGCAGGTCCAGCAGGAAGGCATCCTCGCCAGCCGGCGGCGACTTGATCAGCTCGATCAGCGCGGCCACCTGCTTCGCGTCGAGCGGCAGCGGCGGGATGCCCAGCGCGGCGCGTTCGGCGGCGTGGGCACGGTAGTCGGCGAGGAAGGTCGTGGACATGGCGTTCTCCAGAAGAAGGGATGGCGTGGGGTTCTTGTGAGGTTCGGTTGGGGCCGGTGCAAGCAAGCTCAATGCCGCGTGGATGCCGGCTCCGTCAGGTAAGGCTGCACCGTTTCGGGCAGGGGCAGGCCGGTCTGGTGCGCGCGCTCCAGCACCTGCCAGAAATAGCGGTAGCTGGCGCGGTCGTGCAGCCGGCCATCAAACTGCACCGGCGCCCATTCGGCGGCCAGGGCGCGCTCGATGATGGCGGCAGCGGCCTCCACCTCGCGCTCGGCTGGTGCGAAGGCCGCCAGGATGGGACGGATCTGGTCCGGGTGGATGCTCCACATGCGGGTGTAGCCGAGTTCACGGGCGGCCTTGCGGGCCGCGGCCTGCAGGGCGTCCAGATCCTTGAATTCGGTGACCACGCAGTGCGCGGGCACCTTGCCATGGGCATGGCAGGCCGAGGCCATGTCCAGCTTGGCGCGCAGCACCAGCGGATGCGAGAACTGGCCGGCGACGCTCATGGCCTCGGCGGGAATGGCGCCACCGTGCGCAGAGACGAAGTCCATCAGGCCAAAGCTCAGGCTCTGCACACGGGGGTGCGCGGCGATGTCGAAGGCGCGGTGCACGGCGGCGGGCGACTCGATCAGCACATGCAGCGGCAGCCCGTGCGCGCCTGCGGCATCCAGCGCGTCCGAGGCCCGTTGCACGTCGGCCACCGACTCCACCTTGGGCACCATCAGGTGGCACAGGCGATGGCCGGCACGGCCGGCAATGGTGGCAACGTCGGCGTCGAAGCAGGAATGGTCGACCGGATGCACCCGCGCGGCCACGCGGGCCGAGGGGCCCGCGGCCAGGGCCAGTTCCGTCACCAGCCGTGCGTGCTCGGCCTCGCCACCCACAGGCGCACCATCCTCGCAGTCCAGCGTCACGTCGAACACGCAGGTGCCGAATTCCTGCGCCAGCTCGGCCTGCAGCGCCAGGCTCTTTCGCATGCGCGCCTCCACACCGCTGTAGTGGTCACAGACCGGCAGCGCGAACGCGCCGGCCTGGGCACCGAGCAGGATGGAGCGAGGGTGGGTCACCGCGCGGTTACCAAGCAGTTACAGGAGGTGCTTCACACCGTCCTGCTCGCCTTGCAGTTCGGCCAGGGTCTTGTTGATGCACTCCTGGGAGAAGGCATCGATCTCCAGGCCCTCGACAATCTTGTACTTGCCGTTTTCGGTGGTGACCGGGAAACCGAAGATCACATCCTTGGGAATGCCGTACTCACCGTTGGAGGGCACGCCCATGGTGACCCACTTGCCTTGCGAGCCCAGCGCCCAGTCGCGCATATGGTCGATGGCCGCATTGGCCGCCGACGCAGCAGAAGACAGGCCGCGCGCCTCGATGATGGCCGCGCCACGCTTGCCCACGGTGGGCAGGAACACGTCCTTGTTCCAGACCTGGTCGTTGATCAGGTCCTTGACGCTCTTGCCGCCGATGGAAGCGAAACGGTAGTCGGCGTACATGGTGGGCGAGTGGTTGCCCCAGACGGTGAGCTTCTCGATCTCGCCGACCTTGCCACCGGTCTTGGCGGCGATCTGGCTAGCGGCACGGTTGTGGTCCAGGCGCAGCATGGCGGTGAAGTTCTCGCGCGGCAGGCTGGGCGCGCTCTTCATGGCGATGTAGGCATTGGTGTTGGCCGGGTTGCCGACCACCAGCACCTTGACGTTGCGGCTGGCGACCTTGTCCAGCGCCTTGCCCTGGGCGGTGAAGATCTGTGCATTGGCGGCCAGCAGGTCGGCGCGCTCCATGCCGGGGCCGCGCGGGCGGGCGCCGACCAGCAGAGCGTAGTCGGTGTCCTTGAATGCGGTCATGGGGTCGCTGTGCGCTTCCATGCCGGCCAGCAGCGGGAAGGCGCAATCGTCGAGCTCCATCATCACGCCCTTGAGCGCCTTCTGGGCTTTCTCGTCGGGAATTTCCAGCAGTTGCAGGATCACCGGCTGGTCCTTGCCCAGCATCTCGCCCGAGGCGATGCGAAACAGCAGGGCGTAACCGATCTGGCCAGCGGCGCCGGTAACGGCCACGCGAACAGGCTTCTTGCTCATGATGAAAACTCCGGAAAAGGGCGTTGGAAGGTAAGCGGGAGGGAAGAGCGCGTCGCCCGCCGGGGGCGTCATGGAGGCCGGGAAAAACCGTGGTCCCTGATTCGAACTCAGCCGGCGAGTGTACTCTCGCAAACCCTGAGGCGTCAATTTGTCTTATGTCTTATATAAGATATGATTGCACCGCCTTTTCCACCTCATTCCATGGCCCCTCCTTCCCACACCCCTGCCACCGACGCCGTACCTGGCGATGCCGGCGTGTCGGTTGGTGCCGAGGGTGCAGCACCCGCCTTCAGCCCGCTGTACCAGCAGATCAAGAACCTGATCCTGCGCAGCCTGCAGGCCGGCGAATGGAAGCCCGGGGACATGATCCCCAGCGAGTTCGACCTGGCCGCGCGCTTTCGCGTCAGCCAGGGCACGGTGCGCAAGGCGATCGACGAACTGGCCACCGACAACCTGCTGGTGCGCCGCCAGGGCAAGGGCACCTTCGTGGCCACGCACGCCGAGCAGCACACGCAGTACCGCTTCCTGCGCCTGCTGCCCGACGTGGGCACCCTGCAGGAACAGGGCCAGGCCGAGCGGCGCATCATCGAATGCCGGCGCCTGCGCGCACCTGCGGAAGTGGCGCGGCAGTTGGCGCTTCGCACCGGTGACGCGGTGCTGCAGGTCCGGCGCGTGCTGGCCTTCGACGGGGTCGCGGCGATCCTGGAAGAAATCTGGCTGCCGGGAGGCCCGTTCAAGGGCCTGACGGTGGAGATGCTCTCTGGCGACAAGGGGCCGATGTACGCCCTGTTCGAGGCGCAGTTCGGCGTGCGCATGGTGCGCGCGACGGAGAAAATCAAGGCCGTGAGCGCCGATGGGGATGCCGCCCCCCTGCTGGGCGTGCCCCCGGGCAGCCCGCTGTTGAGCGTGGAGCGCCTGGCCTTTACCTACAACGACGAACCCATGGAACTCCGGCGAGGCCTCTACAGAACCGAAACCCGGCACTACCGCAACGAACTGAGCTAGAAGCTCCACCAACACCGAGCAAAGCGCTCTGGAACGGCAGGGTGTCAGCCAACGGCATGGTGCGTTGCAATAGAATTTGCAAGCTCTTGGTATAACCGTTGGAAAAAGTTACCAACGCGTTACAGCGGAGCGACACCGCTTTTCCCTTCCCTGCAAGAAAGCCCCACCATGACCGAGTTGACCCGAAAGCGGCCCGAGTACCGCAACATCAACGCCTTCAAGGACCTCACCACCTACCGGCTGCCCGCCGCAGGCTGGGTGTCGATCCTGCACCGCGCCAGCGGCGCCCTGATGTTCCTGCTGCTGCCGCTGATCGTCTGGCTGTTCGACACCTCCGTGTCGTCAGAGATTTCCTTCGAGCAGTTCAGCGCCGCCTTCTCTGTCGGCCTGGGGTTCGTGCCCGGCTGGCTGTTCAAGCTGGTGGTGCTGGCCTTGATCTGGGCCTACCTGCACCACCTCATTGCCGGTCTGCGCCACCTCTACATGGACGCGTTCCATGCGGTCAGCAAGGGCTTCGGCAAATCCTCCGCCATCGCCACCCTGGCGATCAGCATCGCGCTCACCCTGTTGCTGGGCGCCAAGCTGTTCGGCGCGTACTGAGCTCAAGGAATCCCCATGTCTGTCAACTACGGATCCAAGCGCGTCGTCACCGGCGCCCACTACGGCCTGCGCGACTGGCTGGCCCAGCGCATCACCGCCGCCCTGATGGCGCTGTTCACACTGATCGTGCTGCTGCGCGTGCTGTTCACCAGCGGCCCCATCGGCTACGAGAGCTGGGCCGCGATTTTCTCGGCCCAATGGATGAAGGCGCTGACCTTCGCAGTCTTCGTGGCCCTGGCCTACCACGTGTGGGTCGGCATGCGCGACATCTGGATGGACTACGTCAAGCCCGCCGGCATCCGCCTCGTCCTGCACGTCTTCACCATCGTCTGGCTCCTGTCTTGCCTGGGCTGGGCTGTTCAAGTTCTCTGGAGGCTCTGAAGCCATGTCCGCATCTCTTCCCAAGCGTCAGTTCGACGTGGTCATCGTCGGCGCCGGTGGCTCCGGCATGCGCGCCTCGCTGCAGCTCGCCCGCGCCGGCCTGAAGGTGGCCGTGCTCTCCAAAGTCTTCCCCACCCGCTCGCACACCGTGGCCGCGCAGGGCGGCATTGGTGCCTCGCTGGGCAACATGAACGAGGACAACTGGCACTACCACTTCTACGACACCATCAAGGGTTCCGATTGGCTGGGTGACCAGGACGCCATCGAGTTCATGTGCCGTGAAGCCCCGAAGGTGGTGTACGAACTCGAGCACTTCGGCATGCCGTTCGACCGCAACCCCGACGGCACCATCTACCAGCGTCCCTTTGGCGGACATACCGCCAACTACGGCGAGAAGCCTGTGCAGCGCGCGTGCGCCGCGGCCGACCGCACCGGCCACGCCATGCTGCACACCCTCTACCAGCAGAACGTAGCGGCCCGCACGACCTTCTTCGTCGAGTGGATGGCGCTGGACCTGATCCGTGACGCCAGCGGCGACGTGGTCGGCGTGACCGCGCTGGAAATGGAAACCGGCGAAACCTACATCCTGGAAGCCAAGACCACGCTGCTGGCCACCGGCGGTGCCGGCCGCATCTTCGCGGCCTCCACCAACGCCTTCATCAACACCGGTGACGGCCTGGGCATGGCCGCGCGTGCCGGCATTCCGCTGCAGGACATGGAGTTCTGGCAGTTCCACCCGACCGGCGTGGCCGGCGCGGGCGTGCTGCTCACCGAAGGCTGCCGCGGCGAGGGTGCCATCCTGCGCAACAGCGAAGGCGAGCGCTTCATGGAGCGGTATGCCCCGACCCTGAAAGACCTGGCACCGCGCGACTTCGTGTCGCGCTGCATGGACCAGGAGATCAAGGAAGGACGCGGCTGTGGTCCCAACAAGGACTACATCCATCTGGACATGACCCACATCGGCGTGGCCGACATCATGAAGCGCCTGCCCTCGGTCTACGAGATCGGGCACAACTTCGCCAATGTCGACATCACGAAGGACCCAATTCCCGTGGTGCCGACCATCCACTACCAGATGGGCGGCATTCCGACCAACATCCATGGTCAGGTGGTCACGCCCGACGGGCAAGGCAACCAGAAGGTGGTCAATGGCCTGTATGCGGTGGGCGAATGCTCCTGCGTGAGCGTGCACGGCGCCAACCGGCTGGGCACCAACTCGCTGCTCGATCTGCTGGTGTTCGGACGCGCCGCGGGCAATCACATCGTCCAGTACAACGACAAGAACAAGACCCACAAGCCGATGCCCGCCGATGCCGCCGATGCCACGCTGGCCCGGCTGGCCCGGCTGGACGCATCGACCAGCGGCGAGTACGCGCAGGACGTGGCCAACGACATGCGCACCGCGATGCAGCAGCACGCAGGCGTGTTCCGCACGCAGGCCAGCATGGACGAAGGCGTGGTCAAGATCAACGCCATGCGTGACCGTGTCGCCAACATCACGCTCAAGGACAAGTCCAAGGTGTTCAACACGGCGCGGATCGAGGCGCTTGAAGTGGAAAACCTGATCGAATGCGCCCAGGCCACCATGACCTCGGCGGCAGCGCGCCGCGAATGCCGCGGTGCCCATACGGTCAACGACTACGAGCGGCCGGCCGACGATGCCCAGTTCCCGCTGGGCCGCAACGACGCGGAATGGATGAAGCACACGCTGTGGCACAGCGCGGACAACAGCCTGACTTACAAACCCGTCAATCTCAAGCCCCTGACCGTGGAGTCGGTGCCGCCCAAGGTGCGCACCTTCTGACACCACCGTTCCCACGACGCTCGGAGAAAAAAACACCATGGCCAAACGCACATTCAAGATCTACCGCTACGACCCCGAAAAGGACGCCAAGCCCTACATGCAGACCATCGAGGTGGAACTCGATGGCCACGAGCGCATGCTGCTGGACGCGCTGATGAAACTCAAGGCGGTCGATCCCAGCATCTCTTTCCGCCGCTCGTGCCGCGAAGGGGTGTGCGGCTCGGACGCGATGAACATCAACGGCAAGAACGGCCTGGCCTGCCTGACCAACATGAACACGCTGCCTGGCGTGATCACCTTGAAGCCCTTGCCCGGCCTGCCCGTGGTGCGTGACCTCATCGTGGACATGACGCTGTTCTTCAAGCAGTACCACAGCATCAAGCCCTACCTGATCAACGAGACCATCGCCCCGGAAAAGGAACGCCTGCAGAGCCCCGAGGAGCGCGAGGAGCTCAACGGCCTGTACGAGTGCATCCTGTGCGCGAGCTGCTCCACGAGCTGCCCGAGCTTCTGGTGGAACCCGGACAAGTTCGTGGGGCCGGCAGGCCTGCTGCAGGCCTACCGCTTCATTGCGGACAGCCGAGACCAGGCCACCAGCGAGCGTCTGGACAACCTGGAAGACCCCTACCGGCTGTTCCGCTGCCACACCATCATGAACTGCGTGGACGTCTGCCCCAAGAGCCTGAACCCGACCAAGGCCATCGGCAAGATCAAGGAAATGATGGTGATGCGCGCGGTCTGAGCCCGCTGCCTCGCCCAGGAAACCCATGGAAGCTACCCTCCCGCCCGACACCCTGCTCGACGAACGCCGTCTGAGCAAGCTGCGCTGGAGGTGCCGCCGCGGGTTGCTCGAGAACGATCTGTTCATCGAGCGTTTTTTTGCCAGGCACGAATCTGGCTTGACCCTAGGTCAGGCCGGTGCCCTGGAGGCGCTCATGGATCTGTCCGACAACGATCTGCTCGATCTGTTGCTGGGCCGCAAGCCTCTCCAGGGTGACCTGGTCCGTGACGACGTCACGCAAGTGCTGGGCCTGCTGCGTGCGGCCCGGCAACCCGTTTAAGTCAGCCTTAAAAGGAAACCGCATGAAACTCGTAGACAACAAAGCCACCCTGTCGTTCTCCAACGGCAGCCCCAGCGTGGACCTGCCGGTGTACGCCGGCAGCATCGGCCCGGACGTGATCGACATCCGCAAGCTCTACGCGCAAACCGGCATGTTCACCTACGACCCCGGTTTCCTCTCCACCGCATCGTGCCAGTCCGCCATCACCTACATCGATGGCGACAAGGGTGAGCTGCTGTACCGTGGCTACCCCATCGAGCAACTCGCCACCCAATGCGACTACCTCGACACCTGCTACCTGCTGCTCAACGGCGAGCTGCCCAACGAGTCGCAGCGCACCGATTTCCACAAGCTCGTGACCAACCACACCATGGTCAACGAACAGATGCAGTTCTTCCTGCGTGGCTTCCGCCGTGACGCGCACCCGATGGCCGTGCTCACGGGCTTGGTGGGCGGGCTGTCGGCCTTCTACCACGACAGCACGGACATCAACAACCCGAAGCACCGTGAGATCGCGGCCATCCGCCTGATCGCCAAGATGCCCACGCTGGTGGCCATGGCCTACAAGTACGGCATCGGCCAGCCTTACATGTACCCGAAGAACGACCTGAGCTACTCGGGCAACTTCCTGCGCATGATGTTTGGCACGCCCTGCGAGGAGTACGTGGTGAACCCGGTGCTCGAGCGCGCACTCGACCGCATCTTCATCCTGCACGCCGACCACGAGCAGAACGCCTCCACCTCCACCGTGCGCCTGTGCGGCTCTTCCGGCACCAACCCGTTCGCCGCCGTCGCGGCCGGTGTCGCCTGCCTCTGGGGTCCGGCCCACGGCGGCGCCAACGAGGCCTGCCTGAACATGCTGGAGGACATCCAGCGCAACGGCGGCATCTCCAAGGTGGGCGAGTTCATGGAGAAGGTCAAGGACAAGAACTCCGGCGTCAAGCTGATGGGCTTTGGCCACCGCGTGTACAAGAACTACGACCCGCGCGCCAAGCTGATGCAGGAAACCTGCAACGAGGTGCTGCAGGAGCTGGGCCTGGAGAAGGATCCGCTGTTCGCCCTGGCCAAGCAGCTCGAGAAGATCGCTCTGGAAGACGACTACTTCGTGCAGCGCAAGCTCTACCCGAACGTGGACTTCTACTCCGGCATCGTGCAACGCGCCATCGGCATCCCGGTGAACCTGTTCACCGGGATCTTCGCCCTGGCCCGCACTGTGGGTTGGATCGCCCAACTCAACGAGATGATCGGCGACCCCGAGTACAAGATTGGCCGTCCGCGCCAGCTCTTCACCGGTTCGCCGCGCCGTGACGTCAAGCCCATGGCCCAGCGCTGAGCCGGCCTTGCGCCTGCAGCAAGCAAGCCCGCCTCCGGCGGGCTTTTTTGCGGCCACAGCCTGCGCACAGAGGCACACCAGCCATCTCATTACGAGATGGCTGGAATAGGCCTTGTGCAGCAAAATAGCCCTTCTTGTTCGCCGATTGAGAAGCCTCCAGGCCATGTTGTCCGAACGCAATTTCGCCCGCCAGATCGATCTCACCTCGCTGCAGCTCTTCGTGGCCGTGTGCGAGCTGGGCAGCATCGGCCGCGCGGCGCAGCGGGAGTTCATTGCGGCATCGGCCATCAGCAAACGGCTGTCCGACCTCGAAACCGCCCTGGGCACACCGCTGTTGCATCGCCATGCGCGCGGCGTGCGCCTCACCCCTGCCGGCGAGGGCCTGCTGCACCATGCGCGAGCCGTGCTGTTCGGCCTGGAAAAGATGCAGACCGAGCTGGCCGAGTACGCCGATGGCGTGCGTGGCCATGTGCGTGTGCACGCCAGCATCTCCGCCATCGTGCAATTCCTGCCAGAGGACCTGGGGTCTTTCGCGCGGCGCCATCCCCAGATCAAGATCGACTTGGAAGAACACCTCAGCCCTGAGGTGCTGCGCGCGGTCCAGGAGGGGGCAGCGGATCTGGGCCTGTGCAACGGCGCGGTGGGGGCCGGCGGCCTGCAGTCCCTGCCTTACCGAAACGACCAGTTGGTGCTGGTGGTGCCCCGAGGCCATGCACTGGCCGGAGCCGGCGAGGCGGTGGCCTTCGAAGCCACCCTACCGTACGACCACGTGGGCCTGCACGCCAACAGCTCCATTCACTTGGCCACCCACCAGGCCGCCGCGCGCTCGGGCACCACGGTGCGCGTGCGCATCCGCGTCACCGGACTTGACGCCATGTGCCGCATGATCGCCAATGGCCTGGGCGTTGGCGTCATGCCAGAACGCGCCTTCGCACTGCTGCATACCGGCGATGCGCTGCAAGCCGTGCCGCTCACCGATCCCTGGGCCCGGCGCCAACTGGTGCTGGTGGCCCGCGACTTCTCCAGCCTGCCCAGCACGGCACGCCTGCTGGTCGACCACCTGCGCAGCGAACCGCTTCAACAGGCCGCATAGAATCTTCCAACCACCACGAGTTTCCCCCATGGCACGCACGCTCTACGACAAGATCTGGGACGAACACGTCGTCCACACCGAGGAAGACGGCACCTCCGTCCTGTACATCGATCGCCATCTGGTCCATGAAGTGACCAGTCCCCAGGCCTTTGAAGGCCTGCGCCAGTCCGGCCGCAAGGTCTGGCGTGTGAGTTCCGTCGTGGCCACGGCGGATCACAACACCCCAACCACGGGCTGGGAACTGGGCTACGACGGCATCACGGACCCGATCAGCAAGGAACAGATCACGACGCTGGACGCCAACATCGCCGAGTTCGGGGCCGCCGCCTTCTTTCCCTTCATGTCCCAGCGCCAGGGCATCGTGCACGTCATAGGACCGGAGAACGGCGCCACGCTGCCTGGCATGACGGTGGTCTGCGGCGACAGCCACACGTCCACCCACGGTGCCTTCGGAGCGTTGGCCCATGGCATCGGCACCAGCGAGGTCGAGCATGTGCTGGCCACGCAGACCCTGCTGGCCAAGAAGGCCAGGAACATGCTGGTGCGTGTGGACGGTCAGCTCGCCCGCGGCTGCACAGCCAAGGACATCGTGCTCGCCATCATCGGCAAGATCGGCACCGCTGGCGGTACCGGCTACACGATCGAGTTCGGCGGCGCGGCCATCCGCGCCCTCAGCATGGAAGGCCGCATGACGGTCTGCAACATGGCCATCGAAGCGGGTGCGCGCGCCGGTCTGGTGGCGGTGGACGAGAAGACCATCGAATACGTCAAGGGCCGCCCGCTGGCGCCCACCGGCGTCGAATGGGAGCAGGCCGTGGCGTACTGGAAGACGCTGCAATCCGATCCAGATGCGAAGTTCGACGCCGTGGTCGAACTCGACGCGGCGCGCATCGTGCCGCAGGTCACCTGGGGCACCTCGCCCGAAATGGTACTTGGCATCGACGGCGCGGTGCCGGACCCCGACCGCGAGAAGGACCCGAGCAAGCGCGGTGCCATCGAGCGTGCCCTGACCTACATGAACCTGCAGCCAGGCAAACCTCTCAACGACATCTTCGTCGACAAGGTGTTCATCGGCTCCTGCACAAACAGCCGCATCGAGGACATGCGCGAGGCCGCGGCGGTGGTGAAGAAGCTCGGCCAGCGCGTCGCTCGAAACGTCAAGCTGGCGATGGTGGTGCCTGGCTCCGGGCTGGTGAAAGCCCAGGCCGAACGCGAAGGCCTGCACGAGATCTTCAAGGCGGCCGGCTTTGAATGGCGCGAGCCTGGCTGCTCGATGTGCCTGGCCATGAACGCCGACCGCCTCGAACCTGGCGAGCGCTGCGCGTCCACCAGCAACCGCAACTTCGAAGGCCGCCAGGGTGCCGGCGGCCGGACCCATCTCGTTTCCCCCGCCATGGCGGCCGCTGCGGCCGTGCATGGTCATTTCGTCGATGTCCGTCAATTTGCCTGAACCGAAGAAAGGAACTCACCATGAAAACGCTCGCTTCCCTTCTGATCGCCTCTTTCGTGCTGGCTCTGGCTGGCTGCAACACCGTCCAGGGCGTGGGCCAGGACATCCAGCGGGGCGGCCAGGTTCTTGAAGACGCGGCCAAGAAGAAGTGATGAACAAGTTCAACGTGCACAAGGGCCTCGTGGCCCCGATGGACCGCGAGAACGTCGACACCGACGCCATCATTCCCAAGCAGTTTCTCAAGTCGATCCGCAAGACCGGCTTCGGCCCGAACCTGTTCGACGAGTGGCGTTACCTCGACAAGGGCGAGCCGGGCCAGGACCCGGCAAACCGCAAGCCCAACCCGGACTTCGTGCTCAACCAGCCGCGTTACTCCGGGGCGTCGGTGCTGCTGGCCCGCAAGAACTTCGGCTGCGGCTCGTCGCGCGAACACGCGCCGTGGGCGATCGAGCAGTACGGCTTTCGGGCACTGATCGCGCCCAGCTATGCAGACATCTTCTTCAACAACTGCTTCAAGAACGGTCTGCTGCCCATCCAACTGTCCGAGGCCCAGGTCTCGCAGTTGTTCGATGAGGTGGCCGCCTTTCCCGGCTACGAGCTGACCGTTGACCTGGAGCGCCAGGTCATCGTGAAACCTCAGGGCGAGGAGATTCCGTTCGACGTCCAACCGTTCCGCCGCTATTGCCTGCTCAATGGCCTGGACGACATTGGCCTGACGCTGCGCTACAAGGACAAGATCGCCGCCTTCGAGGCGGAGCGCCTGGCCACCAAACCCTGGCTCGCGCACACCCTGTAAGCCTGCGCCAGAACCAACGTTCAACTACGTACCCATGAAAATTGCAGTTCTCCCCGGTGACGGCATCGGCACCGAAATCGTCGCCGAGGCCATCAGGGTCCTCAACGCGCTGGCCTTGCCCTTCGAGATGGAAACCGCCCTGGTGGGCGGCGCCGCCTACGAAGCCCATGGCCACCCACTGCCGGAATCCACGCTCAAGCTCGCCAAGGAAGCGGACGCCGTGCTGTTCGGCGCGGTGGGTGACTGGAAGTACGACAAGCTCGATCGGCCTCTGCGTCCCGAACAGGCCATCCTGGGGCTGCGCAAGAACCTCGGCCTGTTCGCCAACTTCCGGCCCGCCATCTGCTACCCCGAACTGGTCGGCGCCTCCAGCCTCAAGCCCGAGGTCATCGCCGGGCTCGACATCCTCATCATCCGTGAGCTCACGGGCGACATCTACTTCGGCCAGCCGCGGGGGCGGCGCACCGCCACCGACGGTCATTTCCCCGGTGCCGAGGAGGCCTTCGACACCATGCGCTACAGCAAGCCGGAGATCGAGCGCATCGCCCACGTGGCCTTCCAGGCAGCCCGTAAACGCAACCGCAAGGTGACGAGTGTGGACAAGGCCAACGTGCTGGAAACCTTCCAGTTCTGGAAGGATGTGGTCACGGAGGTGCACCAGCAGTACCCGGACGTGGAGCTCGAGCACATGTATGTGGACAACGCGGCCATGCAACTCGTGCGTGCACCCAAGAAATTCGACGTGGTCGTCACGGGCAATATGTTTGGCGACATCCTCTCCGACGAGGCCTCCATGCTCACCGGCTCCATCGGCATGCTGCCGTCGGCATCGCTGAACACGAAGAACCAGGGCCTGTACGAGCCCAGCCATGGCAGCGCCCCTGACATCGCGGGCAAAGGCATAGCCAACCCGCTGGCCACGATTCTCTCGGCAGCCATGATGCTGCGTTTCAGCCTGAACCAGGAAGCCGCCGCCCAGCGTATCGAGGCAGCCGTGCAGAAGGTGCTGGCACAAGGCCTGCGTACCGCCGACATCCACAGCGAAGGCACGACCAAGGTCGGCACGGCGGAAATGGGTGACGCCGTGCTGCGTGCGCTGGACTGACGGCACGCCGCCACACCATGCTCCCAAAGGCCATCCGCGGATGGCCTTTTCTCTTGGTTTCAAGCCGCTTCCGCTACAATCCATACCCATGTTTGCCGCCAGCACGTTCGCCCTGAACACCGCACCCGCCGCCATGGCTGGTGTTGCCGCGCGCGCAATCTCCACCAAAACCACGACCATTAAGGGCTGACCCAGTCCCGGTACCGTCGTGCGCCCTCCCCGGCCAGACGAGCCGGGCAAGTCGGTCCGGTCGGGACCTGTTTTCTGTAACTTGAAAGGGCGTTTTCAAATGAGCAAGTTGGTTGGTCTGGTCGGCTGGCGCGGCATGGTCGGCTCCGTGTTGATGGATCGCATGGTCGAGGAAAAAGACTTCGACCTGATCGAGCCCCTGTTTTTCTCCACCTCCAACGCCGGCGGCAAAGCACCGGCCATGGCGAAAAACGAAACCCGCCTGCAGGATGCCCATGACATCGCAGCCCTTCAGCGCTGCGACATCGTCATCACCGCGCAGGGCGGCGACTACACCAACGAGGTCTACCCCAAATTGCGTGCGGCTGGCTGGAACGGCCACTGGATCGATGCAGCCTCGGCGCTGCGCATGGACAAGAATGCCGTGATCGTCCTGGACCCGGTGAACATGCCGGTCATCAAGAACGCCCTCGCCAAGGGCGGCAAGGACTGGATCGGCGGCAACTGCACGGTGAGCTGCATGCTCATGGGCGTGGGGGCGCTGTACAAGGCCGGCCTCGTCGAATGGATGAGCACGCAAACCTACCAGGCGGCATCGGGCGGCGGCGCGCAACACATGCGTGAGCTGCTCACGCAATACGGCACGCTCAACGCCGAAGTCAGAGACCTGCTGGACGACCCCAAGAGCGCCATTCTGGAAATCGACCGCAAGGTCATCGCACGCCAGCGCGCGCTCAGCGGCGCGGAAACGGCCAATTTCGGCGTTCCCCTGGGTGGCTCGCTGATTCCCTGGATCGACAAGGACCTGGGCAACGGCGTGTCCAAGGAAGAATGGAAGGGCATGGCCGAGACCAACAAGATCCTCGGTATGGGCGAGGACTTCGGCTCTGCGGCCATTCCGGTCGACGGCTTCTGCGTGCGCGTTGGCGCCATGCGCTGCCACAGCCAGGCCCTGACCTTCAAGCTGAAGAAAGATGTGCCGCTGGCCGACGTCGAAGCCATGATCGCCGCCGACAACGCATGGGTGAAGGTCGTGCCCAACACACGCGAAGCCACCGTGCGCGACCTGACACCTGTGGCGGTGACCGGCACGATGACCATCCCCGTGGGACGCATCCGCAAGCTGGCCATGGGGCCTGAGTACCTGGGTGCCTTCACCATCGGTGACCAATTGCTCTGGGGCGCGGCGGAACCGCTGCGCCGCATGCTGCGCATCCTGCTCGACGCCTGATGCCCCTGATGGGCAGGTAACAACGTGATTCGGCTGATGCCGAATCACGTTGCGCCTCTGCAACGCGAAAACCGGCTGTATCCCGACAGACGACCGGCTGAGAAACTCAAGCGGATTCTCAGCTTGTCACCGTAATCTGTTGATGTTAAGGTCAATTCTCGGTTTTTTACGTCGAGGTCCAAGTGCCATCCACCCCCCGTCACACCCCATCCCCGAAGACGCATCGCGTGCAACAAAGCGTTGGCATGCGAGGTCTGGTCCGGTTGCATGCGGTCGCTGCGGCGGCGATGCTGTGCGCGGGCTTCCTGCAGCCGACCGATGCCCAGGCCCTGGCCCTGGGTCGCGTGGTCGTCCAATCGGCGCTGGGCGAACCCCTTCGGGCCGAAATTGACGTTCCCGACATCAACAACGAAGAGGCATCCAGCCTGCGTGTGAATCTCGCACCCGCCGAGGCCTTCCGTGCGGCCGGCATCGATCTCAACGCCGCACTGAGCACCCTGCAAATCAGCCTGCAACGCCGCGCGGATGGCCGCGCCTACCTGCGGCTGACCAGCGCACGCCCGATCACCGAGCCTTTCGTGGACCTGATCGTGGAAGCCAACTGGGCCTCCGGCCGCATCGTGCGCGACTACACCTTGCTCTTCGACCCGCCCAACCTGCGCGCCGCGCAGCAGCCCGCGCCGCTGGCACCGGGTGTGAGCAGCACGCCACCCGCCACCACGGCGCAGGCACCTCGCCCCATTCCTCCGGTCGCGCAGGCGCCGACACCACCGGCCACCGCGCCCGCCCCGGCACCGGTTGCCCGCACAGCTCCCGCCCCCGCGCCCACACCTGCTGCGCGCACCCCTGCGCCTGCACCTGCTCCTTCTGCCGGTAGCGGCAACCAGCAGGTTCGCGTGCGAGCGGGGGACACCGCTGGCGCCATCGCCGCAGCCAATCGCCCAGCCCAGGTGTCGTTGGACCAGATGCTCGTGGCCATGCTGCGGGCCAACCCGAACGCCTTCATCGACGGCAACGTCAACCGCATCAAGGCTGGCACGGTGCTGGACATGCCGGCGGCCCAGGAAGCGGCGGCGGTCAGCCCTGGTGAAGCACGCCAGACCATCGCGGCCCAGAGCCGCGATTTCAACGAATTCCGCCGCCGTCTGGCGGGCAGCGCGCCAGCCGCGGGCGTAGCCGCTGCGGACCGGCAAGCCGCAGGCCGCGTGCAGACGGAGGTACAGGAAGCCAAACCTGCCGCGCCCTCACCGGACAAGCTCACGCTGTCCAAGGAAGCCACCGTCACCGGACAGGGCAGCCGCGAGGACCAGATCGCCAAGGAGCGTCAGGCGCAGGATCTGTCGAACCGCAGGGCTGAGTTGTCACGCAACATCGAAGAGCTCTCCAAGCTGGGTGCTGGCACGCCGCCAGCCGCAGCGCCAGCGCCTGCCGCCCCGGCAGCTGCAGCGCCAGCCACTCCAGCGGCGGTAGCGCCAGCGCCCGCCGCACCGGCACCCGCGGCCGATGCAGGCACCAGCGTGGCGCCAGCGGTGACCATACCGACCACACCTCCGCCCGAAGCCAGTGCGTCGGCGCCAGTCGAGGCGGTCGCCCCCGCGGCACCGGCCGCCGAAACCGCCGCTTCTGCGCCATCGACCACACCCTCTGTGGCCACAGCGCCGCGCCCGGTACCCGTGCCGTTGCCCGACGAGCCAACCTTCCTCGAACAACTGCGCGACAACCCTCTGGTGCTGCCGCTGGCCGGCGGTTTGGCCGTGCTGCTGGCCGCACTCGGCTTCTACCGCATGCGCCAGCGCAAGCACGGCGCCAACGTGGACAGCTCATTCCTGGAAAGCCGGCTGCAGCCGGACTCCTTCTTCGGCTCCAGCGGCGGCCAGCGCATCGACACCGCCGAATCGGTCGCCTCGGGATCGTCCATGGTGTACTCACCCAGTCAGCTCGACGCGGCTGGCGACGTGGACCCTGTGGCCGAGGCAGACGTTTACCTGGCCTATGGCCGTGACCTGCAGGCCGAGGAAATCCTCAAGGAAGCCATGCGCAGCACGCCTACGCGGGTGGCCATTCACAACAAGCTGCTGGAAATTTATGCCAAACGGCGCGATGCACGCGCCTTCGAGGTCGTGGCCACCGAAGCGTACGGCCTCACGCAAGGCCAGGGCCCCGAGTGGGAGCACGCCTGCGAAATGGGCCGCGAACTGGACCCCTCCAACCCGCTGTACCAGCCTGGAGGAGCGCCTGCGGTGAAGGCCGCCGCCGCAGCCGGCGTGATCGGTGCTGGCGCCAACACCATGCCCTTCGGCAGCAGCACGCTGGCCGAGGCCACGGGCGCAGCCACTCCATCGGGCATGGGCAGCCTGGACCTGGACCTGGACTTCTCTCTGGATGAGCCTTCCGCTCCCGCGCCGCTGGACAACAAGGCCGCTGGCGGCCCCGCCCTGGAAGACCCCGTGTTTTCGGGCATGGACGACCTGCAGATCACCGAAGACCTGACGCGCCAACCACCCGTCCAGGACGATGCCCCTTCCTCGATGTCGATGGACTTCGATCTGGACTTTCCCTCTGGCCCGGCGCCGCTGAGCCCCTCGACGGACGCCGCGGCCGCCAGCGAGACCACGGCCACATCCGTGCGCGGATCCCTCGGGCAGGAGGTGCCTCCGCTGTCCATGGACCTCGACGCGCCGGTCTCGGCCGCTGCCGAGCCGTTCAGCCAGCCTGCGGTACCGGAATTGATGTCTTTCAACCTGAACGACATCAACCTGGAATTGGACAACCCTGCGGCGCAGCCTGCCGCGGACGACGTCACCCGTTCGGGACGCCTGACGGAAGAGAATCCACTGGAAACCAAGCTCTCGCTGGCGGAGGAGTTCCGCGCCATTGGTGATTTCGAAGGCGCCCGCTCGCTGGCGGAAGAGGTGCTTGCCGAGGCCTCCGGCACCCTCAAGACCAAGGCCGGCACTTTCCTGGCTGATCTGGCCTGAACGACGCCTTGCCCCCTGCCCAGTCAGCGGACGTCCCCGGACATCCGCTCCAGCGCGTTGCGCTGGGTGTGAGCTACAACGGACGCCACTACGACGGCTGGCAAAGCCAGCCGGGTGGCCGCACCGTACAAGACCATCTGGAACGCGCGCTCACCCAGTTCACGGCCGACGAGCCGGTGCGCACCCTGTGCGCAGGGCGGACAGACGCCGGCGTACACGGTCTCATGCAAGTGGTGCACTTCGATACCGCCCTGTCCCGCTCGGACTACGCCTGGATGCGGGGAACCAATCGCTTCCTGCCAGCCGACATCGCCGTGCAATGGGCCCGCCATGTTCCGGCCAGCTTCCATGCCAGGGCCAGCGCGCTCGCCCGCCGCTACGCCTACGTGCTGCTGGAATCGCCGGTACGTCCCAGCGTGGATGAAGGTCAGGTCGGCTGGGTGTTCCGGCCACTGTCCATGGCACCCATGCAGGAAGCCGCGCAGATGCTGATCGGCCTGCACGACTTCACCTCTTTTCGTGCTGCGCAGTGCCAGGCCCACTCGCCAGTGAAGGAGATGCTGCGGGTGGACATCGCGCGGCGTGGCGCCTACTGGCGCTTCGAGTTCGAGGCCACGGCCTTCCTGCACCACATGATCCGCAACATCATGGGCTGCCTGATGGCCATTGGCACCGGCAACCGCCCGGCAACTTGGATGGGTGAGGTGCTGAAAGCCCGCAGCCGCGACGCGGCGGCCCCCACCTTTTCCCCGGACGGCCTGTACTTTCTTGGCCCGGTATACGATCCCGCGCTGAATCTGCCGGACCGTACGCCCGCTTTCGACTGGCTGCCATGAACAACCCAGCTCACCGCACCCGCATCAAGATCTGCGGCCTGACACGCGAAGGCGACGTGCAGACGGCCGTGCGCGCGGGCGCAGATGCCGTGGGTTTCGTGCTGTACGAGAAGAGTCCACGCCATGTGACGCCGCAGCGCGCGGGCGAACTGGCCCGGCATGTGCCCGCCTTCGTCACCCCGGTGCTGCTTTTCGTGAACGCCAGTCCGGAGTACATCGAGCAAGCCTGCCGCGCCGTACCCCAGGCGCTGCTGCAGTTCCATGGGGACGAATCCCCCGCCGAATGTGCCGCAGCGACCCGCCCCTTCCTGCGTGCCGCCCGCATTCCCACAGGGACCGCTGGCCAGACCTTCGATCTCCTAAAATACGCGTCTGACTTCTCGGCCGCCCAGGCCATCCTGCTCGACGCACTGGTGGATGGTTATGGCGGCGGTGGTCAATCCTTCGACTGGACAGCCTTCCCTTGGTCACATCCACTTCTAAACGCCAGCTCTCGCCTCGTTTTGTCTGGTGGACTCACGCCTGCAAACGTGACCGATGGCATCCTGCGCGTACGGCCCTGGGCCGTTGACGTGAGCTCGGGCGTCGAAATGTCCAAAGGCATCAAGGACGCCGACAAGATGCTCGCCTTCGTGGCCGCCGTGCGAGCGGCCGATGCGCAGATATCCCGCCAGCCTGGCTAGCGCGCCCTTTATTCGGGGCCCCGGGCGGCGACCGAACCGGAAAGACACCCCTTCATGGCCACCTACCAGCAACCCGACGCCAGAGGCCACTTCGGCATCTACGGCGGCAGTTTCGTGAGCGAAACGCTCACCCATGCCATCAGCGAACTTCGAGAGGCCTACGCGAAGTACCAGCACGACCCCGACTTTCTGGCCGAGTTCAGGTACGAGCTGGCGCACTTCGTCGGCAGGCCCAGCCCGGTCTACCATGCCGCACGCACCAGCCGCGAGACCGGCGGCGCGCAGATCTTTCTGAAGCGCGAGGACCTCAACCACACCGGCGCGCACAAGGTCAACAACACCATCGGCCAGGCCATGTTGGCGCGGCGCATGGGCAAGCCCCGCGTCATCGCGGAAACCGGTGCCGGCCAGCACGGGGTGGCCACCGCCACCATCTGTGCGCGCTATGGCCTGGAGTGCGTGGTCTACATGGGCAGCGAGGACGTCAAGCGCCAGAGCCCCAATGTCTACCGAATGAAACTGCTGGGCGCCACCGTGGTGCCGGTGGAGTCGGGCAGCAAGACCCTGAAAGATGCCCTCAACGAGGCCATGCGCGATTGGGTGGCCAACGTGGACAACACGTTCTACATCATCGGTACCGTGGCAGGCCCGCACCCCTACCCAATGATGGTGCGCGACTTCCAGAGCGTGATCGGGGAGGAATGCCTTGTGCAAATGCCCGAGATGCTGGCCGCGGCCGGCTGCAAGACATCGCAGCCCGACGCCGTGGTGGCCTGTGTCGGCGGGGGCAGCAACGCCATGGGCATCTTCTATCCCTACATCCCCCATGAGAACACCCGGCTCATCGGAGTGGAAGCCGCAGGCGAAGGTCTGGACAGCGGCAAGCACTCCGCCTCACTGCAGCGAGGCAGCCCCGGCGTGCTGCACGGCAACCGCACCTATGTACTGCAGGACGACAACGGCCAGGTCACCGAGACACACAGCATCAGCGCCGGGCTGGACTATCCCGGTGTCGGCCCTGAGCATGCCCACCTGCTGGACATCGGCCGTGCCGAGTACGTCGGCATCACCGATACCGAAGCGCTTGAGGCCTTCCACTACCTCTGCCGCACCGAGGGCATCATTCCCGCTCTCGAATCCAGCCATGCGGTGGCCTACGGCATGAAGCTGGCGAAAACCATGCGCCCCGACCAGTCCGTGCTGATCAACCTGTCCGGCCGCGGCGACAAGGACATCGGCACCGTCGCCGATCTCTCAGGCGTGGACTTCTACGACCGCCCTTCCATGCGCGGCCACACCGTCAAGGGAGGCCTGTCCCAATGAACCGCATCGATGCCACTTTGAACGCGCTGAAGGCCCAGAACCGCAAGGCGCTCATCCCCTTCGTCACGGCAGGCTTTCCGTTTGCCGACATCACGCCGGACCTGATGCATGGCATGGCCGAGGCCGGCGCAGACATCATCGAACTGGGTGTGCCGTTTTCGGACCCCTCCGCCGATGGCCCCGTGATCCAGAAGGCCGGCGACCGAGCGCTGGCACTGGGCATTGGCCTGACCCAGGTGCTCGCCATGGTGCGCGGCTTCCGCGAGCGCAACAGCACGACGCCGGTGGTGCTCATGGGTTACGCCAACCCGATCGAACGCTACGACCAGAAGCACGGGGCCGGCGCCTTCGTGCGCGATGCCAGCGCAGCCGGGGTCGATGGCGTGCTGGTGGTGGACTACCCACCCGAAGAGTGCGAAGCTTTCGCCGAGGCGTTGCGCGCCCATGGCATGGACCTGATCTTTCTGCTTGCGCCCACCTCCACCGACGAACGCATGGCCCAGGTGGCGCGCATAGCCAGCGGTTATGTGTACTACGTGTCTCTCAAAGGTGTCACCGGTGCCGGCACCCTGGACGTTGCTCAGGTCGAGGCCATGCTGCCGCGAATCCGGCAGCACGTGCACATTCCGGTGGGCGTGGGCTTCGGCATCCGCGATGCCGAAACCGCCCGCGCAATTGGCCGAGCGGCCGACGCGGTGGTGATCGGGAGCCGGATCATCCAGCTCATCGAGAACGAGCCGCACGAAAAAGTGGTTGCCGTGGCGGCCCAATTCCTTCGCACCATCCGAAAAGCGCTGGACGCATAATCCGCCCACTGTGCCCCCTGGGCATCCGAAAGGAGTACACATGTCCTGGCTCGAAAAGCTGCTCCCCCCCAAGATCACCCCCACCGACCCCACGGAACGCCGCAGCGTGCCCGAAGGCCTGTGGATCAAGTGCCCAAGCTGCGAGGCGGTGCTCTACAAGAACGACCTGGAAAAGAACCAGAACGTCTGCCCGCACTGCAGCCACCACCACCGCATGGGTGCGCGGGCCCGGCTCAATGCGTTCCTGGATGCGGAAGGCCGCTACGAGATCGGCCAGGAAGTGCTGCCGGTCGATGCCCTGAAGTTCAAGGACAGCCGCAAGTACCCAGAACGCCTGAAGGACGCGCTGGAAACCACCGGCGAGACCGACGCCCTGATCGTCATGGGCGGTTCGGTGCTGGGCATCAGTGTGGTGGTCTCGTGCTTCGAGTTCGATTTCATGGGCGGCTCCATGGGTTCGGTCGTTGGCGAACGTTTCGTCCGGGGCGTCGAGGAAGCCATTGCGCAGAAGGTGCCGTTCATTTGTTTCACCGCCACCGGTGGTGCCCGCATGCAGGAGGGCCTGCTGTCGCTGATGCAGATGGCCAAGACCAACGCCGCACTGACGCGCCTGGCCAAGAAGGGCCTGCCTTACGTCAGTGTGCTCACTGACCCCACCATGGGCGGCGTGAGCGCTGGCTTCGCGTTCATGGGCGACGTGGTGATCGCCGAACCCAAGGCGCTGATTGGATTCGCCGGCCCACGCGTGATCGAGAACACGGTGCGTGTAAAGCTGCCTGAGGGCTTTCAGCGTGCCGAGTTCCTTCAGACCAAGGGCGCGGTGGATTTCATCTGCGACCGGCGTGAGCTGCGCGGCCGCGTGGCCAACCTGCTGGCCATGATGCAGCGCCAGAGTGCCGACGCGGTGGTCGACGATTGAATGCCACGCCCGTGCACGGGCCTCTGACGCTTTCGCAGCTTCCGCTGTTCCCGCTGCAAACCGTTCTTTTCCCAGACGGCTGGCTGCCTCTGCGCATCTTCGAGGTGCGCTACCTCGACATGATTGGGCGCTGCCACAAGGAAGGTGCCCCGTTTGGCGTGGTCTGCCTGACCGAAGGCAGCGAGGTTCGACGCATGGACCCATCGGCCAGCCAGGGGAGCGGCTTTGCGAAGGAAGCGTTTCATGCGGTAGGCACGCTCGCCCGCATCGTGTCCCTGGAGCGCCCGCAGCCCGGAT
This sequence comes from Hydrogenophaga sp., assembly GCF_026125785.1. GTDB lineage: Bacteria > Pseudomonadota > Gammaproteobacteria > Burkholderiales > Burkholderiaceae_C > Hydrogenophaga. The sequence continues at coordinate 57,343 of NZ_JAHCKL010000004.1, forward strand.
TGATGATGATCCAGTGCCAGGGTACGCAGCGTTTTCAGGTCGTGCAACGCAGCCAGTTGCCGCATGGACTGTGGATGGCCGACGTGCAACTGGACGATGCGGACAAGGCCGTGCCCGTGCCCGAGCATCTCGCAGGCTGCCGTGAAGCCCTGCAGCGCCTGCTGCAGAACCTGCCCTCACAACATCCCGATCAGCTCTCGCAATTGCCCCTACAACCACCCTACCGATGGGACGACAGCGGATGGCTGGCCAACCGCTGGGCCGAGCTTTTGCCTGCGCCCATGGCGCTCAAGCAGCGTTTGATGGCACTGGACAACCCGCTGCTGCGCCTGGAACTGGTGGCCGACCTGCTGGATCGCCTCGGGCTGGAGCACTGAGATTCAGTCCGAGTCAGGCAGCAAAGACAAGGCCTGCATATAGCGTGCGCTGACCATCAGCGCATCCCAATCCAGCGGGGCACCGGCTGGCAACAGGGCGAGCCGGCGCTCCTCGCTGGCCGGTTCGGGCTGCCATATCCCCTCCAGCGCGGCACGGGAGAGGCTGTCGATGGCATCGTCGATGGGTGAGCCCTCATCCACCACCGACTGGTTGCATAGGAGCACCATATCGCAGCCCGCGTGCAGCGCGGCCAGAGCGGCCGTGGTGAAACTCACCGCCCGACCGTCAATCTGGCGCGCCGCCGCCATGCTGAGATCGTCGCTGAAGATGGCGCCGGTGAAACCAAGGCGCAACCGCAGCACGTCCTGCAGCCAGCGGCGCGAGAAACCCGCAGGGCGCGCGTCCACCCTGGAATAGATGACGTGCGCGGGCATCACCGCGCGCAAGCTGGCGGACAGCCAGCCGTAGGGCGCGGCATCCTCCGACAGGATGGCTGAAAGGCTGCGGGTGTCCACCGGGACAGCCAGATGGGAATCTGCCTGCACGAAGCCATGACCGGGAAAATGCTTGCCGCAATGGGCCATGCCGCTTTGAAGCATCCCCTGCATCAGGCTTTGCGCCAACAGCGTGACCACACGCGGGTCACGTCCGAAGGCACGGTCACCGATCACCGAACTCTCGCCGTAGTCCAGATCCAGCACCGGCGCGAAACTCAGATCCACGCCACAAGCCCTCAGCTCCGCGCCCAACACGTAGCCGGCGGCGGTGGCCGCATTCATGGCCTGCAATGCTGCCTCTCCTTCTCGCGCAGCGGAGGCGGCACGCATCCAGCGCGCGCCGAACGCGGCCATCGGCGGCAGATGGGTAAAGCCGCCGGTGCGAAACCGCTGCACACGGCCACCCTCGTGGTCCACGGCGATCAGCAGGTCGGCACGAACCGCCTTGATCTGCCGGCAAAGCGCCGTCAGTTGGGCCCGGTCCTTCCAGTTGCGGCCGAACAGGATGACACCGCCCACCAGGGGATGCGCCAGGCGTTGGCGGTCCACAGGAGACAGCCGATGGCCTGCGACGTCGATGATCAGCGGAGCGTGGAACTGCATGGGTCAGATGGCGGTGGTTGCGTTAGGTGTCGCTGGCATAGGCCGTTCGACCACCACGAAGCTGGCGGCATAGTCGGTCTCATCGGTCACAGTCACGTGTGCGCGCAAGCCCTGGGCCTCGAACCAATCCTTGAGATCTCCATGCAGCACGATGACCGGCTGACCTGAAGGCAGGTTCGCGATTTCGCAGCGCCGCCAGGCCATGGGCATGCGCATACCCAGGCCGATGGCCTTGGAAAAAGCCTCTTTGGCGGAAAAGCGGGTGGCGAGGTAGCGCAGGCCGCGTTGCGGGTTGCGCGCGGTGCGCCTGCGCCAGACGGCGAGTTCGGCCGGGCACAGGACCTTCTCCACGAAGCGTTCTCCCTGGCGTTCGAATGTCGCCTGGATGCGGCGGATGTCGCAGATGTCGGTTCCGATGCCGTGAATCATGCCGCGCGCGGTTCAAGCAAAGGCATCGGCGATGCAGCGGTTGTAATCGACGATGGTCGCTGCATAACCCAGTTCCAGCGCATCGCTGATCAGCGCATGGCCGATCGATACCTCACGCACACCCGGCACGGTCCGCAGGAACTCGGTCAGGTTGTCGCGGTTGAGGTCGTGCCCCGCATTGACCTCCAGCCCGGCATCCAGCGCGGCTTGCGCCGCAGCGCGGAAGCGTTCGAGCTGCTGGCCACGTTGCTCGGGCATAGGCCATGCGGCCGCATAGGGTTCGGTATACAGCTCCACCCGGTCAGCCCCCACTGCCTTGGCGCCAGCCATCTGGTCGGGATCGGCGTCCATGAAGAGGCTCACGCGTACACCCAGGGACTTGGCCTCGGCAACCCATGGACGAAGGCGTTCTGCGTCGGCGGGAAAGCGCCAGCCATGGTCGCTGGTGAACTGGCCCTCGCTATCGGGTACGAACGTCACCTGATGGGGCCGGACCGTGCGCACGAAGTCCATCAGGTTGTGGAAGGGATTGCCCTCTATGTTGTATTCCCGCTCGGGCCAGTCCTTGAGCAATTCGGCCAGATCGTGCACATCGTGCGCGCGGATATGCCGCTGGTCTGGGCGAGGGTGCACCGTGATGCCCTTGGCCCCCGCCTGCAGACACAGTGTCGCAGCACGCGTGACCGATGGAATGCCAAGATGGCGCGTATTGCGCACCAGAGCAACCTTGTTGAGGTTCACAGAAAGCACCGTCATGGGTCGTGAGTGAGCGAGGGCCACGGTCATGGGGAGGTTGCGGATGGAAGGGACGCGTCCGTGCCGGATCGAGAACGCCGCCGCGTCATGGCTTGCACATCGAGCATCAACTGGCGGGTCTTGAACACACGCACGCCGCAATGGTAGTGCAGCAGGTTGCGCAAAGGCAGGCGCATGGCCTGAAGGCCATCGGCACAGGCACGCAGGGTCGGCAGAAATGGCGCCGGCTCATCCAGCGCGTCTTGCAGCGCCAGCCAGTGTGCGCCGGCCAGGGCATGGGCTTCGCCAGGCTCCCTTGCCTGATGCAGGCCACTTTCGGGCAACAGCACGTAGTGCAAGGCGGGGTCCAGGCGGGCAAGTGAACTGCCCTCGCGCGACAGGTCCGGCAACAGACCCACACTGCGAAGCAACAGCCATTCGAATGCCCGCAGCGCCAGTTGCTGCGCATCGCTCTTCTCAGCGAGCAACTCGACCGTCGCCGCAAAATGGTCAAAAAGGCTCTCGTGTGGATCGTCACGCGCCAGCAAGCGCATAAGCAGTTCGTTCAGGTAGCCGCCCGAGACCAAGGCCTCACCGGTCGGCATGACATGCCCACCCTGCCACTGGGCGGCCTTGAGGGTGCGCACCTCCGCATCACCTGTCCAGGACACCAGCAGCGGCTGCAGCGGCAGCAGCACCGGACGGAACTGGGAACTCGGGCGCTTCACGCCCTTCGCAACCATGGCGATGCGGCCATGATGCCGGGTAAAAACCTCAAGCACGAGACTCGATTCGCTCCAGTCGTACCGATGCAGCACGAAAGCGGGCTCGTCGGTGATGCGTTTCAGGGCCACGGCGTCGGGCCTCGTCTTGAGGGAGTATCCAAAGAGGCCGGCAAGGCAGGCTACTCGTATCCGAACGAGCGCACGCGTGCATCGTCATCAGCCCAACCCGAGCGCACCTTCACCCAGAGCTCCAGAAACACCTTGCAGTCCCAGAGCTTCTCCAGCTCCTGGCGGGCCTCGGTACCGATGCGCTTGAGCTTCTCCCCCTTCTCCCCGATCACCATGCCTTTGTGACCTTCGCGCTCGACCACGATGGTGGCCGCGATGCGGCGCAACTGGCCCTCCTCCTCAAACTTGTCGATCACCACCGTGGATGTGTACGGCAGTTCGTCGCCCGTGAGACGAAACAGCTTCTCGCGCACCATTTCGCTGGCCATGAAACGTTCGCTGCGGTCGGTCAGGTCCTCCGGATCGTGAATCCAGGCCTGCTGCGGCAGGTATTTCTCGCAGATACCGAACAGGCGCTGGATGTCCTTGGGTGCCTTGGCCGACATGGGCACGAATTCCGCGAACGCGTGGCGTTCCTGCATGGACCGCAGCCAGGGAGCCAGGTCGGCGCGTCGATGAACCTGGTCGAACTTGTTGGCCAGCAGGATCACGGGAACCTGGGCCGGCAGCAGAGACAAGGCCTTGGCATCCGCCAGGTTGAACCGGCCGGCCTCCACCACAAAAAGAATCAGGTCCACATCGCTCACCGCACCGATGACCGTCTTGTTCAGCGCCCGGTTGAGCGCGTTGCCATGCCGGGTCTGGAAACCCGGGGTGTCCACGAACACGAACTGACTGGACCCCAGGGTGCGGATACCTGTGATGCGGTGGCGCGTGGTCTGCGCCTTGCGGGAAGTGATGCTCACCTTCTGCCCGACCAGCGCATTCAACAGCGTGGATTTGCCCACGTTGGGCTTGCCCACGATGGCCACGTAGCCGCAGCGCTGCTCGCGCTCATCCACGGGCTCGCGCACCTCGGGCACCTCGGTATCGGTGGCCAAAGCCGCCTCCTTGCCGAGCGCTCGCGCCAGCATGGCATCGAGATCGGTATTGATGGCAGGGGATGGAGCAGGTGCAGTGGACATGGCGGTCGATCAGGCCGTAAGGGAAGCTCGCAGATGTTGCAGCATGGCGGCGGCCGCGGCCTGCTCCGCAGCGCGCCGGGAGGCCCCGATGCCACGCTCGCAGTGACCCGTTTCAGTCACGGTGCACTCCACGTCGAAAGTTTGCTGGTGCGCCTCACCCAAGGTGGCGACCACCCGGTAGGCAGGCAGTTTCATTTTGCGCCCCTGCAGCCACTCCTGCAATTCCGTCTTGGCGTCCTTGCTCATCGCACTCATCTGGGCATTGAGCTCGACACCGCTGTAGAGGCGTCGGACCACCGCCGCAGCCACCTCGAAGCCGGCATCCAGATAGACCGCACCAATCACGGCCTCCAGCGCATCGGCCAGGATGGATGGCCGCTTGTGCCCACCTGAACGCTTCTCGCCGTCACCGAGGCGCAGGCCCGAAGACAGCCCCAGACCCGTGGCGATCTGCACCAGGGTCTCCTGCTTGACCAGATTGGCCCGAACCCGGGAAAGATCTCCCTCGGGCAGGTGGCTCAGCTTCTCGAACAGCAGCCCGGAGACGGCCAGACTGAGCACCGAGTCGCCCAGAAACTCCAGGCGTTCGTTGTGGTCGGCGGTAAAGCTGCGGTGGGTCAGCGCGCGCTCCAGCAGGCGCGGGTTGGCGAATTCGTGCTGCAGGCGCTTCTGCAGCACGGTCAGTTCCGGACTCAAGCAGCGCAGCGCCCGCCCGGGCGTGTCCATCCGACGATCGGGCTCATTTGGAGCGGCCCTCGTACTTCATCACAAGGTGGGCAGGACCGAACAGGGGAATTTCGCGTTGATAGGCATAGGACACGACCACCCGATCGCCTTCCTTCCCGACAGTGAGATCCTTGCCGGAGATGGTGCGGATGTCGTCGATCTGCGCCGCCTTGTCGAAGATGGTCCGCACTTCCGACACCGTGGTGCCCGCAGCGGCCTTGTCCACCGCCTTCTGCACGGCCAGGTACTCGATATAGGTCGGCACGACCTGGGCCAGGATGACGCCGGAATAGGCCAGCAGGATGCCCACGATGAGCAGACCGATGAAAGTCAGTCCTTTTTGTCGACGCTTCAATGCCATGACTTCATTCTCCTGAGACAAGCGTTGTCACTCGAACGACCCGATTCGGCCGAGATCACCGAAGTTCATCCACACGAAAAATGCCTTGCCGACAATATTGGCATCCGGGACAAAGCCCCAGTACCGGGAATCGAGGGAATTGTCCCGATTGTCGCCCATCATGAAATAGTGCCCCTCTGGCACTTTGCAGGTCACCCCTTCGACCGAATAGCGGCATTGATCCAGGAAGGGAAAGTCGGTCGATCGGTTGATGAACGCGGCGCGGTCGTCGTCGTTGAGCGTGTTGTAGCTCCGCCCGTCCATGGTCTCGCGGAACTGGCGCGAGTAACGCATGGAGTCGTTGTCGAAGAAGTCAGGCTGCGCCACACGTGGCACGGGTTTGCCATTGACCGTGAGCTGCTTGTTGATGTAGGCCACCTCGTCACCGGGAACACCGACCACCCGCTTGATGTAGTCCAGGCTGGGCTGCGGCGGGAAACGGAAGACGATCACATCCCCTCGCTGCGGCTTGTGGTTCTCCAGCAGCACATTGTTGAACACCGGCATGCGGACGCCGTAGTGAAATTTGTTCACCAGGATGAGGTCACCGACCCGCAGGGTCGGAATCATGGAGCCAGAGGGGATCTTGAACGGCTCGAACAAAAAAGAGCGCAGGACAAAGACAGCGAGGATCACCGGGAACAGGCCAGCGGTCCAGTCCAGCCACCAGGGCTGGCGCAGCACCTTCTGGCGGGCGTTGTCCACGTCGCCCTCGATCTGGCTGAAACCCTGTTTGAGCAGCGCCTCCTTGCGCGCGGTGTACTCGTCTTGCAACTGCTGGGCCGCACGCCGACGTTGCGGCAGGAACACCAGGCGTTCAGCCACCCAGTACACGCCCGTGACCACGGTCGCCAGCATCAGAAGCACCGCGAAATTGCCTTCGACCGCACCGGTATACCAGGCCACGGCATACGCGCCGAAAGCCGCGAGGATCACCGCGGTGATCGATCCCATGAGCGCCTGCATCAGTCCTGCACCTGCAAAATCGCGAGGAAGGCCTCCTGGGGCACCTCGACCGAGCCGATCTGTTTCATGCGCTTCTTGCCTGCTTTCTGTTTTTCGAGAAGTTTGCGTTTCCGCGTGATGTCACCGCCGTAGCATTTTGCCAGCACGTTCTTGCGCAGCGCCTTGATGGTCTCCCGTGCGATCACATTACCGCCGATGGCCGCCTGGATGGCGACGTCAAACATCTGGCGGCTGATGATCTCACGCATCTTGGCAGCCACCGCGCGCCCCCGGAACTGCGCCTGCGTGCGGTGCACGATGATGGACAAGGCATCCACTTTCTCGCCGTTGAGCAGGATGTCGACCTTGACGACGTCGGAAGGCCGGTACTCCTTGAACTCATAGTCCATGGAGGCATAGCCCCGGCTGACCGACTTGAGCTTGTCAAAGAAGTCCAACACGATCTCGCCCAGAGGCATGTCGTAGGTCAGCATGACTTGCTTGCCGTGGTAAGCCATGTTCAGTTGAACCCCGCGCTTCTGGTTGGCCAGGGTCATGACAGCCCCCACATATTCCTGTGGCATGTACAGGTGGACCGTCACGATGGGCTCGCGGATCTCCTCGATGCGGCCCTGGTCCGGCATCTTGGAGGGGTTTTCCACCATGATGACCTCACCGTCGCCTTTGACGACCTGGTAGACCACGCTGGGTGCCGTGGTGATGAGGTCCTGGTCGAATTCACGCTCCAGGCGTTCCTGCACGATCTCCATGTGCAGCAGACCGAGAAACCCACAGCGAAAACCAAACCCCAGTGCCTGAGACACCTCGGGCTCATAGTGCAGCGACGCATCGTTGAGCTTGAGCTTCTCCAAAGCGTCGCGAAGCGCGTCGTACTGGTTGGCTTCGGTGGGGTACAGACCGGCGAACACCTGCGGCTGCACCTCCTTGAAACCGGGAAGAGGCTCCTCAGCCGGGCCGGCATTGTTGGGCAGCTTCTTCTCCAGGGTGATGGTGTCTCCCACCTTGGCAGCCTGGAGCTCCTTGATGCCAGCGATGATGTAGCCCACCTCGCCCGCGTGAAGCGCCTCGCGCGCCTCATTGGCAGGCGTGAACACGCCAAGGCTGTCGGCGTTGTAGACCGTATTGGTGGCCATCATCTTGATGCGCTCGCCCTTGAGCAGGTGGCCGTCCACCACCCGGACCAGCATCACCACGCCCACGTAGGCGTCGTACCAGCTGTCGATGATCATGGCCCGCAGCGGCGCGTCCTGGCGACCGCGCGGTGGCGGGATGCGAGCCACCACCGCCTCCAGAATGTCCTCCACGCCCATGCCGGTCTTGGCCGAGCAGGGAATCGCATCGCTGGCATCGATGCCGATCACATCCTCGATCTCACGCTTGGCGTTCTCTGGATCGGCATTGGGCAGATCCATCTTGTTGAGCACCGGGAGCACCTCCACGCCCAAATCGAGCGCGGTGTAGCAGTTGGCGACGGTCTGCGCCTCCACCCCCTGACTGGCATCCACCACCAACAGCGCGCCTTCGCAGGCAGACAGCGAGCGCGAGACCTCGTAGGAAAAGTCCACGTGTCCGGGCGTATCGATCAGGTTGAGGTTGTAGACCTGCCCATCGCGGGCCTGGTAGCGGAGCGCAGCGGTCTGCGCCTTGATGGTGATACCCCGCTCCTTCTCGATGTCCATGGAGTCGAGCACCTGCTCGCTCATCTCGCGCTCGGAAAGTCCGCCGCAGCGGGAGATGATGCGATCCGCGAGTGTCGACTTGCCATGGTCGATGTGCGCGATGATCGAAAAATTGCGGATGTGGTTCATCGGGAAAACGGCTCGGACACCCCTAAAACCGCGGGTTCCAGCGGGATCGGGCGGACATAAAAAAGGGCGCGTCAGCTGCTGACGCGCCCGTAACCAACAATCAATGGCAACTGCGATAGTTGGGGTTTCATTGTAGGCAAAAAGCCTGGAAAGCAAACCACCGAACCCACGAGAAAACCTTGTTGCAGCGCAGCAACGATCGAATTATCCACAGAAAATTCACAACCTTGAGAGCGCACCTGTTGACGCGGCTGTGGATGACCTGGGGGCTTCCTGTGAAGCTCCCACATCGTGGACCGATGGGGGGCAGGGACACAGGAATCCGATCAGAACGGCGCTCATTTTAGCGAAATTGGTCAAGAGCCATCGCGTGTTTGTTAGCGATTACAAACATCCGCTGCCTCCCGAAAGCCAGATGGCTCAGGAAAACCCGGTGTGGCGAAACGACCAACGCCCGGAAAAACCCAAATGCCTTCGAGGGTTATTGGCCAAGGCGGATGCCGCCGTCAGCGAGACGGCCGGATCACCGCGTATTGGGCCCATTCACCACGGCGGAAGAGCACGTTGATGGGCTTGGTCTTGTCGGCCTTGCCCAGCGCCGCTTCAAGGTCCTTGACGGTCGCGGTTTCGGTATTGGCAATGGCCACGATCACGTCGCCTTCGCGCAGGCCTGCACGCGCCGCTGCGCCCTCGGCCGTGACCACACGCACGCCGCCCTTGACGTTGAGCTCCTTCTTCTCGGCCGCCGAGAGATCGGCCAGACTGAGTCCGATGGCCTGCAAGGCATTGCTGGACTGCGGCTTGTTCGGCTCAGGGGTGGCCGCGCGGGCTTCCTGGCGATCGGGTTCGAGCTCCCCCACGGTGATGGACAAGTCGCGCTGGCTGCCCCTGCGGAACACCGTCATGGTGCTGCGGTTGCCGGGCTTGGTATTGGCCACCAGCCGCGGGAGATCGACAGACTTTTCGACGTCCTTGCCGTCGAACTTCAGAATGATGTCACCAGGCTCCACGCCAGCCTTGGCCGCGGGCGAGTTCGGCTCCACCCCCCGCACGAGCGCGCCTTTGGGCTGACCAAGGCCTATCGATTCGGCCACGTCCTTGCTCACTTGGTCGATCTGCACCCCGATGCGGCCCCGCGTGACGCGGCCGGTCGCACGGAGCTGGTCGGACACCCGCACGGCTTCGTCGATCGGGATGGCAAACGATATCCCCTGAAAGCCGCCAGAGCGCGAATAGATCTGGCTGTTGATGCCGATCACTTCACCCCGCATATTGATCAAGGGCCCGCCCGAATTGCCTGGGTTGATGGCAACGTCGGTCTGGATGAAAGGCAGGAAGTCTCCCGTGTCGCGCTGTTTGGCGCTCACGATACCGGCGGTCACCGTGTTTTCCAGACCAAAAGGTGAGCCAATGGCCATCACCCACTCGCCCACCCGCAGACGGTTCACATCCCCGATCCGCACCGCACTCAGACCCGAGGCCTCGATCTTCACGATGGCCACGTCGGTGCGTTTGTCGGCGCCCACGATCTTGGCCTTGAACTCGCGCTTGTCCGGCAGCGTGACGATCAGTTCGTCTGCCCCGTCGACCACGTGCGCATTGGTCATGATCAGGCCATCGGCACTGAGAATGAACCCCGAACCCACCCCCCGTGGCTGAGCTTCGTCGGGCGTCCCGCCGCGGTCACCACGGGGATTGCGTGGCGTCATGCCAGGCGGGATGGGAATGCCAAACCGGCGGAAGAACTCGAGCATCTGCTCGTCAGCCCCGCTGCCTCCAGCGTTGTTGCTGCTGGCCCGCTCAAGGGTGCGGATATTGACGACCGAAGGCCCTACCTGGTCCACCAGGTCGGTGAAATCCGGCAGCCCGCGCACGCTCGCCGCCGCAGGAGCCGTCGCCTGAGCAGCAGCAGGCAGTTGGGCGCCGCCCACCAGCAACACGGCCGTGGCCAGCAGGGAGGTCACCGAGGGACGAAAGGCAGAGCGCATCATGGGACTCCTTTGCGGTTCAAATGCAGATCAGAAAGCGGGTTGCCAGGACATGCGAAGCCATATGGAGGCGCAACGCCCGCCTGCAAGGGCACATGCGCTCAGCGTGCCCGCTCCAGCGCGGACGCAAACCTGCGCAGCGTCTGGGCAGGCACCTCACCCAGAGCAGTGACCCAGTAGTCGCCAACCCGGCGGCTTACCGAATGGGTGGCGCCGACCACGGCGACCGATTCCTGCGCGTGGCGTTGCGGATCGAACGGCTCGACAAACAGGGACACCGAGGCCAGTCCGTCGGAGAACACCCATTGCATGGGGGCTGTCCCCGGCGGCTGCGGACTCCCCGCGTCGCGGGTATGGCAACTCATGGGTGAGAAGCCCGGCACGGACTCCTTCAGGCGCCAGCCCTCGGCTTCGGGGGTGGTTTTCTTCAATGCAGGCCTGAGCACCTCATAGCCTCGGGTGTCCTTCATGAGCTTCTTGAGCTTGTCCATGCTCACCGGCGCGTCGAGCTGCAACTCGGAGAAGGCCACCTGTTCCAGCACACTGCCCTGCTCGCCAAGCGTCTGCAGCTTGACCACCAGTCCGGTCTGCTGCTCTGACCAGATGCGGTAGCCAAAGCGCAGGTCGTCGCGCGGCAGGATCTCGACCATGTCGGCCAGATGGCCCGCCACGCGCTGCACGCCCACCTCGCGCGATTCGTAGTACTGCGGAATCAGGTTGGTCGATGCCCGCAGGAAGTCTGGAAACACGCCCAGCGAGTCCCGCTTCTCCACCAATGCCGTCCGGGTTTCCGGTACGAAGGTGATGACTTCGCTGTTGCGCCGGATGGTGGTGCGTGCGGCTCCCGTCAGCGTATCGATGCGCTCCATCTGCTGAGAGCCATCGCAGACATGCCAGATCTTGGAGGCCGACATGGACGAGCCGGCCGACACCACCAGCGTCCCGATGTAGGCTCTTTGCCGGGAGGCCTCATGCATGCGCGTCAGCCATTCGTTGACGGTCCGGGAAGCCGGCTGCACGGCTGGAGATGTCTGCGCCTGCACGGGCACCCAGAATCCGGAGGTCAGGGCCAGCAGGGTCACCGCCCCCCATCGGCGCAGGCCGGGCCAGGTGGCATGGATGGTGCCACCACGCGGAGAGAATCGTCGGACGCGGAACAAGGACGGAGACAGGGCCGGCGTCATGGTCATTCAGCGTGCAGACGTGTCATAGGTGGCGCCCCGGATGAACCCTGTGGGCATCTGCAGGGCAGACATGCCGCCGTGCTGCCGATGCTCGGCCAGCAGCTCCTCGAGCCGTGCATCCCGGATCAGCGGTCCTTGACCCGTGTTCACCACCACCTCGGTGGGACGAGACGGGGACATGACCGCAGCCACCGCCTGAGGCTGAGCAGGTGCCGCTGTCACAGGCGCCGCGGGCGTCGAGCTGGCCAGTTGCGGCCCTGGAGTTGCAACACCGCCGGGCAAGGAGCCGCCCATCAGGTTCCAGCTCACGGCCACGACGGCGGCCAACGAAGCGAAGCCCGCCGCCATCTTCCAGCGAAAAACCGCGTCGTTGGCAGCCTGTTCCGAAACCGACTCCTCCAAGGGCGCCAGCACCCGGCCTTGTGGTGCCGGCGAAGGTCGGCGCCCGTCCTCCGCCTGCAAGCGCTCACGAACCCCAGCCAGGAAATCCGCAGGCCGCTGCGCGCACACCACGCCGGTCGAGCCGCGCAACACATCGCCGATCACCTGGTATGCGTGCCAGTCGCCCAGTGCCTGTGGTTCGGCGTGCACGGAGGTCAACAGCTTGGCCAGCCCGGCAGCCTCAAGTTCCCCATCGACGAGCGCGGACAGGGCCTCCTGCGCATTCGACGGGTTCGGATTCATATGTGCGGCGTTCATGATGGACTTCCCAATTTCAAGAGACGACAGCGGCTGCGCAGGACAGCCCGTCCGTAGCTTCTCTACCAGCGTTTACCTGTCTGTCGCTCCAGCATCGGCTTGATACGGCCCGAAATCGCCTCCCGGGCCCGGAATATCCGGGAACGCACGGTGCCGATGGGACAATCCAGCGCCACGGCGATCTCTTCATAGCTCATGCCCTCGATCTCGCGCAAAGTGATGGCCATGCGCAGCTCTTCGGGCAGCGCTTCCATGGCGGCGTTCACCGCCTCGGCAATCTCCTTGCTGGCCAGCACCGCCTCGGGCGTCTCGGTGTCGGCCACTGCTGAATTTAGTTCGCGTTCCGGGGCGGAAGTTTCATCGTCATCCCCCGATTTCATCTGGGATTGGAAGACCAGCGGGTCGCGCTTGAGTTCCATGAGTTGCTTCTTGGCCGTATTGACCGCGATGCGGTAGAGCCACGTGTAGAACTGGGCATCGCCGCGGAACTGCGCCAGCGCCCGGTAAGCCCGGATGAACGTCTCCTGGGCAATGTCCTGGACCAGATCGGTATCGCGCACCATGCGCCCGATCAGGCGCTCCACCCGCCGCTGGTATTTCACCACCAGCATTTCGAAGGCTTTCTGCTCGCCCGCCAGTGTGCGCTGCACCAGCATGACGTCACTGTCCGGCGGCGGAGGAGCGGTATGGTCTTCGAAGGTCATGCGCGCGAAAATATAACCCATGCACTCAGGAATGCCGGCTCAATGCGCGGCGCAACGGCACCCAAAGGCTGGGCGCCTGTCGGCACTCCACCCAGATCCACGCAACTCCAGCAGGTCCACCGTTCAACCTGAGCAAGGCGGTGGACTGCAGGTCGAGCATCACGTCCACGCGCTGCAACTCCCGCACCGGAAACGCTTGTGCGGCACTTCGCCATAGCCACAGACCTGCAGGGCCTTCGTTCCATGCCGCGCGGGCCTGCGCGTCCCAGCACAGCAGACCGCGAGGTGCGCGCCACCAGACGCGCACTGCTGCAGCCGCCCAGCACAGCCAGAGCAAGGCGCCCCAGCCCGCCAGCCACCCGTGCATATCGCCCAGCCCGGACGGAAGCAGCCACCATGCCGAGAGCCCACTCAAGCCGCCCAGCCCCAGCAAGAACACCAACTGGGCGTGTACACGGGAGCGCCCCACCGGGAAGCTCACCGATGGGGCGTTGTGCATCGATGGGAGAAGCGGTCAGACGCGCTGGAAGACCAACGTTCCGTTGGTACCGCCAAAACCGAAATTGTTTTTCACGGCCACTTCAATCTTCATATCCCGCGCCGTATTGGCGCAGTAATCCAGATCGCACTCGGGATCCTGATTGAAGATGTTGATGGTTGGCGGGCTCTTCTGGTGGTGCACCGCCAGCACGGTGAACACGCTCTCGATGCCCCCCGCACCGCCCAGCAGATGCCCCGTCATGGACTTGGTGGAGTTCACCACGACCTTGCGGGCATGATCGCCCAGCGCCGCCTTGATGGCATTGCTTTCGTTGACGTCACCCAGCGGCGTCGATGTCCCGTGGGCGTTGAGGTAGTGAACCTGATCGGCGTTGAGTCCCGCGTTGCGCAACGCATTGACCATGGCGCGGCGCGGACCATCCATGTTGGGTGCGGTCATATGGCCGGCGTCGGCACTCATGCCATACCCGCTCACTTCCGCGTAGATACGCGCGCCGCGCGCGCGCGCATGCTCGTATTCTTCCAGCACCATGACACCCGCCCCCTCGCCCAGCACGAAGCCATCACGGTCACGGTCCCAGGGCCGCGACGCTGTCGCGGGATCGTCATTGCGGGTCGAGAGTGCGCGCATGGCGGCAAACCCACCAATGCCCAGCGGAGAGACGGTTGCCTCAGAGCCGCCGGCGACCATCACGTCCGCATCGCCGTATTCGATCTTGCGTGCCGCCTCACCGATGCAATGCAGTCCTGTCGTGCAGGCCGTGACCACCGCCAGATTGGGGCCCTTGAAACCGAAGCGGATCGACACATGGCCGGAGATCATGTTGATGATCGAAGCGGGCACGAAGAACGGCGAGATGCGGCGCGGCCCGCGGTTCATCAGCTCGGTGTGCGTCTCCTCGATCTGGGGCAACCCACCGATGCCCGAGCCGATCAGGCAGCCAATGCGTTGCGAGAGCTCTTCTTCAAGCGCGTCGCCCACCGGAAGGCCCGAATCAACCACCGCCTGGTGAGCTGCGGCAATGCCGTAGTGAATGAAGCTGTCCATCGTGCGCGCTTCCTTGGCACCGATGTACGCATTCAAATCAAAGCCCTTGACCTCACCGGCAAAGCGGCAGGCGAAGTTGCTGGCATCGAACTTGGTGATGAGGTCGATACCCGACTTGCCCGCCAACAGACTGTTCCAGGATTCCTCCACGGTGTTGCCGACGGGACTGATGCATCCCAGACCGGTCACGACCACGCGACGACGACTCATTCTTGATCCTCAGGGCTGAGCGTTGAATCTTCAACGCGGCGACCCCGGAGCGCCTGGATACTCTCCGTCTAGGCTGCCCGGTGGTCGAGCGTTCGCAATCAGGCTTTCTGGTGAGCCAGTGCGTAGTCGATGGCGTTCTGGACGGTGGTGATCTTTTCCGCGTCCTCGTCGGGAATCTCGATACCGAATTCGTCTTCCAGCGCCATCACGAGTTCAACCGTATCCAGCGAGTCGGCGCCCAGGTCGGCCACGAAAGCCTTCTCATTGGTCACTTGGCCTTCTTCCACGCCAAGTTGCTCGGCAATGATTTTCTTCACACGTGCTTCGATATCGCTCATAGGTCCCTCTAAGGGTGGTTGTAGATACAGACCGCCATTTTAGCCACCCCGGGGGGATACCCCCAGATGGCCCGCCGGGCGGCTCACGCGGCGTACGAAGATGAGAAGGGTGGGTTCAGGCCATGAACATGCCACCATTGACATGCAGTTCCTGACCCGTCACATACGCGGCCTGCGGACTCGCCAGATAGGCCACGGCGTGTGCGATGTCGGCGGGCTTGCCCAGATGCCCCAGCGGAATCTGCCCCAGCAGAGCTTTCTGTTGCTCCTCGGGCAACGCAGCTGTCATGTCGGTCTCGATGAACCCCGGAGCGACACAATTGACGGTGATATTGCGGCTACCCAGCTCGCGCGCCAGCGCACGCGTCATGCCGGCCACGCCGGCCTTGGCCGCTGCGTAGTTGGCTTGCCCGGGGTTGCCAGACGCCCCCACCACACTGGTGATGCTGATGATGCGGCCATAACGCTGCTTCATCATCGGCCGGATCACGGCTCGGCTCATGCGAAACACGGCTTTGAGATTGGTGTCCAGCACAGCGTCCCAATCCTCGTCCTTCAGGCGCATGGCCAGCATGTCGCGCGTGATGCCCGCGTTGTTCACCAGAATGTGCAGGCCGCCGTGCGTCTTCACGATGTCATCGATCACGGCCTCGGCGGCCGTTGCGTTGTTCACATCGAGCACCGCGCCGCGGCAACCGGACGCGGCGCCGTGTACGGCGGCCAACGTGGTGCCAATGCGCCGGGCACCCTCTTCGCTGGTTGCGGTGCCGATCACGGTCAGGCCACGCGCGGCGAGTTCCTGCGCAATGGCCGCACCGATGCCACGAGAAGCGCCAGTGACCAGGGCCACCTGGCCCGCGAACTTGGTTTCGGACATGTGTGATTCTCCTGGGGTTCAGGCCAGCAGGGCCTTGACTTCGGCCAGCGTCGGAGGGTCAAAGAGTGCCGCCCCGGCCAGGGCGGGATCGATGCGTTTGATGGTGGCTGCCAGCACCTTGCGTGGCCCACATTCCACGATGGTATCCACCCCCTGCGCCTGAATCGCCTTGACGCACTCCACCCAACGCACCGGGCCGAATGCCTGGCGGTACAGGGCATCCCGGATGCGGTCGGGATCGGACTCTGCAGCGACGTCGATGTTGTTGATGACGGCGATGCGCGGTGGCGCAAACGCGGTCACAGCCAGTTGCTCGCGCAGCTTCTCCGCCGCCGGCTTCATGAGGCTGGAGTGGAAAGGCGCCGACACCGGCAGCGGCAGGGTTCGCTTGGCCCCCAGCGACTTCAGCACCTCACAAGCCTTCTCGACGCCGGCCTTGCTGCCAGCGATCACGGTCTGCGCGGGGTCATTGAAGTTCACCGCTTCCACCACTTCCGGGCTGCCCGCCCCAAATCCGGCCTGCGCCTGCGCGCAGCCAGCGATGACCCCCGCCGCATCCAGCCCGAGCACGGCCGCCATGGCCCCCGTTCCTACCGGCACGGCGTCCTGCATCGCCTGCGCACGAAAACGCACCAGGGGTGCCGCCTGCGCCAGCGTCAACACACCCGCCGCCACCAGCGCCGAGTACTCGCCCAGCGAGTGGCCGGCCAGCACATGGGGCGTGGCACCACCCTCAGCCTGCCATACGCGCCAGGCGGCAATGCCCGCCACCAGCATCACGGGTTGGGTGTTGGTGGTCAAGGCCAGCACATCTGCCGGGCCCTGGTGAATCAGTTGCGCCACATCTTCGCCCAACGCGTCGGAGGCTTCGGCCAGGGTTTCACGCACGGCCGGGTGATCACCCCAGTCGTCGAGCATGCCCACCGATTGAGAGCCCTGACCAGGAAAAACGAATGCAAATTTCTTCATGTGTGATGTCCGCAGACAAACAGGAAACAGGAGAAGCGACGCTGCACGCAGCTCCGGCGTCAGAAGTCCAGCAGCGCAGAACCCCAGGTAAAGCCGCCGCCCACACCTTCGAGCAACAAGGTGTCACCACGGCGAATCTGGCCCTGTCGCACGCCATGGTCCAGCGCCAATGGGATCGATGCCGCCGAGGTGTTGCCGTGCTGGTCCACGGTGACAACCACCTTGTCCATGCCAAGTTTCAACTTGCGCGCGGTGCCTTGCATGATGCGGATATTGGCCTGATGGGGAATCAGCCAGTCGATGTCTTCCGTGGTGCGGCCCGCCTTCTGCAGCACGGCGCGCGCCGTGTCCTCCAGCACGCCGACAGCCAGCTTGAAAACCGCCTGGCCGTCCATCTTGAGCAACGGGTCGCCCAGGACCTGCCCCCCTGAAACATGGCCAGGCACGCACAGGATGCCGGTGTGCTTGCCATCTGCATGGATATCGGTTGCCAGAATGCCAGGCGTGTCGGATGCCCGCAGAACCACGGCACCAGCCCCGTCGCCAAACAGCACGCAGGTGGTGCGGTCGTTGAAATCCAGCAAGCGGCTGAATATCTCTGCCCCGACGACCAACGCGTTGCTGGCGCTGCCCGCCCTGATCATGGCGTCGGCCACGGTCAAGGCATAGATGAAGCCGCTGCAGACCGCCTGCACATCGAACGCGGGACAGCCGGCGATACCCAGCTTGTGCTGCAGTATGGTGGCGGTGGAGGGAAACACCATGTCTGGCGTGGACGTCGCGACGATGATGAGATCGATGTCAGAGGCGGGCAGGCCCGCCGCGTCCAGGGCCTGGCGGCTGGCTTGCAACGCGAGATCACTGGCAAAAACGCCGTCGGCGACAAAATGGCGGGCACGGATCCCTGTGCGCTCCACAATCCAGTCGTCGCTGGTTTCCACCCCTCGCTGAGCCAGCAGAGACACCATGTCGGCATTGGTCAGGCGCCGGGGAGGCAGGCAACTGCCGGTGCCGGTGATACGGGCGTAGCGTGTCATGCGGGAAGAATGGAGAGGGTCAGAGGGTCGGGATGCTCTTGAGTTCGCTCGGAAGCGATTCCGGCGAAATCAGCGGCTTGGCGTGCGCGATGCGATCCCGGACGTTGTCCAGCAGTTTGTTTTGGGCCGCATCATAAGCCCGACCCAAGGCCTGCTCGAACGCAAAGGCGTCAGCCGAACCATGGCTTTTGAACACCAGGCCTTGGAGGCCCAGCAGGGCGGCGCCGTTGTAGCGACGATGATCCAAACGGTGCTTGAACGCAGATAGCACCGGATAGGCAAAGATAGCACCAATTTTTCGAAAAATATTGCGAGAAAACTCTTCTCGCATCACACCAACGACCATCGAAGCCAGCCCCTCGCTGGCCTTGAGCGCCACATTACCGACAAAGCCGTCACAGACCACGATGTCGGTGGTGCCCTTGAAGATGTCGTCACCCTCGATGTTTCCAAAGAAGTTGAGATCACCGGTGTTGGCCGCATTTCGAAGCAAAATCCCTGCTTTTTTGATGACTTCGCTGCCTTTGATGACTTCTTCACCCACATTCAGCAGGCCGACCGTGGGTTCCTGGCGGCCACTGGCGGCAGCCACCAGTGCTGAGCCCATGACCGCGAACTGCAGCAGGTGCTCCGCAGAGCAGTCCACATTGGCCCCGAGGTCCAGCACGGTGGTAGCTCCCCCGCGTGCGTTGGGCATCTGGGTAGCGATCGCGGGGCGGTCAATGCCCTCCAGCGTCTTGAGCACATAGCGCGCGATGGCCATGAGGGCACCGGTGTTGCCGGCAGATACCGCCGCCTGAGCCTCACCAGCCTTCACCTGCTGGATCGCCACCCGCATGGAGGAATCCTTCTTGCGACGCAGCGCGACCTCCACCGGATCGTCCATGCCCACCACCTCGGTGGCCGGCACCACTCGGCAGCGCACATTGTTCAGAACCTGCGGCCAAGCCCGAAACACCTCCGGCTTACCCACCAACAGCAACTGGGCCTGAGGGTGACTGGCCAGGAATGCGGCGCACGCAGGCAGCGTTACCGCCGGGCCGACGTCGCCACCCATGCAATCGACAGCTATCGTGATCATGTCGACATCATCCCAGAAGAGCGAAAAAAAGCCCGCAGCGGATGCGGGCTTCTGCCTCGATCACCACCCGCCTCCCCCGATCGCGATGACGCGGCGAGGCCGGTGGCAGCCCTTCATTCAGGCTTCGGACTTGTTCTTCAGAACCTGGCGGCCACGGTAGAACCCGTTGGGGCTGATGTGGTGGCGCAGGTGGGTTTCACCGGTGGTCGGCTCCACAGCGATGCCCGGAACATTGAGGGCATTGTGCGAACGGTGCATGCCTCGCTTGGAGGGCGACTTCTTGTTTTGCTGGACGGCCATGTTGGGCTCCTGGAATCGATAAGGTCAGAACAGGTGCGCCTCAACCGCACACCCCTCGTGCCGGACTTGTTCCGGACAGCCGCTTCTGCAGCGACGGGTAGGGGCCTATGGATGCCAGCGCAAAGCCAAGCATTATAGCCCGAAGCGGCCCGCCCGCCATCAAAAGCCTATTTCTTGAGCTTTTGCAAGACCGCAAAGGGATTGGGGCGCCCTGAGCCCTCCTCGTCAGGCACCGCCGGGTCCCTGGCCTGCATCGGCCATTGAACGGGGCAGATGCCGTGCACCGGAACCAAGGGAAGTGCCATCAGAAGCTCGTCCTCAAGAACTTCGTACAGGTTGGGGCGCGGCTCCAGCGCCAGCAGGTCTTCCTCACAATCGTCGTCCTGGGCCTCTGCGGCGGCCTCGTCCGCAACGAAGCGGAACCAGCGATCCACCTCGAGATCGGTCTCGACGGGTCCCAGACAGCGCTGGCAGGTCAGCGGCAGCTTGGTGCCCGCGCGCATGTGCATCCACGGCTCTGGGGAAGCGCCTGCAGGTCCCGGGCGCATTTCGCCCAGGATCTCCCACTGAACGGGCCCTGGGGATGGCGCTTCGCCAGCGGCTTCGCTCAACAGGCGCGGCAGCAGGGCCATCGGTGTTTCCAGGGTCAGACGAGCACCAGCTTGCGCAAAACCTCGGGCGTCCAGCCGTTCCGGGCTCCAGGCGAATGTCGGGGCGGATTTCATCCCGGCAGTGTAAAAGAATGCGGGGAAAATACCGGGATGTCGACGACCAAGAACCTCATCCGCACCGGCACGCGCCGCCTCATCCTGGGCTCTACGTCCCGCTACCGGCGCGAGTTGCTCTCGCGGCTTCAGGTGCCGTTCGAGGCCGTTGCACCCGATGTGGACGAAACCCCGGCACCCGGCGAGGCTCCGGCCACCCTGGCCACAAGGCTCGCGCAAGCCAAGGCACGCGAGGTGGCTCGCCGGCATCCCGACGCGGTGGTGATCGGCAGCGACCAGGTCGCCGATCTGCGCGGCCTGCCGCTGGGCAAGCCTGGTGACCATGCGCGCGCGGTGGCGCAGTTGCGCAGCATGAGCGGCCAGACCGTGGTGTTCCAGACGGCGCTGACCGTGGTTTGCCTGGAAACCGGCTTTGAGCAGAGCGACCTGGCCTCGGTGCGGGTGGTGTTTCGCGACCTGGACGATGAGGAAATCGAACGCTATCTGCGCGCTGAGCAGCCCTACGACTGTGCTGGCAGCGCCAAGAGTGAAGGTCTGGGCATCGCCCTGCTGGAGCGCATTGACAACGACGACCCCACGGCGCTGGTGGGCCTGCCTTTGATTCGCACCTGCCGCATGATCCGCGCAGCCGGCCTCCTACTGCCGTGAGCACCCACTCCCAGAACCCGGGCACCCTTTTCCTGGTGCCCACGCCGCTGGACTTCGGCATGGACGCAGCGCCCGCGACGCCGCTCGATCAATGGCTCCCCGGCGAAACCCTGGCAACGGCCCGCCGCCTGACCTACTGGATCTCGGAGAATGCCAAGAGCACCCGCGCCTTTCTCAAACGGGTCGAAAGCGTGGGAAATCTCGCGGCGCCGTTGCAGGCACAACACATCGCCGCCTTGCCAAGAGCCGCCCACAAGCGGGGTGATCACACACCAGAGGCCGAACTCGAAGCGCAGGCACGCGCGCTGCTGATACCGGCCCTACAAGGCCACGATATCGGGCTGGTCAGCGAAGCAGGGATGCCTGCGATCGCCGACCCTGGAAGCTCCATCGTGCGCGCGGCACATGCCCTGGGTATGCGGGTCGTCCCTTTGACGGGGCCGATCTCGTTGATGCTCGCGCTCGCTGCGAGCGGCCTGAACGGGCAGAGCTTCGCGTTCGTCGGGTACGTGCCGCAGGAGGCGTCCGAACGCGCGAGGCGCCTGCGCGAACTGGAAGCACTCGCGCTGAAATCCGGTCAGACGCAAATCCTCATTGAAACGCCGTACCGAAACAGCGCTCTGCTGCAGTCCTTGTTTCAAACACTGCAGCCCGGCACCCGTCTGGCGGTGAGTGCGGCGCTCTCGCTCACGCAGCAGGTCAGCCGCAGCGCCCTGATCAGCGAATGGCGGCGCCACCGTGCGCTGCCGGACAGTCTTCCGCTGCAGGCCCCCTGCGTGTTCCTGCTGGGGCGCTGACCTCAGGCGACGGAAAGGCGCTGCAGGTGCGCGCGCACCGAGCCACTGAGGTCGGGATTGGCCAGCGCGAGATCGATCGTGGCCTCCAGGAAACCTTCCTTGCTGCCGCAGTCGTAGCGCTTGCCTTCGTAGCGAAAGGCCTGCACCTTTTCCTGACCGATCAAGGCTGCGATGCCATCGGTCAGTTGGATTTCGCCGCCCGCACCGCGCGGCTGGCGCCGGATGCTTTCGAACACCGCTGGGGTGAGCACGTAGCGACCAGCCACCGCCAACGTGGAGGGCGCGACGTCCGGCGCAGGCTTCTCCACCATGGCAAACACCTCGGCGAGTTGCTGGTTGACGCCGTGCACGTCCACCACCCCGTAGCGCCGGGTCTCGGCGCGCGGCACATCCTGCACAGCCAACACCGTACCCGGACTGGCCGAGTAGGCCTGCACCATCTGCTGCAGCACGGTCGTGCCTCCAGCCAACTGGTCCTTCCCCATCATCAGGTCGTCGGCCAGCAAGACGGCGAAAGGCTCATCCCCCACCAGACGTTCGGCACACAGCACCGCGTGTCCCAGCCCCAGCGCGCGCGGCTGCCGCACGTAGACGCAGTCCATGTCGTCGGGCTTGATCGAATGCACGAGTTGGAGCAATGCCCCCTTGCCCGCCGATTCCAGTTCCATCTCGAGTTCGTACGCGGTATCGAAATGGTCTTCAATTGCGCGCTTGTGCCGACCGGTCACGAAGATCATTTCCCTGATGCCGGCCGCGTAGGCCTCTTCCACCGCGTACTGGATCAGGGGCTTGTCCACCACCGGCAACATCTCCTTGGGGATCGCCTTGGTGGCGGGAAGAAATCGGGTACCAAGGCCACCCACGGGGAATACGGCTTTGCGGATCGTCATGTCGATGTGTTCTTTCGCAGGTTCGTGAAGAAAGACGCACCATGTTAACTGCGTGTGCGCCAGCGTCGCCTCAAACGATACACTGCATTACGTCATTGATCGAGTGTCTTGAAGGCCAGTCCTGACGCGGGTTCCAGGCCGACATCGCACCCCCTATCTACTGCTCATGAGCATCACTCCCGTCATCCTTTGCGGAGGCTCGGGCACACGTCTGTGGCCCCTGAGCCGGCAAGGCTTCCCCAAACAGTTCGTGCCGCTCGTGGGTGACAAGAGCCTGCTGCGCCTCACCCTGGAACGTCTGTCCTGGACAGCCCAGCCCCCCATCTGCGTGGCCAGTGAGGACCATCGATTCCTGGTGGCCGACTCGCTGGAAGCCGAGCGCATGGCAGGCACCGTGCTGCTTGAGCCCGCGGCGCGCAATACCGCAGCCGCGATGGCACTGGCCGCGCTGCATGCCCGCAGCCAGGGCGACCCTTTGCTGTTGTTCTGCCCCTCGGACCATCACATTCCCGACACACAGGCCTTTGCGCGCACCATCCAACTGGGAGTGGCCGCGGCCGAAAGTGGCGCCATCGTGACATTTGGCGTGGTGCCCAGTTTCCCAAGCAGTGCCTATGGCTACATCCAGCAAGGCGATGCGCGAACCGATGGCAGCCGCAGCGTGGCACGCTTCATTGAGAAGCCCGCACCCGCGGCCGCGCAAGCCCTGCTGCTGCAGGGGCATGTGCTTTGGAACGCCGGTATCTTCCTCGTGCGCGCCAGCGTCATGCTGGCCGCACTCACCCGCCATGCGGCCGACATCCTCCAGGCCTGCGAAGGGGCCATGGCCCAGCCCCGTACGGAGAGTGTGGGTGAGGTGGTTTTCGTGCGTCCGGAGAAGGAAGTCTTCCTCGCCTGCCGGTCGCAGAGCATCGACTATGCCGTGATGGAACGCCATGACAACGTGGCCGTGGTGCCCTTTCAAGGCCAATGGAGCGACGTCGGCAGCTGGAACGCGGTTGCCGAACTCAGCGACGCCGACGACGACGGCAACCGCATCACCGGCCAGGGACATGCGCTGCAGTCGCGCAACACCTTCATCCACGCACCGGGCCGCACGGTGGTGGCGCTGGGCACCCAGGACTTGCTCATCATCGATACGCCCGACGCGCTGCTGGTGGCCCAGCGGGACCATGCCGAGCAGGTCAAGGACGTGGTCTCGCACCTGAGCCAGCGCAAGATTCCACAAGCCGCCGAACACCGGCGCGTGGCCCGCCCCTGGGGTTGGTACGACAGCGTCGACATGGGCGAGCGCTTCCAGGTCAAACGCATAGGCGTGAAGCCCGGCGCCTCGCTGAGCCTGCAGAAGCACCATCACCGCGCGGAGCACTGGATCGTCGTCAAGGGTACGGCGGAAGTCACGCGCGGGCAGGAGGTCTACCTGCTGGCAGAGAACCAGTCGACCTACATCCCGATCGGCGAAGTGCACCGGCTGCACAACCCCGGCAAGATGGTGCTCGAAATGATCGAGGTGCAGTCCGGCAGCTACCTGGGCGAAGACGACATCGTTCGGCTGGAGGATCTGTATGGCCGCCAGCCGGCCACCACACCGGACGGCCGCAAGACCTCATGAAGACCATTCTGCTCACCGGCGGCGCCGGCTACATCGGCAGCCACACCGCACTGGCGCTCATCGCCGCCGGCTTCGAGCCAGTGGTGCTCGACAACTTCGCCAACAGCCACCCGGTGGTGCTGGACCGCCTGGCCCGCATTGCCGGACGCCCTCTGGTGCTGGAGCAGGGCGACGTGCTCGACACCGACTGGCTTCAGGACGTGCTGCGCCGGCACCGGCCGGCTGGCGTGGTTCACTTTGCGGGGGACAAGGCCGTGGGGGAAAGCGTGGCCCAACCGCTGAAGTATTTCCACAACAACATCAGCGGCGCCGTCAGCCTGCTGCGAGCGATGGAGGCGGCGCACGCCGAAGACCCGACGACAGCGCCCACGCTGGTCTTCTCCAGCAGCGCCACCGTCTACGGCGATCCGGCCAGCGTGCCCATCACGGAAGATTTCCCGCGCAGCCACACCAATCCGTACGGCCACACGAAGCTGGTGATCGAGGACATGCTGTACGCGCTCAATGCCGCCCGCCCGGCATGGCGCATGGGTGTGCTGCGCTATTTCAACCCGGTTGGCGCCCATCCCAGCGGCCTGATCGGTGAGGACCCCGCAGGCATTCCCAACAACCTCATGCCTTTCGTCGCGCAAGTGGCGGTTGGCCAACGCGAACACCTCAACGTCTTCGGCGACGACTACCCCACGCCAGACGGCACCGGCGTGCGCGACTACATCCATGTACAGGATCTGGCCGCGGGCCACGTCGCCGCCATCCGGGCCCTTCTTGACCGGGGTGAGAGCTTCACCGTCAACCTGGGCACCGGGCGTGGGCACAGTGTGCTGGAAGTGGTGCGCGCCTTCGAGAAGGCCAGCGGCCGCCCCGTTCCCTACCGCATTGCGCCCCGCCGCCCCGGAGATGTGGCTCAGTGCTGGGCCGATCCGGGACTGGCCCAGCGCCTGCTGGGTTGGCAAGCGAAGCACACGCTGGAGGAGATGTGCACCGACGCGTGGCGCTGGCAGAGCGGGAACCCTGCCGGCTACCGCAGCTGAGGCACGCGATCAGCGCAGTTGTACGCCCGCCGCACGGGCCGCAAAGAAGACTCCCTCGCCCACACTGGCGCCGAAGCGTTTGGCCAGCCGCAGGCCAACGTTCTCGCGCTGCGTGTAGTCCACGATGTCCTCTGCCTTGACGATCTCGCGCGCCACGTAGTCCAAGCTGCCCAGGCCATCGGCCAGCCCCAGGCTCACCGCCTGCTGCCCATTCCACACCAGGCCGCTGAACGTGTCGGTGGTCTCCTTGAGGCGCTCGCCTCGACCCTTCTTGACCACGGCAATGAACTGGGCGTGGATCTGGCCCAGCATGCTCTGGATATAGGCCTTCTGCGCCTCGTCCTGAGGACTGAAAGGGTCCATCATGGCCTTGTTCGCACCGGCGGTCATGAGCCGGCGTTCAATGCCCAGCTTGTCCATCAGACCGGTGAAACCAAAGCCGTCCATGAGCACGCCGATGCTGCCGACCAGACTGGCCTTGTCGACGTAGATGTCATCGGCCGCCGCCGCAATGTAGTAGGCGGCCGAGGCGCAGGTTTCCTCCACCACCGCATACACCTTCTTCTGGTGCAGGCCCTTGAGGCGGGTGAGCTCATCGTTGATGATGCCTGCCTGCACCGGGCTGCCGCCCGGAGAGTTGATGAGCACCACCACCGCCTGCGCTCCAGCGTCCTCGAATGCCGAGCGCAGGGCGGGAATCACATACTCGGCGCTGGCCTCGGCGCCCGAGGCGATTTCGCCCTTGATTTCCACCACCGCGGTATGCGGTTTGCTGACCGACGTGGTCGCCATGTTGGCGCTGTACACCATCCAGGCGATCGCACCCAGCAGCACCAGCCACAACAGGCGGAAAAAGATCTTCCATCGGCGCGCGGATTGCTGCTCGCGAATGGTGGCGAACACCAGCTTTTCGATCGTCTCGCGTTCCCACACACCTTTGGCGGCGCGCGGGGCATCGGGGATCAGGGGATCGTCGTTCATGGTCACGGGCTCTCAGAATTCAACAGGTTTGAGGTGGTATTGTGACCGCCAGTGGACCACGCCATCGCGCTCCACCAGTTCGATCTTGAACAGGCCTCCACGGCATGGGCCGCCCCGGCAGGCGCCCGTATCGGGCTCGTAGACAGCGCCGTGCGTGGCACACAGCAACCAGCGCCCCGAGTCATCGAAGAAGCGGTCGGGCTGCCAGTCCATTTCCATGGCCACATGGGCGCAGCGGTTGAGGTAGGCGTGCACCTGCCCATGGAAGCGGATGGCAAAGGCGCGGCAGGTCTGGCCAGCGTAGTTGACGTCGAAGGACACGGCACGCCCACCGTCAACGAGGTCACGGCTGTTGCACAAGGCATGGATGGGATCTTCGCCAAGACGGTCCATGGTGACTCCTGTTGCTCAGGCATTGGCATCCAGCCAGTCGTGCAGTTCCTGCACAGAGTGGGCCACGTGCAAGGGCCCCAGCGCCCCGAAGGACGCGGGCTCATGCGCGCCGTAGCTCACGCCCAGGCTGGCGCAGCCTGCGTTTCGCGCCATCTGCAGGTCGTGCGTGGTGTCACCGATCATGAGCGTGCGCTGCGGTGACACGCCGAATTCGCGCATGAGTTCGTGCAGCATGCGCGGGTCCGGCTTGCCGGCTGTCTCGTCCGCCGTGCGCGAACTGTCGAACACCCCTTGCAACGCTTGGGTTCGCAGGACTTCATCGAGACCGGCGCGGTTTTTCCCGGTAGCCACCGCCAGCCAGTGCTGACGTTCCCGGAGGGTGGCCAGCAGCGGGAGCACGCCATCGAACAGACTGAGGTCGTTCTGGTGCGCCGTGTAGTGGAAGCGGAAGCGCTCACCCAGCAGCGGGTAGCGTTCGCTGGGCACGTCCGGCGCCGCATGTGCCAGGGCCTGCATCAATCCCATGCCAATCACGTAGCTGGCGGCCTCGCGGCTGGGCGGCGTGCCGCCCACGTCCGCCACCGACAGCTGGATGCAGTGCGCTATCACGGCCGTGGAATCGAACAGGGTGCCGTCCCAGTCGAAGGCGATGAGGTCAAAACGGCGTGTTCGCATGGTGTCAGGCGGCTGCGAGTGCGCGCGCATGGTGGCGCAGATGGTCTTCGACGAAGCTGGCGATGAAGTAGTACCCGTGGTCGTAGCCTTCATGGCGGCGCAGGGTGAGCGGCTGGCCAGCGGCAGCACAGGCGGCCTCGAACAGATGCGGGTGCAGTTGGCTGACCAGGAACTGATCCGCCATACCCTGGTCGATCAGCAGCGGTGGCGCGCGGTGCCCTGCTTTCACCAGCTCGGTGGCGTCGTGTGCCGCCCAGGTCTTCCTGTCGTTTCCGAGGTAACCCGAGAAGGCTTTTTCTCCCCAGGCGCATTGCATGGGCGCAGCGATCGGCGCAAAGGCCGAGACGCTCTGGAACAGACCAGGATGGCGCAACGCCAGCGTCAGCGCGCCGTGGCCTCCCATGGAATGGCCGAACACGCCGACGCGGTCGGCGCGGGCCGGGAAATGCGCCAGCACCAGCGTACGCAACTCCTGCGTGACCCAACTCTCCATGCGGAAATGCCGCGACCACGGCGCCATGGTGGCGTCCAAATAAAAGCCCGCGCCATGGCCAAAGTCCCAGGCGGCATTCGCTTCCTCTATACCGGTTTCACGCGGACTGGTGTCGGGCGTAACCAGCATGAGCCCGAGCTCGGCAGCCACGCGCTGAGCCCCGGCCTTGATGGCGAAGGTCTCCTCGGTACAGGTCAGGCCTGCGAGGTAGAAGAGCACTGGAACCGGCCCTTGCGCGGCCTGTGGCGGCACGAACACGCCGAACTTCATGGGCAGGCCGATCTCGGAGGCGTCGTGCCGGTAGAAGCCTTGTATGCCCCCGAAGCAGCGGTGAGATGACAGGGTGGTGAGGCTTCGGCTCATGGGTTCGGCTCTGCAGAAAGGACTAGTTCTTTGACCGCGTCGGCAAAGGCGCCAGGCGCTTCCTGCGGCATGTTGTGCCCCACCCCTGGCACCAGACGGTGCGAGCGCGGGCCGGAGAACCGGTCGGCGTGCACGCTGGCATCCGCCGGTGGGCGTACGCCGTCGTCCATGCCATCGAACGTGATGGAAGGCACCGTGATCACGGGCTGAGCGGCCAGGCGCCGCTCCATCTGCGCATAGGCGGGGTCACCCGCTACCAGACCGAAACGATGGCGGTAGGAGTGGATCACCACGTCCACGAAGTCCGGGTTGTCGAAGGCTCGCGCGCTGCGCTCGAAGGTGGCGTCGTCGAAATGCCAGGTGGGCGACCACTGCCGCCACAGCAGGCCGCACACATCCCGCCGGTCCGCGGTGAGCGCCGCCCGCCCACGCTCGCTGTGAAAGAAGTACTGGTACCAGAGCTTGTGCTCGCGCACGGCGCGCTCAGGCGCCATGGCGCGTGCAATGTTCTGGATGTTGTAGCTGTTGAAGGACACCAGCCCCGCGCAGCGCTCGGGCCACAGCGCCGCCACCACACAGGCGGCGCGGCCGCCCCAGTCGTATCCAGCCAGCACCGCGCGGGCTATGCCCAGCGCATCCATCAAGGCCAGCAGGTCTGCCCCCAGCGCGGCCTGCTCGCCGGAGCGCGGCGTGGCTTCGCTGATGAAGCGTGTCGGCCCGTAGCCACGCAGATACGGCACCACCACACGGCAACCCGCCGCAGCCAGCCGTGGTGCGACTTCGGCATAAGCGTGGATGTCGTAGGGGAAGCCGTGCATCAGCAGCACCGCGGGCCCGTCGACCGGCCCGGCCTCCACGTAGCCGATGTCCAGAACGCCGGCACGCACGTGCCGCACAGGGCCCATGGATGGCATGCCCATCGCGGTCAATAGACCACCACACCGCGGATCGATTCGCCGCGCTTCATGAGGTCGAAGCCCTTGTTGATGTCGGCCAGGGGCATGGTGTGGGTGATCAGGTCGTCGATGTTGATCTTGCCTTCCATGTACCAGTCGACGATCCTGGGTACGTCGGTGCGTCCACGCGCGCCGCCGAAGGCCGAACCCTCCCACTTGCGGCCGGTCACCAGTTGGAATGGCCGCGTGCTGATCTCGGCACCGGCTTCGGCCACGCCGATGATGATGCTGCGGCCCCAGCCCTTGTGCGTGCACTCCAGCGCCTGGCGCATCACTTGCGTGTTGCCAATGCATTCGAAGCTGTAGTCGGCGCCGCCATCGGTGAGCTGCACGATGGCATCGACGACGTTGTCGACCTCCTTCGGGTTGATGAAGTGCGTCATCCCGAACTTGCGTGCCATGGCCTGACGGGCCGGGTTGATGTCCACGCCGATGATCTTGTCCGCGCCCACCATCTTCGCGCCCTGGATCACATTCAGGCCGATGCCGCCCAGGCCGAACACCACCACGTTGGCGCCCGCTTCCACCTTGGCGGTAAAGATCACCGCGCCGATACCGGTGGTCACGCCACAGCCGATGTAGCAGACCTTGTCGAACGGCGCATCCTCCCGGATCTTGGCCAGCGCAATCTCGGGTGCCACGGTGTAATTGCTGAAGGTGCTGGTGCCCATGTAGTGAAAGATGGGTTTGCCATCGAAGCTGAAGCGGCTCGTCGCATCGGGCATCAGGCCCTTGCCCTGCGTGCCACGGATGAGCTGGCAGAGGTTGGTCTTGCGGCTCAGGCAGAACTTGCACTGGCGGCATTCGGGCGTATAGAGCGGAATCACATGGTCGCCCTTCTTGAGCGAAGTCACGCCAGGCCCTACGTCCACCACCACGCCGGCACCTTCGTGGCCCAGGATCGCGGGGAAAATGCCCTCGGGGTCCGCGCCAGAGAGCGTGTAGTAGTCGGTGTGGCAGATACCGGTGGCCTTGATCTCCACCAGCACCTCACCCAGCCTGGGACCCTGCAGGTCCACGGTTTCGATGGTGAGTGGCTGGCCCGCTTTCCAGGCAACGGCGGCTTGTGTCTTCATGGGTTCTCGGTGTGGAAGGTGGCGGCGGTTCCGCGTTCGCAAACCGCCAGACACGCAATCTGGACAAGGCGGTTTTCACAACCGCCAGCGAACCCTGAGTCTACCCCGCAGCGTCCCCTGCGCCGATGGAATCCACACCGTTGCCATAGAGCGCCAGCGCCTCAAACAGCACACGGGACGCCGGCTCTCCCACCTGTTCGCGAAGTTCCCTCTCCGCCTTGCGCAACGCGCGGCCAAACGCCGCCAGCCACAGACGGCCAGCCGGCGTGAAATGCACGATGCGGGCGCGGCGGTCGGCCGGGTCGGCCTCGCGCACCACCAAACCCAGCACTTCGCACTGGTCGATGAGCTCGGTCATGGCCGCATTGGTCATGGCGGCGCGTCGTGCCAGCACGGTGATGCGCGTGCCGCCCAGGTCGAGATGGCGCGTGAGGTGGATGTGCGGCAGGCGTGTCTGCGCGTGCCCGGACTGCACCATCAGCGCCAGCACGCGCGACTCGAACTGCGCCAGGGCATTGCCCAGGATACGGCCGGCGTTGTGCCTGCGCCAGGCATCTGCGGTGCGCTGCGGACTGGACTTGCGGGGGGTTTTCGATACACTCAAGATACTTTGGTTACCTAAGCAATTCCCAATGAATGCCTCATTATCCGCTCGCTCCGGCCTCGAAGACAGTACGCCCATGACCACCGACGTTCTGATTGTCGGTGGCGGCCCCTGCGGCTTGATGCTGGCCAACGAACTCGGTCGGCGCGGCGTGCACAACCTGCTGGTGGAAAGCAAACCCGGCACGGCCTTCAACCCCCAGGCCAATGCGACCCAGGCACGGACCATGGAGCACTTCCGCCGCCACGGTTTCTCCGAGGAAATCCGGGCCCAGGGATTGCCACCGGACCATCCGACGGACATCGCCTACTTCACCCGCTTCAGTCAGCATGAACTGGCCCGTTTGCGACTGCCCACCGCCAGCGAGGCCGCACAGGCCATCCGCGCGCTGGGCGGTTCCTGGAGTGCGGCGGAGCTGCCACACCGGGTCTCGCAGAAGTTCGTCGAGGCCACGCTGCTGCGCCATGCCAGGCGCTGGCCGGCCAACCACCTGCTGCATGGTTGGCGGTTGACCGACTTCACCGACACCGGTGCCGGCATCGAAGCCAGCATCCAATCCGTGGACGGGGCATCGACGGCCCATGTGCGTGCACGCTACCTGGTGGGCGTGGACGGCGCACGCAGCCTGGTGCGGCAGCGGCTGGGGATCGGCTACGGCGGGGCCACCGGCTTCAAGCGGGACTTCATGGGCGGCAAGATGCTCGCCATCTACTGCCGCGCGCCCACATTCCATGAGCACTTCCCGCACGACCGGGCCTGGATGTACGTCACCGTCAACCCGCAGCGCCGAGCTTTCATGGCTTCGGTGGACGGCCAGAGCGAATTCGCCTTCCACGCGGCCATCCACGAAGGGGAAGATGCCGAGGCCTGGACCGAGGAAGACGCACAGCGCATCTTTTCGCAAGCGATGGGCTGCGAACTGCCGATCGAAGTGCTGTCCATGCTGACCTGGACCGCAGGCCATGCGTTGGTGGCAGACACCTTCCAGAAAGGCCGCGTCTTTCTGGGCGGCGACGCCGCGCACCTTTTCACACCCACGGGCGGCCTGGGCTACAACACCGCAGTGGAAGACGCGGTCAATCTGGGCTGGAAGCTGGCCCACGTGGTTCAGGGCGTCGCGCCTGCATCGCTGCTGGACTCCTACGAACTCGAACGCAAGCCTCTGGCCGAACGCAACACCGCCTATGCCCGGCACTTCGCGGATTCGGTGGGCCTGTTCCAGGCCACGTCCACGCTGGAAGCGCATTCACCCGCCGGGGAGCAGGCCCGCCGTGCCGCGTCCGATCACCTCAATGCCCACGTGCGCCTGGAGTTCAACATCCCGGGCGTGACGTTCGGTGGTCGCTACGACGCGTCGCCCATCATCGTTCGCGACGGCACCCAACCCCCAGAGGACAGCCCCGGCCGTTACCAGCCCACGGCGTGCCCAGGCGGCAGGCCGCCGCACGCATGGCTGGAAGACGGCCGCTCGCTGTTCGACACATTTCATTTCGAGTGGACGCTGCTGGCCCTGGGGCCGCAGGCGCCGGTCACCAGCGCCTTCGAAGCCGCGGCCGGCGCAGCGGGCCTGGACCTGCGGGTGGTGCGGCACGCCTCGCCAGAAATACGGGCACTCTACGAGGCCCCGCTGGTGCTGATCCGGCCGGACCACATGGTGGCCTGGCGTGGAGCGGACGATGCCGTGGCCGGCGAGGTGCTGCGCACCTGCACGGGCGTGTTCAGTTGAGCTTGGCCCCGCTCTTGAACCACTGACCGATCAAGGCCCGTTCTTCTTCGGTGATGCCGGTGGCGTTGTTCATGGGCATCAGGCGCTGCACCACCACCTGCTGATACACCGTTTGCGCGTGCTGCGCAACGGCCTCGGGCGAGTCCAGGCGCACGTTCTTGGACTGCAGCGCGGCACCGTGGCACATCACGCAGCGTTGCTCCAGCACGGGCTTGAGCTCGGCATAGCCCACGCTCTGCGGTGCGGCAGCCACTGGTGCACTGGGCGCGGGCCTGAGCCAGGCGATGAGGGCCAGCAGCACCACCACCCCCACGGCCGCATAGGGCCAGGGATGCGCATTGCGGCCGAGCTTGTGGCCATGGCGCATGACAAAGAACTGCCGGATGGCCGCACCTGCAAACATCATGCCGATGAGGATCGCCCAGTTGTACGGATGGGCATAGGTGAAGCTGTAGTGGTTGCTGAGCATCGCAAACAGAACCGGCAGCGTGAAGTAGGTGTTGTGCACGCTGCGCTGCTTGCCGCGCTGGCCATGGATCGGGTCCACCGGTCGCCCGGCCTTGAGGTCGGCCACCACCGTGCGCTGCCCCGGAATGATCCAGAAGAACACATTGGCACTCATGGCGGTGGCGATCATCGCGCCCATCAGCAGGAAGGCGGCCCGGCCCGCAAACAACTGGGTAGCCAGCCAGGCCGCCACGCACACCAGCAGCAGCACCAGTGCACCGACCTTCGCGTCTCCATTCTTCGTCTGGCCCAGCGTGCGGCAGATGGCGTCGTACAGCAGCCAGAACACCACCAGGAAGGCCAGGGCCGCCGAGATCGCAGCGGCCGGGCTCCAGTCCATCACCTTGGGATCGATGAGGTAGACGCTGGGGCTCCAGAGATAAGACACCAGGAACAGCGCGAAACCGGACAACCAGGTGGAGTAGCTCTCCCAATAGAACCAATGCAGGTGATCCGGCAGCTTGGGTGGAGAGACGGCGAACTTCACCGGATGGTAGAAGCCGCCGCCGTGCACGGCCCAGAGCTCACCCGTCACGCCATCCTTCTTCAAGGACTCGTCCTGCGGCGGCGTGAGGCTGCTGTCCAGGAAGACAAAGTAGAAAGAAGAACCGATCCAGGCGATGGCCACGATCACATGCAGCCAGCGCAACAGCAGATTCGCCCAATCCAGCAGATAAGTTTCCATGGCACCTCAAGGCAAGGTCAGAACTTGCGACTCACCACCGCGGGCGCTCTGAGTCGTGTGAGGGCCGCGTATGAGTGCTGCTGGCAACACCCGCTCCGCTGCGACCGATTCCAGAAAGTGTATACACTTTTTGAGAACATTCAAGACCCGATAACCCTGGGCAAACCCGCCCCGCTTTCAAGCAACAACTGCGCCACGACCGACGCCGCGATAACGGCGGGCTCCTTGCCCGTGATGCCTGGCAGCCCGATGGGACAGGTGACGCGCTGAAGGGCCTCTTCGCTGAAACCGCGCTGCCGCAGCCGGCTGCGGAAGGTGGCCCATTTGGTGCGGCTGCCGATGAGGCCGATGAAACCCAGGTCCTCCTGCTCATGCACTCGCCGCAGGCAGGTTGCGACGATGTCCAGATCCTCCGCATGGGAGAAGCTCATGATGAGCACGGCACTGCCTGAGGCCAACTCACGCACCGCGGACTGCACCGGGTCGGAGTGCTCGGTCCGGACGTGCGCGGGCAGATCCGATGGAAACACTTCGTCGCGGCTGTCGATCCAGGTCACATCGAAAGGCAGGGGTGCCAGCGCCCGCACGATGGCGCAGCCCACATGACCACCACCAAACAGCGCCAGAGGCCGATGACGTGCACGCAGGCGCTGGCGCAAAGCATCGGCCTGCGATGCATCGACACGCTCGAACGACAGCACCAAGGCGCCGCCGCAGCATTGCCCCAGGCTAGGGCCAAGGACGACCTCCTGCCGCCATGCCGACGGCGCGGCGCCCGCCAGCGCCTCGCGGGCCTGCCGCATGGCCTCCCACTCCAGATGTCCGCCGCCTATCGTGCCGACCACGCCGCCCGTCGATGCCGCGAAAACCGCCATCCAGGCCCCCGGTTCGCGCGGCACAGACCCTCGCGCCTCAGCCACCACCACCAGCACCGCCGGCGCCGATTGCAGACGCAGTAAAAAGGATTCAAGCTCTGCGGACATCTGTGGCGCGCACGTCAAAAAATGTGTATGGATACGTAATGGGCATCAAGGCCGAACAGTATCGGCCGTACTGTACGCATGCCCTGTTCAAAAGACCCATACACTTCATCCGCTTCGCCATATGGTCCGACCGAAGTCCTGAGCGACGCAACCGATCTGATACAGAGGCTTCCCAACATGAGAGACATCGAACCCGCACCGCGTCCGGCACAGGGCGCCGGCACCTGCCCGCCGCCCCGCAGTCCGTGGGCCTGGCTGGGCGTATGCACCGCTGCGCTGCTGGCCGCATGCGCAGCCCCCCTGCCCCCGCCTCCGCCGCCGCCCCCACCACCGCCACCGGCACCGGTCCCCGCGCCACCACCACCCGTCAGTGCACGCCCCGCGCCCAAACTCGTTTCCCAGGCCAGCACGCCACTGGACTACCGCAAGGACGGCGCGCGCCATATCTACGAGCACAACAGCGAGCGCATCTACAAAGGCCAGCTCCCGCCGCTGATGCACGCCGTGGGCGTGCTTCAGGTCGAAGTGGACGATCTGGGACATGTCCGCAACATGAGCTGGATGCGCGCACCCAGCCACGTCCCGGACGTGATGCGCGAGATCGAACGCACGGTGCGCGCCGCTTCGCCCTTCCCTGCGCCGGTGCGCATGGGACGGGTGGTCTACACCGACGTCTGGCTCTGGGACAAGAGCGGTCGCTTCCAGCTCGACACGCTGACCGAAGGACAGCGGTCCAAATAGACCGGACTCCATGCAGGAAAAGGCCCGCCACCGGCGGGCCTCTTTTTTTTGCAGCCGGTCAACTCCCGCGGTACGTGGCATAGCTCCACGGGCTCACCAGCAGCGGCACGTGGTAGTGCTGGTCGGTGTGCGCCACACCGAAATCGAGCGCCACGCGGTTGAGGAAATTCGGCTCGGGCAAGGCCACGCCCCTGGCCGCGAAATAGCCCTTCACATCGAACACCAGCCGGTAGGTCCCCACGCGCAGGCTGGCGTTGTCGTACAGCGGGCCATCCGGATTGCGGCCATCCTGGTTGAGGTTGAAGCGCTTGACCAGCGTGGCTTGCTCACCCTGCGTGGTGTACAGCTCCACCTGCATGCCTGCGGCGGGGCAGCCATGCATGGTGTCCAGAACGTGCGTGCTCAAGCCCATGGTGCGTCCTTTGAATGAGATGACATGAGGGAATACGGTCTACCGAAAGTGTATACACTTTTTGTTTTTCTGGATATGATGACCGCATGGAAACATCCAGCACCCACCACATCGTCGAGTCGCTGACTCGGGCCATCGTGGAGCACCGGCTGCACCCGGGCACCAAGCTGGCGGAGCAGAAACTGGCGGACCATTTCGGGGTCTCGCGCACGCTGGTGCGGCAGGCCCTGTTCCAGTTGTCCCAGAACCGGTTGATCCGGCTCGAACCGGCGCGCGGCGCCTTCGTGGCCACACCCTCGGTGGAGGAAGCGCAACAGGTGTTCGCCGTGCGGCGGATGCTGGAGGTGGAGATGACACGCAGCTTTGCGCGCACCGTGACCAACGCCAAGATCAAGGCTCTGCGCGAGCACGTGGCACAGGAAAAGCAGGCCGTCAGCAGCGACGACGTGACGGGCCGCACCGAACTGCTCGGTGACTTCCACGTGCGCATGGCCGAACTCATGGGCAACCAGGTGCTGGCCGAGTTGTTGCGTGATCTCATCTCGCGCTGCGCATTGATCACGCTGATGTATCAGAGCAACCAGGCCGCCGAACACTCCAGCGATGAGCATGCCGACATCGTGAAGGCGCTGGCTGCGCGCGATGAGGAGCTGGCCGTTCGCCTGATGAACGAGCACCTGCTGCACGTGGAGGAAAACCTCACCTTTGACCGCAAGGTGCCGACCAACGACATCTCCATGGCACTGTCATGACGCTCTACGACTCGACCCTGCCCTATCCCCGTGACCTGGCCGGCTACGGTCGCAATGTTCCCCATGCACGCTGGCCTGGTGGCGCACGCATCGCCGTCCAATTCGTGCTGAACTACGAAGAAGGTGGCGAGAACTGCGTACTGCACGGGGACGAAGCTTCTGAACAGTTTCTCTCCGAGATGTTCAACCCGGCGGCCTTCCCCACGCGCCACATCAGCATGGAAGGCATCTACGAGTACGGCTCGCGTGCTGGCGTATGGCGCATCCTGCGCGAGTTCGAGCGGCGCGGCCTGCCGCTCACGGTCTTTGGCGTGGCCACCGCATTGCAGCGCAGCCCGGACGTCACCGCGGCTTTCCTCGAACTCGGGCACGACATCGCCTGCCACGGCTGGAAGTGGATTCACTACCAGAACGTCGACGAGGCCACCGAGCGGGCCCATATGGCGATGGCGATGAAGACCATCCAGGAACTCACCGGCAGCCGGCCGCTGGGCTGGTACACCGGACGCGACAGTCCGCACACCCGCCGGCTGGTCGCCGACTTCGGCGGCTTCGAGTACGACAGCGACTACTACGGCGACGATCTGCCCTTCTGGATGAAGGTGCGCAAGACCGATGGCGGCGACGCGCACCAGCTCATCGTGCCCTATACGCTGGACTGCAACGACATGCGCTTTGCCCTGCCCCAGGGCTATTCACACGCCGACCCCTTCTTCCAGTACATGCGCGACACTTTCGACGCCCTGTACGCGGAGGGCGATCCCGCAGGCCTGGACCGCCCCAAGATGATGAGCATTGGCATGCACTGCCGCCTGCTCGGCCGTCCTGGCCGCATCACCGCCCTGCAGCGTTTCCTCGACCACATCCAGAGCCACGACAAGGTCTGGGTGGCGCGCCGGCTGGACATCGCTCGCCACTGGAAACAGACGCACCCACTCAACGCCGCCTGAAGGCACCGCCATGCCCATCACACTGGAACAACTCAACCACGCTTCGCTGGCGGATGCCGCGCAGATGCTGGACGGCCTGTACGAACACTCCCCCTGGATCGCCGAGCAGGCCCTGGCCCAGCGGCCATTTGTCTCGCTGGCGGCACTCAAGCACGCCATGGTCGTGGTGCTGGAGAAGGCCGGCCTGCAGGCGCAGCTCGCCCTCATTCGAGCCCACCCGGAACTCGCGGGCAAGGCCATGGTGAGCCAGACGCTCACCGCGGAGTCCACCCACGAACAAACCAAGGCTGGCCTGACGAACTGCACCCCCGAGGAGTTCGCTCACATCCAGTCGCTCAATGCGCGCTACAACGACAAGTTCGGCTTCCCCTTCATCCTGGCCGTGCGCGGCCCGCGGGGCACGGGGCTGACCAAGCGCGAGATCATCGCCACCTTTGAACGGCGGCTGAACCATCCCGTCGATTTCGAGCGCGCGGAATGCCTGCGCAACATCCATCGCATCGCGGAAATCCGCCTCAACGACAAGTTCGGCTTCGAGCCCGTGCTGGGCCAGCAGGTCTGGGACTGGCACGAGCAGTTGGCCCGCCACAGCGACCCCGGCTTCGCCGAGCAGGGTCAGCTCACCGTCACCTACCTGACCGATGCGCACCGTGCGTGCGCAGCCGAGATAGCGGCCCGCATGCGCGCCAGTGGCTTCGACGAAGTGAGCATCGATGCGGTCGGCAACGTCGTGGGCCGCTACCACGGCAGCGCACCGGGCGCGCCGGCCTTGCTCACCGGAAGCCACTACGACACGGTCCGCAATGGTGGCAAGTACGACGGCCGGCTGGGCATCTTCGTGCCCATTGCCTGCGTGCAACAGCTGCATGCCGCCGGCCGCCGCCTGCCCTTCGCTTTCGAGGTGGTCGGCTTCGCCGAGGAAGAAGGTCAACGCTACAAGGCCACTTTCCTGGGGTCCGGCGCGCTCACTGGCCACTTCAACCCGGTCTGGCTGGACCAGCAGGATGCCGACGGCGTCACCATGCGCACGGCCATGCAGAACGCCGGCCTGCCCGCCACACTGGCGGCCATCGCAGCGCTGCGCCGGGATCCGGCGAAGTACCTGGGTTTCGTGGAGGTGCACATCGAGCAGGGCCCGGTGCTCAACGAGATGGACCTGCCGCTGGGCGTGGTCACCTCGATCAACGCCAGCGTGCGCTACGTCTGCGAAGCCATTGGCATGGCCAGCCATGCCGGCACCACGCCCATGAACCGGCGCCGCGACGCGGCGGCCGCGGTGGCCGAACTCGCCCTCTACGCGGAACAGCGTGCCGGCATGGACGGCGACTCCGTCGCCACGATCGGCATGCTGCAGGTGCCAGGCGGTTCGATCAACGTGGTGCCTGGCCGATGCAGTTTCTCGCTCGACCTGCGCGCGCCCAGCGATGCGCAACGCGATGCGCTGGAGCGCGACATCCTGGCGCGCCTGCGCGCCATTGGCGAACGCCGCGGCATCGGGTTCACCTCCGAAGAAACCATGCGCGCCGCCGCTGCACCCAGTGCCGCGGACTGGCAAACCCGCTGGGAACGTGCGGTGGCCGCGCTGGGTGTTCCCTTGCACCGCATGCCCAGCGGCGCAGGGCACGACGCGATGAAACTGCATGAGGTCATGCCACAGGCCATGTTGTTCGTGCGCGGCCAGAACAGCGGCATCAGCCACAACCCCCTGGAATCCACCACCTGCGACGACATGGACCTGTGCGTGCGCGCGTTCTCGCACCTGCTCGAACAACTCGCAGCGCAAGGCGCCTGAAACATCCACCGTTAGGCCGGCTCTCCAACGGACTCCGGGCGAACGCTCTCTTCTCCACCCACCCCACCGTTTGGGCTGAGCCCGCCGAAGCCCTCGCCAACCATGACTTCTCTGACCCAACTGGATGCCTGGATCGACGCCCACTTCGACGAGGAGGTGCGCTTCCTGCAGGAACTGGTGCGCGTGCCCACCGACACGCCGCCAGGCAACAACGCGCCGCACGCCGAACGCACCGCCGAACTGCTGGCGGCCATGGGCATCGAGGCGGAGCGGCACGCTGTGCCCGCGGCCGAAGTGCAGGCCGCCGGCCTGCAGAGCATCACCAACCTGATCGCGCGACGACGCTACGGCCCCGGCCGCACCATCGCCCTGAACGCCCACGGGGACGTGGTGCCTCCGGGTGAGGGCTGGACGCACGATCCGTATGGGGGCGAGATCGCCGATGGCCGCATCTACGGCCGCGCCACAGCCGTCAGCAAGAGCGACATCGCCAGCTTCACTTTTGCCATTCGCGCGCTGGAATCGCTGGGCGAACGATTGGCCGGCAGTGTGGAGCTGCATGTGACCTATGACGAGGAGTACGGCGGCGAAGTGGGGCCGGACTGGCTGCTGCGCCACGGCCTGACCCAGCCCGACCTGATGATCGCCGCGGGTTTCAGCTACCAAGTGGTGGTGGCACACAACGGCTGCCTGCAACTGGAGGTGACGGTGCACGGCGACATGGCGCATGCAGCCATACCCGACAGTGGAACCGACGCCTTGCAGGGCGCCACCCACATCCTCAACGCGCTCTATGCCCTGAATGCCGAGTACCTGAAAGTCTCCTCCCAGGTCGAAGGGATCACCCACCCCTACCTCAACGTGGGCCTCATCCAGGGAGGCACCAACACCAATGTCATTCCCGGCAAGGTGGTGCTCAAGATCGACCGCCGCATGATCCCCGAGGAAGACCCGGCCGAGGTAGAGGCGGCTCTGCGCCGCACCATCGAGCAGGCCGCCGCCAGCTTCCAGCCTCCGCGTGGCGGCAGGCAGCTCACGGTGGACGTGCGCCGCATCCTGCTGGCGCGCGCCATGAAACCACTGCCCGGCAACCAGCCCCTGGTTCAGGCCATCCAGAAACATGGCGAAGCCGTGTTCGGCGAAAAAATTCCCGCCGTGGGAACCCCCCTCTACACCGACGTGCGTCTGTACGTCGAGCGCGGCATCCCTGGTGTGATCTACGGAGCCGGACCGCGTACCGTGCGCGAGTCGAACGCCAAACGCGCCGACGAGCACCTGGAGCTCGAAGACCTGCGACGCGCTACCAAGGTCATCGCACGCACGCTGCACGACCTCCTGCAGCCCTGAGAAACCGTGGCGCGCACCTTGCGCGACAATGCCAGCCCTGCGCGATGCCGTGACACAATGGTCCGGCATCCTGGCCCCTTGGAGACACCACAATGACACCCGCTGAACAAGCCCTGCGCGACGCCGCGTTCGACTACCACCGCACGCCGCACCGCGGCAAGATCGCCGTCACGCCCACCAAGCCCCTGTCCAACCAGCGCGACCTCTCGCTGGCCTATTCGCCCGGCGTGGCCTACCCCTGCCTGGCCATCGAAGCCGATCCCGCGATGGCGGCCGAGTACACCTCGCGTGGCAATCTGGTGGGCGTGGTCACCAACGGCACGGCCGTCCTGGGGCTGGGGGACATCGGCCCCATGGCCGCCAAACCGGTGATGGAGGGCAAGGGCTGCCTGTTCAAGAAATTTGCCGGCATCGACGTGTTCGACATCGAACTGGCTGAAAAGGACCCGGACCGGCTGGTGGAGATCATCGCCGCGCTCGAACCCACGCTGGGCGGCATCAACCTCGAAGACATCAAGGCGCCCGAGTGCTTCTACATCGAAAAGAAGCTGCGCGAGCGCATGGGCATTCCGGTGTTCCACGACGACCAGCACGGCACCGCCATCATCTCGGCGGCCGCGCTGCTCAACGGCCTGGAACTCGTGGGCAAGGCCATAGGTGATGTCAAGCTGGCCGTCAGTGGCGCGGGAGCAGCCGCCATCGCCTGCCTGGACGTCATGGTGGGCCTGGGCGTGAACCGCGACAACATCTTCGTGGTGGACTCCAAGGGCGTCATCTACGAAGGCCGCCCCGGTGGCTACGACGAGTCCAAGGCGCGCTATGCGCAGAAGACCGACAAGCGCACCCTGGCCGATGCGGTGAACGGCGCCGATGTGTTCCTGGGCTGTTCGGCTCCCGGCGTGCTCACGGCCGAGATGATGAAGACCATGGGCCCCAAGCCCATCGTGCTCGCGCTGGCCAACCCCGAGCCTGAAATCCGGCCCGAGCTGGCCAAGGCCATCCGGCCGGACTGCATCATCGCCACCGGGCGCAGCGACTAC
The DNA here is from genome assembly GCF_026125785.1 of Hydrogenophaga sp. GTDB lineage: Bacteria > Pseudomonadota > Gammaproteobacteria > Burkholderiales > Burkholderiaceae_C > Hydrogenophaga. The sequence continues at coordinate 98,918 of NZ_JAHCKL010000004.1, forward strand.
CCGAACCAGGTCAACAACGTCCTGTGCTTCCCCTACATCTTCCGCGGCGCACTGGACTGCGGCGCCACCCGCATCACGGAAGAGATGAAGCTCGCCTGCGTGCGGCAGATCGCCGATCTGGTCAAGAGCGAGACCAGCGAGGAAGTGGCCAGCGCCTATGCAGGCCAGGACCTGAGTTTCGGTCCGGACTACCTGATCCCCAAACCCTTCGACTCGCGACTGATCCTGCGCATCGCACCCGCCGTGGCCCAGGCCGCCGCCGATTCCGGCGTGGCCACCCGCCCCATCGCGGACATGGATGCCTACCGCCAGCAACTGGGCCGCTTTGTCTACCAGACCGGCATCCTGATGCAGCCGGTGTTCAATGCCGCCAAGGCCTTGCCGCAGAAGAAGCGCGTGGCCTATGCGGACGGCGAGGACGAGCGTGCGCTGCGCGCCGCGCAGATGGCCATCGACGACCAGATCGCCGTGCCCATCCTGATCGGCCGCCCGGCGGTGATCGAGGCCCGCATCGCCAAGGCCGGACTGCGCATGAAACTGGGCCGCGACGTGCAGAACGTCAACCCTGAAGACGACCCACGCTTCCGGCAGTACTGGGAGCACTACCACAAGCTCATGGGCCGCCAGGGCGCCACGCCCGAAGTCGCCAAGGCCGCCGTGCGGCGCTCCAACACCATCATCGGCTCGCTCATGCTCTCGCTGGGCGACGCGGACGCGCTCATCTGCGGCCTGGTCGGCAGCTACATGACGCACCTGGAGCGCATCGACCACATCTTGGGTCGCCGCGCCGACGCCAGCCTCTATGCCGCCGTCAACGCCCTGATGACCGATCGCGGCCCGGTGTTCATCGCCGACACCTATGTCAACGAAGACCCCAGCGCCGAAGAGCTGGCCGAGATCGCCTGGATGGCGGCGCAGGAAGTGCAGCGCTTCGGCCTGCCGGCCAAGGTGGCGTTCCTGTCCCATTCGAGCTATGGATCGAGCAAGCGGGCCTCGGCGCGCAAGATGGCGCACGCGCGGGATCTTTTCGTGGCCGCTCACCCCGGCATCGAGTGCGACGGCGAGCTGCATGGCGACGCCGCGCTGCAGCCCGAGATCCGCAGCGCCTACCTCGCCGACACCACGCTGTCGGGATCGGCCAACCTGCTGATCTGCCCGAACCTGGATGCGGCCAACATCCTCTACAACGTCATGAAAACCACCACCAGCGGTGGCGTGACAGTGGGGCCCGTGCTGATGGGCGCGGCCGGCACAGTGCACATCCTCACGCCCGCGGCCACGGTGCGCCGCGTGCTCAACATGACCGCGCTGGCCGTGGCCAGCAGCGCGCAGCAGGCACGCGTCTGAAGCGGTTCAACCGCAGGGTCGTGGAGGGCGCTTCGGCGCCCTCTTGCATTTCCGGACGAACGGTGTCCTGTGCGAGGGTTTTCCCCATGATTTGCAGACATTCGTGTTCACATAATGTGTATACAGTTTTGCATACGTAGTGCACCAGGAGCGCCTCATGTCCTCATCCGTCCACCCCGTCGACGAAGTCCTGCCCACCGGAAAACTCACCGCGCTGGGCCTGCAGCATGTGCTGGTGATGTACGCCGGCGCAGTCGCCGTGCCGCTGATCGTGGGCCGTGCGCTCAAGCTCAGCCCCGAACAAGTGGCCATGCTGATCTCGGCAGACCTGTTCTGCTGCGGCCTGGTCACGCTGATCCAGTCGCTGGGGGCCACGCAGTGGTTCGGCATCAAGCTGCCGGTGATGATGGGCGTGACCTTTGCCTCCGTCGCGCCCATGGTGGCCATGGCCAACAGCAACCCGGGCGTGCAGGGCGCAGGGCTGATCTTCGGCTCCATCATGGGTGCGGGCGTGGTCTCCATCCTCATGGCCCCCATCGTCAGCCGCATGCTGCGCTTCTTCCCGCCGGTGGTCACCGGCACCATCATCGCGGTGATCGGCATCAGCCTGATGCGCATCGGCATCAACTGGATTTTCGGCAATCCTTTCGGGCCCACCGCGCCCAGCATTCCCAGCCCGGAACACCTGCAGTGGCTCGACACCGTCAAGCAGGCGGCCGCCAGCGGCGCGGTGCCCGAGGTGCCCAAGGGCCTGGCCGTCGTGGGCAGCGTGCCCAACCCGGCGTATGCGCAAACCTCGCACATCGTCATTGCTGCCATCGTGCTGGCCGCAATCCTGCTGATCGCCAAGTACGCACGCGGTTTCATCGCCAACATCTCGGTCCTGCTAGGCATCGTCATCGGCGGCGTGATCGCCACCGCGGCGGGGCTGATGAGCTTCGAGAAAGTCGGCAAGGCCCACTGGTTCGACTTCGTGCTGCCCTTCGAGATCGCCACACCCATCTTCGACCCCATCCTGATTCTCACCATGAGCCTGGTGATGATCGTGGTGATGATCGAGTCCACCGGCATGTTCCTCGCCCTGGGCGAGATGACGGACCGCAAGGTGGACCAGAAGGCGCTGACCGCCGGCCTGCGCACCGATGGCCTGGGCACCCTCATCGGCGGCATCTTCAACACCTTCCCCTACACCAGCTTCTCCCAGAACGTGGGGCTCGTGGGCGTCACCGGCGTGAAGAGCCGTTTCGTCTGCGTGGCCGGTGGAGTGATCCTCATCGTGCTGGGCCTGCTGCCCAAGATGGCGGCCCTGGTCGAGTCCCTGCCCACTTTCGTGCTCGGCGGCGCGGGCCTGGTGATGTTCGGCATGGTCGCCGCCACCGGCATCCGCATCCTGGCCGGCGTGGACTACAAGGGCAACCGCAACAACCTCTTCATCGTGGCGATTTCCATCGGCATCGGCATGATCCCGCTGGTCGCCCCGAACTTCAAGCAATGGATGCCGCACACCATTCACCCGCTGATCGAGTCCGGCATCCTGCTGGCCTCGCTGAGTGCCGTGCTGCTCAACCTCTATTTCAACGGTGGCCGGGGCGACACAGCGGCCGCCGTGGATGCCGCGCGCCAGGCCGAAGCGCACTGACCTGTCATCCCCTCAACCAGCCAGGCCCTTCGGGGCCTTCGGCGTTTTTGGGGCATCATCCCCATGCCGGTGCAGGCACCGGCATGGTGCGCACCATTCAGGGTTGGCCCGGATGACGGGCCGTCGCTGGGGCACAAGAATCTGTATACACATTCTGTGCTCAAACGGGCCTGATGCGGCCGCCGGCCCGTCGTGCGGCCTTGCTGGCACCTTTATTGCTGACACCTGGCCGGCATGTCCGGGTGACAGCAGCGCCTCTCACCACAACCCAGACCCACCTTGGAGAAACCATGAACAAACGCGCCTTCATCAAGACCACCGCCGCTCTGGCCCTGGCCGCCGCCTTCGGTGGCGCCCATGCCCAGACGCCCATCAAGTTCCAGCTCGACTGGCGCTTTGAAGGCCCGGCGGCGCTCTTCCTGCAGCCCGCGGCCAAGGGCCACTTCAAAGCCGCTGGCCTGGACGTGACGATCGACTCCGGCAACGGTTCGGGCGGCACGGTCACGCGCGTGGCCTCCGGCACCTACGACATGGGCTTCGCCGACATGGCCGCCCTGATGGAGTTCCATGCCAACAACCCGGACGCACCGAACAAGCCGGTGGCCGTGATGATGGTCTACAACAACACGCCGGCCGCCGTGCTCACCCTCAAGAAGAACGGCATCACCAAGCCAGCGGACCTCAATGGCAAGAAGCTGGGCGCACCGGTGTTCGACGCCGGCCGCAAGGCCTTCCCCATCTTCCAGAAGGCCAACAGCGTGACCAACGTGGCCTGGACGTCGATGGATCCGCCGCTGCGCGAGACCATGCTGGTGCGCGGCGACATCGACGCCATCACCGGCTTCTCCTTCACCTCGCTGCTCAACCTGGAGGCGCGCGGCGTCAAGGCCGAGGACGTGGTCATCATGCCCTACGCCGACTATGGCGTGAAGCTGTATGGCAACGTCATCATTGCCTCGCCCAAGATGATCAAGGACAACCCGGCCGCGGTGAAGGCGTTCCTGACCGCATTCGCCAAGGGCGCCAAGGAAGTCATGGCCAATCCGGCCGCGAGCATCGACACCGTGAAGGCGCGCGACGGCATCATCAACGTGCCGCTGGAAACACGCCGCCTGCAACTCGCCATCGATTCGGTGGTGGCCAGCCCCGACGCGCGCAGGGAAGGCTTCGGCCAGATCAACCCCGGCCGCATGGCGCTGATGGCCTCGCAGGTGTCCGATGCCTATGGCACCAAGACGCGCATCGACCCGGCCGCGGTCTGGAACGGCAGCATGCTGCCCAGCGCCGCCGAGCTCAATGTGCTGCCGCCCGCCAAGAAGTAAAACAAGCACCCACCCGCCGAGCCTGCCCGGCACAGGCCAGCCTCCGCAAGGCGGCTGGCCTTTTTTCAGGAAGAACATCCCATGGAAGCAAGCACCAGCGACAAGCCCTTCGTGGACTTCGACCAGGTCTGGCTGGCCTACAACGACGACCTGCTGGCCAAGAACGTGTTCGCGGTAGAGGACATCAACCTCAAGGTGCCCAAGGGCGCGTTCATCGCCATCGTGGGCCCTTCGGGTTGCGGCAAGTCCACCTTCATGAAGCTCACCACCGGGCTGCGCATGCCCAGCATGGGCAAGATCCTCATCGACGGCCAGGCCGTCACGGGCCCGCTCAAGATCTCAGGCATGGCGTTCCAGGCGCCGTCGTTGCTGCCATGGCGCACCACGCTGGACAACGTGCTGCTGCCCCTGGAGATCGTGGAGCCCTACCGCAGCCAGTTCAAGGACCGGCGCAAGGAATACGAGGAGCGCGCGAAGAAGCTGCTGGCCAGCGTGGGCCTGGGTGGCATGGAGAAGAAGTTTCCCTGGGAACTCTCGGGCGGCATGCAGCAGCGCGCCAGCATCTGCCGCGCGCTGATCCACGAGCCCAAGATGCTGCTGCTCGACGAACCCTTTGGCGCACTGGACGCCTTCACGCGCGAAGAACTCTGGTGCACCCTGCGTGACCTCTGGGAGGCGCAGCGCTTCAACGTCATCCTGGTCACGCACGACCTGCGGGAGTCGGTCTTCCTGGCCGACACGGTGTACTGCATGAGCAAGAGCCCCGGCCGCTTCGTGGTGCAGCGCGACATCCCCATCCCGCGCACGCGCGACCTTGAGGTGACCTACACCAAGGAATTCTCCGACATCGTCCTGGAGCTGCGCGGCCACATCGGCGCCATGCGCACGCCCGTCAACCAGTAAACGGAGCCTTTCCATGAGCAAGAAACACATGGAGCGCTGGTCCCCGCTGCTCCTGCTGCTGGCGATCATCATCATCTGGGAAGTCATCACCAGCGGCTTCGGCGTCTCCGAGTTCATCTTCCCCAGCCCTTCTCGCATCTGGGAACAGACGCTGGAGCACAAGACGACCATCCTGGGTCATGCCTGGCGCACCTTCTGGGTGACCATGGCCGGCTTCGGCATCGCCATCGTGGTCGGCGTCCTGCTGGGTTTCCTGATCGGCAGTTCCCGCCTGGCCTACGCCGCCATCTACCCGCTGATGACCGCCTTCAACGCGTTGCCCAAGGCCGCCTTCGTGCCCATCCTGGTGGTCTGGTTCGGCATCGGCATCGGGCCGGCCATTCTCACCGCCTTCCTGATCTCCTTCTTTCCCATCATGGTCAACATCGCCACCGGGCTGGCCACGCTGGAACCCGAGCTGGAGGATGTGCTGAGGGTGCTGGGTGCCAAACGCTGGGACGTGCTGATCAAGGTGGGCCTGCCGCGCTCTCTGCCCTACTTCTACGGATCGCTGAAAGTGGCGATCACCCTGGCCTTCGTCGGTACCACGGTGTCTGAAATGACCGCCTCGAACGAGGGCATCGGTTACCTGCTGATCTCGGCCGGTTCCTCCATGCAGATGGGCCTGGCCTTCAGCGGCCTGCTGGTGGTGGGCATCATGGCCATGGTGATGTACGAGCTGTTCAGCTTCGTCGAGAAGCACACCACGGCCTGGGCCCACAGGGGCTCGCAGAATACGTGAACGCGGAACAGATCGCGCGGCATCTGCGGCATGCGAATGCCGTGGCGCAGCGCGCCGCCGGCATGGGCCGCCACCCCTTTGGCGCCCTGCTGGTTGCACCCGACGGCGAGACGGTACTCGCCGAGCAGGGCAACCTCGACACGGTGAACCACGCCGAGTCCACGCTGGCGCGCATGGCGGCCGGCAACTGGCCTGGCGAATACCTCGTGCGCTGCACCCTGGTGACCACCTTCGAGCCGTGCGCCATGTGCACCGGCACACTCTATTGGGCCAACATCGGGCGGGTGGTCTACGGCGCGAGCGAGGAGACGCTGCTCGCGCTCACCGGCAACCACAGCGAGAACCCCACCCTGTCCCTGCCCTGCCGCGAGGTACTGGCACGCGGGCAAAAATCCATCGAAGTGATCGGTCCGGTGCCCGAGCTGGAGGCCGAAATGCTCGAACCCCACCGGGGGTTCTGGGCTTCGCGCTGAACCCTCAGCGGTGCACCTCGGCCTCGCCCGCGGCGGACAGCAAGGCCATCAGCTTGCGGCGAATGAGGATGCCAGGCCGGTCCGAGTCCATGGAGTACTCCACGCCGCGCCGCCGCAGGTCCACCACCGCGTCCGGGTCGGTGGACTCCAGGATGTCCTTGTCCTCGCGGGTGATCTCATCGTCGAAATCGATCAGCATCTGCGCCGGGCAATCCGCTTCCGTGTCGTTGCGGAACAGCCATTGGCACAACTGCATGCGCCCATCGTCGATCGGAGTGAACGCGTTGATGATGACGTGCCGGATGCCGCTGGGGTACTCGATGTCGAGCCGGCGGGAAAACGGCAGGAAGTAGGCGTTGCGCATATGGCGCTGCGTGACCGGGTCCTTGACACCGCTGATGCGCCGGAAGCGCTCGGGATTCGCAGCGTCGATCACCGTTTCCGCGGTGAAACCTGTCGGGTTCTCGGTCAGTTCGTACTTGCTCGGCGTGGGCGCATCGGCCACGCCGAAGGTGGCGCGGTGCACGAAGCTGAAATGAGAGTTGTCGAAAGAGTTCTCCAGCGCGCGCACGGGGCTGGTGTTCCAGGTCTCGTAGAACTGGAAGATCGTGCGCCAGCCCGGTGCACCGAACTCGGGCATGTCCGGTATCTCGGCCACCGGGTCTTCCAGCGCCACCCACGCGTAGCCATGGCGCGCCACGCAATGGTAGGCCGTGGTGCCGTAGTCCTTGGGGATCTCGCGTTCCGTCGGGTACTGCGGTATTTCGATCACGCGCCCGCTGCGGTTGTACACCCAGCCGTGGTAGCCGCACTGGATATGGCCGTTCTTGCACCAGCCCTTGCTCAGGCGCGCGGTGCGGTGGCAGCAGCGGTCCTTCAGGGCCGCCGGCTCACCGTGTTCGTCGAGAAAGAGGACCAGTTGTTCACCCAGCAAGGTGAAGGGCCGGGGGCCTTGGGCCAGCTCCGTCAACGGCATGACGGCGTGCCAATAGCGGCGGAATACGGGCTGTTGAGTAACCAGCATGGAAGCGCTCCTGAAGAAATGACTCTGGGTCCAAGAGCAATTTCCGGCCTCGCAGGACGCGAGGTTGAACGCTTCTACTCCGTGGCCTGCATGCTAGCAAATCGCAGGCCATGGCGGTGCACGGCTTCGGTGCGCGCAGGCTGGCATGGCTTGTGCAAGGCAAGACGCGCAGAGTAGAAGCGTTCAGCGGCGCCATGGCACCGCCCGGAAATTGCTCTTGTACGTCCTCGCGGGCCGACCTCGGCATCCGCCAGGTTTGAACAAGTTCCACCGGAGCCTTGCCATGCAACGCCGCAGCTTCCTCGCCTCCTCCGTCGCCGCCGCCTCTTCCCTCGCCGCCCCCGCCTTGTGGGCACAGCCGGGCGGCAAACCCATCCCCATCAAGTTCACGCTGGACTTCCGCATCACCGGCCAGACCTCGCCCTTCTTTCTTGCACAGAGCAAGGGCTACTACCGGGACGAGGGGCTGGACGTCAGCATCGACGTGGGCTCGGGCTCCGTGGCGTCGATCACCCGCATCGCCAGCGGCGTCTACCAGATGGGACTGGGCGACATCAGTTCCCTCATCGAATTCCAGGCCGCCCAGGCCGGAACCCCGCTGGTGCAGGCCGTCTACCAGTACTACAACCGCGCGCCCTTTGCCATCATCGGCCGCAAGGACCGTGGCATCACCACCGACTTTCGCAGCCTGCAAGGCAAGAAGATCGCCGCGGCGGCCGTCGAGTCCACTCGACGCGCCTGGCCCATGGTGGCGCGCAGGCTGCGCATCAAGGACGATCTCTTCCAGTGGTCCACCACCGATTTCGCCTCGCGTGACAACGTGGTGGTGCGCGGCGATGTGGACGGTGCGACCTACTTCCACGATTCCGCGGTATCGCTGTTTGCTCGCATGAAGCTCGACGACCTCGTGGTGCTGCAGTACACGCAGGCAGGCGTGAACCTTTACGGCAACGCCATCCTCGCCAGCAACGCCATGGTCACGCAGCAACCCGCCGCCGTGGCGGCCTTCCTGCGCGCCACCAACCGCGCCATCCTGGAGAGCATGGCAGACCCCGCCGCAGCCATCGCGGCCACCCGGCAGCGTGAGCCCATCCTGAATGAAGCCGTAGAGCTTGAGCGCTGGCGCATCACCCGCCAGTACATCGCCGCGCCCGACACGCGCAGCCATGGCCTGGGCGACGTGCTCAAGCGCACACTGGAGCAACAGGTGGACGAGGTTGTCGACGTGTTCGGCCTGAAGACCCGCCCCGGCGTGGAGGGCCTGTTCAACCGCGCCATGCTGCCCGCCGCCAGCGAACGCACCGTCATCGCATGATCGCACCCGCACAACCCCGCCGCCCGGCACCTCCCGAGGCGGTACTGGACGAACGCGATGGCGCCTACCTTCGACAGGCCATCGCCTGGTCGCAGGTGGCCCGCGAGCGGGGCAACCGGCCCTTTGGCGCCATCGTGGTGGCTGCCGATGGCCGGGTGCTGGCCGAGGCCTGGTGCAACACCGCAGAGACCGGCGACTGCACCGGGCATGCGGAAACCAATGCGGTGCGGCAGCTCGGTTCGGCGGTGGACCGCAAGACGCTTGCAAGCGCCACGTTGTACTCGTCGGCCGAACCTTGCGTCATGTGCGCAGGCGCCATCTTCTGGAGCAACATCGGCCGCGTCGTCTTCGGCATCGACGCGGTGAGCTTGCGCGTGTTCCGCGGTGAACGGCCCGAACAACGCGACGCGGAACTGTCCTGCCGTGACGTGTTCGACGCCTCGCCACACCCCATCGAGTGTGTGGGGCCCGCGCTCATCGACGAAGCCCGCCTTGCGCACCAGGGCTTCTGGAAAAGCTGAGCGCGTAAACTCCCCGCATGCCCTGGCACGCCCAACTCGACCTCCGCTACCAGAGCACCGGCCACGGACGCACCACGCTGCACCACACCCACACGGGTCCGCTGCGCATCCTCAAGAGTCTCTACCCGGAAGGCGACACGATCTGCCACAACGTGATCGTGCATCCCCCTGGCGGCCTGGTGGGCGGCGACACGCTGGACTTGCGGGTAAGAGCCGAAGGCGGTGCGCATGGCTTGCTGTCCACGCCTGGGGCCACGCGTTTCTACCGCTCCGACGGCCCGGCCGCCTCGCAACAGGTCACGCTCGATCTGGCCGCTGGTGCCCGCTTGGAATGGCTGCCCCTGGAGACCATCGTCTATCCCGGTTGCCTGGCGCGCAACACCCTTTGCGCCACACTGGCCGAGGGCGCGGAATGGCTGGGCTGGGACGTCTGCGCCCTGGGCCTGCCTGCGGCCGGCCAGGCCTTTGACCGCGGCGTGCTGGAGCAGCGCCTGGAGATCCCGGGCCTGTGGCTGGAGCAGGCGCGCATCGACGCTGCGGACACGCGGCTCCTCGACTCCCCCCTGGGTCTGGGGGGGCAGCGCTGCATGGGCACCCTGTGGCTGGCCACCGGCACGCCACTGGAGCGCCAGCGGCGCGAGGACCTGCTGGCCTGCGTGCGCTCGGTCCTGGACCAGGACTGCCCCGCGCAGGTGCAGGCCGGCATCACCAGCCCGAACGGCCAGATGCTGGTGTTGCGCGCGCTCGCCCCGCTGGTGGAGCCGCTGATGACCTTGTTCCAGCGCACCTGGGCCGAACTGCGCCGGCAAGCCTGGGGCCTCCCGTCCGTGCCACCGCGCATCTGGCGCGTGTGAGGCGCGCGGCCGCCTCGCCCGCGCCGGTCCTCAGATCGCCACCAGTTGGCGCACGCCCTTCTGGGCCATCTCGCTGCCAGGCCCCGAGGCAATCACCTCGCCGCGCTCCATGACCACATAGCGATCGGCCAGCGCCTCGGCAAAATCGTAGTACTGCTCGACCAGCACGATGGCCATGTTGCCGCGATCGGCCAGCATGCGGATCACCCGGCCGATGTCCTTGATGATGTTGGGCTGTATGCCTTCGGTGGGCTCGTCCAGGATCAACAGCTTCGGCCCCGCCGCCAGCGCCCGCGCAATGGCCAGTTGCTGCTGCTGGCCGCCCGAAAGATCGCCTCCACGCCGTCCCAGCATCTGCTTCAGCACCGGGAACAGCTCGAACAACTCCGCCGGTATCGGCGTGCCACCCTTCTTGGTCGCCAGCCCCATGAGCAGGTTCTCCTGCACCGTGAGGCGGGCAAAAATCTCACGTCCTTGCGGCACGAAGCCCACGCCCATGCGCGCACGCTCATAGGGCGTCGCCCCGGCAATGGAGACACCGTCCAGCGCGATGCTCCCACTCTTGATGGGCACCAGCCCCATGAGCGACTTCAGCAGCGTGGTCTTGCCCACGCCATTGCGGCCCAGCACCACGGTGACCTGGCCCAACTCGGCCGTGAGGCTGACGTTGCGCAGGATGTGGCTGCCGCCGTAGTACTGGTTGATGTCTTTGACTTCGAGCAGGCTCATGGGCGCTGTCCTCCAGTGGGATTCCTATCGTGGCAAGCCTGGTCTCGGCCGGGCGACCGGCTGACTTTCTTTTGCTTCGCCAAAAGAAGGAAAGCAAAGAGAGATCGAGCCGAAGTCCGGGGCCCTTCTGGCGGTGCCGAGGAGCACAGCGGCGGGCGGATCAGGGCTGCGCATGTTTGAGCGAAGCGAGTTTGCGCAGACCCCGCCCGACGCGCGCACCGCAGGTTGCCCGGAGCGCAGCGGAGGGACACAGCCAGCAGGGTCGCCTTTCTTTTGGCTACTTTTCTTTGGCGAAGCAAAGAAAAGTGGCTCGGCCGCCGGGCCGAGACCCGGCCAAACCCAGCCGCCCGAAGGGAAAATTCAACGGCCAAGGTAGACCTCGATCACACGCTCGTCGGCCTGCACCTGGTCCAGCGTGCCCTCCGCCAGAACCGCACCGTCGCACAGCACCGTGACCTTCTCGGAAATCGTGCGGATGAAGCTCATGTCGTGCTCCACCACCATCAGCGAATGCCGGCCTTTGAGCGAGAGGAAGAGCTGCGCGGTGCGTTCGGTCTCTTCATCGGTCATGCCGGCCACGGGCTCGTCGAGCAGCAGCAGCTTGGGGTCCTGCATCAGCAGCATGCCAATCTCCAGCCATTGCTTCTGGCCGTGGCTGAGGTTGCCGGCCAGGCGCGCAGCGCTGTCGGCCAGGTGGATGGTCTGCAGCACCTCGCCCAGGCGGTCCTTTTCTTCCCCGTTGAGCCGGAAGACCATGGAGCGGCGCACACGCTTGTCGGTCGCCAGCGCCAGTTCCAGGTTTTCGAACACGCTCAGGTGCTCGAAAACCGTGGGTTTCTGGAACTTGCGGCCTATGCCCATGGCGGCGATCTCGGCCTCCCGGTAGCGCAGCAGGTCGATGGTGCTGCCGAAGAACACCTGGCCCGAGTCAGGCCGTGTCTTGCCGGTGATGATGTCCATCATCGTGGTTTTTCCCGCGCCATTGGGGCCGATGATGCAACGCAGTTCACCCGGCGCGATGTCCAACGACAGGTGGTTGATGGCCTTGAAGCCGTCGAAGCTCACGTTCACATCCTCCAGGTAGAGAATGCGGCCGTGCGCGGTGTCCACCTCGCCCGGCGTGACCAGGCGCGAGAAGCCCGCGGCACGGCCACCGGACTCGGTGTTCCCGCCCGGCGCCGGACCCCGGTGTTTCTCCAGGCGCCGAGCGCCCTCTTCCATCAGGTCCGGTGTCATGCGCGTTCTCCCTTCACCCCACGGAGCTTCTTCGCCAGCCCCACCACCCCCTGTGGCATGAACAGGGTCACGACGATGAACAGGGCACCGAGAAAGTACAGCCAGTACTCGGGAAAACTCACCGTGAGCCAGCTCTTGGCGCCGTTGACGATGAAAGCGCCGAGGATCGGGCCCACCAGCGTGGCGCGCCCGCCCACGGCCGCCCAGATGGCAATCTCGATGCTGTTGGCCGTGCTCATTTCACCCGGGTTGATGATGCCCACCTGCGGCACGTACAAGGCCCCGGCCACGCCACACATGACAGCGGAGAGGGTCCAGATGGTGAGCTTGTAGGGCAAGGGGTTGTAGCCGCAGAACATGACGCGGCTCTCGGCGTCGCGCACCGCCTGCAGCACGCGCCCGAACTTGCTGCCGACCAGCCAGCGCGCGAAGAGGAAGAAGCCCAGCAGCGTCAGGCCCGTCAGCACGAAGAGCGTCATGCGCATGCCCTGCGTGGCGATGGGCAGGCCGAGGATGCGCTTGAAGTCCGTGAAACCGTTGTTGCCGCCGAAGCCGGTCTCGTTGCGAAAGAACAGCAGCAGCGCGGCAAAGGTGAGGGCCTGCGTGATGATGGAGAAGTACACGCCCTTGATACGCGAACGGAAGGCGAAGTAGCCGAACACGAAGGCCACCAGCCCTGGCACCAGCACCACCAGCAGCAGCGTGGCGACGAAGCTGTCGGACAGCGCCCAGTGCCACGGCAGCTCCTTCCAGTCCAGGAACACCATGAAGTCCGGCAGCTCGCTCTTGTAGTTGCCGTCGGTACCGATCTGGCGCATGAGGTACATGCCCATCACGTAGCCGCCCAGCGCAAAGAACAGGCCATGCCCCAGGCTGAGGATGCCGGTGTAGCCCCAGATGAGGTCCATGGCCAGCGCGCAGATGGCGTAGCACATGATCTTGCCCAGCAGGGCCACCATGTAGTCGCTGAGATGGAAGGCGCTGCTCTCGGGCACGAACAGGTTGAGTAGCGGCGCCACGGCACACACCACCAGCAGGGCGACGATGAAGGCGCTCCAGCCGCCCCGTGTGAGCAGGGGGCCAGGGCTGGGCAGGGTCACGGCGGTGGAGGCGGACGGGGCGCTCATGCCTCTCTTCCTTTCATGGCGAAGATGCCCTGGGGACGTTTCTGGATGAAGACGATGATGAACACCAGCACCGCGATCTTGGCAAGAACGGCACCGGCCCAGCCTTCGATGAACTTGTTTAGAACCCCCAGGCCGAGCGCGGCGTACACCGTGCCGGCGAGCTGGCCCACGCCGCCGAGCACCACCACCATGAAGGAGTCGACGATGTAGTTCTGGCCGAGGTCGGGTCCGACGTTGCCGATCTGGCTCAACGCGCAGCCGGCCAGGCCGGCAATGCCCGATCCCAGCGCGAAGGCATAGGTGTCGATGCGCGCCGTGTTCACGCCCATGCAGGAGGCAATGGGCCGGTTCTGCGTGACCCCGCGCACGAACAGGCCCAGGCGCGTCTTGCCGATCAGCAGCGCCACGCCCAGCAGTACCGCGAGCGCGAAGCCGATGATGATGATGCGGTTCCAGGGCAGGTTGAGATTGCCCAGCAGGGTGACGCCCCCGCTCATCCAGGACGGGTTTTCAACCCCCACGTTCTGCGCGCCAAACAGGCTGCGCACGGCCTGCATCAGCACCAGGCTGATGCCCCAGGTGGCCAGCAGGGTTTCCAGCGGACGGCCGTAGAGGAACCGGATCACCGAGCGCTCCATGGCAGCCCCGACCAGGCCCGAGGCGATGAAAGCCACCGGCATGGCCACCAGCAGGTACCAGTCAAAGTACGCCGGCAGCGACTGGCGGAAGAAGGTCTGCACCAGCCAGGTCGCGTAGGCGCCGATCATGATCAGCTCGCCGTGCGCCATGTTGATCACGCCCATGAGGCCGTAGGTGATGGCCAGGCCCAGCGCGGCCAGCAGCAGGATGCTGCCCAGGCTCACGCCGGTGAACACCTGCGCCAGCGCATTGCCCAGGGCCAGCGTGCGGTTGATGCGCTCCAGCGAATCGGCCAGCGCCGCCTTGACCTTGGCGTCGCTCTCTTTCTCGATCTGCTGCTGCAGCAAGGGCCGCACGATGGGCTGGCGCGCCTCACCCAGTTTCTGCGCGGCAGACAGGCGCTCTGCCGCATCCTCGCTGGCCAGCAGCACGGCGGCCTGCGCCAGTTCCAGGCTTTGGCGCGCGCGCTCATCCAGTTGCCCTGCCAGGGCTTTCGCGATCAGCGGCAACTGGCTTGAATCCGGTTCCTCGAACGCCGTGCGCTGCAACGTACGCGCCGCCTCGCGCTGGCGCTCGGGCGAAGCGCCCAGCAGTTCCATGCCCGCCAGCGCATTCTCCATAGCGCCGCGCAGGCGGTTGTTGATCATGATGTCGCTGGCGTCTTCCGGCAGCGTGGCCAGCTTCTCGCCAGTCACCGCATCGATGGCGCCGTCGCCATCCACCAGCAGCACGCGCTCGCCCTGCACACGCACCGCCTCTTCGGACATCGCCTTGATCAGCGCGGTGGCCCGCTCATCCGGCTCCACCGCCAGGCGGTTGATCGTGTCGATGCGGGTATCGGTGTCGCCATCCACCACCGCAAGCGCATCGGCCGGCGTGAGCGCATGGGCCACGCCCAGCGACATGCACACCACAAGCCCCAGCCCCACGCTGCGGAGCCACCAAGTCTTCATAACAAATCCCATCCGAATGAAGGCGCATCTGCCAGAGGCATCAAGGGTCCGGCTTTGCCGGCCCGAGATGCCGTCCCCCCTCGAAGCGCCGAAGGCGCGCCACAGAGGGGGGAAGCCGCGTCAGCGGCGCAGGGGGGTGTTACTTCTTCTCCGGCACGTTCTTCTTGCCCTTGTTCTCGGGGATGTAGTCGCTCCACGGATCCGCGACCACGGGACCCGGCGTCTTCCACACCACGTTGAACTGGCCATCGGCACGCACCTCGCCGATGAACACCGGCTTGTGCAGGTGGTGGTTTTCCTTGTCCATGGTGCTGGTGAAGCCACCCGGCGCCTTGAAGGTCTGGCCGGCCATGGCGGCGATGACCTTGTCGGTATCGGTCGACTTGGCCTTGGTCACGGCCTGGGCCCACATGTTGACGCCGATGTAGGTGGCTTCCATCGGATCGTTGGTCAGCGGCTTGTCCTTGTGGCCGGGGATGTTCTTGGCCTTGGCGTAGGCGCTCCACTTCTTCACGAACTCGGTGTTGGCCGGGCTCTTGATGCTCATGAAGTAATTCCATGCAGCCAGGTGGCCCACCAGCGGCTTGGTGTCCACGCCGCGCAGCTCTTCCTCGCCCACGGAGAAGGCCACCACCGGCACGTCCTTGGCGGACAGGCCTGCATTGCCCAGTTCCTTGTAGAAGGGCACGTTGGAGTCGCCGTTGATGGTGGAGACCACCGCCGTCTTCTTGCCAGCCGACGCGAACTTCTTGATGTTGGCGATGATGGTCTGGTAGTCGCTGTGGCCGAAGGGGGTGTACTCCTCCATGATGTCGGCATCGGCCACGCCCTTGCTCTTGAGGAAGGCGCGCAGGATCTTGTTGGTGGTGCGCGGGTACACATAGTCGGTGCCCAGCAGCACCCAGCGCTTGGCGGAGCCACCGTCCTTGCTCATCAGGTATTCCACCGCCGGAATGGCCTGCTGGTTGGGCGCGGCGCCGGTGTAGAACACGTTCTTGCTCAGTTCCTCGCCCTCGTACTGCACGGGATAGAACAGCAGGCCGTTGTTCTCTTCCACCACCGGCAGCACCGACTTGCGCGACACCGAGGTCCAGCAACCGAAGATCACCGCCACCTTGTCCTGCGTCAGCAATTGCTTGGTCTTCTCGGCGAACAGCGGCCAGTTGGAGGCCGGGTCCACCACCACGGGTTCGAGCTTCTTGCCCAGCACGCCGCCCTTGGCGTTGATCTCGTCGATGGCCATGAGCACCGTGTCCTTGAGCACGGTTTCAGAGATGGCCATGGTGCCGGAGAGGCTGTGCAGCACGCCGACCTTGATGGTCTCCTGGGCGTGGGCAGGCAGGGCGGACAGGCCGCCCAGCGTGGCCACCATGGCGGCGGCCGAAAGGGTCTTGAGGGTGATACGACGGGTGTTCTGAGATTGGGACATCGCGCTTCTCCAGTGTTCCTGTGGTCCCCGTGAGGGGGTGGTGTGTTGGCGCCGCCGGCTGCCCTCTTCGGACGTGGCACAGCGGACGAACTGGATGCTAGGGATGCTCCGCCGCGGCGTATGTACGCCGGGTGGCGTACGCCGCCTTCTGTCTTGAGCTATATGTCCCCGCGCGGACTCCAGCCGATACCCGAGCGAGCCACGCTCGCATCGGCCTGAGACACCTTTTCGAGCGTCGGCAATAGCGCGTCAAAGGTGTCTTGGCACAGTTGCTTCCGGTACATCTGATCCCCTGTCTGGCTGTAGCCTCGGTACTGGATCAGCCGCTTGAGCGCGAGCCCTGCGTCCTGGGGAGAAGCTTGAACACGAAGGGGAAATTCCCTCAAAAGGACTTCGTGGTGTCTGCGGATCAAGCGCTCGCTGCTCAAGCCCAATGTCAGCGCGACGAGATCCTGCATCGCAGTCGGCGAGTTCACACCAAACCACCGCTCTCGGCAGGTGTTAAGACGGTTTTCAAAGGCCACCATCAATGGATGTTGCGGGTTCGGAGGAATGTGGCGATTCCTGTGCGAAAGCACCTTGTCCTCCAACAAGCCCAGCGCGTTGTCCAGTTTGCGTGCAACTTGGACAACGCCCGAAGGTGCATTGCCAATGGGCGAGGACAGTTCGCGGGCCACATGGTGATCGAACCGCCTTAGCGCCGCGTCCGCAGTTGAAGCGGTCTGGTCCGAATAGAAGGAAGCGGCAGCAAGCAAATGCAGCCATTGCCCTTGCTCCTCGGACGAAATGCTCTCGATAAGTGCCAGGCAGGCCGAGGGCAATCGGGTCCAGTAGTCACCACTTGGATCACCGTACCGAAACAAGCAATCCAAGGCGCGCAGGCGGGACTCGACGCTTGCGCCCGGAGTATCCAAGGTCCATACGACCAGTAGCGCACTCATGGGCGCCAGCAAACTGTCCACAGCCACCCCAAGCGAAACGCTGCGATCATTTCCCAGAAGCTTCAACGCCGTATTGAAAATCGCCTGTCGCAGCATCTCCTCCGAGAACTCTCTTCGAAACGGCCGAAAGCGGGTAGCCAACTGGTAGGCCAGTTCGGGGCTTTCGTGGAAATAGAGCGGAAAGAAGACGGCGGATCCCCCACTGCTTTTCCAATGCTCATCGACAAACGCCGCTGCGGCCTCCGTGTCCCTGCTCACAACCTCCAGCAAAAGGCCCCATGTCAGTCGTCGCAGATCAAGCAAGTCTCGTCCGTTGCCTTCATGTAACAGTGATCGGATCGCAGCCCTCAGTCTGACTTCTGGCGGTACGCGGCCATCTTTGACCCACTGCTGCGCAGCCAGAGTGAGACGCTTTTCCAAAAAAACTCGCGTCCACTCGCGCCCCAGTTCGACTTGCAACAAACGGAAGAACAGGAGCACACCGAGCGCGGTGTCTTCTTGAGCATTCACATCCGACTCATCCGCGATCTTGGAAATGAACTGCTCGTGAAGCCAATGCGAGTACCTATCCTCGGCCTTACCCCTTGCCACGTTGAGTTGGGCCAGACCTCGCACCAGCAAGTTGGGCTTGGGAAGTCCGTGCAATGGAAAGAGCAACTGATTCGAAACCGCCATTGAACTCCTGTTCAGGAGCTCGATAGCTGGCAGCAACGACTGCTTGCGTATCGCGTACCAGTCCGCCAGTCGCAGTACACACTGCTGCTCTTCGGACGACAGATATGAGTACAGGCTGTCTCGCCGCTCGATGAATGCGCGACGCGCATTCTCATTGAGCGCACGAACCGGCAAGAAAGCTTGATCGGACAGTTTCACAACAACGCGCCCTCGCCTGAGTCTGGTCTAACGCAACCCGTTCGCCTTGAACTCGGTCAGCATCCTAACCGAGGCGCCGCCGGGAACATCCACCAAGCGCTGCCGCTTCATCCTTCGTGAAAACCGCCGGCTCCCAGATAGGACATAGCATCAACCGACAGGCAAATCGAGCTGACGCACCCGGTTGATCGCCATAGCCGCTGCCGCGGTGCGCGTCTCCACGCCCAGCTTGGCGTAGATGCGTTCCAGGTGCTTCTTCACCGTGGCGGGGCTTGCGCCCAGGATGTCGCCGATGTCGCGGTTGATCTTGCCTTTGACCACCCAGTACAGCACCTCAGCCTCTCGCGCCGTCAGGCCAAAGGCGGCGGCCAGGCCGGAAAGCACGCTGGCGTCGGAGGTCTCCTGCATCACGATCAACCAGTCTCCACCTTCGCCATTCACCTCGTCGCCCACGCACTGGTGCAGGCGGAAGGTCAGGCGGCGCGGGCCGTTTTCGATGCTCAGGCGTGGCGGCTCGCGTTGCTCTCGCGCATCGGCCAGGTGGCGCCGCAGCCATTGCAGCACCTCGGGCGGCGTCACGGGCGCTTCGGTGCCGCAGTGGTGGCGCAACAGGTCGCGCGCCAGCGGTGTCTGCCACATCAGGCGGCCGTCGCGCTCGCGCACGGTGATGGTGGCGTAGCCAAAGGCGTCGAGCGCATTGCGCGCCTGGCTGCGCTCCACCGCGCCCTGGCGCACGTGGCGCGCGGTGCGCAGGTGCACACCCATGCGCGCCATCACTTCGCGCGGCTTGATCGGCTTGGTCACATAGTCCACGCCTCCCGCATCCAACGCCGCCACCAGGTGCTCGGTGTCGGTGAGCCCGGTCATGAAGATGATGGGAATGTTCGCCGTGGCGGGCTGACCCTTGAGCCGGCGCGCCACCTCGAAGCCATCCAGACCGGGCATGACGGCGTCGAGCAGCACCACGTCGGGCAAGGCCTGCGTGGCGCGCCGGATCGCGCTCTCTCCGTCCAGTGCCACCAGCACGGTGTAGCCCGCCTCGTCCAGCGCGTCGTGCAGGGGCGCCACGTTGTCGGGCACGTCGTCGACGATGAGGACCACCAGACTGTCCGTCAGCGGCAGGCTCAGGCCGGCGACGGGCGTAGGCGCGAGGGGCTCAACCGGATGCGGCATGGTGTTGCAGCAATTGCTGTTCGATGGCTTCGAAACGGAACTCACGCGCCAGGGCGCGCAACGACTGGGCAAAGGCGGCCTGCTCGGGATGGCGCGACACCCATTCGTCCAGCCATTGCACGATGCCCTTGTAGTACCCCAGGCGGACCAGCTCCAGCAGGGGTTCGATCTCGGCGCGGCTGGCCGGGGCGGGCGCTGCCGGCGCCGGGACCGGGGTGGGTTGCGCCGGCTCGATGCCAGCGCCCAGCCAGTCGAGCGAGAGCTTCTGGCCCAGCCAGTTCAGCAGGTCGTCGCGCCGCACCGGCTTGACGAAGAAATCCTGCGGGCGATGGCCCTGGTCGCCGTCTTCCGCCTGCAGGCCCTTGTCGAAGGCATTGGCCGAAACGATGGCCAGGGGCACGGCACCCCACCCACGCGCCCGCAGGCGGCGCAGCGTCTCCCAGCCGTCGATGCCGGGCATGGCCAGGTCCATGAAGACCGCGTGCGGCGCCTGCGGCCCACCGGGCTGCAGGTCATCGAGCAGGGCCAGCGCATCGAGGCCGCTGGTGGCCAACATCACCTCGAACCCCAGCGGCGCCAGCCAGCGCGAGAGCAGTTCCCGGTCGGCCTCCTCGTTGTCCACCACCAGCACGCGGCGGCGCTCGCCCGTGTAGCCGGTGAACTGCAGGGCCGCCTGCGGCCCGGGCAGCACCGCGCCGTGCAACTCCGGCAGGAACAGGCGAACCGTGAACACCGTGCCCTGCCCGGGTGCGCTGCGCACGGTCATCTCGCCGCCCATGAGGTCGGTGAGCATCTTGGCGATGGTCAGGCCCAGCCCGGTGCCCGCGCCAGCCGCCGAGGCGGCGTCACCCTGCCCGCGCGCGAAAGGCTCGAACACACGTTCAAGCTCCTGCGCGCTCATGCCTGGCCCGGTGTCGTGCACCTCGAACTGGGCCATCTCGCGCTGGTGCGTGACGCGCAGCCGCACCTGGCCCTGGCGGGTGAACTTGACCGCATTGCCCAGCAGGTTGATCAGGATCTGCCGCAGGCGCTTCTCGTCGGCGCGCACCGCGTCCGGCAGACGCCCACCGGTCTCGAATGCAAAGCGCAGGCCCTTGGCGGCGGCCTGCAGCTCGAACATGCTGGCCACCTCCTGCATGGTCCCGGCGAAGGCCATGGGCCGCACGTCCAGCGCCAGCTTGCCCGACTCGATGCGCGCGATGTCCAGCGTGCCATCGATCAGCGAAAGCAGGTGCTCGCCGCCGCGGTGGATCACACGGATGGCCTGCGCCCGGTGCGGTGCCATGCCGGTGTCCTCCTGCAACAGTTGCGCGTAGCCCAGGATGCTGTTGAGCGGCGTGCGCAGTTCGTGGCTGATGGTGGAGATGTAGCGTGTCTTGGCCTGGTTGGCCTGTTCGGCTGCGTGGCGTGCCTGCTGCAGGGCTTCGTCGGTGCGCTGGTGCGACTCGATCTCCTGCATCAGCAGACGCGTCTGGCGGTTGGACTCCTCCTGTGCCACCTCACGGCTCTTGTGCGCCAGCACCAGCCACCAGGCCACGGTGGCGGCGATCAGCAGCAGCACCGCGTAGACGCGCACGAAACCTGAGCGCAGCGCGGCATCGAGCAGCGAGACGTTGGCGGCCACGCCCAGCCCCTGGCTCAGGCCCTCCACTTCCTGGCGGTACAGCAGCCCCAGCACCGCCGCCAGCACGGGTGCGATCACCAGCATGAGCAGCAGGTAGTGCGCCAGACCCGCTTCCAGGTAGGGCCACACGGTGCGCGGCATCACGTGGCGCAGCGCCCCCATCCACTGCTCGGACAGGCGCGCATGCGGCTTGCAGAGGTCGCCGCAGCGCGCATCCAGCGTGCAGCACAGCGAGCAGATGTGGCCCTGGTAGGCCGGGCAGTGCGCCATGTCGGGGGCCTCGTATTCGCGCTCGCATATGACGCAGGTGTGGGTGACACCCCCGGCGCGGCCTGCGGCGTCGGGGGTCGCACTGGCCACCTGGCGCAGCCAGATCCCCGGCGCGGCCGTGCGCGCCTCGCCACCGCTTCTGGCGATGTAGTAGCGCCCCTGGGTGATCCAGGCGATCGCCGGGGCCGCCACCAGCGCCGTCACCATCGCGATCAGGGCCGAAAAGGCCTGCGGCCCCGGCCCCATGAGCCCGGTGTGCGCCAGGATCGACAGCGCCGATGCCAGGCCCATGGCGCCCACACCCACGGGGTTGATGTCGTACAGGTAGGCGCGCTTGAACTCGATGCCCTTGGGCGACCAGCCCAGCGGCTTGTTGATCACCAGGTCTGCCACCACCGCCATGATCCAGGCGATGGCGATGTTGGAGTACACGCCCAGCACCTCGCCCAAGGCCTGGAACACGTTCATCTCCATCAGCATGAAGGCGATCAGTGTGTTGAACACCACCCACACCACGCGCCCTGGGTGGCTGTGCGTGATGCGGGAGAAGAAGTTGCTCCACGCCAGCGAACCGGCGTAGGCGTTGGTGACGTTGATCTTGAGCTGGGACACCACCACGAAAAGCGCCGTCGCGGCCACCGCCCAGCCGTAGTCCGTGAACACGAACTCGTAGGCCGCTAGGTACATCTGGTTGGGGTCGACCGCGCGCTCGGGCGGCACCATGTGGCTGATGGCCAGGTAGGCCAGCAGGGCGCCGCCCAGCATTTTGATCACGCCGATCACCACCCAACCCGGGCCACCGGCGAGCACGCCGGCCCACCAGCGCCAGGCCTTGCCCGGCACGCGGGCGGGCATGAAGCGCAGGTAGTCGGCCTGCTCGCCCATCTGGGTGATGAGCGCGATGCCCACCGTCAGAGCCGCACCAAACAAGTGCCAATCGAAGCGGGTGCCTGCACCAGATTCGCCTCCGTAATGCACCACGTTGGTGAATGTCTCTGGCGCCATCCAGGCCACCGCGGCGAAAGGCACCACCATCATCACCAGCCACAAGGGCTGCGTCCAGACCTGGAAGCGGCTGATGACCGACACCCCGTGCGTCACGAGCGGAATGACCACCAGCGCGCAGATCAGGTAGCCCCAGGCGGGCGGAATGTCCAGCGCGAGTTCCAGCGCATAGGCCATCACCGCGGCCTCCAGCGCGAAGAAGATGAAGGTGAACGAGGCGTAGATCAGCGAGGTGATGGTGGAGCCGATGTACCCGAACCCCGCCCCCCGCGTGAGCAGGTCCATGTCGATGCCGTGGCGTGCGGCATAGACGCTGATGGGCAACCCGGCCAGGAAGATGATGAGGCCGGTGCACAGGATGGCCAGGGCGGCGTTGATGAAGCCGTACTGCACCAGCAGGGTCGCGCCCACCGCTTCCAGGATCAGGAAGGAGGCGGCGCCGAAGGCGGTGTTGGCCACCCGCCATTCCGACCACTTGCGAAAGCGCTGCGGCGTGTAGCGCAGCGCATAGTCCTCCATGGTCTCGCTGCCCACCCAGCTGTTGTAGTCGCGGCGCACCTTTATGATGCGCTGCGGCGCCGCGGGCTCGGCCGAAACCGGCAACGGAGAAAGGTCGGACGGGGCGTTGTTCACACCGGGTTTGTGCAGCTTTCATGCCACGCCGGCGCGTGGGGCACGGGAATTGCTGACCCGGTCTGCCAGACAGATCGAAAGCGCCCGCACCACCATGGAACTCACGCCCCGAGAAAAAGATAAGCTGCTGCTGTTCACCGCCGCGCTGCTGGCCGAGAGGCGCCGCGCGCGCGGGCTCAAGCTCAACCACCCGGAAGCCATCGCCCTGATCAGCGCCGCCGTGCTGGAGGGCGCACGCGACGGCAAGACCGTGGCCCAGCTCATGAGCGAAGGCCGGCAGGTGCTCACACGGGCCGACGTGATGGACGGCATCGCCGAAATGATCCCGGACATCCAGGTGGAAGCCACCTTCCCCGACGGCACCAAGCTGGTGACGGTTCACCAGCCCATCACCTGAAGTGCATCCAGCCGGGCCATGCCATGGGGCTTGCGGGCAGCCGACATGCGCCAGGCCTCTTTTTGACATTGGAGAACCTTTCATGAAAACCAAACACCTTCTGGCGCTGGCCTTTGGCACCTTGCTCAGTACCTCCGTCCTCGCGCACGTGGGTGCCGATGGCGGCGGACACCATGGATTCCTCACCGGCTTCTTCCACCCCATCACCGGGCTGGACCACCTGGCCGCGATGCTGGCGGTGGGCGTGTGGAGCGCCATGACGGCGCGGCGAATCTGGGCCGCGCCGCTGGCGTTCGCCTCTCTGCTGCTGGTGGGTGCACTGCTGGCGCAGGCAGGCATCGCCTTCCCGGCCATCGAGCCCATGATCGCGGCGTCCATGCTGGTGGTTGGCTTGCTGCTGGCGGCGCAGGTGAAACTGCCCGAGGCGGCGGGCGCCGTGCTGGTAGGGGCGTTCGCACTGTTCCACGGCGCGGCGCACGGCCAGGAACTCGCGGGCGCGGGCGCACTGCTGGGCATGGTGGCCGGCACGGCGCTGCTGCACGTCGCTGGCATGGGCGTGGGCCTGGTGATGCGCCGGCACAGCGCCTGGTTGCCGCGCGCGGCGGGCGCCGCGGTCGCGCTGTTCGGGCTGAACATGGCCTGGTCGCTCATGGCCTGAACCGAAGCTGCGCGAGGCAACACCCCATGATCCCCGGCGAACTGATCATCGACACAGGCGAGCACGAACTCAACCCGGGCCGCCGCACGCTCACCCTGGTGGTAAAGAACGGCGCCGACCGCCCCATCCAGGTGGGCTCGCACTACCACTTCGCCGAGACCAACGCGGCGCTGGACTTTGACCGCGATGCCGCGCGCGGCATGCGCCTGAACATCGCCTCCGGCACGGCGGTGCGCTTCGAACCCGGCCAGCAGCGCACCGTGGAACTGGTGGACTACGCGGGCGAACGCATCGTCTATGGGTTCCGCGGATTGACGCAAAACAAACTCTGAGGACGAACCGCCCATGGCCCACATTGCCCGAAGCGCCTACGCCGACATGTTCGGCCCCACCGTGGGCGACCGCCTGCGCCTGGCCGACACCGGCCTGGTGATCGAGATCGAGAAGGATTTCACCCTCTCTGCCGGCGGCTACGGCGAGGAAGTCAAGTTCGGCGGCGGCAAGACCATCCGCGACGGCATGGCACAGAGCCAGCGCACGCGCGCCGAAGGCGCAGTGGACACCGTGCTGACCAACGCCGTCGTCATCGACCACTGGGGCATCGTCAAGGCCGACATCGGCCTCAAGGGCGGGCGCATCGTGGCCATCGGCAAGGCCGGCAATCCGGACACCATGCCGGGGGTGGACATCGTCATCGGCCCGGGCACCGAAGTCATCAGCTGCGAAGGCAGCATCGTCACCGCGGGCGGCATCGACAGCCACATCCATTTCATCTGCCCGCAGCAGGTGGACGAGGCCCTGGCCTCGGGCGTCACCACCATGCTCGGCGGCGGCACTGGCCCTGCCACCGGTACCTTCGCCACCACCTGCACGCCCGGCCCCTGGCACATCGAACGCATACTGCAGGCCGCCGATGGGCTGCCCATGAACCTGGGTTTCCTCGGCAAGGGCAACGCCAGCCTGCCGAATGCGCTGCACGAACAGATCAACGCCGGCGTCATCGGCCTCAAGCTGCACGAGGACTGGGGCACCACGCCCTCGGCCATCGACAACTGCCTGGCCGTGGCCGAACAGGCCGACGTGCAGGTGGCCATCCACAGCGACACCCTCAACGAGTCCGGCTTCGTGGAAAACACCATCGCCGCCACCCGGGGGCGCACGCTGTGCGCCTTCCACACCGAGGGGGCGGGCGGCGGCCATGCGCCAGACATCCTGCGCGTGGTGGGCGAAGGCAACTTCCTGCCCTCCTCCACCAACCCCACCATGCCCTACACCGTGAACACGCTGGACGAGCACGTGGACATGCTGATGGTGTGCCACCACCTGGACGCGGGCATCGCCGAAGACCTCGCCTTCGCGGAAAGCCGCATCCGCCGCGAGACGATCGCCGCCGAGGACATCCTGCACGACATGGGCGCCATCAGCATGATGAGCAGCGACAGCCAGGCCATGGGCCGGGTCGGCGAGGTCATCATCCGCACCTGGCAGACCGCCGACAAAATGAAGACCCAGCGCGGCGTGCTGCCCGAGGACAGCGCGCGCAACGACAACTTCCGCGTCAAGCGCTACATCGCCAAGTACACGATCAACCCGGCCATCGCGCACGGTGTCTCGCACGTGGTGGGCTCGCTGGAGGTCGGCAAGTGGGCCGACCTGGTGATCTGGAAACCCGCCTTCTTCGGCGTCAAGCCCGCGCTGGTGCTCAAGGGCGGCAGCATCGCGCTGGCCGCCATGGGCGACCCGAACGCCTCCATCCCCACGCCGCAGCCGGTGCACTACCGGCCCATGTTCGGCAGCTACGGCGGCGCCACCGCCCGGGGCAGCCTGACCTTCGTCTCGCAGGCCGCGCTTTCGGCCGGTGTGGGTGAGCGCTTCGGCCTGCACAAACCGCTGGTGGCGGTGCAGGGCTGCCGGGGCGTCACCAAGGCGCAGATGGTGCACAACAGCCTGCTGCCCCGCATGGAAATCGACGCGCAGACCTATTCGGTGCGCGCCGACGGCCAGTTGCTCACCTGCGAACCCGCCAGCAAGCTGCCCATGGCCCAACGCTACTTCCTGTTCTGACCCCATGCTGCAGGTCTCCCGCATCGTTCCCCAGGGCAAAGGCCTGGCGCCCGTGCTGGTGCAGCGCGCCGCCCAACTGGTGCTGGACTGGGACGTCCGCCAGAAAAGCCGCTTCGACGCCACCGCCTCGGACGAACGCCACGTCGGCGTCTTCCTGCCGCGCGGCACCGTGGTGCGCGGCGGCGACGTGCTGATCACGCAAGACGGCTCGCTGTTGCGTGTGGTGGCCGCGCCGCAGCCTGTGATGCGCATCACCGCCTGCCCCGACCATCCCCCACAGGAGCAGGCCTTTGACCTCATGCGCGCCGCCTACCACCTGGGCAACCGCCATGTCCCCATCGAGTTGCGCCCCGATCACCTCAAGATCGAGCCCGATCACGTGCTGGCCGACATGCTGCGCGCCATGCATCTCACGGTAGAAGAAGCACGCGAGCCCTTCGAACCCGAAGGCGGTGCCTACGGTGGGCATGGCCACGGACAGGCCGCGCACGGTCACAGCCACAGCAACAGCCACAGCCACGATCACCACCACCCTCACCACGACGCCCACCACCCGCACGGCCACAGCCATGGCTGAGTCCACCACGGGTCTGCTGCAGATCCTCTGGCTGGCCTCGCCGGCCTTGCCGGTGGGCGGCTTTTCCTACTCCGAAGGCCTGGAAGCGGCAGTGGACGCCGGCCAGGTGCACGACGAGGCCAGCGCCGCCGCCTGGCTGGGCGACCAGTTGCACCTGGGCCTGGCGCGCGCCGACCTCGCCGTCGTCGCGCAGGCCATCCCCGCCTGGCGCAACAACGACCTCGCGCGCGTGAACGAACTCAACCAGTGGGTGCTGTGCACGCGTGAAACCCAGGAGTTCCGCCTGCAGACCGAGCAGATGGGCCGCTCCTTGCTCGAATGGGCGCGCCAGCTCGGCGAGCTGGGCGGCGGCGTGTTCGAGCGTTTGCTGGCGGCCGAGCTGAACCCGCCCACCTACCCCGTGGCCAGCGCCTGCGCCGCCGCCCACACCGACGCCAGCGTGCGGGACTGTCTCATCGGCTATGCCTTCGGCTGGAGCGAGAACATGGTGCAGGCCGCCATCAAGTCCGTGCCTCTGGGCCAGAGCGCCGGCCAGCGCATGCTGGCCCGTCTGGCCGCCGACATCCCCGCCGCCGTCGACCACGCCCTGGCGCTGCCCGATGCGCACCGCCAGGCGTTCGCCCCACTGCTCGCCATTCTTTCCGCGCGCCACGAGACGCAGTACTCTCGCCTGTTCCGATCGTGACCACGACAAGGAGACACCCCATGAGCGCCCTGCACCACATCCCTCGCCGCACCAAGACCCTGCCCCCCTTGCGCGTGGGCATCGGTGGCCCGGTCGGCTCCGGCAAGACCACGCTGCTGGAGATGCTCTGCAAGGCCATGCGCGAACGCTACGACCTCGTCGCCATCACCAACGACATCTACACCAAGGAAGACCAGCGCCTGCTCACCGTCAGCGGCGCACTGCCGGCCGAACGCATCATGGGCGTGGAAACCGGCGGCTGCCCGCACACCGCCATCCGGGAAGACGCGTCCATCAACCTGGAAGCCATCGACCGCATGCTGGGCGACTTCCCCGAAGCCGACGTGGTGTTCATCGAGTCCGGCGGCGACAACCTGGCCGCCACCTTCAGCCCCGAGCTCTCCGACCTCACCATCTACGTCATCGACGTCGCCGCTGGCGAGAAGATCCCACGCAAGGGCGGCCCCGGCATCACCAAGAGCGACCTCTTCGTCATCAACAAGACCGACCTGGCCCCACACGTGGGCGCCGACCTGGAGGTCATGAAGGCAGACACCGCGCGCATGCGCCCCGACCCCACACGCCGCCCCTGGGTGATGACCAACCTCAAGACCCTGGCTGGCGTCGACGAGGTGGTGAAGTTCATCGAAACCCGCGGCATGCTCCAGGCCAGCGCCACGCCCGCACTGGCCTGACCGCGCAGGCTAGAATGCCCCCCGTTGTGCCGCATCCGGAGACGTGGGTGAGCGGTTTAAACCAGCAGTCTTGAAAACTGCCGACGGGCAACCGTCCGTGAGTTCGAATCTCACCGTCTCCGCCAGGCCCTTAGTGTTTGTCCGGCTTCCAGCCTTGTGTCGTTAGCCATAAGGTGTCCCAAATGACAGCTTTTGGTTTTTCTCACGATCCGCCACATTTTGCTTTTCTTGCGAGATGTGTTAGCGGAGTCATGTAGCTTTGATCGTGCCTTGGGTCGGCGTAGGGCGCCGAAGTAGTTGCTTTGGCGCAGTCGAAAAATCAAGGACTTACAGAACCTCGTGCCACAGGGCTGGCACGGTCCCGGTCAAGGTTGATGCGACTGGCCTACACGACCGCCAAAGTTGTTGCGGCTGAACACCCACGTGGACGGCCTTCGGAAAGCTGTCCCTCTCGGCTACGATGTCGCAGATCGGCCAGAAGCGGACATGCGAAGGAGGGGGGCTATGCGAAGTGCTTTTTTCGTTCTTCTTTGTTCAGTCTTGTTTTTTGCGGTTGGACCGCTGGTCCCACTCCTGGCTCATGGCAGCTTTAGCCCTTGGGCATTGGTTCTTTCACCGTTTGCTTACTTCTTTGGCGGAATTTATGCTGCGGGCCTTGGCGTGGTATTCGCGCTCGTCTCGTTGCTTTCGGTGCGCTTTTCGCCGCGCCTGATACCGAGGGGCGGTCGAATTCCTCTGGCGCTGGCTGGGGCTCTGCATGGCCTTGGGGTCGGAGTACTGCTATTTGTCGTTCCTGCATTGTGGTGGGCTCTTGATAATCCAGCACTAGCGCAAGCGAACAACAATACCTTTGGATATTGGCTTCAAACGGACGCGCCTGGATACGTGTTCCGTACCTTTGTTCTGCCAACAGCAGTCTGCGGAGCAATGGCCTGGTCTTGGCTATTGCCGCGACTTCTCCAAGTGTCACGCGTGAACGCATCTGACGGCGGACAACCCCAAAGTTGAACTGCGACGCTTGTCTGAGCAACGTCCGCTCAGGGCCCGAAGCTGACGTTGCATCATTCCGAGAACGGTTGCTGGGCGCGTGCCGCAAATCAGACTGAAGGTCGCACAAAACGACCTTGATGGCATCGGCGTGTTCGAGAGCGAGACGCCTTCAGCGCGACAAATACCCCCCATTCGGGCTGAGCACCTGCCCCACGAAGAACGACGAGCGCTCGCTGACGAGGAACAGGATGGTCTCGGCGATTTCACGGGCTTCACCGAGGCGGCCCAAGGGCGTGGCGCGCACATGGCCGCGGGCGATCACCTCGGGCAGCTCGGCGCGCATCGCGGTGGCGATGAAGCCGGGCGCGACGGCGTTGACGCGGATACCCAGGGGCGCCACCTCCTGCGCAACGGCCCGGGTGAAGCCGTTGATGGCCGCCTTGGTGGCGGCGTAATGCGGCACGCCGCTGCCGCCGTCGATCCCCAGCACCGAGCTGAGGTTGACGATGGCTCCGCTGCGCCGAGGCTGCATGTGGCGCAACGCCGCCCGCGTGCAGAAGAAGGTGCCGTCCAGCCCGATGGCCAGCATGCGGCGCCATTCTTCGTCGCTCAGGTCGGCGGTGGCGTTCAGCGGGGTCTGCACGGCACCGGTGGCCTGTATCTCGTCCAGCTGGTGCACGCGCCGCGCGAGGTTGCGGCTGTACTCCGCGCCTCCGACGATGCCGGCGTTGTTCACCAGCACATCGATGCGGCCGAAGTCCACCGCCACCGCATCCACGGTGGCGTTGACCTGGGCCGAATCGCTCACGTCGCAGGCGTATCCGCGCCCACCCAGGCGTTGCGCCAGGGCCTGGGCGCGCGGCGCATCCAGGTCGAGCACCGCCACGCGGGCGCCTTCGCGTGCGAAGGCCTCGCACACGGCGCTGCCTATGCCCCCCGTGCCCCCGGTGACGATGCAGACCTGGCCGTCGAGCTCGCGGCGCGGCGCGGTGGAGCTGCTCATGACACAGCGAGCTGCTGGATGTCCTCAAGGATGGCGATGGTTTCCGCGCCAGCGTTGGGGAAGGCGCGCATGCGGCCCTCGTCGCTGATCTCGCCCCAGCGCGCCAGCAGGTCTTCGGGCGAGGCAATCTCGGCCGGGTCCAGTTGCACCCCGCTGGTGCAGGCCACGCGCACGGTGGCGTAGTGGCCGGCGGCGGCCGAACAGATCACGCCGGATTCCTCGAACGCTTCCGAACAGAGCAGGGCCACGGCTGCGGACACATGCTCCGGCTTGAAGTGCGGCGCAATGTCCGCCGGCATCACGCCTTCGGTCATGCCGGTCATGGCCACCGGAGCGATGGTGTTGACGCGGATGTTGTACTTGCCGCCTTCCTGCTTGAGGGTGTTCATCAGGCCCACCATGCCCATCTTGGCGGCCGAGTAGTTGGACTGCCCGAAGTTGCCGTACAGGCCGCTGTTGGAGGTGGTGAACACCACGCGCCCGTAGCGCTGCTCCTGCATCAGCGGCCAGGCGGCGCGCGTGACGTAGGCCGTGCCCGAGAGGTGAACCTTGACGACGGCGTCCCAGTCGTTCATGTCCAGCTTGCCGAAGGTGCGGTCGCGCAGGATGCCCGCGTTGTTGACCACGATATCCAGGCGGCCGAAGTCGCGCACGGCCTGGTCGACCAGGCGCTGCGCACCCGCCATGTCGGCGATGGAGTCGTGGTTGGCCACGGCCTCTCCGCCCGCGGCACGGATCTCGGCGACCACGTCGTCGGCGGCCCAGCCACCTTCGTTGTCGGCGCGGCGCGATGGCCCGGGGTCGTTGACCACGACTTTGGCGCCGCGCGCAGCCAGCAGCAGTGCGTGGCTGCGGCCCAGGCCTGCGCCCGCGCCGGTGATGATGGCCACGCGGCCGTCGAATCGAATGCTCATGGTGGTGTTGTCCTCTCTGCGATCGGTCGTTGGGGTCAGGCCGGCGTGAACACCGGAATCGTCACGCCGCCTTCCGATGGCCGGAAAGCGACCTTGACACGTTGGCCGATGGCCAGCTTGTCCAGGTCGGCATCGACGATGTTGCTCATCACGGTGACGCCTTCGTCCAGCGTCACGTAGGCAATGGCGTAAGGCACCTCGACGCGCCGCATCACGCTGTACGAGTAGATGGTGCCCAGACCCGCGCTCTCTTGCCATGCCGTCTGGTCGCTGAAGCAGTGCGGGCAGATGGCGCGCGGGTAGAAGTGCGCATGGCCACAGGCCTTGCAGGTCTTGAGGAGGAAACGGCCGGCGGCGGCGCCGTCCCAGAAAGGCTGGTTCTCGACGTTGGTACCCGGCGAGATGAAGGCACGTGTCGCGCTGCTGTTGCTGCTCATTTCAGTCGTTCCTTTCGAGGATGAGGACACCTGCGCCGTGGCGGCTGCCCATCCACCCGCCCATGCCGCTGGCCAGAGCCAGCTTGCAGTCGGGCACCTGCACGGCGGGGTGGGCCTCGCCGCGCAGCTGGCGCACCGCCTCGATCGCCTTGGTCATGCCACCGCGGTTGGCCGGGTGGTTGTTGCACAGGCCGCCCCCATCGGTGTTGAAGGGCAGCTTGCCCACGCCGGAGATCAGGCCGCCATCGGCCACGAAGCGGCCGCCCTGCCCTTTCTCGCAGAAGCCGAGGTCTTCGAGCTGCATCAGCACCGTGATGGTGAAGCTGTCGTAGATGGAGGCGTACTGGATGTCCGAAGGTTTCACGCCAGCCTGCTCAAAAGCCTGCTGCCCGGCCCACGCGGCGGCCGAGTGGCTGAGGTCGATGCGGCCACCGCTCTGGTGTTTGGCGGCCTCGCCGGTACCGATCACGCGCACCGACTTGCGCTTGAGCGTGCGCGCGATCTCCGGGCGCGTCACCACCAGAGCGCCGCCGCCGTCGCTGACCACGCAGCAGTCCAGGCGGTGCAGCGGGTCGGAGATCATGGGTGAGTTCACCACATCCTCCACCGTGACCACCTTGCGCAGCATGGCGTTGGGGTTGTGCTGGGCATGGTGCGAGGCCGCCACCTTGATCCAGGCGAGTTGCTCGCTGGTGGTGCCGTACTGGTGCATGTGGCGCATGGCGCACATGCCGTAGGTGTTGACCACGGTCGGGCCGTAGGGTTGCTCGAACGGCATGTCGGGGATGTTGTAGTCCACCACCGGCTCCGCCGTGAGGCCGGCGGCCCGGGGCCGGCCCGCCAGCGTGATCAGCGCCACATTGCACTTGCCCTGGGCGATGGCCTGGGCCGCGTGGGCCACGTGCAGCAGGTAGGCCGAGCCGCCGGTGTCGGTGTTGTCCATGTAGCGCACCTTCAGGCCAAGGTAGTCCACCATGGACAGCGGCCCCAGGCCGGGCGCCTCGGTATCGCAGAAGTAGCCGTCCACGTCGTCTTTGCTCAGGCCGGCGTCCTCCAGGGCGCCGCGGGCCACTTCAGCGTGCAGCTGTGCCAGGGATTTGTCGTCTGCCTTGCGCGTGGGGTGTTCGTACGCCCCCACGATGCAGGCATGGGTCTGTGTGCTCATGCGTTCTTCAACCTTTCCTGAAAATCATGTGGTGCTGGCGGTGAGTACGGCCTTGCCATGGTCAAGGGCGACCACGCCGCGCTCGACCACGCGGGTGCGGAACGAGACGGTGTCGCCATCCACCCAGTAAGCGGTGCTCAGGGTCTCGCCGGGAAACACGGGCGCGGTAAAGCGCGCCTCGAAGTGGGTGATGCGGTCCGCGCGCATCCCGCAGGCGCCGCGCACCACGCTGACCGCCGCCACGCCGTAGCTGCACAGGCCATGCAGGATGGGCCGTTCAAAGCCGGCACGCCGCGCGAAGGCGGGGTCCACATGCAGCGGGTTGCGGTCGCCGCTGAGGCGGTAGATCAGCGCCTGTTCAGGCCGCGTGCGCAGCGCCACCTCGCCATCGGGTGCCCGCTCGGGCACATGGTGTGGCGCCGGTCCGCGGCCCGTGGGCCCACCGAAGCCCCCGTCGCCGCGCGCGAAGATGGTGGAGAGCAGCGTGGCCACCGGCGCGGCGTCCACCGCGTCATGGATGTCGGTGCGCGCCAGCAGCACCGCGCCGCGCCCTGGCCCCTTGTCGAAGGCATCGACGATGCGCAGCTTGGCGCGCACATGCCCGGCCACGGTCAGCGGCCGGTGCAGCGTCACGCGCTGTTCGCCGTGCACGATCTTCGTGAGGTCCATACCCGTGGCTTCCTGCCAGGTGTCTTCCCAGGCCATCACCGTCGCCTGCGTGGGCAGGACCTGCAGTCCCTGCTCGAAGACGAAGGGCAAGTCGGTGGGCATGTCCTGCCCCATGCCAACGCCCAGGGCATAGAGCAGTGTGTCGCGTTCGCCGTAGCGGAACTCACGCGCCGGAAAGTCCAGCGCCATCAGGTGGTCGTAGCGGATGGCCATGCTCAGAGTACCTCTGTGTCCAGTTCGGCGAACAGCGGGTGGGCCGACGCCAGCAAGGGCAGCCAATGCCGCAGGCGGCCGAGTTCGAAGTCGTAGAAGTAGCGGCAGGCCGCCAGCTTGCCCTGGTAGAACAGGCGGTCGTCCCCGCTGGCGCCCGCGGCCAGCGCCAAGCTGGCCACCGAAGCCTGGCGCAGCCACATCCAGGCGATCACCACATGGCCGAACATGTCCAGGTAGCAGGTGGCATTGGCCAGGTAGACGCGCTCGTTGTCAGCGCCCGCCTGCATGGCGCGCGTGGCCGCTTCCACGTCGTCCAGCGCCTGGTCCAACTGGCGCGCATGGGCACCCACGGCCTCGTCGCCCGCCGGGCAGGCCGCGATGTCGGCGCGGATGGTGTCGAACAGCAGGCGCAGGGCGGCGCCGTCCTGCATCCGGATCTTGCGGCCCACCAGGTCCATGGCCTGGATGCCGTGCGTGCCCTCGTGGATGAGATTCAAACGGTTGTCGCGGTAGAACTGCTCCACCGGGTAGTCGCGCGTGTAGCCGTAACCGCCGAGCACCTGCATCGCCAGCTTGTTGGCCTCCAGGCAGAACTCGCTGGGCCAGCTTTTCACGATCGGTGTGAGGATCTCCAGCAGCAGCGCGGCGCGCTCACGCGCCTGGGTGTCCTCGTGGCTGCGCACGTCGTCCACCAGGGTCGCCGCGTAGAGGCACAGGCCGAGCGCGCCCTCGGCGTAGCTCTTCTGCGTGACCAGCATGCGGCGGATGTCGGCGTGCTCGACGATGGGCACCGGTGGCGTGGCGGGGTCCTTGGCGCCGGGCAGTCGGCCCTGGGGGCGGTTCTTCGCGTAGTCCAGGCTGTAGAGGTAGCCGGCGATGCCGAGCATGGTCGCGCCCACGCCCACGGAGATGCGCGCCTCGTTCATCATGTGGAACATGCACGACAGGCCGTTGTGCGGTTCGCCGATCAGTTCGCCCATGCAATCGTCGTCGTCCCCGAAGCTGAGCAGGGTGTTGACGGTGCCGCGGTAACCCATCTTGTGGTTGAGGCCGACCAGCGTGACACCGTTGTCCGCCCCGACGCTGCCGTCCTCCGCCACGCGCCTGCGGGGCACGATGAACAGCGAAATGCCGCGCGTGCCCGCCGGTGCGCCGTCGATGCGGGCCAGCACCAGGTGCACGATGTTCTCGGAGAGTTCGTGCTCACCGGCGGATATCCACATCTTGGAGCCCTTGATGCGGTAGCCGCCGTCGGGCTGGGGAATGGCTCGGGTGCGGATGTCGGCCAGGCCGGAGCCGGCGTGCGGTTCGCTCAGGCACATGGTGCCCAGGAAGCGCGCCGCCAGCATGGGTTGCATGTAGAGCCGCCGCTGGCGTTCGGTACCGAAGGCGCGGATCACCGCCGCGCCGGAGATGGTGAGAAAGTTGTAGCTGGAGGTGCCGATGTTGGCCGCCTGGAAACACGCCAGCGAGGCCTGCAGCAAGGTGAACGGCAACTGCTGTCCGTCTTCCTCGTAGGGCCGGTCGGCGTTCATGAAGCCCGCATCGGCAAAGGCTTTGAGCGCTTCCTTCACTTGCGGCACCACGCGCACCTTGCCGTTTTCCAGGCGGGGTTCGTCCAGGTCGGCTTCGCGGTAGTGGGGCTGGAACTTGTCGCGGGCCACGGCCTGCGCAGTGTCGAGCACGGCCGCGAAGGTCTGTCGGTCGTGGTCCGCGTGCACGGGGCGCTGCGTCAGGCGTTCGACGCCCAGCACCTCGAACAGCTGGAAATCCAAGTCGCGGCGGTTGATCGTGGGGTGCGTGCTGGATGCGCTCATGGTCATGCGGTCAGGTAGCCACCGTCCACCACGAGCGTGGTGCCGGTGATGTAGGCGGCCATATCGGAAGCCAGGAACACCACCGGTCCGATGAGGTCCTCGGGCTCGCCGATGCGTTGCAGGGGCACGCGCCGGCACAGCGCGGCCATGCGCTCGGGATCGCTGGCCGATGGCGACATCGGCGTGCGGATGGCCCCTGGCGCGATGCCATTGACGCGGACGCCGTGCGGACCGAGCTCGCGCGCCATGGCCACGGTGAGCAGGCGCACGCCCCCCTTGGAAGCGGAGTAGCCGGGCGTGTTGGCGGTGTAGATGTAGCTGGCGATGGAGCCCATGTTGACCACCGCGCCGCGCGTGGCCTTGAGCTGCGGCAGCCAGGCCATGATCACGTTGAACGGGCCCGACAGGTTGATGTCCATGGACTCCTTCCAGGCCTGCATCACCTGCGGGCTGTCGACGCCGGCGTAATGGATCACGCCGGCGTTGTTGACCACCAGGCTGGTGTCACCCAGTTCGGCCTGCATGCGCTGCGCCACATCGGCGCACGCGGCGGCATCGGCCACGTCCATGGCGTAGGCGCGCGCCCGGCCACCCGCAGCCTCGATGGTGGCCACGGTGTCCTGCAGGCTCTTGAGGGTGCGCCCGGTCACGGCCACGGTGGCGCCGTGCGCCGCCAGGCCACGCGCGATGGCCGCGCCTATGCCGCTGCCGCCACCGGTGACCAGGGCGACACGGCCGTTCAGGGAGGTGTCCGCTGTGTTCATGGTTCGCTCAGACCGAGAGGGAAGGCGCCTGGGCGCGGGCGTAGTCGGTATAGCCCTCGGCACCGCTGCCGTACCACTGCGAAGGCTGCCGGGGCACCAGAGGCAGGCCCTGGCGCAGGCGTGTCACCAGGTCGGGGTTGCCGATGAAATCGCGCCCGAAGGCCACCAGGTCGCAGCGGCCCTGCCGCAGTTCCTCGCGGGCCGTGTCCAGCGTGAAGTCTCCTGCGGCCACCAGCGTGCCGCTCCAGCGCGGGCGCACGAAGCCCAGCACGTCCGCCACGGGGCCGCTGACGCTTTGATTGCCGGACACCTGGGCACGCACCACATGCAGGTAGGCCAGGCCCAGCGCCTGCAGCCGCGGCAGCAGGTAGTCGTAGGTACCGGCTTCGTCGGCGCTTTCAGCGCCGTTGAACTTGTTGAAGGGGGTCAGGCGAATCCCCACGCGCTGCGGTCCGACCGCGGCCGCGCAAGCCTCGGCGGTCTCGAGAATGAAGCGGGCGCGGTTGGCCAGGCTGCCGCCGTAGCGGTCGGTGCGCAGGTTGCTGCTCTCGTGCAGGAATTGGCTGGGCAGGTAGCCATTGGCGCCGTGGATCTCGATGCCATCGCAGCCGGCGTCCACCGCACGGCGCGCCGCCTGCGCGTAGTCGCGCACGGTGGCGGCCACCTCCTCGGTGCTCAGCGCCCGTGGCACCGGCACGGGTTGTTCACCCGCGGGCGTGACCACCTTGCGCGGGAAGACCACCGCGCTGGGTGCCACCGGGTGCAGGCCCGGCGCCATGTTGGCCGGATGGGCGATGCGGCCCACGTGCCAGAGTTGCATGAACAGGCGCGAGCCGGCGGCGTGCACCGCATCGCTCACCTCTCGCCAGGCATCGCGCTGCGCATCGGTATGGATGCCCGGCGTCCCGCTGAACCCCTTGCCCTGCGGCGAGATGTCAACCGCCTCGGACACGATCAGGCCGGCCTCGGCGCGCTGCGCGTAGTACGTCGCCATGAGCGCCGTGGCTTCGCCTTGCGCATTGGCGCGTGAGCGCGTCATGGGCGCCATCACCACACGGTTCTTGAGCGCCATGCCACCGACGCTGGCGGACGAGAACACGTCCGGCGGTGCATGGGTATCGGGAGTGCTGTTCATGGCCGCGGCCCTTTCAGGATCGGGAAGGTTTGACAAAGGGCGGCAGGGCCGCGGCGCGGGTGCGCAGTTCCAGTTTGGCCAGCTTGCCCGCTGAATTGCGGGGCAGAGGCTCCGTGCCGACTGTCACGGTCTCGGGGACTTCATAGTCTCCCAGGCGCTCGCTGCAGAAGGCGCGGATGGCGTCGGCATCGAGGTCGTCGCGCGTGGTGGTGACGAAGGCGTGTACCCGCTCGCCCAGCACCGGGTCCGGCCGCCCCACCAGCGCGGCCTCCTGCACACCCGGAATCTGCAGCAGCACGTTCTCCACGACCGCCGAATAAATCTTGTAGCCGCCGCGGTTGATCATGTCCTTGAGGCGGTCCAGCACGTAGAGGTAGCCCTGCTCGTCCAGGCGGCCGATGTCACCCGAGCGCCAGTACC
Organism: Hydrogenophaga sp.; assembly: GCF_026125785.1. Lineage (GTDB taxonomy): Bacteria > Pseudomonadota > Gammaproteobacteria > Burkholderiales > Burkholderiaceae_C > Hydrogenophaga. The sequence continues at coordinate 136,332 of NZ_JAHCKL010000004.1, forward strand.
CGGCCACGATGCCATCGGCGCTGGCGGCGGCGTCGTTCCAGTAGCCGCTGACCACGCCCGGGCTGCGCACCCAGATCTCGCCGGATTCCCCGGTCGGGACTTCCACCCCCGTCTCGGGATGGACGATCAGCACCTCGATGCACGACAGCGGTTTGCCAACCGCGTCCAGGTGCGCATTGCCCGCTTCGCGCGGCGTCATGACGGCCGCACCGCAGGTCTCGGTGCTGCCGTAGCCATTGACCAGACGCAGGCCGGGACAGGCAGCGGCGAGCCGCTGGGCCACCGCGGTGGGCATGGGGGCGCCACCGAAATGGCCGACGCGCCAGGCGCTCAGGTCGTGCTGCTCGAAATCTGGCTCCATGAGGCACAGGTTGTACATGGCCGGCACCATGATGGTGTAGGTCATGCGCTCGCGCGCCGCCATGGGCAGGAACTCGGCCGCCTTGAAGCGCGGCGCGAGCAGCAGGGCCGCCCCGACCACCAGTGGAGACACCACGCCGCACATCAGTCCGGTGGTGTGGCTCAGAGGCACGGCGATCGCCACACGGTCCTGCTCATGCAGATCCAGGTTGCCGCAGTGGTGCAGCACCGAATGCACCATGTTCAGGTGCGTGATGGCCGCGCCCTTGGGCTTGCCGGTGGAACCCGACGTATAGAGGATGACGGCGACATCTTCTTCGGACGCCGGCTCGTGCGCCGGTGGCGCGGCATCGGCATGCGCTTGCGGGAAAACGGGCAGACCGGTGGAGGCTGGCAAAGCGATGGTCACCAAAGGTCCGGGCCGCCCGGAGGTGGGCGGGACGCGGTCGGCCAGCGCCGCGTCGTGCAGCAAGCAGCTGGCCCCGGCATTGCGCAAAACATGCAGCACCTCGGGGGCCTTGAGCCGCACGTCCACGGGCACGGCCACCGCGCCCAGCCAGAGCACGGCATAGAACAGGAACACGAACTCTGGCCGGTTGCCCACCAGCAGCACCACGCGGTCGCCCGGTTGCACCCCATGGGCCTTCAGGCCCGCCGCGCAATGCCGGATCTCCGCGAGCAGTTCCGCAAAGCGCCAGCGCTGCGCCTCGAACACCAGGGCATCGCGCTGCGCATGCTGTTCGGCCATGGCCTGCAGCGCCTGCAGCACGCTGCGCGGCCTGTCCTGGAAACACCAGACCACCCGGTTGCCGAAATGGCTCTCGCGGCGCCTGGGCAGCGCCTCCTGTTGAAAGATCATCCATCCACCCTGCAGAGTCGAATGCGGCCGGGGCACGCCGTGCCCCGGCCAGTCCAAGCGCGTGAAAAACTCAGTCCAGCGAGAAGCCGATGCGCTTGATCACCGCGCCATAGGCCTCGGTATCGGACTTGATCAGGTTGGCGAACTCGGCCGCGGTGCCCGTGGCCGGGTCCAGCGACACAGTGGCCAGCCAGCTCGTGATCTTGGGATTGGCAATGGCCTCGCGGAACAGCCCGTTGATCTGCGCGATCACGGGGGCCGGCGTGCCTGCGGGCACGAAGACGCCAAACCAGCTGCCGGCGGTGAAGCCCGGATAACCCGACTCGGCGAACGTGGGCACATCCGGCAGCGCATCGGAGCGCTTGGTCGATGCCACCGCCAGCACGCGCACCTGGCCCGCCTTGACGAACGGCATGGCGCTGGTGAGATCCATCCAGACGGAAGGAATCTGCCCGCCCACCAGATCCTGCATGGCCGGCGCGCCGCCACGGTAGGGGATGTGCGCGGTCTCGATGCCCGCCAGCCCCTTGAAGCGCTCGCCCGCGAGGTGCACCGCGTTGCCCGCGCCCGACGAACCGAAGGTGATCGTGCCGGGCTTGGCCTTGGCCGCGTCAACGTACTCCTTGAGCGTCTTGTAGGGCGCGTCGGCACGGACCATGAGGCCGAAATGGATGCGCACCATCTGCGTCACCGGCACGATGGACGTGGTGGGGTCATAGGCCAGCCTCTTGAACAGGAACTGGTTCATCGCCACGGTCGACGGATCGAAGAATGCCACCGTGTGGCCGTCCGGCGGCGCCTGAATCAGCGCCTGGGCCGCGATCACGGTTGCGCCACCGGGCTTGTTGTCGACGATGAAGGACTGGCCGGTCTTCTCGGCCAGCACCGTCGAGACCTGGCGGGCCAGGTTGTCGGTGGCGCCTCCCGCCGGATAGGGAACGACGATCCTCACTGTCTTGGTGGGGAAGCTGTCCGCCATAGCGGGCAAAGCGACCAGAGCGGCGGCCGCGACAGCGGCCCCCCAGCGAATCCATGCATTTCTCATGACGTGTCTCCTGCAAAAGTTGTCAACCCGTTGAACCACGACCACCACCGGGCTTCCCGCCTGCGCCGATGATCTTCCATCTAACAAACTAACGACCGTTAGTATAAATAGAAAATCCAGACGAATACACCATCGAATCTAGGGAAAACCCTTGGCAGAGAACACTTAAAACCCTCTTAGAAGCTGGGAATCATTAAAACTAACAATTGTTAGCAAATTTCGTCATGAATACCCAAGCTTCCCAAGGCATGGGCAGTCACCTCAGTACACTCGCGTTCGCATTGGAGACCCCGACACATGGCCAAGACCCGCTCCTCCGGCGAAATCACACAGCGCGCGCTGCGTGAAGCCGCCATCCGCCTGATCGCGCAGGACGGCTACCACGGTGTGAGCCTGCGCACGCTTGCCGAGGAGGTGGGCATACAGGCCGCCTCCCTCTACAACCACATCGAGAACAAGCAGCAGTTCCTGTTCGACCTGCTGCGCGCCATCATGGAAGACTTGGTGGAGGAAGTGCAGGCAGAAGTGGCGCAGACCGAGGGCACCCTGGCCAAGGTCTGCGTGTTCGTGGCCAACCACGTTTCATTTCACGCGCGTCGGCAGTTGGAGGTCTACATCGGCACCATGGAACTGCGCAGCCTGCTGCCCGAGCACCGCGCGGTGCAACTTCGCCTGCGCGAGGAACACGAGATGCTGCTGCAAGCGCTCATCGACCAGGGCGAGGCCGAAGGGCTGTTTCGCGTGCCGGACCGGCGCGTGGTGACGTTCGCGATCCTGAGCATGACCACGACACTGGCCAACTGGTACCGGGAAGACGGGCGGCTGTCGGTGCAGGACTTGCAGCGTCTGTATATCGAGCTGGCACTGCGCATGCTCGACGCCAAACCGACCATGCAGGACCTGCTGGCGATCGGCGAGCGTGTGTCCGCGATGAACAACCCCAAGGTCGCTCAGGCGGACGAGGTGCAGGAAGAGAGAGACAAAGCCGCGCCCCGCGCAAAAGCGCCTCGCAAGCTGGGGAGGCGCCGGGCGTAGCGCGGGCCGGCGCGGCTCTGGACATCGCAGCAGAAGAGCTGCTGCTCACCACCGGCCGCGGCCGGCGGCACGGTGGGCCTTACTTCAGCACGACCTGGGTGGCCTGCACGCCCGCCAGACGGATCTGTTCGGCCTGGGCCGGGGTGGGGAAGGTCATGTCCTCGCCGTAGGACAACAGGCCCAGGCGACGGGCCTCGGCGGTCTCCGCGGCCACCTGAGCCCGCGACTTGCCCACGCTGACGTCCGACTTGACCACCGGCGCGATCTCGCCCCGGGCGATCTGCTGCGCGGCGCTCGCAGCTTTGGCTTGTTCCAGCACCGCGGCACGGCTCTGGGTGGACTGGAAAGCGAAGACTTCATTGCCCTGGATGGGGCCTTCGGCAAAGGCGGCGCCGGCGGCGATGGTGAGGGCAACGGGCAGGAGGATGCGGCTGGAGAGTTTCATGATGGTTCCTTGTGAGAGAGGTTGGACGGGTTCTTTGGCGTACCGCCTTGTGTTCGGCACGGATCAAACTGTAGAAACCCAGTCTGTCGTTTCCCGAACGCCAGAATGACGAATTCGTAATCCAGCGAAAGCGGCATTTCCTCGACAATCCAGTTCCATGGGCTGCTCCTTGCACGCCATCCATCCTCCCCCTTCCTCCGATACGCCCCTACTTCCATGCGCGTGCTGGTCATCGAAGACGAATCCAAGCTGGCGGACTATGTCCGGCGCGGCCTGTCCGAGGCTGGCTATACCGTGGACGTGGCGCGCGATGGCATCGAAGGCCGCTATCTGGCGCTGGAAGGCGACTACCAGCTCCTGGTGCTGGACATCATGCTGCCGGGCATCGACGGCTTTGGCGTGCTCTCGGCGCTGCGAGAGAAGCGCAACACACCGGTGCTGATGCTCACCGCCCGCGACCGGGTGGAGGACCGGGTGCAAGGCTTGCAGGCCGGTGCCGACGACTACCTGGTCAAACCCTTTGCCTTCTCCGAACTGCTGGCCCGTGTCGCTGCGTTGCTGCGCCGAGGTCCCGCGGCCACGGAGGCAACGGCGGCCCATGCCCGAATGACCGTGAGCGACCTGGAAATGGACCTCATCAGCCGCAAGGCCTGGCGAGCGGGCCAGCGCCTGGACCTGACCGCCAAGGAGTTTGCGCTGCTGGCACTGCTGGCGCGGCGCAAGGGGCAGATTCTTTCGCGCACCACCATCGCCGAACAGGTGTGGGACATGAACTTCGACTCCGACACCAACGTGGTCGAAGTCGCGGTGCGCCGCCTGCGCTCGAAGATGGACGACCCCTTCAAACCCAAACTGCTGCACAACGTGCGTGGCATGGGTTATGTGCTGGAGGACCGCACCGCATGAACACGCACGCCCTTGACTCGCCCTTGAAGGGAGAGGCACGTCCCGCATCCCCCCCCTGCCATTACTCGATCGGCAAGCGCCTGTCGCTGCTGCTGGCGCTGCAGACCATCGTCGGGCTGGGCGTGTTGCTGGCGGTCATCTATGGCGGGACCTACATGCTCTTCAAGACCAAACAGGAAGAGGAGCTTCGCGCCTACTCGACCGTGCTGGTCGAAGTTCTGCGCGATGCCGACGCCAAGGGTGGCGAGGCCGAGATGCTGCACAAGCTCGAATGGCTGGCCGAGCGTCGCCCAGGCACTTTCGTGCAGATGCTGCGCGCGGATGGCACCGAGTTGTACCGCGACGCCGCCCCGACCTTCAATGTCGAGCGCGCGCCTTCCCGCGAGCAGCGATTCGAGGTGCCTCGCGCGGACGGGACCGCCCCGCTCACCGGACGTCTGGTGATCGATTGCACGCGCGACGCGCAACATGGTCAGCGCATCGCGTTGCTGCTGGTGCTGGCCACACTGGCCGGTGGTGGCTTCGTCGCCTGGGCGACGTACTGGCGCGTGCGCTGCAGTCTACGGCCCCTGCTGGACCTGGCGGCGCAAACCCGTGCCATCGACGTGGGCCGCCTCGACCAGCGCCTGACCTTGCCCGAGCCGGTGGAGGAACTGCAGCCGCTGATCGAGCAGTTCAACGGCCTCATGCAGCGCGTGGAACGCACCTACGCACAACTGGAAGGCTTCAACGCCGACGTGGCACACGAACTGCGCACGCCGCTGGCCAACCTTATCGGCCAGACCGAAGTGGCGTTGAGCCGCGAGCGCAGCGCAGCCGAGCTGGAAGATGTGCTGGTCTCCAACCTGGAGGAACTGCAGCGCATGGCGGGTATCGTCAATGACATGCTGTTCCTTGCCCAGGCCGACCGCGGCGTGAAGGCACGCCGTGGCGCGCCGGTGAGCCTGGCACAGGTGGTCAGCCAGGTGGTGGAGTTCCATGAGGCACCGATCGAAGAGCAGCAGCTCAGCGTGGAAGTGGAAGGCGATGCCCGCATCGCGATGGACGAACCCCTGGTCAAGCGCGCCCTCTCCAACCTGCTGGGTAACGCCATCCGCTATGCCGAAAAGGGCTCCCGCCTGGGGGTCCGTATCGTGCGCGAGTCGGGTGACAGCGTGCGGCTGTGGGTGGAAAACGTCGGCCCCGCGATCGCCCCGGAGCATCTGCCCAGGCTGTTCGACCGCTTCTTCCGCGCCGACGCCGCCCGCTGCGAACTGGAGAAGCCGCACCACGGCCTGGGCCTGTCCATCGTGGCCGCCATCGCGCGCATGCACGACGGCTTCCCGGCAGCGGAGTCCAGCGAGGGCACCACCCGCGTCGGCTTCAGCCTGCAAGCCTGAGGGCGCGGCGCCGCCGCCTCAGTTTTCCGGCAGGAACAGCGCCTGAAGGTCGCTCAGGAAATCGAAACCGCGCTCGCTCGGGCACACACGGCCCGCCTCGCGCTCGATCAGACCCTGGGCCGCAGCCTCCTTCAGCGCCGGTTCGATGCTGGACAGCGGCAGACCGGTGCGCTCCACGAAATCCTGCAGCGCAAAGCCTTCGCGCAGGCGCAAGGCATTGAGCATGAATTCAAACGGCAGGTCGGCACGGCGCACGTCCTGCGCACTGACCACCGCATCCCCCGCCAATGCGCGTTCCATGTACAGCCGAGGCTCGCGCGCGCGCACCAGCCGCGCCACGCGGTGCGCGAAGCTGAGTTTGCCGTGCGCGCCCGCGCCGATGCCCAGGTAGTCGCCGAACTGCCAATAGTTCAGGTTGTGCACGCAACGGTGGCCATCGCGCGCATAGGCCGAGACCTCGTAGCGTTGAAGGCCCGCCTGGCCGGTGAGCTCCGTGATGCGGTCCAGCATGGCCCAGGCATCGTCTTCTGGCGGCAGCTCGGGCGGGTACTTGGCAAACAGCGTGTTCGCCTCCAGCGTGAGGTGGTAAACGGAGAGGTGCGGCGGCGCGAAGGCGAGCGCCGTGCGCACGTCTTCCTCGTTGTCGGCGAGCGTCTGTCCCGGCAAGGCGTACATGAGATCCAAATTGAACGTGTCAAAGGCTCCGGCGGCCTCTTCCACCGCCGCCAGCGCCTGCGCGCGGTCGTGCACACGGCCCAGAGCCTTGAGGTGGGCATCGTTGAAGCTCTGCACGCCGATGGACAGGCGCGTCACACCGGCCTGGCGAAACGCCTTGAAGCGCGCTTTCTCGAACGTCCCCGGGTTGGCCTCGAGCGTGATCTCCGCATCCGCCTCCAGGCGCACGCGGGCCCGCACGTCACCCAGGAGGCGGTCGATGGCCTCAGGTGAAAACAGGCTGGGCGTGCCGCCACCGATGAAGACGCTGTGCACCGTGCGGCCCCAGATCAGTGGCAGAGAGGCCTCCAGGTCGGCACGCAGCGCGTCCAGGTAGGCCGCTTCGGGCAAAGGCTCGCCCGGCGCTGCGGTGGCATTCCATTCGTGCGAATTGAAGTCGCAGTACGGACACTTCTTCAGGCACCAGGGCAGGTGGATGTAGAGCGACAGCGGCGGCAGGCTTTGCAACTGCAGGGTGCCTGGGCGCATCCAGTGGCGCGGATCGTTCCAGGCCGGCGAAGGTGCCTCGGCGCCTGGCCGTTCGCCACCAGGCCAGGGCAGTGGCACTGGCCGGTCCGCACTCATGGACCGCGGCCACCGGCAGCGGGCGCGAACCATTGCTCGCGCATCAGCTCCAGCATGCGTTGCGCCGCACGGCCACGGTGGCTGTTGGCGTTCTTCACGTCGGTGGGCAACTGTGCAAAGGTCTTGCCGAATGCGGGCAGAAACATCACGGGGTCAAAGCCAAAGCCGTTGTCACCGACCGGTTCGCGCGTGATCAGCCCGGGCGCACGGCCGGTCGCCACCAGGGGCTCCGGATCGTCGGCGCTGCGCAACGCCACCAGCGTGCTCACCAGGGCAGCCCGGCGGTCATCAACATCGGCCATCTGTTCCAGCAAGGCGCGCACATTGTGGGCATCGCCCTTGGGGTAACCGAAGCGCGTGGCATAGAAGGCTGTGTCCACACCGGGCAGCCCGCCGAAGGCGTCCACACAAAGCCCCGCGTCGTCCGCGAGCGCGGGCAGCCCGCTCTCGCGCGCGGCATGGCGTGCCTTGGCCAGGGCGTTCTCCACGAAGGTGCGGTGCGGCTCCGGCGCTTCAGGAATGCCGAGCTCGGCCTGACGGACCAGTTCAACACCCAGCGGAGCGAACAAGGCCTGCAGCTCGGCCAGCTTGCCCGGGTTGTTGGAGGCGAGAACCAGTTTCATCCCTGGGCCAGCGCCTGGCGTTGCAGCGCGATCAGTTCGCCAATGCCCTTCTCCGCCAGGGACAGCAGCGTATCCATTTCGCGGCGCGTAAAGGCAGCCCCCTCGGCCGTGCCCTGGACCTCCACGAAATGGCCGGCGCCGGTCATCACCACGTTCATGTCGGTGTCGCAGGCCGAATCCTCCACATACTCCAGGTCCAGCAGCGGCGCGCCTTGCAGAATGCCCACCGAGATCGCAGCCACGTGATCGCGTATCGGCGAGGCCGCCAGCTTGCCACTGGCCAGCAAACGGGATACCGCGTCGTGCGCGGCGACAAACGCCCCCGTGATGGCGGCCGTGCGGGTGCCCCCATCGGCCTGAATCACGTCGCAGTCAAGCGAAATGGTGCGCTCCCCCAGCGCCTTGAGATCGAACACCGCCCGCATCGAGCGGCCAATGAGACGCTGGATTTCCTGCGTGCGGCCGCTCTGTTTGCCCTTCGCGGCTTCGCGGTCACTGCGGGTGTGCGTGGCGCGCGGCAGCATGCCGTATTCGGCCGTCACCCAGCCTTCGCCGCTGCCCCGCTTGTGCGGCGGCACTTTCTCTTCCACGGAAGCGGTGCACAGCACGCGCGTGTGCCCGAACTCGATCAGCACCGATCCCTCGGCGTGGATGGTGTAGTGGCGCGTGATGCGCACGGGGCGCAAGGCATCGGCAGCCCGTTGGCCTGGTCGGGAGAAATCACTCATGTTGGAACCTGCTTGATGGATACGCACCGCGACGCGCACTGGAGACACCAGGCTCGACGCACGCGGAATATGTCAGAGATTGCGTTCGGCCGTGCGGCGGATCGCGGCATTGATCTCGGCGATCGAGCGTTCGATCGCTGCATCGTCCATGTCCTCGATGCTCGGATCCGGCACGCCGGACTGGATGGTGGAGGCGAAAACGCCATCCTCGATGTCCTCGGTGGAGACCCGCGTGGCCTGGAATTCGTCGGCGGTTTCCCACTCCATGGCCAGCACGGTCACGTTGTCGCAGCGCGGCCCGCCACGCTTGAGCGCCATCTCGACCAGTTCGGGCACCGCATGCTCCAGCGGATGCCGCGAGAGTTCAGCGGTGATTTCCTCGTCGGCCACCGTGCCCCACAGGCCGTCCGAACACAGCAGTACACGGTCACCCTGCTGCAACAGCACGGGACCCGAGAGGTCGAACACCGGCTTGGCCGGCGACCCCAGGCAGGTGAACAGAATGTTGCGGTTGATGTGGTCCGTAGAGCGCCCCAAGTGGGCCTGCTGCTCCATGTAGGAATGGTCTCGCGTGCGCGTCAGCAACTGGCCATGGCGCACCACGTAGAGGCGCGAGTCACCACAGTGCACCCAGTGCACATGGCCGCGCTCCATGACAGCCGCCACCAGCGTGGTGCGGGGCGTGTCCAGCATGCCTTTTTCCGCCGCGTAGCGAATGATCTGGTGGTGCGCTGCCATCAGGGCACTGGAGAGGAATTCCGGCACCTCCTTGACGGTGGGATTCGCTGCCTTCTGGAAGTAGGCGGAGAAGGTCTGCAACGCGAGCTGGGCCGCCATCGCGCCTTCGGGATGCCCACCCATGCCATCGGCCAGCACGAACAGCCCGGACTCGCGCGTGTAGGCATAGCCCATGCGGTCCTCGTTCCGCTCCCGACCTCCCTGACGGCTGATCTGGTAGACCGAGAACTTCATCGAAACTTGGTGCCCGCGGCGGTGGACTTGCGCATGGCCTTCTTGTTGTCCGACACGATGTTGTCGAACTGCAGCCGCATTTTTTCGGCCACGGTGAGCTTGGTGTAGCTGCGCTCTGTTTCGCGGCTGAGTTCCTTCTGGAGCGCAAACACCGACTGCGGCCTTGAGAGCGGGTCCAGCGACATGCACCACTCCACCACCTCGATGAGGTTGTCGGAGTAGACCCCCCGCAGGCGGGACAGCGCGAGCGAGAGACGGTCTTTTTCCAGCCGCTGCGGCGCATCGTTGGGCGGATAGCCTTGCATGCTGGCGTAGATGCAGGCGCCGATCGCGTAGATGTCCGTCCACGGCCCCATGGAAGAGTCACGCCGGTACATCTCGGGCGCGGCAAAACCTGGCGTGTACATCGGACGGATGAAGTTGCCTTCCTTGCTCAGCACCTCGCGCGCGGCGCCAAAGTCGATCAGCACGGCGCGGTTGTCGTCGGTCACGAAGATGTTGGCGGGCTTGATGTCCAAGTGCAGCATCTTGTGCTGATGCACGATGCGCAGCCCGCGCAGCACCTCGTCGTAGAGCGAGCGGATGGTGGACTCGCGGAACACTTTCTGCTTCTTCTGTTCCCGCGCGGTGATGATGAATTCCTGAAGGGAGGCGCCCTCCAGGAAGTTCATGACCATGTAAACGGTCTCGTTTTCGCGGAAAAAGTTGAGCACGCTCACCACCGACTGGTGGGAAATCTGCGCCAGAGCGCGGCCCTCCTCGAAGAAGCTCTTGAGGCCCAGCCGGTAGAGCGACAGCTTCTCGGGTTGAACCTGCGGCAGCAGCTCGCCCGGCGCCCGCGTGGCCAGCGAGGACGGCAGGTACTCCTTCACCGCGACCTGCTGACCTTCCGTGTCCACGGCCAGATACACCACCCCGAAACCGCCTGCTGCGAGCTTGCGAACAATGCGGTAGCCGCCAATCACGGTATCTGGCGGCAGCGGAGCGGGTTTGACCTTTGACATAATTCGGTTGGTTTCCGGAACGCCTCGTTTTGGACCACTCAACCCGATGGGGCACAGTTCAATGCCAGTTTACAGCATGACCGGCTACGCCACGGCCCAGCTGGGCGGGCCCGCAGCCACTGGCTCAGGCGAGACGGCACGCGAATCCGGACCCGGCCTGGGCCTGGAAATCCGCTCGGTCAACAGCCGTTTCCTCGATCTCGTTTTCAAGCTGCCCGACGAGTTGCGCGCCAACGAACCGGCGCTGCGCGAGCTGCTGGGCACGCGTCTCAAGCGCGGCAAGGTGGAAGTGCGCGGCTGGGTCGAAGGCCGCGCCGACAACCTGCCCCGTCCTCCCAGTGCGCAAGACCTGCAACGCCTGGTCAGCCTTCAGGACAGCGTGCGCAGTTGGCTGCCTGCCGCAGCGCCGCTGTCGGTGGCTGAAGTGATCCAGATCACCTCGCGCCAGCAGGCCCACACGGGCAACCTCAGTGAGTCTCTGGTTCAGTTGGCGCAGACCGCACTGGACGGTCTGGTCGGGGCCCGTGAACGCGAGGGCAAGCGGCTCGCCACCATGCTACTGGACCGCATCGGACAGCTGCGGCAACTCGTCAAAGATGCCCAGCCCCTGGTCCCGCAGCTCGTCGAACAGCAGCGCCAGCGCTTCCTGGACCGCTGGAATGAGGCCCTGAGCGCGGGTGGCGCCGGCGCGTCAAACCAGGCCATCGCCTCCGACATGGCTCAGGACCGGGCCCTCACCGAAGCCACCGCCTTCGCCATTCGCATCGACGTGGCCGAGGAGCTGACCCGCCTGGACTCGCACCTCTCCGAAATCGAGCGTCTGATCAAGAAGGGCACGGAAGTCGGCAAACGGCTGGACTTCCTGATCCAGGAGTTGCACCGGGAAGCCAATACCCTGGGCTCCAAGTCATCGAACCTGGAACTGACCCGCATTTCGGTGGACATGAAGGTGCTGATCGAACAGATGCGCGAGCAGGTGCAGAACATCGAATGACTATGGACTACCCCGGAAACCTGTTTGTCGTCGCGGCCCCGAGCGGGGCCGGCAAATCCAGCCTGGTCAAGGCCCTGATGGAGCTGGATTCCCGTGTGGTTCCTTCGGTATCGCACACCACGCGCGCACCGCGCGGCCAGGAGCTGCATGGCCGTGAGTACTACTTTGTCAGCAAGGAAACCTTCGACCAGATGGTCCTGCAGGACGCCTTCCTGGAATGGGCCCTGGTGCATGGCAACCGCTACGGCACATCCAAGATGGCCATCGAACAGCGCATGGCGCAAGGTGCCGACGTGGTGCTGGAAATCGACTTCCAGGGTGCCATTCAGGTCAAGCGGATCTTTCCGAACGCGGTGCTCATCTTCATCCTGCCACCCAGTTGGGAGGAGCTGCGCTCCCGGCTGGAGCGCCGGGCTGAGGACAGCGCCGAAGTGATCGAGCTGCGGCTGCAGAACGCAGCCAGCGAGATGCTCCATGCCAAGGAATTCGACTTCGTTATAATCAACGAGTTGTTCGAGCGGGCTTTGTTTGACCTCAAAGCCATCGTCCACGCCCAGCGGCTGAAGTTTGCCGCCCAGCGCATCGCCCGCAGCGATACCTTCAAGGCGCTCAACATCCTCTGAATCCACCGTTCAAGCCCGGAGCAAGACCATGGCCCGCATCACCGTCGAAGATTGTCTGGAAAAGATCCCCAACCGCTTTCAACTGGTGCTGGCCGCCACCTACCGTGCGCGCATGCTGAGCCAGGGCCATGCCCCCAAGATCGAAAGCAAGAACAAGCCCGGTGTGACCGCCCTGCGCGAGATCGCTGAAGGCAAGGTGGGTCTGGAGATGCTCAAGAAGGTGCCGGTCTGAGCAGCAACCGCCTGCAGACCCATTGAAGAGAAACACCGCATCGCGGTGTTTTTTTTCGTCTGGAGCCCCTATCCGACATGTTCCGGCGTCTCGCGCTAAAGTACCGGGATGATGCCGACCGCTGACAACGGTACCCTTTCTGCTCCTACCGACCAGGCCAACCCGGCTGCCAGTGCCGCGGCGGCCAGTTTCGCCGCGCTCCTGGGGAAGCTGGATTACCTGGGTGCGGCCGACATCGAGAGCATTCGTCAGGCCTACCGATTCGCGGATGAAGCCCACCTGGGCCAGTTGCGCAAGAACGGCGACCCTTACATCACGCACCCCATTGCCGTGGCGGCGCAATGCGCCGAATGGAAACTGGACGCACAGGCATTGATGGCGGCTCTGATGCACGATGCCATCGAGGACTGCGGGGTCACCAAGCAGGAGTTGGTGGAACGCTTTGGAGCGCCCGTGGCGGAGCTGGTCGATGGCCTCACCAAGCTGGAGAAGCTGGAGTTCGACACCCGGGAGCAAAACCAGGCCGAGTCCTTCCGCAAGATGTTGCTGGCCATGGCCAAGGACGTGCGCGTCATCCTGATCAAGCTGGCCGACCGCACCCACAACATGCGCACCATGGGAGACATGCCACGCTCCAAGTGGCAGCGCATCAGCAGCGAAACACTGGAGATCTATGCCCCCATCGCGCACCGGCTGGGCCTGAACTTCACCTACCGGGAACTGCAGGACCTGGCCTTCCGTTTCCTGCACCCGTGGCGCTATGAGGTACTCGCCAAGGCATTGAACAAGTCGCGCACGCGCCGGCGCGACCTGATCGCGCGTGTACAGCGTGAGGTGGAGGCCGAATTCGTGCGCCACGGCATGGCGGTGCGTATCGTGGGCCGGGAAAAGACGCTCTACTCCGTGTACCGCAAGATGGACAGCAAGCACCTGTCCTTCTCGCAGGTCACCGACATCTATGGTTTCCGCATCGTCGTGCCCGAGTTGAACGACTGCTACACCGGTCTGGGCATCCTGCACCAGCTCTACAAGCCGCTGCCCGGCAAGTTCCGTGACTACGTGGCCATTCCCAAGGTCAACGGCTACCAGTCGCTGCACACCACGCTGATCGGGCCGTTCGGCACCAACATCGAGTTCCAGTTGCGCACACACGCCATGGATGTGGTGGCGGAATCGGGTGTGGCAGCGCACTGGCTCTACAAGGCCAGCGAGCCGGGCAGCGACATGTCCCAGCGGCTGGGCACGCAGTGGCTGCAGTCGCTGCTGGATATCCAGCAGGAAACGCACGATGCATCCGAGTTCTGGGACCACATCAAGATCGATCTCTTCCCTGACGCGGTCTATGTGTTCACACCCAAGAGCAAGATCATGGCACTGCCACGCGGCGCCACCGTGATGGATTTTGCCTACGCGATCCACAGCGACGTGGGCAACCACACCGTCTCCGCGCGCATCAACGGGGAGCAGCGGCCGCTGCGCACGGAGTTGACCAACGGCGACGTGGTGGAGGTGGTCACCGCGGACAACGCCGAACCCAATCCGGCGTGGCTGTCTTTCGTCAAGACCGGGCGGGCGCGCTCCAAGATCCGCCACTATCTCAAGACCGTGGCGCACGAGAAGTCGCAAGACCTCGGGCAACGCATGCTCAGCCAGGCGCTGCGCTCAGAGGGCATTTCGACCTTGCCCGCCGAAGACGGCAGCCATGCGGCCACCTGGGAGAAACTGCTGCGCTTTACCGGCAACAGGTCGCGCGACGAGTTGCTTTCCGACATCGGCATGGGCAAGCGCATCGCCGGCATGGTGGCCAAGAAGCTGGCGGTGCTGCTCTCCGAAACCGGTCTCAAACCCGATGCCCTGCTGATCAGCACCGAGCGTTACGCCAGCGGTCTCGACGAATCCGTCTCCCAGGGCGTGGTGACGCTGGATGGAAGCGAAGGCATGTCGGTGCAATACGCGCCGTGTTGCAAACCCATTCCGGGTGACCGCATCGTGGGCTATCTGGGCCGAGGTGAAGGCCTCGTGGTGCATTCGGAAGACTGCCCGGTGAGCAAGCGCCTGATGCTGCGCGACAGCGAGCGCTTCCTGGAAGTCGAATGGGCCGACGAGCCGGTGCGCTCCTTCGAGACCACGGTGGTGGTGACGGTGACCAATGGCAAAGGCGTGCTGGCACGCGTGGCCACCGCCATTGCCGCGGCCGAAGCCGACATCACCCACGTGGACATGGGCGACGAGCCCGCGCAGACCGCCACGGACATCCGATTCACGGTTGCGGTGCGAGACCGCCAGCACCTGGCGGACGTGCTTCGCAGCCTCAAGCGCACCACCTCGGTCATCAAGGCCCAGCGCTTCAAGCCCTGAGCAGCCGGTCGTCAGGCGGCCGGGTACCGCACATCCAGGATCTCGATCTCCTGCTCCCCGCCTGGCACGACTAGGCGCACCGCGTCCCCCGTGCGCGCCTTCAACAAGGCACGCGCCACAGGCGACACCCAACTGATCTGTCCATTTGCACTGTCCGCCTCATCCACGCCCAGGATGGTCACGGTGGTCTCCGTCCCTGACGGATCCGCGTAGGTGACGGTGGCGCCGAAGAATATCTGGTCGCTGCCGTGGTGCTGAGACGCATCCACCACCTCGGCGATCTCCAGCCGGCGCGTGAGGAAACGGATGCGGCGATCGATCTCGCGCAGACGCTTCTTGCCGTAGAGGTAGTCGCCGTTCTCCGACCGGTCGCCGTTGCTGGCAGCCCAGTGCACGATGTCCACGATCTTTGGCCGTTCATCGTCGATCAGATGGAGGAGCTCCGTGCGCAACCGGTCGTAGCCGGCCCGCGTGAGGTAGTTCTTGCCACCGGGCGCAGGGGCTGCCGCGGCCGCATCCTCCTCCTCGTCGCCTGCGTCGTCGCTCTCGCGGGTAAAAGCCTTGCTCATGACTGACGGGTCGCTATTGCACGCGCGACAACAGCACGCGCGACAACAAAGAAAAAGCCCGCAGCTTGTGGCTGCGGGCTTCTGGTTTGGCGCGGCTGGCAGGATTCGAACCCACGACCCCTTGGTTCGTAGCCAAGTACTCTATCCAACTGAGCTACAGCCGCGAAGCCTTGCATTGTAGCAGCTTTTTCGGTGTTGGTAGGCCGTGTTGGACTTGAACCAACGACCAAAGGATTATGAGTCCTCTGCTCTGACCAACTGAGCTAACGGCCCGGAGCCGGGATTGTAGGGGCCCGCGAGGATGCACCTACTTCGGGTGGTGGCTCAGCGCGTTGCCCACCAGCTTGGCCGTCACGTCCACGATCTGGATCATGCGTTCGTAGGACATGCGCTGAGGACCGATCACGCCCAGCGTACCCACCACTTGGCCGTCGACCTCGTAAGGCGCGGTGACGACCGACAAGTCTTCATAGGGGACGACCTGACTTTCACCGCCAATATAGATACGCACACCATCCGCCTGTGCGGAAACGTCCAGCAGGCGGATCAGTTGGGTTTTCTGCTCGAACAGATCGAACATGCGCCGCAGGTTGTCCATGTCGCTGGAAAACTCGCTGACGGAAAGCAGGTTCCGCTCGCCCGACACCACCACGTCTTCGGCGGCGGCCCGCCCTTCGTTGCCGATGTCGACCGCGGCCTTCATCAGCTCGGCGATCTCCCCGCGCAGTGCCTCGACCTCCGTCTTGAGGCGCTCGCGTACAGCCTCCATGGTCAGACCGGAGTAATGGGTGTTGAGAAAGTTGGCGGCTTCCAGCAACTGCGGCTGGGCAAAATTGACCTGGGTGTGGATGATGCGGTTCTGCACCTCGCCATCGGGCGAGACGATGATCACCAGCACGCGCCGCTCGGACAGGCTCAGGAACTCGATATGGCGAAAGACCGAGGCCCGTCGCGGCGCCATCACCACCCCCACGAACTGCGACAGGCTGGAAAGCATCTGTGCGGCATGGCTGATGACCCGATGCGGCTGACCCGATTCGATGGCCGGCCCGGCGATGTCAGGCACCGGCTGAATCACTTCCCGGCGCACTGTGAGCATGGTGTCGACGAAAAGCCGGTAGCCGCGCGCGGTGGGGATGCGGCCAGCGGAGGTATGCGGACTGGCGATGAGGCCCAGGTCCTCCAGATCGCTCATCACATTGCGGATGGTCGCCGGCGAGAGTTCCATGCCGGCCGCCTTGGCCAGGGTGCGCGAGCCGACCGGCTGCCCGTCGGCGATGTAGCGCTCAACGAGGGTCTTGAGAAGCAGCTTGGCGCGTTCATCCAACATGAGGGCATTTTACGGAAGGATGCCGTTTTCCGGTCTTGGAAAAACAAGGGTTAACAGGCAATCTCCCACGGACCGGCTATGTTGTAATTTGCCGATGACCATGCCCGACGAGACCTCTGTCAAACCCTCGCGCAAGAACCGGCCGCTGAGGTTCGCTCACGTCGTCATCGTGGGCAAGTACCAGGCCCCCGGTGCCCGCCACGCCGTGGACGACATCGCGCATTTTCTGCACCAGGAGGGCTGCGATGTCTCCCTGGAACAGGAAACGGCCCTCAACACAGGCCTGCTGCAGTACCCGGCGCTGGACGTGGCGGCCATGGGCCGCTCCTGCGATCTGGCGTTGGTCGTGGGGGGCGACGGCACCATGCTGGGCTTTGGCCGCAGGTTGGCGCGCTACGGTCTGCCGCTGGTCGGGATCAACCAGGGCCGCCTGGGCTTCATCACCGACATCGCGCTCGATGCCTACCAGGACAAGCTGCGCCCCATCCTGCGCGGCGAATTCGAGGAAGATCCGCGCGCGCTGATCGCCGCTTCGGTCTGGCGCGATGGCCGGTGCGTGTTCGAGGCCACCGCGTTGAATGATGTGGTGGTCAACCGGGGTGGCGCGGCCAGCATGATCGAGCTGCGCGTGGAGGTAGACGGCCACTTCGTGGCCAACCAGCGCGCCGACGGCCTGATCATCGCCTCGGCCACGGGCTCCACGGCCTACGCCCTGTCGGCCGGTGGCCCGATGCTGCACCCGGCGCTCGGTGGCTGGGTGATGGTGCCGATCGCGCCACACACCCTGTCCAACCGGCCGGTGGTGTTGCCGTCGGACTGCGAGATCGCGGTGGAGATCGTCTCCGGGCGCGATGCGAGCGCGAACTTCGACATGCAGTCGCTGACGTCGCTGCTGCACGGTGACCGCATCGTCGTGCGCCGCTCGGAGCACGCCCTGCGCCTCCTGCACCCGGTAGGCTGGAACTACTTCGACACCTTGCGCAAGAAGCTGCATTGGAACGAAGGCGCTTGAAAGCCCCGGCACAATAGCGGATCCCGTTTCAGCATCGTCTCCGCCGCCGCTTCTCCCGCCATGAGCCTTCGCCGCATCGTTCTGCGAGATTTCGTCATCGTGCAGTCCCTTGACCTGGAGCTGCAACAGGGCTTCGGCGTGCTCACGGGAGAAACGGGCGCGGGCAAATCCATCCTGATCGACGCCCTGCAACTCGCGCTGGGCGCACGGGCGGAAAGCGGCGTGGTGCGCGAAGGAGCCACCCGGTGCGAGGTCACGGCCGAATTTGACAGCCCCACCAGCCTGGGCGCCTGGCTGGAAGAGCAGGGTTTCGCTTCCGAGGACAGCCTGCTGCTGCGCAGAACGGTCGATGCCGAAGGTCGCAGCCGCGCGTGGATCAACGGCAGCCCTGCCACTGTGGCGCAGCTCAAGACACTGGCCGACAGTCTGGTGGACATCCATGGCCAGCACGCCTGGCAGAGCCTGACCCGCGCCGACGCCGTGCGGGAACTCCTGGACGCTTATGCGGGCATCGACACCGCGCCGGCATCCAAGGCCTGGACGGACTGGCGCCAGCGGCGCAAGGCGCTGGAGGCCGCCAGCGAACGGCAAGCCTCCCTGCAACAGGAAAGCGAGCGCCTGGCCTGGCAGATCGCGGAGCTCGACAAACTCGCCCCACAGGCAGGTGAATGGGGCGAACTCAACACCCAGCACAGCCGACTGGCGCATGCCCAAACCTTGCAAGAGGCCGCGCAGACCGCGATACACGCCCTGGATGAAGCCGACGACAACGCGGCCGCCCTGGTGCACCGTGCGCTGGCTGCTTTGCAGGCCCAGGCCGGCATCGAACCTCGGTTCAGCAGCGCGATCGAAGCCCTGGAAACGGCGCTGGCCCAAGTGCAGGACACGGTGCACGATCTGAACCAATACGTACGCCACGCCGACCAGGATCCCGCGAGCCTGGAAGCGCTCGACCAGCGCCTCTCGCTCTGGGTGTCACTGGCGCGCCGTTATCGGCGTACCCCCGAGGAACTGGCCGACGTGCATGTCCAATGGCAACGCGAACTGGCAGACATCGACCAGGCACTCGACCTGGCTGCCCTGGAGAAGGCCGAGCGCGCCGCCTGGAAGGCCTTTGCGACGACGCTGCAACAGGTCTCACGTGAACGGCAGAAGGCGGCCCCCCGGCTTTCCAAGGCCGTCACGCAGACCATGCAGACCTTGGGCATGCAGGGTGGCGCGTTCGAGGTGGCGCTGCTGCCGCTGGACGAACCCCAGGCCCATGGCGCCGAGCAGGTGGAGTTCAGGGTCGCCGGCCATGCCGGTGCCACGCCCAAGCCGGTGGGCAAGGTGGCTTCGGGTGGAGAGCTTTCTCGCATCGCGCTGGCCATCTCGGTGGTCACCAGCCGCCTGGGCCACGCCCCGACGCTGATCTTCGACGAGGTGGACTCGGGCATCGGTGGTGCCGTGGCGCACACCGTCGGCCAGTTGCTGCGGCAGTTGGGCCAGGACAGACAGGTGTTGGCCGTCACCCATCTGCCCCAAGTGGCCGCCTGCGCAGACCACCATCTGCTGGTCAGCAAACAATCTGCCGGACGGCAGACACTGAGCACAGTGACTTCGATCGACCAGGAGGCACGCGTTCGCGAGTTGGCCCGCATGCTGGGCGGCGGCGAACAATCGGAAATCTCGCTCGCGCATGCGCGCGAACTGCTCGCGGTTTGACTCGCCATGAACAGCGATCCCGTCACCCCTACCCAACTGGTGCTGATCACCGGAATGTCCGGCTCCGGCAAGTCCGTGGCGCTCACAGCGCTGGAAGATGTCGGCTTTTATTGCGTGGACAACCTACCCCCGGAGTTGCTGGAGTCGTTCATCGAGCTGGAACGCAACCACCAAGCCTCCAAGGTGGGCATTGCCATGGACGTTCGCAGCGCCGCTTCGCTGCCTGGCCTGCCGCGCCGTCTGGCACGTCTGCAAGAGAACACCGAGCAGCCCGTGCATCTGACCACGGTGTTCCTGGATGCCACCACCGAGACCTTGGTGCGCCGCTTCTCGGAAACGCGACGCCTGCATCCGTTGTCTCTGCGGCAGACGCACGACCAACATCGCGCGCTCGTCGATGCGATCGAACACGAGCGCGATTTGCTGGCCGAATTGCGCGAACAGGCCTTGGTCATCGACACCAGCCTGATCCGTCCAACCCGCCTGCGCAGCCACATCAAGGAGTTGCTGGGTGCCGCGCGGGCCCCGCTGACGCTGGTGTTCGAGTCGTTTGCCTTCAAGCGCGGCGTGCCCATGGACGCCGATTTCGTGTTTGATGTGCGCATGCTGCCCAACCCGCACTACGAGCCGGAGTTGCGTCCTCTGAGTGGACGCGATCGGCCCGTAGCCGACTTCCTGGCCGCACAGGCGGACGTGGGTCAAATGGAGCAGCAGATCACCGGCTTTCTGCGCCATTGGTTGCCGCAGATGGTGCACGACCACCGCAGCTACGTGACGGTGGCCATCGGCTGCACCGGAGGCCAGCACCGCTCCGTCTACCTGGCCGAACAGTTGGCCCAGGCTTTCCGCGGCGAATGGTCCACCCGCGTTCGCCACCGCGAGATCGACGGCTGGCCCAGCGCTAGCTGAGTTGCTGGAGCAGGACGCGCACCGGCGCGGGCAATCCGTGCGAGGCCAAAGCCGCGTCCGCCACCCAAATGCCATCCTGTTCGCGGTCCACGAGGGCCGCGAGCGGGTCCACGACATCCAGCAGCATGGGCTGCAGGCGCAGTTCCCGATGGGTCAGCGCATGAGAGACCGGATCCAGTGCCTGTAACCGGGGAGCGAGCGACGAGGGCAGCGACGCACGCAACGCTTCTTCCTCGCGGAACACGGGTGGACAGTAAAGCCCCGCCCAGATGCCTGGCGCGGGGCGCCGCTCCAACCAGAAGCGGGTACCAGCGCTGTGGCGATCGCGCAAGAGCAGCAGCCACCAGCGTTCAAAACGCCGCTGCAGACGCCGCGTCTTCACCGGAAAACGGGTTTGTTCCCCCATAGCATGGGCTTTGCACAGCACCTGCACGGGGCAGCCGGTGCAATCCGGGCGGGAGCGGTGACACAGGGTGGCCCCCAAGTCCATGAGTCCCTGGGTGTAGGCCGTCATGTCATCCGCTGTGGGCGCGGAAGGCAGCAGGGCCTGAGCCAACCCCCAGAGCTCGCGCTGGGGTGCCGCCTGAGACAGATCACCCTCGAAGGCCAACAGGCGGGCCAACACCCGGCGCACATTGCCGTCGAGGATGGATATCCGTTCGCCATGGCAAAAAGCCGCAATGGCCGCAGCCGTGGATGCGCCGATGCCCGGCAGCGTCTGCAAGGCTTCGGCCGTGCGGGGAAATGCCCCACCGTGCGCGGTCATCACCTGCTGTGCGCAACGATGCAGGTTGCGCGCCCGGCTGTAGTAGCCCAAGCCACTCCAGAGTGCCATGACCTCGTCCGGAGCACCTTCGGCCAGCGTCTTCACGTCGGGGAAGCGGGCAAGGAAACGCGGGAAGTAAGCCAGCACGGTACTGACCTGTGTCTGCTGGAGCATGATTTCCGAAAGCCAGACACGGTACGGATCACGCGTGCCCTGCCAAGGCAGGCCATGCCGGCCCGCGCGGCGTTGCCAGTCGATCAGGCGCGGCGCAAACGCCAGCGGGAGCGCCGCGGCCGGTGGCACAACCGTGGTCATTGGGCGCCTTCTCGCACCACGTGCTGCGGGCGCGAGCGCCTTCGGAACGGCCGGGCGGCGCTCATGGAATGGCCCTCCGCACTGCGTGCTGCGGGCGCGAGCGCCTTCGGGACGGCCGGGCGGCGCTCATGCCGCCAGGGCTTCTGCAGGTTCGTCCTCGGGCGTGGCGAGCAGGTGCTCGGTCAGCTCCACCAGCTTGGCATCGAGCTGGTGGAGCGTGGCCTGGTGCACTTGCAGTTCGCGGATGCGCTCGTCCAGGCCGCTGGCGGCCTGCTGGATGCGGGACACCGCCTCGATGCGGCGGCTGAAGTTGCGGCGGCGCTCGCGCAGTTGCGCATCGAGCTGCGCAGCAGCCGACTTGTTCCACAGCTCAACCTCGTTGACCGCGGTGTCGTAGACCACGCGCAAGCGGCTCATGAGGGCCCTTGCCAGGCGCTCGGCAAACTCCGGTTGCGCCAGGCGCAGCGCATTGCCCAGGCTGAGGTACTGCAGATGGCTTTTCTCGATCAGGTCGAGGTCCTTCACGTACTGTCCCAGCCGAGGCGGAGAAGGCGCCTGCAGCGAGAAGCCGTACTCCGCATTCAGGTTCTTGAAGCTCCCTTCCAGCATGGACTGTATGTCTCCAGCCATGCGGTCGGCCTTGATCATGTCGGCGCGCAGCCGGTCAAAGGTCTGGTCGTAAGCCCGGCGCACGCCGAGTTTGATGCCTGGTTGCTTGAGCGTCTTGCCCAGCGTGCCCACCTCGGTCTTGAGATGGGTTGCACTCAGCAGCGCGAACAGGTCCTTGAGCAAGCGCAGGTGGACCGAACGCACGGCCTGGATCTTGGCACCACTGGCATCGAAGTCGGCCTGCTCCTGCTCGATGCGCAACCGCATCTGCTTGATGACACCCGCGTTCTTGCCACGCAGGCCGTCCAGCTCCTGGATTTGCTCCACCAGGTCACGGGCACGCGTGTGCACCATACGGCCGGCCTCGCTGCGCAGTGCCTGGATGCCAGAGGCCACCGCCGCACCCAGGATACGTCGCCGCTGTCCCAGCAGATCCACGCCCAGGGCAGTCTCCAACTCCAGCAGGTTGCTCGCCTCCAGCAATTTCTTGTCGCGGCTGACCTTGGCGAGCAGCCCCTTCTGAGCCGACACCGCCAGCACCTGGCGCGGCGACAGGCCCAGAATTTCCGCCGAGTCGGTGCGCTGGGACGCAATCTGCATCTGAATCTGCTCAGGCGAACTGAGCGCATCCCACATGGTGTCGATCTTGTTGAGCACGACCAGGCGCGCCTCCCGCCCATCGCCGAGCACCGAGAGGTGCTGGCGCCAGATGGTCAGATCCGATTTGGTGACACCGGTATCCGCCGCGAGGATGAACACCACGGCATGGGCTTGCGGCAACAGGCTCACCGTGAGTTCAGGTTCCGCACCGATGGCATTGAGCCCGGGTGTGTCCAGAATCACCAGCCCTTGCTTGAGCAATGGGTGGGCCATGTTGATGAGCGCATGGCGCCAGCGCGGCACCTCGATGAGGCCGTCCGGTCCGGGCAGCGGGTTGTCCTCAGGGATCTCGTCGTGCCAGAAACCCAACGCGGCGGCTTCGGCCTGCGTCACGCGTCGCACTTCGGCAACCTTCTGAATGGCGCGCGCGAGTTGTTTGGGGTCTGTTACGTCCAGATCGACACGCTCCCATTTGTCCGGCGCGTGCCGCCAGTCCAGCAGGGACTGCGGCTGCAGGCGGGTCTCGATCGGGAGCAGGCGCAGGCACGGAGGCACCTCGGCGTCGTACCCCAGCTCGGTTGGGCACATGGTGGTGCGTCCCGCGCTCGCGGGCATGATGCGCCGGCCATAGCCAGCAAAGAAGATGGCGTTGATCAACTCGGACTTGCCGCGCGAGAACTCGGCCACGAACGCCACCGTGATCTTGTCGTTCTTCACCTGGGCGTGCAGTTGGTCCAGCCGTTCACGCAGACCGGGTTCCATGAGATCGTGATCGACCAGCCACTCGGAAAGCAGCTTCAGGCGCAAGGCAAACTGCTTGCGCCATATCCCGTGCTGCTCGAAATCCTGATTGAAACTCATAAGCCCGATTGTCTGTGAATCGGTCAATATAGCATCGGGTTCACGCTGAAAACCGACCGGTCTCTGAGCCCGACAGCCGGCCCGTCAAGACCGCTGGCACACCGGACAAAAGAAGGTCGACCGCTGCCCTTGACGGATCGATCGGACCGGTGTTTCGCAGACCCTGCAGGGCATTCCTTCACGGCCGTACACCATGGCATCGAGCTGGAAATAGCCGCTCTGCCCTTGCGCGCTGGAAAAGTCGCGCAGGGTGCTTCCCCCCAACGCCACCGCGCGCTGCAGTACCGAGACGATGGCCGCGTGCAGCTTCGCCGCACGCGCTCCGCTCAGGCGGTCCGCACGCAATGTGGGACGGATCCCGGCCATGAACAGGGCCTCAGAGGCGTAGATGTTGCCCACCCCGACCACCACGTCGCCGCCCAGCAGAACCTGTTTGATGGGGGCGCGACGCTGGCGCAGAGCACGGTGAAAGGCCACGGGATCGAAAGCCCCCTCCTCCAGCGGTTCCACACCCAGCCCATCCAGCAGCTTGCGAGAGCGGGCATCCTCCAGGGACGGCACATGGACAACGGCGCCAAAGCGCCGCGGGTCGTGCAGACGGAGAACGCCTCGGCTGGTGTGCAGTTCGAAATGGTCATGCGCCCCGGTTGGCGGCAGGTTCGGCGCGAACTGCAGACTGCCGGACATGCCCAGGTGCAGCAACAACAGGCCCTGATCGAAATGAATCAGCAGGTACTTGCCCCGGCGAGAGACATGGAGCACCTCGCGCCCGACAAGCGCCTCGGGCTCACAACCCAGCGGCCAGCGCAGTGGCTTGCCCAGCCACAGACGTTGCACCCGGGCACCGGAGATGCGGTCGGCGAAACTGCGGCGGGTGACTTCAACTTCGGGTAATTCAGGCATGGCGCAAACAACGTGAAGCAATAGGCGGGAACGCCGTAGCGGTGTTCGGATCACACCCAGGTTCGCTCAGAACGTTCCATTATCATGATCCGATGAAAACAGCGCCCCGCCCTGCCTTGCCAACCTGGATGCGGCCCGCACTTGCCGCCTGGCTGATTGGCCTGGCCTTCGGCGCGTTGGCACAGCCGGCCCCCGCGTCCGCACCGCCGGCACCGGTGGTGGTGGCGCAACCTCCTGTGGTCAATTCGGCGCTCAACGCGCCCCTCTTCTACCAGTTGCTGCTGGGCGAACTGAATGTGCGCGGTGGCGATCCAGGGGCCGGCTACTCCCTGATTCTCGATGCCGCGCGGCGGCAGCGTGATCCCGCGCTGTACCGCCGTGCGGTGGAAGTTGCGCTGCAAGCCCGTTCGGGTGAGGCGGCCCTGAGCGCGGCACGCGCCTGGGCCCAGGAGGCCCCCGCCGATGCGGAGGCCAATCGCTATGTCTTGCAGATGCTGCTCGCGCTCAACCGCCCAGCAGAAACAGCGCCTGTTCTCAAGGCCATTCTGCAGGCAGCGGGCCCGGACGAGCGCAACGACATCATCAACGCCATCCCCCAGACCTACGCCCGCGTCCAGGACAAGGCGCAAGCGGCCGCAGTGGTGCGAGAAGCCCTGGAGCCTTCGCTGAAACAACCGGCACAGGCCGCCGCGGCCTGGACCACCGTGGGTCGCATGGCCCTGGCCCAGGATCAGTTGCCGCAGGCCCTGGCGGCGGCTCGCCAGGGCCATGAAGCGGACCCCGCGTCGCCTTACCCGGCACTGCTGGCGCTGGAACTGCTGGAACGTGGACAGGCCGATGCAGAACCCCTGGTTCGCAGGCAGTTGCTGGTGAGCACCAGCAACTCGTCGGACGACATCGCCGTGGCGCTTGCCTACGCGCGCATCCTGATGGACCTGCAGCGCCATGGCGAAGCGCGCACCCAGCTCGAAGCCCTGACCACGCGCCAACCCGATCAAGCGGACCCCTGGCTGTTGCTCGCCTCGCTCCAGGTGCAGGACAACGCGCTGCCTGCCGCGACCGAGTCCTTGCAGAAGTACATGAGCCTGGCCCGTCGCAGCGGCGACGAACGTGCCGCTCGCGGCCTCACCCAGGCCTATCTGCTGATGGCTCAAGTGGCGGAGAAGCAGAAGGACTTCGTTGCGGCCAATGCCTGGCTGGACCGGATAGAGAATGTGGACGACATCATGGCCGCGCAGGCTCGCCGCGCCTCATTGCTGGCCCGTCAAGGGCGCATGGCCGAAGCCCGCGCGCTGTTGCGCAACCAGCCCGAACGCCGCCCCGAAGACGCGCGGCTCAAGCTGATCGCGGAAGCACAATTGCTGCGCGACTTCAAGGACTTCGAACAGGCCTACCAAGTCTATGGAGAAGGGGTGCGCAGCTTCCCTGACGACACAGACCTCCTCTATGACCAGGCCATGATGGCCGAGAAAGCCGACCGCCTCGACGAAATGGAGCGCTTGCTGCGCCGGCTCATCGCCGCCAAACCCGACCATCACCACGCCTACAACGCCTTGGGCTATTCACTGGCCGACCGCAACCTGCGCCTGCCCGAGGCCAAGCAACTGATCGAGAAAGCGGTCTCGCTCGCGCCTGGAGATGCCTACATTCAAGACAGCCTGGGCTGGGTGGAATTCCGCATGGGGAACGCGGCACGGGCTTTGAGCATTCTGCGTGCTGCCTACTCCAAGCGCCCAGATGCCGAAATAGCAGCCCACCTGGGCGAAGTGCTGTGGTCTCAGGGACAACGTGACCAGGCTCTTCTTGTCTGGCGCGAAGGCCTGCTGCTCTCGGCCGACAACGAAACCCTGCAGGGAACCCTCAAGCGCCTGCAAGTCACGCCATGAGTCGAGGTTGGGGCTGGAGTGCACTGCTCCTGGCGGCATTGCTCAGCGCCTGTGCCACGCCTCTGCGTCCGGCTGGGCCCGGTGAAGAAGCCTGGAACGGTCGCCTCGCATTGCAGGTGGACAGCCAGCCACCGCAATCGTTTTCCGCCGGATTCGACCTGCGGGGCACGGCGGCCAGCGGGGAGCTGCAACTGGTCTCTCCTCTGGGCAACACCCTGGCCCTCGTGAGTTGGACCCCCTCCGGCGCAGAGTTGCGGCAGGGCAACCAGGTCACGCGGCGTGGCACGCTGGATGAACTCACGACGGAACTCAGCGGCACCGCGGTCCCTGTGGCCGCACTGTTTGGCTGGCTGCGGGGCCAACCCGCCGAAGCGCCCGGCTGGCATGCCGATCTTTCGCGCCACCGAGAGGGCCGCATCATGGCGCGGCGCACCGAACCGTTGCCCTCCGCCGAGTTGCGCATCGTTTTCCAACCATGAAAACACCCCCGTTGAAGCGCCTGCTGGACGTTCCCGCGCCGGCCAAGCTCAACCTGTTCCTGCACATCACCGGCCGCCGTGCGGACGGCTATCACGAGTTGCAATCGGTGTTCATGTTGATCGATTGGTGCGATACCCTGCACTTCGATCTGCGCCAAGATGGCGCCATTGACCGGGAAGACATCGGGGGCGGGCTCTCGATCCCACTGCCAACTGAGGACCTGGCGGTGCGAGCAGCCAAAGCCCTGCAAAAGGCCACCGGCTGCCGCCTGGGAGTGCGCATCGGACTGGAGAAACGCCTGCCCGCAGAAGCTGGGATGGGGGGAGGCTCATCGGATGCGGCCAGCACCCTTGTGGGGCTCAACCGCCTCTGGGGATTGGGGTTGAGGCGCCAAGACCTGGCCGCCATCGGCCTGCAACTCGGCGCGGATGTGCCTTTTTTCATCGGCGGCCACAACGCCTGGGTCGAAGGTGTGGGCGAAAAGCTCCTGCCGGTGAGCCTCCCACCCGCCCGCTTCGTGGTGGTCAAACCTCCTGGCGGCGCGTCCACGCAACGCATCTTCAGTGCGCCTGAGCTCAAACGGGACACAAAAACTGCTACAATCCAAGGCTTTGCTGCAAATGCTGCACAAGGGGTTTCAGCTGGGCCGGAAAGCGGGCACGGCGTGAAAAACGAAGTGCTTGATATCCGGAAGCTTCTGGAATTCGGGCACAACGACCTCCAACCCGTGGCGCAAGCGCTCTGCCCTGAAATAGGGCAATGCATCCAGTGGCTGGCAAGCCTGGGTATGCAGGGGCGCATGACCGGTTCGGGAACCGCGGTGTTTGCACATATGGCACAGGCCATGGACCTGCCCCAAGCCCCCCAGGGCTGGACGGTCCGGACGTGTGCCAACATGGATGCACATCCATTGCTCGACTGGTGCACCGACTAGAATCGGCACGCACGCAGCCCAGGCAGTGGTTGCGCAACCTGCGACATATCGAGGTGGGGTGTACGGTGACATGCCGAACGCCCGACCTGCGTAGGGGAGTCGCCAAGTTGGTTAAGGCACCGGATTTTGATTCCGGCATGCGAGGGTTCGAGTCCTTCCTCCCCTGCCACCGTTTTTCGAGTCATACAGGTATGCGAACGGCCATCCCCGGATGGCCTTTTTTTGATGGCGCTCCCGAGAGGCCGCCGTTCAAACCGCTGGGAACACCATGCACGTTCAGCCCCCGGATTTCATGATCTTCACCGGCAACGCCAACCCGGTGCTGGCCTCCGAGATCGCCCAGCATCTGGGCACGCAACTGGGTTCGGCCAACGTGGGCCGCTTCTCCGATGGCGAGGTCACGGTGGAGATCACGCAGAACGTGCGCGCCCGCCACGTATTCGTGATCCAGTCCACCTGCGCGCCGACGAACGAGAACCTGATGGAGTTGCTCATCATGGTCGATGCGCTCAAGCGCGCCTCGGCCGAGCGCATCTCCGCCGTCATCCCCTACTACGGCTACGCGCGCCAGGACCGCCGCCCCCGTTCGAGCCGGGTGCCGATCAGCGCCAAGGTGGTGGCCAACATGTTGCAGACCGTGGGCGTGAGCCGCTTGCTCACCATGGACCTGCACGCCGACCAGATCCAGGGCTTCTTCGACATACCCGTCGACAACATCTACGCCTCGCCTGTGCTGCTGGGTGACCTGCGCACCAAGAACTACGAAGACCTGCTGGTGGTCTCTCCCGACGTGGGTGGCGTGGTTCGGGCACGCGCGCTGGCCAAGCAGCTCAACTGCGACATGGCCATCATCGACAAGCGCCGCCCCAAGGCCAATGTGTCGGAAGTGATGCACGTGATCGGGGATATTGAAGGTCGCAACTGCGTGATCATGGACGACATGATCGATACGGCCGGTACCCTGGTCAAAGCCGCCGAGGTGCTCAAGGAACGCGGTGCCAAGAACGTGTATGCGTACTGCACCCACCCGATTTTCTCGGGCCCGGCCATCGAGCGCATCGCCAAGGGCAGCGCACTCGACGAGGTCGTGGTGACCAACACCATTCCTCTTTCGCAGGCCGCACAGGCTTGCGCCAAGATCCGCCAGCTTTCCGTGGCACCGCTGATGGCAGAGACCATCGCGCGCATTGCTTCCGGAGAGTCGGTCATGAGTTTGTTTGCCGACCAGGACAACCTCTTCTGAGTTTGTCCGGACAGGCAGCAAAAGCGGGCGGCCTCCATGGTGGGGGTTGCTCTTTTGAAACTGAGGCGTTCTGGTCGCGGAACCCCTCTTCTGGAGAATGTCATGCAATTTGTCGCTTTTGAGCGCGCCAAGCAGGGAACGGGTGCGAGCCGCCGTCTGCGCAACACCGGTCGCGCGCCCGGTATCGTGTTTGGCGGGGAAACCACCGCCACCCCGATCGAACTCGATCACAACGCCCTGTGGCACGCCCTGAAGAAGGAAGCCTTCCACGCCTCCATCCTCGACATGGAACTCGGCGGCAAGGTTCAGAAAGTGCTGCTGCGCGATGTGCAGTACCACCCCTACAAGCCACTGGTGCTGCATGTGGACTTCCAGCGCGTGGACGAGAAGACCCGCCTGCGCAAGAAGGTTCCGCTGCACTTCGAAGGTGCCGAGAACTCGCCCGCGGTCAAGGAAGACAAGTGCCTGATCAACCATGTGTTGACCGAAATCGAAATCGAATGCCTGGCCACCCAGTTGCCTGAGCACATCAGCGTCGATCTGAGCAACGTGACCAAGGGTTCCACCATCCACACCGGTGACCTCAAGCTGGCCAAGGGCATCAAGCTGGTGACGCATGGCCGCAAGAACATCACCGTGGCGTCCGTGGTGGAGCCGGTGGAAGAAGTGGTGGCAGCCCCCGTGGCCGCAGCAGCCGATGACAAGAAGGCTGCCAAGGGCAAGGGCAAGAAGTAAGCCCTGCTGGCTTCTCGTGAAGGCCCGCCCCGTGCGGGCCTTTTTCGTTTTCGGCAGTTGGATAATCTCGTCCCATGATCAAACTCATTGCCGGACTGGGCAACCCGGGGCCGGAATACGAACAGACGCGCCACAATGCCGGCTTCTGGTGGGTGGATGAGGCAGCGCGGCTGCTCAAGGTGTCGCTGCAGATGGAGCGGGGCCATTTTGGCCTGGTCGCGCGTGCCAACGTGAACGGCCAGAACGTATGGCTTGTCGAACCCCAGACTTTCATGAACCTCTCGGGCAAGTCGGTGGCTTCGGTGGCACGCTTCTTCAAGATAGCGCCTGAAGAGGTGCTCGTGGTGCACGATGAACTCGACCTGCCACCAGGAGAGGTCAAGCTCAAACGCGGTGGCGGTCATGCCGGCCACAATGGTCTGCGCGACATTCATGCCCAACTCGGCAACCCCGACTACTGGCGCCTGCGAGTGGGCATCGGCCACCCCGGCAACAAGAACGAGGTGGCGAACTGGGTGTTGAAGAAACCCTCACCCGATGACCGGATAGCGATTGCCCAGGCGCTGGATCGCAGCCTCAAGGCGCTGCCTCATCTGATCGCAGGGGAGATGGACAAAGCCACGGCGCTGATTCACACCAGCAAACCACCCAGGCCCAAACCGCCCCGCCCCACGCCTCAGGCGGACGGGGGAACACCGCCAGGTGAAGAGGGCTGAGCGGCCTGTTGCAGGCGGCGGTATTTCTGCAGAAGGGTTTCGCGCGACTCGATGTGCTCGGGGTGAACCGGAATACAGCTCACGGGGCAGACCTGTACGCACTGCGGCTCGTCGAAATGACCGACACATTCGGTGCAGCGCGCCGGATCGATCTCGTAGATGGCCTCACCCATATAGATCGCCTGGTTCGGGCACTCTGGCTCGCACACATCGCAGTTGATGCATTCATCGGTGATCATCAGGGCCATGGCCGGCTCCCGTCCCTCAGGCCTGCAAGGGTCGGGGTTTGAGCAGCCCCGCCACCGACGCGTTCACCATCTGCGACACGTCCCCACCCAGCAGGGATATCTCGCGCACCAGGGTGCTGGAGATGCACTGCAGTTCGGCCTGTGGCAGCAGGAAGACCGTCTCGGTCGCCGGGTGCAGCTTGCGGTTCATCGCCGCCATC
Source organism: Hydrogenophaga sp. (assembly GCF_026125785.1). Classification (GTDB taxonomy): domain Bacteria; phylum Pseudomonadota; class Gammaproteobacteria; order Burkholderiales; family Burkholderiaceae_C; genus Hydrogenophaga. Next base: position 167,214 of record NZ_JAHCKL010000004.1, read on the forward strand.
TGGGCTTCGTAGTCGAAGTCGGTCATGTTGCGAATGCCCCGTACCACGGCGCTGGCGCCATGCACACGGCAGAAGTCCATGATGAGCCCCTCGAAGGGCATCACGCGCACGCGCCCCGGCATGCGGGAGGCCGCTTCCGCCACCATGTCCAGGCGCTCCTGCAGGCTGAACCGGGTCTTCTTGTGGTGTGCGATGGCCACCGCGATGATCACCTCGTCAAACAGTTGCGCGGCTCTGCGCGCCACGTCCTCGTGCCCCAGGGTGACCGGGTCGAAGGTGCCGCTGTAGACCGCCACGCGGTTCCGGCCTGAAGAAGTGTCTCGGGTCATGGCAGGAATTATGCGCGAGGCCCCAAACCGGGCCTCTACTGCGCAGGCAATGGCCGCAACAGGTGAAAGGCCACCGCTCCGGCCTGGCCCTTTCTATGCACCTGCAGGCCGAGCCGGGCCAGTTCGTCCTCCAGCCAGGGACGTGGCGCCTCCAGGTAGACAAGCCCGTGTTGCTCATGCACAGCCTGTCGGGCCGCACGCAAGGCATCGGTCACCAGGGCATCGTTCTGGCCGTCGGCGAAAGGCGGGTCCAGAAACACCGCATCCAGCTGCTGCCCTGCGCGCTGGCGCAGCACGGCCAGACCATCGCCGCGCTCCACGCGAACGGCGGCGGCCTTGAGGCGCCCCACGATCTGGTTCAGCGCCGCGACCAGACCGGGGTCACGCTCGACGAGAAGCACCTCGGTCGCGCCACGCGAGGCGGCCTCTAGCCCGAGCGCACCCGTTCCAGCGAAGGCATCGACACAGCGCCAGCCAGCGAGGTCATGGCCGAGCCAGTTGAAGAGTGTTTCGCGCACACGCGACGGCGTGGGACGCAGACCCGGCCGGTCGGCCACCGGTAAGCGCGTGCGCTTCCACTGACCGCCCAGGATGCGAACTTCATGGGGAGGCGGCGAAGCACGGCCCTTCAAGATTTGGCCCCCACCACCACGGTGACCTGGCGATCCGGCTGGAGCACGCGTGCAAATGCGCGCTGGATATCGGCCACGCCGACCTGCCGCACACGGTCGGTCCAGGTGTCGAGGTAGTTCAATGGCAAGCCGTTCCAGGCGATGTTGGCGACGTTGTCCAGCAGCTTGCGGTTGCTGTCTATGCGCAAGGCGAACCCGTTGATGAGGAAGTCCTTGGCCGACTGCAACTCGGCCTCGGTAGGGCCGTCGGCGACGAAGCGGCGCAGCACCTCACGGGCCACATCCACGGCGAGTGCAGCCTGGTCAGGCCGCGTGGTCAGGCCTATCTGGAATGCGCCGGCATGGCGACCCGGAGAAAAGTAGCTGTACACGCTGTAGCTCAGGCCGCGCTTCTCACGCACCTCGGTGGTCAGGCGCGAGACGAAACCGCCGCCGCCCAGGATGTAGTTGCCCACGAACAGGGGAAAGAAGTCCGGGTCGTCGCGCGCGATGCCAGGCTGACCGATGAGCACCTGGGCCTGCGCGGCGTCGAAAGGAATGCGCTCGTCCACCGCGCGTGTCAGTGGAGCAACTGCCTGCACTTCCTGCAGAGGCGGGCAGCCATGGGCCTGCACGGCCGCCATGAGCTGGCCCACGATGCGGTCCGCGCGGGCCCTGTTGATTGCCCCCACCAGCGTGACTTGCGCTCGGCAAGCGTTGACGTGCCGGCGGTAGAAAGCCTGCATGTCCGTCACTTCGATGGCGCGCAGCGTGTCTGCCTCGACTTGGTAGCCATATGGATGGCTGCCATACACGGCTCGGCTGAAAGCCCGCGCAGCATGGGTGCCGGGTCGGGTTTCAGCCTCCCGCAGCGCGGCCAGCATGCGCTCACGGTCGCGCTGCCAGACCTTGTCCGGCCAGGCCGGCGATGCCAACTGGCGGGCTGCCAGCGCCACGGCACGCTCCAGCAGGTCGGGCTCGGTGAGGCTGCGCAACGACACGCTGAACCGGTCACTGCCGGCCTGCGCACCCAACTGCGCGCCCAGGTCCATCCAGGCCTCGCTGAGCTGGTTTTCGTCCAGGGCGGGCAACCTGCCCTGTGCATTCACACCCGCTCCCGACAGCAGGCCGGCGGTGGCGCTGGCCAGGCCGGCCTGGGCGGGTGGATCGCGCCGGCTGCCGCCGTCGAAATCCAGTTGCACGTCGAGCATGGGAATCTGCGGACTTTCGACAAGGTAGACGCGCGCACCACTGGCATGCGTCCAGTGCGCAATGGGAATGGCGGCCTGCGCCAGGGCGCAGAAGAACATGGAGAGGGCAGCAACGCTCCAGATGCACCATCTGGGCTGGGCAAAACGGTGGTGGGTTGGCATGGGGTTCATCGGCAAGGCATTCATCAATGCCGGCTGAGTGCGGGCCTCGCGCCGGCAGGGCGCGTCGGCGATGCGTCGCGCCTGGAGGCATCGGGCACCAGCACCGCGGTCGTGAGCTGTTCGTCGGAGAAATGGCGCTGCGCCACGGCCTGTACCTGCTCCGCCGTGACCGCGCGCAAACGGGCCATGAGCCGAGCCGCGGCATCCAGCCCCAGTCCATTGACCCAGTAGCTGCCCAGTTCGCGCGCCTGGTTCACCACGGAGTCCAGCTTGTACACCTCACCAGCCGTCCATTGCGTCTTCACGCGCCGCAGCTCGGCCTCGCTGATCCCGTCGCGGGCGATCCGCTGCACTTCGGCCTTGAGGGCCGCCTCGGCGGCAGCGGCACTCAGTCCACGCGCCGGCACGGCGCTGAGCGTGAAAACCTGCGGACCACGGCCCATCAGGCCATAGGAGGCGCTGGCACTGTCCGCCACGCGCGGTCCGCCGCCCTCACCCTGAACCAGCGCGCGGTCCAGGCGCGCGCCACTGTAGCCGTCCAGCACGGCCGCGAGTACCGTGAGCGCCAGGGCGTCCTGGTTGTCGCGGTCTTCATCGGCCAGTCCGGTCCAGCGCGGCACCTTGTAGACCAGCGCCACCATCGCCTGCTCGGCCACGGCACGGTACTCCATGCGGCGCGGCCCGGCCTGCGCGGGCTCCTCGCGCGGCTTGCGCGGCGGCAGGGCCCGTGCGGGAATCACGCCGTAGTACTTGCGGGCGAGGGCCAGCACCTTGTCCACATCCACATCTCCCGCCACCACCAGGGCGGCATTGGCCGGCGTGTACCAGCGCTGATGAAAGGCCCGCACGTCGTCAGGCGTCATCGCGTCGAGATCGCTCATCCAACCAACGATGGGGCGGCGGTAAGGGTGGGCCTGGAACACCATGGCATTGAGCGCTTCGTACATGCGCGCACGCGGGGACTCCTCGGTCCGCTGCCGGCGCTCTTCCTTGACCACTTCGATCTCGCGGCGGAACTCCTCGTCTGCCCACTGGTTTCGCGCAAAACGATCGGCCTCCAGTTTCATCACGTCCTCCAGGCGCTCGGCGGGCACCTGCTGGTGGTAGGCCGTGGCATCGCGGCTGGTGAACGCGTTTTCGCGACCGCCCAGTGCCGCCACACGGCGAGAGAACTCGCCGGGCGCCACATCGGGCGTGCCCTTGAACATCATGTGCTCCAGCGCGTGCGCCACGCCCGACGTGCCATCCACCTCGTCCATGGCCCCCACGCGCACCCACAGCATGTGCACAGCCGTGGGTGCGCGGTGGTCGGGCCGCACGATCACGGTCATGCCGTTGTCCAGCGTGAAGGATTGGACCCGCTCCGAAGTCTCCCGGCCCTGCGCCAGGCCCGCCACCGGCCACAAAAGAGCCCAGGAAAGCAAAAGGAAAAGGAGGGTCCCCAGACGGGTGAGGGGCGGGCTGGGGTCGCGTTTCATAGAATGCAATGGATTCTAGAGATTCCCAAATGTTCTCTTTCTTCCGAAAAAAGACTCCCTCCCCGCCCCCCCCTGCCGATCCCGCGCCAACGGCGGTTGCTGCGGCACCGGCACCCGCCGCGAACGAGACACCGGCCACGCGCCAGGGCTGGCTGGACCGCCTCAAGGCCGGCCTGCGAAAAACCGGCTCGGGCATTGCCACGGTGTTCACAGGCACGCAGATCGACGAAGCCCTGTACGAAGAACTGGAAGCGGCACTGCTCATGGCCGACACTGGCGTGAAAGCGACCACGCACCTGCTGGACGACCTGCGCCGCCGAGTGAAAGAGAGCAAGGCCACCGAGCCGGCCGCCGTCAAAGGCTTGCTGGCCGATGCCATCGCCGATCTGCTCCAGCCGCTGCAGAAACCGTTGGTGATTGGCGAGCACCGACCCACTGTGATCATGGTGGCCGGTGTCAACGGCGCCGGCAAGACCACGTCCATCGGCAAACTCACACGCCATCTGGCCGACGAAGGTGCCTCGGTGCTGCTGGCCGCGGCAGACACCTTCCGCGCCGCCGCGCGCGAGCAGCTCGCGGTCTGGGCCGACCGCAACACGGTGGAGATCGTGACCCAGCAAGGTGGCGACCCCGCCGCGGTGAGCTTCGATGCCGTCACGGCCGGCAAGGCGCGCGGACGCGACGTCGTGCTGGTGGACACGGCGGGCAGACTGCCCACACAGCTCCATCTGATGGAGGAATTGCGCAAGATCAAGCGGGTGGTGCAGAAGGCCGACCTCACGGCCCCGCACGAAGTCCTGCTGGTGATCGACGGCAACACCGGACAGAACGCGCTGAACCAGGTCAAGGCCTTCGACGATGCCTTGCAACTTACGGGGTTGATCGTCACCAAGCTGGACGGCACGGCCAAGGGCGGTGTGCTGTGCGCCATTGCGCGCGAAAAACCGGTGCCCGTCTACTTCATCGGGGTGGGTGAAAAACTCGAGGACCTGGAAACCTTTGACGCGCGCGAGTTCGCGCAAGCCCTGTTGGCCTGAGCCCGTCTCAGAGTTCTTCGTCGCTGTAGCGGCGCCACTGCCCCATGGCGCTGCGCATGAGCTGAAGCTGGCGCTCGAACCGGGGGCACGCAGCGCATACCGCCAGGTGCAGCCGCAAAGCCAGGCGATCCAGAATGGGCAAGGCACGGTCCTCCCTGGCAATCAGCAGGGCGCTGACTTCCTTGCAGGTACGGCGCAGCGGATAGCGGGCTTTCATGGTGTGCGGGCAAACCAGTGCAGTTCCAGACACTCGCGCAGGCGCAGGCGCGCGCGGTGCAGTTGCACGTAGAGATTGGTCGGCGTGAGAGACAGTTCCTTACATATTTCTTCGCTGGACAACTCCAGCCACTCACGCATGAGAAACAGACGCCCTTGGACCGCAGGAAGTTTTTCTGCACAGGCCTCCAGCACGGCGAAGAACTGACGGCGGCCCAGATCCTGTTCGGGATTGCCCCAGTCGGCGGGCGGTTCGATGTAGTGCCCGTCCGCGTGGAAAGCCATGTCTTCGAGCGGATCGGCACGCTCATCCTCGCCATCCCCCGGCGCTTGCACCTCGCGGCGGTGCTGGCGCAGCGCATCGATGATCTTGTGCTTGAGGATGCCGACCATCCAGGTCTTGAGTTGGGAGCGCTGAGCGAACCCCTGCGGTTTCGCGAGCGCCGCCAGCAGGGCCTCGGACACCGCATCCTCGGCCCAGGTCTCGTTGCGCAACTGCAGGCGAGCGAACTTCAACAGGTAGCCGCGCAGGTCGGCGACTTGCTGTTCAAAGGATCCGGCCTCGGAAGTCGACATGCGGGCTGAGTGTAATGAAGGTGCGCTCGCCACACGCAGCGACCTTTTCTTTTTTTGCTCAGCGTAAGAAAACGCGGCTGCGCCAGACCAATGTTCAACCCGCGAGGCTTGGTGGCTCCGCCGTCATGGCCACGGGTTGATGTTTCCCTCTGTCCACTTCTTCTTTCCAACCCAACCGGAGCTCTCCATGAACCAACGTCAACTGATCGCCGCCGCCGCCACCTCCCTGATGTCGATGGCCTTGCTTTCCTCACCCGCCCTGGCGCAGAACGCCGCCAAAGAGAAGTGTTATGGCATCGCCAAAGCCGGGCAGAACGATTGCGCCAACCTCGCCGGAACCCACTCCTGTGCAGGCCAGGCCAAGATGGACCACGACCAGGGCGACTGGAAATACGTGCCTGCAGGCACCTGCAAGCAGATGAAGGGCATGACGCAGGACGAAGCCAAGATGGGCATGAAGAAGTCCTGAGCGCGCGCGCGGATGCACCAGCCATGACCGCCGATACCCCCGCATTCGCCCACGGGACGGTCAGCCCAGTCGGCATAGGCTGGCGGCATCCGCACTATGCAGATCTGCTGGAGAACCCATCGGGACTGGACTTCATCGAAGTCCACAGCGAGAACTTCTTTGCCGAAGGCGGCGCCGCACGCGCCGTGTTGCGGCAAGGCCGCGAGCAGTTGCCTGTGAGCCTGCATGGCGTGGGCCTTGCACTGGGGTCCGCCCTGGGCATTGACGACGGGCACCTGGATCGGCTCGCCCGCCTAGTGACCGACGTCGAACCCGTGCGCGTGAGTGACCACGCCTGTTTTGCGCGTGGCCCTCTGCAGCCCGACAGGGTGGGCGCCACCGCAGTCCACGCCGCCGACCTGCTGCCCATTCCCTTCACCTTCGAAGCCCTCGACGTGCTGTGCGCCAATGTGCAGCGCGTGCAGGACCGCCTGCGCCGCTCCATCCTGGTGGAGAACCTCTCCGCCTATGTGCACTGGCGCGATCAGGAGATGGACGAGGTCGAGTTCCTCGTTGAACTGGTGCGCCGCAGCGGTTGCTCGGTGCTGCTTGACGTAAACAACCTGTTCGTCAATGCGCTGAACCACCAGAGAGCAGGCCTGGGAGGGGATCCGCTGGCGGCTTGCATGCGTTGGCTGGATGCACTGCCCCGGGACAGCGTGTCGGAGATACATCTGGCCGGCCATCGCGACTGTGAGGACATCGTCATCGACGACCACGGCAGCCGCGTGGCCGCACCCGTCTGGCGGCTCTATCACCACGCCCTGAGGCGGCTGGGACCGATCCCTACGCTCATCGAATGGGATACCGATCTTCCACCCTATGAAGTCCTGCTGGAAGAAGCCGCTCTCGCGCGCCGGCATGCCGCAGACGCCGCTTCCCGCGCGCAGCGCCAGGAGACAACGACGTGAACACGCCCCTGACATCTCAGGGACGCCTGGCCCAGCAGCAGTCTCTTCTGCTGCACGCACTGTTCTCGCCCCCATCCCGGAGCGAATCCACACCGTGGCTGCGAGCCCCGAGCGAGCGGGGCCTGCAGGCCTACCGGGCGAACGCCGGCGTGCTGGCCGAGCGAGCCCTGCGCGCGGCCTACCCGGTGGTGGCCAGCCTGCTGGGCGAACGCAACTTCGCGCCGCTGGCGCGCGAACATTGGCGCGAGCATCCACCCGTACAAGGCGATCTCGCCCTATGGGGCGCGGCGCTGCCCGAAGGGCTGCGACACCACCCTCAACTGGTCACGCTGCCCTATCTGGCCGATGTGGCCCGTGTCGAATGGGCCATGCATAAAGCGGCCGGTGCGGCAGACCTGACGCTGGACGCCGACAGCTTCGGACACCTCACACGGGACGACGCCGACACATGGGGCCTGCGCCTGGCACCCGGCACGGCCCTGGTCTCCAGCCCATGGCCGGTGGTCAGCCTGATCCAGGCCCACACATCGGGCTCACCCTCCCTGGACGATGTTGCGCAGCGAATCCAGCAACGCGAGGCGCAGTGCGCGCTCGTCTGGCGCGCGGGCATGCGTACCACGGTGGCGGCCTGCACGCCGGCGGAGTGCGCGTTTCTGCAGGCCCTCGCCGAAGGCAAAGCCCTGTCCCATGCCTTGACGCTGGCGGTCGACGGCGGCGAGGACTTTGCCCTGGTGGAATGGCTGCAACAGGCCGTCATGCGGGGCCTGGTGCTGGGCGCCGTACCCGCCCTACCCGACAACGAGGCATTTTCATGACGCACCCTCCCTTGCTGCAGCGCATTCAATCACTCTGGACCCCGATCGCCCGCCTGCTCGATCTCATGCGGCCTGCTGCCGTGCTGGGCGCGCGCCTCTATGTGGCACAGGTGTTCGTGCTCTCGGGCCTGACCAAGTTGCGGGACTGGGACACCACGTTGCTGCTTTTCACCGAGGAATACCACGTGCCTCTGCTGCCCCCCGCGGTGGCGGCGGTCGCGGGTACTGCAGGCGAACTGGCGTTGCCCGTGTTGCTGACGTTGGGCCTGGCGGGCCGCTTCGCCGCACTGGGCCTGTCGGTGGTCAATGGAGTCGCCGTGCTGAGCCTGGCAGAGATCGCCCCGGCGGCACTGCAGTTGCACGTCACCTGGGGCGTGCTGCTGGGGGCGCTGGTCTTCCACGGCATGGACCGGTGGTCGCTGGACCACCGGCTTGCGCTCAGCCGACGACCGGGGTCCTGCCTGACGGCTTCTTAAGAATGGCGCAGGGACGCGTCTCTATACTCGGCGCACCATGCAAAGACACCCACACTTGCCATGAGCCCAGCCACCGCCTGGCTCGAAGCCGCCTTCCTGGGGTTGATCCAGGGCCTCACCGAATTTCTTCCTGTCTCGTCCAGCGCCCATCTGCGCATCATCGGGCCCCTGTTGCCTTCGGGCGGTGACCCGGGCGCGGCCTTCACCGCGATCACCCAGATCGGCACCGAGGCCGCCGTGCTGCTGTATTTCCGGCACGATATCGTGCGCATCTTTCTGGCGTGGTGGGCTTCCTTGACCCAGCCTGCCCGGCGCTCGGACCCCGATGCGCGGATGGGCTGGCTGATCATCATCGGTTCCGTGCCCATCGTGGTGCTGGGGCTGCTGTTCAAGGACGCGATCGAGGGTTCGCTGCGCAACCTGTACATCACCGCGACCATGCTGATTCTGTTTGCGCTGGTCCTGGCCGCGGCCGACCGGTTCAGCCGGCGTGAGCGCACGCTGGACCGGCTCACCTGGGGCCATGGCCTGCTGTTCGGGCTGGCGCAGGCCATGGCGCTGATACCCGGCGTCTCCCGCTCGGGCGGCACCATCACTGCGGGCCTGCTCATGGGCTACACACGTGAAGCGGCTGCTCGCTACTCCTTCCTGCTGGCCATACCCGCCGTGATGGGCTCGGGCTTCTACCAGCTCTTCCGCAGCTGGCAGCACGGCAGCCCGGTGGCACCTGGTCCCACGGCGCTGGCTACGTTGATCGCCTTTGGCGTCGGTTACGGCGTGATCGTGCTGTTCCTGCGCCTGGTCTCCACGCGCAGCTACATGCCCTTCGTCTATTACCGCGTTGCGCTGGGCCTGCTGGTGCTGGGTCTGCTGGGAGCCGGCCTGCTCTCCCCCCTGTAACCCATCGACCGCCGCTCCCCAGGCAAATACCTCGGGGGGGGTTGTCGCATCCCTGCGACAAACTGAGGGCTGGCATCACGCTTGCTACAGTTTTTCATGCCAAGATGCACGCCGCTTCTCGTTTCCCGGCCCGCTTGACATGGTGTACACGCTGCTCGTCTTCACCCACCTGATCGCCACCTGCGCAGCGATCGGCACCATCGTGATCACGGATCTGCGGCTGATTGCCCGGGCCATGGGCTACCGGGTGGTGATTCCGCCCCCAGAGCGCTTCGAGACACGCATCGTGGCGCTGGCATTGACGGTGCTGTACCTCAGCGGGGGGGCCATCATCGCCATGGGACTGCAAGGCAACCCTGAGTTGCTGAACAACCCCAAGCTGCAGGCCAAACTGGTGCTGGTGGCGGTGCTGACCCTCAACGCCCTTCTGCTGCACCGGCTGGCGTTTCCCATCCTGGGGCGTTCACGACCTGTCTCGGACTGGAACCGGCGGGAGTGGCTCACGATAGCGACCACGGTCTCGATCTCCAACAGCATCTGGTTCTACTGTGCCTTCCTGGGCGTGGCCCGCCACTGGAACGGCACGGTATCTCTCGGCCATGTGCTGATGGTGGCCCTGGTCGCGGGTGTGGCGGTGTTCACGGTGGTGAACGTCTTGCTGGCCCTGGCGTCCCGAGACACCCCCAAGGCCAGACCGGATTGGATAGACTCCCTGAAAGCCTCTCTGAGCGACTTTTCCGAGCTGCGAGACCGTTGAGACAGCGCAGCGCCGGCCTCTGTCCACCCTCTCCCCTATGCCATGAACGCCACACCCAGCCGACTCGCCGCGCTTCTGATCATGGCCGCCGCGCTGGCCACACCGGCATTCGCGCAGACAACGGCAGCGAACCCCAAGCTCCATCCCTGGCAGGTACCACCGCCCCGACTGAACTCCGAGGCCTACTTCACCAACCTCAAGGACGGTGACCGCATCGAAACCCCCTACCTGCTCAAGTTCGGCTTGTCCGGTGGCTGGGGGCTTGCCCCCATCACACAACCGGGACGCGCGCGCAGCGGCCACCACCACCTGTTGGTGAACCGCGATCTGCCGTTGAACTTCAAGGAAGCACTGCCGTTCAACGACCAGTACATCCACTTCGGCAAGGGGCAGATGGAGACGGTGCTCACGCTGGCGCCAGGTACCTATACGCTGCGCATGCTGCTGGCCGATCAGAAGCACCTGCCGCACTTCGTGTACAGCAAGCCCGCCACCATCACGGTCACGAAAAAGAACGACGTCGACCCCAAAAGCCTGTCGGTCAAGGGCCTGAGCCTGGGCCTGGAGGGGTCGGAGGTGAAGGTGCCGTTCCGCATCCAGTTCCACGCCTCGGCGCTGAATGTCGCGCACCAGGCGCAGAAAATTCCCGACACCGGGCACTTCCGCCTGACCGTCACCCCTGCCACCGGCAACGCCACACCCGTGGTGATGGACTTCGCTGAGGGCCAGACCGAGGTCTGGCTGTCGCCGCCCACGGGCAGCTACGCGCTGCGCCTGGAGATGGTGGACAACATGGACCCCTCCAAGCGCATGGCCGACCCGGTCAATGCCAGCGTGCGCGTCGAGCCCTGATCGGCCTCAACGCTGAGGCCGCAGCGCGGTGACCTCGATCTCGATCTTCATGCGCGGGTCCAGCAGACCGGCGGAGATCATCATGGCCGTCGGGCGCGCCCGGCCGAAGTAGCGCCTCAGCACCGGCCAGCACGGCTCGAACAACGAGGCATCGGGCAAGACATAGGTCACGCGGACCACGTCGTCCAGGCTGGCGCCCGCCTGCTCCAGAGCGGCCTGGATGTTGCGCAGGCACTGTTCCGCCTGCTCGACCACGTCGTCAGAGATCGTCATGCTGCGGTAGTCGTAGCCGGTGGTGCCGGAGACAAAGACCCAGTCCCCCGCGACCACCGCTCTGGAATAACCTATCTGCTCCTCGAACGGGGAGCCAGAACTGATGAGCCGCCGTTCGGTCATGTGCAAGCCCCTCAGTCCACCTGCAGGCGCACGCCATCCGCCCGCGCCTCGACCACTTCCCCGATCTCCGCCGCAGCCTCGAAGCCGTGCCGCTGGAACGTGGCCAGCACCTCGGACACGGCCCGCGGATCGCAGGCCACCAGCAGGCCGCCGCTGGTCTGAGGGTCGGTTAGCAACGCCCGGTCCACCGCCTGCAAGCGCTCATGCAGACGGACCTCGTGCCCGTAGGCCGCCCAGTTGCGACCGGATGCGCCAGTCACCATGCCCGCCGCGGCCAACGCGCGGACGCCGTCGATGAGCGGCACGCGCGCCAAGTCCAAGCGCACCGTGGTGCCTGCACCGCGTGCCATCTCCAGGGCATGCCCCGCCAGCCCGAACCCGGTGACATCGGTCAACGCGTGCACGCCGGCCATCGCGGCGAGGTCGGGGCCCGGCGTGTTCAGGCGTGTGGTGTGGGCGATCATGCGCGCATAGCCCTCAGCGGGCAGAGCCTCCTTCTTGAGGGCCGCGGACAGCACACCCACTCCCAGCGGCTTGCCCAGGATCAGCCGGTCACCCACCCGGGCGTCGGCGTTGCGCCGGATCCGCTCCGGATGCGCCAGCCCCAGCGCGACCAGGCCATAGATGGGTTCGACCGAGTCGATGGTGTGGCCGCCCGCTACCGGTATGCCGGCTTCGCGGCAGACACTCTGGCCGCCTTCGAGAATGCGGCCTATGGTGGCGGTGGACAGCACCTGGATGGGCATGCCCACCAGCGCGAGCGCCATGATGGGCGTGCCGCCCATGGCGTAGACGTCGCTGATGGCGTTGGTCGCCGCGATGCGCCCGAAGTCGAACGGGTCGTCGACGATGGGCATGAAGAAGTCGGTGGTGGCGATCAACGCCTGCTGGTCGTTGAGCCGGTAGACGGCGGCGTCGTCCGCGGTCTCGATGCCGACCAGCAACTCCGGCGGCAGCGGCATGGCCGCCGTGCCCTTGAGGATGTCGCTGAGCACGCCCGGAGCGATCTTGCAACCGCAGCCACCACCATGGGACAGGCTGGTCAGACGGGGTTCGCGGGCAACGGCGGCGGTATCGGTGGAGGGTGGGCTCATGGGTTGTAGGGCGTGTTCAACAAGACGCCGAAGCGGCGGCGGCGCACCCATTGTGCCGCCTCACCAAGGCACCGGCATCAGTCCGCGGGTCGCAGGCGCAACAACTGGCCGTTGCGGTCATCGGTCACCAGGTAGACATAACCGTCCGGCCCCTCTCGCACGTCCCGCACACGCTGGCCCAGGTCGGGCAGCAGCTTCTCCTCCCGCACCACCTTGCCGTCCTCGAGCACCAGGCGGGCCAGGTAGCGGAACTTCAGCGAACCGACCAGCAGGCTGCCCTGCCAATCCGCGCCATAGCGCGCGCTTGTAACGAAGGCCATGCCCGAAGGAGCGATAGATGGCGTCCAGTGCAGCAGGGGCTGCTCCATGCCGTCCTGAGCGGTGATACCGGCGCCGATCTTGCCGCCGCCGTAGTTCTCGCCATAGGTGATGACTGGCCAACCGTAGTTCTTGCCCGCATCGGTGCGGTTGAGTTCATCGCCCCCCTGCGGGCCGTGCTCAATGGTCCACAGCCTGCCGTCCGGCCCCAGCGTCGCACCCTGCAGGTTGCGGTGCCCCAGGCTCCATATCTCGGGCAGGGCGCCCTCACGTCCGACAAAGGGGTTGTCGGACGGCACCGATCCATCGGGCCGCACGCGCACCACCTTGCCATGGTGGTTATCCAGCGTCTGGGCGTCGGCCATGCGCTGGAAACGGTCACCCAACGCCAGGAACAGGCTGCCGTCAGCGGCTTGCGCGATGCGGCAGCCGAAGTGCAACCGGCTGCTCACCTTGGGCTGCTGACTGAATATCACCTTGACCGACTCCAGCGAACGCGCGTCGGCCGACAGCCTGGCGCTGGCCATCGCCGTGGAGTTGCGCATACCCATCATGCCCGGCTCGGCGAAACAGAAGTACAGGGTGCGGTTGCGGGCAAAGTCACGATCGGTCACCAGGTCCAGCAAACCACCCTGCCCCACCGCATCCACCTCCGGTACACCCGCGAGCGGCTCCCCGACCTTGCCATCGGCCTCCACCACCCGCATCCGCCCGGGTCGCTCGGTCACCAACATGCGACCCTCTCCGATGAAGGCCACCGCCCATGGGTTCTGCAAGCCGCTGACCACCACCTCGGTGCGCACCGTGCCGGCGAGCGCCTGCGTGGCACAGGCCAGAAGCCCCAGGGTGGAGATCATCAGAAGGCGGAAAGGCGCGGAGCGGTAGTGCATAGGCATGTAGCGGATGGAACAGTCCGATTGGTGCGCACGCGAGCGTGTCGGTTCCCCAAACGCGTACCAGCATGCTCGCAGTACAATCAACCAACTGATTGGTTGAAAATGGAGCATCCATGCCGCTCACACGAGGCGCCCTCAAGGGCATACGCATTCTGGACCTGACCCATGCGCTGGCGGGCCCATTCTGTTCCCAGGTCTTGGCGGACCATGGGGCTGACGTCATCAAGGTGGAGCCGCTCGAGGGCGACTTCTTCCGCCGGGTAGGCCCGTTCCGCGACGACGACCAGCAGCATCACTACGGCGGCCTGTTCCAGGCCTGCAACCGCAACAAACGCTCGATCGCGATCAACCTCAAGCACCCGGACGGCCAGGCCACGCTGAAGACGCTGGTGGGCCAGGCGGATGCGCTGGTGGAGAACTACCGCGCCGGCGTGCTCGACAAGCTCGGCCTGGGCTACGAATCGCTGCGCGCGATCCGGCCCGCGCTGGTGTACACGTCGGTGCGGGGGTTCGGCGACCGCAGCGGCGGCGCGAGTCCCTACATGGACTGGCCGGCCTTCGACATCGTGGCCCAGGCCATGGGGGGCTGGATGGGCATCACGGGTGAGGACGCGCAGCACCCGGTCAAGGTGGGCGGCGGTGCCGGAGACACGGTGTCCGGCCTGTTCGCCGCCTTCGGCACCATGGCCGCGCTCTGGCACGCCCGCGACACCGGCGAGGGCCAGTACGTGGACGTGGCCATGACCGACAGCATCCTGGCCCTGTCCGAAATGGTGGTCAGCCAGTTCAGCTACCGCGGCGTCTCGCCCAGGCCCGCCGGCAACGGCATCCCTGGCCTGGCTCCCTTCGGCACGATACGGGTCAAGGACGGCATCATCGCGATCGCGGCACCCCACGATCCGCAGTTCCGCCTGCTGTGCGAGCTCATCGGCATGCCAGGCCTGCTGACCGATCCGCGCTTCACCACCGAGTCCCTGCGCTGGGAGAACAACGATGCGCTGCGCGCACTCATCGAAAGCTTCACCGGCACCCGCACCAAACTCGAACTGCGCGAGCTCTTCGGCGGCAGGATCCCCTTCAGCCCGATCTACGAGGCCGCCGAGATCTTTGCCGACCCCCACTTCACGATCCGCGGCATGCTGCCGCAGGTCGAGCACCCCGGCAGCAGCACGCCGGTGGCAGTGCCCGGCGTGCCGGTGAAGCTCTCGCGCACGCCCGGCGGCGTGCGCCACCGCGCGCCCCTACTAGGCGAGCACACCCGGGACGTGCTGAGCGAAGCGGGCCTGGACACCGAGCGCATCGAGGCCCTGATCGGCGGCGGTGCCATTTCGGCACAATGACGGCTATGACCGACAAGCCGTCCAATACCACGTCTCGCCCGCCACACCAGCGCGTGGCCGCCAAGTCGGCCAGGGCAACCACCTCGCGCCGCAAGCCCGGCCCGGCCGCCACCGCCCGCCACGACGACAAGCTCACCGCCATCCTGCGCACGGCGGCCCAGCAGTTCGCTTCGCGCGGCTACGAGGCCACCTCGCTGGACATGATTGCCGACCAACTCGGCATGCACAAGGCCACGCTCTACCACTACGTCAACAACAAGGAGAGCATCCTCTACCAGTGCCTGGTCAAGTCCTTTGGGGACCTGGACCGCATCATGGACCGCATGCACGACCGCAGCATTCCCGTGCAGGACCGTCTGCGCGAGTTCGTGCGCAGCCTCGCTGCCGCCCAGAACAACGACTTCGGGCGCTGCCAGGTGCTGGTGGGCTCCCGACCGCTGGACACGTCCGCCGGCGCGGAGATCCAACAGTTCAAGCGCCGGCTGGACCACACGGTGCGCGACCTGGTCACCGAGGGCATCGCCGATGGCACCTTCCGCCCCTGCCATCCGGGCATGGTGTCGGCGATGCTCTTCGGCGCCCTGAACTGGGTACCGCGCTGGTACAGCGAACAGGGCAAGTTCAGCATCCAGGACGTGGCCGACAACTTCCTGGACACGCTGGTCAACGGCATCGCCGGCACGCGCCGCTGACGCGCGCCGGCGCGCTCACATACCCCGGGCGATGACGTCCTTGAGGGTTTCGTTGGAGCCGCCGTAGATGCGGGCCACCCGCGCATCCATGTAGAGCTGGGCGATCGGGTACTCACACACATAGCCGTAGCCGCCAAAGAGCTGCAGGCAACGGTCGATGATCTGGCACTGCTTTTCCGAACCCCACCACTTGGCCATCATGGCGTCGTTGGGCTGCAAGGGTTTGCCGTCGACGATGTCCTTGACGATCTGATCGATGAAGACCCTGCCCACGCGCGCGTCGGTCAGGCATTCGACCAGCGTGAAACGCGTGTTCTGGAAGTCCCACAGCGTCTGCCCCAGCATCTTGCGGTTCTTCGCGTGTTCGACGGTCAGCTCGATGGCGCGCTCGGCACAGGCGATGCCGACGATGCCGATGGACAGGCGCTCGCGCGTGAAGACGTCCATGAGCTGAAAGAAGCCCTTGCCCTCGACGCCGCCGATGAGGTTCTCGGCCGGGACCCGCGCATCCTCAAGAAAGATCTCCGCCGTGTTCAACGCGTTCTGGCCAATCTTGTCCAGCACCTTGTTGACCTTGAAACCGGGCGTCTTCGCGGTCTCGATCATGAACAGGGAGATGCCCTTGGCACCGGAGCCGGCGCCGCCGGTGCGCGCGGCCACCAGCGCCAGGTCGGCCTGCTGTCCCAGCGTGATGAAGATCTTGTTGCCGTTGAGCACGTACTCGTCGCCCTCCCGGCGCGCCGTGGTGCGCATGGCCTTGACGTCGGTGCCCGCGTCCGGCTCGGTGATGCAGACGCACAGCACCTGACGACCCGAGGCGATGCCTGGCATCCAGCGCTGCAACTGCTCATGCGAAGCGGTGCCGTGAAAGAAGGCGGGGCCGTTCAACGCGCCGGGGATGAAGCCGAACGTGGTGTCGCAGATGCGCGCCTGCTCCTCCATCACGACCACCTCGTGCGCAAAGCTGGCGCCCTGCCCTCCGTACTGCTCGGGAATGCTCATGCACAGCAGGCCCAGATCGCCCGCTTTCTCCCACACATCGCGGTCGATGTGGTGCTGGCGGCGGAATTTCTCCGCCCTGGGGGCGACCTCGTCCTCGAAGAAGCGGCGCGCCGTGGTGCGCAGCATGTCAAGTTCGTCGGTCATCCAGGGAGAGCGGTAGCTTGAATTCATCGGTGTCTTGCCTTGATCGTGATCGGTGTTGCCAGGAAAAGCCCGCATTCTGTGGATCGCCTTCCATTTTGTCAACCAACTAGTTGGTTGACAAAATGGAAGGCTGGGAATACAGTGCGCCCACTCGGCAGGATTGCCAGTTTCAAAACATGCCAGCACACAACCAGGAGCAACATGAGCAACAGCCTCTTGTCAAACAATGAGTGGATTGGAAAAGCCTTTGGGCAGGGTTGGAAGAACCTGCGCGGCGGCAGCATCGACGTGGTGGAACCCGCGACGGGGCGGGTGCTCTCGCGCGTGGCCAAGGCCAATGCGCACGACATCCGCAACGCCTGCCAGTCGGCCCGCCTGGCCCAGAAGGGCTGGAGCGCCCTGCCCTACCAGGCACGTGCCGCCATATTTCGCCAAGCCGCCGCACTGCTGGAGACCAATCGCAGCGAGTTCGCCAGTTGGATCGTCCGCGAGACCGGCGGCATCACGCCCAAGGCGATGTTCGAGATCGATTCGGTGCTGCACCACCTGCATGAGGCGGCTGCCATGCTGACCCAGCCCAGAGGCCTGGTACTGCCCAGCGCGGACGGCGTCACCAGCCTGGCTCGCCGCGTGCCGCATGGCGTGGTCGGCGTCATTTCCCCCTTCAACTTTCCTTTCCTGCTGACCAGCCGCGCCGCACTGCCGGCCCTGGCCTGTGGCAATGCGGTGGTGCTCAAGCCCGACCCGCGTACACCCGTCAGCGGCGGCGTGCTGCTGGCTTTGCTGCTGCAGGCCGCGGGCCTGCCGGAGGGGGTGCTGCACATGCTGCCGGGTGAAGCGGAAGCGGGCGAGGCCCTGGTGACCGACCCCGATGTGGCCATGATCTCCTTCACCGGATCGACCGCCGTGGGCCGCCGTGTGGGCGAGCTGGCGGGACGGCACCTCAAGAAAGTGGCGCTGGAGCTGGGCGGCAAGAACGCCCTGATCGTGCTGGACGACGCCGACCTGGATCTGGCGGTGTGCGGTGCGACCTGGGCGTCCTATCTGCACCAGGGCCAGATCTGCATGAGCGCAGGCCGCCACCTCGTGCACCAGAGCCTGCTGGAATCGTACGGCCAGCGCATGGCCGAGAAGGCACGTGCCCTGCCCGTGGGCAATCCCCATACGGACCCCGTGGCCCTGGGGCCGCTCATCACCGCCAAGCAGGTTGAACGCGTGCAGCGGCTGGTGGACGAATCCGTGCGTCTGGGAGCCGTGCTGCTGGCTGGAGGCAAGCCCAATGGCCTGTTCTACCCGGCCACCGTGCTGGCACAGGTAACACCGAAGATGCCCGTGTTCCAGGAAGAAATTTTCGGCCCGGTCATCGCCATCACCGGCTTTGCAACCGACGACGAGGCCGTGGCGCTCGCCAACGACACCGAGTACGGCCTCTCGGCAGGCATACACACCGCCAACGTCGGCCGGGGCATGGCCCTCGCCGAACGCCTGCACGTGGGTCTCGTGCACGTCAACGACCAGACGGTCAACGACGACGGCACCATGCCCATGGGCGGGCGCGGCGCCTCCGGCAACGGTTCGCGCCACGGCGGGCCAGCCAACTGGGACGAATTCACCCAGTGGCAATGGACGACGGTGCGCAACACGGCACCGGCCTATCCGCTCTGAACACGCCGATACCGGCGCCCAGACGCTTCAACCCCTTGGAGACAACCATGATGCGCAAGACTTCCTTCCTCGCCCGCCTGCTGCAGAAGACTTTGCTGGGCACCGCCGCGACCGTTGCGGGCCTGGGCCTGCCCGCCGCGCAGGCCCAGGACAAGCCCCTGGTCCGCGTCCTCGTCGGCTTTCCGCCGGGCGTGGGCACCGACAACCTCGCCCGCATGTACGCCGAGGCCCTATCGGAATCGCTGGGCGTGAGCACCGTGGTGGAGAACCGGCCGGGCGCCGGCGGTCAACTGGCCGCGCAGGCCCTGCGGCAGGCCACGCCGGAAAGCAACACACTCATGTTCACGGTGGACCACCAGGTCGTCATGCTGCCGTTGATCATGAAAAGCCCGGGTTTCGACGTGAAGAAGGACATGCAGCCGGTGGCGCGCCTGGTCAACTTCTACACCTGCCTGGCGGTACCCGCGTCGTCGACGGTCAAGGACCTCGCCGGCTTCGTCGAGGCGGCGCGCAAGACGCCGGACCAGGGCAACGTAGCCATTCCCGCGCCAGGCTCACAGCCCCACTTCCTCACCTACGTGCTGCAGCAGAAGTACGGCGTCGATCTGCGCGCGGTGCCCTACCGGGGTGCCGCGCCGGCCATCGTCGATCTGGTGGGCGGCCAGATCGCCTCGGCCATCGTGCCCTGCGACGCGCTCGTGCAATACCGCCAGGGCGGCAAAGTGCGCATCCTCGCGGTGGCCTCCGAGAAGCGCTACAAGCCCATGGCCGACGTACCAACCTTCGGCGAGCTCGGTTTCAAGATGCCCGCGGACAGCTTCCTGGGTGTCTACGCGGCGGCGAGCATGAAGCCCGAACTGGTGCGCCAGATCTCCGGGGCGACCCGCCGCATGTTCGATTCCCCCAAGGTAGTGGAGAAGTTCGCCAGCACGCTCATGGAACCGGCCTACGCCGGGCCCGACGAGCTGCGCAGCATCGTCGAGAAGAACACCGAGTTCTGGGGCGAGCAGGTCCGCAAATCCAACTTCCAGGCCCAGTAACACCCCTTCACGTCTGCTCCACGACCCCATGACCAAGATCGTCCAAGTCGAATGCATCCCGGTATCGACGCCGCTGAAAAAGCCGGTGATCATGCCCAACACGCGCATCACCTCCATCGACAGCGTCGTGCTCAAACTCACTTGCGAGGACGGCACCGTCGGCTTCAGCGACTCTGGAGACACCTCGTCCTGGTACCGGGGCGAACTGCAAGAGTCCATCATCGGCATGATCGCCAACGTGATCGCGCCGCGCATCCTGCTGGGCGAGGATCCGCGCAAGATCGAAAAGATCGTCGGCAAGATGGACCTGCTGGTGCGCGACAACAACCAGGCCAAGGCCACGGTGGACTTCGCGCTGCACGACCTCAAGGGCAAGTTGCTGGGCGTGCCCGTCTACGAGTTGCTGGGCGGCCGCACGATCGAGGCAGCGCGCCAGGGCTGGGTGCTCTCGGCCGGCAAGCCCGAAGACGTGGCGGCCGAAGCCCGCAAGGCCAAGGACACGGGCTTTGCCCTGTTCAAGATGAAGATCGGCTACGGCTCGCTGCAGGACGACATCGACATGGTCCATGCGGTGCGCGACACCGTGGGCTCCGATGCCTATCTGACCATCGACGCCAACGGCTTCTGGAGCTACGAGAAAGCCCTGCACATCATCCGCAGGATCGACTCGGCCGGCCTCGACCTCATCGAGCAGCCGCTGCCGCACTGGGACATCGAGGGCATGGCCCGCCTGCGGGCCGCGGTGCGCACGCCCATCTACGCGGACGAATCTGCCCAGGAACTGCACAACCTCAAGGAAATCATCGACCGCCGCGCCGCCGACGGCCTGTTCATCAAGCTCCAGAAAGCCGGCGGCATCCTCAAGTCGCAGCGCTGGCTCACCCTGGCACGCCTGGCGGGCCTGCCCGTGCATTGCGGCTGCATGATCGGCTCGGGTCTGGAACACAGCCCCTCGGCCCACCTGTGGACCGCCAACGACTGGGCCACGCAAGGCCTCAACGAATCGATCGGGCCGCTGATGATCCACGGCACCATGGAAAGCCACCACATCGAACCCGGCACAGACATCGCCTTGAACATTCCCCGGTTCGAAGGCGGCCTGTGCTATCCCAATGAAGGTCCGGGTTTCGGCATCGAACTCAACGACGACTTCATCACCCGCAACCAGACGCCGGGGAAGTCGGGCTGCCTGGTCAAAGCATGACGGCACGCCAGGGCCCACTGAGCCACCTCACGGTGGTGGAGTTCGCCGGCCTGGGCCCTTGCCCCTTCGCCGGCATGATGCTGGCAGACCAGGGCGCGCGCGTCATCCGCATCGATCGCCCGCCCCGCCCCGGCAAACCGGACGGGATGGCCGCCCTGACAGCGAGATCCAGCGACGTGCTGTCCCGCGGCAGGGAGTCGATCGCGCTGGACCTGAAGACGCCGCAGGCACGAGAGATCGCCCTGCGGCTCATTGCCCGGGCCGACATCCTGATCGAAGGCTTTCGCCCCGGGGTGATGGAATCGCTCGGACTGGGGCCCGAGGTGTGCCTGCGGGCACGCCCCGATCTGGTCTACGGGCGTGTGACCGGCTGGGGGCAAAACGGCCCTCTCGCCCAGGCCGCCGGACACGATATCAACTACATCGCACTGACCGGCGCACTGCATTCAACCGCTCGCAAAGCCCAGCCCCCAACCCCGACGCCAGGGCTTATCGGCGACTTCGGCGGCGGTGGCATGTTGCTGGCCTTTGGCGTCCTGGCCGCGCTGTCGAATGCCCAGCGCACAGGAAAAGGTCAGGTGGTGGACGCAGCCATCACCGACGGCTCGGCGCTGCTGACCGCCTTGATCCAGGGCTGGCATTCGGCCAGCCTCTGGCATGGACAGGCCGGCACCAACAACGGCGACGGCGGCGCGCATTTCTACGACGTCTACACCTGCGCCGATGGCAAGTACATTTCCATCGGTGCCATGGAGCCCCCGTTCTATGCGCTCCTGCGCAAGCATTGCGGCCTGCAGGATCCAGCCTTCGACGCCCAGTGGGATCCCAAAACCTGGCCGGACCTCAAGGAGCGGCTGGCGCTCGTCTTCCGGCAGAAAAGCCGTGACCAGTGGTGCGCCTTGCTGGAAGGCACGGACGCCTGTTTTGCCCCAGTGCTTGATCTCGCGGAAGCGCCCCGACATCCCCACAACGCATCCAGGCAAACCTTCGTGACGGTCGACGGCATCACCCAGCCCAGCCCGGCCCCTCGGTTCAGCCAGACCCCGCAGGGCCCATGCGGGCGGGTCGGCCCAGTGGCCTCTCACACCGACGCCCTGCTCGCAGAGCTGGGCTACGACCAGGATGAAATGGCGGCCCTGCGCCGGTCAGCAGCCCCCTGACGAAAAAAACCTTTGTAAATCAAACATTTACACAATAACCACACGCACCCTCCTCACGCCAACCCCCACGACAAAAGTGCCCTCGCCGACCTCATGGCCAATGGAACTTTCGCCTTAGCACTCACTCAGAGAGAGTGCTAATATCTTTGGCACATCACCTGAGGAGGGTTCACATGTCCCATTCGCTTGCCCCCGTTGCCGCCACCGCCAGCCACTCGCTTGCGGTGACCAACCCTTGGGCGCTGGTGCCGCCGCTGGGTAACCTGGACGCCTACATCTCCGCCGTCAACCGGCTGCCGTTGCTCACCCTGGAGCAGGAGCAGCAGGCCGCCCGCCGCCTGCGTGACGACAACGACCTGGAAGCCGCCAGCCAACTGGTGCTGTCCCATCTCCGTCTGGTGGTGTCCATTTCGCGCCAGTACCTGGGTTACGGCCTGCCGCATGGCGACCTGATCCAGGAGGGCAACGTGGGCCTGATGAAGGCGGTCAAGCGTTTCGACCCTGACCAGGGCGTGCGCCTGGTCAGCTACGCCATGCACTGGATCAAGGCCGAGATCCACGAGTACGTGCTCAAGAACTGGCGCATGGTCAAACTGGCCACCACCAAAGCTCAGCGCAAGCTGTTCTTCAACCTGCGCTCGCGCAAGCAGGACTTCAAGGCCGACGCGTTGGAGGGGGATACCTATAGAGACGTCCTGTCCGACGGGCAGGTGAACCTCCTGGCCCACGAACTCCAGGTCAAGCCCGAGGAAGTGCGCGAGATGGAAACCCGCCTCTCCGGCGGTGATGTCGTGCTCGACCCTGGTCCGAGCGAGGACGGCGAGGAGGGTTTCGGCCCCATCGCTTACCTGGCGGACGCCTCGCACGAGCCCACGGCGGTGCTCGAGTCCGCGCAACGCGACATGCTGGCCACGGAAGGCATCGCCCAGGCGATGAGCGAGCTGGATGACCGTTCCCGCCGCATCGTCAGCGAGCGCTGGCTCAAGGTGAACGACGATGGATCGGGCGGCATGACGCTGCATGAACTGGCCGCCGAGTACGGGGTCAGCGCCGAGCGCGTGCGCCAGATCGAGGTCGCCGCCATGAAGAAAATGCGCAAGGCGCTCGCGGCCTACGCCTGATCCTGCGTCTCGCGGAACCGGCTTCACCGGTCCCGCGAAGCTGCGCTCAACTCTCGCGGCGAAGCGCGGGGAACAGAATCACGTCGCGGATGCTGGGGCTGTCGGTGAGCAGCATCATGAGGCGGTCGATCCCGATGCCACAACCGCCCGCCGGCGGCATGCCGTACTCCAGTGCCCGAATGTAGTCGGCGTCGTAGTACATGGCCTCCTCGTCGCCTCCGTCCTTGGCCGACGCCTGGGCCTGGAAGCGCGCGGCCTGGTCTTCCGCGTCGTTGAGCTCCGAGAAGGCATTGCCGAATTCACGGCCGGTGATGTAAAGCTCAAAGCGCTCGGTCACTTCCGGGTGGCTGTCGTTGGCCCGGGCCAGCGGGGAAATCTCCGTGGGGTGGTCCATGATGAAGGTCGGGTTCCAGAGCTTGTCCTCCACCTTCTCTTCGAAATAGAGCACCTGCAGCCCCGGCAGGCTGCGACCCGCCAGTTGGTGCTTCTCTTCAGTAAGCCCCAGCTTTCTCAACTGGCCCACCAGCCACGCCGGATCATCGACCTGATCACCTGCATCGGTGTACTTGCGGATAGCGTCCCGGATGGTGAGGCGCTCGAAGGGCGACTGCACGTCCACCGCCTGCCCCTGGTAGGTCAGCGGCCCATCGCCCCGGACCTGCCGCACCACGTGGCGGATGAGCTGCTCGTTGAAGTCCATCAGGTCCTGGTAATTCCAGTACGCCGCGTAGAACTCCATCATCGTGAACTCGGGGTTGTGGCGTACGCTGATGCCCTCGTTGCGGAAATTGCGGTTGATCTCGAACACACGGTCAAACCCGCCCACCAGCAACCGCTTGAGATACAACTCGGGGGCGATGCGCAGGAACATTTCCTGGTCCAGCGCGTTGTGGTGGGTCTTGAACGGCCGGGCGTTGGCCCCTCCCGGGATGGGATGGAGCATCGGCGTCTCCACTTCCAGGAAACCATGCCCGACCATGAAGTCCCGAATCGACGCCAGGGCCTTGCTGCGGATCACGAAGCGCTTGCGCGTCGCCTCGTCGGTGATGAGGTCCACATAGCGCTGACGGTACTTGAGCTCCTGGTCGTGAATGCCGTGGAACTTGTCTGGCAATGGCCGCAGGCTCTTGGTGATCAAGCGGATACGGCTGGCCTGGATGGTCAGTTCACCCGTGCGGGTCCGCATCAGTGTGCCCTCGACCCCCAGAATGTCGCCCAGGTCCCAGTGCTTGAAGGCCCCATACACGTCTTCGCCCACCGCATCCCGACTGATGTAGACCTGAATGCGACCCGATGCGTCCTGCAGGGTGGCGAAACTGGCCTTGCCCATGACGCGCTTGAGCATCATGCGGCCGCCGATGCTGGTGCGAACCGGTTGCGCCTCCAGCGCCTCACCAGTGGTCTCGCCATAGCGCATCAGCAGATCTTCCGCCTTGTCCGCCGGCTTGAAGTCGTTGGGAAATGCCACCCCCTCACCTCGCTGCTGGGCCTCGCGCAGCGCCTTGAGCTTCTCGCGCCGTTCGGCAATAAGCTGGTTGTCGTCTTGCGCGGGTGCGCTGGTCTCGGGGTGTTGGGCTTGGCTCATGAATGAAAAATGGGTTGGGCACCGAGGTGCGCAACCCATCATTGTAGTTTTTGGGGCGGACACCCCTTCCCAAGGCCTCGGCGCCGACGCCTTACTCGCCGAGATAGGCGGCACGCACCTTGGGATCGTCCAGCATGTCACGGCCCATGCCGGTCATGATGATCTCGCCGGAATCCATGACATAGCCACGGTCGGCGATCTGCAAAGCGCGCCGGGCGTTCTGCTCCACCAGCAGGATGGTCACACCTTGCGAAGACACGTCGCGCACGACTTCGAAAATCTTGTCCACCATGATGGGCGACAGGCCCATGGACGGCTCGTCGAGCAGCAAGACCTTGGGCTGGCTCATCAAGGCCCTCGCCATGGCCAGCATTTGCTGTTCGCCACCGCTCATGGTGCCGGCAAGCTGGTCCTTGCGTTCGCGCAAGCGGGGAAAGATGCCGAACATGCGTTCGATGTCCTGCGCGATGCCCGCCTTGTCGCGCCGGATGTAGGCACCCATCTGGAGGTTTTCGGTGATGGTCATGCGGGTGAACACGCCACGGCCTTCCGGCACCATGGCCAGCCCCTGCTTGACCAGGTCCCAGGCCCCCTTGCCTTTGATGCTCTGCCCCAGGTACTCGATGTCACCGGCCTCGTACGCCAGGGAGCCGGTGATGGCTTTCATGGTCGTGGTCTTGCCTGCGCCGTTGGAGCCGATCAGGGAGATCAGTTCGCCCTCGCGCACTTCCAGGTCGACGCCTTTGACGGCCTTGATGCCGCCATAGGACACCTTGAGGCCACTGACTTTGAGGAGTGTGTTTGCCATTTGCATGAATCCTTGTTCAGTGGCCGCCCGTGCCGAGGTAGGCCTCGATCACCTTGGGGTCCTTCTGTACATCCGCCGGAGAGCCGGACGCCAACTGCTTGCCGTAATCGAGCACGGTGACGCGATCACACAGGCCCATGACCAGCTTCACGTCATGCTCGATCAGCAGGATGGTGCGGTTGTCTGCCCGGATACGGTCGATGAGTTCACGCAACTGCACCTTTTCCGTGGCGTTCATCCCGGCGGCCGGCTCGTCCAGCGCGATCAGTTGAGGATCGGTCGCCAGGGCACGGGCGATCTCCAGCCTGCGCTGATCGCCGTAGCTGAGCGTGCGCGACTTGTAGTCGGCGAACTTCTCGATACCGACATAGGCCAGCAGTTCGCGTGCCCGGGCCGTGATGGCGGCTTCTTCCCGCTTGAAGCCCGGGGTGCGCAACACGGCGCCGATCAGGCCCGAATGCGTGCGCACGTGGCGGCCGACCATCACGTTCTCCAGCGCCGTCATTTCGGCGAACAGGCGGATGTTCTGGAAGGTCCGCGCAATGCCGGCCTTGGCCACTTCGTGCACCGCGGTCGGCGTGTAAGGCTTTCCGGCGAGTTCGAAAGAACCGCTGTCGGGCGTGTAGAGACCCGTGAGCACATTGAAGAACGTGGTCTTTCCCGCACCGTTGGGACCGATCAGGCCATAGACCTGGCCGCGCTGGATTTCGATACCCACGTCGCTCAGGGCCTGCAGGCCGCCGAAGCGCTTGGAGACGTTGGCTACCTTGAGAATGGTGTCGCTCATGTGTTCTTCTCCGCTCACTTGCTCAAGGACTTGCCGTGTTCAGGCGCAGGCCACAAGCCCTTCGGCCGGATGAGCATGATGACGACCATGGCCAGGGCGATCAGCAACTGGCGCAGTATCTCGGGCGCGAGACGCCCGTCGGTCATGGCGGTCAGCGGATGCGCGACATGCCGCAGCAGTTCCGGCAACCCTGCCAACAGCAGCGCCCCCAGGATCACGCCGGGAATGTGCCCGATACCGCCAAGCACCACCATGGCCACGACCATCACCGACTCCATGAGGGAGAAGGACTCGGGCGAAACGAAGCGCTGGAAGGACGCAAACAAGACGCCGGAAATGCCACCGAAGGAGGCCCCCATGCCAAAGGCCAGCAGCTTGAGGTTGCGGGTATTCAGGCCCATGGCCTTGGCAGCGATCTCATCCTCGCGAATCGCCATCCAGGCGCGGCCGATGCGCGAGTCCTGCAGGCGGTAGGAGATGATCACCGAGAGGACCACGAAAAACAGGAAGAGGTAGTAGTACAGCGTGACCGGCTGGAACGTGAAGTCCCCGATGGTCAGGCGCTTGCCCAGATCGAGGCCGAATACCGAGATGGTGTCGATCTGGCTGATGCCCTTGGGACCGTTGGTGATGTTCAACGGACGGTCCATGTTCAGCAGGAAGATGCGGATGATTTCGCCAAAGCCCAGCGTGATGATCGCCAGGTAGTCGCCGCGCAGCTTGAGCGTCGGTGCGCCCAGGATCATGCCGACCACGCCAGCGACGACGGCCGCGAGGATCATCACCCACCAGATGCTGTAGTGGAGCCCTTCCGGGAACATCGCCTGGATGGCCGGGAAAGTGTTGGCCAGGTGAGGCGACCCCAGCAGGGCGAAGATGTAGGCCCCGACAGCGAAGAAGGCGATGTAGCCCAGATCCAGCAGGCCGGCGTAGCCCACCACGATGTTCAGCCCCAGAGCGAGCAGCACATAGAGCAGGGCGATGTCGACGATGCGCACCCAGGAGTTGCTCCCGGTGGATTGCAGGACGATGGGCAGCAGCAGCAAGGCAGCGGCCGCGATCAGGAAGGTGATGAGCTTGCCGGTTTTCGTGTTCAGCATGGTGCTTCTCCCTTGCGGTCAGGCGCGATCCGCCACACGTTCACCCAGCAGGCCCGAAGGACGCAGCGTGAGCACGATGGCCAGCACGATGAAAGCAAAGATGTCGGTGTACTGGCTGCCCAGAACGCCGCCGGTGAGCTTGCCCAGGTAGCCGGCACCGAGCGACTCGATCAGGCCCAGAGCGATGCCTCCCACCACGGCGCCAGCCAGGTTGCCGATGCCGCCCATGACCGCCGCCACGAAGGCCTTGAGGCCCGGCATGAAACCCATGGCGTGCTGGACCGTGCCGTAGTTGGACGCCCACATGATGCCGGCAATGGCAGCCAGCATGGCGCCGATGATGAAGGTGGCGGAAATCACCACGTCGGGCTTGATGCCCATCAGCGCCGCGACGCGCGGGTTCTCCGCCGTGGCCCGCATGGCGCGGCCCAGGTTGGTGCGGTTGACCAGCCACATCAGGAAAGCCAGCGTGATCGCGGTGGTGGCCAGGATGACGACCTGCGTCACCGAGACCACCGCGCCGGCGAACTCGATGGGCTCGCGCGACAGCATGGAGGGGTAGGACTTCGGGTTCGGCGCCCAGATGATCATCGCGAAGGTCTGCAACAGCAGCGACATGCCGATGGCCGTGATGAGGGGTGCCAGCCGGTTCGAGTTCCGCAGGGGGCGGTAGGCCAGTTTCTCGATGGAGAAGTTCAGGATGGCGCAAACGACCATCGCAATCATGGTCGCGAACAACAGGACCAGCCATGTCGGAAGCCCTGTGGAGGCCTCCATCATCCAGCCGATGACGGTCCAGCTGGTGAGTGCCCCGACCATGAGCACGTCGCCGTGGGCGAAGTTGATCAGCCCGATGATGCCGTAGACCATGGTGTATCCCAGGGCCACGAGCGCATACATGCTGCCCAGCACCAGACCATTGATGATCTGCTGTAGCAAGACTTCCATAGAGGTTTCTCCGTGTGTGTGAACAGCCAGAGACGCTTGTGACGCTGGCCTGCTTCAACCTAGCAAAAAACCCGCCAGACCTGACCCTTATAGAGGGCAGCCTGCGGGTTGGTGGGCGGATTGTAGCGACGGGCTTTGGGGGTCCCCATGCGTGTAAGCCCTTAGCGGACGCGGGTTTACCCTGAAATCACCCACCCGGGCAGGGCTGCATCAATGTGTTTGGCGATTCATTAGGAATTTTGATTATTGCGGGCTCTGAGCTCGCGCAACTTATCCGCGATGCGGATTTCCAGGCCACGGTCCACAGGTTCGTAGAAGCCCGGGTCGCCCATGCCGTCCGGGAGGTACCGCTCACCTGCGGCGAAGCCGCCAGCTTCGTCGTGCGCGTACCGATACCCTTTGCCGTAGTCGAGCGACTTCATCAACTGGGTCGGGGCATTGCGCAGGTGCATGGGCACGGGTCGGGTGCCGTCCTTCTTCACGAAGGCCTTGGCCGCGTTGAAAGCCTTGTAGACCGCGTTGGATTTGGGTGCGACCGCCAGGTAGACGGTGCATTGCGCCAACGCGAGTTCGCCCTCGGGGCTCCCTAATCGCTCGTAGGTCTCGGCTGCGTCGAGCGCCAGTCGAAGGGCCCGTGGATCGGCGAGCCCGATGTCCTCGCTGGCCATCCGAATCAGGCGCCGGGCCATGTAGCGAGGGTCCGCGCCACCATCGAGCATGCGCACCAGCCAGTAGAGTGCCGCGTCCGGGTCCGAGCCGCGCACGCTCTTGTGCAAGGCACTGATGGTGTCGTAGAACTGTTCTCCCCCCTTGTCGTAGCGACGCATGCGCTCGCCCAGCACCTTGAGCAACCAGGCATCGCTGACGCGTTCCAGCTTCTCGCGGGAGGCGGAGACCGCCAGCGTTTCCAGCGTATTGAGCAGGCGGCGTGCGTCTCCATCGGCGTAGGCGATCAGGCGGTCGATCGCGACGTCCTCCATCTCGGGCACCGCGTCGATAGCGCGAGCCTTGGCCACGATCTGCCGCAGATCGTCTTCGTTCAGCGGCTGAAGCACGTAGACCACGGCACGTGACAGCAATGCGGAGTTCACCTCGAACGAGGGGTTTTCGGTGGTGGCGCCGATGAAGGTGAACAGCCCGCTTTCCACGTGGGGCAGAAACGCATCCTGCTGGCTTTTGTTGAAGCGGTGCACCTCGTCCACGAACAGAATGGTGCGCTGGGGCGCGAGGCCGTTGCGCGCCGCTTCGGCACGCTCCACGGCCTCCCGTATGTCCTTCACCCCTCCGAGCACGGCGCTGATGGTGATGAACTGGGCGTCAAAGGCATCGGCCATCAACCGGGCGATGGTGGTTTTCCCCACACCGGGTGGTCCCCAGAGAATGCAGCTGTGCGGCTGCCCGGACTCGAACGCCAGGCGCAACGCCATGCCTTCGCCCAACATGTGCCGCTGGCCGATCACGTCGCCCAATGTGCGTGGCCGCAGGCGTTCAGCCAGGGGGATATGGGTCCCGGGGGAGGGCGCTGGCATGCCGTCAGAACCGATGGTGGGTCAAGGCTTGAGCACCGAGGCGCCGGGCGGCGGCTGGAAGCGGAAATCCCCCGTCTTCAGGGGCGCGTTGTCCTGCCAGTCGCTGAACGTGAGGACCGAGCGTTGACCCAGGCTGTCTTCGATATCCAGCACCGACAGCTTGCCCTGCCGAAAACCGACGCGCACCACCTGCAGTTGTCCGTTGCGGTCCTTGGGCCGCGCCTCCAGCCACTCAAGCCCCTCCCGGGCTGGCGCCGCCTTGAGGTCAAAGGACTCGGAAAGACCTTTGAGGTCGGTGCCTGCGGCAATCAGAGCGGCTGGCGTGCTTCCCAGCGCTTCCTTCTGCGAACGCGAAGTGACCTGGTTCAGGTCCACATCGTGGAGCCAGAGTGTCTGACCGTCGGCCACGATGGTCTGCTCGAACGGCCGGGCGTACTCGAAGCGAAAGAGGTTGGGTCGCAGGAACTGAAAGCGGCCGCTGGACGTCTTGGTGCGCGCCACGGTTTCACCAGACCGCTTGGGCGAGGTCACGACCTGCGTGAAGCTGGCCTTGGCACTGTTGACGTCGCGGAGGAACTTGTCCAGATCCTGCAACCCATCGGCACGAGCCTGAAAAGCGGCGAGAGCCAGGGCCCCCATCAGAAGCAAGGTGGTTTTCATGGTGTATCCGATCCGCGAAACGCCGCAGGGTTTCCTGGTACAGGGAGCCGTCAGTCGCCGCGCGACGGAACCAGGATGTCGCGCTGTCCGCTGGAGGTGAGCGCACTCACCAGACCCGCCTTCTCCATGTCTTCCAGCAGCCGCGCAGCACGGTTGTAGCCAATCTTGAGCTTGCGCTGCACGTAGGAAATGCTGGCCTTGCGGTCCTTCAGCACGATCTCAACCGCCTGGTCGTACAACGCGTCTTTCTCCCCATTGCCCTCGCCACCTTCGCCGAACAGGTCACCCCCCTCGCCATCACCGGTACCGCCTTCGAGCACGCCATCGATGTAGTTGGGTTCGCCCCCTTGCTCCTTGAGGTAGGCCACCACACGGTGTACCTCGTCGTCGCTCACGAAGGCACCATGGACCCGGGTGGGGAAGCCGGTACCCGAGGGCAGGTAGAGCATGTCACCCATGCCCAGCAGGCTCTCTGCACCCATCTGGTCCAGGATGGTGCGGCTGTCGATCTTGCTGCTGACCTGGAACGACAACCGGGTGGGGATGTTGGCCTTGATGAGCCCCGTGATCACATCCACGCTGGGCCGCTGCGTGGCCAGGATAAGGTGGATGCCGGCCGCGCGCGCTTTCTGGGCCAGGCGTGCGATGAGTTCCTCTATCTTCTTGCCGACCACCATCATGAGGTCGGCCAGCTCGTCGATCACCACCACGATGTAGGGCAGCCGCTCCAGCGGCTCCGGCTGCTCCGGCGTCAAGCTGAACGGGTTGCCGATGGACTCACCGCGCGCAGCGGCTTCGTCGATCTTGCTGTTGAAGCCCGCAAGATTGCGCACCCCCATCTTGCTCATGAGCTTGTAGCGTTTCTCCATCTCGGCAACGCACCAATTCAGGCCATTGGCGGCATGCTTCATGTCGGTCACGACCGGCGCCAGCAGGTGCGGGATGCCTTCGTAGACGCTCATCTCCAGCATCTTGGGATCGATCAGCAGCAGCCTCACGTCACGCGCATCGGCCTTGTACAACAGCGACAGAATCATCGCGTTGATACCCACCGACTTGCCCGAACCGGTGGTACCGGCCACCAGGCAATGCGGCATCTTGGCCAAGTCGGCCACCACGGGCTGCCCGCCGATGTCCTTGCCCAGCCCCATGGTGAGCAGCGACTTGGCGTCGTTGTACACCTGCGACCCCAGGATCTCGCTCAGGCGGATCATCTGCCGCTTCGCGTTCGGCAACTCCAGCGCCATCAGGTTCTTGCCAGGAATGGTCTCGATCACCCGGATGGACACCAGCGACAGGGAGCGGGCCAGGTCACGGCTGAGGTTGACAATCTGCGACCCCTTCACCCCGGTGGCCGGCTCGATCTCGTAGCGCGTGATCACCGGCCCCGGCGCAGCCGCCACCACGCGGACCTCCACGCCGAAGTCTTTGAGCTTCTTCTCGATCAACCGGCTGGTCATCTCCAGGGTCTGACTGTCCACCCCCAATTGGTGCGTGGGAGCACCATCCAGCAGGTCCACCTGCGGCAGCTTGCTGTCCGGCAACTCGGAGAACAAGGGCTTCTGGCGCTCCTTGGCCACCCGCTCGCTCTTGGGCACATCCACCAGCGTGGGCTCGATCACCACCGGCGTGGGATGAAGCTCCTCGATTTCCACGCGTTCGACCTTGACGACCTCTTCTCGCTCACGCGCCGCCCGCTCGCCGATGCGCTGATCCTCCACCGCCTCGCGCTTTTCCCTGCGTGCCTCGAACCAACCATCCAAAGTCTGTCCAACCACCTCGGCCCAATGCCCCCAGGAAAAACGGAAAACCAGAGGCAGGCTGGCCAGCAACAGCGCCAGCATCGCCAGTGCCGCGCCATTGAATCCCAACCAGCGCACAGCAATCGGCCCCAACGCCTGACCGAGAACACCGCCCGCGTGGTCCGGCAACAGCGCCTCCAGGCGGTACAGGCGACTCCACTCCAGCACCGTGCTGGCCGACAGGAGCAACAGCAAGGCCACCACGTAGAGCAGACGGCGTGGTCCGGGTCTCTGCCAGGGTTTGAGTTCTGCAAGCTCCTGTGCCGATGGGCCAGGCGTGCCACGGATCCAGCGTGCCAGCGCCGACAGCCAGGCACGCACACCCGCAAGAAAGCACCACCACACCGAAAAGCCCAGCAGGTAGTAACTCCAGTCCGACAGCAACGCGCCCAGGCGGCCACCCCAGTTGCCGACGTCCGAGCCCGTGCCCGTGGTGCTCCATGCCGGGTCGGCAAGCGAATGGCTGAGCAGCGCCAAGGACCAGAAGATCAGCGCTGCAGCGCCCAGCACCAGGACAATCTCCTGAGCGAAACGGGACACACCAGCGACAGGCGCCGAGTTTCTGTCGGCGTTCAAGGTGTTCAAGGAATAGGTCATGGGCCTCGCGGTTTTCCTGCCGCAAGCTTACCCCATGCACACCGGGAAAAAGTCATGGCGCCGACGGCGCGCCGGTCCCTCTTCCGTCTCTATCAGCCCAGAGAGGTCAGGCGCTCCTTGATCACGGTGCTGCCGTTCTCCGCGAGCTCGATGAAACCACGATCTTCCAGGTCCTTCATGACCCGGCTCACCATTTCACGCGAGGCACCGATCATCTTGGCCACATCCTGACGCGAAACACGGTCCTTGATGACCAATTGGCCATCCTTGTCCGGACGCGCAAACTCCAGCAGGGCTCGGGCCACACGCCCGTAGACGTCCATCAGCGCCAGGGACTCGATCTTGCGATCGGCATGGCGCAGACGCTGCACCAGTCCCTTCATCACCGCATAGGCCATCGAGGTGTTCTCGGGCAGGCAGCGGGCAAACTCCGTGCGCCCCAGAATGAGCACGTCCGTCTGCACCTCCGCCTTGACGGTGGCCGAGTGCGGCTGGTTGTCGATAAGGCTCATCTCGCCCACGTAGTCGCCTGGGTTCATGGTCGCCAGGATCACCTCCCGGCCACGAGAGTCGGTCGTCACCACACGCGCACGCCCGGTGAGCACGATGGCCAGGCAGTTGGACTTCTTGCCTTGTTCCACGATGCACTCACCCCGCTTGAAGCGGCGCTTGACCACCGAGTCAGCCACCGCCTCGGCCTGCGCTTGTGTGAGAGTGGAAAAGAGCGGAACCCGGCGGATCAGGTCGAGATTGGACAGAAGCGACATGCGTGTATTCCTTGGTTCAACCAGCGCCCACGGCGCTCTTTCATACAATGACTTGCACACACAGGGCCCGCTTCGGTGCTGGATTTTCAGCTGCCTGAGCCCACATAACACCGTCTACTCTAAACCACTTGGCTCCCGAACCGGGCTGCTTGAATCATGAAACACGCGAAAGTACTCATCCTGGGTTCGGGCCCTGCCGGCTACACCGCTGCTGTCTATGCCGCACGCGCCAACCTCAATCCCGTGCTCATCACCGGCATCGCCCAAGGCGGGCAACTCATGACCACCACCGAGGTGGACAACTGGCCCGCCGACGCCGATGGCGTGCAAGGGCCTGAGCTGATGCAGCGCTTCCTTGCGCACGCCGAACGCTTCAAGACCGAGATCGTCTTCGACCACATCAACAAGGTCGACTTCTCCAAACGTCCGTTCACCCTCACCGGCGACAGTGGCTCCTACACCTGTGACGCGCTCATCATCGCGACAGGCGCCTCAGCCAAGTACCTGGGCCTGCCTTCGGAAGAAGCCTTCATGGGCAAAGGCGTGAGCGCTTGTGCCACATGCGACGGATTCTTCTATCGGGGCCAGACCACCTGCGTGATCGGCGGCGGCAACACCGCGGTCGAAGAAGCGCTGTACCTCTCCAACATCGCCAGCAAGGTCTATCTGGTCCATCGCCGCGACAAATTCCGTGCCGAGCCCATTCTGGTGGACAAGGTCATGGAGAAAGTCCAGGAAGGCAAGATCGAGCTCAAGCTCTTCAAGACCCTGGACGAGGTGCTCGGCGACGCCAGCGGCGTGACCGGCATCCGGCTCAAGGACACCCAGACGGGTGCCAGCGAAGACATCCTCCTCCAGGGTTGCTTCATCGCCATCGGCCATCAACCCAACACCGAGATATTCCAGGGCCAGTTGGAGATGAAAGATGGCTACATCGTCACCCGATCCGGCCTCGGCGGCATGGCCACCATGACCAGCGTGCCCGGGGTGTTCGCCGCTGGCGACGTGCAGGATCACGTCTACCGGCAGGCCATCACCAGCGCGGGGACCGGCTGCATGGCCGCGCTGGACGCCCAACGCTTCCTGGAACAGAACCCAGCCTGACGAACGGCTCACCGAAAATTCGCTCCCGGGAATCGATAGGCTATAATCGACGGCTTTGCTGAGTTTGCCTGGCAGTCTTGCGGGCGCAAAGAAGCAGATCGGGGTTACCGCCACCCTCAACTGGCGAGGTGAGGCTGTCGAGCCGCCATGGAGACCATCACCATGGCCCAGGCCGGCGGCTGTTTGAAATAGATCGGAGTGTCCTCATGGCACGCGTCTGCGACGTCACGGGCAAGAAGCCCATGGTCGGGAACAACGTTTCCCACGCCAACAACAAAACCAAGCGCCGGTTCCTGCCGAACCTGCAATACCGCCGTTTCTGGGTCGAAAGCGAAAACCGCTGGGTGCGCCTGCGCGTTTCCGGCGCAGCCCTGCGCCTGATCGACAAGAATGGCATTGACGCCGTGCTCGCCGACCTGCGTGCACGCGGCCAGGCTTAAGGAGTCAAGAACATGGCAACCAAAGGCGCACGCGAGAAGATCAAGCTGGAATCCACGGCGGGTACCGGTCACTTCTACACCACCACCAAGAACAAGAAGACCACGCCGGACAAGATGCTGATCAAGAAGTTTGATCCCAAGGCCCGCAAGCATGTGGACTACAAGGAAATCAAGCTGAAGTAAGCCCACCCCGCGCCGCGCCTGCGGCGCATCACCCCCTCAAGGGGAACAAAAAAGCCCGCTGTTTGCACAGCGGGCTTTTTGCATTGGATCCCAGGTCGTAGCGGCGCCGGCCTTGCCGGACGACCGCCCCTTTCAAGCGTGCGCAGAGCGCAAGCGAATCGAGAAATCGCGCAATGCGGCAATGCCGCTTTCCTCGGCGCGGCGGCACCAAGCCTGCAGATCGCTGGCCAGTTGCTCGCGGGTCGCGTTGGTGCTGGACCACAAGGCACGCAACTCCTCCCGCATGGTGACCATCTTGTCCAACACGGGGTGTTCTGCCCGAACCTGGGCCAGTTGCGGTCGCACGGCAACAGGCACCTTGTCGTCGTCACGGTGCAGCCAGCGCTTGGCCGCCTTGAGGACCGAAGCGTCGGCCTGCTTGGCCTTGAGGGTCGCAATTTCGGTCTTGCAGGCTTCCCGCAATTCGCGGGCGTAGCCAGCCATCACCTCATAGCGGTTGGCGATGATGG
This sequence comes from Hydrogenophaga sp., assembly GCF_026125785.1. GTDB lineage: Bacteria > Pseudomonadota > Gammaproteobacteria > Burkholderiales > Burkholderiaceae_C > Hydrogenophaga. Next base: position 202,944 of record NZ_JAHCKL010000004.1, read on the forward strand.
CCTCCAGCGTCTTCTCGTCTGCGACAGGCCGCACTGCTCCAAAAGCCATCTTGGGCGGCACCTTCTTCACTTTGGCCAGACCGACCGCTTGCAGGATGCTGATGTACATCCAGCCGATGTCGAACTCATAAGGCTTGACCGACAGCTTGGCCGAAGTCGGGTAGGTGTGGTGGTTGTTGTGCAGTTCCTCGCCGCCGATGATGATCCCCCACGGAGAGATGTTGGTGCTGGCGTCTGCGGCTTCAAAATTGCGGTAACCCCACCAGTGGCCGATCCCGTTGATGATGCCGGCGGCCGTCACCGGAATCCATGCCATCTGGATGGCCCAGACCATAAGACCCAGGGCCCCGAAAAGAACCACGTCGATGATGAGCATGAGGCTCACACCCAGGGCCGAGAAGCGCGAATAGACATTGCGCTCCATCCAGTCGTCCGGCGTGTTGTGGCCGTAGCGCTCCATGGTCTCGCTGTTCTTGGCTTCGGTGCGGTAGAGCTCGGCGCCCTCCCAGAACACCTTCTTGATGCCGAAGATTTGCGGGCTGTGCGGGTCACCCTCGTGCTCGCACTTGGCGTGGTGCTTGCGGTGGATGGCCGTCCACTCCTTGGTGACCATGCCGGTGGTCATCCAGAGCCAGAAGCGGAAAAAGTGCGAGGCCAGCGGATGAAGGTCCAAGGCGCGGTGCGCCGAATGGCGGTGCAGATAGATGGTAACGCTGGCGATGGTGATATGCGTCATCACAAGCGCCAGCAACAACACCTGCCACCAGGAAGCCCCTGTCAGGCCTTGGCTCAGGAGCTGAACCAGCCCATCCCACAAGGACAGAAACGTATCGGAAACGGAAGAAGCCATTGAATTCCTAAAGGACCGCCCGAAAACGTCCAGAGCGAAAAGCCAGCCTCGGGCGTGGAGCTGGCTGAGTTGTTCCAATTTTAAGGTCTGGGGTGCAATTCACCAACCCGGAAAGCGCACCATGTGGAAAACACGGATGCAGATCGGGCTGCAGCACCCGATTTCAAGCTTTTTTCCGCCAGATAGCCGCAAAAAAGCCATCAGTTGCATGCCGATGAGGCCATAAACGCAGCCATTGACCCGCGTTTCCAGAGCAAAGCGCGTCGGCACCCGGTACACGAAGATCACTCAGGAGGCCGAGAGCCGGAACGGGTTCGAGGTCTGGGCGGCTGAGTGAAAAAGCGTCGGCCACGGCCTCATTCTCGACCTGGAGCAGACTGCAGGTGGCATACACCAACCTGCCGCCCGGCTTGAGCAGCCGTACCGCGCTGTCCAGAATGGCCCGCTGCAGCAACGCTTTGGCGGCCACGGTATCGGGCGTCTCGCGCCACTTCAGGTCGGGGTTGCGGCGCAGCGTGCCCAATCCCGAACACGGGGCATCGACCAGCACCCGGTCGATCTTGCCGGCCAGCCGCTTGATGCGGTCGTCGCGCTCGTGTGCGATCGCCACCGGGTGTACGTTGGACAGGCCGCTGCGCGCGAGACGGGGTTTGAGGGCATCCAGCCGGTGACCGGAGGTGTCGAAGGCGTAAAGGCGGCCACTGTTGCGCATGGCAGCGCCGATGGCCAAGGTCTTGCCTCCCGCGCCGGCGCAGAAATCCACCACCATCTCGCCGCGCCTGGCATCGAGCAACAGGGCCAACAGCTGGGAACCCTCGTCCTGAACCTCCACCTCACCCTGCACGAAGGCGGGCACCTTGGCCAGGGACGGTTTGCCTTGCAACCGAATGCCCAGCGGGGCGTAAGGCGTAGGTTCTGCTGACAGTCCCGCCTGACGAAGCGAAGCGAGCACCGGCTCACGTTTGGATTTGAGCGCATTCACGCGCAAGTCCAAGGGGGCGGGCTGGTTCAGACTGGCGGCCAGGCTGTCGAACTCGTCACCCACCTGCTCGCGCAGCGCCTGGGCCAACCAGTCCGGCAGGTTGTGCCGGTGTTGCGGCAACAGGTCGGCGGCGGCCACCTTGTCGCAGTGGTCGAGCCAGGTTTTTTCAGCTTCGGTCAGAGCGCTCTTGAGAAAGTCGCGATCACCCGGGAAAGCCAGGATGGCGAGCCTGCGCCACTTCGAGCCACTGCCCGAGCGGGCCAGCCACTCAAGCTTCAGGCGCTCGCGCAGGATGGCGTAGACAGCGTCGGACAGTGTGGCGCGTTCGCGCGGCCCCAGCGACCGGTTCTCGCGGAAATGGCGGGCCACGACGGCGTCCGCCGGGTGTTCGAAGCGAAACACCTGTTCGATCAGGCGGGCGCTTTCGTCCAGAAGGGCTTTGGGATGCATGGGGCGTATTGTCCACCGGGGATAATCGTGGGCTATGTCCGAAATCTCCGAACAGGTGCGTCGGCGCCGCACCTTCGCCATCATTTCCCACCCCGACGCGGGCAAGACCACCCTCACCGAAAAGCTGCTGCTGTTTTCTGGTGCGATCAACATCGCCGGCAGCGTGAAGGCCCGCAAGGCCGCGCGCCATGCCACCAGCGACTGGATGGAAATCGAGAAGCAGCGCGGCATCTCGGTGGCCTCGTCGGTCATGCAGATGGAGTACCGGGACTGCGTGATCAACCTGCTGGACACGCCGGGCCACCAGGACTTTTCGGAAGACACCTACCGCGTGCTCACGGCAGTGGATGCAGCGCTGATGGTGATCGACGCGGGCAATGGCGTGGAGCCGCAGACGCGGCGCCTGCTGCAGGTCTGCCGCGCGCGCAACACCCCCATCCTGACCTTCGTGAACAAGATGGACCGCGAAGTCCAGGCGCCACTGGACCTCATGGACGAGATCGAGCGTGAGCTGGGCATGACTGTGGTGCCTTTCACCTGGCCAGTGGGCATGGGCAAGACCTTCCGCGGCGTGTTCGACCGCCGGACCGATCAGATGCGCGTGTTCGCCGCCGGCGAGGATCGCCGCGGCGGCGACGAGGAGGTTCTGGTGGGTCTGGACAACCCGGAAAGCCTCAAGCGATTTGGTGCCGAGTTCGAACAGGCCCGCGACGAACTGGAACTGGTGGCGGGCGCTTCACCGGCGTTTGAAGAGGCCCAGTTCCTGGCAGGACAACAAACGCCCATGCTGTTTGGCTCCGCCGTGAACAACTTCGGCGTGCGCGAGGTGCTCGATGCCTTGGTGGATCTGGCACCGCCGCCGGGCGAACGACCCGCCCTTCAACGCACGGTCAAACCCGAGGAGCCGAAGTTCACCGGCGTGGTGTTCAAGATCCAGGCCAACATGGACCCCGCGCACCGCGACCGCATTGCCTTCGTGCGCATGGCCAGCGGCCACTTCGAACGCGGCATGAAATTGCGCGTGGTGCGTTCCGGCAAGGACCTGCGGCCCAACACCGTGGTGAGTTTTCTGTCGCAACGGCGCGAACTTCTCGACGAGGCCTTTGCCGGCGACATCATCGGGATCCCCAACCATGGCGTGCTGCAGTTGGGGGACACCCTCACCGAGGGAGAGAACCTCCAGTTCACCGGCCTGCCTTTCTTCGCACCCGAGATCATCCGCAGCGTGGAGGTCGCCGATCCGCTGCGCAGCAAGCAACTGCGCGCCGGCTTGACCCAGTTGGGCGAAGAGGGCGCGATCCAGGTGTTCCGTCCCGTGGCTGGCTCGGTGCTGCTGCTGGGCGCCGTCGGTCAACTGCAGTTCGAAGTGGTTGCCCACCGGCTGGAACACGAATACGGCGTCAAGGCCCGCATCATGAACAGCCCCTACCAGGTGGCGCGCTGGGTGACCTGCGCCCCGGAGGATGGCGGTGAGATCGAACTCAAGCGCTTCATCGACGCCAACAGCCACCGCGTGGCCCTGGACGCCGTGGACGCGCCCACGCTGCTCGTCGATCACGCGGCCACGCTGCGCGCGGTGGAGGCGAACTGGCCAAAGATCAAGTTCCACGCCATGCGGGAGCACGCAGGGCTGGTGTTTGCGAAATCGATGTGACCGCGCCCGGAGGGCTCGCAGGGATCAGGCCGTCTGCAGCAACGCTTCAATGGCCCGAGGGTAGATGACGTGCTCCTGCGTGAGCACGCGCGCCGCCAGCGTCTCGGCGGTATCGCCGCGCAACACCGGCACCACCGCCTGCTCCAGGATTTCCCCATGGTCCAGTTCGTCGGTGACGCGGTGCACCGTGGCGCCAGCGAAGCGGCACCCCATATCGATGGCGCGCTGGTGCGTTTTCAGGCCCGTAAAGGCGGGCAACAGGCTCGGATGGATGTTGACGATGCGGCCCGCATAGTGCCTGACGAAGCCGGGCGTGAGGATGCGCATGAAACCGGCCAAAACCACGAGCGTCGGCGTGAAACGGTCGATCTCGACCATCAGGGCGGCATCGAAAGCTTCGCGGCTGCCATAGGCCGCATGGTCCAGCACGGCGGTGTCGACGCCCTGCTCTCTCGCCCAGGCCAGGCCGGGGGCTGCGGCCTTGTTGCTCACCACGGCCGCGATGCGCGCACCAAACCGGGCCTGCCAGCGGCGTACCCTGGCCGCCTCGACGATGGCAGCCATGTTGGAACCGCTGCCAGAGATCAGAATCACGATGTTTTTGTTCACGCCAGACATGGCCGGGAAGTGTAATGACCTCAGACCTGCAGACCCCCTCCGCCGCCGGCCGCCCCCGCGGCCACGACTTCAGCCAGCGCCCGCTCACCCTGGTGGAGGCACGGGTGCTCGGCACCCTCATGGAAAAAGCCCGAACCGTTCCCGACAGCTACCCGATGTCGCTCAATGCGCTGGTCACCGGCTGCAACCAGAAGTCCAGTCGGGAGCCGGTCATGAACCTGGCCGAGGCGCAAGTCCTGGACGCACTGGATACCCTGCTGCGCAGCATCTGGTGCTGGAGAGCAGCGGCAACCGCGTGACCCGTTTCGAGCACAACCTCCTGCGCGCCGTGGGCGTGCCGGAGCAATCCGCCGTGCTGCTGGGCATGCTCATGCTGCGCGGTCCGCAGACCGCCGGTGAGCTGCGACTGAACACCGAACGCTGGTACCGCTTCCTCGACATCGCCTCGGTCGATGGTTTCCTGGAGGAAATGCAGGAGCGCAGTGAGGACAAGGGCGGGCCCTTGGTGGTCAAGCTGCCGCGCGCGCCCGGCGCGCGCGAGCAGCGCTGGGCGCACTTGCTCACAGGCCCCGTGGACATGGAGGCCACCGCCCCGCCGACCGCCCGCGCCAGCGCGACCGACGATGAGTTGATCGCCCTCACACGCCGGGTCGCGGCGCTGGAGGACACGGTCGCCACGCTGCAGGCGCAATGTCGGAGCCTGCACGAACAACTCGGCTTGTCGCAGCCCTGACAGACTGAAAACGAACGGTCGTGCGAAACTAAGCCCATCATTGCAGTTCAACCGCCGCGTCTCCGCGATGCGGCCCTCAGGAGACATCCCATGGACCTGGCTTTCACGCCTGAAGAACAGGCGTTCCGTGAAGACATCCGCACCTGGGTCAAAGCGCATCTGCCGCCCGAGATATCGCACAAGGTCCACAACGCCCTGCGCCTCACCCGCGACGACATGCAGCGCTGGGCCAAGATACTGGGCAAGCAGGGCTGGCTGGGCTGGGGCTGGCCCAAGGCCTTCGGTGGCCCCGGATGGAACGCGGTGCAGAAGCACCTGTTCGAAGAAGAATGCGCGCTGGCAGGTGCGCCGCGCGTGGTGCCTTTCGGCCCGGTGATGGTCGCACCGGTGATCATGGCCTTCGGCAACAAGGCACAACAGGAGCGCTTTCTCCCGGGTATTGCCAGCGGCGAGGTGTGGTGGAGCCAGGGCTACAGCGAACCGGGTTCCGGCTCGGATCTGGCGTCGGTCAAGACCCGGGCCGAACGCCAGGGCGACAAGTACATCGTCAATGGCCAGAAGACCTGGACCACACTGGGCCAGTACGGCGAGTGGATCTTCTGCCTCGTGCGCACCAGCAACGAAGGCAAGCCGCAGACCGGCATCTCTTTCCTCCTGATCGACATGAAGTCGCCCGGGGTCACGGTGCGCCCCATCAAGCTGCTGGACGGTGAATGCGAAGTCAACGAGGTCTGGTTCGACAACGTCGAGGTGCCTGCCGAGAATCTGATCGGCGAGGAAAACAAGGGCTGGACCTATGCCAAGCACCTGCTCAGCCATGAGCGCACCAACATAGCTGACGTGAACCGCGCCAAGCGCGAGCTGGAGCGGCTCAAGCGCATCGCCAAGACCGAAGGCGTGTGGGACGACCTGCGCTTTCGCGACCAGATCGCGCTGCTGGAGGTGGACGTGGTGGCGCTGGAAATGCTGGTGCTGCGTGTGCTCTCGGCCGAGAAGTCCGGCAAGAACCCCCTGGACATCGCCGGCCTGCTCAAGATCCGCGGCAGTGAAATCCAGCAGCGCTACAGCGAGCTGATGATGCTGGCCGCCGGTCCCTACAGCCTGCCCTTCATCGAAGAGGCCATGGAAGCCGGCTGGCAGGGCAACTTCCCCGGCGGTGTGGCGGCCAATGCGCCGCTGGCTTCCACCTACTTCAACATGCGCAAGACCACCATCTACGGTGGCAGCAACGAAGTGCAACGCAATATCGTCGCGCAGACGGTGCTCGGCTGAGGAGACACAGATGGACTTCGACTTTTCCGATGACCAGGTTGCCCTGCGCGACGCGGTCCAGAAATGGGTGGAAAAAGGCTACGGCTTCGAGCGTCGGCGCGCCATCGTGGCGGCAGGCGGCTTCGACCGCGCGGCCTACGGTGAACTCGCTGAACTTGGGCTGACGGGTCTCTATGTGAGCGAGGCGCATGGAGGATTGGGCATGGGCCCGGTGGAAGGCATGGTGGTGCTGGAAGAACTGGGCCAAGGCATCGTGCTCGAACCCCTGGCGCAGACATTGCTGACCTCCGCGCTGCTTGGCGCGTGGGCGCCCGCAGAACTGCAGAAGGACTGGCTGCCGCGCATGGCATCAGGACAGGCGGTGGTGGTGCTTGCCCACCAGGAACGTGGCGCCCGCTACCGGCTGGACGCCTGCAGCGCCACCGCAACGCCTTCCGCCAACGGCGGCTGGCACCTGTCCGGCACCAAGAACCTCGTCCCCGTGGCCGATCAGGCCGACGCCTTCGTCGTGCCCGCCCAGGCCGATGGCCGGCTGGCGCTGTTTCTCGTGGAGCGTGGTGCGCGCGGCGTTGCCACCACCGGGCACCTGACGCAGGACGGTAGCCGGGCCGGCGATGTGGTGCTCAAGGACGCGCCCGCCCGGCTCATCACCACCGACGGCCTGGCGGCGCTGGAGCACGGCGCTGACATCGGCGTGGCCGCCGCCTGCGCCGAAGCGGTAGGCGCCATGGACAGGACCCTGGCCGTGACCGTGGAGTACATGAACACGCGCAAGCAATTCGGCGTGGCGATTGCCAGCTTCCAGGCGCTTCGCCACCGCGTGGCCGACATGAAGATGCAGCTGGAACTGGCGCGCTCCATGAGCTACTACGCCAGCCTCAAGCTCAACAGCCCGGCGCCCGAGCGCCGCGCCGCCATGGCGCGCGCCAAAGTGCAACTCGGCCAGTCCATGCGCTTCGTGGGGCAGCAGGCGGTTCAACTGCACGGCGGCATCGGCGTGACGGACGAATACATCGTCAGCCACTACTTCAAGCGCCTCACCCAGCTGGAAATGGGCTTTGGAGACACGCTTCACCACCTGGGCGAAGTGTCCGCAAGGATGCAGGACACCGCGGGCGTTTTCTCCTGAAGCCCCGCCCGGCCTGGACCTCTCAGGCGTGCAGGCGGGAGGTCTTGGGCAGGTGGGACATCAGGAACTCCATCTGGTCCGCCAGGATGCGGCGGTTGCGCAGGATGAAGTCTTCCCACAGGCTGGGCACGTAGGGGGCATAGAGCAGGTCCATGTGCGCCTGCTCAGGCGTGCGGTTGCCCTTGCGGTGGTTGCAGGACCGGCAGGCCGTCACCACGTTCATCCACATGTCGCGCCCGTTCTGCCCGAGCGGCACGATGTGCTCACGGGTGAGCTCGTCCTCGTGGAAGTGGTCACCACAGTAGGCGCACACGTTGCGATCGCGAGCAAACAGCTTGCTGTTGGTCAGCGTGGGCCGCAGATCGAAGGGGTTGATGCGTGGCACACCCTGGGTGCCGATGATGGAATTGACCGTGATGATGGACTGGCGCCCGGTGATTGCGTTGTGCCCCCCGTGGAACACCGCGATCTCGGCACCCATCTCCCAGCGCACCTCGTCGGCCGCGTAGTGCAGCACGGCTTCCTCGAGGCTGATCCAGGACTGCGGCAGACCCTGGGCGGAGAGCTTCAAGACCTTCAAGACGGGCTCCTTCACGTGAACAAGTCAGCAGGAAGGGCGGCTCCGGAGAGCCGTCCGGCGCCAGCAGGCGAGGCCGGCGGCGCATATGATCGTGTGCCAATATAGCAAGCTTTCAAGAAACGGCCGTGAGGCCATGAATTCCCGGCATGAAGATCTTTCGCGGCCTGCACAGCCTCCCTGATGGCGCCGAAGCCTTTCCCACCCGGGGCTGTGCGCTGACCATCGGCAACTTCGACGGCGTGCACCGTGGCCACCAGGCCATGCTGGCCCTGCTCAACAACGAAGCCCACCACCGCGGTCTGCCCAGCTGCGTGATGACCTTCGAGCCACATCCGCGCGACTACTTCGCCGCCCTGCACCAGAAACCCGAACTGGCGCCGGCACGCGTGGCCACCCTGCGTGACAAGCTCGAAGAGCTGGCGCGCTGCGGTGTGGACCACTGCGTGGTGATGCCGTTCAACGCCCGTCTGGCCAATCTCGCGCCGGAGGCCTTCATCCAGGACATCCTTCAGCGCAAGCTGGGCGTCAGGTACGTGCTCGTCGGCGACGACTTCCGCTTCGGCGCCCGGCGCGCGGGCGACTACGCCATGCTCGACGAGGCCGGCGCCCGCCTGGGCTTCGACGTGGCCCGCATGCAGAGCTATGAGGTGCATGGCCTGCGGGTATCCAGTTCGGCGGTGCGCGAGGCCCTGGGCGCGGGCCGCATGGACGACGTCAAGGCGCTGCTGGGGCGCCCCTACAGCATCAGCGGCCACGTGGTGCACGGGCGCAAGCTGGGTCGCCAACTGGCCGAGAGCAGCCCGGGCAAGGGCGACGGTTTTCGCACCATCAACCTGCGGTTTTCCCATTGGAAGCCGGCGGCCAGCGGCATCTTCGCCGTCCAGGTGCATGGCCTGGGCCCGCAGGCGGACTCGCCACCCCTGCCTGGCGTGGCCAACCTGGGCGTGCGGCCTTCGCTGGATCCGAACGACGTCAACGGCGGACGGGTGCTGCTGGAGACCCATTGCCTGGAGTGGCCGGCAGAACTGGCCGCCAGCCTGCCTGGCGGGGAGGCCTACGGTAAAATCGTGCGCGTGGAACTCCTGCACAAACTGCACGACGAGCTCAAGTACGACAGTCTCGATGCCCTGACCCGTGGCATCGCCAAGGACTGCGACGACGCGCGTGCGTTCTTCGCCTCGCTGCACACCCAGACCCACCGGCAGACCACGCGCGACCGAATTTAACGGTGCTCGCGTCCGGTCGCCGCCCCTCGACAGGCTCAGGGCGAACGGGTTTCATTCTTCCTTCCCGCCTTGCCCGTCCGGGCTGAGCTTGTCGAAGACACATCGGAAACACCCCCAATGTCCGACGATACGACCACCGACTACCGCAGCACCCTCAACCTGCCCGACACGCCCTTCCCCATGCGCGGCGACCTGCCCAAGCGCGAGCCGGGCTGGGTGGCGGCCTGGAACGGCGAGGGCCTGTACCAGCGCCTGCGCGTGGCACGTGCCGGCGCCCCGCTGTTCGTGCTGCACGACGGCCCGCCGTACGCCAATGGCCAGATCCACATGGGCCATGCGGTCAACAAGGTGCTCAAGGACATGATCGTCAAGAGCCGCCAACTGGCCGGCTTCGACGCCCAGTACATCCCCGGCTGGGACTGCCATGGCCTGCCGATCGAGAACGCGATCGAGAAGAAGCACGGCCGCAATCTCAGCCGCGACGACATGCAGGCCAGGAGCCGCGCCTATGCGACGGAACAGATCGGCCTGCAGCGCGAGGACTTCAAGCGCCTGGGCATTCTGGGTGACTGGGAGCGCCCCTACCGCACGATGGATTTCGCCAACGAGGCGGGCGAAATACGCGCCTTCAAGCGCGTGATCGAGCGCGGCTTCGTCTACCGCGGCCTCAAGCCGGTCTATTGGTGTTTCGACTGCGGCTCCTCGCTGGCCGAATTCGAGATCGAGTACGCGGACAAGAAGAGCGACACACTGGACGTGGCATTCGAAACCGACGACGGCGCCCGGCTGGCCGCCGCCTTCGGCCTGCAGGGCTTGCCCGAAGGGCGCAGCGCCTTCGCCGTGATCTGGACCACCACGGCCTGGACCATCCCGGCCAACCAGGCGCTCAACGCCCACCCGGAGCTGTCCTACGCATTGGTGGACACGCCGCGGGGCGTGCTGCTGCTGGCCGAGTCGCTGGTGGACAAATGCCTGGAGCGCTTCCAGCTCGAAGGCCGCGTCCTGGCCACCGCCAAGGGCGAAGTGCTGCGCGGCCTGAACTTCCGCCACCCGCTGTACGACGCCGATGCCGGCTACCGGCGCCTGTCACCGATGTACCTGGCCGACTACGTGAGCGACAGCGACGGCACCGGCATCGTGCATTCCGCGCCGGCCTATGGCCTGGACGACTTCAACTCCTGCGTGGCCAATGGTCTGGCCTACGACCAGATCCTCAACCCGGTGCAGGGCAATGGCACCTATGCGGCCGACTTCCCGCTGTTCGGCGGGCTGCACATCTGGAAAGCCGTGCCCACCATCCTGGCCGCGCTCAAGGCCGCCGGCCGCCTGCTGGCCACCCAGGGCATCACCCACAGCTACCCGCACTGCTGGCGCCACAAGACGCCGGTGATCTACCGCGCGGCCGCGCAGTGGTTCATCCGCATGGACGAAGGCGAAGGTGTCTTCACCAAGGACAAGGCGCCGCGCACGCTGCGCCAGACCGCGCTGGAGGCGATCGAGCACACCCACTTCTTCCCCGAGAACGGCAAGGCGCGCCTGCACGACATGATCGCCAACCGCCCCGACTGGTGCATCTCGCGCCAGCGCAGCTGGGGCGTGCCCATCCCCTTCTTCCTGCACAAGGACAGCGGCGAACTGCACCCGCGCACCATGGAGATCCTCGACCAGGCGGCCGACATCGTGGAGAAGGGCGGCATCGAGGCCTGGAGCCGCGTGACCGCCGAGGAGATTCTCGGCCCGCAGGATGCACCCAGCTACACCAAGAGCCAGGACATACTGGAGGTCTGGTTCGACTCGGGCTCGACCTTCGAGCATGTGCTGCGCGGCAGCCACGCCACGGCCTATGCCAACGGCGCTTTCCACCAGGAGGGCCCGGAGGCCGACCTGTACCTCGAAGGCCACGACCAGCACCGCGGCTGGTTCCACTCCTCGCTGCTCCTGGGCTGCGCGCTGCACGACCGCGCGCCCTACCGCGGCCTGCTCACGCACGGCTTCACCGTGGACAGCCAGGGCCGCAAGATGAGCAAGTCCCTGGGCAACGGCATCGACCCGCAGGACGTGACGAAGAAGCTCGGCGCCGAGATCATCCGCCTGTGGGTGGCCGCCAGCGACTACTCGGGCGACATCGCCGGTGACGACAAGATCCTCGCGCGCGTGGTCGATGCCTACCGGCGCATCCGCAACACGCTGCGCTTCCTGCTGGCCAACATCAGCGACTTCGATGCCGAGAAAGATGCGGTTCCGCACGACCAGATGCTGGAGATCGACCGCTACGCCCTGGCGCGCGCCGCCGAGTTCCAGGCCGAGATCCTGGCCCACTACAAGGTCTACGAGTTCCACCCGGTGGTGGCCAAGCTGCAGGTGTACTGCTCGGAGGACCTGGGCGCGTTCTACCTCGACGTGCTCAAGGACCGGCTCTACACCACGGCCCCCGGCAGCCTGGCACGGCGCAGCGCGCAGACCGCGCTGCACCAGATCACCCATGCCATGCTACGCTGGATGGCGCCCTTCCTGAGCTTCACCGCCGAGGAAGCCTGGCCGGTCATCGCGGGTGCGCGCAACCAGGGCTCGATCTTCTTCGAGACCTTCGCCGAACTGCCCAGTCCCAACGAGGCTCTGCTGGCGAAATGGGCGCGCATCTGCGAGGTCCGCGAGCTGGTCAACAAGGAAATCGAGACGGTGCGCGGCACGGGCCAGGTGGGTTCATCCCTGCAGGCCACGGTGCGACTGAGCGCGCCACCGGAAGACCATGCGCTGCTGGCCAGCCTGGGCGAGGACCTCAAGTTCGTGCTCATCGTCTCCGCCGTGGAGCTGCAGGCGGGCGGCGATACGCTGGCCGTGCAGGTCACTCCTGCCACCGCCCCCAAGTGCGAGCGCTGCTGGCACTACCGCGAAGAGGTGGGCCAGGACGCGGCGCATCCGACGCTGTGCGGCCGCTGCACCAGCAACCTGTTTGGCGCGGGTGAAACCCGTGCCGTGGCCTGAGCATGGACGGCACCGCCAACTCCGGACGCCTCTGGCCCTGGCTCGCCCTGGCGGCGCTGGTGCTGCTGGCCGACCAGCTCAGCAAGCAGATCATCCTGGCCACCTACCAGCTCGGCGACAGCACCTACGTCACCGGCTTCTTCAACGTCGTGCGCGTGCACAACACCGGCGCGGCTTTCTCCTTCCTGGCCGGGGCCGGGGGCTGGCAACGCTGGTTCTTCACCGCCGTGGGCGTGGGGGCTGCGGTCTTCATCGTCTGGATGCTGCGCTCACACTCAGGGCAGAAGCTGTTTGGCTTCGCACTCGCCTGCATCCTGGGCGGTGCGCTGGGCAACGTGATCGACCGCCTCTGGCACGGCTACGTGGTGGACTGGCTGGACTTCCACTGGCCATTCCTGGCCGGCATGTTCCCCGGCGGGCACTTTCCGTCGTTCAACCTCGCGGACGTGGGCATCTCCGTTGGCGCGGCGGCGTTGATCCTGGACGAGATCCTGCGCGTGCGCCGCAACCGCCGCTGAAACCCTGGCGGACCCCGTGGGTCCGCGAGGCCTGCGAGGCCCACGCGCCGCGCGTATAGTTTCGAGGCTCATGAAGCATCTTCTGGATCTCCTGGCCGCCGTGGCCTTGCTGGTGTGGGGCACGCATCTGGTGCGAACCGGCGTGCTGCGCGTCTTCGGCAGCAACCTGCGCCAGATCCTGGCCACCAGCACGGGCAACCGGTTCGCCGCCGCCCTCTCGGGCCTGGGCGTGACCGCCCTGGTGCAGTCCAGCACCGCCACCGCGCTGATCACGGGCTCGTTCGTCGGCCGCGGCCTGATCGCCCTGCCGGCAGCCCTCGCGGTGATGCTGGGGGCGGACATAGGCACCAGCTTGATGGCGGTGGTCTTCCATTTCGACCTCTCCTGGCTCTCACCGCTGTTCATCTTCATCGGTGTCACGCTCTTCATCTCGCGCCAGGGCACGCAGGTGGGCGATGTCGGCCGCGTGCTGATCGGCCTGGGGTTGATGCTGCTGGCGCTGCGCCTGGTCTCGGTGTCCACCAGTGTGCTGACGCAGAACCCCGCGGTGCAATTCATGCTGGAGTCGCTCGGCAGCGATCTGCTGCTGGAAATCCTGGTGGGCGCCACGCTGGCGGTGCTGTCCTACTCAAGCCTGGCGGTGGTGCTGTTGTCGGCCACGCTGGCGCTGCAGGTGGTGGGGCTGGACGTGGCGCTGGGTCTGGTGCTCGGCGCCAACCTGGGCAGCGGCATGCTCGCGGTCATCACCACCGCGCGCTCGGGCCTGGCCACGCGGCAGGTGCCACTGGGCAACCTGCTGTTCAAGTTGCTGGGCGTGCTCGTCGCGCCGCTGCTGATCCCGTTCTGGCTGCGGCTGGTGCAGCCCCTCATACAGGACCCGGCCACGCTCACGGTGCTGTTCCACCTGAGCTTCAACCTGATGGTGGGCCTGGTGTTCATCGGCCTGACCCGCCCCGTGGCGGCGCTGGTGAACCGCCTCCTGCCGTTGCAGCCGGGTGGCGGCCCGCTGGACCGGCCCAACCACCTCGACCCCTCCGCGCTGGCCACGCCTTCTCTGGCCATCTCCTGCGCGGCGCGCGAGGCCATGCACCAGGCCGACGTGGTGGAGACCATGCTGCGTGGCGTGGTCACGGTGATCCGCAACAACGACGCCAAGCTCTCGCAGGACCTGCGCAAGCTCGACGACACGGTCGACGGCCTGTACTCGTCGATCAAGTACTACCTCACCAAGATCTCGCGCCAGCAGCTCAGCGAAGAAGAGAGCCGGCGCTGGACGGACATCATCAGCTTCACCATCAACATGGAGCAGATCGGCGACACCGTCGAGCGCGTGCTGCTGGACATCGAGGACAAGAAGATCCGCAAAGGCCGGGATTTTTCCGAGGCCGGCATGGCCGAGATCACCGAGCTGCACACACGCCTGATCGACAACCTGCGCCTGGGCATGAGCGTCTTCCTCAACGGCAACGTGCGCGACGCTCAGCGGCTTCTGGAGGAAAAGGTGCGGTTCCGGGACATGGAGCGCGAGTACGCGGCCACCCACCTGGACCGTCTTTCGGACAAGAGTCCGCAGAGCATAGACACGAGCGCGCTGCACCTGGACCTGATCAGCGACCTCAAGCGGATCAACTCGCACATCTGCTCCATCGCCTACCCCATCCTGGACTCCGCCGGCGTGCTGGCGCCCAGCCGGCTGCGTGCCCAGGCCGCAGGTCCGGTGGCGGGCGGCGATCACCCCTGAGCGGGACCGCGGCACAGCCCCTGTGCTACCCTGGCGGGCCGTCCCGAGGGACGCGCCAAGCCACAGGAGACCACCATGCCCGGACTGCTGCCCCACGTCGATCCCGACGGCCTGCTCGAATTCTCGGTCGTCTACACCGACCGCGCACTCAACCACATGTCGCGCCGCTTTCAAGGCGTGATGACCGACATCTCCACCATGCTCAAGCGCGTCTACGGCGCGCGCTCGGCCGTGCTGGTACCCGGCAGCGGCACTTTCGGCATGGAGTCGGTGGCGCGCCAGTTCGCCCACGGCAAGCACGTGCTGGTGATCCGCAACGGCTGGTTCAGCTACCGCTGGACGCAGATCTTCGACATGGGCGCCATACCCTCCAGCCACACCGTCATGAAGGCGCGCCGCGCGGGCACATCCGCCCAGGCCCCATGGACGCCCGCTCCCATCGCGGAGGTGGTGGAAACCATCGCCCGTGAAAAACCTGCGCTGGTGTTCGCGCCGCACGTGGAGACCGCTGCCGGCATGATGCTGCCTGACGACTACCTGCGTGCCGTGGCCGATGCCGTGCATGCGGTCGGCGGACTCTTCGTGCTGGACTGCATCGCATCCGGCGCCATGTGGGTGGACATGCAGGCCACCGGTGTGGACATTCTCATCAGCGCACCGCAGAAGGGCTGGAGCAGCTCGCCGTGCTGCGCCATGGTCATGCTCAGCGAACGCGCCCGCGCCGCCATCGACGCCACCCAGAGCACCACCTTCGCCATGGACCTGAAGAAGTGGCTGCAGATCATGGAGACCTACGAAGGTGGCGGCCATGCCTACCACAGCACCCTGCCCACCGATGCCCTGCAGCGGCTGCGCGACACCATGAAGGAAACCGAGGCCTATGGCTTCGAACGGGTGCGCCAGGAGCAGATCGCCCTGGGAGGCCAGGTCCGCGCGCTGCTGGAACGCCACGGTTTTCCCAGCGTGGCCGCCAAAGGCTTCCAGGCCCCGGGTGTGGTGGTGAGCTACACCACGGATGCGGACATCCAGTCCAGCAAGAAGTTTCTCGCCGCCGGCTTGCAGACGGCCGCCGGCGTGCCGCTGCAGTGCGACGAGGGTGCGGACTTCAAGACCTTCCGCATCGGGCTGTTCGGGCTGGACAAGTGGCACGACGTGCCCGGCACGCTGCGGCACCTGGAGCGCGCACTGGCCGAGGTCGCGCCCGGGGTGGCACAGCCAGCCTGAACGCCGTAGGCCTCAGGCCAGGCCCAGCGCCTTGCGCTCCCGGAACACGAAGTCTTCCTGGTTGCGCTGCCCGGACTCCCAGCCCGGCACCGGCTTGGGCGCGTCGGGCGGCACCGGCACCACCTGCTTCCAGTCGGCCACCAGGGTGCGTTTGAGAATGCGCCACTCGCCGTTGCGCCGCTCGAAGCGGTCCACGTAGCGCGAGCTGGTCAGCAGGTCCATGGCGCCGTCGGGCGCTTTGCCTCCCGCGAGCTGGGCCAGCGCCTGCGCGGCCTCTTTCGGGTACCGCTGCGTGGTGCGCACATAGCTCTCGACCAGCGCCAGATCGGGGCCGGCGAATTCGATCAGCATGTTGCTCACGGCGTGCATGGAGAACGGGATGTCACGGTGCCGGTTGCGGATCCAGTCCATCAGGCCGTCCACGCCGCCGTTGTAGGCGCCGTGGATGTCCACCGCATCCGGGTGGAACGCGGTCTTCATCAGCTCGAAGTCCAGCCGGTCCACGCTGCGGCACCAGCGGTACATGCAGTCCTGGATCTGCATCCGGTCCGCGATGCGTTCAGGTGAGTAATCGTTGTTCATTGAGAAGCTTCTTGGTCCATGCGTGCGCCCATGGGGCGCGAGAAGTGGCTCACTCCGGTTGCAGGTTGGCCTGCTGCATCACCTTCGTCCAGATCGTCTGGTCGTTGGCCCACATGTCGGCAAACGCCTTCGCTGGGCTGGGCTTGGGCGTCATTCCCAGGCCGGCCAGCTTGGTCTGCAAGGCTGGTTCGGACACGGCCTGGTTCACCGCGCCATTGAGGCGTGCCAGCACGTCGGCCGGTGTACCGGCCGGTGCGGCCAGGCCAAACCAGGCCAGCACGTTGAAACCCGGCAGCGTTTCCGCGATGGCGGGGATATTGGGCAGCAGCGGGCTGCGCTGCGGAGAGGTCACGCCCAGCATCTTCAGGCGACCGGTGGCCACCAGCCCGTTGATGGCGTCGGATGGCGTGGTGATGACCATCTTCACCTCGCCGGTCAGCGCGGCATTGGTGGCCTGAGACGAGCCCTGGTAGGGCACGTAGACCATCTCCAGGCCGGCCATCTGGTTGAACAGTTCGTTGGTGAGGTGGCCCAGCGAGCCGCGACCGGCCGAGGCGTATTCCAGACCGCGCGGGCGTGCCTTGGCGTAGGCGATCAGTTCGGCCACGTTGTTGGCGGGGATGACCGGGTTGGTGAGCAGCACCATGGGCGTGGTGGCGACCAGGGCCACCGAGGCGAAGTCCTTGATCGGGTCGTAGCCGGCGTTCTTGCGCATGAGCGCGGTGGTCACCGTGGAGTTGCCGACCTGCAGCAGCGTATGGCCGTCGGGTGCGGCGTTCTTGACGTACTGGGTCCCCACGGTACCGCCCGCGCCCAGGCGGTTCTCCACCACGATGGGCTGGCCCAGGAGCCGCTGCAGCGGCTCCTGGAGGTTGCGGCAAAGCACGTCACCGGTGCCGCCTGCGGCGAAGGGCACGACCAGATGGACCTGCTTGCTGGGAAAGCCCTGCCCCCAGGCGGCACCCAGAGGCAGGGTCGAAAGGGCGGATGCGCCCAGCAGATGGCGTCGGGAAATCATGCTTGTCTCCTGTGTTTGACTTGAGCTTCAAAGTGGGCCGGCGCTGCCGCCGACTGGTCGGAATGCGGGAAAGGACAGCGCCTGGCCGTCCTCCTCCCAGGTGATCTCCACCGCCTGGCCGATGGCCAGTTGTTCGCAAGGCGCGAGCACACGCGCCAGCATGCGCGGCCCCTCCTCCAGTTGCACCAGCGCCAGCGCGTACGGCACCCGCTCGGCCAGCGCGGGCGGTGCCACGCGGCTTTGGGTGAGCGCCAGAATGCTGCCGCGCCCGCTGGCCTGGCGCCATTGCACGCCGGCCTCGCTGTAGAGGCTCAGCGGGCGGGGGTAGAACTGTGCGCGGCCGCTCGCGGCGTCCACTTGCAGCATCAGGCGGCGCTCGCGCACGCCTTGCCAGAACGGTTCGGCCACGTCGCTGGTGTCGATGTGCTGCGGGTTCAAGATCCACGCTCCAGCAGCATCACGCTGCTCGTGCCCCAGTTGCGGGCGTAGGGAATCACGCCAATGCCGCTGAGCATGGCGTTGCCGTGGCGCTTCACCTGGCGCGCGCCGGCCTCGCCGAACATCTGGCGCAGGCATTCCACCAGGTTCACGCCGCCACCGGCCAGGCCGGGCTGGCCGGCGGATATCTGGCCGCCTCCGGTGTTCAGTGGCAGTTCGCCGTCGTAGGCCATGTCGTGCGAGAGCACGAAGTCGCCGCCCTCGCCCGGCCCGCAGAAACCGGTCTGCTCCAGTTGCAGGATGAGCGCGATGAGAAAGTCGTCGTACCAGTGCAGCATGTGCACGTCGCGCGGCGTCATGCCGGCGGCCTTGAAAGCACGTGGGCCGACCTCGTTGAAGCCGCTGCGCAAGAGGTCCGCGCCCTGCTCTTCCCGGGGGTCGAAGTTGATGCGCTCGGCATACGCGATGGGGTGCACCATGTGCTCGAAGCCCAGTTCACGTGCCTTGCGCGTGGACATCACCAGCACCGCGCTGGCGCCGTCGCAGCGCATCACGCAGTCCAGGATGCGCAGCGGGTCGGAGACGATCTTCGATTCCAGGTAGTCGCGTTCGGTCAGCGGTTTGCGCAGCACTTCGCAGGCGTTGTCGTTGAGCAGCGCGCCACGCCGCTGCGTCACGGCCAGCCGCGCCAGAGCCTCGTGCGGCAGGCCATGGCGCTGGTCGTACACCGAACTCAGCAGCGCGAACGCGCTCAGCGGCCCCGCGTAACCGGCGGGATCGCAGAACTCGGTGCGATGGCCCGACTGCACGGTGCGGTCCTGGGTGGACACGGCGTCGGCCGCCAGGCAGAGCACGATCTCGCACTGCCCGGCCTCGATGGCCATGCCCGCGCGAATGAGGTTGCCCCCCGAGGAAGCACCGCCGATGTCGGTGGACTGGCACCAGGACACCGACAGGCCCAGGCCTTCGGCCAGCAGGTTGCTGTAGAAAGGATTGCCCGCTTCCGACATCGCCAGCGTGGTGGCGAAGCCGTCGATCTGGTGGCGTTCGATGCCGGTTTTCGCCAGCAGCGCGGCCACCGCCTCACCGGCCAGCGAGAGCGCGCTGCGGCCGCTGTGGCGCACCAGCTTGGTCTCGGCGTACCCGACGATGGCCAGCTCGCGCCGCTGCAGGAAGTTCATCGCCGGAACCTCAGTCGTTGACCCAGGTCACCACCTCGTCCAGGCCTGCACGGCTGGTGCGGTAGCTGTTGGCCGGGTGGCTGGTGTCCTCGTAGCCGAAGGAGATGCCGCAGACCACCTTGCGCGCGGGGTCTATGCCCAGCAGCGACTTGGCCAGTGCGCTGTGCGAGGCCAGCGCGGCCTGTGGAATGGCGGCGACGCCATGCGCCTGCATGGCCAGCAGCAGCACCTGCACGTAGCCACCCACGTCGACGGCACCGTACACATCCAGCCCCGGATCGCTGGTCAGGATGGCCACGTGCGGCGCACCGAACAGGCGGAAGTTCTCCAAGGCTTGGCGAGCGCCACCGGCCTTGTCACCGCGCTCCACGCCCACCGCGTTGTAAAGCTGGAAGCCGCATTCGCGGCGGCGAGCGAGATAAGGCCCGGTGTATTCCTTGGGAAAGGGGAAGTCGGCACCGCGTTGCGTGCCGTCGCGCGCGGCGTTGTACATCGCTTCGCGGAAACGCTCCACCGCCGCGCCTGAGGCAATGGCGACCTGCCAGGCCTGTGAATTGCACCAGGACGAGGCTTTCTGCGCCATCGCCAGAAAGCTCTTCTGCACGGCCACATCCACGGCCTGCGGGAGGAAGGCGCGGCAACTGTGCCGTTCGGACAGGAGCTTGTCGAGCGCGGCGGCTTCGCCAGTGGCGGAGGGGTTCATGCGATCCATGCGAAGGTGGGTCTCTTGATGTCTAATGGTTAGACCAATATAATGCACCCTCCAATCTCTGTCAATCTGCACCTGCCGCCGTACGGGGCCATCGAAAGGCACAGCCATGATCGTCGAAGAACGCTGCTACCTGCTGCGCATGCCCTGGGGACCGCAGGAGTACCTGGCGCTCTATGAGGCAGAAGGCCTGGCGGTGCAGCGCGACACGCTGGGCCGCCTGCTGGGTTACTTCCACACCGAAGTCGGCGGCCTCAACAGCATGGTCCACCTGTGGGGCTACGACAGCTTCGAGGACCGCATGCGCCGCCGCGCGGCACTGGCGGCGGACCCTCGCTGGCAGAGCTACCTGACGCGCATCCGGCCCATGATCGAGTCGATGAGCAACCGCCTGCTGGTGCCGACATCGTTTTCCCCCATTCGGTAACGGCCCGGCCGTTCCCGATCCTTCATCACCACCCACACTGGAGACACGCATGACACGACAAGACCCCAAGACCACACCGAACCGCCGCATGGTGCTGGCCGCGGGCCTGGGCGCCGCCGCGCTGGGCATGGCCCCCGCGCTGCGCGCGCAGGAGGTGTTCCCCAACAAACCCATCCGCATCCTGGTGGGCGCGGGAGCCGGCGGCTCGACCGACATCACTGCGCGCCTGGTGGGCACGGAACTGGCCAAGGTGCTTGGGCAGCCGGTGGTGATCGAGAACCGCCCCGGGGCCTCGGGCACGATCTCGGTGCAGCAGACTGTGCGCTCGCCGGCCGACGGCCACACGCTGGTGTGGGTGGGCAACAGCGTGATGGCGATCTCGCCCTTCCTGTACAAGGAGCCCGGCTACGACGTGAAGACGCTGATCCCGGTGAGCCTGGCCACGACCTCGTCCTTCGTGCTGATGGCATCGCCCGACTTCAAGGACCTCAAGCAGCTCATCGCCTATGGCAAGGCCAACCCGGGCAAACTGAGCTTCGGCTCCAACGGCGTGAACGGCAGCCTGCACCTGCTGGCCGAGCTGCTCAAGACCGAAGCAGGCTTCGACGCCCTGCACGTGCCGTACAAGGGCGGTGCCGAGTCGGCCAGCGCCGTCATGGGTGGACAGATCAACTTTTTCTTCGATGCCCTGTCCTCCAACCTGGCGCTGGCGCGCTCAGGCAAGCTCAATGCGTTGGCCGTGACCGGTTCGCGCCGCGAGAAGTCCCTGCCGGACACGCCCACCATGGCCGAGCTGGGCCTGCCGTCCATGACCACCGATGTCTTCTTCGGTCTGGTAGCGCCGCCCGGCACGCCGAGCCCTGTGGTCAACAAACTGGCCGATGCCATGAAAACCGTGCTGGCCATGCCGGCGCTGCGCGAAGCCCTCTCGGCCACGGGCAACGAGCCGCAGAGCAGCACGCCGGCGGAGTTCCGCGCCCTGGTGGACAAAGAGGCCGCACGCTTCCAGGCGCTGATCAAGGCCAAGGGCATCCAGCCGCAGTAAGAAGCGACCAGACAGATCGCCAGCCGGCGGGCTGGCAGATCTGCTCAGCGTTCTTCCGGTGGAACCTCGGCGCCGACCTGGGCGCCCCAGCGCATGATGGCGGGTTCACCGCCCCGGCGCAGGCCATGGCAGCTGTTGAGCAGCGCCGGACGCGGACCGTCGTCTCTCGGCGGCAAGCCCTGCAAATGGCGCTGCCGCTCCATGGCGGGCCGTATCGACTGCAGCGCCGTCGTGGCCATGGGGCCGAGCAGTTCGGTCAGGTGGGTGCAGCCCAGCACACCCCGGAAACGCGTCTTCACCGCCTGTGAGAAGCCGGCCTCGATGCGCAGGCCGACGAGTTGTTCATAGGTGGCGTTGATTTCCATGCAGTCCGCGTAGGGTGTCTGGTGCGACACCGCCAGCGCTTCCACGATGGTGAAGCTGTCGTCCAGCGCGATCCGCAGCGACATCAGGTGAATGGGGTCGCCGGACTTGCGCATGACCGCGTTGCCACGCACGAACGCGGGATCCATGTCGTAGGCACGCACATCGGACAGGCGCCCCTCCACTTCCCAAAGTCCGTCCTCGCGCAGCCAACCGGTGCAGGTCACCTGCCGCGTGTGCAGCGGCGCACGCGGCTTGGGAGGCGGCAGTTCGCGCATCAGGCTTCGGCTTCGGCCTTCTTCGCGGCGGGCGCGCGCGCGCCGGAAGGCGCCGCCGCGCTCAGCGCGCCGGCAGCCCGCAGCGCGGCAATGCGCTCATCGCTGTAGCCCAGGGTGCCACGCAACACCTCTTCGGTGTGCTGACCCACCGAAGGCGCGGGCTGTGGATCGACCACGGGCGTGCCGGAGTAACGGATGGGCAGCGCCACGTTCGGCACCCAGCCGATGGTGGGATGCTCGATACGGGTGACCAGCTTGCGCGCGCGCGCCTCGGGCGAACGCAGCGCATCGCCCACGTTGCGCACCTCGCCGCAGGGGATGGAAGCGGCGCGCATGCGCGGTTGCCAGTAAGACCAGGGTTGTTTGGCGAAGATCTCGTCGAGCATCTCGAAGATTTCCTTGCGCTTGCCCATGCGGCCGTTGCGGTCGGCAAGCACGGGATCGTTGGCCAGGTCGGGCCGTTCGATCACCTGCGCCATGAGACGGTGGAAGATTTTGTCGTTGCCGCAGTTGATGTAGAAGGGCTTGTCCGCCGACTGGAACACGCCCGAGGGGCAGGTGTCCGGGCTGGTGTTGCCATGCCGCTGAGGGACCGCGCCGGTGAAGATGTGCTGCAAGGCGGCGTAACCCGTCATGAGCACGGCATCGTCGAACAGCGCGATCTCAATCGACTGGCCTTCGCCGGTGCGGTGGCGCGCCAGCAGGGCGCCCAGGATGGCGTTGCAGGCCATCATGGCGGTGCTGATGTCCACCACGGGCGAGAGGGTCCGGACCCCCTGACGATCACCGTAGCCGTTCATGGAGATGAAACCGCTTTCCGCCTGGGCAATGGGGTCGAAGCCCAGGCGATCGGCGAACTCTCCTTCGCGGCCGTAGGCGGACACCGAGCAGTAGATCAGCTTGGGATTGAGCTTGCGGCAGCTCTCGTAGTCCAGGCCGAAACGTTCCATCACGCCCGTGGAGAAGTTCTCCACCACCACGTCGGCCGTTGCCACCAGCTCGCGCACGATGGCCAGGCCTTCCGGCGACTTCATGTTGATCGCGGCACTGCGCTTGTTGCGGTTGCTCCAGAGGTAGGGAGCCCCCTGGGCCGGCAGTTCGGGGTGCACCGGCGGATAGTGGCGAAACTCGTCTCCCCGGCCCGGCGTTTCCACCTTGATCACGTCCGCCCCCATGTCCGCCATCACCATGGTGGCGAAGGGGCCGGCGATGAAGTGCGTGAAGTCCACCACACGCACGCCCTCCAGCGCCTTGGGCGCATTGGCGGGACGAGGCGTGTACGGAGGGAAGTCGGCTTCCAGGTTGTCAAGCATGTTTATCCTCATACGGCCGTCGCAATTGGGCCTTGCATTCCATTGGTATGACCATTATACTGACAAGATCAACAAGCGGTCAAAGCTTTTCGCTGTTCTGACCGAAATCACCGGCACTGGAGACACATTTGCCCCACAACGACAAGGCCACCAGCGAGCTGGATTACCTGCTCAGCGTCGACGCGATCCGCCAGACCAAGGCGAAGTACTGCCGCTACATCGACACCAAGCAATGGGACCGGCTGGGCTCCATCTTCACGACGGACTGCCGCTTTGAAGGCCTGGGTTCGGCGCCACCGGGAGCCGACGTGGCGGCTTTCGTGCAAGGGGTCTCCAGCCGCCTGGCCAACACGATCTCCGTACACCACTGCCACATGCAGGAAACCGAGATGACCGGGCCGGACAGCGCACGCGTGATCTGGGCCATGGAAGACTTCGTCGAGTGGACCGATGGCGGCACCGTGAAGGAAACCCCGGGCAGCAAGGGTTTCTTTGGTTACGGCCACTACGAGGAAGAGTACCGCCGCGTGAATGGTGAGTGGAAGATTGCGTTCCTTCGCCTGACGCGCCTGCGCCTGGACCCGGTGCCAGCGGACGCGCCCGCGCCGCGCATGGGCCAACGGCAGGCCACGCCCGACTGGCTGGACGTCTGAGCACGCGCCTCGCGCAGGAGAGGTACCGGTGCCCCACGTCTTTCGCCTCCTGCTCACCGGTCTGCTGTGCACCCTGGGCGCGCTGACGCCAGCCTGGGCGACCTACCCCGAGCGCCCGATCACCCTGGTCGTGCCCTACCCCCCTGGCAGCATGGGCACGGCCTTCGGCAACCTGGTGAGCGAGACCATCGCGCCGGCCCTGGGTCAGCGCATGGTGGTGGAATACAAGCCAGGGGCCAACGGCACGCTGGGCGCGGCCTATGTGGCCAAGACACCGGCGGACGGCTACACGCTGCTGATGGCAGTGAACAGCACCATGACCATCAACCCCAGTCTGTACGGCCAGTTGCCGTTCGACCCGCTGAAGGATTTCGCCCCGATCTCCATGGTGTTCACCTCGGCCAACCTGCTGGTCGTCAACGCGAGCAGCCCGGTGAAGACGGTGCAGCAACTGATCGAGCTGGCGCGCAAGCGGCCAGGCAAGGTGTTCTACGGTTCGGCGGGCAACGGCTCGACCACCCACCTCTCGGGCGAGATGTTCCGCCAGATCTCGGGCGCGCCCCTGGCGCACGTGCCCTACCGCGGCAGCGGCCCCGCCATCAGCGACCTGCTGGGTGGCCAGCTCGACTTCATATTCGTGGACACCTCGGCGCTCGCCCACGTGGCGGCGGGACGCCTGCGCGCTCTGGCCGTGACCGGCAAGACCCGACTGGCCGCCGCACCCGAGGTGCCCACCATGGAGGAAGCCGGCATCAAGGGCTTCTACGTCGACACCTGGTACAGCCTGGCCGCTCCGGCGGGAACGCCGCCCGAAGTGGTGCAGCGCCTGAGCGCCGAAGTGGCCAGGATGGTCGCATCGCCCACGGTACGCGAACGCATGCGCCACATGGGCACCGATCCCGCCGTGGACACCCGCCCGGCACACCTGGGCGAAGTCATGCGCGCGGACACCGCACGCTGGAAAAAATTTCTCGATGGCACCCGCATCCGGCTCGACTGACACCAGACACCTTACCGACCCTTGTACCTTCCCATGAAGTTCCTCACCTACACACACGCCGGAGAAAACCACCTGGGCGCCGCCACCGAGGCGGGCACCATCGTCAACCTGGGCGCGCTGCTGCGCCAGGCCCTTGGGGCGCAAGCGCCCATCCCCAGCGACGTGGCCGGCCTCATCGAGGCCGGTCCGGCGCTGCTGGAGCCAGCCCGGCGCTGCCTGGAGGATGTGGCCAGCCACGCGGCCCACCGGGCACCGGCCGATGCGCGCGTGATCGCTCCCATCCCGCGCCCGCACAAGAACGTCTTCTGCGTCGGCCGCAACTACCGCCTGCACATCATCGAGGGCAACCTCGCGGCCAAGCGCGACCCCAACGATTTCCCCAAGGCGGCCGAGTTCTTCTCCAAACCGTGGACCACCGTGATCGGCACCGGCGAAGCCATCCGCCGGCACGCAAAGCACACCCGTCTGCTGGACTACGAGATCGAACTGGGCATCGTGATCGGCAAAGGCGGCACGGACATCCCGCGCGAGACCGCACTGGACCACGTGTTCGGCTACACCATCATCAACGACGTCACGGCCCGCGACCTGCAGAAGCGCCATGGCCAGTGGTTCAAGGGCAAGGGCCTGGACACCACCTGCCCCATGGGGCCCTGGGTGGTGCACCGCAGCGCGGTGCCCGACGCACAGGCACTGAACATGGAACTCGACGTCAACGGCGAGGTGCGCCAGCGCGCGAACACACAGGACATGCTGTTCGACGTGCCCGCCATCATCGAACAGCTCTCCGCCGGCCTCACCCTGCACCCCGGTGACGTGATCGCCACAGGCACGCCCTCCGGTGTGGGCTTCGCCATGACACCCATGCGCTGCCTCGAACCCGGCGACGTGGTGCGAGCCCGCATCGATGGCCTGGGCGAGCTGGTCAACCACGTCGTGGACTGAGCAACCGTTCACCTCGCCCCTGAACGCTTTACCCGTCTTACTCCCCCATCCCCCACCGGCGCCATCCGGCGTCCCCATCTCGAAGGAGCCTCCCCATGAACGACCCACGCAACATCACTCGCCGCGCAGCCGCCCTGCGCCTGGCCGCCATGGCCGGCGGCGCCGCCGGCATCGGCGCCTTCCCCTCCATCGTCAGCGCCCAGGCCAACTGGCCCGAGCGCCCGATCACGCTGATCGCCCCGTTCGGCGGCGCGGTGGACTTCCTGGCGCGCCAGATCGCCTTGCACATGGCCAAGACGCTCAATGGCAGCATGATCGTCGACGTCAAGCTGGGTGGTTCGGGCACCATCGGCCTGTCCGCGGTGGCGCGCGCCCAACCCGACGGCTACACCATCGGCATGGGCACCAGCACGGCCATGACCTCGGCGCCCCACCTGATCAAGAACCCGGGCTACGACGTGACCAAGTCCTTCACCTACCTGGGCCTGATCCAGACCACGCGCCAGGTGCTGGTGGTCTCGCCGGCCATGGGCGTGAACACCGTGGCCGAGTTCATCGCACTGGCCAAGTCCAAGCCCGGCAAGCTGAACTTCGGGTCGTCCGGCATCGGCAACAGCATCCACCTGGCCGCCGAGCAGTTCAACGCGGACGTCGGCATCCAGGCGGTGCACGTGCCCTACAAGACCGGTCCGGAGACGGACGCGGCCATCATGGCGGGCGACGTGCACTACGCCTGGCAATCGGTGCCCAGCTCGATCGCGCTCATCAACAGCGGCCGCATCAAGGCGCTGGCAGTCACCGGCGACACCCGCGATGCCGCGCTGCCCAACGTGCCCTCGATCAAGGAAGCCGGCATCAACACCACGCTGCCCGACCAGCTCTTTGGCATGGTCGCCCCGGCGAACCTGCCGCCGGCGGTGCTGGCCAAGCTGAACCAAGCGGTGCAGACCATGACGGCAGACCCCGAGTTCCAGGCCATCGTGCGCAAGGGCGGCGGCACACCTTCCCAAGTGGGCGGCGAAGACTTCGCCAAGATCGTCCAGCGCGACAGCAAGCTCTGGGGCGACCTGATCAAGCGCCTGGGCATCACGCCGAACTGAAGAGGCTCCCCCCTGCGCCGCTGCGCGGCTTCCCCCCTCCGTGGCGCGCCTTCGGCGCTTCGAGGGGGGACGGCACCTTGGGCCGGCGGAGCCGGACCCTTGCCGCCTCTGGATCGCGTCGTCTCCCTCAACAACCCAACACCATGAGCAACACGAACCTCACCCCCCATGACGCGCGCCTGCGCGTGGCCGTCGACATCGGCGGCACCTTCACCGACATGGCCGCCTTCGACGAAGTCACCGGCCAGCTGCTGTTCGGCAAGGCCTTGTCCACCCACGGCCAGCTGGTCGACGGCATCCAGGCCACGCTGGACAGCGCCGACATCGATCTGCGCGACGGCCACCTGTTTCTGCACGGCTCCACCATCGCCATCAACACCCTGCTGGAGCGCAACGGCGCCAAGACCGCGCTGCTGATCACCGAGGGCTTTCGCGATATCTATGAGATCGGCCGCGTCAACCGGCCCGATGCCTACAACCTCTTCTTCAACAAGCACGAGCCGCTGGTCAAGCGATCGCTGCGCTACGAGGTGGCCGAGCGCCTGCGCGCCGACGGCAGCACGCACAAGGCGCTGGACGAGGCCGCCGTGCGCGAGCTGGCGCGCGAACTCGGCGGCAAGAACATCGAGGCCGTGGCCGTGCTGCTGCTGCACTCCTACCGCAACCCGGCGCACGAACAGCGCGTGAAACAGATCCTGCAGGAAGAACTGCCCGGTGCCTTTGTCTGCGCCTCGCACGAACTCAGCCAGGAATACCGCGAGTTCGAGCGCGTCTCCACCGCCGTGGCCAACGCCTACGTGGGCCCGCGCGTCTCGGCCTACCTGGGCCAGCTCGAAGAGCACCTGAGCCACAAGGGCTTCGAGGGCGACTTCTACGTGGTGCAGTCCACCGGCGGCCTGTTCCCCAGCGAACACGCACGGCGCGACTGCGTGCGCATGCTCGAATCCGGCCCTGCGGCCGGCGTGATCGGCGCGCAGGCCATCTGCGCCCAGCTCGGCATGGGCGACGCCATCGCCTTCGACATGGGCGGCACCACCGCCAAGGCCGGCGTCATCAGCGAAGGCCGGCCGCTGACCACCGGCAGCGCGCTCATCGGCGGCTACGAGCGCGCCCTGCCGATCCAGATCCCCATGATGGACATCCACGAAGTCGGCACCGGCGGCGGCTCCATCGCCCGCGTGGAAACCGGCAACGCCCTGCGCGTGGGCCCGCAGAGCGCGGGCTCCATCCCCGGCCCCGTGGCCTACGGCCGCGGCGGCACCGAACCCACCGTGACCGACGCCAACCTCGTGCTCGGCCGCCTCGACGCCGACCACTTCCTCGGCGGCGAGCTCAAGCTCGATCTCGCCGGCACGCAGCGCCAGATGGAAGAGCGCGTGGCCAAGCCCCTGGGGCTGGACGCCACCGCCGCCGCCGACGGCATCCTGCGCATCGCGGTCACGCAGATGTCGCACGCCGTGAAGGCCGTCACCACCGAGCGCGGCCTGGACGCGGGCAGCTTCACCATGGTGGTCTACGGCGGCGCCGGCCCGCTGCACGCCTCGGCCATCGCGCGCGAGATCGGCATCCGCAAGGTGCTCATCCCGTACGCGCCGGGCTATTTCTCGGCCTACGGCATGCTGTTCTCCGACCTGCGCTACGACTACGTGCGCTCGGTGTTCCGCAAGCTCAACGACGTCTCCTTCGACGAGATCGAGGCGCTCTACAAAGGCATGGAAGACGAAGGCCGTGCCGCGCTCGCCGCCTCGGGCATCACGCCCGACGGCATCGTCATCGAGCGCGCGGCCGACATGCGCTACGTCGGCCAGGAACACGCCGTCACGGTCGACCTGCCCGGCGCCTTCTTCGTCGACAAGGACCGCTCGGCCATCAAGAACCACTTCGACCAGGTGCACAAGGTGCGCTACGGCACCTCCGCGCCCAAGGAGGCGGCCGACCTCGTGAGCCTGCGCGTGACCGTGCTCGGCACCATGAAGAAGCCGCCGCGCCACCACGTGGACGAAGGCGCGGCGCAGCCCGAAGCCGCCGCCCTGCGCGGCACCAAGCCGGTGTACTTCCGCGCCGGTGGCTGGGCCGACACGCCGGTCTACAAGCGCGACGCGCTGCGCGCCGGCAACGTCATCGCCGGCCCGGCCCTGATCGAAGAACACGCCTCCACCACCGTGGTCCAGCCCGGCGACGAACTGCGCGTCGACGGCCTGGGCAACCTGCAAATCGCCATCGGGAGCGACCGCTCATGAACGCACGAGACCTGCCCACCACGACGGTCGACCCCGTCACCGTCGAAATCATCCGCAACGGCCTCTTTGCCGTGACGGAGGAGATGAAGACCAACCTCACCCGCACCGCCTACAACCTCATCATCTATGAGGCGCTGGACTTCACGGTCGGCCTGTTCACGAAAGAGGGCGACACCGTCTCCATCGGCCTGGGCCTGCCCATGTTCATCCGCGGCATGGCCGAGACGGTGAAGGCCAAGATCAAGCACTTCGGCGTGGAGAACATCAAGCCCGGCGACATCCTCGTCACCAACGACGCCTACACCACCGGCAGCCACCTCAACCACTTCACCTTCACCATGCCGGTGTTCCACGAAGGCCAGCTCGAAGGCTTCACCTGCTGCATGGCGCACTGGCTCGACGTGGGCGGCACCCTGGGCAACGTGACCACCGACATCTTCAGCGAAGGCATCCAGATCCCGATCGTGAAGTACCAGCGCGAAGGCGTGGTCAACCAGGACCTGATCGACATCATCGCCATGAACGTGCGCATGCCCGAGCGCGCGCTGGGCGACCTGCGCGCGCAGATCACCGCCATCACCACCGGCGAGCGCCGCTACGTGGAGCTGCTGCAGCGCTACGGCGCCGACGCGGTCAACGGCTCGATCCGCCAGATCATGGACTCCAGCGAAGCCGTGGCGCGCAAGAACACGCTCTCCATCCCCGACGGCGTGTACGAAGCCGAGTCCTACATGGACGACGACGGCCTGGAGATCGGCAAGCGCATCCCCATCCGCGTGAAGGTCACCGTGCAGGGCGACGAGATGACGGTGGACCTCTCCGACGTGAGCAAGCAGGTGCGCGGCTTCTACAACTCGGGCTTCACCACCGGCATCGCCTGCGCGCAGGTGGCCTACAAGTGCCTCACCACGCCCACCGATTATCCCGTGAACGACGGCAGCTTCCGCTCGCTCAAGGTCATCATGCCCATGGGCACCGTCATCAGCGCCGAGCGCCCCTACCCGATGCGCGTGTGGATGACCTTCCCCATGACGGTGATCGACACCATCTTCAAGGCGCTCGCGCCCGCCATTCCCGACCGCGCCATCGCCGGCCACCACGCCGACCTGGTGTTCCCCAACATCCACGGCATCTCGCCCGAAGACGGCCGCCTGTTCATCGTCGGCATCGGCCCGCTGGGCGGCGGCTGGGGTGCCAAGAGCACCGAAGACGGCGTGTCCGTCACCGTCTGCATCAACGACGGCGACACCCACAACAGCCCGACCGAGCAGCTCGAAGCCAAGTACCCCGTGCTGGTCGAGAAATACGAGATCCGCCAGGACAGCGCGGGCGCCGGCAAGTACCGCGGCGGCCTGGGGGCCGAGATGGTGGTGCAGGCGCTCTCGCCCTTCACCGTCACCACCCGCATCGACCGCGTGCACTGCAAACCCTGGGGCCTGGAAGGCGGCGGCGACGCCATGGGCAACGGCCTGGCCGTGCGCCACAAGGGCGAGTGGAAGAGCGACCACCTCAACGCCAAGATCTTCAACGTGCGCCTGGAACGCGGCGACGCCTACAAGATGCTCTCGGGTGGCGGCGGGGGCTTTGGAAGCCCGCTGGAGCGCGAGGCCGAGAAGGTGGCCGAAGACGTGCGCGAAGGCTACGTGAGCGCCGAGGTGGCGCGCGAGGTCTACCGCGTGGCGCTGGACGACCAGCAGCAACTCGACGCCGCCGCCACGCTCAAGCTGCGCGCCGCTGCCGCCGCGCAGGCCTGAGATGGACGCCGCCACCGTGGCAGCCGCCGACCCACGCGCCGCCCACCTGCTCGGCCTGTGGAGCCGCCTGAGCGCCCAGCACGTCACGCTGGGCTCGGGTTGCGGCTGCGGCGTGGGCGGGGTCAGCGTCTCGCTGCAGGACTTCGAGCTCGACATCGCCGACTACCTCTGGGCCGAAAGCGAGCGCCTGGGCGTGCACAGCGTGGAAGCCTTCCTGCTGCAGCCCGGGCCGATCCATGAACAGCCCCAGCCGGTGATGAACCTGCTCACGCGCCTGGAGGCGGGCGAGGCCGACGAGGCCGACGCCGACTGGCTGCTCACGCGGCTGGCGCGCACGCTCGAATCCTTTGCCAAGCTGCACGGCCCGGCGGCCTCCAACGGATAGCCCGGCCATGTTCAACCTCACGCCGCGCCCGAGCCCGGCCAGCGATGCGCCCACGCTGCCCCAGCGGGTGCCCGTCACCGTGCTCACCGGCTTCCTCGGCAGCGGCAAGACCACCTTGCTCAACCGCCTGCTGCGCGAGCCCGACCTGCGCGGCACGGCGGTCATCATCAACGAGTTCGGTGCCGTCGGGCTCGACCACGACCTGGTCGCCCACACCGACGAGCAGATGGTGCTGCTCTCCAACGGCTGCATCTGCTGCACCATCCGCGGCGACCTCGTGGGCGCGCTCGAACGCCTCGCCGCCGACCCCGGCGCCCAGGCCGGCACCCTGCGCCACGTGGTGCTCGAAACCACCGGCCTGGCCGACCCCGCGCCCATCCTGCACACCCTCATGGGCGACCCGCGCGTGGTGCGCAACTGGCGGCTCGCCGGCGTGGCCACCACGGTGGACGCCGTCAACGGCGGCGCCACGCTGGACCGCCAGCCCGAGGCCGTGAAACAGATCGCCGTGGCCGACCGCCTCTTTCTCACCAAGACCGACCTGGCCACCCCCGAAGCCCTTGAAACGCTGCGCCGGCGCCTGCCGCAGATCAACCCCGCCGCGCTCGTCAGCACCGATGCCGACGAAGCCCTGGCCGCGCTGCGCGGCCTGCTCGACGCCTCGCCGCTGAACCCCGTGCTCGACGCCATCGCCGCCAACCGCGCGCTCGGCTTCCAACCCGTGCCCGGTGCGGGGCACGACCCCAACCGGCACGACGACCACATCCGCTCCTACGCCATCGTGCGCGACAAGCCGCTGCCGCGCGAAGGCTTCTTCGCCTGGCTCGACATGGTCGCGCGCATGCGCGGCGACGACCTGCTTCGCGTCAAAGGCCTGGTGCACCTGGACGACTCGCCCGAGCGCCCGCTCGTCATCCACGGCGTGCAACACGTGTTCCACCCACCCGAATGGCTGCCCGAATGGCCCAGCGCCGACCGGCGCACCCGCATCGTCTTCATCACCCGCGACATCGACCCCGAAGCCATCGAGGAAACGCTGCGCATCTTCGAGCGCCGGCGCCCGCGCGCGCCGGCCTCATCTGAGTCACCATCCCAACCACCACCCGCTAGGAGACAACCATGACGGCCAAACACTGGATCACCACCCTGGTGATCGCCGCGAGCAGCATCGCGCTGCTGCCCGCTGCCCACGGGCAGAGCGCGTCCGGCAAATTTCCCGACAACATGATCAAGCTCATCGTGCCCTTCGCGGCCGGTGGTGGCGTGGACGGCGCGGCGCGCCTGCTCGCCAGACAGCTGCAGACCGACCTGGGCGTGACCGTGGTGGTGGACAACCGCGCCGGTGGCAGCGGCACCATCGGTGGCAAGGCCGTGCAGACCGCGCACGCCGACGGCTACACCCTGCTGTTCTCCGCCGCCACACACGTGCTCGCCAGCCACGTGATGGCCACACCGCCCTACGACCCGGTGACCGACTTCACCCCCGTGGCCCGCACCGGCGAGGCGCCGCTGCTCATCGTCATTCCGCCCACCGCGCCGCAGAAGAACCTGCGCGAGGTGATCGACGCGGCCGGCAAATCCGGCAACAACTGGAACGCCGCCATCCCCGCGCTCGGCGCGCCCAGCCACCTGGCCACGTTGCTCCTGGCCAAGCAGGGCAAGGTCAACTTCACCATGACGCCCTACCGAGGCACCGCGCCCGCCGCCACCGACGTGGCCGGCGGCCACGTGCAGGTGCTGGTGGACTCCATCATCTCCCTGCAACCCATGGCCAAGGGCGGGCGCGTGAAACCCATCGCCCAGACCGGCGCCAAGCGCAGCAGCGTCGCCCCCGACGTGCCCACGGCGGCCGAAAGCGGCTACCCGGGCCTGGTGTACGTGTCGTGGTACGGCGTGTGGGCGCCCAAGGGCACGCCAGACGACCGCGTGCAATTCCTCAACAAAGCCATCAACAAGGCCACGGAAGAACTCGCCAAGGCCGGCTCGCTCGCCTCGCTGGGCGTGGAGCCGGTGGTGGAGTCGGTCGACAGCTTCCGCAAATACATCGCGACCGATGTCGCGCAGAGCGCGGGCCTGCTGAAAGAGGCGGGGTTCAAGCCGGAGTGAGGCGGCGCCCTCAGAACACCGAGAGCCCGGTGCGCGCGGCGAACAGCTCCAGCGCCTGCATGCCCAGCAGCGAGTTGCCCGTGGCGTCCAGCGCGGGGGACCACACGCACAGGCTCAGGTGGTCGGGCACCACCGCCACAATGCCACCGCCCACGCCGCTCTTGCAGGGCAGGCCGATGCGAAAGGCGAACTCACCGGCCGCGTCGTAGGTGCCGCAGGTCAGCATCAGCGCGTTGATCCGGCGCGTCTGGCGTTCGGTCAGCAGCGGCTCGCCGCTGAACGGGTGCCGGCCGTCGCGGCACAGGAAACCCGTGGCGCGCGCCAGCTGCAGGCAGCTCATGCGCACCGCGCAGTGGTGGAAATAGGCATCGAGCACGGTGGCGACATCGTTGTCGATCTTGCCGAAGCTCTTCATGAAGTTGCCCAGCGCGATGTTGCGAAAGCCGGTGGCGGCCTCCGATGCCGCCACCTCCTCGTCGAAGTGCACGGGCTCGCCGCACAGGCTCGACACCAGCTCCAGCATGGCCGCCTTCGGATCGCCCTGGCTCACCAGCCGGTCCGTGACGGCGATCGCACCGGCGTTGATGAACGGGTTGCGCGGCGTCCCTTGCTCGGCCTCCAGCTGCACCAGCGAGTTGAAAGGGTTGCCCGAGGGTTCCCGCCCGATGCGCGCCCACAGGCCCTCGCCCATGGCGCGCATGCCCATGGTCAGGGCAAAGAGTTTGGAGATGCTCTGGATCGAGAAGGGCGTGTCGCTGTCGCCGGCCTGCGCCTCCTGGCCGTCGCAGGTGCGCAAGGCGATGCCGAACTGCGCCGCCGGCACGCGCGCCAGCGCAGGGATGTAATCTGCCACCTGCCCTTGCTCGCCCAGCCGGGGCCGCAGGGTGGTGACGATCTCTTCGAGGATGGACTGGAACCGCATCGCGCGATTGTCGGTCAGCGTGCACCGAGCGCGGCCGCCAGGTGGGGCGCCGTCGGGCTCGCGTGGCAGGCCGCCACCGCCTCGGGCGTGCCCGCAGCCACGATGCGCCCGCCCTCGTGGCCCGGGCCCGGGCCCACGTCCAGCACCCAGTCGCAGGCGGCCACCACGCGCATGTCGTGCTCCACCATCACCACCGTGTTGCCGGCGTCCACCAGCGCATTGAGCTGCGCCATCAGCCGGTCCACATCGGCGGCGTGCAGGCCGGTGGTGGGCTCGTCCAGCACATAGAGCGTGTCGCCGCGCTGGGGCCGTTGCAGTTCCGTGGCCAGCTTGATGCGCTGCGCCTCGCCGCCCGAGAGCTCGGTGGCCGGCTGGCCCAGCCGCAGGTAGCCCAGGCCGATGTCCTGCAGCAGCTTCAGCGGCCGGTGGATCGCCGGGACATCGTGGAAAAACGCCACGCCTTCCTCCACCGTCATGGCCAGCACCTCGGCGATGTTCTTGCCGGCATGGGTGATCTGCAAGGTCTTCGCGTTGTAGCGCTGGCCGCCGCAGGTGGCGCACGGCGCGTACACGCTGGGCATGAAAAGCAGCTCCACCTGCACAAAGCCCTCGCCTTCGCAGGTCTCGCATCGGCCGCCCGGCACGTTGAACGAGAAGCGGCCTGCGCCCCATCGCCGCGCCCGCGCCGCCGGCTCCGCCGCGAAGCGCGCCCGCACCGCGTCGAACAGCCCGGTGTAAGTCGCGAGGTTCGAGCGTGGCGTGCGGCCGATCGGCTTCTGATCGACCCGCACCAGGCGGCCAAACGCGTCGGCACCGGCCTCGATCCGGCCGCCGGCCACCACCGCGCCGCCGACCGCGCTGGCCTCGGCGGTCTCGGGGCCGCCCGCGTCGTGCCGGGCCGGCTCGTGGCCCAGGTGGTCGGCCATGAGGTCCACCAGCGCATGGCCCACCAGGCTGGACTTGCCCGAACCCGACACGCCGGTCACGGCGCTCAGCACGCCGATCGGAAAAGCCGCGTCGAGCTGGTGCAGGTTGTTGCAGGTCACGCCGGCCAGCTTCAGCCAGCCCTGCGGTGGGCGCACCGCCCGCCTGCGCGGCTTCGCCGCCGCGAAGAGGTGGCGCGCGGTGTGGGAGCCTTTCACGTGGCGCAGGCCCGCCGGCGGGCCGCTGTAGAGCACGCGCCCGCCGTTCTCGCCCGCTTCGGGCCCCACGTCCACGATCCAGTCCGCGTGCTTCATCACCGCGAGATCGTGCTCCACCACGAAGAGCGAATTGCCCGCGCGCTTGAGCCGGTCCAGCGCCGCCAGCAGCGCCACGCCGTCGGCCGGGTGCAGGCCTGCCGAGGGTTCGTCCAGCACGTAGAGCACGCCAAAAAGGTTGGCGTGGATCTGCGTGGCCAGCCGCACGCGCTGCAGCTCGCCGGACGACAGGGTGGGCGTCTGCCGGTCGAGCGACAGATAGCCCAGGCCGATGTCCTCCAGCGTTTTGACGCGCTCCAGCACGTTCTGGGCGATCCGTTGCGCGGCGATGCGTTTCTCTTGCGAGAGGTGCGGCGTTCGCAGCACGTCCGCAGCGCCCTCGTGGCCCTGGCGCGGGGCACTGGCCCGGCGCCCGCGGCCTGCGGGGGCCGCCGCCAGCCGGCCTGCGGCCGCCGGTTCGAGCACCTGCGCCAGCCGGGCCAGCGGCAGGCGGGCCAGTTCGCCGATGTCCAGGCCGGCGAAGGTCACCGAGAGCGCCTCGGCCTTGAGGCGCTTGCCCTGGCACGAAGGACACACCGTGCCCGACATGAAGCGCGCCACGCGGCGCTTCATCAGCTCGCTGGAAGTCGTCGCGAAAGTCTGCAGCACATACTTGCGCACGCCGGTGAAGGTGCCCTGGTAACTCGGCTCCATCTTGCGGCGCAGCGCGGCGCGCGTCTGGGCCGGGGAGAAGCCGGCATACACCGGCACGGTGGGCTGCTCATCGGTGAACAGAATCCAGTGCCGGTCCTTCTGGGGCAAATCGCGCCATGGCGTGTCCACGTCGTAGCCCAGCGTCACCAGAATGTCGCGCAGGTTCTGCCCGTGCCAGGCGGGCGGCCACGCTGCGATGGCGCGCTCGCGGATGGTCAGCGTGTCGTCCGGCACCATGGCCTTCTCGGTCACGTCGTACACAAACCCCAGCCCCTGGCAGACCGGGCAGGCGCCCTGGGGGGTGTGGGGCGAAAAGTCTTCGGCGAACAGCATGGTCTGCCCGCGCGGATACAGGCCGGCACGCGAGTACAGCATGCGCAGCAGGTTGGAGATCATCGAAACCGAACCCAGCGTGGAGCGCGAGCCGGCCGAGCCCCTGGGCTGCTGCAGCGCCACGGCCGGCGGCAGCCCTTCGATGCTGTCCACATCGGGTGTGCCGACCTGATCGATCAGCCGCCGGGCATACGGCGAGACCGAGTCGAAGTAACGCCGCTGCGCCTCCGCGTAGATGGTGCCGAAGGCCAGCGAGGACTTGCCGGAGCCGGAGATGCCGGTGAAGACGACCAGCGCGTTGCGCGGCGCGTCCACATCCACGTTTTTGAGGTTGTGCTCCCGTGCGCCGCGCACGCTCACGAACTCGAAGGTTTTTTTCACAGGCGCACTTTGTTCAATGCCCGGGGCCGACAGGGCCACCGGTTGCCTTGAAGCTTGGCACGCGCCCAGGCCCGACGGCAGCGGCGCATGGCCCACGTGGCTGTCGGACGCGTCCGACGCGCGCGCCGCTCGTCGCCCCCGTCAAGTGGCCGCTCGTGCCGCGCACACCGCCAGCACGAGGCCGCGCAACCACTGGTGCGCCGGATCGGCCTGCAACCGGGGGTGCCATAGCAAGGACACACGGATCTCGGGCAGGGCGAACGGCAGCACAAAGCTGTGCATTCCCTCGCGCAGGACACCCGTGTGCCGCTCCGGAACACTGGCGATGAGATCGGAAGCCCGCGCCAGCGCCACGGCCGTCGAGAACCCGCCCACGATGGTGACGATTTCGCGCTCCAGGCCCAGTGCGCTCAGGGCTTCGTCGATGGGGCCCTTGTCCCGCCCGCGCCGCGAGACCCCGATGTGCTGCCCCGCTGCGTAGCGCTCGGGCGTGAGCTTGCGCCGGGTCAGCGGGTGGCCGGCCCTCACCACGCCAATGAAACGGTCGCGGAACAAAGCCTGCGCCCGCACCTCGGGGCCCATCGCCTCGCCGATCACGCCGGTCTCCAGATCGACGTCGCCCTCGCGCAGCGGCGCGCTGCCCTTGTCCGGCTTCTGAACGAAACACAGCCGCACGCCGGGGGCCTGTCGCCGCACGCGCTCCAGCAGCGCTGGCCCGAAGTTCTCCACAAAGCCTTCGCTGCTGCGCACCGTGAACGTGCGCTCCAGTTGCCGGAGATCGGGCGCCTGGCTGGGACGAAGCGCGGCCTGGGCATCCTGCACGAGCTGGGGCAGCTTCTCGCGAAGCTCGATCGCCCGTGGCGTGGGCACCAGACCCCGGCCCGCCCTCACCAGCAACGGATCGCCCACCACCTCGCGCAACCTCGCCAGGGTTCGGCTCATGGCCGAGGGGCTGAGCCTGAGCCGCTGCGCAGCGCGCGCCACGCTGCCCTCGGCGAGCAACACATCCAGCGCGACGAGCAGGTTGAGATCGGGCATGGCCATCGCCAAACCATAGCAGAGGCGGGGCCGACATGGCGTTCGATGCACTTGCAAAGTGCAAACCGTGCGCCTTCCGCCAGGCCAGAGGAATCCCTACGCTGGAGGCAACCGAATCTCATCACGCCCAAGGACATCCCCATGCGCCACCTGGCCCCCTCTCCCCTTGCCCCGGCGCCAGCCCTCCCCCGCTCGAGGTGGGCCCTGGCCAGCCTGTCACTGTCCATGCTGCTGTCCGCGCTGGGCACGAGCATCGCCAACGTCGGCCTGCCCACGCTGGCCGAAGCCTTTGGCGCGAGCTTCCAGCAGGTGCAATGGGTGGTGCTGGCCTATCTGCTGGCCATCACCACCCTGATCGTGAGCGCGGGGCGGCTGGGCGACCTGGTCGGCCGCAAGCGCCTGCTGCTCGCCGGCATCGCCCTCTTCACCCTGGCCTCGGCGCTGTGCAGCCTCGCGCCCACGCTGGGGCTGCTGGTCGCCGCCCGCGCGGCGCAAGGCCTGGGGGCCGCGCTCATGATGGCCCTCACGATGGCGTCCGTCGCCGACGCCGTGCCCAAGGCCCGCGCGGGCAGCGGCATGGGCCTGCTGGGCACCATGTCCGCGGTCGGGACGGCGCTGGGCCCCACGTTGGGCGGCATCCTCATTGCCGGGCACGGCTGGCAGCTGATGTTCCTGGTCAACGTGCCCCTGGGCGCCTTGGCCCTGCTGCTGGTGCACCGCTTCGTGCCCGCAGAACCCCTGCGGCCGGACCAGGGCGAGCGACTTCGATTCGATCACCTGGGCACCGTGCTGCTGGCCGGCACCCTCGCGAGCTACGCGCTGGCCATGACCCTGGGGCGTGGCCGTTTCGGCCCGCTCAATGTCGCGCTGCTGCTCGTGGCGCTGCTGGGCACCGGCCTGTTCCTGCGGGTCGAGTCGAAGGCGGCCTCCCCCCTGATCCGGCTGGCCATGTTTCGCCACCCCGCCCTGGGGAGCGGCTTTGCGGCCAGCGCCCTGGTTTCCTCCGTCGTGATGGCCACGCTGGTGGTGGGGCCGTTCTACCTGTCGGGAGCGCTCGCCCTTGACGCGGTCGCCATCGGGCTCGTCATGTCCACCGGGCCGCTCGTCGCTGCCCTTGTCGGCGTGCCGGCGGGGCGCGCCGTGGACCGCTTCGGCCCTCACCGGGTCGGCGTGTCGGGACTCGTGGCCATGGCCGCAGGCGCGGCCGTCCTGCCCTTTCTGGCGACAGCCTCTGGCGTGCCCGGCTACGTCGCCTCGCTCGCCACCCTCACAGCCGGCTACGGGTTGTTCCAGGCCGCCAACAACACCGCCATCATGCAAAACGTGCACGCCAGCCAGCGTGGCGTCGCGGGCGCTCTCGTCAACCTCTCGCGCAACCTCGGTCTCATCACCGGTGCCTCCTTCATGGGCGGCGTGTTCGCCTGGGGTGCCGGGGCGACCGACCTGGCCACCACCCGCCCCGGCGCCCTGGCAACCGGCTTGCACTGGACCTTCGCGGTGGCACTTGCGCTGGTCTTGATCGCGCTCGCCCTGGGCTGGGTGGCGCGGCGCCGGGCCGCTGCTGCCCTGCGCCCTGTCGCCTGAGCCGCCGCCGCTCACCCAGCCCGGCAAGCGTTTCGCACCACCGACACGCGGTTTCGTCGCAACCCGCTCGCCCAGCGCCACCGCGCGCTGCACAGTGCGGTCTCCCTCAACCCCTCGCTCCTGGAGCCCACCATGCTGCTGCAACTCCTCGCCGACCACCCGCAAGCCGTGGTGCCCGTTCTGCGCCAGACACCCGTGTGGGTGTGGGGCCTGCTCGCCGCGTTCCTCGCGTTGGGCCTGAGCCAGCTGCGCGAGCGCACCGCCAGCCTGGCCCGCGTGTCGCTCATGCCGTTGGCGATGACGCTCTTCTCGGTGTCGGGCACGTACTCGGCGTTCGGTGCCACACCTCACCGGGGCCTGGCCATCACGGCCTGGCTCATCGCCGCCGTGTTCGCCTTCGCCCTCGTTGCGCGCGGCCGCGCCCATGGGGTGCAGTACGACCCGGCGCGGCGGCTGTATCGCCTGCCCGGCAGCGTCGTCCCGTTGTTGCTGGTCGTGGGCATCTTTCTGGTGAAGTACGTCGTCGGCGTGGATCTCACCATGGCACCGCAGCTGGTGCAGGACACGCAGTACGTGCTGTGCGTCGCCGCCCTGTACGGCGCTTTCACGGGTTTCTTCGTTGGCCGCGCCTCGCGCCTGTGGCGCCTGGCGATCCGGCCTGCCAAAGCTCATTATTCACTTAATGGTGAATAAAGGGTGATCCGAGGGAGTTCGGGTACGCTCTGGCGGCATTGCCCGCCGCCGTTTTCCCCGCAGAAGGACCCCCGCCGTGACCGCCAAGAAGGCCCCCTCCGAGCCCAAGATCCGCGACGCCGAGCGCTCCAAGGCCGCCATCCTCCTGGCCGCGCGCGAGGAGTTCGCCCGCACCGGCCTGGGGGGCGCGCGGGTGGAGCGCATCGCCGAGAAGGCGGCGGTGGACAAGAAGCTCGTCTACTACTACTTCAAGGACAAGGACGGCCTCTTCGCCGCCGCGCTGGAAAGCGTCTACGCCGAGATCCGCAACGCCCAGCTCTACCTCGACCTCCAGGGCATGCCCCCGCTCATCGCGCTGCGCCGGCTGGTGGAGTTCACCTGGGACTACTACATCGCCCACCCCGAATTCATCACCCTGCTCAACAGCGAAAACCTGCACCTGGCGCGCCACCTGCACGGCTCGCAGCGCATCCGCGAACTCAACTCGCCGCTGGTGCAGTCGCTCGGCGACATCCTGGAGCGCGGCCAGAAAGCCGGCCTGTTCCGCGCCGGCATCGACCCCGTGCAGCTCTACATCACCATCGCCGGCTGTTCCTACTTCTACCTCTCCAACATCCACACCCTCTCGGCCGGCTTCAACCGCGATTTCAAATCGCCCAAGCAACTCACGCAGCGCCTGGCCCACATCACGGAAGTGGTCTCGGCCTTCGTGCTCGCCTAGCGCTTTTCTTCACCGATCAGGGAAAACCAGGGGCCTCGCGCCCCTTTTCTTGGCCCTACAATTCTCCAATTGGTGAATAAAGAGCGAGAAAAGCCCATGCGAAAGATCGACAGCTACGCCCACATCCTGCCGCGCAAGTACTTCGAGCGCATGGCCGAGCTGGCCAAGGACAAAGGCGCCATCAAGCGCTGGCTGACCATCCCGGTGCTGTACGACCTGGAGGCGCGCCTGAAGATGATGGAAGGCTTCCCCGGCTACCAGCAGATCCTCACGCTCTCCAACCCGCCCATCGAGCTGATCGCCGGGCCCGACGACTCGCCCGCGCTGGCCCGCCTGGCCAACGAAGAGATGGCCAGCATCCGCGACGCGCACCCC
Source organism: Hydrogenophaga sp. (assembly GCF_026125785.1). GTDB lineage: Bacteria > Pseudomonadota > Gammaproteobacteria > Burkholderiales > Burkholderiaceae_C > Hydrogenophaga. The sequence goes on from NZ_JAHCKL010000004.1 coordinate 244,382, forward strand.
GACAAGTTCCCCGCCTTCGTGGCCTCCCTGCCCATGAACAACCCGGCCGCTTGCCTGGAAGAAATGGCCTACGCCATCGGCGTGCTGGGCGCGCGCGGCATCCAGGTGTTCACCAACGTGAACGGCCGCCCGCTGGACGAGCCCGAGTTCTGGCCGATCTTCGAGGCCGCGGTGAAGACCTACGACGTGCCGGTGTGGATGCACCCCGCGCGCGGCGCCAACATGGCCGACTACGCCTCCGAGACGAAATCCAAATTCGAGATCTGGTGGACCTTCGGCTGGCCCTACGAGACCAGCGCCGCCATGACGCGCATGGTGTTCTCCGGCTTTTTCGACAAGCTGCCCGAGCTCAAGGTCATCACCCACCACATGGGCGCCATGATCCCGTTCTTCGACGGCCGCGTCGGCCCCGGGCTGGACCAGTTCGGCAGCCGCACCTCGGACGAAGACTACGAAGGCCTGCTCAAGCGCATGGCCAGGCGGCCCATCGACTACTTCCGCCTGTTCTACGCCGACACCGCGCTGGCCGGCGGGCGCTCGGGCCTGCGCTGCGGGCTGGACTTCTTCGGTGCGAAGCAGGTCGTGTTCGCCTCCGACTGCCCCTTCGACCCGGAAGGCGGCCCCATGTTCATCCGCACCATCCCCGAAGCCATCGACTCGCTCAACCTGCCCGAAGAAGAACGGGAAGGCATCTACTTCCGCAACGCGCTGCGCCTGCTGAAGATGCCCTGCTGCTAGTCGCCACAACCACCCGATTGAAGGAGACACGACGATGAAGAACCCATGGATTCGGGCGCTGCTGGCGGGCCTGCTGGCCGCCACCGGCCTTGGCGCGCAGGCGCAGGCCCAGAACTACCCCAGCCGCCCCGTGCGCATCATCGTGCCCTATGTGCCCGGTGGCACGGTGGACCTGGTGGCGCGCGTGCTCGCGCAGCGCCTCACCGAGCAGATGGGCCAGCCCTTCGTGGTGGAAAACCGCGCAGGCGCCAGCGGTGTCATCGGCAGCGACCTTGTGGCCAAGGCCCCGGCCGATGGCTACACGCTGCTGGTGCAGTCGCCCACGCTCATCGCCAACCCGCTCATGGTGCGCAAAGTGCCCTACGACGTGGTCACCGACTTCACGCCGGTGTCGTTCCTCGGCTCCGTGCCCATGGTGGTGGCGGCCCACCCCAGCGTGCCCGCCGACAACCTCCAGCAGTTCCTGGAGGCCGCGCGCGCCAAGCCGCAGGGTTTCAGCCTGGGCACCTCGGCCATCGGCTCACCCATGCACGTCTCGCTCGAAGCCATCAAATTCGGCGGCAAGCTGGAAATGCCCATCGTGGCCTACCGTGGCACGGCCGCGGCCCTCAACGACCTGCTCGGCGGCCAGATCAGCGTGATCATCGACGCCCTGCCGTCCACCGCGCCGCACATCGCCAGCGGCAAGCTCAAGGCCCTGGCCGTCACCACCAGGGCGCGCATCCCGAGCATGCCCAACGTGCCCACCGTGGCCGAGTCCGGCATTCCCGGCTTCGAGATGGTGACTTGGTACGGCCTGTGGGCGCCGGGCAAGCTGCCCGAGGCCATCAGCAAGCGCCTCACCGAAGAAAGCGCCAAGGCCATGCGATCGGCGCTGGTGACCGAGCGCCTGGGCGCGCAAGGCTTCATCGCCGCGCCCATGGGCCCCGCCCAGTTCGCGCCCTACATCACCAAGGAAATCGCGACCTACGCGCGCATCGTGCGCGACGCCAAGATCCAGATCGACTGAGGCAGGCGCGCGGCCCCTCAGGCCGCCGCCCCGGTGTAGCGCCGCATGCCCTTCACCAGCGCGTCGAACACCACGCGGCAGCGCGCGTTGTGGCGCAGGCCTTCGTGCATGGCCACCCAGGTGGGCAGCTTGAAGGCAAAGCGATCGGGCAGCACGCGCACCAGCTGCGGGTCGCGCCGAGCCAGCCCGACCTGGCAGGCACCGATGCCCGCGCCCGCGCGAACCAGGGCCAGCTGACCCAGGTCGCTGTCGCAGCGCAAGTGGAAAGCCTCGTGTGTCCAGGCCGGCAGCTTCGCGCGCGCCGCCCGCACGAAAGGCGTCTCCACGTCGTAGCCGATCACCGTGTGCCGCGAGAGCTCCGCCATCGAGGCGGGCTGGCCAAAGCGCGCAATGTACGAGCGGTGCGCATGCAGGCCCACCACCACCTCGCCCACCTGGGTGGCCACCAGCACGTCCTGGCTCGGTGGCGCCATGCGCACCGCGATGTCCACCTCGCGCTGCACCAGGTCCTGCAGGCGGTTGCTCAGCACCAGCTCCACCTCCAGCAGCGGGTGCTGGCGCCGCAGCGCCGCCAGCAGGGGCGGCAGCACCTCCACGCCCACCACCTCGCTCGCGGAAACGCGCACCGCGCCGCGCACCCCATCGCCCAGGCCGCGCGCCGTGCGCTCCAGCGCGGCGGCCGTGTTGTGCATCGCCTCGGCATCGCCGCGCAGCGCCAGCGCCGCATCGGTCGGCAGCAGGCCGGTCTGTGAGCGGGTGAAAAGCGCCAGGCCCAGCCGCGCCTCCAGCGCGGCGATGTGGCGCCCCACCGTGGGCTGCGTGAGGCCGAGCGCGCGCGCCGCGCCCGACAGCGAGCCTTCCCGCAGCACCGCGAGAAAGCTGCGGTAGAGCTCCCATCCAATGTCGTTGGCCATGCAGAAATGTATAGCGGGTGTTCGGTGCTATGCAATTTTCTTTTGCCCGGCGCGGGCGAAAAATCCACCCATCGCAAACCCTTTTTGGAGCATCGACATGAATCCCCCCCACACCGCACTCGTGCTCGGCGCCACCGGCGGCATTGGTGGCGAGGTCGCCCACCAGCTGCGCCAGGCCGGCTGGCGGGTGCGCGCCATGAAGCGCGGCCTGCGCACGCCGCCCCCCGCCGACGGCCTCGACTGGGTGGCGGGCGACGCCATGAACGCCGCCGACGTCCTGGCCGCCGCTCAAGGCTGCTCGGTCATCGTGCACGCCGTCAACCCGCCGGGCTACCGCCGCTGGCACGAGCTGGTGCTGCCGATGATCGACCACACCATCGCAGCCGCCCGGGCCCATGGCGCCACCGTGGTGCTGCCAGGCACGGTCTACAACCACGGGCCCGACGCCTTCCCGCTGCTCACCGAAGACTCGCCCCAGCACCCCCCAACCCGCAAGGGCGCCATCCGCGTGGCGCTGGAGCGCCGCCTGCAGGACGCCGCCGAAGCCGGCCACATCCGCGTGCTCATCGTGCGCTCGGGGGACTTCTTCGGCCCGCGGGCCGGCAACAACTGGTTTTCGCAGGGCATGGTCAAGCCCGGGCGGCCCGTGACCCGCGTGCAGCTCCCCGCGCGCCCCGGCGTGGGCCACCAGTTCGCCTACCTGCCCGACGTGGCCCGCACCATGGTCGAGCTGCTGCAACGGCGCGAGCACCTGCCCGCCTTCGCGGCCTTCCACATGGCCGGGCACTGGGACGCCGACGGCCGCCAGTTCGGCCAGGCCATCCAGCGCGCCGTGGTGCGCCACGGCGGCCGCGCGCCCACGCTCCAGCCCTTCCCCTGGTGGCTCATCCGGCTGGCGTCGCCCTTGGTGACCACCCTGCGCGAGCTGCTCGAAATGCGCTACCTCTGGCAACGCGAAGTGCGCATGGACAACCGCCGCCTGCTCCAGGTGCTGGGCCGCGAGCCCCACACCCCGCTGGACGAGGCCATCGAGGCCACGCTCCAGGGCATCGGCTGCCTCGGCGGGCGCGACAACCCCACGCCCGTGGCAGGCCGTGCCTGACCCGTAAACTCCGGGCCATGTCACTCAAAATCGTCGTCTATTCCAAGTCCGCCTGCCCGCAATGCGAGTCGGCCAAGATGCTGCTCAAGTCCCGCTCGCTCGGTTTCGAGGAAATCAAGATCGACGACGAAGCCGAGCGCATCGCCTTCTACGAAAAGTGCGGGCCTTCGGTGCGGCAGATGCCGCAGATCTTCATCAACGACCAGCGCGTGGGCGGCCTCCAGGGGCTGCAAGCCGCGCTGGCGCAGCTCAACCGCTGAGGCTGGCCGCCGCCCGTCGTTGCAAGGCGTTGTCCGACAGCCTGCGGGGCGCCCGGCGCGCCCAATGGGAATCTCCCCACCTTTCAAGGAGATTCCAACCATGAGCATCAGCCACACACCCACCCCGGCCATGGCCGCACCCGTGGTGGACCAGGATCTTGAAGAGCAGGCCAAGCCCGGTTACGGCATTCCGTCGCAAGACCCCAGGCCCGCGGCGCAGGCCAAGCTCAGTCCCGCAGAAGCCGAGCGCGAAGCCCATTCCGTTGCCATGGGCGGCGGCGTGATGGTGGGCGCTGCCGCCGGTGCCGCCGTGGGCGTGGCCGTGGCCGGCCCGGTGGGCGTCGTCGTGGGCGGCGCGGTCGGCGGCGTGGCGGGCGCGCTCGGCGGGGCGGCGGCCGGTCAGGCCGTCAAGCCGGAAGAACCGAAAGAGCTCCCCAGCAACCTGCCATGAAGCTCGAAGGCTCCTGCCACTGTGGCCGGGTGACGTTCTCGGTCGACTCGGCCGAGCCCGTGCCCTTCATGCGCTGCTACTGCTCGATCTGCCGCAAGACAGCCGGCACCGGCGGCTACGCCATCAACCTGGGCGCCGACCACCGCACCCTGAAGGTCAAGGGCAAGCGCCACCTGCGCGTCTACCAGGCCACCCTCCGCGACGGCGACGAGGTGGTGCGCCACAGCACCGGCCAGCGGCACTTCTGCGGTGTCTGCGGCACCGCCCTCTGGCTGTACGACCCGAGCTGGCCCGACCTGGTGCACCCGCACGCGGGCGCCATCGACACGCCCCTGCCCGTGCCGCCCTCGAACGTGCACATCATGCTGGGCTCCAAGGCCCCATGGGTTCGCGTGGAGGGCCGCCGCGGCGACCCGCGTTTTGACGAATACCCCGACTTCTCGCTCAAGGACTGGCACCGCCAGCACGTGGGCAAAGCGCCGTCAGACTGAAGCCTCGGGGGCGTTGCTCATCTGCTGATCGAGGCGCTTCTCGGTGTCCAGCAGGCCCATCAGGCCCAGGGCCCCGGTGGACAGGCCGAGGTAGATCAGCGCGTCCCAGGGCGACTGGTTCTGCCCCAGCGCCACCGCCAGATGAAGGATGGAGGCGATGGCCGCCATGCCGGCGACAGTGATCACACACAGCTTGAAAAACTCTTTCATCACCATCTCCTTGAATCAACGGTAACGGGCCGTGACAGCAGGAAGCAAGTGTGAATTTGAAGTGGTTTGCGCCGTGTAGGAAGACCAAAAATGCGTGTGTAGGAGGCGTCCCACACAGGGGAAGCCCCGCTGGGCGCGGGGGCGGGCGGCCCGATGGCTCAGGCCGCGAGCATCCAGCGCGGCGGGCTCGAGGGCCTGGAGGCCAGCGGGGCGCTGTGCTCTTCGCTCGAAGCCAGCTGCACCACGCGCAACCCCTCGGGCAGGCGGGAAGAAGAGCGGGGGTAGAGGTACGGGCACTCGTCGAGCCACAGGTCGGGCTGGTGCTGCAGGTTCTTCACGCAGCTGTTGAAGATCAGCCCTTCGGCAAAGCCAGGATGGTCACCAAAAATCTTGTAGGTAAACACGAAAGCACTCCCAGAAGCAATTGAACGAGGGATGGATCGCATGCACTTGAAACTTCCTTCGCACATGCTGCCACCGTTGCGCGGCAAGAATATGACGGCTGGCGCGATCGCTTTGTAGGAGTTGTGGCAATTTTCACGAGGGACAACGGGAAGCGGCGAACGGCAATGGCGGCTTGTGCCGATGTGCAGCGCCGCCCTTGCCGCCTGAGTGGGCGCTGAGGGCGGGCTGCTCAACGGCCGCCTTGCTCTCCCAGCTCCATCGGAAAGTTCTCCGCCAGATAAGCCTCCCCCCGCTCCAGCACAAAGTACCGGAACGCCTCGGCCGCCGGTGACAGCAGCTTGGACTGCGTGTGCACCACGTTCCAGGCGCGCACCACCGGCGCGCCTTCCACGTCCAGCACGGCCAGGAGCTTGTTGCTCAGCTCCAGGCCGATGGTGTGCAGCGACAGAAAGCTCAGGCCCATGCCGGCCATCACGGCCTGCTTGATGGTTTCGTTGCTCGCCATTTCCATGATCACGCGCAGCTCCACGTGCTCGTCGGCCAGAAACTTCTCCAGCGCCGCGCGCGTGCCCGAGCCCTGCTCGCGAACGATGAAGTCGTACTCGCGCAGCAGCGCCGCGGGCACGTGGCCCGCCTGCGCCAGCGGGTGGTCCACCGGCGCCACAAACACGTGCGGGTGCGCCGCGAAGGGCTCGGCGCGCGTGGCCAGCTCCTTGGGCGGGCGGCCCATGATGGCAATGTCCACCTCGTTGGCGTGCAGCATCTTCACCAGCTGCTCGCGGTTGCTCACCGCCAGGCGGATGTCGATGCTGCCGTGCTCGCGCCGGAACTCGGCCAGCAGGTGCGGCAGGAAGTACTTGGCCGTGCTCACCATGCCGATCACCAGCGTGCCGGTCTCCAGCTTCTGCAGCCGCGCGGCGGCGTCTTCCGCGTCCTTGAGCGTGGCCAGCACCTTTCTCGCGTAGACCAGCATGTACTCGCCCACGGTGGTCAGCGCCACCTTGCGGCCGTTGCGCTCGAACAGCGGCATGCCCACGTGCCCTTCCAGCTCCTTGACCTGCATGGTCACCGCCGGCGGCGTGAGGTGCAGCACCTGCGCCGCCCGCGCAAAGCTGAGGTGGCGCGCGACCTCGCTGAACACCCGCAGCTGCCGAAAGGTGGCGTTCTTCATTCAGCAATTCCTTAATCGAACTTCCAGAAATCGTGAATTTACTTTATTCAAACTGAAATCTACAGTCCGCTCCACCCCAGACAAACCCCACTTTTGGAGCCAACGATGAGCAACGCCCCCACTGGATCAACCGAGATCACCGACGCCAAGAAGCGCTACAGCGCGGGCGTGCTCAAGTACCGGCAGATGGGTTACTGGATGCCCGACTACGTGCCCAAGGACACGGACACGCTGTGCCTCTTCCGCATCACGCCGCAGGACGGGGTGGACCCCGAGGAAGCCGCCGCCGCCGTGGCCGGCGAGTCCAGCACCGCCACCTGGACGGTGGTGTGGACCGACCGCCTCACCGCCTGCGACAGCTACCGCGCCAAGGCCTACAAGGTCGAGCCCGTGCCCAACCGCGCGGGCGAGTACTTCGCCTGGGTGGCCTACGACCTGATCCTGTTCGAGGAAGGCTCCATCGCCAACATGACGGCGAGCCTGATCGGCAACGTCTTCAGCTTCAAGCCGCTGAAGGCCGCGCGGCTGGAAGACATCCGCATCCCGGTCGCCTACGTGAAGACCTTCAAGGGCCCGCCCACCGGCCTGGTGGTCGAGCGCGAGCGCCTGGACAAGTTCGGCCGCCCCTTGCTGGGCGCCACCACCAAGCCCAAGCTCGGCCTGTCGGGCCGCAACTACGGCCGCGTGGTTTACGAGGGCCTCAAGGGCGGGCTGGACTTCATGAAGGACGACGAGAACATCAACAGCCAGCCCTTCATGCACTGGCGCGACCGCTTCCTGTTCGTGATGGACGCGGTCAACAAAGCCAGCGCCGAGACCGGTGAAGTCAAGGGCAGCTACCTGAACGTGACCGCCGCCACCATGGAAGACATGTACGAGCGCGCCGAGTTCGCCAGGGACCTGGGCTCGGTGATCGTGATGGTGGACCTGGTGATCGGCTACACCGCCATCCAGAGCATGGCGAACTGGTGCCGCAAGAACGACATGATCATGCACATGCACCGCGCGGGCCACGGCACCTACACGCGGCAAAAGAACCACGGCGTGAGCTTCCGCGTGATCGCCAAGTGGCTGCGCCTGGCCGGCTGCGACCACCTGCACACCGGCACCGCCGTGGGCAAGCTCGAAGGCGACCCGCTCACCGTGCAGGGCTACTACAACGTCTGCCGCGACAGCTACACCAAGACCGACCTGCCGCGCGGCCTGTACTTCGACCAGGACTGGGCCGACCTCAAGAAGGTCATGCCCGTGGCCTCGGGCGGCATCCACGCGGGCCAGATGCACCAGCTCATCGAGCTCTTTGGCGACGACGTGGTGCTGCAGTTCGGCGGCGGCACCATCGGCCACCCCATGGGCATCCAGGCCGGCGCGGTGGCCAACCGCGTGGCGCTCGAAGCCATGGTCAAGGCGCGCAACGAAGGGCGCGACCTGCTGCAGGAAGGCCCGTCCATCCTCAAGCAGGCCGCGCAGCACTGCAGCCCGCTCAAGGCCGCGCTCGATACCTGGGGCGAGATCAGCTTCAACTACCAGAGCACCGACAGCAGCGACTACGTGGCCACGCCAGTGGCGGCGTGAACGCCGCACCGCCTGCGCCGCTGCTTGCCTGCCCCTTCGGAAATTTTTTGGAGTTCTCACCATGATGACCAACCCCACCGGCCGCATCACGCAAGGCCAGTTCAGCTTCCTGCCCGACCTCACGGACCAGGAGATCACCGCGCAGATCGAGTACGGCCTGCGCAAGGGCTACGCCTGGAGCGTGGAATACACCGACGACCCGCACCCGCGCAACACCTACTGGTCGATGTACGGCAACCCCTTGTTCGACCTGCACGACGCCGCTGGCGTGCTGCAGGAGCTGCAGGCCTGCCGCAAAGCCTTTCCGCGCCACTACATCCGCATGATGGCGTTCGACTCGACGCGCAACGTCGAGACCATCGCCATGAGCTTCATCGTCAACCGCCCGGCCAGCGAACCCGGCTTCATGCTGGAGCGCCAGGAGGTCAACGGCCGCAGCCTGCGCTACACCACGCGCGGCTACGGCGCGGTGCAGCCCGAAGGTGAACGCTACCGCGACACCGCCGCCTGAGCGCTCGGGAGCGCGCCGCCATGTCGTACCTCATTCCCGGCAGCACGCCGCCCCCCACCGATGCCGCCGTGACCACCGCGGCGGCACCGGCACCGGCCACGCCGCCCGCGCGCTCGGTCGGCGCGGTGCTGGCCGACACCCAGGTCGAGGCCGTGCTGCGGGAGCTGGACGACGAGCTCGTGGGCCTGGCGCCCGTCAAGGCGCGCGTGCGCGACATCGCCGCGCTGCTCGTCATCGACAAGCTGCGCACCCACCTGGGCCTGCCGTCGCAGCCGCCCAGCCTGCACATGTGCTTCTCCGGCAACCCCGGCACCGGCAAGACCACCGTGGCCCTGCGCATGGCGCAGATCCTTCACCGCCTGGGCTATGTGCGCAAAGGCCACCTCGTGGCCGTCACGCGCGACGACCTGGTCGGCCAGTACATCGGCCACACCGCGCCCAAGACGCGCGAGGTGCTCAAGCGCGCCATGGGCGGCGTGCTCTTCATCGACGAGGCCTACTACCTCTACCGCCCCGAGAACGAGCGCGACTACGGCCAGGAAGCCATCGAGATCCTGCTGCAGGTGATGGAGAACCACCGCGACGACCTGGTGGTCATCCTCGCCGGCTACGAGGACCGCATGAACACCTTCTTCCAGTCCAACCCCGGCATGCGCTCGCGCATCGCCCACCACCTCTCTTTCCCCGACTACAGCGCCGACGAGCTGATGCAGATCTCGCGCCAGATGCTGGCCGAGCAGAACTACCGCTTCAGCCCCGAGGCCGCCGAGGCCTTCGAGCGCTACCTGGGCCTGCGCCTGCAGCAGCCGCACTTCGCCAACGCGCGCAGCGTGCGCAACGCGCTGGACCGCGCGCGCCTGCGCCAGGCCAGCCGCCTGTTTGCGCAGCCGCAGCGCGAGCTCACCGCCGAAGAACTCACCACGCTGCAGGCGCCCGACATCCTGGCCAGCCGCCTCTTCCAAGGCGCCGAAGGGGCCGGCCATGCTTGAAGCCCTCATCTTCGACGTGGACGGCACCCTGGCCGACACCGAGGCCGCGCACCGCGCCGCCTTCAACGACGCCTTCGACCAGGTGCGCCTGGGCTGGCACTGGGACGACGCCACCTACACCCGCCTGCTGCAGGTCTCGGGCGGCAAGGAGCGCATCGCCCACCACTGGCGCATGGTCGAGCCCGATGTGGCCGGCGGCAGGGCGGCCCAGGCCACCATCGAGCGCGTGCACGCCATCAAGACGCGCCTGTACGAAAGCCGCGTGAGCGGCGGCCAGCTCGCGCTGCGCCCCGGTGTGCTGCGCCTGCTGCGCGAGGCCCTGGCCAGCGGCCTGCGCCTGGCCATCGCCACCACCACCACGCCGGCCAACATCGACGCCCTGCTGCGCACCCCGCTGGGCCCCGACTGGAAGCGCCACTTCGCCGCCATCGGCGACGCCTGCACCGCGCCGCGCAAGAAGCCCGACCCGCAGGTGTACCTGCAGGTGCTCGCCGCGCTGGGGCTGCCCGCCAGCGCCTGCCTGGCCTTTGAAGACTCGGCCAACGGCCTGCGCGCGGCCGCCGCCGCCGGGCTGCAGACCCTGGTCACGCCCACCGTGCACACCGCCGACCACCGCTTCGACGGCGCCCTGCTCGTGCTGCCCCACCTGGGCGACGTGGGCCAGCTCCTGCCCAGCGGCGTGGCCGGCATGGAGCAGCGCTGGGTCACGGTGGAGGCGCTGCGGCGCTGGCACGCCGGCACCACGCTCTTCGAGTCCGCCTGAGCTTCTTTCTTTTCCCACACCGAGTCGCCCCACCATGTCCCGACCGCCCCAGTTCACCCCGTCGAGCGCCGTGCGGCTGGCGCCCTCCATCCTCTCGGCCGACTTCGCGCGGCTGGGCGAAGAGGTGCGCGCCATCGAAGCGGCCGGCGCCGACTTCGTGCACTTCGACGTGATGGACAACCACTACGTGCCCAACCTCACCATCGGCCCGCTGGTCTGCGAGGCCATCCGCCCGCATGTGCAGATCCCCATCGACGTGCACCTCATGGTCGAGCCGGTGGACGCGCTCGTGCCCCTGTTCGCCAAGGCCGGTGCCAACTGCATCACCTTCCACCCCGAGGCCTCGCGCCATGTGGACCGTACGCTGCAGCTCATCCGCTCGCACGGCTGCAAGGCCGGCATCGCGCTCAACCCCGCCACGCCGCTGGCCTGGATGGACCACGTCATGGACAAGCTCGACCGGGTCCTGCTCATGAGCGTGAACCCCGGCTTCGGCGGCCAGGCCTTCATTGCGCACACCCTGCACAAGCTGCGCGAGGCGCGCCGCCGCATCGACGCCCACGTGGCCACCGGCGGCCAGCCGATCGGGCTGGAGGTGGACGGCGGCGTCAAGCTCGACAACATCGGCGAGATCGTGCAGGCCGGTGCCGACATCTGCGTGGCCGGCAGCGCCATCTTCGGCGCCGCCGATGCGTCCGGTGGTTACCACGGCGTCATGAGCGCGCTGCGCCACGCCGCCGCCACCCCCGAATTCCCATCCAGCCACGCCCCGCGGAGAACCCCACCATGCCACTGACCGGCCGCAAGACCCTCACCCAGTACCTGATCGAAGAACGCCGCCGCTTCCCCGAAGCCAGCGGCGACTTCAACGCCCTCATCCTCGACGTGGCCATGGCCTGCAAGGCCATCGCGCGCGCCGTCGCCTTCGGGGCACTGGGCGACGTGCTGGGCAACCACGCCGCCGCCGCTGGCGGCACGGTCAACGTGCAGGGCGAGACGCAGAAGAAACTCGACGTGCTGAGCAACGAGTACTTCCTGCGCATCACCGAGTGGGGCGGCCACCTCGCGGGCATGGCCTCCGAAGAAATGGAAGCGCCGTACCAGATCCCCGGCACCTACCCGCGCGGCAAGTACCTGCTGGTGTTCGACCCGCTCGACGGCTCCAGCAACATCGACGTCAACGTCTCCGTGGGCAGCATCTTCTCGGTGCTGCGCGCGCCGGCCGCCGACGACCGCGAAGTCACCGAAGCCGACTTCCTGCAACCCGGCACGCAGCAGGTCGCGGCCGGCTACGCGCTCTACGGCCCCACCACCATGTTCGTGCTCACCGTGGGCAACGGCGTGGCCGGCTTCACCCTCGACCCCAACCTCGGCGAATTCATGCTCACCCACCCCGAGCTCACCGTGCCCGCCGACACGCAGGAGTTCGCCATCAACGCCTCCAACAGCCGCTTCTGGGAAGCGCCCGTCAAGCGCTACGTGGACGAGTGCCTGGCCGGGCGCACCGGCCCGCGCGCCAAGGACTTCAACATGCGCTGGATCGCCAGCATGGTGGCCGAGGCGCACCGCATCCTCATGCGCGGCGGCGTGTTCCTGTATCCCCGGGACACGAAAGATGCCGCCCGGCCCGGCCGCCTGCGCCTGCTCTACGAGGCCAACCCCATCGGTTTCATCATGGAGCAGGCCGGTGGCCGCGCCAGCACCGGGCGCGTGCCCATGCTCGGCGTGCAGCCCGAGGCCCTGCACCAGCGCATCGGCCTGGTGTTCGGCTCGAAGCACGAGGTCGAGCGCATCGAGCGCTACCACGCCGAGCCGCCCGCGCGCAAAGACCTGGACAACCCCCTGTTCCACGAGCGCAGCCTGTTCCGCGTCTGAGCGCCCGCCGCCTGCGCCGCCCCGATTCTTCAACTCCACGGGACATCACCATGTCTGAGCGCCACCCCATCATCGCCATCACCGGCTCGTCGGGCGCGGGAACCACCTCGGTCACCCGCACCTTCGAGAACATCTTCCGCCGCGAAGGCGTCACCGCCGCCATCATCGAAGGCGACAGCTTCCACCGCCACGACCGCCAGGAAATGAAACTGCGCCAGGCCGAAGCCGAGCGCGCGGGCAACGGCCACTTCAGCCACTTCGGCCCCGAGAACAACCTCTTTCCCGAGCTCGAAGCGCTGTTCGCCAGCTACGCCCGCAGCGGCACCGGCCAGTCGCGCAAGTACCTGCACGACGCCGAAGAGGCCGCGCCCTGGAAGCAGGCGCCCGGCACCTTCACGCCCTGGCAGGCACTGCCCAAAGACACCGACCTGCTGTTCTACGAAGGCCTGCACGGCGCCGTGGTCACGCCCGAAGTCAACATCGCCCAGCATCCCGACCTGCTCATCGGCGTCGTGCCCGTGATCAACCTCGAATGGATCCAGAAACTCTGGCGCGACAAGTCCAAGCGCGGCTACAGCACCGAGGCCGTCACCGACACCATCCTGCGCCGCATGCCCGACTACGTGAACTACATCTGCCCGCAGTTCGCGCACACCCACGTCAACTTCCAGCGCGTGCCCTGCGTGGACACCTCCAACCCCTTCATCGCGCGCGAGATCCCCGCGCCCGACGAGAGCTTCGTCGTCATCCGCTTCGCCAAGCCCAAGGGCATCGACTTCCAGTACCTGCTGAGCATGATCCACGACTCCTTCATGTCGCGCGCCAACACCATCGTCGTGCCCGGCGGCAAGATGGAGCTGGCGATGCAACTCATCTTCACGCCCTTCATCTGGCGGATGATGGAAAGGAAGCAGAGGGTGATGGCATGAGCAACCGCCAGCCCCCCAACCTTGACCTCGCGCGCCGCATGGCCAACGCGATCCGCCTGCTCGCGGTGGACGCGGTGGAGGCCGCGCAGTCCGGCCACCCCGGCGCGCCCATGGGCATGGCCGACATCGCCGAAGTGCTCTGGAACCGCCACCTGCGCCACAACCCGGCCCACCCGCACTGGTTCGACCGCGACCGCTTCGTGCTCTCCAACGGCCACGGCTCCATGCTGCTCTACGCGCTGCTGCACCTCACCGGCTACGAGCTGTCGATGGACGACCTGCGCCAGTTCCGCCGCCTGCACAGCAAGACCGCCGGCCACCCCGAGGTGGGCGTGACCCCCGGCGTGGAAACCACCACCGGCCCGCTCGGCCAGGGCCTGGCCAACGCCGTGGGTATGGCGCTGGCCGAGAAGCTGCTCGCCACCGAATACAACCGCCCCGGCCACGCCATCGTGGACCACCACACCTATGTGTTCCTGGGCGACGGCTGCCTCATGGAAGGCATCAGCCACGAAGCCTGCTCGCTCGCCGGCACGCTGCGCCTCTCGAAACTCATCGCGCTCTACGACGACAACGGCATCTCCATCGACGGCCACGTGCAGGGCTGGTTCACCGACGACACGCCGCGCCGCTTCGCCGCCTACGGCTGGCAGGTGGTCACCGTCGACGGCCACGACCCCGGCGCGATTGACGCGGCGCTGCGGCGCGCGCGCAGCGCCAGCGCGCAGGCCGAAGGCAAGCCCACGCTGATCTGCTGCAAGACCGTCATCGGCAAAGGCGCGCCCCACAAACAGGGCAGCCACGACGTGCACGGCGCCCCGCTCGGCGCGGCCGAGGTGCAGGCCACGCGCGACGCCCTGGGCTGGAGCGCCGCGCCCTTCGAGATCCCGGCCGACATCGCCGCCGCCTGGAACGCCACCGAGCGCGGCCACGCGCTCGAAGCCGACTGGCAGGCCCGCTTCGCCGCCTACCGCGAGGCCTACCCGGCCGAGGCCGCCGAGTTCGACCGCCGCCTGCTCGGCGAGCTGCCCGAGGGCTTTGCCGAGCGCCTGCCCGCCATCGTCGCCGCCCTGGGCCAGCGCAGCGACGCCGTGGCCACGCGCAAAGCCAGCCAGCTCGCGCTCGACGCCATGGCGCCGCTGCTGCCCGAGATCTTCGGCGGCAGCGCCGACCTCACCAGCTCCAACCTCACCCACTTCAAGGGCTGTGTCACCGCCGGCCCCGACAAGGCCGGGCGCTTCACCGGCGGCAACCACCTGAGCTACGGCGTGCGCGAGTTCGGCATGGCCGCGATCATGAACGGCCTGGCGCTGCACGGCGGCTTCATCCCCTACGGCGGCACCTTCCTCGCCTTCAGCGACTACAGCCGCAACGCGGTGCGCATGGCCGCGCTCATGAAGCTGCAGGTCATCCACGTCTTCACGCACGACAGCATCGGCCTGGGCGAAGACGGCCCCACCCACCAGCCGGTGGAGCACGTGCCCAGCCTGCGCCTCATCCCGGGGCTGGACGTGTGGCGCCCCGGCGATGCGCTGGAAACGGCGGTGGCCTGGGCCCACGCGCTGCAGCGCCGCGACGGCCCCACCGCGCTTGCGCTCTCGCGCCAGAACCTGCCGCCGCTGGGCGACGAGACCCGCGCCGCCGCCGTGCAGCGCGGCGGCTACGTGCTCTCGGACATGGCGGGCGCGCAGGCCGTCATCGTCGCCACCGGCTCCGAAACCGTGCTCGCCCTGCAGGCGCAGACCGCGCTCGCGGCCGAAGGCATCGCCGTGCGCGTCGTCTCCATGCCCTGCACCAGCGTGTTCGACCGGCAGGGCGCCGCCTGGCAAGACCAGGTGCTGCCGCCCGCGCTGCCGGCCGTGGCGGTGGAAGCCGCGCACCCCGACTTCTGGCGCAAATACGTGGGCCGCAGCGGCCGCGTGGTCGGCATGAGCACCTTTGGCGAATCGGCCCCCGCGAAAGACCTGTACGCCCACTTCGGCATCACCGCCGCGCGCGTGGCCGACGAGGTGCGCGCGCTGCTGCACCCGCGCCCGCGCGTGCGTGCGGGCATCGAGGTGGAGGCCGCATGAGCGCCGTGGACCTGGCGATGTTCGACCTCGACGGCACGCTGGTCGCCACCGCTGGCGAGATCGGCGACGCCGTCAACGACACCCTGGTGCGCTTCGACCTGCCTGCCGTGTCGCAGGTGCAGGTGGAGCGCTGGATCGGCCACGGCACGCGCGAGCTGCTGATCCAGGCCCTGGCCTCGGCCGGCCAGACCGGCGTGGACGTGGTGCGCGCCAGCGGCACCCTGCCGCTGATCGCCGCCGAGTTCGACCGCCACTACCAGCGCCGCTGCGGCACGCGCAGCCAGCTCTACCCCCACGTGCGCGAAACCCTCACCGCCCTGCGCGAACGCGGTGTGAAGCTCGCCGTCGTCACCAACAAGGAGCGCCGCTACACCGCCACCGTGCTCGACGCGCACCGTCTCGCGCCCCTGTTTCACCGCGTCGTCAGCGGCGACACCCTGCCCACCAAAAAGCCCGACCCGGCCGGCATCCAGAGCTGCCTGTCGCAGTTCCAGGTGCCACCGGAGCGCGCGCTCTTCGTGGGCGATTCGTCCATCGACGTCGCCACCGCGCGCCACGCGGGCGTGCGCGTCTGGGCCCTGCCCTATGGCTACAACATGGGCGAGCCCATCACCGCTTGCGAACCTGATCGCGTCATCGACAACCTCTCGGCCCTTCTTCACTGACCATGACACAGAAAGCTCCCCTCCGCCTCGGCATCAACGGCTTCGGCCGCATCGGCCGCAACGTGCTGCGCAGCGCCATCCAGAACTTCCAG
>NZ_JAHCKL010000040.1 GCF_026125785.1 Hydrogenophaga sp.
AAGACATGCTGACGATCAATATATTCAACGGACTGGTGTACGGAGCGCTGCTGATCGTGATGTGCTCAGGGCTTGCGCTGATCTACGGCCTGAGGAGAGTGGTGAACTTCGCGCACGGCTCGCTGTACATGCTGGGAGCGTACCTGGGGTACAGCATTGCGCTGAAGACCAACTTCTGGGTGGCGCTGGTGGGCGCACCGGCCATCATGGCCGCGCTGGGCGTGCTGCTGGACCGCTACGGCTTTCGCCTGCTGCAGGACCGGGACCCGCTGACGGTGGTGCTGGTGACCTTCGGGCTGCTGCTGGTCATCGAAGACGGCGTGCAAAGCATCTGGGGCAAGAGCAACCTCTCGGTGGCCACGCCCGAGGCGCTGAACTTCTCGGTGGACATCCTGGGCACACCCGTGCCGGCCTACCGCATCGGCGTGATCGCCGTGGGCGCGGCCGTCGCCCTGGGGCTGAGCCTGTGGCTGAAGTACTCCCGCGTGGGGCTGTTCGTGCGCGCGGCCAGCACCGACCCCACCACCACCGCCATGCAAGGCGTCAACACCGATGCGCTCTCCGCAGGCGTGGTCGGCCTGGGCACGGCCCTGGCCGGCCTGGCCGGCGTGGTGGCCGCGCCCTTCCTCTCGCTCTCGCCGGCCATGAGCGCGGACGTGATCATCGACTCCTTCGTGGTGGTGGTCATCGGCGGGCTGGGCTCGCTGGCCGGGGCCTTCGTGGCGGCCATGGTGCTGGGCATGGTGCAGGCCATCGGCGCGGTGTACCTGCCCGACGTGGCCATCCTGCTGCCCTTCGTGCTGATGGTGGCCATCCTGATCTGGAAGCCCGCGGGCTTTGCCGGCAGCCGCACCTGAGGCGCGGGCACAGGCCAGAAGAACGACGAGAACGAAGAGAAGACGAGACCTCAACCATGACGATCCAACGCATGGCGCTGTACGCGCTCATCGCCCTGGCCCTCGGAGGTGCGATCAGCACCCTGGTGGGCTCCAACACCGTGCTCTCCCTGCTCACGCAGGCGGTCATCTACGCCGTCTTCGCCATCGGCGTGGGCGTGCTGCTGCGCCAGAACGGCATGGTCAGCTTCGGCCACGCGCTGTACTTCGGCGCGGCCGGCTACGCCATCGGCATCGTGCTGCAGCTGCGCCTGATGTCGCCCGAGCTGGCCATCGTGGCCACCCTGCTGGGGCTGGCGCTCTTTGCCTTCCTCATCGGCCTGGTGATCGTGCGCGTGCCCGGCATCGCCTTTGGCATGCTCACCCTGGCCATTGGCCAGATGTTCTTCCTCTCGGCCTCGCGCGCACGCGGCCTCACCGGGGGAGCGGACGGCATGAACATCGAGTGGGCCTCCACGCTCTTTGGGATGAGCCTGTCGCAACTGCTCAAGCCGGCCAACCTGTTCCTGCTGTGCTGGACGGTGCTGGTGCTGGTGATGTTCCTGCTGGGCGTGCTGCTGCGCTCGCGCTTTGGCGCCATCACCGAGGCCGTGCGCGACAACGAGGAGCGCGCGCGCTTCATCGGCATTGCCACGCTGCTGCCGCGCGCGGCGGTCTACGCGCTCTCGGCCGTGGTGGCCGGGGTCGCTGGCGTGCTCTCGGCCATCAACACCGGCTTCATCTCCCCCGAGAGCCTGCACTGGAGCCTCTCGGGCATGACGCTGATGATGGTGGTCGTGGGCGGCTACAAGGTCCTGTGGGGCCCGGCGCTGGGCGCGGTCGTGTACTTCCTGCTCAAGGACATCCTGGGCGACTTCGCCAACCACTGGATGGCCATCTTCGGCGCCATCCTCATCACCGTCATCGTCTTCTCCCCCACCGGCATCGCCGGGGCGCTCACGCGCCTGTTCGGCGCACGCAAGGAGAAGCGGGCATGAGCACGAACACGAACACCAACATGAACGACTACGTGTTGCAGGCCCAGGACGTGGCCATCCACTACGGCGGCGTCAAGGCGGTCGACGGCGTCTCGCTGACCCTCTCCAAGGGGCAGGTGCACGGCCTCATCGGCCCCAACGGGGCGGGCAAGTCCACCGTGATCGACGCCATCACCGGGCGCAGGCCGCTCACGCGCGGCACGGTCACGCTGCGCGGCGAGGACGTCAGCGCCCTGGGCGTGGTGCCGCGGCGCATGCGCGGGCTCTCGCGCAGCTTCCAGCGCACCAGCATCTTCGGGGGCATGCCCGTGCGCAAGCAGGTCGAGCTGGCCTCGCACAAGATGGGCGTGGCCGACAGCGCGGCCGATGCCGATGCGGTGCTCAGGGAGCTGGAGCTGCTGCCCATGGCCAACACCCTGGCCGAGGACCTGGGCTACGGCGAGCAGCGCCGCCTGGACCTGGCCCTGGCCCTGGTGGGGCGTCCCAGCGTGCTGCTGCTCGATGAGCCCATGGCCGGGCTCTCGGTCAAGGAGTCGCTGGACCTGGCGCAGCACCTCAAGGCGCTGACCTCGCGCTGGGAGGTCTCCGTGCTGCTGGTCGAGCACGACATGGATGTGGTCTTTGGCATCTCCGATGTCGTCACCGTCTTTGAACTGGGCCGCGTGATCGCGCATGGCACGCCTGCGGCCGTGCGCGCCGATCCGAGGGTCCGTGAAGCCTATCTGGGGAGCGCCGCATGAACAACAACAGCCACAACCATCTGCTGGAACTCGAGGGCGTGGACGCCTTCTACGGTGCTGCGCACATCCTGCACGGGCTCAGCCTGCATGTGCAGGCCGGTGAGCGCGTGGCGCTCATCGGGCGCAACGGGGTGGGCAAGACCACGGTGGTCAACACCATCCTGGGGCTGGCCCAGCTCAAGGGCGGTGCGGTGCGCTTTGGCCAGAAGGTGGTGGGCCGTCCGCGCGCCTACATGGCCGCGCAGCACGGCATCGCGGTGGTGCCGCAGGGCCGGCGCATCGTGGCCAACCTCTCGGTGGAGGAGAACCTGCTGCTGGGTGCGGCCGTGGGGCGCAAGGGGCCCTGGGACGTGCAGGCGGTCTACAAGGTCTTCCCCATCCTGCAGGAGCGCGCGCACACGCCGGGCACGGCGCTCTCGGGCGGGCAGCAGCAGATGCTGGCCGTGGGGCGTGCGCTCATGGCCAACCCCGGGCTGATCCTGCTCGATGAGCCCACCGAGGGGCTGGCGCCGGTGATCGTCGATCAGTTGGCCGTGGTCTTCAACCAGGTGGCCGAGCAGGGCACGGCGCTGCTGCTGATCGAGCAGAACATGAGTCTGGTGGTGCGCGTGGCGCACCGCTACCTGGCCATGGCCAAGGGCTCGGTGGTGGCCAGTGGGCAGGTGCTCAATTCCAGGGACGGGCTGCACGACCTGGAGCAGCACGTCATGGTCTGACGCAAACACGCAGACAAACGAAGCAGACAGACAGACAGACAGGTTCCTCAACCGGTCGCCGGACCGCTTCCGGCTCATTCTTCCATCACGCAAGGAGACACAAACGATGTTCAAGATGCTCAAGCTGCACCGCGCCCTCGCTGGCGTCGTGCTCGTCGCCGCCATCCCCATGGCCGCTCTCGCACAGGCCAAGGACCCCGTCAAGGTCGGCCTCGTGTCGTCCAAGTCCGGTGTGTTCTCGCAGCAGGGCGAGGAAGTCATCCGTGGCGTCAAGTTCGCCATCGAAGAAGCCAACGCCAAAGGCGGCGTGGACGGCCGCAAGGTCGAGGTCGCCGAGGGTGACGACGAGGGCACGCCCGACGCCGGTCGCCGCGTGGCCGAGAAGCTCGCGCGCGACGGCCACAACCTGCTCATCGGCGCCATCCCGTCCTCCATCTCCCTGGCCATCGCCCAGAACCTGGACCGCTGGGACGCCGCCTACTTCGTGGTTGCCAGCAAGTCCGACAAGCTCACCGGCGACACCTGCAAGCCGCGCAGCTTCCGCACCAACCACTCCGACGCGATGGACATCGCCATGATCA
>NZ_JAHCKL010000041.1 GCF_026125785.1 Hydrogenophaga sp.
GGCTCTCACATATTGCGCCGGTACTGCCCGCCGACCTCGAAGAGAGCGGCGGTGATCTGGCCGAGGGAGCAGCAGCGCACGGCCTGCATGAGGACCTCGAAGACATTGCGGTTGTCGATGACGGCGGCCTGAAGGCGCTGCAGCATGGCCGGTGATTCGGCAGCGTGGCGGGCGTGGAAGTCCGCCAGGCGCTGCAACTGGCTCTGCTTTTCCTCCTCGGTCGAGCGCGCCAGCTCCAGCGCCTGCGGCGTGGGGTCACCGTGCGGGTTGCGGAAGGTGTTGACCCCGATGATGGGGTACTCGCCCGTGTGCTTGAGCATCTCGTAGTGCATGCTCTCGTCCTGGATGCGCCCGCGCTGGTAGCCCGTCTCCATCGCCCCGAGCACGCCGCCGCGCTCGGCTATGGCGCAGAACTCGGTCAGCACCGCCTCCTCCACCAGCTCGGTGAGCTCCTCGATGACGAAGGAGCCCTGGTTGGGGTTCTCGTTCTTGGCCAGCCCCCACTCGCGGTTGATGATGAGCTGGATGGCCATGGCGCGGCGCACGCTGTCCTCGGTGGGCGTGGTGATGGCCTCGTCGAAGGCGTTGGTGTGCAGGCTGTTGCAGTTGTCGTAGATGGCGATGAGCGCCTGCAGCGTGGTGCGGATGTCGTTGAACTGGATCTCCTGCGCGTGCAGGCTGCGCCCGCTGGTCTGCACGTGGTACTTGAGCTTCTGGCTGCGCTCGTTGGCGCCGTACCTCTCGCGCATGGCCACCGCCCAGATGCGCCGCGCCACGCGCCCGAGCACGGTGTACTCGGGGTCCATGCCGTTGCTGAAGAAGAAGCTCAGGTTGGGCGCGAAGTCGTCGATGTGCATGCCGCGCGCCAGGTACGCCTCCACGAAGGTGAAGCCGTTGGAGAGCGTGAAGGCGAGCTGGCTGATCGGGTTGGCCCCGGCCTCGGCGATGTGGTAGCCCGAGATGCTGACCGAGTAGAAGTTGCGCACGTCGTGGTGCACGAAGTACTCGGCGATGTCTCCCATGACCTTGAGGCTGAACTCGGTGCTGAAGATGCAGGTGTTCTGCCCCTGGTCTTCCTTGAGGATGTCGGCCTGTACCGTGCCGCGCACGTTGGCCAGCACCCATTCGCGGATCTTGGCCTCCTCGCTGGCGCTGGGGTCGCGCCCGTTGTCGGCCTTGAACTTCTCGATGTTCTGGTCGATGGCGGTGTTCATGAACATCGCCAGGATGGTGGGCGCCGGGCCGTTGATGGTCATGGACACCGAGGTGGCCGGGTGGCACAGGTCAAAGCCGCCGTAGAGCACCTTCATGTCCTCCAGCGTGGCGATGGACACGCCCGAGTTGCCCACCTTGCCGTAGATGTCCGGGCGTGGGTCGGGGTCGTTGCCGTAGAGGGTGACGGAGTCGAAGGCGGTGGACAGGCGCTTGGCGGGCATGCCCTCGCTGAGCAGCTTGAAGCGCCGGTTGGTGCGGAAGGGGTCGCCTTCGCCGGCGAACATGCGCGTGGGGTCCTCTCCCTCGCGCTTGAAGGCGAAGGTGCCGGCCGTGTACGGGAAGCTGCCGGGCACGTTGTCCAGCATGAGCCACTGCAGGATCTCGCCGTGGTCTTCGTACTTGGGCAGCACCACCTTGCGGATGACGGTGCCCGAGAGGCTCTTCGTGGTCAGCGCGGTGCGGATCTCCTTGTCTCGGATCTTCACCACGTACTCGTCTCCAGCGTAGGCGCGCTGCAGGTCGGGCCACTGGGCCAGGAGCTGGCGCGCGGCTGGGTCCTGGGTGAGTTCGCGTGCGCGCGCCAGGTCGAGCACGGCCTCGGCCGCTCGGGCGCGCTCGGGCTTGTCCTGGCGCAGCATGGCTTCGCTGGCGCGCAGTTGCTGGATCTCCCGGGCCAGGCGGGCCTGCTGGCGGGCCTGGCGCTTGTAGTCGCGCACGCTCTCGCTGATCTCGGCGAGGTAGCGGGTGCGCGCGGGCGGCACGATGGGGGTCTGGTGGGTGCTGTGGCGAACCTGCACCTCGGGCAGGCGTCCCTGGGGCAGCAGCCTCAGGCCGAGTTCGCCCAGGCGGCTGCGCAGGGCCTGGTACAGGGCGCTGACGCCGTCGTCGTTGAAGCGCGCGGCCATGGTGCCGAAGACGGGCATCTGCTCGGGCGCGCTGCCCCAGGCTTCTCGGTTGCGCTGGACCTGCTTGGCCACGTCGCGCAGGGCGTCCAGCGCGCCTTTGCGGTCGAATTTGTTGATCGCCACGAAGGCGGCGAAGTCCAGCATGTCGATCTTCTCGAGCTGGCTGGCCGCGCCGAACTCAGGTGTCATGACGTACAGGGGGATGTCCACGTGCGGCACGATGGCCGCGTCGCCCTGTCCGATGCCGGAGGTCTCCACCACGATGAGGTCGAAGCCGGCGAGCTTGCAGGCGGCCACCACGTCGGGCAGCGCCGCGCTGATCTCGCTGCCGAAGTCGCGCGTGGCCAGGCTGCGCATGAAGACGCGCGGGCCGTTTCTCCATGGCCCTATGGCGTTCATGCGGATGCGGTCGCCCAGTAGCGCTCCTCCGCTCTTGCGCCGGCTGGGGTCTATGCTGATGACGGCCACTCTCAAGGTGTCGTCCTGGTCCAGCCGCAGGCGGCGGATGAGTTCGTCGGTGAGCGAGCTCTTGCCGGCTCCGCCGGTGCCGGTGATGCCCAGCACAGGCACGCGCAGCCCCGCGGCCCTCTCCCGCAGGTCCTGCACCAGCGGGGCCTGCGCGCGCCCGTTCTCCAGCGCCGTGATGAGCTGCGCCAGGGCCCGCCACTGCGTTTCACCTCCGCCCTGGATGGCCCCCACTTCGCGCGGGGCGTGCACGCTCAGGTCGTGGTCGCAGCGCATGACCATCTCCCCGATCATGCCGGCCAGGCCCATGCGCTGGCCGTCTTCGGGGCTGTAGATGCGCGCCACCCCGTAGGCCTGCAGTTCCTCGATCTCCGCGGGCACGATCACCCCGCCTCCGCCTCCAAAGACCTGGATGTGCTCGCCTCCACGGCTCCTGAGCAGGTCCACCATGTACTTGAAGTACTCCACGTGCCCGCCCTGGTAGGAGCTGATGGCGATGCCCTGCGCGTCTTCCTGCAGTGCGGCTGTCACCACTTCTTCCACCGAGCGGTTGTGACCCAGGTGGATCACTTCCGCTCCCATCCCCTGCA
>NZ_JAHCKL010000042.1 GCF_026125785.1 Hydrogenophaga sp.
CAACATCGAGGCGATCCGGCCGATGAAGGACGGCGTGATCGCCGACTTCACCGTCACCGAGCAGATGCTCAAGCAGTTCATCAAGATGGTGCATCCGCGCTCGATGTTCAAGCCGAGCCCGCGCATCATCATCTGCGTGCCCTGCGGCTCCACCCAGGTGGAACGCCGTGCGATCCGCGAATCGGCCCTGGGCGCCGGCGCCTCCGAGGTCTACCTGATCGAGGAACCGATGGCAGCGGCCATCGGCGCGGGCCTGCCGGTCTCCGACGCCTCCGGCTCCATGGTCGTGGACATCGGCGGCGGCACCACCGAGGTCGGCGTGATCAGCCTGGGCGGCATGGTCTACAAGGGCAGCGTGCGCGTGGGCGGCGACCGCTTCGACGACGCCATCATCGCCTACATCCGCCGCAACTACGGCATGCTGATCGGCGAGCCGACCGCCGAAGCGATCAAGAAGCAGATTGGCTCGGCCTTCCCCGGCAGCGAGGTCAAGGAGATGGAAGTCAAGGGCCGCAACCTCTCCGAGGGCGTGCCGCGCAGCTTCACCATCTCCAGCAACGAGATCCTCGAAGCCCTGACCGACCCGCTGAACAACATCGTCTCGGCGGTCAAGATGGCGCTGGAGCACACGCCTCCCGAGTTGGGTGCGGACATCGCCGAGCGCGGCATGATGCTCACCGGCGGCGGCGCCCTGCTGCGCGACCTGGACCGACTGCTGGCCGAGGAAACCGGCCTGCCGGTGCTGGTGGCCGAAGAGCCGCTGACCTGTGTGGTGCGGGGCTGCGGCATGGCGCTGGAGCGCATGGAGCGCCTGGGCACCATCTTCACCAGCGAATAAGCCTTACCTTCCGCGGCCGCCCGATGCGGCCCCCGCCTCCAACCGCGACCTTCGCTGCGCCTCATGCCACTGGGCACCCTGGACCGGACCCCGCCCCCCTTTTTCAAGCAAGGGCCGTCGGCCCTGTCCAAACTGGTGGTGTTCAGTGCGATCGCGCTGTTTCTCATGGTCGCAGACCTGCGCTTCAGCCTCACCGCGCCGCTGCGTGCGGCCGTGGCCACTGCGCTCTACCCGGTGCAATGGGCGGTGCTGCAGCCGGTGCAGATGGCCACCCTGACCAGCAGCTATTTCACCTCGCTGCACGCGGCACAGACAGCTGAGGCCGACGCGCTGCAACGCCTGACCACCCAGGCGCAGCGCAGCCTGCAGCTCGAGCAGATCGTCCTGGAGAACCAGCGCCTGCGTGAACTGCTGGCCATGCGCGAGCGCACCGGAACACAGGCCACCGGTGCCCAGGTGCTCTACGACGCGGCGGACCCCTACTCGCGCAAGGTGGTCATCGACCGCGGCCAGACCCATGGCATCCAGCCCGGCTCGCCGGTGATCGACGAAAGCGGCGTGCTGGGCCAGGTCACGCGGGTCTACCCGCTGGTCTCCGAGGTCAGCCTGCTGGTGGACCGCGACCAGGCCATCCCGGTGCTCAATACGCGCACCGGCGTGCGCAGCGTGGCCTATGGCCAACCCTCCACACGCGGCGACGGCATGGAGTTGCGCTACACCCTGGCCAACGCCGACATCGAGGAAGGCGACCTGCTCGCCACCAGCGGCGTCGATGGCGTCTACCCTGCCGGCCTGCCCGTGGCGCGCGTGACGCTGGTCGAGCGCCAGGCCGAGTCCTCGTTCGCGCGCATCCAGTGCGAGCCGCTGGCGCGCATGCAGGGCGCGCTGCACGTGCTGGTGCTGACCCCGGTGGGCAACGATCTGCCGCCCTCTCCGCTGGCCGATCCTGCGTCGTCCGAGCGGCCCGCGCGAGCCGGCACCGGCCGCAACGGCAGCCCGCGCACGGAGGAGGCCACGCCATGATCATGCGCCCCGGCCAGCAACTGCTGCTGCCCGCCAACCCGGTCTTCATCTGGTTCAGCCTGTTGAGCGCGCTGATGTTCAACATGCTCATGAACATGGGCCTGTTCGGCCGCGCCGCCTGGGTGCCCGACCTGCTGGCCGTGGTGCTGGTGTTCTGGAGCGTGCACCAACCCCTGCGCATCGGCGTGGGTGTGGCGTTCACGTTCGGCCTGGTCATGGACGTGCAACAGGGCGCGCTGCTGGGCCAGCACGCCCTGGCCTACACGGCGCTGGGCTTTCTCGCCATTTCCATGCACCGGCGCCTGCTCTGGTTCAGCGTGCCCAACCAGGCGATCCAGGTGCTGCCCCTGTTCGTGGCGGCGCATCTGCTGGAGATGCTGGTGCGCCTGGTCGCCGGCGGCAGCTTCCCCGGCCTGTCCTACCTGCTCGCGCCCGTGATCGAAGCCGCGCTCTGGCCGATCGTCAGCGTGCTGCTGCTCGCACCGCAGCGCCGCGCGCCCAACCCTGACGACAACCGGCCGTTATGAGGACA
>NZ_JAHCKL010000043.1 GCF_026125785.1 Hydrogenophaga sp.
GGTTCGGCGGTGTTCAAGGGGCGCCAAGTGCAGCGCGGCGGGGATGGGCCTTGCGCCGATCCCCTGGAGGCAAGCGTAGCGCGCAGCGCCACAGGCGCGAAGGCGTGAGGGATTGAAGCCGCATGGCCGTGACGACAAAGACGGCACGGGGCGCAGCCCGCAAAGCCCGGCGGCGTATCGCGCCGACACGCCATGCCCCGAGCGCAGGCACAGGCGCTCCTTCCCAGCATGGAGATGCGGCCCGCCAAAAGCCACTCCCTATCTTGACCGGGTATGGGACGTACTGACAGCGCAGCGCCCCGCCGGAGCGGGATGCTGCGGGCGGCGACTACGCCGCTTGGACCTTGCTGCGCGACCAGATCAAGTCGTGCGTGCCGCCCTCACCTTCGATCAGGCGGGCGTAGACCGGCGCCGGGAACGAAGGATCGTCGAGGGTCACGGACAGGTAGTCCCGCCCGGCTTCGCTGGTCTTGTTCCACGCCGCGCCGATGTCATGGCCGGCGGCCTGGAGGCGGAAGTCGGGGGCGTTCTCGCTGCTGCCCTTGTCGTTGGGAACCAGCTTGACCTTGACGTTGAGGGTCAGGGTGCGGAGCGTGCCGGTGAAGCCGTCTTTGTCTGCGGTGAAGGTACCGATGTTGGCCATGATGATTTCTCCTTTCGGTGGAACAAGGTTCGCGCCCATCGCGTCCTTGTTGTGATCCGGCCAGCGGGGGACGGGCTGGCTGCACCGCTTGCGGTCGAAACGCAGTGGAGAGCCGGGAGGCGAAAAGAATTTGCTGCGCGAGGAAGCCGCGCAGCGGCGGGGAAATTGTTTTCGCCGGACGGTTGCAGCCATGAAGCCCGAGGCGCAGCCGTGCCACCGCCAGGATTCACAACGAGACAAGGACGCCTTGGGCCGAACCGCTCCGAAAGGAGATAGGGCCGACTCGGCATGCCCGCATGAAGGCTGCTCCGGCTCGCCCGCTGACGCGGGCCAGGTCAAACACCCGACGACAGGCGGGAACGCCCCTGCCGCACCTTGCGATGCCGGTCTTGTGGTGTGGCGTGGAAGCTCCATAGCGATGCCGGGCGGGTTGGCCGTGAAACGTCCTTCGTGACGTGACAGGCAGGAACCGCCAGCGTTGAGGACGGCCCGCATTTGCACAACCTGCCGCAGCAAGCGCCAGCGTGTTCGCCAGCGCGCCGTCCATCGCGGCGGGGCGCTGGCCGAGCCGATCCGGCGCAGCCGGTTCGGCAGCATCAAGGGGCGCCAAGCATTGCGCGGCGGGTATAGCCCGCAGGGCTTTCCCCTGGAGACAAGCGCAGCGCGCAGGTGTGGGCCGGGCGGATGCTCGGCTGCTCTAACGCCGCCGCCTGAGCCACCGCGAAGGCGGCGGCGTTCTGATTCGGCTTTTGGCCTTGAACACCGGGCCCAGGACGGAACGGCCTGGGCGCGGTGCTGTTCGGGTTATTCCTTCGTCTCGATGAGCCACCACACGGCACGCGGCAAGGCGCGGCCCGTGATGGGGTGAATGTCGGTCAGGTCGGCGCAGGCTGTCCAGCCGGGGGGCGGACGGTAGCCGCGCACGTCGCCTTCGCCGTGCCAGCGGCGAGCGCGTACCGTGCCGGGCGCATAGGTCGCCGCCATGCGCGGGCGGCTGGTGGTGGTGCGGGTCATGGGGGCTTCTCCTTCAAGCGAAGCGCCCCGGTCGAGGCCGGGGCGCTTGCCTTCGGTGCAGGTCAAGTGGCCAGTGCCTCGGCGGGTTCATCCGCCATTGCCTCGGCATCCTCCGGGGTGTCCTGCGCCTGCGTTTCCTGCGGCGCAGCTTCCGGGCCTTCGGTCTTGAAGATGGCGGGCATCCAGCCCGTACCATCGGCCAGCCGTTCCGCCTCGCTGACAATGTCGGCCTTCTTCAACTTCGCCAGTCGGGAAACCTGCTCGGGCGCGTACTCGCCAACGGCTTGCAGGACTGCCGCCTTGGGAACGTGCTTGAAGTAGCCTTCTGCGGTCGGCTGCCACCATGCGGCCATGTCGAGGCCCACGGCCTGCGCCAGTTCCTCGCCGGGTTGGTGCGGCGTGGCGCGCGGCGTCACCACGTCCACCGTGGCGGCCACGCATACCGCCAGCAGCCGCACCAGTTCGTCTTGCGACTTCGCCAGCAGCACGGCGAACAGTCCGGTGCTGTCCTCCGGCAAGGCAACACCTGCCACCTGTTGCAGTTCGCGCAGCGCCACGGCGGCGGGCGATTCCGGCCAGTCCGGGGCCATGCCTTCCAGCCGGTCTTGCACCGTGAGGCGCACGCCCAGCGGCAGGCCATCGCCGTAGGTGTCGGGCTGCAAGACGGTCTGCACCATGCCATGCACCAGCGCGGCCAGCGCCACTTGCGGATGCCGG
>NZ_JAHCKL010000044.1 GCF_026125785.1 Hydrogenophaga sp.
GCGCAGGTCCACCGGCGCCGAGGTCGACCAGTCCCAGGCCAGGAAACACACCAGGCCGAGCCAGAACACGGCCTGCCAGAGGCCACGGGACGAAGGAGAGGATGAAGAGGAAGTCATCGTGCGCTCCTGTCCTCAGTAGTTCGCCATCAGGCGGGCCCGACCCCGGGAAATGAAGCTTGGGGCGTGACTCGCCGGCGATGGCGCTTGGTTATACGATGCTGGCGGGCACTGCTGATGAGGTCGGCTTTCCCTTGGTGCGTTAAGCCCGTTCAGTAGTTGGACCCGCAGTCCTGCGAGCACCCCGGAGTGTGGCAGAGGGCGGCGACGCCCCGAAGCACGACTAGTAGAGTTCGATGACGAGGACTGCCTGCGGTGCCCAACAACTGCAAGGAGGTTCTCATGCAAGTGCTTTACACGCGCTGTGCGGGCCTGGACGTGCACAAGGACACGATCGTGGCCTGCGTGCGCTGCGTCTCGCCGCCCATGCATCAGGAGGTGCGCAGCTTCGGCACCACGACGGCCCAATTGCTTGAGCTGGCCGATTGGCTGGCCGAGCACGACTGTACGCACGTGGCGATGGAAGCCACGGGCGTGTACTGGAAACCGGTGTGGCATGTGCTGGAGGCCGAGTTCGAGTTGGTTCTGGCCAACGCAGCGCACATCCGCAACGTTCCCGGCCGCAAGACCGACGTCAACGACGCGATGTGGATTGCCGATCTGCTGGCGCACGGCCTGATCCGCTCGAGCTTCGTGCCGCCGCAGGCTATCCAGCAACTGCGCGACCTCACCCGCACCCGCAAGCAACTCGTTCGGGAAGTCTCCCAGCATTCGTTGCGCATCCAGAAGGTGTTGGAGGATGCCAATCTCAAGCTCGCAAGCGTCCTGTCCGATGTGCTGGGCAAGAGCGGTCGCGCGATGCTCGATGCCATCGTGGCCGGCGAGACCGACCCGACGCGCCTGGCCGCCCTTGCCCAAGGCACGGCGCGTAAGAAGACGGCCGAATTGCGCGAGGCGCTGCGCGGGCGCATCACCGAGCACCACCGCACGATGCTGCGGTTGCACCTGCAGGTGGTCGATGCCTTGCAGCGCACGCTGGCCGAACTGGATGCAGCCGTGGGAAAAGCGCTGGCGCCGATCCAACAGCGCACCCGCCTGCTTACGACGATGCCCGGGGTCTCTGATCTGACGGCCAGCGTCGTGGTGGCGGAGATCGGCGTGGACATGTCGCGCTTCCCAACTGCAGGCCATCTCGTGTCCTGGGCCGGGCTGTGCCCGCGCAGCGACGAGAGCGCCGGTAAGCGCAGATCCACCCGTGTGCGCAAGAGCGGCACCTGGATCAAAACGTCCCTGGTTACCGCAGCCTGGGCAGCCGTGCGCGTCAAGACCAGTTACCTGCGTGCCCAATTCCTGCGCATCAAGGCCAGGCGTGGCGCCAAGAAAGCCATCCTCGCCGTGGCCGCTTCCATGCTCACCGCCGCCTTCCACATGCTGCGCGACGGCACCGAGTACAACGACCTGGGCAGCGAACACTTCGACAGGCAAGACAAATCCAAGACCATCCGCCGCCTGCTCAAGCGGCTTCAAGACCTCGGCTGTGATGTTCCTGAACTGGCTCATGCGACGTAGAGCTTCCTAGTAGTTGACCTTGCGCTCGAC
>NZ_JAHCKL010000045.1 GCF_026125785.1 Hydrogenophaga sp.
GGCCGCCGCTCGACGATGCGATAGGGGATCGGCCGGCCGCTGGCGCGCTCGAAGGCCCGCACCACGTCCAGGACGCTGTAGCCCTGCCCGGTGCCCAGGTTCACCACCAGGGTGCCGCCATCGCCGGCCCGGGACAGGGCCTGCACGTGGCCCTGGGCCAGATCCATCACGTGGATGTAGTCGCGCACCCCGGTGCCGTCCGGCGTCGGCCAGTCGCCGCCGAACACCTGCAGCTGCGGCAGGGCGCCCACCGCCACCTTGGTGATGAAGGGCATGAGGTTGTTGGGGATGCCCTGGGGATCCTCGCCGATCATGCCGCTCTCATGGGCGCCCACCGGATTGAAATAGCGCAGCAGGGTCAGCTTCCAGCGCGGGTCCGACCGGGACAGATCCTGCAGCACCTGTTCGGCCATGAGCTTGGTCCGGCCGTAGGGATTGGTGGGGCCCACCGGATCGGACTCGACGATGGGCACCCGCTGCGGATCCCCGTAGACCGTGGCCGAGGAGCTGAACACCAGATGCCGGGCACCGGCGCCATCCAGGGCACGCACCAGGGCCGTCAGGCTGCCCAGATTGTTCTCGTAGTAGTCCAGGGGCCTGGCCACCGATTCACCCACGGCCTTGAAGGCGGCGAAGTGGATGGCGGCCGCGACCCGGTGCCGGGCAATGATCTGCGACAGGCGCTGGGTCTCCTGCACCCGCATGCGATAGAAATGCAGCGTCCGGCCGGCGATGGCCTCCACCCGCTGCATCGCCGCCTCGTGGCTGTTGGACAGGTCGTCGACCACCACCACCTCGTGGCCGGCCGCCAGCAGGGCGACGCAGGTGTGGGAGCCGATGTAACCGGCGCCGCCGGTGACCAGGATGGTGGAGTTGGACATGGATACCTGCGGAAGGGAGACGGTGGACGGTGGGGCGGGTGGCCCTAGCCCATATCGGCAGGACGGCGCAGAAACTGCAGGCCCCGGTGACGCAGCTTGTGCAGCAGCATGGTGCCGCCGCCCCTGAGCTTGTGGGTCCGCAGGATGCGCATGGATTCCAGATTGCCCCGGACCACGTTGCGCCAGGAGCGGTTGGTGTGCCCGCCGGCCCGCATGCGCACCAGGATGCCCGGCACGTGGTGGGTGCGCAGCCCCGGCCGGCTCAGCATCCGCACCACCAGGTCGAAATCGGCGTGAAACCGGTAGCGCAGGTCGAAACCGCCCAGCTGCTGCAGCAGCGAGCGGCGCACGAACAGGGTCGGATGGGGCGGCATCCAGCCCTGCTCCAGCAGGCCGGGACGGAACGGCTCCGCCTTCCAGTAGCGAACCACGGCGTCCAGGTCATCGGGGCGCACGTAGACCAGATCGGCCCAGGCAGCGTCGGCATCGTGGGCGGCGCAGGCGTGCACCATGCTGGCCACCGCATCGGTGCGGGCGTACACGTCGTCGGCGTTGAGAAAGGCCACGTAGTCGCCCGTGGCCAGGCGCAGCCCCTTGTTCATGGCGTCGTAGAGGCCGCGGTCGGGCTCCGACACCAGCACCTGGGGCTGGCGCCCATGGGCGCGGATCAACGCCAGGGTGGTATCGGTGGAGGCGCCGTCGATGACCACATG
>NZ_JAHCKL010000046.1 GCF_026125785.1 Hydrogenophaga sp.
CCTTACTCGATGATCTTGGCCACGACGCCGGCGCCGACGGTGCGGCCGCCTTCGCGGATGGCAAAGCGCAGGCCTTCTTCCATGGCGATGGGCGCGATCAGCTTGACCGTGATCGACACGTTGTCGCCGGGCATGACCATTTCCTTGTCCTTGGGCAGCTCGATGGAGCCCGTCACGTCCGTCGTGCGGAAGTAGAACTGCGGACGGTAGTTGTTGAAGAACGGCGTGTGACGCCCGCCTTCGTCCTTGCTCAGCACGTACACCTCACCCGTGAAGTGCGTGTGCGGCTTGATCGAGCCCGGCTTGCACAGCACCTGGCCGCGCTGCACTTCTTCGCGCTTGGTGCCGCGCAGCAGAATGCCCACGTTGTCGCCCGCCTGTCCCTGGTCCAGCAGCTTGCGGAACATCTCCACGCCCGTGCAGGTGGTCTTTTGCGTGGCCGAGATGCCCACGATCTCGATTTCCTCGCCGACCTTGACCACGCCGCGCTCGATGCGGCCCGTCACCACCGTGCCACGGCCGGAGATGGAGAACACGTCTTCCACCGGCATCAGGAACGCGCCGTCCACCGCGCGCTCGGGCGTGGGGATGTAGCTGTCCAGCGCATCGGCCAGGCGCATGATCGCCTGCTCGCCCAGGTCGCCCTTGTCGCCTTCGAGCGCCAGCTTGGCCGAGCCCTTGATGATCGGTGTGTCGTCGCCAGGAAAGTCGTACTTGCTCAGCAGTTCGCGCACTTCCATCTCCACCAGCTCCAGCAGCTCGGCGTCGTCGACCATGTCGCACTTGTTCAGGAAGACGATGATGTAGGGCACGCCCACCTGGCGCGCCAGCAGGATGTGCTCGCGGGTCTGGGGCATCGGGCCGTCTGCGGCCGAGCACACCAGGATCGCGCCGTCCATCTGGGCGGCTCCGGTGATCATGTTCTTGACGTAGTCGGCGTGGCCGGGGCAGTCCACGTGTGCGTAGTGGCGGTTGGCCGTCTCGTATTCCACGTGCGCGGTGTTGATCGTGATGCCGCGCGCTTTCTCTTCAGGAGCCGCGTCGATCTGGTCGTACGCCTTGGCTGCTCCGCCAAACTTGGACGCCAGCACCGTCGTGATCGCCGCCGTCAGCGTCGTCTTGCCATGGTCAACGTGACCGATCGTGCCCACGTTCACGTGCGGCTTGGTCCGCTCGAATTTCTCTTTTGCCATT
>NZ_JAHCKL010000005.1 GCF_026125785.1 Hydrogenophaga sp.
TGTGCTGGGTCTCAATGGTTCGGGCAAGTCGACGCTGCTCAAGATCATGGCCGGCATCGACACGGAGATCGAGGGCGAGGCGATTCCCATGCCGGGCATCCGCATCGGCTACCTGCCGCAGGAGCCTCAGCTCAATGCCGAGCAGACCGTGCGTGAAGCGGTGGAAGACAGCATGGGTGAGGTGCGTGCGGCGCAGAAGCGGCTGGAAGAGGTCTATGCGGCCTATGCGGAGGAGGATGCGGATTTCGACGCGCTGGCGGCCGAGCAGGCCCAGCTTGAAGCCGTCATCGCCACCGCCGGCACCGACAGCGAACACCAGCTCGAGATCGCGGCCGACGCGCTGCGCCTGCCGCCCTGGGACGCGAAGATCGGCCTGCTTTCCGGTGGTGAGAAGCGCCGCGTGGCGCTGTGCTGCATGCTGCTTTCCAAGCCGGACATGCTGCTGCTCGACGAACCCACCAACCACCTGGACGCCGAGTCGGTCGAGTGGCTGGAGCATTTCCTGCAGCGCTTCCCGGGCACCGTGGTGGCCATCACCCACGACCGCTACTTCCTGGACAACGCGGCGGAGTGGATTCTGGAACTCGACCGTGGGCATGGCATCCCGTACAAGGGCAATTATTCGAGCTGGCTGGAGCAGAAGGAAGCCCGCCTGGAGCAGGAGCAGCGCACCGAGGACGCGCGCATGAAGGCGATGAAGGAGGAACTCAAGTGGGTGCGCTCCAACGCCAAGGGCCGCCAGGCCAAGAGCAAGGCGCGCCTGGCCCGCTTCGAGGAACTGAGCGACGTCGACTACCAGAAGCGCAACGAGACCAACGAGATCTTCATTCCCGTGGCCGAGCGTCTGGGCAACGAGGTGATCGAGTTCAACGGTGTCTCCAAGTCGTTCGGCGACCGCCTGCTGATCGACAACCTGAGCTTCAAGGTGCCGGCCGGTGCCATCGTGGGCATCATCGGCCCCAACGGCGCGGGCAAGTCCACGCTGTTCAAGCTCATCACGGGCAAGGAGCAGCCGGACAGCGGCGAGGTCAAGATCGGCAAGACCGTGAAGATCGCCGCGGTGGACCAGAGCCGCGACGGCCTGGCGGGTGACAAGACCGTGTGGGAAGACATCTCGGGCGGCCTGGACATGATCACTGTGGGCAAGTTCCAGATGCCCAGCCGCGCCTACTGCGGGCGTTTCAATTTCTCGGGTGGCGACCAGCAGAAGCAGGTCAAGAACCTCTCGGGTGGCGAGCGCGGCCGCCTGCACCTGGCCAAGATGCTGGCCGAGGGCGGCAATGTGCTGCTGCTGGACGAACCCTCGAACGACCTCGACGTGGAAACCCTGCGCGCGCTGGAAGAGGCTTTGCTGGAGTTCGCCGGCAGCGCGCTGGTGGTCAGCCACGACCGCTGGTTCCTCGACCGCATCTGTACCCACATCCTGGCCGCCGAAGGCGACAGCCAGTGGTACTTCTTCGACGGCAACTACCAGGAATACGAAGCGGACAAGAAGAAGCGCCTGGGCGAGGAGGGTGCGAAGCCCAAGCGCGTGCGCTACAAGGCCTTGAAGTAAGGTCCATCCCTTCAGCGTGCCGCCTCTGCCATGACCGACGACGACGTGATTGCCGCTACCCGCCTCTGGATCGAGAAGGCGGTGATCGGGTTGAACCTGTGCCCGTTCGCGCGGTCGGTGTACGTGAAGAACCAGGTGCGGATCGTGGTGAGCCGGGCTCGGCATGTCGATGGGTTTCTCGACGATCTGGACCGGGAGCTGGACCTGCTGGCGGACACGCCGGCCGAGGAGATCGACACCACGCTGCTGGTGCATCCGGCGCTGTTCCCGGATTTTGAGCTGTTCAATGACTTTCTCGGGGTGGTGGACGGTGTGGTCGAGGAGCATGGGCTGGAGGGGGTCATCCAGGTGGCGCCTTTTCATCCCGGCTTCCAGTTCGAGGGCACCGAACCCGACGATGTGACCAACTGCAGCAACCGTTCGCCGTTTCCCACCCTGCACCTGTTGCGTGAGGACAGCGTGGAGCGCGCGGTGGCCACCGACGGGGGCGATGCCGACGCCATCGTCGAGCGCAATATGCGCACCCTGCGCGAGCTGGGGCCCGCCGGCTGGGCGGCGCTCTGGGCTAAGCCCTGAACTGTCAGGTTTTACAGGTTTCTTTTCCGGGTTTGTGCGGTTACGCTCTCGCCACAATGGGTTGTGGATACCCTTACGCCCACCTGTTTTTGCCTGACCCCGACCGAAAGAGCCCGTCTGCATGGACGACCGTAATTCCCAGGCCTATGACGCCTGCCTCAAGGAGGCGCTCGCGCAGACGCGCGAGTGGATGCCGCGCTGGCTCTCGCACTTGCAGTCTGCGCTGCGTGACCGTGAGTCGTCGGCCAGCCAGATGCATGAAAAACAGTTGTTGATAGAAGCCCGGCGGGCCCTGGAGGGCCAGCGCGAGCGCATTGCCACGGGATTCCTGGCGGCGATGGCCGAGTCGGTGGAACGCTCTTTGCCGCGCGGCGGCAGCGCCACGGGCCGCCGCCCGCAGTCGGTCAGTTTTGACGAACTGGAGCTCATGGGCGACGACCAGGTCCAGGAAACGGTGGAGCTGGCGCGTGTGCAGCAGGTGGTGCAGATGTCGGTGGACGAGGAGCAGCTCGCGTTGACGGCGCTGTTGTCCACCGCTCGGGGGTTCGAGGTCATCAACCAGGACGCCAACCCCTTGCGGGCCGAGATCATCGTCGCGGCGCTGATGAACACCCTCAAGGGCCTGAAGGTTGAGCCCGCGGTGCGCGCGCGCTGGCTGCAGGCCGGTGCGCTGTCGCTGGGCAACGAGCTGCGCGACGTCTACGTGCACCTGAGCCTGTTGCTCGACCAGATGGGCATAGAACCGGCCGGCTACGCGGTGATCCAGGCGCCCGAGAGCCGCCAGGCGCCCATGGCGGCGCCTGCCAACGAGCGTCCCGCGGGCGCCGCTGGCGAGGAAACGAACGACGGTGATGTGGTGCTCACGCTCGACCACCTGCACCAGTTGCTGGTGGGCAATCTCGACCAGGCGGGCAGCGACGCACCGAGTGACCAGGGCGCTTCCGGGTCGGGCAATGCCATGGTGCGCACGCTGGCCAGCGAGGTGGTCTCGCTCATGCTCAAACGCATCGCCGCGGACGAGCGCCTGTTGCCCGCGGTGCGCGACATGCTGCAGGACATGAAGCCTGCCTTGTTGCAACTGGCGCGTTCGGAGCCCCGCTTTTTTGCCGACCGGCAGAACCCCGCCCGGCGCATGCTCGACGCCATCACCGAGCGCAGTCTGGCGTTCACCACCGAGCAGGACCGGGGCTACGGCCCGTTCGCCGCGCAGGTGCGCAAGATCCTGCAGGCGGTCCAGAAGCCCGGGCCGGACATCTCCGACCGCCTGGAAGGCCTGCTGGCGGAACTGAACCGCTCCCAGGAGGAGGCCGTGGCGCCGGCCCAGGCGCAGGCGCGCGGCCTGGCGGTGCAGACGCTGGTGCGCGTGGAGCAGCGCCACCTGCTGGCCGAGCGCGTGGCCGGCGAAATCCGCGGCCGCAACGACTACGAGAAAGCACCGGGCGTGGTCCGCCGTTTCCTGACCAGCGCCTGGTCGCAGGTCATTGCCCAGGCCCGGCTGGAAGAGGCGGACAAGCCACCGCTCAAGCCAGGGGAGTCTCCCGCGTCGCGCTATGGCGACATCCTGCCGGACCTGCTGTGGTCCAGCCAACTGGCGCTGGCCAGCCTGAACCGCCCACGCTTGGTCAAGGTGATCCCCAGCGTGCTGCGTACCCTGCGCGAAGGTTTGGACTCGATCGAGTACCCGCGTGAGCAGACGGAGGCTTTCTTCCAGGCGCTCATGGGCCTGCACGAGGCGGCCTACAAGACACAGCGCAGCGAACCACCACGTGGCTCGGCGCCTGGCGACGACCCGCCCAGCGTGCAGCCGGAGCAGGACGACGACCCCTGGATTCCCCGCACCGAGGCGCGTGATTCCTGCCTGATGGAAGACGCCTTCGTGGATTCTCCGCCGCTGACCTCGACGCAGCCGGCGTTCCAGGAAACCATGCCCATGCAACGCGACTGGGCGGACCTCAAGGCGGAAATGGCGGGCCAGCGCGGCGCCGCGCTGGCCGTGGGCACCTGGGTCGACATCTACCAGGACGGCCAGGCCATCCGTTGGCAGATCACCTGGGCCAGCCCCCATGGCACGCTGTTCCTGTTCACGGGCGATGACGGCCGTTCGCTGTCCATGACCAAGCGCGGCCTGGAGCGCCTGATGGAACAGAACCGCCTGCGTGTGGTGGCCGACCACGGCGTGGTGGACGAGGCACTGGACGAAGTGGCTCGCCAGGCCTGGCTCAACAGCGCCAAGACCAAGTCTTAGGCGGGTTCTTCCACCCGCCGCAGTTTCTTGCGCACCAGGTGGATGTTGTTGCGCAGCGCGTAGAGCTCGTCGGTGTAGGACAGGGGCACCACGATCTTTTCCACCTTGTCCTCCAGGGCTTCCAGCCGGGCCTGCAGCTCCTGCGGGTTCTCACCCCCTTGCTCGTGGTGCTGCTCGATGTCGCGCAGTTCCGCGTACCAGCGGAACACGCGTGAGCGGATGCGGAAGGCGTAGAGCGGCGGCACGATGCGAGAGAGCGGCAGCGCCAGCGCGATGATCAGGCCCATGGCCAGCCACATGCGTTCAACGAGGTTGGCCAGCCAGAAGGGCAGGTAGCGCTGCAGGAAGGGCAGGCCGCCCCGGATGGCGCGTTGTGCCTCGGGCGAGATGGGGACTTCGCTGTGCTCCAGGCTGGGGTACTCGCGCGCCCGGCTGAACCAGCTCGCGCCGCCGTGCAGGCTGGTGGCGGTCTGTGCGAACAGCTGCAGGATGGCGGGATGGGTGTCGACGTGCGCGAGCAGGCTGGTGGTGGACGCCACCAGGCGCACATTGCGCGCCGGAATGTTCTTGGCCAGGTCGACCACGCCTTGCGGCATCACCACCGGCGTGAGGTAGCCGAAGCGGCGCGAGTAGGCTTCACTCTGGGCGAAGTCCAGCAGCTTCACGCCCGGTGTCTGCAACAGCATCTGCACCATGAGCGATTCGGGTGCCGAGGCGAACACCACCGCATCCAGTTCGCCGTTGAGAAAGGCCACGGTGGCCGGGGTCTGTTCGAGCTGGCTCAGCTTGAGTTGCGAGGG
This sequence comes from Hydrogenophaga sp., assembly GCF_026125785.1. Taxonomy (GTDB): domain Bacteria; phylum Pseudomonadota; class Gammaproteobacteria; order Burkholderiales; family Burkholderiaceae_C; genus Hydrogenophaga. The sequence continues at coordinate 5,177 of NZ_JAHCKL010000005.1, forward strand.
CGCGATGCGGTTCACGTCCAGCAGCGTATTGAAGAGGCGCGGCACGCCGCTGCCCGGCGTGCCGACGTTGACGCGCCAGCCCTGCAGTTCGGCCAGGCTGCCGATCACGGGGGACTTGCGCAGCCGCCGCGCGGCGTCTTCGCGGTAGAACAGCCACAGCGGCTCGACGAACAGGCTGCCCAGCGAGGTCAGCGTGTCCTCCTCGTCGTACCCGATGTCGGCGGTGCCGCCCTGCACGAAGCCCAGGTCGGCTTGCCGGTTGCGCAGCTTGTCCAGGTTGTCGGAAGAGCCCTGGGTGGTCAGCAGCTCCACCTCGATCCCGTAGCGTGCCAGGGCTTCGGCATAGCGCTTGCCGAAGGTCTCGTAGGCGCTTTGCTCGGGGCCCGTGGCCAGCACCACGCGCTTGGGTGGGTTGGGGTTGAGCCACCAGTAGGTCAGCGCCAGCAGGGCAATGGTCAGCAGGGCGAACGGGCCGGCCGACAGCAGCATCTCGCGCAGGGACAGCAGGGTGTAGCGCAGGGTCTTGGGCATGGGCGCGACATTAGCATGCCCTACGGTCCAGGGTGTATCCGGGTGTGGGCGCTCAGGCCATGGCCAGGGAGCCCCGGCGCTCCAGGCGGAAGATGCGCACCGCCTCATTCATGACCTTGGCCTGGGCCTGCAACGAGGCCGCTGCCGCGGCCAGCTCTTCGACCATCGCGGAGTTCTGCTGCGTGACCGAATCGAGCTGGCCGACCGCCTGGTTGATCTGGGCCAGGCCCATGGCCTGTTCCTGCGTGGCGCCGGTGATCTCGGCGATCAAGCCGTTGACCTGTTCGACCGCCCCCACCACCTCGGACATGGTCTTGCCCGCGCTGTGCACCAGCTCACTGCCGGCGGCCACCTGGCCGGCCGACTCGTCGATGAGCTGCTTGATCTCGCGCGCCGCGGTCAAGGTGCGCTGCGCCAGGCTGCGCACCTCGCCGGCCACCACCGCGAAGCCTCGGCCTTGCTCACCCGCGCGCGCCGCCTCCACGGCCGCGTTGAGCGCGAGGATGTTGGTCTGGAACGCAATGCCGTCGATGACGCCGATGATCTCGCCGATGCGGCCGGACGATTGGCTGATGCCGTCCATGGTGGCGATCACCTCACCCATGGCCCGGTTGCCCTGGCGCGCGATCGCGGCGGAGCGCTCGGACAGGCGCGAGGCTTCGCGCGAGGAGTTGGCACTTTGCTGCACCGTGCTGCTGAGTTCCTCCATCGAAGCCGCTGTCTCCTGCAGGCTGCTGGCCTGTGATTCGGTGCGGGCAGAGAGGTCCTGGTTGCCGCTGGCGATCTCGCTGGAGGCCACCTGCACGCCTTCCACCTCATGGCGCACGTCGGACACCACCGCCTGCAGGTTCACGTTGAGCTGGTTGAGCGCGCGGGCCAGTTCGCCGAACTCGCCGCCCGCAGCGCCTTCGTAGCGCGCGCACAGGTCGCCGGCCGCCATGCGGTTGGCGAACCCCACGGCACGGCCCAGTGAGCCCAGCACCTGGGTGCGCAGCCACCACGCGCCGGCGGCCGCGAAGGCGAGTACAGCCACCGCAGCGGCGACGTGGATGGAGAGGCCCCGCGGCGCGGCCCACTCGCCCACCGCGAGCCCGGCAATGGCCACGGCCGTGGAGGCCAGGCCGATGCGGCCGGCCAGGTTGAGCTGAGCCATGCGGCGCAACCGGCCGGCCAGGCCCGCGCGCTCCACCTGTCCACGGTGCAGCACGGTGCGCAGGCGACCCTGCTCCTGCTCGCCGCGCATGCACGCATACAAGGCCTCCGCCTGCTGGACTTGCTCGCGCGTCGGCTTGGTGCGCACCGACATGTAGCCCACGGTCTGGCCACCTTCGACCACGGGGGTGGCGTTGGCCACCACCCAGTAGTGGTCGCCGTTCTTGCGCCGGTTCTTCACCAGTGCCGACCAGGGCGAACCGCTGGCCAGCGTGGCCCACATGTCGCGGAAGGCCTCGGCCGGCATGTCGGGGTGTCGCACCAGGTTGTGGGGTTGGCCGATCAGCTCCTCGCGTGAGAAACCGCTGACGGCGACGAACGCCGGATTGCAGTAGGTGATGCGGCTTTGCAGGTCGGTCGTGGAGACCAGGGTGACGCCATCAGGGATGACGAACTCTTGCTGTGAAACGGGCAGGTTGCTGCGCATGGGGCTCTCGCGGTGTCGTGCTGAAGGGGCGGTGGCGCCGTCTGCCGACGGACGCCGAACCGGACACCTTCAGTATCGACAGCAGGCCGGCGCGCAAGAGGGGGATATCAAGGCCTGAACCGGGTTTTTATTTCGCTTCGGCGTTTGACCTGGATCAAGTTCGCCATTCAAGTACCGCGCGCCATGGCCGAGGGGTTCCAGGGATCTTCAGGGGGCCGGTTCGATCCGGGTCACGGTGTAGACGCCATCGATCTTCTCCGCGCGAAACCGCACCTTGTCGCCCACCTTCACGGCCGACAGCATGGCCGGATCGCTGACCTGGAACACCATGGTCATCGGTGGCATGTCCAGGTTCTTGATCTCGCCATGGCGCAGCGTGAGCTTGCCCGTGCGGATGTCCACCCGGCGGACCTCGCCTTCGCTCATGGTCTGTGCGGCGGCGTCGCCCGACGTGGGCTTGAGTCCGCCGGCCGAGCTGCCCGCGTAGTGCTGGTACACGCTCGAACGACCATCTTGCTGCACCAGCAGGACCCCGTAGGCGTCACGCCGTGCGCCGTACACCGGGCCGTCCATGCCGGGGCTGCCCACCGGCATGCCCGGTACGGCCAGGCCAAGTGCCCGCGGCCGCTCGGCCATCAGCCGCCTGATCTCGCGCGCCGGCACATGGCCTTCGACCACGTAGCCGTCGATCCATCCGGTGTGGCACGAACCGTAGCGCTCGGGCATGCCCAGGCGCTTGCGCACGGCCACGTTGCCGCTCTCGAAGACCTCGACCTTGAAGCCGTTCTGGCGCAGGTGCTCGACCCAGTCGGTGCAGCAGCCGCATTGCGGGTCTTTCCATACCTGCAGTGTGGCGGGCCGCGGTGACTGGTCCTGGGCCTTGGCCAGCATCGGCAGCCCGGTGAGGGCGGCCAGAAGCAACGATCGTCTTTGCATGGTGTTCTCCTGTGAAGGTGGGGTGTCAGTGAGCGTGCCGTTGCGCCGCAGGTTTGCGGGCGCTGGCGGCGGGCTGGGAGGTGGTGGCGCTGGACGGTGGGGTGGGCGATGACGGCGCCGGATCGGGCGGCCCCTGCACCTCGCGGGCCTGGCTGCCGGGTGGCTGCGCGTACCAGCCTGGGTCGCCGTAGTCGCCGGCCTTCTGGTCGGCGCGGACCTTGAGCAGGGTGAACATGCCGCCCATCTCGATCGGGCCATACGGACCACGGCCGGTCATCATGGGGAAGGTGTTGGCCGGCAGTTCCATCTCCATGTCGCCCATGTCCGCCATGCCGCGTTCGCCCATCACCATGTAGTCGGGCGCGGCGCGCTGCAGGCCGCCCACCAGGCCCCGGTGGTCGACGCCGATCATGGTCGGAACGCCGTGGCCCATGGCGCCCATGGTGTGGTGGCTCTTGTGGCAGTGCAGGGCCCAGTCGCCCGGTTCGTCGGCGATGAACTCGATCTGGCGCATCTGGCCCACGGCGATGTCGGTGGTCACCTCGGGCCAGCGGGCCCCTTTGGGGGTGGGACCGCCGTCGGTGCCGGTGACCTCGAACTCGATGCCGTGAATGTGCACCGGGTGGTTGGTCATGGTGAGGTTGCCCACGCGCACGCGCACGCGCTCCCCCAGCCGCGCCACCAGCGGTGAGATGGCCGGAAACACGCGGCTGTTGAAACCCCAGATGTTGAAGTCCAGCATGGTGTTGATGCGGGGCGTGCGGCTGCCGGGCTCGACGTCGAAGGCATTGAGCAGAAAGGCGTAGTCGCGCTGCACGTCCTCGATCAGGGGGTGCTTCTGCCGGGGGTGCGTGATCCACAGGCCCATCATGCCCATGGCCATCTGCACCATTTCGTCGGCGTGCGGGTGGTACATGAAGGTCCCGGGGCGCCGCGCCACGAACTCGTAGACGAAGGTCTTGCCCGGTGCAATCTGGGGCTGGTTCAGGCCGCCGACGCCATCCATGCCGTTGGGCAGGCGCTGGCCATGCCAGTGGATGGTGGTGTGTTCGGGCAGCCGGTTGGTGACGAAGATGCGCACGCGGTCGCCTTCCACCACCTCGATGGTCGGGCCGGGGCTCTGGCCGTTGTAGCCCCACATGTTGACCAGGAAGCCGGGTGCCATTTCGCGCACCACCGGTTCGGCCACCAGATGGAACTCCTTGGCGCCGTCTTTCATGCGCCAGGGAGCGGTCCAGCCGTTGAGCGTGACCACCGGGTTGTAGGGGCGGCCGGCGCCGGTCACGCCGGGGGGTGTCCATGGGCCGGCGGTGTCTGCGCTGTCGCGCTGGGCCATGTCGGGCAGGGCGGCCAGGCCGGCCGCATTCACGCTCGATGCGGCCACCGCCGTGGCGGCGCTGCCGGCCAGAAAGTGTCTTCGGTTGAAAGAAGGGTTCATGTCGGTGTTCCGGAAAGGGGTTTCCAGCGGCCCCATCGGGCCGTGGGTGGTGTCCATGTCATTCGGCGCCGGCCAGCAAGGCCTGCAGATCGGCGCGGGCCTGCCAGGCCTCGGCGCGTGCCTGGGTGGCATCGTCGAGCGCGCGCATGCGTTCGCGTGCGCTTGCCAACAGGTCCCAGGTGCTCTGCAGCATGCCGTTGTAGCGGAGCAGGGTTTCCTGCTCCAGGCCGGCCTGCAGCCGTGCCACCACGTCCTGTGCGTGGCTGGCCAGCGCATGCGTGGCCTGCACGCGCAGCCAAGCTTCACGCACCCGGGAGCGGCGCTCCACCGCCTGGCGCAGCACACCGGCCCGGGCCTGGATGGTCTGGGCGAGCGCGGCATCCCGCAGCAGTTGCAGGTCGTTGATCTGTGGCGGATTCGCTGTCTGAAGGGCATCGGGCCGGGCGCCGATGGCGGCCTCCACCGCTGCGTCCCAGTTCCGCTGGCGCGGGGCAGCCGAGCCCGCCTGCAGCCGTTGCAGTTGCTGCCGATCCTGCGCCAGCCCGGGCAGGGCGTGCAGGGCCTGGGCTTCCAGCCCGCGGGCATCGCCGGGCTCCAGGGGCGGCAGTCCGGGCAGTGTCTCGGGCAGACTGGCGGCCATCTGGCGCACGGCCTCGGCCGTCCACACACCCAACAGCCGGGCCAGCCGCTCCTGCGCGACCAGGGCGCGGGCCTGCGCCTTCACGCTGGCTTGCCAGGCCTGGGCCTCGGCCAGACGCTCGGCGGCTTGCCGCGCCTGGCTCCAGTTGCCGGTGGCCCACATGCGCTCACCCAGTTCGGTGCCGGTGCGGGCGGCGTCGCGCATGCCGTTCTGCAGGTGCCAGGACTGCTGCGCGGCGACCGCCTCGATCCAGGCCTGCTGTACCTCCCGCACATGCCCCGCGTAGGCGGCGCGCACGCGTGCGCGGGCCAGGGCATTCATGTCCGCGTGGATGAACAGCTCAGGGCGCCAGCGCAGCGAACGGGCGACCGCTTCGTCCAGGCCCAGCCGGTCTTGCGAGACCGCGGTGGTGGTCGCACTGGCCTCGTGGGTCGGCGGCTGACGGGACTCCCAGCGCAGCAGGTCGGCATGGCCGCGCGGGAACTCCGCCACGCGTGCATGAGCGTCGCGCCAGACCGCGCGCGCGGTATCCATGTCCGCTGGCGGCGCGGGCAGTTCCGCCGTGCGGATCGGCGGCAAGACCAGAGGGCTTGCGCCGGTCACGGGGCTGTCGGGATCGGCGGCGCGGAGCGCGGCATCGGCGTCCTGCGCCGCCGCAGGCAGCCAGGTCGCGGCGGCCAGGCAGAGTGAAAGAGCGGCCCGCCCGATGGCAGGCCTGCGCGGCGACATTCGCCGGAAAGGGGTCATGGAAATCTCCTGAAGGCACGAACCAGCGCCCGCGAGCGACCCTCTGAGGGGGTGTCGCGGACGCACCTCGGGTGTGTGCGCTCAGGAAATGGGTGGTTTGATCACCTGCGGCGGGTCCAGGCTGGCAAAGCGCTCGCTGCCAGACACGCGGATGCCCTGGGGGTGGGGCTTGGCCTGCGCATCGGCCACGCGCCCGGCGATGGCCGGGCCGTTGCAGATGTCGCAGTGCGCATGGGTGTGGCTGCCTGGGTTGTCACCGGCGTCGCCGGGCACGCTGGCGGCGTGATCGGGGCAGGGCGGCGCACTGGTGTGTTGTGCCTGCCCGCCGGCATGGGCCGGTGGCGCCAGCATGGCGAGGGCCATGGCATCGCCCATCCAGCCGCGCACGGGCAGCAGGGCGATCATGAGGGCGAGCAGGAGATGGCGCACGCGGAAAATGATACGCCGCGCGGGAGGAAGTTCCTCCGGTCTGGTCAGGGCAGTTCGGGCGCGACGCCGAAGCGCGCGGGCGAAGACGTGGTGGTGGCGCGCACCGCCGACACCTTGGCCTTTGCCTCGGGCACGATGACCTGCGGGGGCAGCGCCATGCCGCGCCGCTGCATCACGGTGCGCAGGCGGTCCGGGTAGTCGGTGATCAGGCCGTCCACGCCCCAGTCGATCAGGCGTGCCATGTCCGTCATCTCGTTGACCGTCCAGGGGATCACGCGCAATTCGAGTGAGCGCGCGCGTTCGATCAGCTTCTGGTCCAGGTCGCCGAAGTGGGGCGACCAGACCTTGCCGCCGGCGGCGACCACCATGGCGGGGGCGTCGGGGAAGTCGGCCAGGCGCAGGCCATCGGTCCATTCGCCGCTGACCAGCGTGTTGTAGCGCGGCAATTGCGCCGAGAGGTGGAACACCGGCATCTCGGGCGCCAACTGGCGCACGGCTTTCTGGATGCGCCAGTCAAAGCTCTGAATGCCGACACGGCGGGCCATGTCGTGGGATGCGATCACGTCCAGCACCGCCCGCACGAAGGTTTCGGGCGTCGGCGATTCGTCGGGACGGCCGGGATGGATCTTGAGCTCGATGTTGAAGCGCACGTGTTGCGCGCCGAGTTGATGCACCCGTTCGAACAGCGCAGCCAGGGTGGGAATGCCCTGGCCATCGCGTGCCACCTGCTGGCCGAAATCGCGCGCGTAGCGCGTGGCGGGATTGATGCGGCCCACGTCCCAGGCTGCGATGTCGGCCAGCGCGAGGCGGTTGAAGGACGGACCCCGCGCCTGCAACCAGCGGCCGCTGGCATCGCGCGTGATGTCGGGGTTGGGTGTGGTGTCGTGCGAGATCAGCGGCACGCCCTCGGCACTGAGCACCACGTCGAGTTCCAGGGTGCTGACGCCGATGGCCAGGGCGCGTTCGAAACCGGCGATGGTGTTCTCGGGCGCCAGGCCACGCGCGCCGCGATGACCTTGCAGGTCGAAGGCCAGAGCCGCGCTGGCGCACCAGAGCGACAGACCTACGGCAGTGGTGCAACTCCAGCGCAGCCAGGTCAGGCGCTGCACGGAGAGGGCGGGGTCTGGTCGGTTCATGGTGCGCAGTGTGACAGCGCACCATGACCGATGCAAGACAGCGATTTCAGTGGCCGAGGATCTTGGAGAGGAAGTCCTTGGAGCGCTCGTTCTGCGGGTGGTTGAAGAACTCTTCGGGTGTGTTCTGCTCCACGATCTGGCCCTGGTCCATGAAGATCACACGGTCGGCCACGGCCTTGGCAAAGCCCATCTCGTGCGTCACGCAGATCATGGTGATGCCCTGGTTGGCCAGCTCGATCATCACGTCCAGCACCTCCTTGATCATCTCGGGATCGAGCGCGGACGTCGGCTCATCGAACAGCATGATCTTGGGCGTGAGGCAGAGCGCACGCGCAATCGCCACGCGCTGCTGCTGGCCACCCGAGAGTTGCAGCGGGTACTTCTTCGCCTGCTCGGCGATGCGCACGCGCTGCAATTGCTGCATGGCCTTTTTCTCGGCTTCCTTGCGCGGCATCTTGCCCACCCACATGGGCGAGAGGGTGAGGTTCTCCAGCACCGTCAGGTGGGGGAAGAGGTTGAACTGCTGGAACACCATGCCCACTTCCTTGCGGACGCGGTCGATGGCCTTGATGTCGTCGGTGAGCTCGGTGCCGTCGACGATGAGCCGGCCCTGCTGGTGTTCCTCCAGCCGGTTGATGCAGCGGATCAGCGTGGACTTGCCGGAGCCCGACGGGCCGCAGACCACGATGCGCTCGCCCTTGGCGACGTCCAGGTCGATGTCACGCAGGACGTGAAAGTCGTTGCCATACCACTTGTTGACCTTGTCGAATTGGATGATGGGTTCGGACATGCTGGTTTCCTTCAACGCGCCTTGCTGGCGCTGAGTTGCTTTTCGACCCACAGGCTGTAGCGCGACATGGCGAAGCAGAACGTGAAGTACAGGAGGGTGATGAAGAGGTAGGCCTCAAGCTTGAACGGGCGCCAGTTGACGTCCGAGTTCAACGCCAGCGCGAGCGCGCCGGTGAGCTCGTAGAGCGAGACGATGGTGACCAGCGAGGTGTCCTTGAAGATGGAGATGAAGTTGTTCATCATGCTCGGCACCACCATGGCCAGCGCCTGCGGCAGCACGATCTTGCGCTGCGTCTGCCAGTACGACAGGCCCAGCGTGTCCGCGGCCTCCAGCTGGCCCTTGGGGATGGCTTGCAGGCCGCCGCGGATGATCTCGGCCATGTAGGCAGCCGCGAACAGCGTGATGCCCGCGATGACCCGCACCAGGACGTCCAGCGAAACGCCGTGGGGCATGAACAGCGGGAACATGAAAGACGCCATGAAGAGCACGGAGATCAGCGGCACGCCGCGGATGAGCTCGATGTAGACGATGCAGGCCGAGCGGATGGCCGGCAGCCGGCTGCGCCGGCCCAGGGCCACCACCACCGCCAGCGGAAAGGCCAGGAAGATGGACAGCGTGGCCAGCATCACGGTCAGCGGCAGGCCGCCCCAGAGATCGGTGCGCACCTTGCTCAGGCCCAGTGCGCCGCCGCCCATGAGCAGGAAGAACACCGCCAGCACACCGATCCACATGAGCGCCAGCCACGGCTTCCAGAAGAAGCGGATACAACTGAGTACCAGGCCGCCCACCATGAGCGCAGTGGCGACCAGGGGTCGCCACTGCTCGTCGTACGGGTAGCGACCGAACAGCAGCACGCGGTACTTCTCGGTGACCACGCCCCAGCAGGCACCGATGCCGCGCGCGGCCTGGCAGGCGTCCGCGTCGGCTCGCACGATGGATTTGAAAACCAGCCAGTTGGACAGGCCGGGCAGTGCGTAGACGATGATGGCCAGGATGAACAGCGTGGCCAGCGAGCTGCGCCAGTCGGCGAAGAGGTTTGTGCGGACCCAGGGCACGAAGCCGGTGGTCCTGACCGGCGAGGGCCGGGGGGCGATGGGGGTGAAAGTGGCGTTGGCCATGGTCATCGCTCCTTGATGGCCATGCGCTGGTTGTACCAGTTCATGAGCAGAGAGGTGGTGAGCGAGGTACTCAGGTACACCAGCATGATGATGGCGATGCACTCTACGGCGCGCCCGCTCTGGTTGATGGTGGTGTTGGCGATGGAGACCACGTCCGGGTAGCCCACTGCCACCGCCAGCGACGAGTTCTTGGTGAGGTTGAGGTATTGGTTGGTCAGCGGCGGGATGATCACGCGCATGGCCTGCGGCAGCACGACCAGTTTCATCTTCTGCCCGGGGTTGAGGCCCAGTGCTGCGGCCGCCTCGTCCTGCCCGCGGCTGACCGACTGGATGCCGCCCCGCACCACCTCGGCGACGAAGGCCGCGGTGTAGACCGTCAGGCCGATCAGGATGGCCATGAACTCCGGCGTCGCGGCCACGCCGCCATCCACCATGAAGGCCAGTTGTTCGGGCACTTTCCACTGCGTCGGCATGCCGGCCACCACCCAGCCCACCAGGCCGAAGACCACGATGAAGGCGATGGGCGCCCAGATGCGGTCGCCGTCCTGCCCGGTGAGTTCAAAGCGCTTTTGTGCGCGCTGGCGCCACAGCCAGCCGGCGATCAGGCCCACGCCCATGCCCGCCAGGACGTGCGGTACGCCGACCGCAGGAAAGGGAAAGGAGAAGCCGCCCTTGCTCAGGTAAAAGAGGCCGGCCACGTTCCAGGCCTCGTTGGAGGGTGGCAGGATTTCGATGAAGACCAGGTACCACATCAGCAACTGCAGCAGGATTGGCACGTTGCGGAAAGTCTCGACATAGCCGTAGCACAGGCCACGCACCAGGGCATTGCGCGAGAAGCGCCCCACACCGACCGCCACGCCGACGATGGTGGTGAGGATGATGCCGATCACCGCCACCTTGAGCGTGTTGAGCACGCCCACCCAGATGGCCTTGCCGTAGCTCTCGCTCGGGTCGTAGGGAATGAGGGTTTCGCCGATGTCGAAGCCGGCGCTGGCGCCCAGGAAGTCGAAGCCGCTCTGGATGCCGCGGATGCGCATGTTTTCCTGCGTGTTGTGCGCGAGGAACCAGACACCGGCGGCGATGAGCACCAGCGCGATCGCCTGGAAGATGAGCCCGCGCGTGGCCCGGCTGTTGAGCGACCAGTTTCTGCGCTTGGGAGGGGGGAGTTGAGGTTTCAAGACTGCCTCGCCATCCGTGAATGAGGATATCGATGGTCACCGCCACACCTGGGGCGCGGGCTCCAGGCATGGCGGCACGGCATGTTCAGCGCCAGCGGCCCGGCAGGGGCGCGCTGTGCAGGCTGAAGGAGGCGGTCAGCGGACCGGCGGGGCGTACATCAGGCCGCCCTGGGTCCAGAGGTTGTTGGCGCCGCGCGGCAGGCCAATGGAGGTCTTGGGGCCCACGTGGCGCTCGAACTGTTCGCCGTAGTTGCCCACGGCCTTGATGGCGCGCAGCGCCCATTCCTTGTCCAGGCCGAGCAGCTTGCCGGTGTCTTCGTTGCCGGCACCCACCAGGCGCATCACGTTGGGGTTGGTGCTGCTCTTCATGGAGTCGGCGTTGGCCTGCGTGATGCCGTATTCCTCCGCCTCGATCAGCGCATAACCCACCCACTTCACGATGCTGAAGAACTCGTCGTCGCCACGGCGCACCGCGGGGCCCAGGGGTTCCTTGGAGATGAGTTCGGGCAGGATCATGTGGTCTTCAGGCTTGGGCGTTTCCTTGGCGCGGATGGAGGCCAGACCCGAGGCGTCGGTGGTGTAGGCCTGGCAGCGGCCGGCCACGTAGGCGGCGGTGGCGGCTTCCACTTTCTCGAACACCACCGGCTTGAGGTTGAGGTTGTTGGCGCGCGAGAAGTCGGTCAGGTTCAGTTCGGTGGTGGTGCCGGATTGCACGCACACCGTGGCGCCCTTGAGTTGCTTGGCGCTCTTGACATTGAGCTTCTTGGGCACCATGAAGCCCTGGCCGTCGTAGAAGTTGACGCCGGCGAAGTACAGGCCCAGCGAGGCGTCGCGGGTGAGCGTCCAGGTGGTGTTTCGGGCCAGCATGTCGATCTCGCCGGACTGCAGGGCGGTGAAGCGCTGCTGGGCCGTCAGGGGCACGAAGCGCACCTTGTCCGGGTTGGAGAGGATGGCGGCAGCCACGGCGCGGCAGACGTCCACGTCCATGCCGCTCCATTTGCCCTGGCTGTCGGCCGCGGAGAAGCCCGCGAGGCCGGTGTTCACGCCGCAGATCAGTTCGCCGCGCTTCTTGATCGCGTCGAGGTCCTTGCCGGCGTGGGCGGGCAGGCTGAGCAGGGTGGCTGCTGTCGCGGCCAGGCCCAGGGCCGTCAGTTTCAGGGTGGTCTTTTTCATCGGTCTACTCCGTTTGTGGTTGGAAAAGGATCTGCCGGGTCGAGCCCGCACCGATTGGGTGCGGGCTCCGACCGCGCCTCAATGTAGCCCCGCGCTTTTGAGCAGGGGATCGGGGTTTACGTGGGAACGTCATGCAAAATCGTCATGGCACCATGGTGCAAAGCCCGCAGGTCGGCGGTCGAGCGCCAGGTGCTCGCAGGTTCTGTGCCACCTGTCCCGTTGCGCGCGGTCTCAGGAGCGACAGTTCGGCCTTCACGGGCCGGGCCTGCCGACCGTATGCTTGCCCGCCATCCGCGCCCCAAAAAAACAGGAGACAGGCGATGAGCAGCAGCATGCCCGCTGGCGACGGCGCGCCCGCGCCCGCATCCCGACCGCACCACCGCTTCTGGCCGGCGCGTTTGCCGCACCGCATCACGCCGCCGGCCACTTCGTTGTGGCACAACCTGGCCATCAGCGCGCTGCGCTACCCTGACAAACCGGCGCTGGTCTTCTTCGATCGCACTTTCAGCTACCGCGAGTTGCTGTGGCAGGCCGAGCGACTGGCGGCTCACCTGCACGCGCAGGGTGTGCGCGCAGGAGACCGGGTCATCCTCATGATGCAGAACTGCCCGCAGTGGGTGGTGGCGCATTTCGCCATCCTGCGCGCCAACGCGGTGGTGGTGCCGGTGAACCCGATGAACCGCGCCGAAGAGCTGCGCCACTGCATCACCGATCCGGACGTGAGCGTGGCCATCTGCGCCGCCGACTTGGCCGGTGAACTGCTGCGGGCCAGCGATGGTCTGCCCGAGGCCCAACGGTTGCGGCATCTGGTCGTCACCCACTACAGCGATGGTTTCGGCTCCCAGGCTGAAGTTCCTCCGATGTGGGTGGACTGGCTGGGCGCACGCCACGCGCTGCCCGAACCGCAGGGCGGTACCGCCGTGGGATGGCTGGATGCCCTGGCCTGCGAGGGCGCGCTGCCCGAGCACGACCGTGGTCCCGACGACCTTGCCGTGCTGCCCTACACCAGCGGCACCACCGGCTTGCCCAAAGGCTGCATGCACCCGCACCGCACCCTCATGCACAACGCGGTGGCGGTCGGGCTGTGGACGCAAAGCACCGCGCAGAACATCGGCCTGCTGGTGGTGCCGCTGTTCCACATCACCGGCATGGTGGCGGGCATGCACGCGGCCATCTACATCGGTGCCACCATGGTGCTCATGCCGCGGTGGGACCGCGACCTCGCCGGCCAGCTGATTTCGCGCTGGCGCGTCACCCACTGGACCAACATCCCCACCATGGTGATCGACCTGCTGGCCAGTCCCCGCTTTGACCAGTACGACCTCTCCAGCCTGGTGCTGATCGGCGGCGGCGGCGCGGCCATGCCGCAGGCGGTGGCGCAAAGGCTGCTGGAGCAGTACGGCCTGCGTTATTCGGAGGGCTACGGGCTGACGGAGACCGCCGCGCCTTCGCACAACAACCCGCCCGACCACCCCAAGCAGCAGTGCCTGGGCATTCCTTTTCTGAGCACCGAAGCGCGCGTGGTCGACCCGGTCACGCTGCAGGAGATGCCGCAGGGCGAGACCGGCGAAATCATCATCCATGGGCCCGAGGTGTTCGACGGCTACTGGAAACGGCCGGAGGCCACCGAGGCGGCGTTTGTCACCTTCGAGGGCAAGCGCTTCTTTCGTTCGGGCGACCTCGGCCGCGTGGACGAGGACGGCTATTTCTTCATCACCGACCGCCTCAAGCGCATGATCAACGCCAGCGGCTTCAAGGTCTGGCCTGCCGAGGTCGAGGCCCTGATGTTTCGCCACCCCGCGATCGCCGAGGCCTGCGTGATCGCCACCCGGGATGCCTACCGCGGCGAAAGCGTGAAGGCCGTGGTGGTGTTGCGCGAGTCCGCGCGGGGCAGTACGAGCGAACAGGACATCGTGGACTGGTGCCGCGAGCACATGGCGATCTACAAGTGCCCGCGCACCGTGGAGTTCGTGGCCTCCTTGCCCAAGAGCGGCAGCGGCAAGGTGATGTGGCGCCTGCTGCAGGAGCAGGAGAACGCCCGGGAGGCCTCGGCACAATAGACGCATGTCTTCCGCACCCTCGTCCCTGCGCCGCCTGTGGCAGCCGCGCAACCCGCTGTTCTGGATGGTGGTTGTCCTGCAATTGCTCTCAGGACTCATCGTGCTCTACATACAGCTCCGTGAGCCGCCCGACAGCCTGCGGCTGCTGCTCGGCCTCATGGCACTGTCCGACTCGGCGCTGGCCTGGTGGTTGACCGTGCGCCTGTGGCGCACCGCACCGCCGCCCGCGGACGCGCAACCCGATTCACCGCTCAGGTAGGAGGCTTCCATGTTCCAGGCCTTGTTGATCACCCAGCCCGATACCGGTTACCGCTGCGAGCTTGCGCGCCTTGAGGACAAGCAGTTGCCCGCGCTGGGCGACGTGACGGTGCGTGTGGCCTGCTCGACCCTCAACTACAAGGATGGCCTGGCCATCACCGGCCGTTCGCCGGTGGTGCGCAGCTTCCCCATGGTCCCAGGCATCGACTTCGCCGGCAGCGTGGTGCAGAGCGACCATCCGCGCTGGAAGGCCGGCGACCGCGTGCTGCTCAATGGGTACGGGGTGGGCGAGACACACTGGGGCGGCCTGGCCCAGATGGCGCGCGTCAAGGGCGACTGGCTGGTGCCGCTGCCCGACACCCTGAGCGAACGCGAGGCGATGGCGATCGGCACGGCTGGCTACACCGCCATGCTGTGCGTGCAGGCCCTGCAGCGGCATTGGGCCGAGGCCGGCGTGCTGCCGGGCAGTGGGGAGGTGCTGGTCACCGGCGCCAGTGGCGGTGTGGGCAGCGTGGCGGTATCCCTGCTGGCCGGCCTGGGCCATACCGTGGTGGCGTCCACGGGCCGGCCGGAGGAGGCGCCCTACCTCACCGCGCTGGGCGCGGCCAGCGTCATCGACCGCCAGACCTTGAGCGCACCCGGCAAGCCGCTGCAGCGCGAACGCTGGCTTGGCGTGGTCGACGCGGTGGGCAGCCACACGCTCGCCAACGCCTGCGCCAGCACCCGCTACGGCGGTGCCGTGGCGGCCTGCGGTCTGGCCCAGGGCATGGACCTGCCCGCCAGCGTGGCGCCCTTCATCCTGCGCGGGGTCACGCTCTACGGCATCGACAGCGTCATGGCGCCCATGCCACGCCGGCTGTCGGCCTGGGAGACTCTCGCGCGCACGCTGGACCGCCGCCGCCTGGCGTCCATGACGCGCGAGATCGGTCTGGCCGATGCCATGGCGGTGGCCGGGGAGATTCTGGCGGGCAAGGTGCGGGGTCGGGTGGTGGTGGATGTGAACCGCTGAGAGGCCTGTTCACCCAGCCCTGACGCGCATCTCACTCACTGCCCCTCGCTCACCAGTTGCCGGTACGCATGCCAGGTGGCATGTCCCACCACAGGCCCCACCACGAACAGACCCAGAAACCACGGCAGCATCGCCAGCACGATCAGCACCGTGATGAGTGCGCCCCACCAGAGCATCACGCCCGGGTTCTGCAGGCAGGCGCGGATGCTGGTCAGGCCGGCTGAGATGGCGTCCACCTGGCGGTCGAGGATCATGGGAATGGAGATGGCGCTGGTGACGAAGATCAGTCCGGCAAAAATGCCGCCCACCACGGTGTAGGTGATCAGGAACTCGATGTTCTCCAGGCTGAGCAACTGCGCCAGCAGGTTTTCGGTGGAAGGCATGGTGTTGAACGTGACCGCGAACACCACCAGCGAGGCTCGGCCCCATAGCATCTCCAGGATCAACAGCACGCCAGCGAAGATCGCCATCGTGCCCAGCGTGGGTTTCCAGGCCATGAGGGATGCCCCCAGTGTGGGCCGGCTGCCTGCCTGCAGCGCGCGGCTCGCGTGGTAGAGGCCCAGGCAGAGAAAGGGGCCCATCAGGAGGAAGCCTGCGCTGAGCGCCAGCACGTAGGCCGGCGCGGCGCGGAAAACCGCCAGCAGCGCATGGCCCATGAGGAAAAAGCACAAGCCGTAGAACAGGCCGATGCCGGGACAGCGCAGGAAGTCGGTCCAGCCCAGCCGCAGCCAGCGCAGCGGATCGCCCGCCCGCAAGTCGGCCAGTGGAAGGTTGAACACGGACGAAGGTGGTCCGTCCGCGGGCTTCAAAGGGGGCGCGCCGGTGCCCGTCTCCTGCGGTTCGTCTGCCATGTCTGTCTCCTCGTTGTCATTGTCTTGTCCGCGTTCACATCGTCGTGGTGGGCTCGCCATGCCGGGTGCGTCGCAGGTGCAGCGCCAGCGCCGCGTCCTGCGACTGTGTGTGCCTCAGGAACCAGGACCACAGTTCCCTGGCCATCTGCCTCACCGGCGCCAGTTGCCCTTGCCCAGCCTGCTCCAGGCCTTCGCGCATCAGGTTGAGCACCACCCGGTGCTCCAGCATGTGCTGCGAAGAAGAAGGGTAACCGGTGCTCAGCATGCCGTCGTCCTCCGAGCCGAAATGCTGCTCGGTGTGCGCCACCATGTTGGCCCAGGCCTGCGGCAGGTCTTGGTCGCTGGCGTCCTGCGCGCGCGCCAGCAGCACCGCGAAGGCGCGGTGCTCGTCGTCCATGGGAGCGTAGCCCAGCAGCAGGGCGGGACTCCATTTCGCGGTACTCATCATCTCGGGGGTGTCCTTTGCCTTCAGCTTCGCAGGCCGGCGTGCGGCGCGGTTTGATCCAGCGCAGAAAAGCCGCGAATCGCTCATGGACTGTGGCTGGCCCGTCGCTGGGGATTGGTGCGCGGCACTACACTGCCTCGCCATGACCACCAGCGAATTCCAGCCGCCTTATGCACCGCCCGCCCGACTCGACGGACTGCTCCGCAGCCAGGGTTACGCCCTGATCAGCGCGGCCGGTGTGGCCGACTGGCTGCCTGCCGCCTTCGAGGAGCTTCAGGCTCTGCACCACGCCTGGAACGATCTGCCTGCGGACGCCTATCTCAAGGATGGCGGACGCTACCGCAGCCGGCGCCACAGCTGTTTCGTGGTCGAGGGCCGCGAGGTGCAGCAGGTGCCCCACCGCGCGCATTGGCAACCGCTGGAATACAACGCCCTGCACGGAGGCATGCAGCGCTGGTTCGAGCCCATGGCGGCCGCCACCGTCGCACTGCCGGTGTGGAGCCGCCTGCTGGCGCGCCTGGGGGAGGCCGCCTCGCTCCTGCATGGCGAGCAGCCCTGGTACGTCGAAGCGCATCCCTTCCGCATCGACACCACCGACGGCATCGGACGCCCCACGCCCGAAGGCGCGCACCGCGACGGGGTGGACCTGGTGGCCGTGTTCATGGTCGAGCGCCATGGCATCAAGGGCGGCGAGAGCCGCGTGTTCGACGCCAATGGCCCGGCGGGCCAACGCTTCACGCTGCGCGAGCCCTGGTCCCTGCTGTTGCTCGACGATGCCCGCGTGATCCACGAAAGCACGCCGATCCAGCCGCTGGAGCCAGGCACGCTCGGCTGGCGCGACACCCTGGTGCTGACCTACCGAAGGGGCGGTTTCCAGGGCGGTTGAAGGTTGCCCGGCGCTGCCGGCCACGGGGGCCGGCATGGGGTGTCATACCCTCTCGAAGATCGCCGCGATGCCCTGGCCGCCGCCGATGCACATGGTGACCAGCGCATAGCGGCCCTGGATGCGCTGCAGTTCATGCAGGGCCTTGACGGTGATCAGCGCGCCGGTGGCGCCGATGGGGTGGCCCAGCGAGATGCCCGAGCCATTGGGGTTGACCTTGGCCGGATCCAGGCCAAGGTCGCGCGTGACGGCGCAGGCCTGGGCTGCGAAGGCTTCGTTGGCCTCGATCACGTCCAGGTCCTTCACGCTCAGGCCGGCCTTCTGCAGGGCCAGTTGGGTGGCGGGCACCGGTCCGATGCCCATGTACTTGGGGTCCACGCCGGCGTGGGCATAGGCCACCAGACGGGCCAGCGGGCGGGCGCCGCGTGCCTTGGCCACGCCGGCTTCCATCAGCACCACGGCGGCGGCGGCGTCGTTGAGGCCGGAGGCGTTGCCGGCGGTGACGGTGCCGTTCTCCTTCAGGAACACGGGCTTGAGCTTGCCCATGTCCTCCAGCGTGGCGTTGGGGCGGAAGTGTTCGTCGGTGGCATAGGCCACCTCGCCCTTCTTGCTCTTGAGCATCACGGGCACGATCTGGTCCTTGAAGTAGCCGGCTTCGGTGGCCTTCTGCGCGCGGTTGTGGCTTTCCACGGCCAGGCGGTCCTGGTCTTCGCGCGTGATGCCCCATTTGGCGGCGATGTTCTCGGCCGTCACGCCCATGTGGATGGCGTGGAACGGGTCGTGCAGAGCGCCGACCATCATGTCCACCATCTGGGTGTCGCCCATGCGGGCTCCCCAGCGCGTGTTCAGGCTGGCATAGGGCGCGCGGCTCATGCTCTCCGCACCGGCGCCAATGGCGATGTCGGTGTCGCCCAGCAGGATGCTCTGCGAGGCCGAGACGATGGCCTGCAGGCCGGAGCCACAGAGGCGGTTGACGTTGAAGGCGGGCGTGCCCTCGGCGCAGCCGCCGTGGATGGCGGCCACGCGGGAGAGGTACATGTCCTTGGGTTCGGTGTTGACCACGTGGCCGAACACGACGTGGCCCACTTCCTTGCCATCCACGCCGGCGCGTGCGAGGGATTCGCGCACGACGAGGGCGCCGAGCTGGGTGGGTGGCTGGTCCTTGAGGCTGCCGCCAAAGGTGCCGATGGCGGTGCGCACGGCGCTGACGACGACGACTTCTCTGCTCATGAAGATACTCCTGGTGGTGAATCGGTTCACCCAGAATCGTACCCCCAGGCGCAGAGCCCGGTCTTGACCGGCGTCAGAAGGCCTCGCGGGCCAGCACCCGCAGGCGGTTGGTGGGGCCTGGCCGCACGAGGAAGATCTCGCCCATGGCGGGGGTCTCGCCGGTGAGGGCGGTGATGTTGACCTGGTGGGTGACCAGTGCCAGGTTGCGCGGCGCCATCCAGCCTGACAGGGCGGCTTGCACCTCGCGCGTCTGCCGTTCACGGCCATCGCTGCCAAAGAAGGAGTTGATGGGCGGCCATGCCGTGCTCTGCCCGAACGCCAGCATGGCGGTGTCCACACAGCGGCACCAGGCGCTGCTGCGCACCTGGTCGATCCTGACCCGTTCGCGCACCAGCGCGGCCGCCACGCGCCGGGCCTGCTGGCGGCCGGCTTCGCTGAGGTTGCGCTGGGTGCCGCAGTCGCCCAGCCGGAAGTTGGGCGGGTCGCCCACACCGGGTTCGGTCTGCGCGTGGCGCATCAGCAGCACACAGCCGCCCTCGCGCAGCAGGGTCCAGAAACCGGAGCCGCTGCCCTGGGCGTGCGCCCGGTGGCCAGCGAGCGCCAGCGCGGTGCCGGCCGTGAACCGGCGGCGGGTGAGGAGCGCTTGGGGCATGGAAGAACCTCCGCTAATCGCGCACGTCGGCGACGGGGCGCTCGCCAAAGTCGGCACGGTCCAGCCAGGCCAGCACCCGCGCGGCAGCGGCGTCTGGCGATGTGAGCTGGCCCTGGCGCTGGAGTTCCACGAAGCGGCCCAGATCGGGAAAGGCCGAGGGATCGCCGGCGCGCAACTGGGCCTGCATGTCGGTGTCGATCACGCCAGGCGCCAGGGACACCAGGCGCGCACCCTGTTCGCGCTGCGCTTCGTCCAGCGCGCTGCAGCGGGTGAAGTGGTCCATGCCGGCCTTGGCCGCGCAGTACGGGGCCTGGGCTGCCATGGCATTGCGGCCCAGGCCGGAGGAGATGTTGAGCACCTTGCGCGGACCGCGCCAGCCGGCGTCGACCCAGGCGCCGCTGGCGCGCAGGAACGCAGCGGTCAGTTGCATCGGTGCTTCCAGCCCGACGCGCAGGGCACGAGCCAGTTCATCGGGCGGGCAGTCGTCCAGTGGGCCTATGCGCGGGATCACGCCGGCGTTGTTGATCAGCGTGGCGCTGGCCAGGGTGCTGGCATCCTGCTGCTTCAGCCAGTCGTGCAGGCGGGCGGCCGCAGAGGTGGTGTCGGCCAGGTCCTGCTGCCACTGAATGAGCGGTGCACCCAGGCGTTCGGCCTGGGCGGCCAGTTCGTCGTTGGCACGGCGGGAGATGCAGAGCAGGCGCCGGCCGGGCGCCAGCAGTTGGCGGGCCATGGCCAGGCCCATGCCGCGTGAAGCGCCGGTGAGGATGGTGAGATCTTGTCGTGCGTCGGTGTTCATGGGGTCAGAACGGGCAGGGGCTGTGGAATTCGATGGTGCGCCCATCGAGCGGGTGAGGGAGTTGCAGCCAGTGTGCGTGCAGCAGCAAGCGCCCGGCCAGGGCTTGCTGCGCGGCGTCGGCGTACAGCGCGTCGCCGGCGATGGGGTGGCCGATGGCTTGCAGGTGCACGCGCAACTGGTGGGTGCGCCCGGTCACGGGTTCGAGTTCCAGCCGCGTGGCTTGGGCGATGGGCGCAGGGGCCGCGTCCAGCCGCCAGCGCGTGAGACTGGGCTTGCCCAGTGTGTGGCTCACGATGCTGCGCGGCCGGTTGGGCCAGTCGATCGTCAGTGGCAGATCGATGGTGTTCCAGCCGTTGTCCGGCGTCGGGTTGGTCAGCGTTCCCGCCACCACGGCGGTGTACCGCTTGTGCACGCGGCGGGTCTCGAAGGCGCTGGAGAGGGTGCGCTGGTGATGAGGCCCCAGCGCCATGGCGACCAGGCCCGAAGTGGCCATGTCCAGTCTGTGCACGACACGGGCGTCGGGCCAGCGCGCCTGGGCGCGCGCGCTCAGGCAGTCCTGCTTGTCCGGGCCGCGCCCGGGCACGGCCAGCAAGCCGGCGGGCTTGTCCAGGACGAGCAGGGCTTCGTCCGCGTGCACGACACGCAGGCTCACGGCGCAAGCCGGAGCGCGCGCACCACCTCGTCGGCCTCCAGGCTGCGTGCCGCGCCGAAACCCGCCACCTGGCGGGCGCCCAACGGGGTGAGCGCGACAAAGCTGAAGTCCCCCAGCGCGGTCATGTGCGCGGCTTCCGGGAAACGCTGCAGGTAGGCGTTGCGTGCGCTGAGTTCGGCCTCGCTGCCGGATTCCAGCGTCTGCGCCTGTGTCACCAGCATGGCCCGGGGCAGGGCGTGCACCGGTTCGCCGGCCACTTCGGCCTGCGACACAAGCAGGGAGGCGCGTGCGTCACGGCGCAGGTTGGCGGTGTGCTGGGCCAGGGCACTGACGTGCAGCACCAGCACGCGCAGGGCCGTGTCGACGGCAAAGGGCACCAGCGAGACCCAGGGAGCACCGTCCATGCCCAGGGTCCCCAGTGCGCCGACGCGCTGGCGGGTCAACAGTTCACGCAGTGCCTGTGACAGGCGGGGTTCATGGGATGACATGGCTTGCGGATGGTAGCGTGCCGTTCCTGGGCTGTGGCGTGCAGCGTGGTGAAATACCACCATGCTGTTGCTCGCCCCCATGGAAGGCCTGCTGGACGCGACCCTGCGCGACGTGCTCACGCGCACGGGCGGCATCGATCGCTGCGTCAGCGAGTTCATCCGCGTAACCCACACCCTGCTGCCCGAGCGCGCCTTCGTGCGTGTGGTGCCCGAGTTGTTGAACGGGGGGTGCACCCGCGCGGGCGTGCCGGTGCGTCCCCAACTGTTGGGCTCGGACCCGGTCTGCCTGGCGGAGAACGCGGCCCGGCTGGCCGGCCTGAACCCTCCGGGGATTGATCTCAACTTCGGTTGCCCAGCCAAGACGGTGAACCAGAGCCGGGGAGGCGCCGTGCTGCTGGACGAGCCCGAACTCGTGGGTCGTATCGTGGCGGCGGTGCGCCGCGCCGTGCCGGCCCATGTGCCGGTCTCCGCCAAGATGCGGCTGGGCTACCGCGACGGCTCCGTGGCAGAGGCTTGCGCGCAGGCGATCGCCGAGGGCGGCGCGGACGAACTGGTGGTGCATGCGCGCACCAAGGCCGATGGGTACCGCCCGCCGGCGTACTGGGAGCGCATTGCCGACCTGCGCGCGCTGCTGCCGGCCACGCTGCCGGTGATCGCCAATGGCGAGATATGGAGCGTGGCGGATGCCGTGCGCTGCCAGGCGGAGAGTGGCTGCACCTCGCTCATGGTCGGCCGTGGCATGGTCAGCGACCCCGGCCTGGCGCTGGCCATCCGGGGGCGGGGCGGCGTGCCCTGGACATCCATCGAACCCTTGCTCACGGTGTTCTGGGAGCGCGTGAGTGCGCGCGTGGAGCGGCGCCACCGTGCCGGCCGGCTCAAGCAATGGCTCAACCTGTTGCGCCGGCGGTACCCAGAGGCCCAGGCCGCGTTCGATGAGTTGCGTCTGGTCAACGACCCGGCGGTCGTTGACGCCTGGCTGCTGCGCGGCGCGGGCGGCACGGCGCCTACCACAGAGCCCATCCGGGCGCTGCCTGCAGAAATGGGCCAGCCGTGGTAACTTCCGGCCCCCGGACCCGAATCTCCACGACGCCTGTATGACCTCAATCCCACATCGGCTGGATGCCCTCACCGGGGAACGCCTGCGCGGCATGCGTCGCGGGCTCGAGAAGGAAAGCCTGCGCGCGTTGCCCGATGGCCGGCTGGCGCTCACGCCGCATCCGGTGGCACTGGGCAGCGCGCTCACCCATCCGCACATCACCACCGACTACAGCGAGTCGCAGCTCGAACTCATCACCGGGGTGCACGACAGCGTGGCCTCGTGCCTGGCCGAACTCAACGAGGTGCACCAGTACACCGTTCGCAGTCTGCGCGCGGTGGGCGACGAGATGCTCTGGGCGTCCAGCATGCCCTGCGGCCTGCCGCCGGACGAGACCATTCCGATCGGCCGCTACGGTTCCTCCAATGTGGGGCGCGCCAAGAGTGTCTACCGCATGGGGCTGGCGCACCGCTATGGCCGGCGCATGCAGACCATCTCCGGCATCCACTACAACTGGTCGCTGCCGGACGTGGACAACGACGGCTACTTCGCGCTCATCCGCAACTTCCGGCGCCACGCCTTTTTGCTGCTCACACTGTTCGGCGCCTCGCCGGCCGTGTGCTCCACTTTCGTCGAAGGTCGCCAGCATGAGTTGCAGAAGCTGGGGGCCGGAGGCACCCTCTACATGCCGCATGGCACCTCGCTGCGCATGGGGCGCCTGGGCTACCAGAGTGAGGCGCAGGCCACGCTGGCGGTGAGCTACAACGGCCTGGAAGGCTATGCGGCGTCGCTGCACGACGCGCTCACGCGGCCCTGGCCCGCCTACGAAGCGGTGGGCATCCGCAACCCCGGTGGCGACTACAACCAGCTCGCCACCACGCTGCTGCAGATCGAGAACGAGTTCTACGGCACCATCCGCCCCAAGCGTGTGATCTACCCGGGCGAGCGGCCGCTGCACGCCTTGCGCGAACGCGGCGTGGAGTACATAGAGGTCCGGCTGATGGACCTGAATCCTTTCGAGCCCCTCGGCATCAGTGCAGCCACGCTGCGCTTCCTGGACGTCTTCCTGCTGCACTGCCTGCTCAGCGACAGTCCGCCGGACACGCCCACCGAGATCCAGGAGCTCGCGCACAACCAGCACCTCACCGCGGCGCGCGGCCGCGAGCCGGGCCTGCAGCTCATGCGTGCCGGTCAACCGGTGTCGCTGGTGCAATGGGGGTTGGAGATCATCGATCAGTTGGTGCCGATTGCCGACGCGCTCGACGGCGCGCAGAACAGCCTGGACCACAGCCAGGCGGTGGCGCTGGCGCGTGCCGCTCTGCGGGACCCGCAGACCCTGCCCTCGGCGCGCGTATTGCAGGCCATGCACCAGTACCACGGCGATTCCTTCGTGGCCTTCGCCCGCGCGCAGTCCCAGGCGACGCACCAGCATCTGCTGGCCCAGCCCTGGAGCGCCAAGCAGCAGGCTCGCTACGAGGCCATGGCGGCCCGTTCGATCGAGGACCAGCGCGCCATCGAGGCCGCCGACACCATGCCGTTCGAGATCTACCGGCAGGAATACGTGTCCGCTGCGCGCCTGGGCCGTCCGCGCAGCGAAGCGGCGGCTTCGCCGATCACCGCCTGAGCGGCGAAACCACGACCGCCGGCCGGTCATGTGAAGAGGTCTGTCACCATGCCCCGACTCACCGCTGCCGATTTCGACCAGGAACTGCTGATCCTCTTCGATGCCTATGTGCATGGCGATCTCGATCGGCGGGGTTTCCTGGAGAAGGCGTCGAAATTCGCTGTCGGCGGTGCAACCGCCGCCGGGCTGCTGGCCGCGCTGAGTCCCGATTTCGCCAGCGCCCAGGTCGTGGCCGCCAACGACACCCGCCTGCGCACCGAGGTGGTCAGCGTCCCCTCACCGCAGGGCTACGGCACGGTCAAGGCCTACCTGGCGCAGCCGGTGAATCCCCCGCTGGGTGGGCGCATGCCGGGAGTGCTGGTGGTGCATGAAAACCGGGGCCTGAATCCACACATAGAAGACATCGCGCGCCGTCTTGCGCTGGAGGGCTACACCGCCTTCGCACCCGACGCGCTCACGCCCTTGGGCGGCTATCCGGCGGACGAGGACAAGGCACGCGCACTGTTCCCGCAACTCGACCAGGCGAAGACGCGGCAGGATTTCCTGGCAGCGGCCGCCGCGCTGCAGGCGCGACAGGACGGCATCGGCCGTATCGGCGTGGTCGGGTTCTGCTATGGCGGGGGCATGGCCCATTTTCTGGCGACGCAGCGGCCGGATCTGGCCGCCGCCGTGCCGTACTACGGCAACTTTCCCCCGGCACAGGAGGCTGCGCGCGTGAGGGCGCCGCTGTTGATCCACTTTGCGGCGGTGGACGAGCGCATCAACGCCGCATGGCCCGCCTACGAAGCCGCCCTCAAGGCCGCGGGCGTGCGCTACACCGCACACCAGTACCCAGGCACGCAGCACGGCTTCAACAACGACACCACGCCGCGTTACGACGCCGCGGCCGCGCGCCTGTCCTGGGACCGCACGCTGGCGTTCTTGCGCGAGCACCTGCGCGCCTGAGGCACGCGCTCGCTCAGGCTTCGCCGCCGAAGCGTTTGATGAGGTTGGCGATGTACTTTTCGACCAGTTTCTCGAACTCGCCTTCCACCACCGGCGCCACCACCATCTTCATGAGGCCAGGCAGAGGCACCTCAATCTCGCCCTGGATCGCCAGGGTCAGTCCGGTGGACTTCTTGTTGTCCACGATCTTCCAACTGCCGCCCACCTGGGCATTGCCCACGCCCTTGACCGGTGTCCATTTCACCGTGCCGCGCGCCTTGTCGCTCACGTACTTGCTGGCATACACCGTCTGGATGTTCACCTGCGCGGTGCCGACCTTCTCCATCTCCCACTGGTAGACACCGCCGCCCATGTCGGTGAGTTTCTCGACCTTGGGAAAGTGGCTGACCGATTCGGGCACGTCCGAGAGCACGGCGAACACATCGGCCGCCTTGGCCTTGACGTCGAATTCGTAGCCCAGATCGATCTTGACGGTGATGGCCATGGGGCGCCTGCCTTGGGGTGGTTGCGTTGAAACCCATTGTAGGTAGCGCGCCCGTCGGGCTGCCCCGGGGGTTCTACCAAGGCACAATCCCTGCTCTCGCCGCCAACCTGACCTGACAACACCGCCATGAGCATCCAGTGGTTTCCCGGACACATGCACCTCACGCGCAAGGCGATCGAGGAGCGCGTGAAAGGCATCGACGTCGTGGTCGAGATGCTCGACGCCCGGTTGCCCGGCTCCAGTGCCAACCCGCTGCTGGCCGACCTCACCCACGGCAAACCGACGCTGAAGGTGCTGAACAAGCAGGACCTGGCCGACGCCGAGCGCACCGCGAACTGGCTGGCGCACTACAACGCACAGCGGGCCACGCGGGCCATCGCGCTGGACGCAGGCATGGGCACGCCGGCACGCGCCATCATCGCGGCCTGCCATGAACTGGCTCCCGAGCGTGGTGGCATGGTCAAGCCCATGCGGGTGCTGATCTGCGGCATTCCCAACGTGGGCAAGTCCACGCTCATCAACACCCTGAAGGGCAAACGCGCAGCCAAGACCGGCGACGAGGCCGGCATCACGCGCACCGAGCAGCGCATCGTGCTGGCCGACGACTTCTATCTCTACGACACGCCAGGCGTGCTCTGGCCGCGCATCATCGTGCCGGAGAGCGGGGCCAACCTCGCGGCCAGCGGCGCCGTGGGTCGCAACGCCTACGATGACCAGGAGGTGGCGCTCGATCTGCTTGGGCGCCTGAAGGCGGACTACCCGCAACTGCTGGAGGAGCGTTACCGGCTGGGCCTGGATGCACAGGCGATCTCGCAGGCGCACGAGGAGGAACTGCTGGGTGCCATCGGACGCAAACGTGGCGCGCTGGCCGCTGGCGGCGTGGTGAACCTGCAGAAGGCGGCCGAGCTGGTGATCGCGGACTTCCGCAGTGGCGCGCTCGGGCGCATCACGCTGGAGACACCCGAGGACTTCGGTGTCTGGCTCGCGGCCGGCCGCAAGGCCGATGCAGAGCGCCAGGCACGGCGCAAGGAAGAACGCGCCGCACGCCGCAGGACTTGATCCTGGTCAAGGCCGGGGGAGGCGCCCGGTGGGAGCATGGCGCTGGTCCTGCAAGGCCAGCCACCGGAGTGCCCGCCATGAACACAGCCCCTTCCACCACCCGTCGCATCCTGGTCATCGAAGGCCATCCAGACAAGCAGACGCCACACCTCAACCAGGCCCTCGCCGATGCCTACGCGCAGGGTGCCAGCGACGCCGGGCACGAGGTGCGCCGCATCGCCGTGGCGGACCTGGACTTCCCGGTCCTGCGCCGCGTCAGCGACTGGCATCAGGGCGAGGTACCGCCAGCGCTCAAGGCGTCGCAGGCCGACATCCTCTGGGCGCAGCATGTGGTGTTCTTCTTTCCCTTGTGGCTGGGCGAGATGCCAGCCCTGCTCAAGGCGTACCTGGAGCAGGTGGCTCGCCCCGGGTTCGCCATCGGGCGCGAAGGCCCGAAGGAGTTTGGACGCAAACCGCTGAGCGGCCGCTCGGCACGCGTGGTGGTGACCATGGGCATGCCGGCGTTGGTCTACCGCTGGTATTTCCGCGCGCACAGCCTCAAGGCACTGGAGCGCAACATCCTCGGGTTTGTCGGTTTCGGGCCCATTCACGAAACGCTGGTGGGCTCGGTGGAGCAACTGGGCGATGGGGGTGTCGCCCTCTGGTTGGCGCGCCTGCGGCGCCTGGGCCGCAAGGGCGGTTGAACGCCCGGCGGCACCCCGCCGGCGTGGCTTACTTGTTCTTTTCCTTGCCGCGCGGAATGACGGACGTGACCGGTGCCACCGGGCGGTCCGAGTTCACCGGTCCCTTGGGGATGGTGCTGTCCTTCTTGGGCTTCTTGCTCATCTTCTCGTTGCGCTGTTCCTTGCCCATGGGGCCTCCATAAACTGCCGCGACGCGCGGCCCGACCGCGCGATGGTAAGCGAGAAGGCCGCCGGTTTACTGCCCCATGCCCAGGAACTGGGCCAGCGCCTCGGTGCCCATGGCGCCGGCCACGCTGACCACCTGGCCGCTGCCCTGGTGCTTGGCCACGATGTAGGGCACCGAGGTGGCGCCCAGGCGGTTGAGCAGCGCGGTGTTCTGCTTGATGGAGGCCTCGACCTCCGGCGGGATGCTGGCGGAAGCGGAGGTGCCTCCCTGGCCGTCGAGCAGGCTGCGCTCGTGGGCATTCATCGCTTCCTGCGGGTTGCTCGCGGCCACGATGGCCGCACCCTGCGGCAGGCTCTTGGCATTGAGAATGGCCACGGGCAGCCAGGTGAACTTGACCCGGCTCTGCAACGGGATGGACGACTGCCACAGGTGGCCGCAGTGCGGGCACTGCGGGTCGAACAGCACGTACACCGTGTTGGCGGCCATGAGCGCACCGACGGTAAAACCCTTGCCCTCCTGGGCCAGCGTGTCGTAGGCCTGTGCGGGCGGAATGGGCGGGCCGTCGGCGGCGGCCGAGGGCGCCGCCGTGTTGTCCTGCCGGGAACAGGCGGCCAGGGCGAGCGTGGCGGCGGAAGCGATCAGGGCGAGGGTGGCTTGACGGCGTTGCATGGCGGGCAATCGAAAAAGTTGTGCTGGCCCGGATCATCGCAGAGAAGCCATGGCCCCGTGGGCTCAGCGGCTGAGGATCAGGCTTGCGATCAGGCCGGTGGCAATGGCCACCAGCACGTAATCACCGCCGACCTGCACCCAGTGGTAGCCACGCGGCGGCGCGTACAGGTGGTGCGTGCGGTAGTTCGTCACCACATACTGCGGCCTGCGGTATTCGCGTGGGATGTAGCGTCCGCGCTGGAACTCCGGGCCGCGTGCGCCGGGGTAGTAGACATGGCGCGGCGGCACCGGTCGATAGTCCCGGCGTTCGATGCGGTGGTCGTGGCGTGGGCCATGGCGGTGGTCGTACCGCTGGTCGCGGCGGTCGTCGTGGCGCGGGCCGGGGCCGTAGCCCTGCGCGAAAGACAGCGATCCCGTGCCCAGGGTGGCGACAGCGACGGCGAGGACGACAAAGGTGCGGGCTTTCATGGCAGTCTCCTGTGGGTTGGAAGAGGAGGCCTCATGGTCTGTCCGGCATGTATCGCTTGCGTGAACCCCTCGTTGGCGCAACGCAAAGCTGCGTAGCCGACTGTAGGGCCTGTTCACACCCATTTCCTGGGCCAGGGCGCCAGCTTATGCCGGTCCCCCGCGCATTTTCATGGTCTGCTGGGCATGCAGCTTGGCGGCGATGTATTCGCCATGGGTCACGTGCAACAGGCCGGCCACCTTGCTGATGACGTGGTTCTCGTGTGCGTCCAGATGCTGGTCGGCGTACGCCACTTCCCACATCGCGTCCACCACGCGTATTTTTTGCGTCTGCGAGAAATGGTCGTTGAGGCTGCGTGTGAAGCGCTGGAAATCGTAGGCGGTGCGGGCGGTCTCGTGAGCCAGGTCCAGCAGGCGCTGCAGTTCGTCCGGGGTCAGCGCAAACTTGCCGCGCAGCGCGTGGATGACCGCATCGCGTTCGGCGTCGCTCAGCGTGGGCTCGGCGCGCATCACCTCCACCAGCAGCACCGCGGTGGCCAACTGCAAGGTGTGCTCCTGCTCGGCAGCAGGCAATGCCCCTGCTGGCGACTGCAGCCGGGTGGCGAGGTTGTCGAACAGGTCTTTGAGGTTTCTCAGCATGGCTGGATCCGTCGTGCAAAGGCACTGTGAGTTCGCGCGGGAAGCCGAGGTTCCCGCGCCGCGTGCACTGCCGACTGGCGCGATGCCTCAGGTCAGCGGCATGGGCTCGGTCTCGAGTTCGCTTTGCGCGATACGCCCATGCAGCAGCACCCGCGCCAGCGCCTGGCGCTCGGCGTCGTTGAGCACATCCATCGGATGGGCACCATGCGGATCGAGCGAGACCGTACCCATGCCCAGGCGCGGCCTGAAGATCTGGCGTTCCTTGCGGTCGTTCATCACCGTCATCGGGTGGGAGACGGCATGGCGCAACTTGGCCACCGTCTCGGTGATCGGCGGCGCGTGGCGGTCCGCCGTGAGCACCACCACGAAACAACGCGGATGGTAGAGACCCACCACACCCCTGAAGCCGGCGGCGCGGCGGATGCGGGCGGCCATGGTGACGAGAATCTGCGACTCCACGCCCGCGCCCGCCGAGTCCGCCAGTTCGTACAGGTTGCTCACGTACAGGCAGATCACCGTGCATTCCCCATCGTTCTGGGCGGTGCGCCAGAAGAAATGCTCCACCTGGGCGAGCAGGGCGGCACCCGTGGGCAGGCCGGTGGCGGGATCCGAACCCTGTTGCAGGCGAGACAACCGGATGAGTTCGCGGTTGTGCCGGTTGCGCAGCAGGCCCAGCACCGTGGCCATGAGGAAGTACAGCACGGTGGCCGTGGCGGTGAGCAGCCAGGCGCCCAGGCCCAGGCCCTGCACGTCGAGGCCGCGCAGGTAGAGGCCACAAGTCATTACCGCCAGACACACCAGGGCCAGCAGCATGCGTGGCGCAAGCGGGTCCCCCAGGCGAGCGGCGCGCATCACGGCCACGAAGGCGAGCAGCACCGGCACCAGGTTGACCACGGCGGAAAACAGCATCAGCTCGCGGAACTGCTCGGCGTGAACCTGCGTGGCCGCTGCGGCCAGGCCCAGCGCGGCCAGGCCCAGAACGACCGCGGCCCATGCGGTGAGGCGGTGCACCATCGCATCCTCCCGCACGCCACCGAGCCAACTGCCCAGGTAGTACAGCGCCATCGCACCCGCGGCAGGCCCCATGCCGGCCTTGAGGACCATCAGCACGCGCGGCGGCAGTCCGGGCACGAGCTGTTCCGGCAGGCCGGTGATGACCACGCAGCTCGCGCCTGTGATGAACACGAACAGGAGATTGCGCACCGAGCTTTTGGATCGGCTGTCCAGCACATCGGCCAGTGCCAGGGCGGCCAGCGTCAGCACGCCACCCAGCATGGCTGACCAGATCGCGACCTCGGGAAACGACATGGGCGAATTATGGGTTGGGTATCGATGGCTCAAGCGGACCTATTGCACGCTTGCGCGAGGTATCCATGGTCGCGCAGACAACGCGCCGCTGTCCCGTGGAAAAGACCTCGAAAGGACCGGCTCATTGGCCGAACAGGTCCCGGACCGGCACAAGGCCGGAACCGCTTTCAGTGCCGGCTCATCAGCCCTTCGGCTTGCACCCGGTGGGAGGCGCGCTGCCGGCTGCTGCGGTCCTCGCCATGACGGCTGCGGGGCCGCAGCTTGGGCATGGGCTCCAGAAAGGTGGAATGCTGGCGCAGCAGCATATGGGCCTCCACCTGCGTTCGCCGCTTGCGCCAGACATGCAGCACCAGCAGGCCGACCCCCAGGGCCAGCGCCATCCAGGCCGGGGCGAGCAGGGCACGCGCGGCCATGCGGAGGTCTTCCTTGACACTCATCACGATGGACAGCAGCCACAGGCCGGTGCCACCCACCATCGCCCCCAATGCGTTGTCCAGCAAGGTCTGGCTGCGACGGCGTCGGGTGGAACGCCGGCGCCGTGGCGTCGGGTGGCTCATGCAGTGAAAACGGATGACTGAGGTGTGAAGGAGCGGCGATCATGCGCCGGCACCGTGCACTTGCCGCTCACGTCCCGACGAAAAGGACGATTGGCCGGCTGGCCGTAAGAACCATTAAGCACTTGGTTCTGATGTGCTGCGCGGCTGTAGGCCAAAGGCCTGAGCGGGCGCTCTGCAGGTCAGGCGGCCTTGGCCAGCGCCGGTGCCGCGGCTGCGTTCTGGTAGCCCGTGCGCATGAGTGGCGTGAGTGCGCCGTAGCGTGGCCACTCCAGCAGCACGCCCTGTTGGCGCAACTGGTGCTGGAAATCGGCGAGCAGGCGGGGACTGCTGCGCACGGCGCGCGCAGGCGCGCCGTGGTTCAGCGCGAAGGCCGCGAGGCTGCCTGCGGCTTCGCCGATGCTCCACTCCGTGGCGTGTTCGCGGAAGGCGCCGTTGGTGATGCGCGTGGTACCGATGTTCTTGCAGGCGGGCAGCAGGTTGTCCAGGCGTTGTGGCAGCAGGGCGCCCAGCGGAATCTGGAATGGGTAGGCGTCGATGTCGACGGTATTGCGCCCACGCGTGCTGGGGTGCAGATCGATGCGGTAGGCGCCGATGCCCACGCTGTCGTGGAAGGTTTCGGCGCTGCCGTGCCCTGCGCGCGCGGCAACGCCGATGTGCTGTTCGAGCACGGTGAATTCGGCCTGTATGCGGCGTCCCTCGCGCCAATAGACCTGTTGCGCCATGCCATCGGCGGAGCCCAGCACGTCGCCACGCAGCCGCAGGCCCGCGTAGCCCTGGCCACCGTCGTGCCGAGGGGCTTCGGTCTGCATCCAGTAGAAGAAACCCAGGCTGAAGAGACGTGCTTCGCGCAGCGCCTGCTGCTCTTCCTCCGGCGCCACGCCGATGAGGGGCTTCTCCCAGTAGTCCATCTGCGGCCAGTTGGCCAGCGTGATGTCGCTGGCGTAGGCGCCGGGGCGGAAGTGACCGCGCCAGGCAATGCGCCGTGCGTGCCAGAGGTCGTAGAGGCCGCTCTGGTCCGTGGGTCCCGCGAACAGGGGCCGCGTGCGGGGCTGGTGGGTGACGAAGTCCGACAGGGTCCAGCTGTACTGCGCGTTGGGCCAGCAGGGCAATTGCAGTGTGCGAAAGCGGTCGTACCCTTCGGGCTTGTCGATGACGTGGTTCTCGCCGGGGTGGTATTCCATGGCAAAGCACCATGTCACGGCCTGCTGGTCCCAGGGATCGGCCTGCGGCAGCGCGTGGGGCTCTTGCGTGGCCGACTGGGCTTCGGCGCCAAAGACGTGCTCCGCGCCTGCCAGCGGCAGCAGGTGCCCGGTCTCGGTGGCGTCGATGAAGATGGCCGCTTCCAGCAAGCCCTCGTGGCCACTCTCGGTGGACCGCAGTCGCAGCGCCCGTACGCGGTCGCTCTGCAGGTCCGCCTGCACCACGCGGTGGCGCCGCAGCAGCATCAGGGTGCCGCTGGCTTCCCAGGGGGCCAGCAGTTCGTCGATGACGCGGGCGGCGACCCAGGGTTCGTGGCAGAGCGTGCTGACGTTGCCCTGGCCGGGATTGAGCAGCCAGGCGCGCGCGGCTTCGGCGGTCAGTGGCAGGTGGCGGCGGTAGTAGGCGCGGATGCGGTGGCGCAGGTGGGCGTAGCTCTGCGATGCATGCAGGGACTCGATCCAGGGGTACTCATCCGGCGGCACGCCTTGCGCGGTGAGCTGGCCGCCGAGCCACCCGAGTTCCTCGACCAGCACCACGCGGCGCCCCAGACGCAAGGCCGACAGCGCGGCCGATACGCCGCCCAGGCCACCGCCGACGATGGCCACATCCGTTGTCCAGCCGCCTTGCACCGCTGCCATGCCGCTCAGTCGACCTTGATGCCCAGGCGGCGGATGGCCTCGCCGTAGCGCTGCGTGTCCGACTCGATGAGTTTCTGGAACTCTTGCGGCGAACCACCGCCCAGTTCGAGGCCGAGGCTGGAGAGCCGTTCGCGCACGTCGGGTGCCTGCAGGATGGTGTTGATCTCCCGGTTCAGGCGGGCCACTACAGCCTGCGGTGTGCCGGCGGGCGCCAGCACGCCGAACCAGCCGACCACGTCGAAGTTGGGAATGCCCTGCTCGATGGCGGTGGGCACGTCCGGCAGTGCCGAGCTGCGTGTGCGTGAGGTCACCGCGAGCGCGCGCAGGCGTCCGGCCTGGATGTGTGGCAGCGCGCTGGAGGGAATCTCGAAGCCCACCTGGACCTCCCCCGCGAGCAAGGCGGTCAAGGCCGGCCCCGAGCCCTTGTAGGGGATCTGCATCATGTCGATGCCGGCGTCCTTTTTCAGGAACTCGGCCGCCAGCGCCGTGGTGGTGGCGCCGCCGCCACCGGCGGCGTAGTTGAGGCTGCCAGGCGCCTTGCGCGCACCGGCCAGCAGTTCCTGCAGGGTCTTCCAGGGCTGGCTCGCTGGGGTAACCACCACCACCGGGGTGGCCGCCACCTTGATCACCGGCTCGAACGCCTTGACCGGGTCGTAACGCAGCGAGCTGTAGAGCGCACCGCTGCCGGCATGGCCGCTGGTGACGAAGAGCAGGGTGTGGCCGTCCGGAGCGGCCGCGGCTACAGCGGCGGTGGCGATGGTGGCGCCAGCGCCGGGCTTGTTCTCGATCACCACCGGCTGCCCCAGGCTGGTGGCCAGCTTCTGGCCGATGGCGCGCGCCAGGATGTCGGCCGAACCGCCCGGCGCGAAACCCACCACGAGGCTCACGGGCTTGGCGGGCCAGGCGGGCGCCTGGGCGTGCGCGGTCAGCGTGGCGCCTGCGCACAGCGTGGCCGCGAAGAGGGTGTGCACCAGGGTGCGGCGGGTGATGGGGAACATGGTTGTCTCCTTCAATGCGGACTCCAGCAGTCCTGTGAGCCCGGAATCCTAGGAGGCACAGGCCATTCCATCCAATACCATTCAACCACTCAGGAATAACATCAAGTTATGCAAAACAGGAGCCCGTTGCCATGAATCTGCGCCAGATCGAGGTGTTCCGCGCGGTCATGACCACCGGGTCCACCACGGAGGCGGCCCGCCTGCTGCATGTCTCCCAGCCAGGCATCAGCCGGCTGGTGCGTCATCTGGAGCTGCAGCTCGGCGTGTCCCTGTTCGAGCGCCGCAGCGGGCGGTTGGTGCCCACGGCCGAGGCGCGAGAGTTGCAGGCCGAGATCGAAAAGGTGTACCGGGGGGTGCAGCATGTGCGCGATGTCGCGGCGCACCTGCGCTTCGGTACCCACACCACCCTGCGCGTGCTCTCCAGTGCCAACACGGCGCTGCAACTGGTGCCGCGCAGCATCGCCGCGCTCGTCGGGCAGTTTCCGGCTGCGCGTGTGCTGTTCGAGTCGCTGCCCACGCGCGAGATTGTCAAGCTGCTCGTGTCCGAGGAGGCGGACGTCGCCCTCTCCAGCGCACCGCTGGACCACCCGGCACTGGAGATCGAGGAGATCGGCCGCTGGCAGTTGCTGTGCGCGCTGCCCGCCGGACATGCGCTGCTCAGGCAGCGCAGGCCCTCGCTGGCCTCTGCACTGACAGGCCGCCTGGTGGTCTACAGCCCGGAGGCGCCGCAGAGCGCGGTGATCGAGCATTGGATCCAGTCGCACGGGGTGGCGCGCAACGTGGCCGCGGAGGTGCGCTCCGGGCTGGCCGCGTGTTCCGTCGCGGCCACTGGCGTGGCCATGGCGTTCGTGGACGATCTGTCGGCGCGTGCGCACCGGCCCGAAGGCCTGGTGTATGCCGCCATCGAGGGGGCGCCGAGTTTTCCGATCTTTGGCGTGCGCAACCGGCACCGCCCGCTCTCTCGCCTGGGTAAGTCCTTTCTGGAGATCGCGCGCGGCCAACTGGACCTGCTGCAAGCCTCCGGACTGCCGATCAGCGACAAGCCGCTGGCCTGACGCGCACAAGCTGTGCGTTCTCTTGCTGCGGGTTGCAGCGAAACCTCAGGGGCGTAGGATGGGTGGCCTCCCAACCCGCCACCGTTGAAGAGGCCATGAACGAACGTCCCCCATCTCCACCTCCACCGAAGTCCCTCATGCCCATTGCCGCCTTGGTGGCGGTGGGGATCCTGGCCGTGGCCGGCTACTTCGGTTGGCAGCACCACCAGGCTTCGCGCCAGACACCACCGGTGCCTCCGATGCCCGACGCGCCGGTGGCGGCAGCACCCACCGAGCCTGCCGCTTCCGCGCCCCCCGCATCGCCGCCGGCCATCGAGCACCCGGTGGAAGAGCCGCTGGCGCAGGAGGGTGGCGGTTCCACGCCCCTGCCCGCGCTGGCCGATGCCGACCCGTATGTGCGTGAGCGTCTCATCGAACTGATCGGGCGCCAGAACGTTCTGGGTTTCCTGCAGGTGGATGGTTTCGTGCGCCGCGCCGTGGCCACGGTGGACAACCTGGCACGCTCGCACGCGCCGGTGATGGCCTGGCCCTTCAACCCCACGCCTGGCCGTTTTGCTACGCGCAAGGCCGAGGGCGGCTCCGCAGCGGAAACCATCCATCCGGACAACGGTGCGCGCTACCAGCCCTGGGTGCGCATGGTCGAATCCGTGGACAGCGACCGGGCTGTCGCCTTGTACCGCCGCCTCTACCCGCTGCTCCAGCAGGCCTATGAAGACCTGGGTTTCCCAGGGCGGTACTTCAACGACCGCCTGGTCCAGGTGCTGGATCACCTGATCGCCACACCGGTGCCCGATGCGCCACCCGCCGTGACGCTGGTCGAGGTCAAGGGCCCCGTGCCTTCGGCGCGGCCGTGGGTGCGCTACGAGTTCGCCGATCCGTCGCTGGAGGCGCGCTCGGCCGGTCAGAAGATCCTGCTGCGGGTCGGGCCGGACAACCAGCGTCGCCTGCAGGCCAAGCTGGTCGAGATCCGTGCCCGTGTGGCCCGTCGTTGAGTCCCTGCATGAGGTAGATTGTCGCGATGCCGACCGCCCCACGCCCCATGGTTCTGCTCACCGGCTTCGATGCCTTCGGAGGACAGTCCGTCAACCCGAGCTGGCTCGCGGTGCAGGCGTTGGACGGGTGGCGCGTGCTGGGCCATACCGTGACGGCGGTGCAACTGCCCACCGTCTTCGGCGCGGCGCTGCAGGGGCTCAACGCGGCGCTTGAGACGCACCGGCCCGCGCTGGTCATCTGCGTGGGCCAGGCGGGCGGGCGCCGCGCGATCTCGCTGGAGCGCGTGGCCATCAACGTGGACGACGCCCCCATCGCCGACAACGCGGGAGCGCGGCCTGTCGATACCCCCGTGTTGCACGGTGCGCCCGCGGCCTATTTCACCGGCCTGCCCATCAAGGCCATGCTCAGCGCGCTGCAAAAGGCCGGCGTGCCGGCGGAGGTCTCGCAGACCGCCGGCACCTTCGTCTGCAACCACCTGTTCTTTGGCCTCATGCATGCCTTGCACACGCAGCGCGCGCTGCGGCACACCCGGGGCGGTTTCGTGCACGTGCCCTGGTTGCCCGAACAGGGTTCGCCCAGCATGGCGCTGGACGACATTGCGCGTGGCCTGAGGCTGGCCGTGCGTTGCGCGCTCAAGGTGCAGAAAGACGACGCGCTCGCGGCGGGCGCCACGCACTGAGGACGTCCTCAGGCCTGCCAGACGCCGAAACCGGCCGAGCGCAGATCGATCGCCACCTCGATCTCCTTGTCCACCGCCTCCTCGTAGCGCATGGGGTTGAACCCCTCGTACAGGTCCGGCAGCAGCCGCAGGCCGTACTTCATCACGTAGGCGTTGGCCTGTATGCCAGCCTTGTGGCGGTCAAAGCGCAGGTCCGGGTCCAGCCCCGTCATGCCCACGTACACGCAGGGCCTGCCGTCCAGGTACGCCGGATTGCACGCACGGAACCTGCGCTCCCCGAGCACATCCGGGTGCAGCTCGATCACGTAGACGTTGTGGTGCGGGCGGGGCATGGATCACCTGGGGGAGGCGCCTGTGCCAGGCCGGCAGGCTCAGAGCCAGACACGCCCCGGTGCCGGCCCGGTGTCGATGGTGAACTCCGGCGTGCCGCCGAGCACGAAAGCCCCCAGCACCAGGCTGAGCAGCGCCATGAACAGGCTGGCCCAGAACGCGGTCCAGAAGCCGTCGAGCTTGAAGCCATCGACCAGCCTGGCCACCAGCAGCAGCATCAAGGCGTTGATCACCAGCAGGAACAGTCCGAAGGTGACCAGGGTGAGCGGCAGCGTCAGCAGCACCAGCAGCGGCCGCACGATCGCATTCGCCAGGCCCAGCAGCAGCGCCGAGACCGCGAGCGACCCCGTACTGCTGAAGTGCATGCCTTTGAAGACATGGCTGGCTACCCAGAGCGCGAAGGCGGTGAGGGCCCAGTGGAGGAGGAAGGGGGTGAGGTTGGCGAGCATGCGGTGGTTTCCTTGGCCGGGGCCTGTTCACACTACTTTCCCCAGGAGTCCTTCAAGCCGGTTACCCGGTTGAACACGGCCTTGCCGCCGACCCCATGGTCCACCCGGTCGGCCACGAAGTAGCCGTGCCGTTCGAACTGGAACTTCTGGTCCGCGCGGGCCGTGGCCAGGGAGGGCTCCACGAACGCCGTCGCCACGCGCAGGCTGTGCGGGTTCAGCGCGGCCAGGAAGTCCTTGCCGCCCGCGTCGGGGTGCGGGTCGCTGAACAGCCGGTCGTACAGGCGCACTTCGGCCGCGATGCCGTCGGCCACGGCCACCCAGGTGATGGCGGCCTTGGCCTTCACACTGTCGGCGCCGGGGGTCCCGCTCTTGGTGCCGGGAATGACCCTGGCGTGCACCTCCGTCACGCGGCCGTCGGCATCCTTCGCGCCAACGCCGGTGCATTCGATGACGTAGCCGCCCTTGAGGCGCACCACGTTGCCGGGAAACAGGCGCTTGTAGCCTTTGGGCGGCGTTTCCTCGAAGTCTTCGCGCTCGATCCACACCTCCCTGCCGATCTTGAACACGCGATCCGGCACAGCGGCCTGGCCTTCGGCGATGGCCGAGTGGGGCAGGGCGGGCTGGGTGCAGTCTTCGGTGTAGCTGTCGCTGCCGAAGACCTCGGCCCAGTTGGTGAGGACCAGCTTGACCGGGTCGAGCACGGCCATGGCGCGGTGGGCCTTGTGCTCCAGGTCTTCGCGCAGGCAGCCTTCGAGCACGCTGTAGTCGATCCACGAATCGCTCTTGGTCACGCCGATGCGCTCCGCAAAGAGCTGAATGGCTTCGGGCGTGTAGCCGCGGCGGCGCAGCCCGACGATGGTGGGCATGCGCGGATCGTCCCAGCCGGACACGCGCTGTTCGTTGACGAGCTGCGCGAGCTTGCGCTTGCTGGTGATGACGTAGGTCAGGTTCAACCGCGCGAACTCGTACTGGCGCGGTGGCGGCGCCTGGAGCAGGCCGGCTTCGGCCAGGCGTTCCAGCAACCAGTCGTAGAACGGGCGCTGGTCCTCGAACTCCAGCGTGCAGATGCTGTGCGTGATCTGCTCCAGCGCGTCCTCGATCGGATGCGCGTAGGTGTACATGGGGTAGATGCACCACCGGTCGCCGGTGTGGTGGTGCGTGGCGCGGCGGATGCGGTAGATGGCTGGGTCGCGCAGGTTGATGTTGGGCGACGCCATGTCGATCTTCGCGCGCAGCACGGCCGCGCCGTCGGGCAGCCGGCCGTCGCGCATCTCTCGCAGCCGCGCGAGGTTTTCCGCCGGCGTGCGGCTGCGAAAAGGGCTGTCCTTGCCCGGCGTGTTGAAGTCACCCCGGTTGGCGCGCATGTCCTCGGCGCTCTGCTCGTCCACGTAGGCATGGCCACGTTCGACAAGCGCTTCGGCGGCGCGGTACATGAAGTCGAAATAGTCGCTGGCCTGGTAGAGGTGGCTGATGCCGCCGGCCTCCCAGGAAAACCCCAGCCACTTGACCGCGTCGATGATGCTGTTGACGAACTCGGTGCTTTCCTTCTCCGGGTTGGTGTCGTCGAAGCGCAGGTGGCAGATGCCGCCATAGTCGCGTGCCAGCCCGAAGTTCAGGCAGATGCTCTTGGCATGGCCCACATGGAGGTAGCCATTGGGCTCGGGCGGGAAGCGGGTGCGGATTTTCGCCGGATCGGGCTGGCCGCTGGCCTGGTGCGCGGCGTCGCCGGGGCTGCCCGCCCAGCGCCGGCTGGCGTAGGTGCCCTCGGACAGGTCGTTTTCGATGATCTGGCGCAGGAAGTTGCTGACTTTGGGTTCGCCTTCTTCGGCGGAGGCGTTGTGCGGCGTCTTGTGGCCTGGATTGCTGGAGGTCATGCGCCATTCTATTGATCCCGCGCCGCATCGGGTTCCCGTGGTTTGGCCCCCTGCAGGGTTTCGGCTATCGTGGCGTGCCCAGGCCGTGGAGGCAGGAAGGACCCCAAGCGATGAGCAGCAGCGACAACCCGGACACCATGCCCAGCGAAGAACCCACGCGCTGGGAAATCACGCAGACGGAGGACGTGTTCCTGCCCTCGGTGCGGGTGCAACTGGGCTGGATGGACGTGCAGGCGGCCGTGGAGCGCGGGGCCATTCTGCCCTCGGAAGCGCATGCGCTGTGGGCCTCCTGGGCCTCGCCCGGCAGCCCTCTGCGTGTATCGGCTCCCACCATGGGCCTGGACACCGAACCCCAGCCTCTGGAGACTGCTTTGGCGGTCCCGGTGGCGCCCGCTTCTCAGGCGCGGCATGTCGGACCGGTGTTCTCGTTCACCAACACGCTGTACTACTTCGGCGGCATGCTGGCCATCGGTGCCATGACGCTGTTCATGAACCTGGGCTGGGAACTGTTCGGTGCCTGGGGCGTGTTCGCCCTGGCCCTTGGCTACCTCGTGGGGGCGCTGTCGGTGGCGGGCCATCTGCTGCGGCGCGACCTGCGCACGCCCGCCGGCATTCTGGCCACGCTGGCGGTCTGCCTGGTGCCGCTGGCCGTGTGGGCTTTCCAGTCGGGCATCGGCCTGTGGCCCGAAGGCGGCCCGGACAACTACCGCGACTACCACCGCTACATCGATTGGCGCTGGCTCACCCTCGAACTGGCCACCCTGGCCGCGGCCGTCGTGATGCTGTGGCGCTACAAGCTGCCCTTCATGGTGATGCCGGTCGCGGTCACGCTGTGGTACCTGAACATGGACCTGGCGCACATGCTGATGCAGAAGGACGGCTACGACTGGCCTTTCACCCGCAAGGTATCGCTGGTGTTCGGCCTGGCCACCTGCGCCGTGGCGATGTGGGTGGATCTGCGCACCCGCCGCGCCACCGAGGCCGAGGACCGGCAGGACTTTGCCTTCTGGCTCTACATCTTCGGCGCCATCATGTTCTGGGGAGGGCTGAGCCTGAGCAACAGCAACTCCGAACTCAACAAGTTGCTCTACGCCTTGCTCAACGTGGGCCTGGTCTTCCTCGGCGCGGCCATAGGCCGGCGCATCTTCACCGTGCTCGGCGCCCTGGGCGTGGCCGGCTACTTGGGGTACCTGGCCTACCGCGTGTTCGAAGACAGTCTGCTGTTTCCCTTCGCGCTGAGCCTGCTGGGCCTGGGCGTGGTGGCGCTGGGCATCTGGTGGCAGCGCAACGAAACGGCCATCCACGCCCGGCTCGTGAACTGGCTGCCCGCCGCGCTCAAACCTCTCGCATCGGGCTGAGCGAGCTTCCGTTTGGGCATAGCCAGCTTCCGTTTGGGCAGAGCTAACTTCCGCCCGGGCAGAGCCAGCTTCCGTTTGGGCAGAGCTAACTTCCGTTCGGGCTGAGCCTGTCGAAGCCTTGCCCGCGCATTGGCGGGCCCTTCGACAGGCTCAGGGCGAACGGACCAGGGCGAACGGACCAGGGCGAACGGACCAGGGCGAACGGACCAGGGCGAACGGACCAGGGCGAACGGACCAGGGCGAACGGACCGGGGCGAACGGACCGGGGCGAACGGACCAGGGCGAACGGTGGGTTCAGTACCGCAGGTTCAGTTGCAGCACCGCCGTGGTGCCGCTGACCTCGTTGCCCACGACCAGCAGGGGCTTGCCGTTGGGCGAATCCTTGGCCGGGATGAACACCAGGCCCTCGGGGCCGAGATCACCCGCGGTGGCCAGGTCGGGCGGGTTGGTCAGCCACTCGTCGCGGGTGTTCAGGTAGTCCATGAACACGGGTGACGCGGGGTTGCTGATGTCGTACACCAGCACGCCGCCCATGCGCTCCAGGCCGATGAAGGCAAAGGTCTTGTCTCCGATCTTGCCGAGTGCCAGGCCTTCGGGTTCGGGGCCTTTGGCGTCGCTGCGGCTGTCCTTGGCGTTGCCCTCGTCGTGTCCGGAGTTGAAGAAGTCGGCGCAGGGAATGCTGCGGTCCCGGCCCAGCTTGCAGTCCGCGCTGGCCAGGAACTTCTCGATAGCGGCTCCCGAGTCCCACACCAGCGCACCGCTGGCATTCCAGATGCTGAAGGAGCGCGCGCCGTAGGCGTAGAGCTGGTCGTACATGAGCCGGTTGCCGGCGGGATCCTGCGCACCGGCGGCATTGAACATCATGGGTGAGCCGTCGGGGTTGGTGCGGTAGCCCATGGTCCAGCTGATGTTCAGGCGGCCCAGCGCGGCGTCGGCGCGGCATCCCGCGGGGTCGCCGGCGATGGCGCCGCAGTAGCCGAAGGTGGCCGGATCGAGCAGGCCACCGGCGGCCATGGCATTGAGCTGGGGTGGCAGATCGTCGCCCGCACGGGAGGCCCAGCCGTTCTTGTTGACCAGGTGCTTGACGCGGAACTCTTCCACGAAACCCTTGGTGGCATCGCCGCCCCAGTAGGCCGCGTTGTCTTCGCCCCAGGCACGGGCGTCGCCTTCGTTGGCCGTGACCAGGTAGGTCTGGCCGCCCACGGTGTAGGAGGCCATGGCATCGGGCTGGTACATGCCCCGCACGCCAGGCCAGGTCCGGATGTTGATGGTCTTGCCATCGGTGTCCGAGGCGTCGAGTTCGTTGCCCGCCACGCCATGGTCCTTGGTGCCCAGCGGCAGGATGTCGGTGACCGTGGCGCTGGCGATATCGACCTTGGCGAGTGCGTTGTTCTCCTGCAGGGTCACCCAGGCGGTGGCGCCGTCGGCGGAGACGGTGATGTATTCGGGTTCAAGGTCTTGCGCCACGCTGGCGCCGGGGCCATAGATGCGCACGCCTGCGGCGCGCAAGGCAGCCGCCTGCCCATTGAATGCGGCAAAGCCGGCGGTGCGCACCACCGGCGCGGCGAGGTTGCGCACGTCGATCACGCTCACGCTGCCCTCGGGGTCGATCTGGTAGTCGTCGCTGGGTTCTCCCTCGTTGGCCACCAGCACCGTCTTGCCGTCAGGCGTGAAGGTCACCATGTCGGGCAGCGCGCCGACGGTCACGGCGCTGATGAAGGACAGGTCGCTGGCGCGGTACAGCGCCATGCGCCCCGGATCGGTCTTGACCGGTGCCTGGATGGCCACGGCCACGATGCCATCGTGCACCGCCACGCTGTTGATCTCCGCGCCGGCGAGCACCGCGGTGGCATCGAGCACGCTGACCTTCACCGGGTGGGCGGGGTTGGAGAGGTCGAGCACGTCGACCGCGCCCAGTTGGGCATTCACCACGAAGAGCCGCTTGCTCGCGGCGTCGTAGGCGGGGATTTCAGCCGCGCTCACGCCGAACTGGCCGGTGCTGAAGCCGCCGATCTTTTCCAGCGTGAGGCCAACGGGCGTGGCCTCCGGGGTCGGGGCCGGCGTGGTGGGGTCGGGGGTGGGTGTGGGCGCGCTGTCGCTGCCACCGCCGCAGGCGGCGAGCACGGCAAGCATGACAAGGGAGGCGGAGAACAGGCGCAGTCGGATGGGTGGTCTCATGGGGTTCGACGGTCGGGGGAGAATGGAAACCCCCGGTTGTATGAGCCCGATGTGACGTTGTCGTGACCCGTGCAGGTCGTTCCGATGACGCTGGGGCGCTACTGGCCGAAGCGCGGCCCGTCCTTGAGAAAGGCGATTTCCTCGGCGGTGCTGTGCCGGCCCAGCGCCGCGTTGCGGTGCGGAAATCGGCCGAACCGCAGCACGATGTCCCGGTGCAGCCGCGCGAAGTGCAGATGGCGTTGCAGCGTCTCGCGCAACTCGGGCGCGCAGGTCTCGCACAGGCGGGCGAAGTGGCCCACGCTCTGGTCTTGCAGGGCCAGGTCTTCGGCATGCACCAGCGGCATGTAGAGAAATACGCGCCCCACGGTAGCCAGGTGCTCGTCCTGTCCTTCTGCCAGGGCCTGGCGCACCAGCGCCTGCGCCCGGGGGTCGCCGGCAAACGCGCGGGCCTGGCCTCGGAAGGCGTTGCGGGTGAACTGGTCCAGCAGCAGCACCAGCGCCAGGCGGGTGTCTATACGGGCTTCCCAACCTCGCAGGCCGCCGTCGACGGCCTGTGCCACCAGGTCGCCGAAGCGCTCGCGGATGCGGGCGTCGAGTTCGGCCCCGCCGCCGAACCAGAGATCGTCGCGCTGGTCGGAGCACCAGCCGCGCCGCAGGCCATCACCCAGCCAGAAGTCCAGCACGGCCTGGGCGCCGGTCGGGTCAGAAGGGTGGGTGTTCGTCATTGGGCTCCCAAGTTCAAGAGGGCGAGTTACGTCTGGCAACGACTTTGACTGTGCATATGGAACAGGTTAACGCGGGATTGCCTGTAATACACCCACGGGGCGCCCAGCCGCCCTGACCAAGGAGTCCCCTCATGAACACCCAGACCTTCCAAACCCCCTGGAGCCGGACGTCCGCCTGGGCCCGTGGCTTGAGCATCGCGGCGCTGGCCGCTGGTGCCTGGGCCTTGTCCACCGTGGGCTCCCAGGCCCATGCCCGCAGCGACGTGTACTGGTCCATCGGCGTGAACTCTCCGGGCGTGGCCGTGGGCGTGTCCAACGCACCGCCGGTCTACTATGCGCCGCCACCCGTGTATGTGGCGCCGCGTCCGGTGTATGTCGCACCCCGTCCCGTCTATTACGCGCCGCCACCGGTCTACTACGCACCGCCGCCGGTGTACTACGCGCCGCGCCCGGTGGTGGTGGCGCCGCGTCCCGTGTACGGCCCCGGCTGGGGTTACGGGCCGCGCTGGGATGACCGCCGTGGTCACCGCCATCGCCATGGCCACCGCTGAGCAGCGCGCGGGCGGTGGGTTGATCACATCGCCTTGAAGCGCTCGGCATAGAGCCGGCTCACGGCCAGTGCCTCGGGCCTGCCGCGCACGCGCAGGCTCAGGCGTCCCGCTTCGTTGCGTGTCACGCTG
The DNA here is from genome assembly GCF_026125785.1 of Hydrogenophaga sp. Lineage (GTDB taxonomy): Bacteria > Pseudomonadota > Gammaproteobacteria > Burkholderiales > Burkholderiaceae_C > Hydrogenophaga. The sequence continues at coordinate 49,048 of NZ_JAHCKL010000005.1, forward strand.
TCGATGGCGTCGGCGCGCACCACGGTGCCACGGTGGATCTGCCAGAACTCGGCCGGGTCCAGCTGTGGCAGCAATTCCTTGAGCGGCGTGCGGATCAGCACCTCGCCACCCGCTGTGAGTACGCGAACGTACTTGTCGGCTGCCTCGAAGACCAGCACGTCGGCGAGCGGCACCATGCGGATGCTTTGCCCGACGCTGGCCGCGATCATCTGCAGGCGCGGCGCGGCGACCACCGCAGGCGCTGCCGTGGCGGCGTCGCCTGCGGCCAGCAGGGTGCGCAGGCGCGACAGCGTGCGCTCGTCCAGCAGCGCGTCGACCGGGGACGAGCGCCGCTGGGCCAGCACCTGCTGCACACGCCGCACGGTGCGTTCCAGCCGCTGTGATTGCACCGGTTTGAGCACGTAGTCCACCGCCTGGGTCTCGAAGGCCTGTACCGCGTAGTCGTCGTAGGCGGTGACGAACACCAGCGCGGGAAACGGGCGACCTCCCTGTGACGGCCATTCGTCGGCCAGGTCGGCGGCGGCCTGCAGGCCGCTCTGGCCTGGCATGCGAATGTCCAGGAACAGCACGTCGGGCTGCAGGGACAGGGCCTGCGCCACGGCGCTGCTTCCATCGCCCACCATGGCCACGACCTGCAGCGCCGGCCACGCGCGGGCCAGTTCGGCCTGAAGGGCTTGCGCCAGCAAGGGCTCGTCTTCGGCGATCAGGGCGGTGGCGTTCATGGGGCAGCGGTAAGCGGGTTGTCGTTGGGCCAGGGCAGTGTCAGCACGGCCCGGGTGCCTGCGCCCGGACCACTGTGCCAGGCAAGGTTCGCGCGGCCGCCGTAGGCATTGGCGAGACGTTCGCGCACCTGCGCATGGCCAAAGCCGGGAGCCGGTGACGCTTCGCAGCCGACGCCGGTGTCGCTGACCTCCAGTACCAATCCGCCACCCTCGCGCCGCGCACCCACATGCACTTCGCCGCCGGTCCGGCTGGGCTCCAGACCGTGGCGTATGCAGTTCTCCACCAGCGGCTGCAGCAGCAGGGGTGGCATGGGCAGGCCAGCCAGTTCCTCGGGCAGGTCCAGTTGGTAGCGCAGGCGCGGGCCCATGCGCACGGCCATGAGTTCCAGATAGTCCCGCAGTCGGGCGAACTCGTTGGCCAGGGTGTGGCGGCCAGCGGTGGCTTCGCTGCGCGAGGCGGTCAGCGTGGCGCGCAGGAAGTCGTTGAGGCGGTCCAGCATCGCCGTGGCGCGCGCGGGATCGGTGCCGATCAAGGCCCTCAGGTTGGCCAGGGTGTTGAACAGCATGTGGGGTTCGAGCTGGCTCTCCAGCAGGCGCAGCCGGGCTTCGCTTGCCTGGCGCTGGGCCTCTTCCTGGGCCAGGCGTGCGCCGGCCAGCATGGCCCGGCTGGTGAAGTAGTAGGCGCCGAAGGCGGCTGCGCTCAGCGACATCAGAAGCAGGCCCACGGTGGCGCGCGGGAAGTTGTTCAGCCCGTGCATCCAGTCGCGTTGCAGCAGCAGGTTGGCGACGATGGCGCCCGCCGGGTAGGCGACCAGCACCGCGCCGAACACCAGCATCGCCATGGGGACGACGCCGGGCCAGCCGCTGGGGTGGAGGAGGTAGCGCCCACCGTCGATCAGCAGCCAGATCGACAGGCCAATGCACTGGGCGTACAGGAGGTTGTAGGCGAATCGGTCTCCGAGCACGGCGGTGATCGCCAGCGCGATGACGGTGTTGAACACCGCGGCGCGCAGCGCGTGGCGAACAACGGTGGCACGGGAGATGGGCGGCATGGTTCCAGTATCCCGCATGTCGGTGCTGCGGTCAGCGACCGCCCTGGCGCTGGCGCTGCAGGCGTTCGCGTTCCTCGGCCACCAGCCGTTCCTGCAGACCACCACCGCCCAAGGCGAACCACACGCCCACGCCATGCAGCAGCAGGCCCAGGCCCCAGCCCAGCGCCGGGTAGATCGCCCATTGGCGGCCGCTGCTGAAGGAGAGTGCGGCGAGCATGGCGTTGACGACCAGGAACACCAGGGCGTGGATGTACCAGCCCATGCGGGCACCAGCCCGGCGGCGGGCGTGGCGTTCAAGTTCCTCATCGGACAGGTGTGTGATGGCGTGGCGCATGGTGATCTCCGTGGTTGGATGGAAAAGGGGGTCAGAGCAGGCCCAGCCACTGGCCCCACACCAGTTGGCCGAGGTAGCGGTTGGGCAGCAGGGTGAAGGCTCCCGCCACGACACACGCCCCGAGGTAGAGCCCGATCATGGCGGCACGGTGGCCGCGGATGTTGCCGCGCAGCAGGTACCTGAAGGCCAGGAACAGCCCGCCCAGGGACACCGGCACCAGCAGGTGGATGGGGGTGTAGCCGGCGATGTTTGGCAGCGAGAAGTCGCGGATGAAAATGGCCGAGATGGCGGTGACCAGCATCAGCGTGGCCCAGGCGTAGCCGGCGGCCCGGTGCAGCCTCGGGCGCGGCCCGGACGCCTGGCGCCGTGCCCAGAGGGCGACCGGGCCGATGGCCAGGGCCGCCAGGGCGGCGGTCATGTGGACGGCAACAAGGGGTGTGAGGGTCATCGCTCGGGTCTCCGTGAGGGGCTGGGTCCGCACTGTGACCGGCACCCGGACCGCCCGCCAGCGGCATGCGACGGAGGCGCGGAGTCGTGGCGCCAGATGCCGCCGGCGGGCGTGAAATGCAGGCGACGGCGTGCGGCTTTACACAAGCGATACCCTCTGGAAACCCGCTGGAGACGTGGGGCGCGGGGCGGTTCCTACAATGGGAACCATGAAGAAAACGAAGACCTGGATATCGAGCCTCGTGGTGCTGGCGCTGCTCGCGGGTGGTGGCTGGTGGTGGGCTCAGCGCCATGCGCAGCCGGCCGTGCAGTACCGCACGGCCGTGATCGAGAAGGGGCCTTTGCAAGCGTCGGTGTCGGCCAGCGGCACGGTCAACCCGGTCACGCAGGTGTCGGTGGGCACCCAGGTTTCGGGCCAGATTCGCGCGGTGCACGTGGACTTCAACACCGAGGTCAAGGCCGGCCAGCTCATCGCTGAAATCGATCCCCAGACTTTCGAGTACCGGGTTCGCTCCGCCCAGGCCGATGTTGACGCGGCGCGTGCGGCGGTGCAGATCGCGATGGCCAATACCGCTTCCAGCCGGGCCAATGTGTCGCGTGCGGAGACCGACCTGGCCGAGGCGCGGCGTGCGCACGAACGCAATGTCAGCCTGGTGGCGCAGGGCTTCATCGCGCAGAGCGAGGCCGACCGCACCCGCGCGGCGCTCAACTCGGCGCAGGAGGCGCTCAAGGCCTCGCAGGCCCTGCTGGGCGTGAGCCAGGCGCAGATCCAGAGTGCGCAGGCCAACGTGGCGCAGCGCGAAGCGGCGCTGGCGCAGGCGCGGGTGGACCTCTCGCGCACCCGCATCACCTCGCCGGTCGATGGCATCGTCATCAAGCGCACGGTAGAGCAGGGGCAGACCGTGGCCGCCAGCCTGCAGGCGCCGGAGCTGTTCGTGATTGCCCAGAACCTCTCCGACATGCAGGTCGATGCCAGCATCGACGAGGCGGATGTCGGGCGCATCCGACCGGGGCAGAAAGCCAGTTTCACGGTGGACGCGTTTCCCGGTCAGCACTTCGAGGGCGAGGTGAGCCAGGTCCGCAAGGCGGCCACCAACGTGTCCAACGTGGTGACGTATGTCGCCGTGGTGAGTTTTGCCAACCACAGTGGCCGGCTGCTGCCGGGCATGACGGCGAATGTGCGCGTGGTCACCGCCTCGCGCGAGAGCGTGCTCAAGGTGCCCAACGCCGCCCTGCGCGTGCGCTTGCCTGGTGTGGAGCCCGCCACGCGGGCGGCGCCCGCAGGTCCGGCGGATGCGCCGCAGGCGGCCGCGTCGGCGCCAGGCGGCAACGCGAACGGTGGCGCGCCGGCCCGGGCGGGCAGTGGTGCGCCGCAGCGCGCCACGGCCGCTGGTGGCGGCTTCGGACGCGGGGCCAGCTCGCGCGGGCGCCTTTTCCTGCTGGAGGCCGATGGCAAGCCCGTGGCCTACGACGTGCGCCTGGGCGTGAGCGACGGCACCAGCACCGAATTGCTGGTGTCTCCTGATTCGCCGGATGCCGCGTCGCTGGTCGAAGGTGCCACGGTGGTTACTGGCGTCATCGGCGGCGCGGCCAGTGCCAGCGGCAGCACACCCGCCCGGGGAGCGACCGGTCCTCGCATGCCGTTCTGAGGATGGCCATGAACAGCAGCAGCGCCCCTCTCATCGATGCGCGGGACCTCGTCAAGACCTATGCCATGGGCGACCAGGAAGTGCATGCCCTGGACGGCGTTTCCCTGCAGATCGAGAAAGGTGGCTTCGTGGCCATCATGGGTGCGTCGGGATCGGGCAAGTCCACGCTGATGAACATCCTGGGTTGCCTGGACCGCCCCACCAGTGGCCACTACAGCCTGGCCGGTGAAGCGGTGGAATCGCTCGACGGCGACGCTCTGGCCCGGGTGCGCAACCGGCGCATCGGCTTCGTGTTCCAGCAGTTCAACCTGCTGCCGCGCACCAGCGCCCAGGAGAACGTGGAACTGCCCATGGTCTACGCCGGGGTGTCCACGGCCGAGCGTCACCGGCGTGCCCTGCTGGCGCTGGACCGCGTGGGCCTGGGCGCGCGAGCCGGCCACACGCCGGCCGAACTCTCCGGAGGCCAGCAGCAGCGCGTGGCGATCGCGCGCGCCCTGGTCAACGAGCCACAGCTCATCCTGGCCGACGAACCCACCGGCGCGCTGGACACGCGCACCAGCGAAGACATCATGCGGCTGCTGGCCGACCTCAACGACCAGGGCATCACGGTGGTGCTGGTGACGCACGAACCCGACATCGCTGCCTGGGCGCGCCGCCGCCTGGTGTTCCGCGACGGTCGCATCGTCGAGGATGTGGCGCAGACCCCGGTGCGCCATGCCACCGAGGAGGCCGCGCCATGAACTTTCTTGCCGCCCTGCGCAGTGCCTGGCGCGCGCTGGCCTCCAACGCGCTGCGCTCCATCCTCACCATGCTGGGCATCATCATCGGCGTGGCGGCGGTGATCACCATGATCGCGGTCGGTGCCGGTGCCACGGCCCGCGTGCAGGAGCAGATGAAGGGCCTGGGTTCGAACATCATGCTGGTCATCCCGGGAGGCGTGACCTCCGGCGGCGTGCGCCTGGGCGCGCAGACCAGCCAGAGCCTCACCGAGGACGATGCGCAGGCGATTGCCCTGGAAGTGCCAGAGGTGCAGGTGGCCGCGCCGAGCTCGCGCACCAGTGCCCAGGTGGTGGCAGGCAACACCAACTGGGCGACATCGGTGTTCGGCACCACCAACGACTACCTGGAGGCGCGCGACTGGCCGCTGGCCAATGGCCGGCTGTTCGAGGCGGCCGAGATGCAGGGTGCCGCCAAGGTGGCCATCGTCGGCCAGACCGTGGCCCGTGAGCTCTTTGGTGACCAGGATCCCATCGACCAGGTGATTCGCATCAAAGGGGTGCCGGTCACCGTGATCGGCTTGCTGGAGCGCAAGGGCCAGAACTCGATGGGCCAGGACCAGGACGACGTCATCGTGGTGCCCATCGCGACCTACCGCAACCGCATACAGGGCAGTGGCGGCGGACGCCTCAAGCGCGTGGGCTCCATCAACGTCAAGGTGTACGAAGGCCAGAGCATGCAGGTGGCCGAGGACGCCATCAAGGAACTGCTGCGCCAGCGCAAGCGCGTGCAACCCGGTGCGGACGATCCCTTCACCGTGCGCAACCTCACCGAGATCCTGCAGGCGCAGGAGGCGTCCAGCCAGGTGATGACGTTGCTGCTGTCGGCGGTGGCGGGCGTGAGCCTGGTGGTGGGCGGCATCGGCATCATGAACATCATGCTGGTGAGCGTGACCGAGCGCACGCGCGAGATCGGCCTGCGCATGGCGGTCGGCGCCAGAGCGCGCGACATCCTCACGCAGTTCCTGATCGAGGCGGTCACGCTCAGCCTGTTGGGTGGCGCCATCGGCGTGGTGCTGGGGGCCGTGGCCACCTGGGCGGTCGGACAGTTCGCCGGCTGGCAGGTGAGCATGACGCTGAACTCCATCGTGCTGGCCGCGGGCTTCTCCGCTTTCGTGGGGGTGTTCTTCGGCTTCTACCCCGCCCGGCGCGCATCGATGCTGCTGCCCATCCAGGCCTTGCGGCACGAGTGAGCGAGGGCTGACACCTCGTGGCGGGTGTCAGCCCAGCGTGAAGCGGAAGGTCGCGCCCTGGCCTGGCGCCGCTTCGGCCTGCATGTCGCCTCCGTGGCGCTGCACGATGCGGCGGGCCGTGGCCAGACCGATGCCCAGCCCACTGAACTCGTGCGGCATGTGCAGGCGCTGGAAAGGCTGGAACAGTTTGGCCGCGCGCGCCATGTCGAAACCCGCGCCGTTGTCGCTGACGCAGAAGTACCCGGAAGCTCCGCGCTGTTCGCGGTAAACGCGCACCAGGGCCTGCGGTGTCTGCGCGGTGTACTTCCAGGCGTTGTGCAGCAGGTTCTGCAACAGCGCTTCCACCAGCGGCGGGTCGCCCGACGCCAGCAGGCCAGGCTCCACTTGCCATTGCACCTGGCGTTGCGGCTCGGTGGCGGCGAACTCTTCCAGCAGCCGGGTGGCGATGGCGCTGAGGTCCAGCGGTTCGCGCCGCAGTTCTCCGCGCGCGAACTGCGAAAGCGAGAGCAGCCCGTCGATCAGTTCGCCCATCTTCTTGCTCGCACCCATGATGCGGTCCAGGTGGGACTGGCTCTGTGTGTCCATGGCCGGGTTGTCTTCGCGCAGCGCCTGGGCGAAGCCGTTGATGATGCGCAGCGGCGATCGCAGGTCGTGCGCCACCGCATAGGAGTAGCTCTCCAGCTCTTCGTAGGCGTCGGCCAGGGCTTGCGTGCGCTGGCCTATGCGCTGCTCCAGCGTGGCATTGAGCCGCTGGATCTCCATCTCATGGCGTTTGCGGTGGGTCACGTCCTGCGTCACGCCCAGCGCACGCACCGCGCGCCCCTTGGCATTGCGCTCGAACTCGGCCTGCACCCAGAACCAGCGCTCCTCGCCGCCAAACAGCAGCCGGTAGATGATGTCGTACTTGCGTTCTCCCTTGACCGCCTGTGCCCAGCGCTGCATGACCATGGCGCGGTCGTCGGGGTGTGTCATCGCCAGCAGTTCCTCGTCGCTGAACTCGGCGTTGGGCAGGTTCAGCATCTCGTGCGAGCCGGCCAGCGTGGTGAAGCGGCGCGTTGCGACGTCGGCCTGCCAGCTCGACAGGCCGGCCATGCGGTGGGCCTGGCGCAGCAGCTGTTCGTTGGTGCGCAGCGCCTCTTCCGTCATCTTGCGCGCCGTGATGTCCTGCACCACCGCGATCAGGTAGTCCGGCTCGCCGGACTCGGTGCGCACCAGGGAGAGGGTCAGGTTCACCCAGATCGTGTGGCCTTGCTTGTGGATGTAGCGTTTCTCGAAGCTGTAGTGCGTGATTTCGCCATCGAGCGTGCGCTGGAGCTGGTGCATGTCCAGCGCCAGATCCTGCGGGTGGGTGAAGTCGCGGAAATGCAGGCGCGCCATCTCCTCCTTGGTGTAGCCCACGATGTCGCAGTAGGTCTGGTTGAACCGTATCCAGCGGCCGTCGATGTGGCTGTGCGCCATGCCGGTGGCGCCTTGTTCGAAGGTGTCGGAAAGCTTGCGGTGGCTTTCCTTGAGCAGCGCCGAGGTCTCGCGCAGGGCGCGGTTCTGTCTCTGCATGAAAGAGATCGAGCCCACCACCACGAACTGCGTGACCAGGTGCCAGAGGTTGAGCCAGAAGGCGTCCGTCGGGTCCTCGAAGGAAAAGCTGAAGTACGGCCGCACCATGAGGAAGTTGACCAGCACCATGCCCACCAGGGTGCTGAACATGCCGGCGCGAAAACCGCCGTAGAGCGCGGCGATGGCCGCGGCCAGCGAAAGCGAAATGAACCGCCCACCCGCTTCCGCGGGCGCCAGCACGGTGCGCAGCCACGCCGCCAGCAGCGTGACCGCCAGGGCCAACGCATAACGTTTCCACTGGTTTTGCCGCTCGGGGTCCCACTCTGCCAGTTTCTGCCAGAGCCGCTGGGTCCGGGACGTCCCCTGTGGCGTGGTGGTGGTCATCGGCGGGAAGAGAGGGGGTGGTGCGGCTGGGGTGGGCGGTGGCTGGACGCTGACCGCGTTATACCGGATCGCCTCGGGATCGTGCGAGCTTCTGGAGCAGGGTGTCGATGGCGGTGGCGGTTTCTTGCGGCCTTTCCATCGGAAAGAGGTGGCTCCCCTCCACCATGACGAGGCGCTCTGGGTGCTGTCGACCCACGAGCCTGTGCGTCATGCCCATGCCCACCTGTTTCATCTCCAGCGAGCGGGTGCCGCCGATGAAGCCTACGGGGCACTGCAGCGGATGGCGGCGCAACAGGCGGTCCAGGTTGTGGGGCAAGGTGTTGTAGATGGCCGTCTCGACATCCCGCTCGAAGGCGAGCACGCGCTGAGGCCGGCCCTGTGCATCGATGTGCGCCAGCGTGCCGTGTTCCACATAGTCGTGCAGCACCTGCGGGTCCCAGGCCGCGAAGGCCTTCTTGGAGGCAAAGTGCGCGCGCACCGCCTCGGTGTCGGGCCATTGGTGCCGGCGCCGCCGGCTGATCTTGCCGGGCGAGACCGAGCCCACGAGCTGTGTGCGCTTGATGAGCTCCAGCGTGCGAGCGCGCCAGCCTCCCAGCACGGGGGAGTCGATCAGCACCACGCCGCGCACGGCATGGCCGCCGAGCCGGGGATGGCGCGCCGCGCACATGAGGCTGAGGAAGCCGCCCAGCGAATGCCCGACCAGCCAGGCACCGCGCCCATGGCGCTGAATCTCCGGAGCCGCGAAGTCGGCCAGTTGTTGGACCAGATGTGGCCAGTTGCTGGTGACGGGGTAGCGCGGATCATGGCCGAAGCGATCCACCGCACGCACCGCATGGCCGCGCCCGCGCAGCGACTTGAACAGCACCGCGTAGGTGCTGGCCGGAAAGCTGTTGGCGTGCGAGAAGATGATGAGGGACATGGGTGTTGAGCGTTGAGCGTTGGGCGTTGGGCGTTGGGCGGGGACTCCGCTTCACTCAACGCCGAACGCTCAACGCCGAACCTCAGATGAGTTTTTCTTTCGGGTTGGTGATCTTCTTGAGGGGCTTGCTGCGTGGGCCGCTGCACAGCAGAGGCACCTCGGTGTGCGCACCGTCCCAGGTCGGGTGCTCGATGCTGTCAAACACCTCGCGCAGCTTCTGTCCCCAGGTGTTGTGCACCATGCGGAAATAGGGGTTGTTGTCGTCGATGCAGGTGATCTTGTCCGACTGCAGGCGGTTCACTTCGTACACCGCCAGATCCAGCGGCAGGCCCACGGAGAGGTTGGATTTGAGCGTGGAGTCCATGGAGACCAGCACACACTTGGCGGCTTCGTCCAGCGGCGTCTCGGGCGTGATGACGCGGTCCAGCACAGGTTTGCCGTACTTGGATTCGCCGATCTGGAAGAAAGGGGTTTCGGACGTGGCTTCGATGAAGTTGCCCGCCGAATAGACCTGGAACAGGCGCATGCCCTCGCCGTGGACCTGGCCGCCGAAGATCATGGAGACGTTGAACTCCACGCCGGCGCGCTGCAAGGCCTCGCCGTCGCGTTCGTACACGTGCCGCACCGCCGAGCCCAGCACGCGTGCGGCATCGAACATGCTTTTGGCATTCCAGATGGTGATGGGCTCGCCGCCATCGGCATCCTCTATCTGTTCGATCTGCAGAATTTCGCGCACCGATTGCGAGATGCTCAGGTTGCCCGCCGAGAGCAGGCACATGAAGCGATCGCCCGGTTTTTCATAGACGATCATCTTGCGGAAGGTGCTGATCTGGTCCAGGCCCGCGTTGGTGCGCGAGTCCGAAAGGAAGACCATGCCCGCGTTGAGTTTGACGGCGACGCAGTAAGTCATGATGAAGTGGCGAGTTTCTTGAGGGTGTAGAGCTGTTCCAGCGCTTCGCGTGGACTCAGGGTGTCGGGGTCTATCGCGGCCAGCGCCGTCTCCAGCGGATGTACTTCAGGTTCCAGTGTGGCAGGCGGTGGCGCGAACAGGTCGACCTGGCTGCGGCTTTCCTCGCTTTGCGCTTCGAGGGCCGCCAGCGCGTGGCGCGCATGCTGCACCACGCCGCCGGGCACGCCGGCCAGCCGTGCAACCTGGATGCCATAGCTGCGGCTGGCCGGTCCCGGTTCGATCTGGTGCAGGAACACGATGCCCCCGGACTTGCCGCCGGCCTCCGTGGCGCTCACGTGCACGTTCACCGCTGCGTGGTGGCCGGCGGGGAATTCGGTGAGTTCGAAGTAGTGCGTGGCGAACAGCGTGAAAGCGCGTGATTTGTCGTGCAGGTGGGTGGCAATGCCGCCGGCCAGGGCCAGGCCGTCGAAGGTGGAGGTGCCTCGGCCGATTTCGTCCATGAGCACCAGGCTCTCGGGGGTGGCCGCGTGCAGGATCTGCGCGGCCTCCGTCATCTCCACCATGAAGGTGGACTGCGCGTTGGCCAGATCGTCGGCCGCGCCAATGCGGGTGTGGATCGCATCGATCGGCCCCAGGCGGCAACTGCGCGCGGGCACGCAACTGCCCATGCTGGCCAGCAGCACGATGACCGCGACCTGCCGCATGTAGGTGCTCTTGCCGCCCATGTTGGGGCCGGTGATCACCTGCATGCGCTGCCTGGGACCCAGCACGGTGTCGTTGGCGATGAAGCTGCCGCCGCTGGTTTCATTCAGGCGAGCCTCCACCACCGGGTGGCGTCCGCCGCGTATGTCGATGCACGGCTCGGGCACGAACTGAGGCTCGCACCAGTTCAGGGTGAGCGCGCGCTCGGTCAGGGCGCAGAGCGCGTCCAGCGCCGCCATCGCTCGGGCCAGCCTGGTCAGCGCGGGCACCTGGTCCTGCAACTGGTCCAGCAACTGGTCGTAGAGCCATTTTTCGCGCGCCAGGGCGCGGTCCTGCGCGGACAGGGCCTTGTCCTCGAACGCCTTGAGTTCGGGGGTGATGAAACGCTCCGCATTCTTCAGCGTCTGGCGGCGGCGGTAGTCGTCGGGCACCTTGGCGGCCTGGCCTTGCGTGACCTCGATGTAGAAGCCGTGCACCTTGTTGAACTGCACGCGCAGATTGGCAATGCCGGTGCGCGCGCGCTCGCGCTGCTCCAGGTCCACCAGGAAACCATCGCAATTGTTCTGGATGCCGCGCAGTTCATCGAGTTCGGCATCGAAGCCATCGGCGATCACACCACCGTCGCGCACCAGGGCGGCGGGCTCGGGCAGCAGCGCCGCTCGCAGCAGCTCGGCGCAGCCGTCCGGTGGCGTCAACCGGCCAGCGATGTCCTGCAACAGGCCGCCGGCATCCTGCGGACCCAACTGGCGCGCCAGGTGGCGGGCGCGTTCCAGCGTCTGACCCAGGCCCACCAGTTCGCGCGGCTTGACCTGGCGCAGCGCCGTGCGGGCGGTGATGCGCTCCACGTCGCTGGCGCCCTTGAGCGACTGCCGCAGGGTCTGCCACAGTCCGCCGCGCAAGCTGGCGATGGCGGCGAGCCGTGCGCGTGCTTCGCTGCGATCTCGCCGGGGTTCGAGCAGCCAGTGGCGCAGCATGCGGCTGCCCATGCCGGTGCAGCAGGTGTCCAGCAGCGAGAACAGCGTGGGGCTGGGTTCGCCACGCAGGGTCTGGGTGAGCTCCAGGTTGCGGCGCGTGTTGGCCGGCAGGTCGATGCGCTCGTCGCTGCGCGCCACCTGCAGGCTGCGCACATGGGTGAGCGCCCGGCCCTGGGTGTGCTCGGCGTACTGCAGCAGCGCGGCGGCGGCAGCGTGCGCGTCGGGCAGGTCCTGGGCGTCCCAGGCGGCCAGGCTCGCGGCCTCCAGCTGCTCCAGCAGCTTGCGCTGGCCCAGCCCGGCGTCGAAAGCCCACGCCGGGCGCACCACGGCGACCAGCCGGTTGCCTTGCGCACCGCTCTGGCCGGACAGCGACAGCACGCTTTTTTCGAATGCGGGGGTGGCGTCGGCGCTGTAGAGCAGTTCGCCCGGTGCCACGCGCGCCACCCAGTCGCCGAGTTCGTCGCTGGCGCACTGGGCCAGGAACACGATGCCCTGCGTGACCGACATCCAGGCCAGGCCACAGCCGGTGCGCGCGCCAGGGTGCACCGCCATCAGCAGCGCCTCGGCCTTGTCGGAGAGGAGTTCGCTGTCGGTCAGGGTACCGGGCGTGACCACACGCACCACCTTGCGTTCGACCGGTCCCTTGGCGGTCGACACATCGCCGACCTGCTCGCAGATCGCCACCGATTCGCCCAGCTTGATCAGCCGGGCAAGGTAGGTATCGACCGAGTGGAAAGGCACGCCGGCCATGACCACCGGCACGCCCGCCGACTGGCCGCGCTGCGTGAGTGTGATGTCCAGCAGCCGCGCGGCCTTTTCCGCATCGGCATAGAACAGCTCGTAGAAATCGCCCATGCGGTAGAACAGCAGCGTGTCCGGGTACCCTGCCTTGAGGCTGAGGTACTGCTGCATCATCGGCGTGTGCTTGGAGAGTTCGGAGGCGTGTGGGCTCATCGGGGCGGCGTTCGCGGAGGCGGCGGCGGGCGGGGGGCGCCAGCGCAGCCCGACATCTTATGGGATGGCTGCCGGCTGGCCAGGCCGACGTGCCACACAATAGGCCTCTTTCCCCTTGACGCCCTGACCTCTCCCGATGATGTCGCTGACCTGGCCCGTCGTGGCCGCCGTGCTGGCCGGTGCCCTGATGCACGCGGGCTGGAACGCGCTCATCAAGAGCGGTGGCGACAAGGCTCTGGACACCGCGCTGCTGCACTTGCTGGGCGCCGTGGTGGCCTTGCCGCTGCTCGCGGTGGTGGGCCTGCCCGGTGCGGCCAGCCTGCCCTTCATCGCCGCCTCGGCACTCATCCATGTGGGCTACTACATCGCGCTGGTGGGCGCCTACCAGCATGGCGAACTGGGCCTGACGTATCCCATCATGCGCGGCCTCGCGCCGCTGCTGGTGGCCCTGGGCAGCGGCAGCCTGATCGGTGAGTCGCCCAGCGCGATGGCCTGGATCGGCGTGGTTGGCATCACCTGTGGCGTTGCCCTGGTCGGGCTGGCCCGGCCCGGGGAGGCGCTGCACCACCGCAAGGCCTTGCTGTATGCGGTCGCCAATGCCGTCATCATCGCGGCCTATACCGTGGTTGACGGCCTGGGAGTGCGTACCGAGGCCAGCGCCGGAGGCCACGCCTTGCGCTATGTGCTGGCGCTGTTCGTCGCCAACAGCCTGGCCTACCCTGCGCTCCTGTGGTGGCAGCGCGGGCCGGCCGGCCGGGTGCAGGCGATGGCCTATGCGCGCGGCCGCTGGCCTTGGGCGCTGCTGGGCGGCGCAGCCTCCCTGGGTTCGTATGCCATTGCGCTGTGGGCCATGACCCGCGCGCCGGTGGCCAGCGTGGCGGCCCTGCGCGAGACCTCGGTGCTGTTTGCCGCCATATTGGGCACGGTGCTGCTGAAAGAGAAGTTCGGCCTGCAAAGGGCCATCGGCACCGGGGTCGTCGTCGCTGGCGTGATGGCGCTGCGCCTGGGCTGACCGCCGCATCCGTTTGCCGCCGGGCGCCGGAGACAGGTGGGGTGCCGATCATCCGGCACAATTTGTGCGTGATCCGGTGTTCTTCCCGGGCCCCCAACCACCGCACGCATGGCCGCCGCCACTTCCCATTCCTCCGCCCCCGACCCGGGCCGTCCGCCCGCCTTCGACGCGACGACAGGCCTGCCGTTCGAGATGTTCTTCATGGCGTCGCCCTTGGCGGCCAGCATTTCGCGCGTGAGCGACGGCATGCTGCTGGCCGTCAACGACGCCTGGCTGGCGCTGACAGGGCTGGGCCGCGAGGCGGCCTTGGGCCGGACCACGGTCGAACTCGGCCACTGGAAGGACCACGATGAACGCAAGCGTTTCCTGGCCCGCCTGGAAAACGGGGCCGGCGACGACCTGCAGTACCTGTGCCTGCGTGATGGCGTGGCCCACCGGGTGCGCCTGCACACCCGTGTGCTGGATGCAGGGCCGGAGCCGCTGATGCTGGTCTACCTGACCGAGGCCACGCGCGAGTTCGAGGCCGTGAACGCGCTGCGCTCGGCCAATGCGGAGCTGCAGCAGCAGGTGGCCTTGCACGCGGCCATCGAGAAGCTGGCCCAGGTGGGGCACTGGACCAACGTCGAGAACGAAGACGAGGTGGCCTGGTCGCTGGGCCTGTACGAGATCGCCGGGCTGCAACCGCAGGAGCGCATCGGCCGCAGCGAGGGGCGTGGCGGCATCCATCCCGATGATCGGCCGGCCTGGCTGGCCGCACGCGCCGCGCTCGATGGCCGTGAGGTGAGGTTCCGCTGGCAGCGTCCCGATGGCCAGCAGCGCTGGTTTCGCACGCGCATCAGCCAGACCACGGTGGCCGGGCAGCCGCAGACCGATTTCGGCGTGGTGCAGGACATCACGGGTGAAGTCGAGGCGCAGGCACGCCTGGCCGAGCAGCTCAAGCTGCTGCAGAACATCACCGCGCGCGTGCCCGGCATGATGTACCAGGCCCGCCTGCTGCCCGACGGGCGCAGCGTGATTTCCTACGTCAACGACGCGGCGCGCGAGATGCTGGAGGTCGAGCCGCAGGACTTGCAGCGCGATGCGCGCATCCTGTTCGACCGCGTGCACCCGGAGGACCGGTCGGCGGTGATCCAGTCGCTGGCGGTATCGGCCCGGCACCTCACTTCGTGGCGCCAGACCTACCGCGTTTGCCTGCCGCGCGGCGGCATCCACTGGTACAGCGTGGAGGCGGTTCCTCAGTGCGAGCCGGACGGCACGGTCATCTGGCATGGCTTCACCACCGAGGTGACACAGAGCCGCCTGGCAGCGCAGAAGCTGGAACGCCAGCACCGCATGCTGGAGGCTGTGCGCCTGGCGCAGGCGGTCTACATCGAAGCCGACGACAAGCGCCGCGCCTTTGAAGGACTGCTGGCCGCGTTCTTGAGCGTGACCGGCAGCACCTACGGCTTCGTCGGCGAGGTGCTGTACGACGAGCGCGAGCAGCCTTACCTGCGCACCCACGCCATCACCAACATCGCCTGGGACGCCGCATCGCGGCAGATGTACGAGGCCCAGTCCAGCGAGGGCATGGCGTTCCGCAACCTGGATACCCTTTTCGGGCATGCCCTGCGGACCGGCGAGCCAGTGATCGCCAACGACCCGGCCGCTGACCTGCGTTCGGGCGGGATGCCCGAGGGACACCCGGCGCTGTCGGCCTTCCTGGGTGTGCCGCTCGCGGTGGGGGGGCGGCTGGTGGCCATGGTGGGCCTGGCCAACCAGCCTGGCGGCTACGGCGGCGAAGACGTGGAGTTTCTTCAGCCCCTGCTGGGCGCCGTGCGGCAACTGGTTCTGGCGTGGCGCGGCCATGCGGAGCGCCGCCGCACCCGCCATGACCTGGAAGTCACCAGCCAGCTCCTTGCCGAGAAGAGCGCGCTGCTGCAAGCCACGCTCGACAGCATCAGCCAGGGTTTGACCAAGATCGATGCGCAGGGCCGCATCCAGATCTACAACCAGCGCGTGCTGGAGCTGCTGGACCTGCCTGAGGCGGTGCTGCGTGGCCAGCCGACCAACGCGGAAATCGTGAGGTTCCAGCGTGAGCGCGGCGATTTCGGCGAAGACCTGGGGTTGGTGGAGCCCGATGCGCGGGACTACATCAGCCAGGACGGGGACACGGCAACCCCTCCCAGCTACTGGCGCAGGACGCGCGACGGCCGCACGCTGGACGTGCGGTCCCGGCGCTTGCCCGATGGTGGCCTGGTGCGCACCTTCACCGATGTCACGTCCTACATCGAAGCGCAAGAGGCATTGCGCGAGCAGCGCCAGCGCCTGGCCTGGGTGCTCGAAGCCACCCGGCCGGGCATCTGGGAGACCAACCTGGAGTCGCACACGCTGACCGTCAACGAACGCTGGGCCAGCATGCTGGGCTACACGCTGGGCGAACTGCAGCCGATCCGGTACGAGACCTGGGAGGCCTTGGTTCACCCCGAGGACTTGCGGCGCGCCGACAAGATCCGCGACGACCATCTGGAAGGGCGTGCGCCGTACTACGAATGCGACATCCGCATGCGGCACAAGGACGGCCACTGGGTGTGGATCAACACCCGCGGACGCGTGCACCAGCGCGACGACCAGGACCGCGCGCTCTTCATGTCCGGTACGCACATGGACATCAGCGAGCGCGTGGCGGCGCAGGAACAGGTGCGCGCGCTCAATGCCAGCCTGGAGCAGCGGGTGAGTGCACGCACCGCCGAGCTCGAACGCTCCATGCGCGACATGGAGGCTATTTCCTATTCGATCGCGCACGACCTGCGCGCCCCTCTGCGCTCGGTCAATGGCTTCGCCGCCATCGTGCTGGAGGAAGAGGCCGATCGCCTCAGCCCCGTGGGGCGGGACATGTTCGAGCGCATCGTGCGCTCATCGCGCCACATGGGCCAGATGCTCACCGACATGCTGGAGGTGCTGCGCGTGGTGCGGGTGGATCTGGCCCCGGTCCCGGTGGACATGCACGAGCTGGCCCACTCGGTGGCCGAGACGGTAGCGCCGCAGATGGAGCATGCCCGCATTGGCGTGGCGCGCCTGCCCCATGCGCTGGGCGACGCCACGCTGTTGCGCCAGGTGTTCTCCAACCTGATGGACAACGCCCTCAAGTACTCGCGCCACCAGGCCGAGCCCGAGGTGCTGGTGGGCTTCGAGCAGGCGCGCCGCGCCTACTACGTGCGCGACAACGGCATGGGTTTCGACATGGCCCACGCCGCCAAGCTGTTCGGGCTTTTTCAGCGTTTGCACCCCGGCTCGAACGTGCCGGGCATGGGCGTGGGGCTGGCCATCGTGGCGCGCATCATCGAGCGCCATGGCGGCCGCGTGTGGGCCGAGTCAGCGCCAGGTGCGGGCGCGGCGTTCTACTTCCAGCTGCCTCAGGCCTGACCCTCATCGGCGTCGTCGCCGGGCTCCGCCTCTGGTGCCGGCTTGCGGCGCGCCTGGCGCACCGCGGCCTTGTCGCCCGCGCTGGCGAACTTGCTGTACTTGCCGGTCAGCCCCACCAACTGCCCGTAGATCTTGGGGTTGGCGGCCAGGCATTCCTTCTGCTCCAGGAAATCCGACTCGCCCGTGAAGTTGCCGATGAGGCCGCCGGCCTCGGTGACCAGCAATGCCCCGGCGGCCACATCCCAGGGGGAGAGGCCCATTTCGAAGAAGCCGTCCGTGAAGCCCGCGGCCACGTAGGCCAGATCCAGCGCGGCCGAGCCGGGGCGGCGCACGCCCGCCACGCGCGGCATCACGTCGCCGAACATCTGCAGGTAGGTCTGAAACGAGTCGCCTGGGCGGAACGGAAAACCGGTGGAGAGCAGGCAGTCGCGCAGCACGGTGCGCTTGGCCACGCGGATGCGCCGGTCATTGAGAAAAGCGCCGCGCCCCCGCGTGGCGCAGAAAAGGTCGTTGCGGGTGGGGTCGTAGATCACGGCCTGTTCCAGCCGGTTGCCCACCATGAGCGCGATGCTCACGCAGTAGACCGGAAAGCCGTGGATGAAATTGGTGGTGCCGTCCAGCGGATCGATGATCCAGACATGGTCCGCGCCGCCGTGCTTGCCAGGGCGGCGGCCCGACTCCTCGGCCCAGATGGCGTGGTCGGGGTAGGCGGTGAGCAGGGTCTCGATGATGGCCGCTTCGGCGGCCTGGTCGACCTCGGTCACGAAGTCGTTGGTCTGCTTGACCGAGACGCGGACCGCCTCCACATCCAGCGCCGCGCGGTTGATCAGGTTGCCGGCGGTACGGGCGGCCTTGATGGCCACGTTGAGCATGGGGTGGAGTGTGGACGACATGAATTGTGTTCCTCGGTGCCCTGGAAGAGGGCGCGGCAGGGGATGAGCGGGGCGTGCGCGTGCTGGCGATGCGAGCGGCGACAATAGGCGGGATTTTACCTTTGCCGGCCCGGCCCTTCATGCGCACCCGATTTGTCCTCATCCAGACCAGCCACGCCGGCAATGTCGGTGGGGCCGCACGCGCCATGAAGGTCATGGGGTTTGACGACCTGGTGCTGGTGCAGCCGCGCTGGGCGAATGTGCTGCGCCGCGAGGAAACCATCCAGCGCGCCAGTGGCGCCAACGACGTGCTGGCCAGGGCGCGCATCGTCGATACCCTGGACGAGGCTCTGGAGGGCATCAGCCACTTGTGCGCCACGGCCATGACGCCGCGCGACTTCGGTCCGCCGACCCGGGCGCCGCGTGAGCATTTCCAGGGGCTGTTCGCCCCGCAGGCCGATCTCCCCACCGGCGTGGCTTTTCTGTTCGGCAGCGAGCGCTTCGGCATGCGCAACGAAGACGTCTACCGCTGCCATGTGGCGCTGAGCATCCCGACCGCGCCGGGCTTCGGCTCTCTCAACCTGGCGGCCGCCGTGCAACTCATCGCCTACGAATGGCGCCAGGCGCTGGGGGGATTCGGCGCGCCGGTGGCGGCAGCGCCCGTTCACATTCCCGCCGACGCGCGAGCCGTGTCCGGCATGCTCGAGCACCTGGAGCGGGCCCTGGTGGCCGTGGATTTCCTCGATCCCCAGGCACCCAAGAAACTCATGCCCCGGCTGCAGCAGATGTTCAACCGCGCCGCACCCAGCGAGGAAGAAATCCACATTCTCCGAGGTGTCGCCAAGGCCATGCTGCAAACCGCCGCGCGCGCCAAAGGCTAGACTGCGGCCCATGTTCGACCGTATCCGCTCCGACATCCAGTGCATCCTTGAGCGCGACCCCGCCGCGCGCAGCACCTGGGAAGTCGTCACCTGCTACCCCGGGCTGCACGCCGTCTGGTTGCATCGGCCCGCGCACTGGTGCTGGAACCACGGCCTGAAATGGGCAGGGCGCTTCATCTCGCACATCTCCCGGTGGTTCACCGGCATCGAGATCCACCCTGGCGCCAAGCTGGGTGAACGCGTGTTCTTCGATCACGCCATGGGCGTCGTGGTGGGCGAGACCGCCGAAATCGGCGATGGCTGCACCATCTACCAGGGCGTGACCCTGGGAGGAACATCGCTCTACAAGGGCACCAAGCGGCATCCCACGCTGGGCAAGAACGTCGTCGTCAGCGCGGGCGCCAAGGTGCTGGGAGGCTTCGTGGTCGGCGATGGCGCCAAGATCGGCAGCAATGCCGTGGTCATCAAGCCGGTGCCCGCAGGCGCCACGGCGGTGGGCATTCCCGCCCGCATCATCCCGAGCAAGTCCGGGGAAAGCGCCGACGTGACCGAGGCAGCGCCCAAGTTCCAGGCCTACGGCATCACCCAGGAAGACGACCCGCTGTCCCAGGCCATGCGCGGCCTGATCGACACCACCGCCAGCCAGGAACATCAGATCGCGCTGTTGTGGCAGGCGATCGAAAAACTCGCCGAGACCCGCGAACGCGACTGCGTCCCCGAAGACGCTGCGCGCAAGGAATGCTTCGAAGCCGAGAAGCTCAACCAACTCGTGGGGAAGTGATTTCTCCCCCCCGCGCCGCGCCTGCGGCGCGTCACCCCCCCCAGGGGGGCGGCATCTGCGGCCCGGCAAAGCCGGTTCCGCGATGCCCTGGGTTGGGAAGCGCCACCTCTCCGGCGCGATGGGTCTTTCATCCGGGGATGCCGTGGAACCGGCTTTGCCGGGCCACAGGCATCGCCCCCCTGGGGGGGTGACGCGCCGCAGGCGCGGCGCGGGGGGGGACGGATCAGTGATGATGCCCGTGTGCGCCGTGGGCGTGGCCGTGGGCGATCTCTTCGGCTGAGGCGGCTTTCACATCGACCACCTTGAGGGCGAAGGTGAGGTCCTCGCCGGCCAGGGGGTGGTTGCCGTCGAGGTGGACGGTGTCGCCCTTGATCTTGGTGACGGTGAAGAGGTGGCGCTGTCCCTTGTCGTCGCTGCCTTCGAGCTGTCCGCCCACCTTCACGCCGGGGGGGAATTCCTTCTTGGGGATGGTGGTCACCAGGCTTTCGTCGCGCTCGCCGAACGCCAGCGAGGGTTGCAGGGTGATGGTGGTTTCGAAGCCGGGCTCCTGGCCTTCCAGGGCCATCTCGATGCCGGGCAGCGTGTTGCCATACCCGCCGTGCAGGTAGGCGCGTGGGGTCTTGCCGTCTTCCAGCACCTTGCCCTTGGCGTCGGTGGCGCGGAAGGTGAGGGTGACGACGGTGTCCTTGGTGATCTTCATGGAGCGGTCTTTCGTTCAGCGGGAGGGGCGCACGGCGGACTTGGGGCGGAAAGCCTGGCAGACACCGTCGTGCGTTTCGAGGTAGGGGCCGCCGATCAGGTCGATGCAGTACGGCACGGCGGCGAAGATGCCATGGACTTTCTGCACGCCGTCGGGTCCCTTGAGACCTTCCAGCGT
Organism: Hydrogenophaga sp.; assembly: GCF_026125785.1. GTDB lineage: Bacteria > Pseudomonadota > Gammaproteobacteria > Burkholderiales > Burkholderiaceae_C > Hydrogenophaga. The sequence continues at coordinate 69,443 of NZ_JAHCKL010000005.1, forward strand.
CTCGGCAATGGCCTTGGGCTGGCCGGGTAGGTTGATGATCAGGCAACGGCCGCGTACCACCGCCACCTGGCGCGAAAGAATGGCCGTGGGTACGAAGGCCAGGCTGATCTGGCGCATCTGTTCGCCAAAGCCGGGCATCTCCTTGTGCGCCACGGCCAGCGTGGCCTCGGGCGTCACATCGCGCGGCGCCGGGCCGGTGCCACCGGTGGTGAGCACCAGCGAGCAGCCGGCCGTGTCCGCCAGTTCGATCAGGGTCGCGCTGATGCGCTCGGCCTCATCGGGGATGAGGCGTGGCTCGAAGTGCAACGGGTTCTTCAGGGCGCGTGAGAGCCAGTCCTGCAGCGCCGGCAGACCTTTGTCCTCGTAGACACCGCTGCTGGCGCGGTCGCTGATGGAAACGATGCCGATGCGCACGGCATCCGGGGTGGCGGTGGTGTCGGCGGTGCTCATGCGGGTTCTTCCGTGTCGGCGCCGGTCCCGGTGTCGTCGCTATCGCTGTCGCTGCCGCGCCCCAGCGTCGCCTTGACGATCTGGAAGATGTCCCGGTAGGCCTTGCCGTGGCGAAGGGGCGCGCCCGCGTGGGCTTGCGCCTGATGGGCGGCCTGGGCATCCTTGCGGGCCTGGCGGATCAGTGCGCGCAGATGCTGCACGTCGGCATCGGCGTCGAGCTGCAGCCATTGCGTCAGCGCGTCGTCTTCGGTGATCAGGCGGTCGCGCCATTGTTCGGCCTGGTGCAGGCTCAGCGTCTCGCGGGCGGAGCCCGTGTGCTGTTCCTCTATCACGGTCTCCACGGCGCTCACCGTTTCCGCATCGAGTGCGCGCATGAGCTTGCCGATGAACTGCATCTGCCGGCGCCGGCCCTCAAAGTTGGTGATGCGCCGCGCCTCGGCCAGCGCGTCCTGCAGCTTCTCCGGCAGGTCCAGTCGGCTCATCAGGTCGGCGCGCAGCGTCAGCAACTGCTCGCCCAGGGCCTGCAGGCGGTCGCTTTCTTTCTTCAGGTCGGTCTTGCTCATGTCCACGGAGCCTTTGAGCTCGCGCCGGAGCTCCAGGTCCAGTTCGCTGCCATGGGCGACGAATTGGCCGCGGACGAAATAACCTTTGGTGGGTTTGCGGGACATGCGGTGGCGGTGTGGGCATCGGCGCGCTCGACGGCGGCCAGGGAGGGCGGCAAGTATCATAGCTGCCGCCATGAACCAAGCCCCCCAGAACCGTGCCGCGGCCACCGATGACGCCCGCCAGCCACTCCCCGGATTCCAGTACGCCCGCGCCCAGTTCGAGGAACTGGTCGATCTGGCGCTCTCGCACGCGAAACATCTTGGCGCCGCCGACGCCGCCGCCGAGGTGTCCGAAGGCGCCGGCCTGAGCGTGTCGGTGCGCAAGGGCGAACTGGAGAATGTGGAGCGCAACCGCGACAAGTCGCTCGGCGTCACGGTCTACCTGGGCAAGCAGCGAGGCAATGCGTCCACCTCCGATTTCTCGCCATCCGCCATCCGCCAGACGGTGCAGGCGGCCTATGACATTGCGCGCTTCACCGCCGAAGACCCGGTGGCGGGGTTGCCGGATGAGGCCGACGTGGCCGACCACCATCTCGACCTGGACCTGTTCCATCCCTGGGCGCTCACGTCCGAGGAAGCCGCGCGCATCGCGCTGGCCTGCGAGGCTGCGGCCTTCGCCACCAGCCGGCGCATCAGCAACAGCGAAGGCGCGGGCGTGTCCGCGCAGCAGTCGCATTTCTTTGCCGCCCACCTGCGGGGCGGCGAGCGTGGTCGCCCTGGCATCTTCAGCGGTGGCTACGCCAGCTCGCGCCACAGCCTGTCCGTGGCGCCCATCGCCGGCAAGGGCGCCAACATGCAGCGCGACTACTGGTACAGCTCCACCCGCGCGCCGCAGGACCTGGCTTCGCCAGAGGCCGTGGGCCGCTACGCCGCCGAACGCACGCTGGCGCGCCTGAACGGCCGCAAGATCGCCACCACCGAATGCCCGGTGCTGTTCGAGTCGCCGCTGGCTGCCGGCCTGCTGGGCAGCTACGTGCAGGCCACCAGCGGTGGCGCGCTCTACCGCAACACCACCTTTCTGCCCGACAGCCTGGGCAAGCGCGTGCTGGCCCGCCACATCGACATCCTGGAAGACCCGCACGTGCGCAACGGCAAGGGCAGCTCGCCGTTCGACGACGAAGGCGTGCGCACCGCCCGGCGCAAGGTGGTGAGCGCCGGGCGCGTGCAAGGCTATTTCCTCTCGACCTATTCCGCCCGCAAGCTGGGCATGCGCACCACCGGTAATGCCGGCGGCTCGCACAACCTCACATTGACCAGCCGCCTGACCCAGCCCGGTGACGATTTGCGCGAGATGTTCCGCAAGCTCGGGCGCGGTCTGTTTGTCACCGAGCTCATGGGCCAGGGCGTCAACTACGTGACGGGCGATTACTCGCGCGGTGCTTCGGGTTACTGGGTGGAGAACGGCGAGATCGCCTACCCGGTGCACGAAATCACCATCGCCGGCAACCTCAAGGACATGTTCCAGGGCATCGAAGCGGTGGGCGCCGACGCCTACAACTACGGCGCCAAGACCACGGGTTCGATCCTGGTCAACCGCATGAAGGTCGCTGGTAGCTGATGTGGCCCCCACGCTCCGCCGCTACGCGGGTCGCTGCCCCCCAAGGGGGCTGACCCCGCCTTGGGGCGGCTCGGCGGCGGGGTCGGTGGCCCTCACGCTGTGTCGCTGCCTCCCGAGGGTGGTGGCGCTTGTGCTGTGTGGCTGGCCAGGAGCGGGGCATGCGGCCTGAAGCGCTGGCCTTGCTTGCTGCGGCCTGCTGGGCGGTGGCGGCGCTGTTTTCGGCGCCGGCTTCGCAACGCCTGGGGGCCATTGCCTTCAGCCGCTGGCGCATGCTGTTCGCCAGTCTCATCCTCTGGGGGATCGCGCTGGCCAGCGGCGGTTGGCGCAGCCTGGACGCTTCGGCCTTTGGCCTGCTCGCGCTCTCGGGCGTGATAGGCATCTTCATTGGGGATACCGCGCTGTTTGCCTGCATGAACCGCCTGGGGCCCCGGCGCTCAGGTGTGTTGTTCGCCACCCATGCGCTGTTCTCCGCGGTGTTCGCCTGGTTTTTCCTGGGCGAGCGTCTCTGGGGCTGGGCGCTGGTGGGCAGCGGCCTGCTGGTCGCGGGCGTGATGCTGGCCATCGTCTGGGGCCGCAGGGGCGACGAACAGCACGGTTGGGAGCAGACCCGTGGCCGTCTCGCGGTGGGCGTGGCGCTGGGGCTTCTGGCGGCGCTGTGCCAGTCGGTCGCCACGCTGATGCTCAAGCCGCTCATGGCCTCTGGCATCGATGCGGTGGCGGGCTCGGCCCTGCGCATGAGCATGGCCCTGCTGGCACACGGCCTGCTGCTGTCCACGGGCTGGAGAGGGGCGCGGCCGCTGGCGCCGATGCGCCTGCGCGATGCCGGGCTCATCTTCGGCAGTGCGGCGGTGGCCATGGCGCTGGGCATGACGCTGATCCTCCAGGCCATGAAACACGGTCAGGCCGGCCTGGTCGCGGTGCTGTCCTCGGTGACGCCCATCCTTATCCTGCCGGTGCTCTGGCTGGTCTACCGCCGCCGGCCGGCGGCAGGGGCCTGGCTCGGGGCCGCGCTGGCGGTGACCGGCACCGCGTTCATCCTGCTGCGGTAGCGGGGCGCCCCGCCGAGGCCGGGCGTCAGCCCGCGAGAGCGGCCTTCACGGCGGCCGAGACCTGGCCCATGTCGGCCTTGCCGGCCAGCCGGCTCTTCACGGCACCCATGACCTTTCCCATGTCCCCAGGGCCTTTGGCGCCGAGTTCGGCAACGATGGCGCGGACTTCGGCGGCGATCTCATCGGCCGACAGGCGCGCTGGCAGGTAGGTCTGCAAGACGGCCATTTCCGCGGTTTCCTTGTCCACCAGGTCCTGGCGGCTGGCTTTGGTGAAGGCCTCAATGCTGTCCTTGCGCTGCTTCACCAGCTTGTCCACGATGGCCACCACCATGGCGTCGTCCAGCTCCACGCGCTCGTCCACTTCCTTCTGCTTCATGGCCGCGGTGAGCAGGCGGATGGTGCCCAGGCGTTCGCTGTCCTTGGCACGCATGGCGGCTTTCATGTCTTCGGTGATCTGGTCTTTGAGGCTCATGGGGGCTCCGGAATGCAAGGGGGAAAAGGAGGGAGGGAGACCGTCAAACGGGGGGTGGCGGGGCAGGGGGCCATGAAAAAAGCCCGCCTGAGCGTCCTCCAGCGGGCTTTCGGGCGCAACCGGCGTGGCCGGCGGCTCTCGATGCGATCAGTACAGCTTTTTGGGCAGTTGCATCGAACGCACGCGCTTGTAGTGGCGCTTCACGGCAGCGGCCTTCTTGCGCTTGCGCTCGGCGGTGGGCTTTTCGTAGAACTCGCGGGCGCGCAGGTCGGTCAGCAGGCCGAGCTTTTCGATGGTGCGCTTGAAGCGGCGCAGAGCCACGTCGAAGGGCTCGTTGTCTTTCACACGGATGGTCGTCATTGGCGATAGGTATCCAGATTGCGCAGAGAGAGGTCGAACGGGAAGATCGGGCCCGGGCGACGTCGCTGCAAAGTGTCCCGTCATTAACTAGTATTGGCCGACGGGATATGCCAGCAAAGCCCGCAATTATAGCCACTTCGCGGGGTCAGGCAAGCCAGGGGCCTTCAGGGCGTGGGCAGGGCCTGTGCGCAGGCGTGTGCGCTGGACCAGGCCCACTGGAAGTTGTAGCCGCCCAGCCAGCCGGTGACGTCCACCACCTCGCCGATGAAGTACAGCCCGGGCTGCCGGGACTCCAGGGTCTGGGACGACAGGTCGCGCGTGTCCACCCCGCCCAGCGTCACCTCGGCCTTGCGGTAGCCCTCGGTGCCGGTGGGCGTGAGCTCCCAGCGTGAAAGCCGCTCGGCCAGCCGCGCCAGCGCCTTGTCCGCCACCTCGGCCACGGGGCGCTGCCAGTCGCTGTCCTGTTGCACCCAGGCTTCGGCCAGCCGGCCGGGCACCAGGTGGGCGAGTTCGTTGACCAGCAGCTTGCGCGAGCGGGCCTTGGCCTGCGACAGGGCCTCGGGCAGCCGGATGTCGGGCGCCAGGTTCAGCCGGATCGGTGCGTGGTCGCGCCAGTAGCTCGATATCTGCAGCACCGCAGGCCCCGAGAGGCCCCGGTGGGTGAACAGCAGGTCTTCGAGGAAACCCATGCGGGTTTTCTTGTCTCCGGTCTCGATGTGCACGGGCAGTGCGAGCCCTGCCAGCCCGGCATACGGTGCCCAGCCTTCGCCGTCGAAAGTCAGGGGCACCAGGCCGGGACGCGTCTCCACCAGGCGCAAGCCGAATTGGGTGGCGATGCGGTAGCCGAAGTCGCTCGCGCCTATCTTGGGAATGGAAAGGCCGCCGGTGGCCACCACCAGTGCGCGGCCGCGTACCGTGCCCTGGTGGGTGTCCACCTCGTAGGCACCGTCGCCGCCCTGGCGCACGGCCTGCACCCCGCAGGGCTGCCAGCGCTGCACGCCGCCGGCTTCGCACTCGCGCAGCAGCATCTGGATCAGGTCTTCGGCCGAGCGGTCGCAGAAGAGCTGGCCCTTGTGTTTTTCATGGAAGGCGATGCCGTGCCGCTGCACCAGGGCGATGAAATCGGCCGGTGTGTAGCGCGAGAGCGCGGAACGGCAGAAGTGCGGGTTGGCGCTCAGGAAGTGCTTGTGCGGTGACTGGGCGTCCAGGTCGCGGTTGGTGAAATTGGCGCGCCCGCCGCCGGAAATGCGGACCTTCTCCGCCACCTTCTCGCTGTGGTCCAGCACCAGCACGCGCAGCCCGCGCTGGCCGGCGATGCCGGCACAGAAAAGTCCGGCAGCGCCGGCGCCGATCACCACGGCATCGAATTCATGCATGGCGCGCAGTGTATGCGCGGTCCTGCAGGCGGGAAGCGCCGGCAGGCATGCCGCAGAATGCAATCCCAGTGGAGCGGCTCACTTTTGCCGGCCGCTTCGAGGACCATGGGACTCTCCGTGACGACACCCGCCGATCGCCCCCTGCCGATGCGCTTTCTGTGGTTTCTGGGGCCTCTGATCCTGAGCAATGTCCTGCAGGCCCTGGGCGGCACCTTGAACAACGTCTACCTCGGGCAGATGCTGGGTGCGCGGGCCATGGCCGCGGCGGTGAGTTTCTTCCCCGTCCACATGTTCCTGCTTGCTTTCGTCATCGGCCTGGGCACGGGGGCCTCGATCCTGGTGGGCCAGGCGCGTGGCGCGGGGGACCTGGACAAGGCCAGGCAGGTGGCGGGTGCGGTGATCTGGGGTGGCCTGCTGCTGGGCATCGCCGTGGCCGCCATCGGTGGGGTGACGGCGGCGTGGCTGGTGCGCTGGCTGGGCACGCCAGCCGAGATCGAGGGCGACGCGGTGCGCTACGCGAGCGTCCTGATGGCGGGACTCCCCATCTTCTTTACCAGCATGCTGGCGGCTGCAGTGCTGCGTGGCATGGGCGACACGGTGACGCCCCTGCGCATGCTGGTGGTGTCCTGCCTGGTGTCGGCGGCCCTGACGCCCGCGCTGATACGGGGATGGCTGGGCTTGCCCAAGCTGGGTGTGTCCAGCGCGGCCTGGGCCCAGCTGGCGGCCACTCTGTTGGCCCTGGCCTGGCTGACCTGGCATCTGCGGCGCAGTGGGCACGGGCTGGCCCTGCACCTTCTCAGGGCCCACCTGCGGCCGCATGCGCCGGTGCTGCGCAATGTGGTCCGCCTGGGCATCCCGACCGGCCTGTTCTTCGTCACCGGCTCTCTGGCGGACATGGCCTTGCTGTCGCTGGTGAATCGCCACGGGGTGCACGCCACCGCCGCCTGGGGCGCGGTGAACCAGGTCATTGCCTACGTGCTGTTTCCCGCCATGTCCATCGCCATCGCGGCCTCCGTGTTCGCGGCGCAGGCCATCGGCGCGGGACGGCGGGAAGACGTGGGGCGCGTGGCCCGCGTGGGGCTGCTGATGAACCTGGCACTGACGGGCAGCCTGGCACTGCTCGTGGCCCTGCTGGCACCTTTCGTGGTGTCGCTCTTCGTGAAAGACGCTGCCGTCATCGACCTGGCCGCGCAGGTCCTGCGCCTGAGCGTCTGGGGTTCCATCCTCTTCGGCCTGGCAAGCGTATTCAGTGGTGTCATGCGCGCGGCAGGCACGGTGCGTGTGCCCACCGCTATTTCGCTGGGCTGTCTGGCGCTGCTGCTGTACCCGTTGGGCCGGCTGCTGGGAGGGGCGTTCGGACTGCCCTTTGTCTGGCTGGCCTACCCACTGACCTACGCCTGCGCCCTGCTGCTCCAGGCCGGCTACTACCACCGCATCTGGCGGCGCCGGCCGATCGCGAAGCTGGTTTGAACCCGCTCAGCCTTTCCAGGTGAAGGGAAAGGCCAGTTGCCGGAGAAAGCCCTTGGGCACGTAGCCGCCGAGCACGCCGTAGCGCTCGGGCCAGACCCGGGGGCTGTTGACGGCGGTGCCGAACAGGTGGTCCAGGAAGGCGTAGTGCGCCGCGTAGTTCTTGTCCAGGGCTTCCTGGTCTTGGCTGTGGTGCCAGTGGTGGAAGTTGGGCGTGACGATCAGGTAGCGCAGTGGGCCCAGGCGCACGCTGACGTTGGCGTGGTTGAACACCGCCTGGAAGCCGACAACGATGATGTAGGCATCGATCACTTCCTTGGAAAAGCCCAGCAGGAAGATGGGGCCGAGCACCAGTGTGCGGGTGATCAGCGTCTCCAGGATGTGCTGGCGCGAGCCGGCCATCCAGTCCATGTGCTCGGTGCTGTGGTGCACCGCGTGCAGGCGCCAGAGCAGCGGCACCTCGTGGTAGGCGCGGTGGGTCCAGTACTGCATGAGGTCGGCCACCAGGATGATGAGCGGCAGCGCGGCCCAGAACGGCAGTTGCGCGATCCAGCCGCGCACCCCTTCGGTCGGCACCCAGCCGAAGATGTTGTGCACCAGCAGGTTGGTGGCCAGCAGCATGAAGCCGATGACCATGTGGTTGACGATGAAGTGGTTCAGTTCGGTCTGCCATTCCGGCCGGAAGATGGGCTGGTCCTTGCGCAGCGCGAACAGTTTTTCAATGAAGATGAAGATCAGCGCGGAGCCCAGCAGGTCCAGGATGAACCAGTCCAGGCCGATGTAGGGCGTGCCGTCGGGGAAGTTCGGGTCCACCTCCACCTTGTGGCCGCCCAGCAGCGTGCTGAGCGTGACCACGGCGAAGGCGGCTGCCGAGAGCCAGCGCGCGCGGTTGAACAGCACGTTGACCAGGCTGAGCGCGCCGGCCACCACCAGGGCACCGAACAGGATCTGGCGCATCAGCGCCACGTCGTACTGGCGGCGCAGTTCGGGCGTGGTCAGGTACTCGGGGAAGTGAAAGGCCATCACGCCCAGGAAGCACAGGATGGCCAGTGTGAAGGCGATGACGCCGGAAACCAGGCCCCTGCCGGGGCGCAGGGCGCCGTCGCTGCCGATGAATGCACGCAGTTGCTTGAGCATGTGTCTGCTCCTCCCACGCGCCGAAGGGCGCGTTTCCTGTGGGCAGTGTAGCGGTGGCGGCGGGGCGTGTGGCTCAGGCCGTGCGCGCCAGCGCGTCGGGTGCCTGCAGCGCGGCCAGGCCACCGACCACGTCGCCCACCACGATGACCGCCGGGCTGCCCAGGCCTTCATGGTCCAGCGTGGCGCGCAACTCGCCGAGCGTGGACACCGCGTGGCGCTGCGACGGCAACGTGGCGTTCTGCACGATGGCCAGGGGCGTGTGCGCCGGCAGGCCTGTAAGCAGGTCCCGCTGGATCTGCGCGGCGCTGGAGACGCCCATGTAGATCACCAGCGTGAGCCGTGCCTGGTGCGCGGTGCGCGCCAGGGCCTGCCAGTCGGTGCCGCTGTCCCCGGGCTTGGCATGGCCGGTGACGAAGACCACGCCGTGCGCATGCTCGCGGTGCGTCAGCGGCACGCCCAGGGTCGTGAGCCCGGCCAGGCCGGCGGTGATGCCGTTGACCACCTGCACCTCGATGCCAGCGGCGCGCAGGTGTTCCACCTCTTCGCCGCCGCGCCCGAAGATGAACGGGTCGCCGCCCTTGAGGCGAACCACCATCTCGCCTTCGCGCGCGGCCATGACCATGAGCTTCTCGATGAAGGCCTGCGGCGTGCTCTTGCAGCCACCGCGCTTGCCCACGTGCACGATGCGCGCGCCAGGACGCGCATGGGCCAGCACGCCATCGCTCACCAGGTCGTCGACCAGCAGCACCGTGGCCGAGGCGATGGCCTTGACCGCCTTGAGCGTGAGCAGTTCCGGGTCTCCCGGGCCGGCCCCGACCAGGGCCACGGTACCGGGCAGGAATTCAGAGGGCGTGGGCATGGCGGGCTGCGGGTTCATGGTGGGACAGCTCTCGCAAGATGTGTTCCACCTGCGAGGCGATGGGGGTGGGTACTGGTTGTTCGCCGGCAAGCACGGCACGGATGTAAGCAGCCGTTGCAGCCGCGTCCACCGCAGGCAGCGAGGGCAGTTGCGCCAGCGGCCCGTCCTGTGCGGCCTGCACTTCTGTGCGCAGGCCGTCGCGGAACACTTCCATGCGCGGTGTGCGGCGTGCATCGGCCACGGGCTCGCCCTCGGTGCCGCGCAGCAGCAGGGCGTGCGCGCCGGTCAGCGTCCAGGTGGCGGCCATGGCGCCGGCGTATTCGGGGTGGGTGTAGCTGCCGACGATGAAGGCCGCACCCCGGCAGGGATTCATGAGCTTGACCAGGCTGTGCGCGGGATTGCGCAGGCCCACCGCGCGGCGCACGTCGAGCAGGCGCTTGAGGCTTGGCAGCAGCCGCTCGGTCGGTACGAAGGCCAGTTCACCGGGGGCGGGCGCCCGCCCGGGTTCCCGTGGCGCCACGTCCAGCGCAGCCAGCACGTCGGCGGAGGTCACGCGCCGGTCTTCGGTGGGCGTGCCGTGCAGCAGCACCGCCGCGCCCCGGCGCGCCAGCAGCAAGGCCAGCAGCGGCGTGAGCACCGGCAGCTTGCGCGCGCCGTTGTAGCTGGGCAGCACCACGGTGGGGTGGCCTGCGTCCGGCAGGCGCTGCAAACGTGCGTGTGTGGCGTCCAGGAAGCCGGCCATCTCTTCGGGGGTCTCGCCCTTGATGCGCATGGCCAGGCAGAAGCCGCCAACCTCCAGGTCGCTTACCGTGCCGTCCAGTACCTGGCCCAGCAGGTCGGCGGCCTGCGCTCGGTCGAGCGCACGCGCGCCGTCCTTGCCGCGGCCGATTTCCTTGATGTATTGGCTGATGCCCATGGTGTGCGGCGGATTGTCCGGCAAGTTTGATGACTTGTCGTTATATGCAGACATGGCCTCTGGCCGGCTGCTTCAGGCCGCCAGAGACGCCGTGCGCGCCGGGTGGGCCTGCACCAGCCGGCGCAGCTCGGGCACGCAGGAGCCACATTGCGTGCCGCACTGAAGCCGGTTCTGCAGGGCCGCCAGGCGCTGGCTGGCGTCGCCCTCGCAACGCGCCAGCTCGTCTGCGATGGCCGCGTCGGTCACCTGGAAGCAGGTGCAGACCGTCCGTGCGCGCGGGCCCACGTTCACCGGCGCCCTGGCCCCGGGCATGAGCAGCGAACGGCCATAGGTCTCGGCCGGCAGTTCCTCCTGCAGCACGGGCCGGATCCAGGCTTCGGCCTGCGTATCGCCCGCCAGCAGGACACCTTCCAGGCGCGTGTGACCGCCTTCTTGAACCCGCCTGACGGTGCGCCGCTGGCCGCGCTGCTGGTCGGCGTAGCGCAGGGCATCGCGCGTATCCAGCCCCAGCAAGGCCTCGATCTGCTCCAGCACCTCTGGCGCCGGAGCCACATGCCCGGCGGCGCGGAACAGCACGCCGGTGCGGCCCAAGGTGTCGGCCTGCGCCAGCGGCACACCGTTGGCAAACGGGACACAGGCCGCGAACGGAAAGCGGGCCATCAGCGCACGCAGGGCCGCGTGCGCGCCCAGGGCCTGTGCGTCCGGCAACCAGGCCAGGCCCAGCAGGGTCCACGGCAGGTCGGCCTTGAGCACCTTCACCGCCGTGTGCTTGAGCTCGGGCTGGCGCGAGGTCGGGCAAAAAGCGGGGCTGGTGAGCGCGTTGACGCCGGCCAGCACCTCGCCATTGCTGGCCTGGCCGCCCAGGTACTCGCCGCCCCAATGCATGGCGATGAAGGCCTGGGACGGGCCGAGTTCATCGCTGGGCTGCGCCGGCACCAGGATGGCGCCACGCCGGCTCGTCACGTACACCAGATCGCCCGAACGGATGCCCTGGCGAGCCATGTCCTGAGGGTGCAGTGCCACCACGGGTTCGGGCACGTGGCCGAAGAGGCGCCCCAGCGTGCCCGTGCGGGTCATGCCATGCCACTGGTCGCGCAGGCGGCCGGTGATCAGCGAGAAGGGGTAGCGCGCCTCGCGCGGTTCGGCCAGCGGCGCATAGGGCAGGGCGGCAAAGCGCGCCCTGCCATCCGGTGTGGGAAACACACCATCCTCGTACAGGCGCGCCCGGCCCTGGCTGTCCCCGGCGCGCAGCGGCCATTGCTGAGGGCCCTGCTGCTGCAGCATGGCGTAGGACAGGCCGGTGATGTCCAGGTCGCGGCCGCGCGTGGACTCGCGGTGCTCAAGCCAGAGGCTCTCGGCGTCCGGGTAGGGAAACAGCGTGGGCAGGCCGGGCCGCAGCCGTGCCTCCAGCCGCTGCGCGAAGTCCACCGCGATGCGCCAGTCGTGCCGCGCCTGGCCGGGCGCGGGCACCGCCGCGCGCACGCGGCTGATGCGCCGCTCGCTGTTGGTGACGGTGCCGTCTTTCTCTCCCCAGGTGGTGGCGGGCAGCAGCAGGTCGGCGTAATCGCAGGTGGCGGCGCCCGCGTAGGCCTCCTGCACCACCACGAACTCGGCACGCTGCAGCGCGCGGCGCACCGTGGCCTGATCGGGCAGGGACTGGGCCGGGTTGGTGCAGGCGATCCAGAGGGCGCGGATCTCGCCGTCGGCCGCGGCCTGGAACATCTCCACCGCCGTTTTGCCGGGATGCGCCGGTACCGACGGCACGCCCCACAGGGCGGCCACTTCGGCGCGGTGCTCCGGGTTGGCCATGTCGCGGTGGGCCGACAGCAGGTTGGCCAGGCCGCCCACTTCGCGCCCACCCATGGCGTTGGGCTGGCCGGTCAGGCTGAACGGTCCGGCGCCGGGTTTGCCGATCTGGCCCGTGGCCAAGTGCAGGTTGATCAGCGTGGCATTCTTCGCCGTGCCGCTGCTGCTCTGGTTCAGTCCCTGGCAATACAGGCTGAGCGTGGCGGGCGACTGCGCGAACCAGCGCGCGGCGGTGTACAGGTCTTCCTTTGGCAGGCCGCAGACCTGAGCCACCTGGGCCGGCGTGCACTCGCGCACCAGCGCGCGCAGTTCGTCGAAACCGCTGGTGTGCGCCGCGATGTAGACGGCATCGGTCCAGCCCTCCCACAGCATGATGTGCAGCAGGCCATGGAACAGCATCACGTCGGTGCCGGGCTGCAGCGGCAGGAACAGGTCGGCCAGGCTGGCGGTGTCGGTGCGGCGCGGGTCGGCCACGATCACCTTCATGGCCGGGTTCTTCTGTTTCGCGTCCTCGATGCGGCGGAACAGCACCGGGTGCGCGAAGGCGGTGTTGCTGCCGACGATGAACAGGCAACTGGCATGGTTCACGTCGTCGTAGCAGGCCGGCGGTGCGTCCGCGCCCAGGGTGAGCTTGTAGCCAGCCACGGCGCTGCTCATGCACAGGCGCGAATTGGTGTCGATGTTGTTGGTGCCGACGAGGCCCTTGGCCAGCTTGTTGAAGGCGTAGTAGTCCTCCGTCAGCAACTGGCCGCTGACATAGAAGCCGACCGCATCGGGGCCGTGGCGGTCGATGACGTCGGCGAAGCGGTCCGCCGCCAGGTCCAGCGCCATGTCCCACGCCAGAGGCTGGGGTTCGGCGCCTCGCTGCGGGCGTTGCTGCGGTTGCAGCAGCCGGGTTTGCCGCGCGACGGCGGGCAATGCCGTGAGGTGCAGCGTCTGCCCCTTGGTGCACAGGCGGCCGAAGTTCGCCGGGTGCTGGGGGTCGCCGCGCACGCCGGTGATCTGACTGCCCTGGCTCTCGATCAGCACCCCGCAGCCCACACCGCAGTAGGGGCAGGTCGAGCGGGTGGTGGTGGGTGTCATGCCGTGGCGGTTCTGCGCGCCGGGCCCGCCACGGGGCGTGTCGGCTCGGTGGCGTGCGTGGCCAGCTCGGCCGCATCCAGATGCACCACGCCATCCTCGACCTTGACCGCGAAGCGCGGCGTGCAACCCTCGTCGGGCTCGCGGGCGCAGCCGCTGTCCAGTCCTATGGTCCAGTTGTGCAGCGGACAGGCCACCTGCGTGCCGAAGACGATGCCCTGGCTCAGCGGGCCGCCCTTGTGCGGGCAGCGGTCGAGCAGGGCGAAAACCTCGTCACGGTCGTTGCGGAACACCGCCACGTCCAGGCCACGCTCCCGCCGCACGCAGCGCGAGCCCAGCACCGGAATCTCGTCCACCCGGACGATGGGAATCCACCCGTTCATGCGGGACTCCCTTCGGTCGCGACGGAGGCCGCGTGGATGGGGATGAACTGACGGGTATCGACCGCGGCCTTCTGGTGCTCGAACCAGGGGTCGGGCTCGCCGTCCAGCGCGAACTGCAACTGCGCCCACAGCGCCTTGCGGCCCTCGGCATCTTCCAGGATGCGCTTCTTGACGTAGTCCAGCCCGACGCGGTTGACGTAATGCACCGTGCGCTCCAGGTACCAGCCTTCCAGCCGGTAGAGCTGCATGAAGGCGCCGGTGTACTCCAGCACCTCTTCGGCCGTCTTGAGCTTGGTGAAGAAGTGCGCGACCTCGGTCTTGATGCCGCCATTGCCGGCGATGACCATTTCCCAGCCCGAGTCCACGCCGATGATGCCCACGTCCTTGATGCCGGCTTCGGCGCAGTTGCGCGGGCAGCCGCTCACCGCGAACTTGACCTTGTGCGGCGCGTACATGCGCCACATCGCGCGCTCCAGGTCCTTGCCCATCTGGGTGCTGTCCTGCGTGCCCATGCGGCACCACTCGCTGCCCACGCAGGTCTTTACCGTGCGCAGGGCCTTGGCATAGGCGTGTCCGCTGGGCATGCCAATGTCGTTCCACACGGCCTGCAGGTCCTCCTTCTTCACGCCCAGCAGGTCGATGCGCTGGCCGCCGGTGACCTTGACCGTGGGGATCCGGTACTTGTCCACCACATCGGCGATGCGGCGCAGCTCGGCCGCCGTGGTCTCGCCACCCCACATGCGCGGAATCACACTGTAGGTGCCGTCTTTCTGGATGTTGGCGTGGGCGCGTTCGTTGATGAAGCGGCTCTGCGGGTCGTCCCTGGCTTCCTTGGGCCAGGTGCTGATGAGGTAGTAGTTGACGGCCGGCCGGCAGGTCGCGCAGCCATTGGGCGTGCGCCAGCCCATGCCCGAGAACACCTCGGCGATGCTGAGGTACTTCTGCGTCCGGATCGCGTCCCGCACCGCCTGGTGGCCGTGTTCGGTGCAGCCGCACATGGCCTTGAGCTTGGGTGTGGCCGAGTAGTCGCCGCCGGCGGTGAACATCAGGATCTGCTCCACCAGCCCGGTGCAGGAGCCGCAGGAGGCGCTGGCCTTGGTGTGCTTGCGCACCTCCTCCAGTGTGAACAGCCCCTTGTCCTTGATGGCCTTGCAGATGCTGCCCTTGGTGACGCCATTGCAGCCGCACACCTCGTCCGTGTCGGCCATGGCGGCCGCCTTGCTGTGTCCTTCGTGGCCCACGTCGCCGATGTTGGACTCACCGAACATCAGTCGGTCGCGGATGTCGGCCACGCTGCGACCTTCGCGCAGCAGCTTGAAGTACCAGCTTCCGTCCACCGTGTCGCCATACAGGCAGGCGCCCACCAGCTTGTCGTCCTGGATCACCAGCTTCTTGTAGATGCCGCCCGAGGGATCGCTCATCACGATCTCCTCGGTGCCTTCGCCGCCCATGAAGCGGCCGGCGGAGAACAGGTCGATGCCCGTGACCTTGAGCTTGGTGGAGGTCAGTGAACCCACGTAGCGGCCGATGCCGAACTCCGCCAGGTGCGTGGCCAGCACCTTGCCCTGCTCGAACAGCGGTGCCACCAGGCCGTACGCGGTGCCGCGGTGCGCGGCGCATTCGCCCACCGCGTAGATGCGTGGGTCGGTGGTGGTCTGCAGCGTGTCGCTGACCACGATGCCGCGGTTCACGTGCAGGCGCATGGACTCGGCCAGTGCCGTGTTGGGGCGAATCCCCACCGCCATCACCACCAGATCGGCGGGCACTTCGCTGCCGTCCTTGAAGCGAACGGCGCGCACGCGGCCGTCTTCGCTGGCCAGCAGTTCCTGCGTCTGCGCGTTCATGAGAAAGCGCATGCCGCGCGCCTCCAGGGACTGGCGCAGCAACTGGCCGGCCACGTCGTCGAGCTGGCGCTCCATCAGCCATGGGCCCACGTGCACCACGCTGACCTGCATGCCGCGCTTCATCAGGCCATTGGCGGCCTCCAGGCCCAGCAGGCCGCCGCCGATCACCACGGCATGGCGGTACTGCGTGGCCGCGTCGATCATGGCCTGCGTGTCGGCGATGTCGCGGTAGGCCAGCACGCCCTGCAGGTCCTTGCCCGGGATGGGCAGGATGAAGGGGTGGGAGCCGGTGGCCAGGATCAGCCGGTCGTAGGGCACGCTCACCGCGTCGCCCGCGGTGGTGGTGCCATGCACCACCCGGCGAACGCGGTCCACGGTGTGCACGGTGCAGCCCGCATGCAGGGTGATGCCGTTGTCGCGGTACCAGGCCCAGTCGTTGAGGACGATCTCCTCCAGCGTCTGCTCGCCGGCCAGCACCGGCGAGAGCAGGATGCGGTTGTAGTTGGGATGCGGCTCGGCGCCGAACACCGTGACCTCGTAGAGGTCCGGCGCCAGCCGGATGAGTTCCTCCAGCGCGCGCACCCCGGCCATGCCGTTGCCCACCATCACCAGTTTCTGCCGCGGACGCGGCGGTTGGCTCATGTCCATGTCAGGCTTTCATCGCAGCGGCAGCGCCCGCCGCTCCCTGGCGCGCGGTGGCGATGGGTTCGACCTTGCGCTGTTTCTCGTACAGGAAGGTCAGGATCTCCTGCCGGCAGTGGTTGTAGGCCGGGTTCTCGGCCAGCGCGATGCGGTTGCGCGGGCGCTCCAGGGGCACCTCCAGGATCTGGCCGACGGTCGCGGCGGGGCCGTTGGTCATCATCACCACGCGGTCCGACAGCAGCACCGCCTCGTCCACGTCGTGGGTGATCATCATCACCGTGTTGCCCAGTTCGCCCTGGATGCGGATCACCTCGTCCTGCAGGTGGGCACGCGTGAGCGCATCCAGCGCGCCGAAGGGTTCGTCCAGCAGCAGCACCTTGGGTTCCATGGCCAGCGCGCGCGCAATGCCCACGCGCTGCTTCATGCCGCCGGAAATTTCGGAAGGCAGCCGGTTCAGCGCGTGCGACATGTTGACCATGTCCAGGTTGTGCAGGATCCAGGCCTTGCGCTCGGCCGCGGACTTGCTGTCGCGAAAGATCTTGTCCACCGCGATCTCGACGTTCTGGTAGACCGTGAGCCAGGGCAGCAGGGAGTGGTTCTGGAACACCACGGCACGGTCCGGGCCGGGCGCGTTGACTTCGCGGCCGTCCACGATCACGCCCCCGTTCGTGGCCTTGAGCAGGCCTGCCACGATGTTGAGCACGGTGGACTTGCCGCAGCCCGAGTGACCGATGAGCGAGATGAACTCACCGCGCCGAACGTCCAGGTTGATGCCCTTGAGCACCGGGTTGACCGCGCCGCCGTTGCCGCGGAAGGTCATGTCGACCTGGGAGATGCTGAGGTATGCGTTGCTCATGTGCGTGCTTCCGTTGGGTGGGGTCAGGCAGCCGATGTGCCGCGTGTGACGGCGCGCCCAATCCAGGCGACGATGCGGTCCAGCAGGAAGCCGATCAGGCCGACGTAGACGAGCGCGAGGATGATGTCGCTGATGCGAGAGGAGTTCCACGCATCCCAGATGAAGAAGCCGATGCCCACGCCGCCGATGAGCATCTCCGCCGCGATGATGGCCAGCCAGGACAGGCCCACGCCGATCCGCAGCCCGGAGAAGATGAAGGGCGCGGCCGCCGGCAGCATGATCTTGATGAAGTACTCGATGCCATTGAGCCGGATCACGCGCGCGACGTTGCGGTAGTCCTCCGGGATGTTGCGGATGCCGATCGAGGTGTTGATGATGATGGGCCAGATCGAGGTGATGAAGATCACGAAGATGGCCGACGGATGGCCGTCGCGAAAGCCGGCCAGCGAGATCGGCAGCCAGGCCAGGGGCGGCACGGTGCGCAGCACCTGGAACAGCGGGTCCAGGCCGCGCAGCGCCCAGGTGGACTGGCCCACCAGAACACCCAGGCTCACACCGGCCAGCACAGCCAGCGAGTAGCCATAGGCCACGCGCTTGAGGCTGGCCAGCAACTGCCAGGCAATGCCGACGTCGTTGCCGCCGTTGTCGTAGAACGGATGCACGATCAGCTCCCAGGTGTCTTCCACCACCTTGCTGGGTGGTGGCAGCGCCGCGCCGGGGCGCGTGCCCAGCATCTCCCACAGCACCACCAGCAGGCCGATGACCAGCAGCGGCGGCAGCACATGGTTCATGAAAACGCGGCCTGCTGACCTGAGCCAGGCGGGCAAGGCCGCCGGTGCGGCGGGCGCGGCCAGGCGGATGGGTTCAACGGTGTCGGTGGTGCTCATGGGGCGGCTCCGGTAAGGGGCGTGCGGGGAAGACGCCTCAGGCGCTCTTGATGGTCTTGAGGCTCAGGCTGTCGAGGTACTTCTTCGGGTTGGCCGGATCGAACACCTTGCCATCGAAGAACTTCTCCACGCCGCGCGAGGTGGAGGTCGGGATGTCCTTGGCGGCCACGCCCAGTTCCTTGGCGGCTTCGCGCCAGAGGTCCTCGCGGTTGACCTTGGCGATCAGCGCCTTCGTGTCCAGATTGGCCGGCAGATAGCCCCAGCGGATGTTCTCCGTGAGGAACCACAGGTCGTGGCTCTGGAAGGGGTAGCTGGCATGGTCTTTCCAGAAGCGCATCTGGAACTTGCTGTTCATCTCCACCCGGCCGGTGCCGTAGTCGAAGTCGCCCTTGACGCGGTCGATCACGTCGGCCACCGGCGCGTTGATCCAGCGTCGGCGAGAGCAGATCTCGGCCACCTCGGCGCGGTTGGCCGGGTCTTCGCACCACATCTGCGCTTCCATGACCGCTTTCAGCAGGGCCTTGGTGGCATTGGGGTTGGCGCTCACGTAGTCGGCGCGCATGGCGAAGGCTTTCTCCGGGTGGTTCATCCAGAGCTCGCTGGTGGTGAGGGCCGTGTAGCCGATCTTCTGGTTGATCAACTGGCGGTTCCAGGGCTCGCACACGCAGAAGGTGTCCATGCTGCCCACCTTCATGTTGGCGACCATCTGCGCGGGAGGCACCACGATGGTGGTGATGTCTTTGTTGGGGTCCACGCCACCGGCGGCCATCCAGTAGCGGATCCACATGTCGTGCGTGCCACCGGGGAAGGTCATCGCCGCATTCACCGGTTTGCCGGTCTTCACGCGCTTGGCGAGCAGTGCCTTGGCGAACTCCTTGGTGTCCAGGCCGACCTTGAGGTCCTTGTACTCGTCACCCACCGAGATGCATTGCCCGCCCAGGTTCAGGCGCGCCAGGATCTGGATCGGCACCGGCACGTTGTTGGCGGTGACCGCGCCCGTGCTGATGAGGTAGGGCATGGGCGTGAGGATGTGCGCACCGTCGATGCCGCCCTTGCCCGAGCCCAGCACGAGGTTGTCGCGCGTGGTGCCCCAGGACGATTGCTTGAGCACTTCCACCTCGGTCATGCCGTGCTTCTTGAAGAAACCCTTCTCGTCGGCGACGAACAGCGGCGCGGCATCGGTCAGCGCAATGAACCCCAGCTTGGCGGCCTTGGTCTCCAGTGCGCCCGACGCGCGGGCGCGGGTGCTCAACAGGCTGCCGGCCAACGCGGCCCCGCCCAGTGCGGTGGCTTTCTGGATGACGGCGCGGCGCGACAGGGGCGTGGCGTTCGACGGGTTCTGCATGATCAACTCCTTGAAAAGCGGCGATGAGAGGGACGAGGCACTTCGGAACCCCAAAACGAAAACGGCGCCCATTGCGGTCCTGGCCGCAAGGCCGGGAGCGCAATGGACGCCGTTGTCCGTGTCTGGGAAGACGGGGAAGAAACCAGCCGCCGTTGGCCGCCTTCTTCGTTGCCAGCATCAAAGCAGTTAACGTGCCAGGTGTTCGGGTTTTCCCTGTAAGAACAGGAAGTCCTTGATTTCCCTGCAGAAACGGCCGCCATGGCCGATGCCCACGCAAGGCATCGATGGCGCGGCCGGCCTCAAAATGGTGCGGCGCGGAACCGTGGCACGAAATCCGTGCGCGATGCCGGCGGTCAGGGCGGGCTGTGTGGCAGCACGTCGGCCATGGCCAGCACCGCTTCGGCCACCTCGATCAGGCGGCGGTTCTGGTTCATGGCCATCTGGCGCATGGTCTTGTGCGCCGCTTCTTCGGAGAGCTGGCGGTGCGCCATCAGCAGGCCCTTGGCGCGTTCGATCACCTTGCGCTCGTTGAGGCTGGCGCGCACCGTGTCCAGTTCTTCGCCCATGGTCTGCAGCCGGCGCGCCTGTTCCTGCACCAGCTCCAGGATGGAGCGCTCCAACTGATGGCCATAGCCCTGCGCGGGGGTGTCCGGTGCGCCTGTGGCGTTGAAGAAGGAGAGGGCGTCCGCGTCGCGGCCCGGTCTCGGAGCCAGCGCGTGGAAGCTCTCCAGCTCCCGGGTGGCGGCGGCGATCTTGTCCTCGCAGGCGCGCAGCAGGTCCAGCGCCAGCCGGTCTTCCACGCCCTTCATGCGGTCCATGCGGCGGCTGCAGCAGTCGAACCAGGTCTGGCTGAGTTGGGCGTTGAGCGGCGAGCCATGGGCGGCGGTGCACAGCACGCGCCGCAGCCGCTCCAGTTCGGCCAGGGTGGCGCCGGCCTGGCTGGCGGCCCAGAGTTCGGCCACCGGCGGGTGGCCGAACTCGCTGAACACCTGCAGGCAACGCTCCTGCGAATCGATCAGGTGCAGCAGGCGTTGCTGCCCGGCCGCATCGGCGCGGCCCGAGGCGAACAGCGCGGAGCCCAGGGCGCGCTCCTGACCGGCGAACTCCTTGCCCTGCATGAAATTGAACAGCGCCACCAGCAGGCGTGAGATCTCCGGGTCGCTGGCGCTGTCCGCCGCCTCGAACACCACCGCCAGCAGCCCCGCGATCAGGCGCACGTAAGCGTCCGTCGCCTGGCCGGTGGACCAGGCCAGCGCAGCGATGCGCTCGCGCAGGCCGCCCAGTGCGTCCAGACCCTGCAGCACGTAAGCGATGCGGCTGAACAGGCGCGCGCCCTGGCCCTGGCGGACGGTGTCGGTGTCCAGGCTGTCGAAACAGGCGCGCAGTTCGGCCTCGGTCTGTTGGCAGGTCCGCACCTGCTGCGCCAGCATGTCGGCGAACTGCGTGCCCTGGGAGCCCAGGTACAGATTGGAGAGCCCGCGCTCGCGCTGCAGGCCATGGACCAGGCGGCCGGTCACATTCACCAGCGCGCTGGTCAGTGCGAGCTGGCGCAGTTCGGCGATCTCGCAGCGCTTGGCCGCGACAAGAAAGGTCAGGCCCGATTTCATGGACGTGGGGAGGGGGGGCAGACGGGTCACGCGGGAACCCCAGCAACAAGCGTGCCCGTACACTTCTCCGATGATCATTCTGGGAATCGAGTCGTCCTGCGACGAAACCGGCGTCGCCCTGGTCGACGCCAGCGGCAGTGGCACGCCGCGCCTGCTGGGCCACGCCTTGCACAGCCAGATCGACATGCACCAGGCCTACGGTGGCGTGGTGCCCGAACTGGCCAGCCGCGACCACATCCGCCGCGTGCTGCCGCTCACCGATGCGGCGCTGGCCCAGGCCGGCCTGTCGCTGCCGGCGGTGGATCTGGTGGCCCACACGCGCGGGCCGGGGCTGGCGGGCGCGCTGCTGGTTGGCTCCGGCGTGGCCTGCGCGCTGGGCTTCGCGCTGGGCAAACCGGTGATCGGCGTGCACCACCTGGAAGGCCACCTGCTGTCGCCTTTTCTCAGTGCCGATCCGCCGGTATTCCCTTTCGTGGCGCTGCTGGTCTCCGGCGGGCACAGCCAGCTCATGCGGGTGGACGGCGTGGGCCGCTACGCGCTGCTGGGCGAAACCATCGACGACGCGGCCGGCGAAGCCTTCGACAAGTCGGCCAAGCTGCTGGGCCTGGGCTACCCTGGCGGGCCCGCGCTCTCGCGCCTGGCGCAGCAGGGCGACCCGCAGGCCTACCGCTTTCCCAGGCCGCTGCTGCACAGCGGTGACCTCGACTTCTCCTTTGCCGGCCTCAAGACGGCCGTGCTGACCCAGGTCAAGCGCCTGGCGAATGCCCGCCTGGAGGGACCGGCCACTTCGCATCTGGCGGACACCTTGAGCGAGAAGCAGAAGGCCGATGTGGCCGCCAGCGTGCAGGCGGCCATCGTCGAGGTGCTGGTGAAGAAATCCATGGCCGCGGTGCAACAGACCGGCCTGCGGCGCCTGGTGGTGGCCGGTGGCGTAGGCGCCAACGCGTGGCTGCGCGCGCAGCTCGGTACCGCCTGCGAGCGCGCCGGCGTGCGCGTGCACTACCCCGAATTGCACCTGTGCACCGACAACGGCGCCATGATCGCGCTGGCGGCCGGCATGCGCGTGCAGGCCGGGCTGCTCACCGACGTTCCCTCGGCGTACCACTTCGACGTCAAGCCCCGCTGGCCCCTGGCCGAGCTGGCGGCGGGTTCGTCCATGGCTGTGGACCGTTCGGATACCGGGGCGGGGAAGCTTCTGTAATTATGAATTAGACTCCGTGCTGCTGTCACCAAGGCGACTCCGATCCGGGGTCACGCCGATCAGCAGTTCCAACACACGGAGAGCAGCTCTCATGACATTGACATCCCTACGCGGCCGTCGCGCCGTTCTTGCCGCCGCGCTGTGCATCGGTGCCCTGGGCACGGGCGCCCAGGCCCAGACCCCTGCGCCGGCCACCGGCGCCCCGATCCGCATCGCCCTGATCGAAGGCCTCAGCGGCCCGATCGCCAACACCGGCGAGGCGGTGTTTCGCAACCTCGTCTGGGCCACCGAGCGTGTCAACGCGCGCGGCGGCGTGAAACTGCCCGGCGGCAACCGGCCGCTGCTGATCGAGCGCTTCGACAGCAAGGGCCAGGCCGAGGAGGCGCTGTCGGCGCTGCGCGCGGCCACCGACCGGGGCATCTCCATCGTCACGCAGGGCAATTCGTCGGCGGCGGCCAGCGCGCTGATCGAGGCCATTGGCAAGCACAACGAGCGCGATGCCGCGCGCCAGATGCTGTTCCTGAACTATTCGGCGGTGGACCCGGCGCTCACCAACGAGAAATGCAGCTTCTGGCATTTCCGCTTCGACGCCCACGCCGACATGCGCATGAGCGCACTCATGAGCGTGCTGCGCGAAGACCGCCAGCTCAAGAGCGTCTACCTGATCGGACAGGACTACAGCTTTGGCCAGGCGGTGCTGCGCGAGGCGCGCAACCAGCTCGCCGCGCAGCGGCCGGACGTGAAGATCGTCGGCGACGAATTGCACCCCATGGCGCGCGTGAAGGACTTCCTGCCCTACGCCTCCAAGATCAAGGCCAGCGGCGCGCAGGCCGTGCTCACCGGTAACTGGGGCAACGACCTCACGCTGCTGGTGAAGGCCGCGCGCGAGGTGGGCTTCGAGGGCAGCTTCTACACCTTCTACGGCAACGCGCTGGGCGCGCCTGCCGCCATGGGCGACGCCGGCATCGGCAAGGTGATCGCGGTGGCCGACTGGTTCCCCAACGTGCCGACACCCGAGTCCGAGGCCTTCTACCAGGCCTTCCGCCAGCGCTACCCCAACCCGGCCGACGACTACGTGCACATGCGCATGCAGCTCATGATCGAGGCCCTGGCGCAGGCGATCGAGCGCGCCGCAGAGGTCAACGCGGCCAGCATCGCGGCCCAGCTGGAGAAGGCCGAGGTCACGCTGGCGGGGCAGACCGCGCGCATGCGCGCGGCCGACCACCAGTTCCAGCAGCGGCTGGCCGTCGCGGTGATGGACAGACAAGGCTCCCCCGGCGTCAAATTCGACGTCGAGGGATCGGGCTACGGCTTCCGCGTGATCCGCAACCTCACCGCGCAGCAGGCCGAACAGCCCCACCGTTGCAACATGGTCAGACCCGGATGACATCTTTCTCCTCGCCCCTGCCGATCCGCCCCGCCGTCGCCAACCTGGAGGCCTCGCGCATCCGCGAGGTGGCCAACGAGGGCATCGGCCGCGACGATGTGCTGGCTTTCTGGTTCGGCGAGAGCGACGAGACCACGCCGGCCTTCATCCGCGAGGCGGCGATCGCCTCGCTGCAGGCCGGCGAAACCTTCTACGCCCACAACCTGGGCCTGCCCGAATTGCGCGAGGCCCTGGCCATCTACACCGATGGCCTGCACCCGGGGCGGGGCACCGCGCACTGGCAGGGCCGCCTGGCGGTCACCTCGGGCGGGGTCAATGGGCTCATGCTGGCGTCCCAGACCCTGGTGGAGGCGGGCGACGAGGTGGTGGTGGTCACGCCGGCCTGGCCCAACCTGGTGGCGCAGCCGCAGATACTGGGCGCCCGCATCCGCCCGCTGCCACTGCGTGTGCTCGAAGACGGCCCGCGCGCCGGGGCCTGGGCGCTGGACATGGACGCGTTGCTGGCCGCCGTCACCCCGGCCACGCGCGTGCTGATCGTCAACGCCCCGAACAACCCGACCGGCTGGACCTTGAGCGCGGCCGAGCAGCGCGCCATCCTGGCGCACTGCCGGCGCACCGGCACCTGGATCCTGGCCGACGAGGTCTACGAGCGGCTGTACTTCGCTGGCGACACGGCCAACGGTGCGGCCAGCAGCTTCCTGGACGTCGCCGAGCCGGACGACCGCCTCATCGTCGCCCACAGTTTCTCCAAGAGCTTCCTCATGACCGGCTGGCGCCTGGGCTGGCTGGTGCTGCCGCCCGCACTGACGCCTGCCGTGGGCAAGCTGATCGAATACAACACCTCGTGCGCCCCGGTGTTCGTGCAGCGCGCGGCGGTGCAGGCGCTGCGGCGCGGCGCCGAAGTGACGCCCGCGCTGGTGGCGCACCTCAAGGCCTGCCGCGACACCCTGGTGCCGCTGCTGCGGGCACTGCCCGGCGTGACGCTGGCCGAGCCGCAGGGTGGCATGTACGCTTTTTTCCGCCTGGCCGGGCAGGGCGACTGCCTGGATACCGCCAAGCGCCTGGTGCGCGAGGCCGGCCTGGGCCTGGCCCCGGGCAGCGCCTTCGGCCCCGAGGCGGCGGGCTGGCTGCGCTGGTGTTTTGCCAGCCGCGACCGCGACCGGCTGGCGCAGGGCGTGGACCGGCTGCGCCACTGGCTGGCTGGTCTATAATCCCCGGTTGCCGTCCGAAAGGCCGGCTTTCACGCCCGCTGCGGCTCGGGGTCCGGAGACATCCGGTGGCCTGTTGACTGCGGCGGGACGCCTGTCCAACCAAGGAACCATCATGATCGCCCAATCCGTCAAGGCCGAGGTCGTCGCGGCCAACGCCCGTGCCGCCAACGACACCGGCAGCCCCGAAGTGCAGGTCGCGCTGCTGACCGCCCGCATCAACGAGCTGACCCCCCATTTCAAGACCCATGCCAAGGACCACCACGGCCGCCGTGGCCTTCTGCGCATGGTGAGCCGCCGTCGCAAGCTGCTCGACTACCTCAAGTCCAAGGACGCCGACCGCTACCTTGCCCTGATCCAGAAGCTGGGCCTGCGCAAGTAAACGGCCTGGAACCGGCATGCAAGACGCCTGAGTTGGTTCGCTGGCTCGGGCGTTTTTTGCTTGCAGGTCCCGTGGGTTCGTTTTTTTGATACCGGAGCCTCGATCACAGAGCGAAGCTGTGTCATTCCAACCGGGCTGTGCGCCGAAAAGCGGCCAACGCCCAGTCCTGCTGGAATGGCATCGTGTTCTGGGTTGTTTCTCCGGATTCTGTGCAGAGAGACCTGCACGCCCCTGAATCCGCCAGGAGGCGGACGCTCTTAAAGGAGAAAAACCATGAGCATGTTCAACAAAGTCACCAAGACCTTCCAGTGGGGCTCCCACACGGTCACCATGGAAACCGGCGAGATCGCCCGCCAGTCCAGCGGCGCCGTGCTGCTCGACATGGACGGCACCGTGGTGCTGGCCACCGTCGTGGCCCGCAAGGAAGCCAAGGCCGGCCAGGACTTCTTCCCCCTGACCGTCGATTACCTCGAGAAGACCTACGCCGCCGGCAAGATCCCCGGCAGCTTCTTCAAGCGCGAAGGCCGCCCCAGCGAGTACGAGACCCTCACCAGCCGCCTGATCGACCGCCCGATCCGCCCGCTGTTCCCGGACGGCTTCTTCAACGAAGTGCAGGTGGTCATCCACACCGTGTCGCTCAACCCCGAAGTGGACGCCGACATCGCCGCCTTGATCGCTACCTCGGCCGCGCTGTCGGTCTCGGGCATCCCGTTCAACGGCCCCATCGGCGCCGCGCGCGTGGGCTACATCAACGGCCAGTACGTGCTCAACCCGGGCCAGACCGACCGCAAGAACAGCCAGATGGACCTCGTCGTCGCCGGCACGCAATCGGCCGTGCTGATGGTGGAGTCCGAAGCCGAGCAGTTGTCCGAAGACGTCATGCTGGGTGCCGTGGTGTTCGGCCACGAACAGGGTGCCATCGCCATCGCCGCCATCAACGACCTCGTGCGTGAAGCCGGCAAGCCCGAGTGGGACTGGCAGCCGCCGGCCAAGGACGAGCCGCTGATCGCCAAGGTCGAAGCCCTGGGCAAGGCCAAGCTCGAAGCCGCCTACCAGATCCGCAACAAGCAGGCCCGCACCCAGGCCTGCCGCGAGGCCTATGCCGCCGTGATGGACGGCCTGAAGGCCGAAGGCGTGGCGTTCGACGGCGTGGCGGTGGAAGGCCTGCTGTTCAACATCGAGGCCGCCATCGTGCGCGGCCAGATCCTGGCCGGCGAACCTCGCATCGACGGCCGCGACACCCGCACCGTGCGCCCCATCGAGATCCGCAACAGCGTGCTGCCGCGCACCCACGGCTCTGCCCTGTTCACCCGCGGCGAAACGCAGGCGTTGGTGGTGGCCACGCTGGGCACCGACCGCGACGCGCAGAAGATCGACGCGCTGGCCGGCGAGTACGACGACCGCTTCATGCTCCACTACAACATGCCGCCCTTCGCCACCGGTGAAACCGGCCGCGTGGGCAGTCCCAAGCGCCGCGAGATCGGTCATGGCCGCCTGGCCAAGCGTGCCCTGGTGGCCGCGCTGCCGAGCAAGGAAGACTTCCCCTACACCATTCGCGTGGTGTCCGAGATCACCGAGTCCAACGGTTCCTCGTCCATGGCCTCCGTCTGCGGTGGCTGCCTGGCGCTGATGGACGCCGGCGTGCCGATGAAGGCCCATGTGGCCGGTATCGCCATGGGATTGATCAAGGAAGGCAACCGCTTCGCGGTGCTGACCGACATCCTGGGCGACGAGGACCACCTGGGCGACATGGACTTCAAGGTGGCCGGCACCACCAACGGCGTGACCGCGCTGCAGATGGACATCAAGATCCAGGGCATCACCAAGGAAATCATGCAGGTCGCTCTGGCGCAGGCCAAGGAAGCGCGCATGCACATCCTGGGCAAGATGCAGGACGCGATGGGCGAGGCCCGCACCGAGGTCTCCAACTTCGCGCCCAAGCTCTTCACCATGAAGATCAACCCCGAGAAGATCCGTGACGTGATCGGCAAGGGTGGCGCGGTCATTCGCGCGCTGACCGAAGAGACCGGCACGCAGATCAACATCGACGAAGACGGCACCATCACCATCGCATCCACCGACTCGGCCAAGGCCGACGAGGCCAAGCGCCGCATCGAGCAGATCACCGCCGAAGTGGAAGTGGGCAAGGTCTATGAAGGCCCGGTCACCAAGATCCTGGACTTCGGCGCCCTGGTGAACCTGCTGCCCGGCAAGGATGGCCTGCTGCACATCAGCCAGATCGCGCACGAGCGCGTGGAAAAGGTCTCCGATTACCTGAGCGAAGGCCAGGTGGTGCGCGTCAAGGTGCTCGAAACCGACGAAAAAGGTCGCGTGAAGCTGTCCATGAAGGCCCTGGCCGAGCGCCCCGAGCCGTCGCAGCAGCCGCAAGCCTGAGACCGCTGGGATGCCGGGCATGCAAGCCGTTGAGATCAGCGCCTATGGTGCACCCGAGGTCCTGCGCCTGGCCGAACGGCCGGTGCCGGTCGCGGGCGCGGGTGAGCTGCTGATCCGCGTCAGTGCGTCGGGCGTGAACCGTCCCGACGTGCTGCAGCGCACCGGCAATTACCCGGTCCCGCCGGGTGCCTCGGACATCCCCGGTCTGGAGGTCGCTGGCGTCATCGAGTCCGGTGACGCCGCCGCTCTGGCCGAGGCGGGCCTGCGGGTGGGTGACCGCGTCTGTGCCCTGGTGGCCGGTGGCGGCTACGCGCAGTGGTGCGTGGCGCCCGTGGGTCAGTGCCTGCCGGTGCCGCAAGGCCTGGACGATGTGGCGGCGGCGGCCCTGCCTGAAACCTTCTTCACGGTCTGGAGCAATGTGTTCGACCGTGGTCGCCTGCAGCCGGGCGAGACCCTGCTGGTGCAGGGCGGCACCAGTGGCATCGGCGTGACCGCGATCCAGATGGCCAAGGCCTTGGGCGCACAGGTGATCGCCACGGCCGGCAGCGACGACAAATGCGCCGCCTGCCTGCGCCTGGGGGCAGACCATGCCATCAACTACCGCACGCACGACTTCGCCGCCGAAGTGGCGCGCCTGACGGAGCGCAAGGGCGTGGACGTCATTCTGGACATGGTGGCTGGCGCCTATGTGAGCCGCGAGGTCGAGTCGCTGGCCGAAGACGGCCGGCTCGTGATCATCGCGGTGCAGGGCGGCGTCAAGGCCGAGTTCAATGCCGGCCTGGTGCTGCGCCGGCGCCTCACGGTGACGGGGTCCACGCTGCGGCCACGCCCGGTGGCTTTCAAGGCGGCGATCGCGCGGTCCTTGCATCAGCACGTATGGCCGCTGCTGGCCCAGGGCCGGATCCAGCCGGTGATCCACCAGGTGTTCAATGCCGGTGATGCCGCCGCCGCGCACACCCTGATGGAATCGAATCAGCACATTGGCAAGCTGGTGCTGACCTGGTCCTGAACACACAGAGCACGGAGAGACGACTCGGCATGAAAAAACTGATCGCAGGCAACTGGAAGATGAACGGCTCGCTCGCCGGCAACGAGGCATTGGTTAAGGCCATGCTCGAGGGCCTGGGCGCCACCGCGCCGGCCGCCGACGTGGCGCTGTGCGCGAGCGCGCCCTACCTGCCGCAGTTGCAGGCCCTGTTGCAAGGCTCGCCCATCGCCTGGGGAGCGCAGGACGTGTCCAGCCACGAGCAGGGGGCCTACACCGGCGAGGTGTCCGCCGCCATGTTGCGCGACTTCGGTTGCCGCTACGTGATCGTCGGTCACTCCGAGCGCCGCCAGTACCACGGCGAAAGCGACGAGCTCGTGGCCACCAAGGCCCAGCGCGCGCTGGCGCTGGGCATCACGCCCATCGTCTGCGTGGGCGAAACCCTGGCCGAACGCGAAGCTGGCCAGACCGAACTGGTCGTCAAGCGTCAGCTCGCCGCGGTGATCCATGCCGTGGCCCACTGCACCAGCGAGATCGTGGTGGCCTACGAGCCGGTCTGGGCCATCGGCACCGGCAAGACCGCCACGCCCGAGCAGGCGCAGCAGGTGCATGCGGTGCTGCGCGCGCAGATCGCTGCCGCCACGCAGCACCCCGAGCGTGTGCACATCCTATATGGCGGCAGCATGAATGCGGCCAATGCCGCAAGCCTGCTGGCGCAACCCGACATCGACGGCGGGCTCATCGGCGGTGCCTCCCTGAAGGCGGCCGATTTCCTGCAGATCGTGAGCGCGGCACGCTGAACATTCCGCGCGCGCCCAGCGGCGCGTCAGTCACAGATTTCCCCGGAGCCAACATGAACATCTTCCTGAACCTTCTGCTTGTGATCCAGATCCTCTCGGCACTGGCCATGATCGGTCTCATCCTCATGCAGCATGGCAAAGGCGCCGACGCGGGCGCGGCCTTCGGCGGCGGCGGTGCGGGCTCGGCCAGCCTCTTCGGTGCCACCGGTGGCGCCAACTTCCTCTCCCGTACCACCGCGGTGCTGGCGGCGGTCTTCCTGGCCTGCACGCTGGGTCTGGCCTATTTCGGCAACCTGCGCACCGCACCCAGTTCGGGCAGCGTGCTCGAAGGCCTGCCCGCCGCCCCCGCGCAGCAGATTCCCGGCACCACGCCAGGCCAGGCGCCCGCCTCTGGTGCGGCCGCGCAGCCGGCCGCCGAAGGCGCGGCGCAGATCCCGGGCAAGTGAGCGATGCCTGAGCATGCGCGTGCTCACCGCAGGTGACACGCGATGCCGAAAATCCCCTGCTGCGCTGCAGAAAGCGCTCTTGTTTCAGGGTAAACTCTATGGGTTGTCAGCAAGGCTCGCACCTTTCCTCGCGGGCCCGGCAATGCAGACCCAAGCCGACGTGGTGAAATTGGTAGACACGCTATCTTGAGGGGGTAGTGGCGAAAGCTGTGCGAGTTCGAGTCTCGCCGTCGGCACCAATATTTGGAACACGGTCCCACGCCGTGTCAGCGGAATCGACCAAGATGAGCCTCGACCAATACCTTCCAGTATTCCTCTTCATCCTGGTCGGCATTGCGGTCGGGATCATCCCGCAGGTGCTCGGCTACATCCTCGGCCCGAACCTGCCCGACGCCGAAAAGAACTCCCCTTACGAATGCGGCTTCGAGGCCTTTGAAGACGCCCGCATGAAGTTCGATGTGCGCTACTACCTCGTGGCCATTCTCTTCATCCTCTTCGACCTTGAAATCGCTTTCCTCATTCCCTGGGCCGTGGCCTTCTCCGATATCGGCGCCACCGGCTTCATCGCGGGCGTGGTCTTCCTCGCCATCCTCACGGTGGGCTTCGCCTACGAGTGGAAAAAGGGCGCGTTGGACTGGGAATGAGTTTGTCGACGCAGGTCAGGCAGCAAGCGGCAGAACGCACTGGAGCGGTTCATGATTGAAGGCGTATTCAAGGAAGGTTTCGTCACCACCAGCTACGACTCGGTGGTGAACTGGGCCAAAACGGGCTCGCTGTGGCCCATGACCTTCGGCCTGGCGTGTTGCGCCGTGGAAATGATGCACGCGGCCGCGGCGCGCTACGACATCGGCCGCTTCGGTTCCGAGGTGTTCCGCGCCAGCCCCCGCCAGTCCGACCTGATGATCGTGGCCGGCACGCTGTGCAACAAGATGGCGCCGGCCTTGCGCAAGGTCTACGACCAGATGGCCGAGCCGCGCTGGGTGCTGTCCATGGGCTCGTGCGCCAATGGCGGCGGCTACTACCACTACAGCTACTCCGTGGTGCGGGGGTGCGACCGCATCGTGCCGGTGGACGTGTACGTGCCCGGCTGCCCGCCCACCGCCGAGGCCCTGCTGTACGGGATCATCCAGCTGCAGCAGAAGATCCGCCGCACCCACACCATTGCCCGGGCCTGAGCGCCTTGGCCACCAGCACCCGCTGCACGTCAACGGCCCTGAAAGAACGCTCATGACCGACACCGCCCAGACTCCCCACGCCGTCGAGCCGGACGCGCTGCAGAGCACGCTCGCCGCGCTGTTGGGCGAGCGCGCCCAGTCCATCACCGTCGTGCGCGGCGAGGTCACGCTCACCGTGCGTGCGGCCGACTACTACGCCGTCATGCAGACGCTGCGCGATGCGCCGCAGTCGCGTTTCGAACAGCTCATCGACCTCTGTGGCATGGACTACCAGGCCTATGGCGATGGCCGTTGGGAAGGCGCGCGCTTTGCCGCCGTGGTGCACCTGCTGTCGGTCACCCACAACCACCGCCTGCGCGTGCGCGCGTTCTGCCCCGAGGACGATTTCCCGGTGCTCGACTCCGTCACACCGCTCTGGGCCTCTGCCAACTGGTACGAGCGCGAAGCCTTCGATCTGTACGGCATCGTCTTCGATGGCCACGATGACCTGCGCCGCATCCTGACCGACTACGGCTTCATCGGTCACCCGTTCCGCAAGGACTTCCCGCTCTCGGGGCACGTGGAAATGCGCTACGACGCCGAGCGCCAGCGCGTGATCTACGAGCCGGTGACCATCGAGCCGCGCGAGATCACCCCGCGCATCATCCGCGAAGACAACTACGGCGGGCTGAAATGAACCACCCTCGCAGCGCTTCGCGCCACTCCCTCAAGGGGGCGATGCCAGCCTTCCGGCAAAGCCGCTCCGTAGGCATCCCTGTGCCGGACCGTGGCATGCGGCTTGGCCTCCGTGCCGTGGAACACTGATATGGCTGAAATCAAGAACTACACCCTGAACTTCGGTCCGCAGCACCCTGCCGCGCATGGCGTGCTGCGTCTGGTGCTGGAGCTCGATGGTGAGGTCGTGCAGCGCGCGGACCCGCACATCGGCCTGCTGCACCGCGCCACAGAAAAACTGGCCGAGCACAAGACGTTCATCCAGTCGCTGCCCTACATGGACCGCCTGGACTACGTCTCCATGATGTGCAACGAGCACGCCTACTGCCTGGCCATCGAGAAGCTGCTGGGCATCGATGTGCCGGTGCGTGCGCAGTACATCCGTGTGATGTTCTCGGAGATCACCCGCCTGCTCAACCACCTCATGTGGCTGGGCTCGCACGGCAACGACTGTGGCAGCTCCACCATCTTGATCTACGCGTTCCGCGAGCGCGAGGACCTGTTCGACATGTACGAGGCGGTGTCTGGTGCCCGCATGCACGCCGCCTACTTCCGCCCGGGGGGCGTGTACCGCGACCTGCCGGCCAGCATGCCGCAGTACCGTGCGAGCAAGGTGCGCAACGCGCGCGGCGTGGCGCAGCTCAACGAGAACCGCCAGGGCTCGCTGCTGGATTTCATCGAGGACTTCACCCAGCGCTTCCCGGTTTATCTCGACGAATACCATACGCTGTTGACTGACAACCGCATCTGGAAGCAGCGCACCGTGGGCATTGGCGTGGTCACGCCCGAGCGTGCGCTCAACCTGGGGTTGACCGGCCCGATGCTGCGCGGCTCCGGCATCGCCTGGGACCTGCGCAAGAAGCAGCCCTACGACGTCTACAGCCAGATGGACTTCGACATCCCCGTTGGCAAGACGGGCGACTGCTACGACCGCTATCTCGTTCGCATGGAAGAGATGAAGCAGTCCAACCGCATCATTGCCCAGTGCGTGCAGTGGCTGCGTGCCAACCCTGGTCCGGTCATCACCGAGAACCACAAGGTCGCGCCACCCGCGCGTGAGGCCATGAAGGCCAACATGGAAGAGCTGATCCACCACTTCAAGCTCTTCACCGAAGGTTTCCACGTGCCCGAGGGCGAGGCCTACGCGGCCGTCGAACACCCCAAGGGCGAGTTCGGCATCTACCTGGTGAGTGACGGTGCGAACAAGCCGTACCGCCTGAAGATCCGCGCCCCGGGATTTGCTCACCTCGCCACCATGGACGAGATGGCGCGAGGCCACATGCTGGCCGACGCGGTGGCCATCATCGGCACCATGGACATCGTTTTCGGGGAGATCGATCGATGAGCACCACCGCCACGCCCGTGAGCTTTTCCGAAGCCACCATCCGCCGGTTCGACCGCGAGGTCGCCAAGTACCCCGACGAGCAGCGCCAGTCGGCCGTGATGGCCTGCCTGTCGATCATCCAGCAGGAGCAGGGCCATGTGAGCACGGCCGCGGAAGCCGCGCTGGCCGAGTACCTGCGCATGGAGCCGATCGCGGTGCACGAGGTCACCACGTTCTACAACATGTACAACCAGCAGCCGGTGGGCAAGTACAAGCTCAACGTGTGCACCAACCTGCCTTGCCAGTTGCGGGACGGGCAGAAGGCACTGCACCACCTGGAGAAGAAGCTGGGCATCGGCATGGGCGAGACCACGGCCGATGGCCTGTTCACCCTGCAGCAGAGCGAATGCCTGGGTGCCTGCGCCGATTCGCCGGTGATGCTGGTGAACGACCGCCACATGTGCAGCTTCATGAGCAACGAAAAGCTCGATCAGCTCGTCGACGGCCTGCGTGCCGCGGAGGGTCAGGCATGAACGCCCAGCAGATCATCAGCCAGTTCGCCGCCACCGGCGTGCAGACCTGCTTCCATGGCAGGCACATCGATCCCCAGATCTACGCCGGCCTGGACGGCCGCAACTGGTCGATCAAGGACTACGAAGCGCGCGGCGGCTACCAGGCGCTGCGCAAGATCCTCGGCAAGACCGGCGATGGCGCGGAAGGGCTGACGCAGGACCAGGTGATCGCCACCGTCAAGGAGTCCGCGCTGCGCGGGCGCGGCGGCGCGGGTTTTCCCAGCGGCCTGAAGTGGAGCTTCATGCCCCGTCAGTTCCCGGGTCAGAAGTACCTGGTCTGCAATTCGGACGAAGGCGAGCCGGGCACCTGCAAGGACCGCGACATCCTCATGTTCAACCCGCACATCGTCATCGAAGGCATGGCGATCGCGGCGTACGCCATGGGCATCACGGTGGGGTACAACTACATCCACGGCGAGATCTTCGAGGTCTATGAGCGCTTCGAGGCCGCGCTGGAAGAGGCGAGGGCGGCCGGTTACCTGGGCGACCGCATCCTGGGTTCGGATTTCTCCTTCCAGCTCCACGGCCACCACGGTTTTGGTGCCTACATCTGCGGCGAGGAAACCGCGCTGCTCGAATCGCTGGAAGGCAAGAAGGGCCAGCCGCGCTTCAAGCCACCGTTCCCGGCCAGCTTCGGCCTCTACGGCAAGCCCACCACCATCAACAACACCGAGACTTTCGCGGCGGTGCCTTGGATCATCCGCAACGGCGGCCAGGCCTACCTGGAGTGCGGCAAGCCCAACAACGGCGGCACCAAGATCTTCTCGGTCAGCGGCGACGTCGAGTTGCCTGGCAACTACGAGATTCCGCTGGGCACGCCCTTCTCCAAACTGCTGGAACTCGCGGGCGGCGTGCGCAAGGGCCGCACGCTCAAGGCGGTGATTCCCGGCGGCTCGTCGGCGCCGGTGCTGCCCGCGCACATCATGATGGAGTGCACGATGGACTACGACTCCATCGCCAAGGCCGGCTCCATGCTGGGCTCGGGCGCCGTCATCGTGATGGACGATTCGCGCGACATGGTGGAGTCGCTCAAGCGCCTCTCCTATTTCTACATGCACGAGTCCTGCGGCCAGTGCACGCCCTGCCGTGAAGGCACGGGCTGGCTCTGGCGCATGGTGGACCGCATCGACAACGGCCAGGGCAAGGCCAGCGACATGGCGTTGCTCGACAACGTGGCCGAGAACATCATGGGTCGCACCATCTGCGCCCTGGGCGACGCCGCCGCCATGCCGGTGCGCGCCATGATCAAGCACTTCCGCCACGAGTTCGAGGCCAAGATCGCCGCCGCCAGCTCGACGGCCAAGGCAGCCTGAACACAAGAAGCAGCAGCAACACCATGGTTGAAATCGAACTCGACGGCAAGAAGGTGGAAGTGCCCCCGGGCAGCATGGTCATGCATGCGGCCGAGAAGGCGGGCACCTACATCCCGCATTTCTGCTACCACAAGAAGCTCTCCATCGCGGCCAATTGCCGCATGTGCCTGGTTGACGTGGAGAAGGCGCCCAAGCCCATGCCGGCCTGTGCCACGCCAGTCACGCAGGGCATGATCGTGCGCACCCAGAGCGACAAGGCCGTCAAGGCCCAGAAGTCGGT
Organism: Hydrogenophaga sp.; assembly: GCF_026125785.1. Taxonomy (GTDB): domain Bacteria; phylum Pseudomonadota; class Gammaproteobacteria; order Burkholderiales; family Burkholderiaceae_C; genus Hydrogenophaga. Next base: position 104,323 of record NZ_JAHCKL010000005.1, read on the forward strand.
CATGGAGTTCCTGCTGATCAACCACCCGCTGGACTGCCCGATCTGCGACCAGGGCGGCGAGTGCCAGTTGCAGGATCTGGCCGTGGGCTACGGTGGTTCCGGCTCGCGCTATGAAGAAGAGAAGCGCGTCGTCTTCCACAAGAACGTCGGCCCGCTCATCTCCATGGAGGAAATGAGCCGCTGCATCCACTGCACCCGTTGCGTGCGCTTCGGCCAGGAAGTGGCCGGCGTGATGGAACTGGGCATGATCCACCGTGGTGAGCATTCGGAAATCACCACCGTCGTCGGTGACACCGTGGACTCCGAACTCTCGGGCAACATGATCGACATCTGCCCGGTCGGCGCGCTCACCAGCAAGCCCTTCCGCTACAGCGCGCGCACCTGGGAACTCTCGCGCCGCAAGAGCGTGAGCCCGCACGACTCCACCGGCGCCAACCTGATCGTGCAGGTCAAGAACAACAGCGTCATGCGCGTGCTGCCGCTGGAGAACGAGGCCGTCAACGAATGCTGGATCGCCGACCGCGACCGCTTCTCCTACGAAGCCCTGTCCAGTGACGACCGCCTCACTGCGCCCATGCTGAAGCAGGGCGGTGAATGGAAGACCGTGGACTGGCAGACCGCACTGGAGTACGTGGCCAATGGCCTGCGCCAGGTCAAGGCCGAACATGGCGCCAACGCCATTGGCGTGCTGGCCAGCCCGCACAGCACGCTGGAAGAACTGGCCCTGGCCGGCGCCCTGGTGCGCGGACTGGGCAGCCAGAACATCGATGCCCGTCTGCGCCAGGCCGACTTCGCCAACACCGCGCCCGCCGGCTCGGCGCGCTGGCTCGGCCTGCCTGTCGCCGCGCTCTCCACGCTGCAGCGCGTGCTGGTGGTGGGCTCCAACCTGCGCAAGGACCATCCGCTGTTCGCGCAGCGCATCCGCCAGGCGCAGCGCAAGGGCGCGCAGGTCCATGTGCTCAACGCCGTGGCGCAGGACTGGGCCATGCCGCTGAAGAACGTCGTGCTGGCCGACAGTGCCGTCTGGGTGTCCGCGCTGGCCGGCATCGCCGCCGCCGTGGCGGCCGAGAAGGGCGTTGCCGCACCCGCGAATGCTGAAGTCAGCGACGCTCACCGCGCGGTGGCCAAGTCGCTGCTGGGTGGTGAGCAGAAGGCCATCCTGCTGGGCAATGCCGCGGCCCACCACGCCAAGGCGTCCAGCCTGCTCGCACTGGCCAACTGGATCGCGGAGCAGACCGGTGCCAGCGTTGGCTACCTCGGTGAGGCCGCCAACACCGTGGGCGCGCAACTCGTTGGCGCGCTGCCAGGGCCGGGCGGGCTCGACGCCGGTCGCATGCTGGGTGGCGCCCTCAAGGCCGCGATCCTGCTGCACACCGAGCCCGCGCAGGACTCCGCTGCGGGCGCTGCCGGCCTGGACAAGGCCGGCATGGTCGTCACGCTCAGCGCCTTCAAGGCCAACCTGGACGTGAGCGACGTGCTGCTGCCCGTGGCGCCGTTCACCGAAACCTCCGGCTCCTTCGTCAACGCTGAAGGCCGCCTGCAGAGCTTCCACGCCGTGGTTCGCCCCCTGGGCGAGACGCGACCGGCCTGGAAGGTGCTGCGCGTGCTGGGCAACCTGCTGGAACTGCCGGGCTTCGACGCCGACTCCTCGCAGGCCGTGCTCGCCGCCGCGCTGCCAGGTGTGGCCTCCGGCGCGCTGGTCGATGCCGCGCGCCTGAACAACGCCAGCACGGCCGCCATCGATCTGGCCCCCGCCACCGGTGCAACCCCCTGCGTGGCCAGCATCTACCAGCTGGACGGCCTGGTGCGTCGCGCCACCTCGCTGCAATTGACCGCCGATGCGCGCAGCAACGCCAGCGCCGCGGAAGGAGCCACCGCATGATCGATGCGATGTACAACGGCGGCCTCGGCCTGATCGCCGCCCCCTGGTGGACCGGCGCCGCCTGGCCCGTGATCTGGGCCCTGATCAAGATCGTGGCCGTGCTCGCTCCGCTGATGGGCGCCGTGGCCTACCTCACGCTCTGGGAGCGCAAGCTGCTGGGCTGGATGCAGGTGCGCCATGGCCCCAACCGCGTGGGCCCCTTTGGCCTGCTGCAGCCGATCGCCGATGCGCTCAAGCTGCTGACCAAGGAACTGATCCGCCCCAGCGCAGCGAGCAACGGCCTGTTCCGCCTCGGCCCGGTCATGGCCATCATGCCGGCTCTGGCCGCCTGGGTGGCCATTCCCTTCGGTCCGGAAGCCATCATCGCCAACGTCAACGCCGGGCTGCTGGTCATCCTGGCGATCACCTCCATCGAGGTGTACGGCGTCATCATTGCCGGCTGGGCTTCGAACTCCAAGTACGCCTTCCTCGGTGCCCTGCGGGCGTCGGCCCAGATGGTGAGCTACGAGATCGCCATCGGCTTCTGCTTCCTGGTGGTCGTCATGACCGCCGGCAGCCTGCACCTGGGTGAAATCGTTGCCTCCCAGGCGCGGGGCATGGGGGCCGACATGGGTCTGGGCTTCCTGTCCTGGAACTGGCTGCCCCTGCTGCCCATCTTCGTGGTCTACCTGATCTCCGGCGTCGCCGAGACCAACCGGCATCCGTTCGACGTCGTGGAAGGCGAGGCCGAAATCGTGGCCGGCCACATGGTCGAGTACTCCGGCATGGGCTTCGCCATCTTCTTCCTGGCCGAGTACGCCAGCATGTGGCTGGTGTCCGCGCTGGCCGCGCTGATGTTCCTCGGCGGCTGGCTCTCACCCATCGCCGCGCTGGACTTCATCCCCGGCTGGATCTGGCTGGGCATCAAGACCTGCGTCGTGGTGTCCATGTTCATCTGGATCCGCGCCACCTTCCCGCGCTTCCGCTACGACCAGATCATGCGTCTGGGCTGGAAGATCTTCATTCCCGTGACGCTCATCTGGCTGCTGCTCGTCGGCGCTCTGATGCAGACCTCGTGGAACCTCTGGAAATAAGCAGGGCGAACGACCATGTCATCCACCACGGCCAACCCCTCCGTCGTCGCGCCGTTCTCGTTCCGCGACTTCCTCAACAGTTTCCTGCTGGTCGAACTGCTCAAGGGCATGGCCCTGACCGGCCGCTACGCGTTCAAGCGCAAGGTCACTGTGCAGTTCCCCGAGGAAAAGACACCGCTGTCGCCGCGCTTCCGTGGTCTGCATGCGCTGCGCCGCTACGAAAACGGCGAAGAGCGCTGCATCGCCTGCAAGCTCTGCGAGGCCGTCTGCCCGGCCATGGCCATCACCATCGAATCCGATGTGCGCGACGACGGCACCCGCCGCACCACGCGCTACGACATCGACCTGACCAAGTGCATCTTCTGCGGCTTCTGCGAAGAAAGCTGCCCGGTGGACTCCATCGTCGAGACGCACATCTTCGAGTACCACGGCGAGAAACGTGGGGATCTGTACTTCACCAAGGAAATGCTGCTGGCCGTGGGCGACCGCTACGAACCCGAGATCGCAGCCGCGCGCGCGGCCGACGCCCCCTACCGCTGATGGAGGTCTGGCGTTGAGCGTTCGGCGTTCATCGTGACCCCACTTCTTCCCGCTCAACGTTCAACGCTCAACGCCGAACCAAGACATGGACTACCAGACCGGCTTCTTCTACCTGTTCGCGGCGGTGCTGCTGTACGCGGCCTACCGCGTGGTCACCGCGCGCAACCCGGTGCACGCGGTGCTCCATCTCATGCTGGCGTTCTCGCAGGCGGCCGCGCTGTGGCTGCTGCTCAAGGCCGAGTTCCTGGGCATCACCCTGGTGCTGGTCTACCTGGGCGCGGTGATGGTGCTGTTCCTGTTCGTGGTGATGATGCTCGACATCAACATCGACTCGGTGCGCAAGGGCTTCTGGCGCCACTTTCCCCTGGCCGCCGTGCTGGGCGGACTGGTCGCCGCCGAACTGATCGCCGTGCTGTGGGTGGGCTTTCCCGCGATCTCCGGCGGCGCGGTCGCTGCCGCCGACACGGCATCGCGCTCCAACACGCACGAGCTGGGCGTCCTGCTTTACACCGAATACCTCTACCCGATCGAAATCGCCGCCGTGATCCTGCTGGTGGCGATGATCGCCGCCATCGCGCTGACGCTGCGCCAGCGCAAGGACAGCAAGGCCATCAACCCCGGCCTGCAGGTCCACGTGCGTGCCAAGGACCGCCTGGTGGTGGTGCCCATGGCCGCCACGCAGAAGGCTCCCCCCGCCGCTGCCGCGGCCAACGCCGCCGAGGAGGGCAAGGCATGATGAGTCTCTCACTGGGTCACTTCCTCTCCGTCGGCGCGATCCTGTTCGCGCTCTCGGTGGTCGGCATCTTCCTCAACCGCAAGAACCTCATCGTTCTGCTCATGGCCATCGAGCTCATGCTGCTGGCGGTGAACATGAACTTCGTGGCCTTCTCGCACTACCTGGGCGACATGCATGGCCAGGTGTTCGTCTTCTTCATCCTGACCGTGGCCGCCGCCGAGTCGGCCATTGGCCTGGCCATCCTCGTGCTGTTGTTCCGCAACCGCTCCTCGATCAGTGTCGAGGACCTCAACGCCCTCAAGGGTTGACCGAGGCCAGGGCCCACCACAAGCGAACTCAGGCAAGAACGAACCCATGAGCACCACCCTCTCCGCAAGCACCCTGCTCGCCGTACCGCTGGCCCCGCTGGTCGGGTCCGCGCTGGCCGGCATCCTGGGCACCACCTTCGGCGGCAACCTCATCGGCCGCCGTGCCTCGCACACCCTCACCATCCTGGGCGTGCTGGTCGCCTTCATCCTGTCCGCGTCCACACTCAAGAGCGTGGCGCTGGACGGCGCCCGCTTCAACGAAACCATCTACACCTGGATGGTGGTGGGTGGTCTCAAGATGGAGGTCGGCTTCCTGGTCGACGGCCTGACGGCCATGATGATGGTGGTCGTCACCTTCGTCTCGCTCATGGTGCACCTCTACACCATCGGCTACATGGAAGAAGACGAAGGCTACAACCGCTTCTTCGCCTACATCTCGCTGTTCACCTTCTCCATGCTCATGCTGGTCATGAGCAACAACCTGCTGCAGCTCTTCTTCGGCTGGGAGGCCGTGGGTCTGGTGTCCTACCTGCTGATCGGTTTCTGGTTCAAGAAACCCACGGCGATCTTCGCCAACATGAAGGCCTTCCTGGTCAACCGTGTGGGCGACTTCGGCTTCATCCTCGGCATCGGCCTCATCGTCGCCTATGCCGGCACCATGAACTACACCGAGGTGTTCGCCAAGTCGGGCGAACTCGGCAAGCTGGGCTTCCCGGGCACCGACTGGATGCTCATCACCGTGATCTGCATCTGTCTCTTCATCGGCGCCATGGGCAAGAGCGCGCAGTTCCCCCTGCACGTCTGGCTACCCGACTCGATGGAAGGCCCGACACCCATCTCCGCGCTGATCCATGCGGCTACCATGGTCACGGCCGGCATCTTCATGGTCGCGCGCATGTCGCCGCTGTTCGAACTCTCGGACACGGCGCTCAACTTCATCATGGTCATCGGTGCCATCACCGCGCTGTTCATGGGCTTCCTGGGCATCATCCAGAACGACATCAAGCGCGTGGTGGCCTACTCCACGCTCTCCCAGCTCGGCTACATGACCGTTGCGCTCGGCGCCTCGGCCTACTCCGTCGCCGTGTTCCACCTCATGACGCACGCCTTCTTCAAGGCGCTGCTGTTCCTCGCGGCGGGCTCGGTCATCATGGGCCTGCACCACAACCAGGACATCCGCTGGATGGGCGGCGTGCGCAAGTACATGCCCATCACCTGGATCACCTCGCTGCTGGGCACGCTGGCACTCATCGGCACCCCGCTGTTCTCGGGCTTCTACTCCAAGGACAGCATCATCGAAGCGGTGCACTTCAGCCACCTGCCGGCCGCCGGTTTCGCGCACTTCGCCGTCCTCGCCGGTGTGTTCGTCACGTCCTTCTATTCGTTCCGCCTCTACTTCCTGGTGTTCCACGGCAAGGAGCGCTACGACCAGAACCCGGACGCGCACCACCACGGCGACGACCACCACGACGACCATGGCCATCATGGCGACGGCAAGCCGCACGAAACTCCCTGGGTCGTCACCGTGCCGCTGCTGCTGCTGGCCATCCCGTCGGTGGTCATCGGCTACATGACGATCCAGCCCATGCTGTTCGGCGACTTCCTCAAGGACGCCATCTTCATCGACAGCGCCGCCCACCCGGCGCTGGCCAAGTTCGCCGAGATGTTCCACGGCCCGCTGGCCATGGCGCTGCACGCCTTCTCCACGGCGCCGTTCTACCTGGCGCTGGCGGGCGCCGTGACCGCCTGGTACATGTACCTGATCAATCCGGCGGTGCCGGCCGCCATTGGCCGCGCTCTGCGCCCGATCGTGGTGGTGCTGGAGAACAAGTACTACCTGGACTGGTTCAACGAGAACGTGCTCGCGCGCGCTGCCCGTGGCCTGGGCATCGGTTTCTGGAAAGGTGGCGACCGCGGCGTGATCGAGGCGGGCGTCGTCAACGCGAGCTGGAAGATCGTGGGCGCGGTGTCCTCGGTGGTGCGCCGCGCGCAGACCGGCTACCTCTACCACTACGCGCTCATGATGATCGTGGGCGTGCTGCTGTTCATGACGTACTTCGTGTGGCTCGCCAAATAAGAGGAACAACAAGATGGGTTTGCTGAGCCTTGCAATCTGGACGCCGATCTTCTTCGGTGTCGTGCTGCTCGCCCTGGGCCGCGACGAACACGCGCCCATGGTGCGCTGGATCGCCCTGGTGGGCGCGCTGGCCGGACTGGCCGTGACGGTGCCGCTCTACACCGGCTTCGAGCTGGGCACGGCGGCCATGCAGTTCGTCGAGCGCGGCGCCTGGATCGACACCTTCAACGTCTACTACCACCTCGGCGTGGACGGCATCTCGCTCTGGCTGGTGCTGCTGACCGCGTTCACCAACGTGGTGGTGGTCGTGGCAAGCTGGGAGTCCATCACCTCGCGCGTCAACCAGTACATGGGCGCGTTCCTGATCCTCTCCGGCCTGATGATCGGTGTCTTCTCCGCTCAGGACGCGATGCTGTTCTACGTGTTCTTCGAAGCCACGCTGATCCCGATGTACCTCATCATCGGCATCTGGGGCGGGCCGAACAAGATCTACGCTGCGTTCAAGTTCTTTCTGTACACGCTCATGGGCTCGCTGCTCATGCTGGTGGCGCTGATCTACCTCTACACCCAGTCCGGAGGCAGCTTCGCGCTGGCCGACTGGTACAAGCTGCCGTTGAGCGGCACCGCGCAGACGCTGCTCTTCTTCGCCTTCTTCGCCGCCTTCGCCGTGAAGGTGCCGATGTGGCCGGTGCACACCTGGCTGCCCGACGTGCACGTCGAGGCCCCCACCGGCGGCTCCGCCGTGCTGGCGGCCATCATGCTCAAGCTGGGTGCCTACGGCTTCCTGCGCTTCTCGCTGCCCATCGTGCCCGACGCCTCCCACCAGTGGGCCTGGCTGATGATCACGCTGTCTCTCGTCGCGGTGATCTACGTCGGCCTCGTGGCCCTGGTTCAGCAGGACATGAAGAAGCTCGTGGCGTACTCCTCGGTGGCGCACATGGGCTTCGTCACCCTGGGTTTCTTCATCTTCAGCGACCTCGGCGTCTCCGGTGCCATCATCCAGATGATTGCCCACGGCTTCGTCTCGGCCGCCATGTTCCTGTGCATCGGCGTGCTCTACGACCGCGTCCACTCGCGTGAAATCGCCGACTACGGCGGTGTGGTCAACACCATGCCCAACTTCGCCGCCTTCGCGCTGCTTTTCACCATGGCCAACTGCGGCCTGCCGGGCACCGCCGGTTTCGTCGGTGAGTGGATGGTGATCCTCGCCGCGGTCAAGGCCAACTTCTGGATCGGCCTGCTGGCGGCCACCGCCCTGATCTTCGGCGCCGCCTACTCGCTGTGGATGTTCAAGCGCGTCTACCTGGGCGCCATTGGCAACGACAACGTGCGGGCCCTGCTCGACATCAACGCCCGCGAATTCCTGGTGCTGGCGGTGCTGGCCCTGGCCGTGCTCTACATGGGCATCTACCCCAAGCCCTTCACCGACGTGATGGATGCGTCCGTGGCCGAACTGCTGCGCCACGTGGCCGTCTCCAAACTGAACTAAGGCCAAGCTACACATGATCGACAAGCTCAGCTGGGTTGCGGCATACCCTGAAATTCTTCTGCTGACGATGGCCTGCGTGATCGCGCTGGTCGATCTGGCCGTGAAGTCGCCGCTGCGCGGCGCCACCTACGGACTCACGCTGCTCACACTGGCCGTGGTGGCCCTGCTGCTGGGCATGGCCGGTTCCTCGGGCACCACCATCGTCGGCTTCGGCGGCATGATCGTGAGCGACCCCATGGGCAACTGGCTCAAGTGCTTCGCCAGCATCGCCATGATGGTCACGCTCGTCTATGGCCGCGGCTACGCCGGCCAGCGCGACATGCTGCGTGGCGGCGAGATGTTCAGCCTGTCCATGCTGGCGCTGCTGGGCATGTTCGTCATGATCTCCGGCCACAACTTCCTGGTGATCTACCTCGGCCTGGAACTGCTCACGCTGTCCAGCTACGCGCTGGTGGCCCTGCGCCGCGACGACCTGCCCGCCACCGAAGCCGCCATGAAGTACTTCGTGCTCGGCGCGCTGGCCAGCGGCTTCCTGCTCTACGGCCTGTCCATGGTCTACGGCGCCACCGGCTCGCTGGACGTGACCGAAGTGCTCAAGGCCATCGCCGGCGGCGAGGCCACGCTCAAGGGATCGTCCCAGGTGCTCACGCTGGGCCTGGTGTTCGTGGTGGCCGGGCTGGCCTTCAAGCTCGGCGTGGTGCCTTTCCATATGTGGGTGCCCGACGTCTACCACGGTGCGCCCACCGCCGTCACGCTCATGATCGGCGGCGCGCCCAAGCTGGCCGCTTTCGCCATCGTCATTCGCCTGCTGGTCGAAGGCCTGGCGCCGCTCGCGGTGGACTGGCAGCAGATGCTGGCCGTGCTGGCGGTGCTCTCGCTGCTGGTGGGCAACCTCGCCGCCATCGCTCAGACCAACCTCAAGCGCATGCTGGCCTTCTCCACCATCGCGCAGATGGGCTTCATGTTGCTCGGCCTGCTGGCCGGCGTGGTGCAAGGCGCGGCCGGCCTGGACGGCGGCAACATGGCCAACGCCTACGCCTCTTCCATGTTCTACGTGGTGACGTACGTGCTCACCACGCTGGGCACCTTCGGCGTCATCCTGCTGCTCTCGCGCAATGGTTTCGAGTCCGAGAACATCGCCGACCTCGCCGGCCTGAACCAGCGCAGCCCGCTCTACGCCGGCATCATGGCCGTGTGCATGTTCTCGTTGGCTGGCGTGCCGCCCCTGGTGGGCTTCTACGCCAAGCTGGCGGTGCTGCAGGCGCTGCTCGCCGCGCCGGGTGCTTTCTACGTGGGCCTGGCGGTGTTCGCCGTCGTCATGTCCCTGATCGGGGCCTTCTACTACCTGCGCCTGATCAAGGTCATGTACTTCGACGCCCCCACCCAGACCGCGCCCATCGAGGCCGGCAACGACGTGCGCTCCGTGCTCTCCATCAACGGCGCGCTGGTGCTGGTGCTCGGCATCGTGCCCGGTGGTTTGATGGCGCTGTGCGCGCAGGCGGTGAGCCAGCTCTTCGTCTGACCCGCTGAACTCACCGCGGGCGGACGGCTCACACCTCCATGTCGCATTCGTTTTCCGTCACGCTTGTCCTGCTGGCCGCTTTCATCGCGGCCAACCTGCCTTTCCTCAACGAGCGCTGGCTCGCCGTGTGGCCGCGCCGCGCGCCCAAGGCGCTGTGGATGCGTCTGGTGGAGCTGCTGGTGCTCTATGCCCTGGTCGGTGCGCTGGGCCTGGCGCTGGAACAGTCGGCCGGCCAGATCGCCCCCCAGGGCTGGGAGTTCTACGCCGTCACCGGTTCGCTGTTCCTGACGCTGGCCTTCCCCGGCTTCGTCTACCGCTACCTCTACCGCCGCAACCGATGAGCGCCAGTCCGGCCGACGACAGCCACCTGCGGGAAACGCCCGTGTCGCGCACCGAGCTGCTGCGCGGCCACTTCCTGCACGTGGTGCGCGACACGGTGCGTCTGCCCGATGGTGGACAGGCCACGCGCGAATACGTGCTGCACCCCGGTGCTGTCATGGTCATCGGCCTGCTCGACGACGGCCGCGTGGTGCTGGAGCGCCAGTTCCGCCACCCCATGCAGGCGGTCATGATCGAATTTCCCGCCGGCAAGCTCGATGCCGGTGAAGACAGCCTCGCCTGCGCGCAGCGCGAGCTGCTCGAAGAAACCGGCTATAGCGCGCGCGAATGGGCCTTTGCCGGCCGGCTCGCACCCACCATCGCCTACTCCGACGAAGTCATCGACATCTGGTTCGCGCGCGGCCTCACCGCTGGCGACCGGCGCCTGGACGATGGCGAGTTTCTCGACGTCTTCGCCGCCTCGCCCGCCGAGCTGCATGCCTGGTGTTTTGGCGGTCAGGTCATCGACTGCAAGACCCTGATCGGTTCCATGTGGCTGCAGAATGTGCAGCGCGGCGAATGGCCTCTGACCTGGCGGGCGGCCTCCCCCTTGCCGAATGGCGGAAAATCCGGCGCATGAAGGTCCTCAACCTGCAATGTGCCCACCAGCACGAGTTCGAAGGCTGGTTCGCCTCTGAAGACGACTACGCCAGCCAGCTCGCGCGAGGCCTGCTGTCCTGCCCGATGTGCGGTGACGAGCACGTCGAGAAAAAACTCTCCGCGCCACGTCTGAACCTGCGCACCGGCCGGGGCGACGAAACCGCCGCCAGCGGTGGCACCGTCGCGCTCAGCAACCACGCCACCAACCCCGAACTCGCGGCGCTGCAGGCCCGCATGCTCCAGGCCCTGCGTGAAGTCATGGCCAACACCGAAGACGTCGGCGACCGCTTTGCCGCCGAAGCACGCGCCATGCACCATGGCGAAACCGAACACCGCCAGATCCGCGGCCAGGCCAGCGCCCGCGAAGCCCTCGAACTGCTGGAAGAGGGCATAGACGTGGTCCCGCTGCCCATGATTCCCGCCACGAAGGAAACCCTTCAATAGGGGGGTGTGGCCCCCACGCTCCGCCGCTTCGCGGGTCGCTGCCCCCCGAGGGGGCTGACCCCGCCTTGGGAGCGGCCCGGCGGCGGGGTCGGTGGCCCCCACGCTCCGCCGCTGCGCGGGTCGCTGCCCCCACGCCTCACCACAGCGAGCGCAGCGAGGCGTCTCAGCCCAGAGATGCCGAGGGTCCGGCTCCGCCGGCCCAAGGCATCGTCCCCCCTCCCAGCGCCGAAGGCGCGTCAGAGAGGGGGGAAGCCGCGCAGCGGCGCAGGGGGGTGCTGCCAGCCTATGGATACAAGCCGCGCAAGTCCCGCGCATGCAGGATGCGCTTGCATGCCACGATGAAGGTGGCGGTGCGCAGGCTCACCTTGTTCTCGTCCGCCACCTGCCACACGGCAGCGAAGGCTTCTTTCATGATCTTCACCAGGCGGGCGTTGATTTCGTCCTCGCTCCAGAAGAAGCTGGAGAAGTCCTGCACCCATTCGAAGTAGCTCACCGTCACGCCGCCCGCGTTGGCGATCACGTCGGGCAGCACCAGCACGTTGCGCTCGCGCAGGATGTCGTCGGCCTGCGGCGTGGTCGGTCCGTTGGCCCCTTCGATCACCATGCGCGCCTGGATGCGGGCCGCGTTCGCTTCGGTGATCTGCGCCTCCAGTGCGGCGGGGATCAGGATGTCGCAGGGCACGCTCCAGAAGGCGTCGTTGGCGATGACTTCGGCGCCGGGGAAGCCCGCCACCGAACCCTGCCGAGCCACGTGCGCCAGGAGCGCCGGCACGTCCAGCCCAGCTTCCCGGTAGATGGTGCCGCCGTGGTCCTGCACGGCCACAACCTTCGCGCCGGCCTCGGCAAACAGCTTGCCCGCCACGCCGCCCACGTTGCCGAAGCCCTGCACGGCCACACGGGCGCCCGCCACTTCCAGCCCGATGCGGCGAGCCGCTTCCACGCCCACGGTGAACACACCGCGGCCCGTGGCTTCGCGCCGGCCCAGCGAACCGCCCAGGTCCACCGGCTTGCCGGTGACCACGCCGGTGGCCGTGGCGCCTTCGTTCATCGAATACGTGTCCATCATCCAGGCCATCACCTGTTCATTGGTGTTCACGTCCGGTGCCGGAATGTCCTTGGTGGGCCCGATGATGATGCCGATCTCGCTGGTGTAGCGGCGCGTCACACGCTCCAGTTCGCCTTGCGTGAGCTGGCGCGGATCCACGCGGATGCCCCCCTTTGCGCCGCCGTACGGCACGTTCACTGCCGCGTTCTTGATCGACATCCAGGCCGAGAGCGCCATCACCTCGGAGAGCGTCACGTCCTGGTGGAAACGCACGCCGCCCTTGCCCGGGCCGCGCGAGGTGTTGTGCTGCACGCGGTAGCCCTCGAAGTGGGCCACGCTGCCGTTGTCCAGGTGGATGGGCACGTCCACGATCAGCGTGCGCTTGGGGCGCTTGAGGGTGTCCACCCAGCGCGCCAGCTTGCCCAGGTAGGGTGTGACGCGGTCCACCTGCTGCAGATAAATGCCCCACGGCCCCAGGTGCTGGGGGTCCAGATAGGAGGGCAGGGCCTGTGTGAAAACGGCCGGGGCGCTGGTGGCGCCACCGGCCTGCGGTTGCGGTGCTTGTGACATGTTGCGGGGTTCCTTGTGGGTGCTTTGGCCCAGGGTCCGAGCCAGGCCGAGAGCTTACGAAGCCCGCCCGCAACTGTCCAAGGCCAGGTTGCCATGCCGTCATGCATTCGGCGCATGACCGGCCGGCGCATGCGCGTTCAGGCCGTGAACTGCAGAGCGGCCAGGCGCGCATACACGCCACCGGCCGCCACCAGCGTCTGGTGCGTTCCCTGTTCCACCAGCCGGCCGTGTTCCAGCACCACGATGTGGTCGGCCTGCTGCACCGTGGCCAGCCGGTGCGCGATCACCAGCGTGGTTCGGTCCTTCATGGCCGACTCCAGCGCGGCCTGCACCATGCGTTCGCTCTGCGCATCGAGGGCGCTGGTGGCTTCGTCCAGCAGCAGCAACGGCGGGTTCTTGAGCATGGCCCGTGCGATGGCGATGCGCTGGCGCTGCCCACCCGAGAGGCGCACACCGCGTTCGCCCAGGAAGGTGCCATACCCTTCAGGCAGCTTCTCGATGAACTCGTCGGCGAACGCCGCCTTCGCCGCCGCGCGCACCTCCTCGTCGCTGGCGCCGGGGCGGCCATAGCGGATGTTCTCCAGCGCGCTGGTTGAGAAAATCACCGGGTCTTGCGGCACGATGCCGATGCGCTCGCGCAGCGCCTGCAGGGCCAGCCGCTGGATCGGCACGCCGTCGAGCAGGATGCGGCCTTGCGCCGGGTCGTAGTAGCGCAGCAGCAGGCCAAACACAGTGCTCTTGCCCGCGCCACTGGGCCCCACCAGCGCCACCGTGCGGCCTGGCTGCACCGCCAGGGAAAAACCGCTGAGTGCCGCCTGCGCCGGGCGCGACGGGTAGTGGAACGTGACGTCCTCGAACGCGAGTGCGCTGCCACCCTGCGGCGCGCTCGCCTGCAGCGGCTGCGCCGGTGACTGCACCGGCGACTCCAGCGTCAGCAACTCCATCAGCCGCTCGCTCGCGCCCGCCGCGCGCAGCAGGTCGCCGTACACCTCGCCCAGCACCGCCACCGCGCTGGCCAGGATGATCACGTACAGCACCGTCTGCCCCAGGTGCCCAGGGCTGATGGTGCCGGCCAGCACCGCCTGCGTGCCCTGGTACAGGCCCCAGAGCAGCAGCGCCGCCGTGCTGATGATGATGAACGCCACCAGCACCGAACGCGCCTTGGTGCGCCGCACCGCCGCCTCGAAGGCGAAGCGCGTGGAGTCCGCGAAGCGCGCCGCCTCGCGGTCTTCCGCGGTGTAGCTCTGCACGATGGGAATGGCGTTGAGCACCTCGGCCGCGATCGCGCTGGAGTCCGCCACGCGGTCCTGGCTGGCGCGCGAGAGGCGGCGCACCCGGCGGCCAAACCACATGCTGGGCAGCACCACCAGCACCAGGATCAACAGCACCTGCGTCATCACATACGGGTTGGTCCACACCAGCATCACCAGCGCGCCCAGACCCATCACCCCATTGCGCAAGCCCATCGAGAGCGACGACCCCACCACCGTCTGCACCAGCGTCGTGTCCGTCGTCAGCCGTGAGAGCACCTCGCCGGTTTGCGTGGTCTCGAAGAACTGCGGGCTCTGCCGCAGCACATGGCTGTAGACCGCGTTGCGCAGGTCCGCTGTCACGCGCTCGCCCAGCCAGCTCACCAGGTAGAAGCGCGCCGCCGAGAACAGCCCCAGCGCCACCGCCACGGCAAACAGCAAGGCGAAGTGCTCGCGCAGCGCCATCACCTGCTCGCCGCGCCCGGCCGGTGCGAGGCCCTGGTCGATCAGCGTGCGCAATGCCAGCGGAAACAGCAACGTGGCCACGGCGGCCAGCACCAGGAACAGAAGAGCCAGCGCGATCTGCAGGCGGTAGGGCCGCAGGAACGGCAGCAGGCCACCGAGGGACGTGGGAGTGGTTGCGGTGGGCCGGGCGGGGAGGGTAGAGGCTGGCATTGCAGCAATTCAGGTTACAAACGAAACTAAAATGAGCTACTTTGTTTTAATTCAACAACTCGAGGAGAACCCGTGGAGCCAGTGAAATCGTCTGCCATGCCGGCCGCTTCGCAGCCGCCATCCCCCAACCAGCTCGGGGTGGCCAGCCAGCGCCTGCCCATCCGGTTCACCGGTTCGGGCAGTGCGTATTTCCGCATCTGGGCCGTCGATCTGCTGCTGATCGTGCTGACGCTCTCACTCTACCTGCCTTTCGCGCGCGCCCGGCGGCTGGCCTACTTTCACAGCCACACCCTGGTGGGGCGCGACCCCCTGAGCTTCCACGCCAACCCCTGGCAGATGTTCCGCGCCCACCTCCTGCTCTTGCTGCTTGGCGGCGCGCTGTGGGCCGTGACCCACCTGTGGCCCTCACTGAATGGCCCGTCGATCCTGCTGGCCCTGGCGCTCTGGCCCTGGATGATGCATGCCGCCCTGCGCTTTCGCATGGCACACACCCACTGGCGCGGCCTGCCGATGGGCTTCATCGGCAGCCTGAGTGGCATCTACGGCAGCTTCTGGCCGCTGGCGGTGCCGCTGGTGCCTGCGGCCGTGGCCCTCACACTCATCATGGGTCTCGACAAGGTGAACGACCCGCTGAGTCCTTCGCTCTTCGGGCCAGGCGCCTTGTTTCTGTTCGCCATGGGCGTCGCGGGCCTCATGCTGCCGTGGGTGGGGCTGCGCTTCATGCGCTACGTCCAGTCCGGTTACACGTACGGGCAGGAGCGCACGCACATGAACCTCGCTGCCGGCGCCTTCTACGCGTTCTCGTTCAAGGTCGTCGTCTACGCCATGCTGGCGCTGGTGCTGCTGGGCATGGTCCTCTGGGGTGTGGCATGGTGGTGGCCCCACCGCGGCTATCTCCTGCTGCTGCTCGTCGTGCTCGTCAACGGCGTGTTGCCCGCGCTGGTCTGGCCCTACATATTGGCGAGGCGGCAGAACATGGTCTGGTCGAACACGCGCTCGCAGCGTGTGCGCTTCGAGAGCCAGTTGCGTTTCCCCGCGCTCCTGCGTCTCACCTTGGGCAACCTGCTCCTGGTCCTGTTGACCCTCGGCCTCTACTGGCCCGTTGCCCGCATCCGCACCACCCGCATGCGCCTGGAGGCCGTGAGCGTGGAGATCACCGGTGAGGTGGGTGGTGCTGCGCTGGCCACATCCACGCCCGACGCCTGGGCCGATGGCGCGGTCCACATGCTGGGCGTCGACATCGGCATCTGAAGCGCACACGCGGCCCAGGCACCGGCACCGGCCTCAAGCCCCCAGCACCCCCAGCGCGAAAGGCAGGCTGAACATGCCCAGGAGGGTCGAGAGCGTCACCAGCCCGGCCACGTAGGGCCCGTTGTAGCCCATGCGAGCCGCCAGCACATAACAGCTCGACGCCGTGGGCACGGCGGAGAACATCAGCAGGATGGTGGTCTGCGTGGGGTCCAGGCGGAACACGCGCGCCAGGCCGAAGGCCATCAGCGGCATGCCCAGGTGCTTGACCGCCAGCACCAGCGCACCCAGCGTCTTGCCAATGGCCAGCATGCCGAACTGCATGCCCGCGCCGGCGGCCATCAGCCCCAGCGCCAGCGACGCCTGGCCAATGCGGTTCACGGTGGGCTCCAGCCACACCGGCATCTGGAACCCCAGCAGGTTGGCCACCAGGCCCGACACCGTGCCGATGATCAGCGGGTTGCGCGCCAGCTCGCGCACGAACCCCTTGTTGCCATGCCGCGCCATCGGCCACACCGCGCCCACGTTGAACAGCGGCACGCACACACCGATCAGCACCGCGATCATCAGCAGGCCCGGCGCGCCCGCCACCTTCTCCGCCAGCGCCAGCGCAATGAAGGAATTGAAACGGAAACCCACCTGCGCGCTGGCCGCGTGCAGCCGCACGTCCAGCCGCTTGCCGATCCACGGCCAGTGCGGCAGCGAATACGCCAGCGCGATGCCGCACACCCCCAACGCCAGACCCGCACCCATGAGGCTGGACGCCTGCCCCAGGTCCAGCGGGCTTTTCACGATGCTGTGGAACAGCAGCACCGGGAAGAGGAAGTAATACACCAGGCTCTCCACCTGCTCCCACACCTTGCGGTTGAGCGCCGTGAAACGGCACACCAGGTAGCCGCAAAGGATGAGCGAGAAGTCCGGAAAAAGCAGTTGGGCGAAATTCACCGCGAGAGCATAGCCGCTCGCCCTGGCCGCTACCGCTCTCCGGAGCAGGCACCGTTTCGGTGCCATGCGGACGGGCTTGCGGGTAAGTACGTGGGTGATCTCCCCATGTTCAGCCAAGGCCCCAGCGTCTACAGTCCAGGGCAGACAAGGCGGGGCGCAAAGCCCCGGCACCGGGCGCCTGTCCCGCCGCATCAGCGGTTAGCATGGGCGTCGCGCTGTCTGCAACTTCCTTCCAAGAACTTTCTCACCAAGGAGTACACACCATGCTTTCTCGCCGTCACATGGTTGCCATCGGGCTGGCCACTGCGTCCGTGGCCGTCACGGGCACCGCCTGGGCCCAGGCCTACCCCAACAAGGTCATTCGCCTGCAGGTGCCCTTCGCGCCCGGTGGCACCACCGACATCATCGCCCGCGTCATGTCCGAGCCCCTGGCCAAGACCCTGGGCCAGAGCGTGGTGGTGGAGAACAAGGCCGGTGGCGGTGGCGTGGTCGGCGCCACAGAGCTTGCGCGCTCCGCACCCGACGGCTACGTGATCGGCATGGCCACGGTGTCCACCACCGCCGCCAACCCGGCCATCAACGACAAGATCCCGTACAACACGCTGACGGACTTCACGCCCATCATCAACATCGCCGCCACGCCCAACGTGATCGCGGTGCACCCCAGCTTCCCCGCCAAGGACTTCAAGGCCTTCCTTGCCGAGCTCAAGAAGAACCCCGGCAAATACACCTACGCCAGCTCCGGCACCGGCGGCATCGGCCACCTGCAGACCGAACTCTTCAAGAGCCTCACCGGCGTCTTCATGACGCACATCCCCTACCGTGGCGCGGGCCCCGCCCTCAACGACACCGTGGGCGGCCAGGTCCCCATCATCTTCGACAACCTGCCCTCCGCGCTGCCCTTCATCAAGTCCGGCCGCCTGGTGCCGCTGGTGGTGGCCGCGCCCCAGCGCCTGGCCGTGCTGCCCGACGTGCCCACCTTCAAGGAAGTGGGCCTGGAGGCCGTGAACCGCATGGCCTACTACGGCCTCATCGGCCCCAAGGGCCTGCCGCAGGACGTGGTGGACAAGCTCTCCAGCGCCACCAAGCAAGCCCTGGCCGACCCCGCCGTGCGCAAGCGCGTGGAAGACACTGGCTCGCTCATCATCGGCAACACGCCGGCCGAGTTCGCCGCGCAGATCAAGGCCGAGTACGAGGTCTACAAGCAGGTGGTCGTCAAGCAGAAGCTCAAGCTGGACTGATGCACCCCGCCGATGAAGCCACCCTGGTGCAGGCCAGCGAAGGCCTCGCCGGGGCCTTCATCGACAGCCTCTGGCTGGAAGAGGGCCTCTCCCGCAACACGCTCGACGCCTACCGGCGCGACCTCGTGTTGCTGGGCCAGTGGCTCGCCACGCGGGCCAAGACCCTGCCAGAAGCCACCGAGGCCGACCTCCAGGCCTACTTCAGCGAGCGCCACGCCCAGACCCGCGCCACCACCGCCAACCGGCGCCTCACCGTCTTCAAGCGCTACTTCCGCTGGGCTCTGCGCGAACGCCACATCAGCGCCGACCCCACCCTGCGCCTGAACCCCGCGCGCCAGCCGCTGCGCGTGCCCAAGACCCTCTCCGAAGCCCAGGTGGAAGCGCTGCTGCGCGCGCCCGACACCGACACCCCCTTGGGCCTGCGCGACCGCGCCATGCTCGAACTCATGTACGCCAGCGGCCTGCGCGTGAGCGAACTCGTCACCCTCAAGACCTGGCACATGGGCCTGAACGAACACGTGCTGCGCGTCACCGGCAAAGGCAACAAGGAACGCCTGGTACCCTTTGGCCAGGTGGCCGCGCAGTGGCTGCAGCGCTACCTGAGCGAAGGGCGCGGCGACATCCTCGCCGGCCAGCAGAGCGAAGACCTCTTCGTCACCGCGCGCGGCGCCCGCGTCGGCGAAGCCATGACGCGCGCCATGTTCTGGCACCTGGTCAAGAAATACGCGCAGCAGGCCGGCATCACCGCCCCCCTGTCGCCCCACACCTTGCGCCACGCCTTCGCCACCCACCTGCTCAACCACGGCGCCGACCTGCGCGCCGTGCAGATGCTGCTGGGCCACGCAGACATCTCCACCACCACCATCTACACCCACGTGGCCCGCGAACGCCTCAAGACCGTCGTGGCCCAGCACCATCCGCGGGGGTGAGGGGGGGTGAGGGTGAGGGAGGGTGTAGCAGGGCTTCGACAGGCTCAGCCCGAACGGGGGAATGGGTTCACCCTGAGCCCTCCCCCCTCCGTTCGCCCTGAGCTTGTCGAAGGGCTCACCCACACCTGGGCTCACCCACACCTGGGCTCACCCACACCTGGGCTCACCCACCACCCCAAGGCTCACCCACCCTAAGACAAAGCCTTGGGCACCAGCCCAATCCGCAACCCCGTCTCCGTCACCGTGATGTTCCCCGGCTGCATGCCCATCACGTCCAGCATGCGCAAGTCCTGCGGGCGCAGCTCGTGCAACACCACCTCTTGCAAAGACTGGTCCGCCAGCGCCGGTATGTACATCTCCAGCAGCTCCACCACATTGGGCCGCAGCGTGGGGAAGCGCA
Source organism: Hydrogenophaga sp. (assembly GCF_026125785.1). Taxonomy (GTDB): domain Bacteria; phylum Pseudomonadota; class Gammaproteobacteria; order Burkholderiales; family Burkholderiaceae_C; genus Hydrogenophaga. The sequence continues at coordinate 123,675 of NZ_JAHCKL010000005.1, forward strand.
GGCGGTGCAGGCGCAACTGGTGGGCGCGCACTGTGCGGTCGCTCGCTTCGTAGCGCAGGCCAAAGTCCACGTCAAAGCTGCCTTCGTGCCGCCGGTTCAGTGCTGGTCCTGCCACCTCCAGCGGCAGTTCCGCGCGCAGGCGGTTCTCTTGCGGCAGGCACGCCAGCTTCGGCGCCATCAGGTCCACATTCAGCAGCCCTGAAACCGGGTAGCGCCGGGGAAAGCGCGGTGCCACCGCCTGCTGCAACTGCGCCAGAGACACCGGGTAGCCCTGCGAGGGCGAAGGTGCCCCCTCGCCATCCGGCCCCGGCCCTTCCGCGCGCACCGCCAGCGGGAAGAGCGCCGCCGCCAGCAGCAGAAAGCGGCGCTGCCGCGCAGGTACAGACAAAGGCCAGGGCGCAGAAGGCATTCGCGCTGGTGGTGGTGGTGTCGTGGTCATCTTGCTCATGGTGATGAACGGTTCGACGCCAGCCACCCGCGCGGGTTCAGCCCAAACCGTCTCTATTTGTAGAACACCTCCACCGCGCCCTTGAGCTTGATCAGCAGCGGCTGGCCCTTGCGGTCCAGCGTCTTGCCCGAAGGCACCCGCACCCAGCCTTCGCTGATGCAGTACTCCGTCACGTCGACGCGCTCCTTGCCGTTGAAGCGTATGCCCACGTCGTGCTCGAACACGGCGGCCACATGGTGCGGGCTGCGCGGGTCAATGCACAGCCGGTCGGGCAGGGCGGGGCGGGTGTTGTGGGAAGGGGTGGTGTTGGCAGAGGTGTTGTCGGTATCGCTCATGCGGAGATTTTCCGCCAGAATGGCCGCAGCCCCAACCCACCACTAGGAGACCGCACGCACCATGGAAACCCATGAAATCCACCGAGGCCGCCTCATCGACCATGTGCAACTCGTGGTGAAGGACATCGAGGCCAGTCGCCGCTTCTACACCGCCATCTTCAGCGTGCTGGGCATCCCCCTGGGCGGCAGCGAAGACAGCTACTTCTGGGCCGACGAACTCTTCGTCTCCACCCCCACCAGCCCCGCCGCGCAAGGCCACCTCACCGGCCGCCACCACCTCGCCTTCCAGGCCCGCGACCGCGCCATGGTCGAGGCCTTCCACCAAGCCGCCATCGCCGCCGGCGGCCAGGACAACGGCCCACCCGGCGTCCGCCCCTACCACCCCAGCTACTACGCCGCCTTCGTCATCGACCCCGACGGCAACAACATCGAGGCTGTGTTCCATGGGGAGGCGGAGCGGAGTGCGGATTCGGTGAAGGTGACGTTCTGAGGACAGAGGCCAACCAACCTGGCCATGTCGATTGGGCCTCCCGTCGTTCGTCGTAGAGATACAAAGCGCTCACGGGCGTGGCGCGCTGGCCGTTCAACCCACAGGAGTCAAGACATGTCCTACATCGATGGTTTCGTGATCGCAGTCCCCACCGCCAACAAGCAGAAGTTCATGGAGCACGCACGCCAGTTCGACCCGATCTTCATCGAGCTCGGCGCCATCCGCGTCATCGAGGGCTGGGGCGACGACGTCCCCGACGGCAAGCTCACCGATTTTCGTCGCGCCGTCCAAGCCAAGGCCGACGAGACGGTGGCCTTCTCGTGGGTCGAATGGCCAGACAAAGCCACCCGCGACGCGGCCATGAAGAAGATGGTGGAAGACCCGCGCATGGATCCGTCCAACCCCGCCAACCCGCCTATGCCCTTCGACGGCAAGCGCATGATTTTCGGGGGCTTTGAACAGGTGGTTGAAGTGAAGGCCTGAGCTTCTCTGGCGAAGCACACCATGGGACGCCTCACCTTCAGCATCAACGTCACCCTGGACGGTTGCGTCGACCACCAGGAAGGCATCGCCGACGACGAGACACACGCCTTCTTCACCCGCCTCATGGACGAGGCCGAGGCCATGCTGTGGGGCCGCGTCACCTACGAGATGATGGAAGGCCACTGGCCAGCGGTCGCCCGCGGCGATGTGCAAGCACCGCCGGCGTTGCGCGAGTGGGCGGTCAAGCTGGATGTGAAGCCGAAGTACGTCGTGTCCTCGACGCGAAAGCACTTCCCCTGGACCCACAGCCATCCCATCACCGGCGATTTGCGCACGGCCATTCAGAAACTCAAGGACGCCACGCCGGACGGCGTGCTGCTTGGCAGCGGCAAGCTGGCGGCCGAGCTGGACCGGCTGGACCTGATCGACGAGTACCAGTTGCTCGTCCACCCCAGGATCGCCGGCCACGGCCCCACCCTGTACGGGAGCGGGCTGCCCGGCACGCGCCGGCTTGAATTGATCTCGGCAAAGCCGCTGCGCTGCGGCGCGGTTGCCATGCACTACCGGCGCGCGCGCTGACCCGCCCATGCCCATTCGCCGCCTGACCGCTGACGACGCACCCGCCTACCGAGAGTTGCGCTTGCGCGCGCTGCGCGAACACCCGGATGCCTTCACCTCCGACTGGGAAGACGCCAACTCAAGGCCGCTCGAAGAGTCGCGCCAACGCCTGGCTTCCGGGCAGGTGCCGTTCTGGGGTGCCTTCGACGAACACGGTGCGCTGGCCGGCATGGTCGGCCTGGATTGCGCGACCCGCGCCAAGCAGCGGCACAAGGGAACGGTGGTGGCCATGTATGTGGCCCGCGAAGCGGCAGGCCGCGGCCTGGGGCGCGAGCTGCTGCGGGCGCTGATGCAGCATGCCACCGTCATCGGCCTCACCGACCTGGTGCTCACCGTCACCGAAGGCAATGCGTCTGCCATCCGTCTCTACCAAGAGGCCGGCTTCACCGCCTTCGGCACCGAGCCGCGTGCCATCCTGGTCGACGGGCGCCTGCTTGGCAAGGTGCACATGCACTTCAGGCTGATTTGAGGGGGCGCTTGCGCGCGCCTACTGTGCCGGCAACCGCCGCCCCAACTCGCCATCACTGCTGAGCGTGATCAACAGCCGCTGCGTGGCGCGTGTGGCCGCCACGTAGAGGATGCGCGCTTCCTCTTTCTCGTCCCGCCCGTCCCCGGGCAGGTGCCCCACACCGGGCAGCGCCACCACAGGAAACTCCAGGCCCTTGCTGGCCATCGTCGTCATGACGTGGATGACATCCGCGCCGGGCTGGTATTCGCCGCCTTTTCCGCGCACCTGGTGCGGCAGCCCACGTTGCCGCAGAGCCATGGCACACAGTTCCATGCCGTCCCAGTCGCGGCAGAGAATGGCCATGTCGCCCCAGGCAAAGCCTTCCTGGTGCGCCGCCTTCAGGTGGTCGGCCACGGCAAAGGCTTCGTCGCGTGGGCGGGGCAGGCGAATGACGACGGGCGCTGCGCCGTCTCGCCCGCAGCTCACGGGCTTGACGAGCGGAATGCCGTCGTCGTCCTTGTCGTCCGCCGTCAGCAAATCGGCCGCGATCAGGCTGGCCGTTTGCAGAATCTGCCGCGTGTTGCGGTAGTTGATCTTCAGGATGGTGGTGCGGCCCTGCGCCTGCACGCCCACGCTCTTGAAGCTGAACTGCCGCGAGCGCGCCCGCTCGTAGATGCTTTGCGCATCGTCGTAAAGCAGCAGCAGGCTGTTGGTGGCCGGGTCCACCATCTGCGTGACCAGCTTCAGCCACTCCGGCGCAAAGTCGTGGCCCTCATCGATCAGCACCGCCTGGTATTGCCCGCTGGGTATCTGCTTGCGCTCCACGCCGCGAATCACGTTGTTCACCATCTGCTCGAACATCTGCGGGCCTTGCGGCGGAATGGGTTGCCCGAAAGCCACCAGTTGCTGGCGGCACCACTTGTGGAAGTTGCGCGCGTGCACCCGGTCTGCCAGGCCCTTGGCCTCCATCACGCTGGCCAGCTTCATGGCCAGCGGCACGTTGTAGCAAAGGATCAAGATGGGCTTGCTCGTGGGCGTGCTCGCCCTGGCCAGGTATTCGGCGCGGTGGCCCAGGATCATGGTCTTGCCCGAGCCCGCCACGCCGTGAATCACGCGGTGACCCTCGCCCAGCGAACGCGCCAACTGCTCCTGCTGCAGGTCCATCACCCGCATGATGGTGGGCAGGTCTGCCTCCGCGTCCTGATCGTCAAACAACGTGCCCTGCGGCTCCACGCGCACTTGGGGAAACATGATCCAGCGCACGCGGTCCAACTGCGGCAGCGACATGGCGCCGCCAAACGAATAGGTGAACATCGCCCACAGCCGCTGCTGGAAACGCTCGGCATCCACCGACTCTTCCATCTCGTCCTTGCAGATCACCAGGTGCGGCTCAATGGCTTCGGCCAACCCCGCCGTGTCGAACTGCTTGCGCGTGATGCGCGTCAACACCACGCCATGGCCCCAGGGAAACGCCAGCTTGCCCTGGTGTGGGCCGGCGGCTTGCACCAACTGCGGGTCACGCTCCAGCGCGTTCACCACCTGTATCGCGCAATGCCGCGCCTGCGCCAGCGGATTCATCAGCACCTTGGGCGTGTTGCCGTTGGCCAGAATCGTCCAGTACTGCTTGGTGGCTTCCTGAATCGTGTCCAGATGCCAATCCTTGGTCTCCAGAATCAGCAAGCCCCGGCGCGGGTGCAGCACCACGAAATCCGGGTACGTCTGCTTGGGACCAATGGGCACGTTGTGCCAGAGCAGGTAGTCGTCGTCGAGCTTCTGCTCCAGGCGCTCGGCCAGCCGGCGCTCGCCGGTGGAATCGAACGATGTGGTGCCAATGGATGGGATCAATGTCGCCATGCTTGGTGGTCTCCTTCCCTGATGCGGTGGTCAAGGGGGGATGATTGCGCATGGTGGGCGGGAATGGGACAGGGTTTTCGTGACTTTTCTGCGCGAATTGGGACGCAGGGGACGATTGCGCTTGTCCGGTCACCGGATGGCAGGGAGCGTTTGCAACTTCTTTGACCTGCTGCCCGGAGCTCGACTATGCAGCGAAAGCTGCCGTTTGGTCCAACTCATTGACGGGCAGGTCTTGGCCAGGAGCGGGCGTTGACGCACGCGCCTTTCCCGACAGTCGCTGCTTCACCGCGAAGTCGTGGACCGCGTCTGACCTAGTCAAAGCTTGCGTGAGACAATTTGTTCTCACCACTTATCGGTGATGCTCCAACCTTCGCCTCCTCGTGACCACAGCAGCGCTCTTAACCTTCGGCTACGAAGGTCTGACCATCGACGGGTTCATCGCCCGCCTGAAGGACGCGCGCGTGAACCTGATCGTGGATGTGCGGGAGTTGCCGCTCTCACGAAAGAAGGGGTTCTCGAAAAACGCGTTTCGCGAGCATCTGGCCGCAGCAGGCATCGGCTATGAGCATCGGCCCGCCCTAGGTTGCCCCAAGCCCGTGCGTGACCAATACCGCGAAGACGGCGACTGGGCTGACTACACCCGTGGTTTTCTGGCCCATCTGGGTACCGTGAAAACTGAGGTGCGGAACCTGGCCGCCACCGCGCGCGACCACCGGGCCTGCTTGGTCTGTTTCGAGGCCGATTTTTCCGCCTGCCACCGCACCTACGTGGCCCGCGCCGTGCGGGCAGCCGGAGGCCCAGCGGTGCACCACCTGACGGCTAAAACAGTGTTTGCTGACGCACCAGCGTCTCTGGCAGCTTAGGCGGGTACAGCACGCTCACGATCAGCCACTGCCCCGGAAAGCGGTGGATAGTCCCCATGAGGAACATGACATCCAACTCGCTGAACTGGGTGACGAATTTCTGGCGCATCGCCTCCTGCCAGTCCGGTCGGCGGTGCACGTTCCAGTAGAGCGCCCCGGCTTCCCAGTCCACCAGCTTGTGCCTGAGCGGCTTCACCCCCTCCGGCGTCTGGCATTCGTAGCGGTAGTGGAAGTCGTAGGGGAGCTTCTTGAGCGTCTTGAGGGTGCGCTGATCCTCCACCGCGTCGAACAGGCTGCCCTGTTGCTGCTCCTGCAGCAGCTTGGCCAGTTCATCCTCGGTCCAGTCGGGCGAGTCCACAGCCTTGATGTCCAGCCCCAGCAAACGGCTCGGCCTCAACAATCCCAGGGTCGTTCCATTCGTCTGGCGTGAAGCCTCCAGAGCATCAAACGAATCGAACACCGGAACGCCCTTGATCACCTCGCGACGGGCGATCCAGTGGTCGCGCGTGGGGAGCGGATCGCCTTCCACCTCGATCGTGTCCACCGATACGCGGTGGCTTTCGGGCCGAGCATCATCCTGCGCGCGGCGCACCCGGGCGGATATCCACTGCCACTTCTTAAACTGCTGGTCATCCTCCACCAGCCGGAACGGCACGGGAAACAATCGGATCAGGCGCCCATCGTCGGTCATCCCGGCAACGCAGGAGGTTTCGACATACCGAGCGCTGGGCGACGGGTAGGTCTTGCACAGAATTAGGATGCGTTGGTGGTCTGATGCCACGTGAGTTTCTCCCTGAAAAGACTGCTTCAACGCAGCCGATTGACCATCACATCAAGCCACAAACATGCCCTCCGATCAAACGTCGGCAGCGAAATGTCGTGCCATCCACCTGCTTGAAGGGACTCCGCTCAAGGGAAAAACACCACTTCCGGATGGATGCTGCGCGAGCAGCTACAACAGTTTATGCCTGTAGTCGCCTCTGTAGCGAGGGCTGTCGTTCAACATCCAGCGCCCAAGGGCAGCAATCGACGGCGACAGCAGTCGCTGAGCTGATCTGCTCTCACAGGCAGCTCCCAGCCTGTGGACTCCGATTCTTCAAGTTCGGTATGCAGCGACAGGCGTCTCTCCCGATCACTCGCCTGAGCGTCCACCTTCGCCGAAAACCGACACACGCACCAGCGCGGCGATGGGCAGAGTCGCCGCCATTTCGGTCCAACCATCCTCCAACGATGTGATGTGCGTCAACCGCGCACATGCGGCATCGCCGTCGCTACAAATGTCCCCTCAGTACCCTTCAGCATTGATCTCGGCCAGTGCAGCGATCATGAGCTTGCGCCCAGTTTTCAGCCACTTGAATGGAATGCGCCCGGTCGGTGCCTTCGTAGCCTTCACGATCGGATGAGCGAGTTCTCCTTCGCCGCGTTTGGTGTGAACTGCCAAGACGTAGGCATGCAAGCCGCTGTCCGCTTGCTGGTGTGACGCTCGATATCGGTCCTTTGGGGAGTTTCGGTTGGTAGGTATAGTCCTCGCAGGAGGGCATCATCTATGTCGATTTCTGACTGGATTCCTGCGCTAACAGTGCCCGTAGTGCTCGGCGCCGCGCGAGGACATAGTCACCGTTGTTAGGTTGGGAAAACCTATGGCAATGTCAATCACCGAACTGCCCGATGGTCGATGGGAAATCGCGCAGTCGCTGGCTCAGCCCATCGTGTACATGGACCATTGGGCCGTGCGTCTGTTCTCGATGGACGATGCACTTCAGTCCCGGTTTGTGCAAGCGTTGAAGGCCAAGAACGGCGCTCTGCTTTTCTCGCAGAACAATCTTAGTGAATTTTGCGCAATGAAGGACGCGGAGCAAGCGGTAAAGGCCGAGAGGTTCATCAACGGCGTGTTACCCAACTTTTACATCGCGGACTTCACGCAAGCGCCTTTCAAATCTCCGAAATCCCCAGCAGAAGGGCCGGGCGCGCCCCCTCAGAACTGGCTGCTCTACTACATGGGCATGAAGTCCCCATCAGGCGGGGCGTTTCTGTCGGTTGAAAACCTAATTTCGACGCTAGTCCAGCAGAGCGATCGACTTCGTCCTGACCTTGAAGAGATGAAGAAGCGGGTAGCCGAAGGAATAGGCAGTTTCCTAGCAACGGACTCGAAAGAAGCCAAGCGATTTGTTCCGCGCGATCACATGGCTACCGTAGATATTCTTTTCGCTGAATTCACACGGGACTTTCACCTCAACCCCGCAGCGAAGTTCACGGAGAACGACACTATCGATCTCGTGCACGCTGCTTACGCTGCGCCGATCGCGGACTTTCTACTTTTGGACGCCCGTTGGTGTGACAAGGTGGTGAAGGCGAGGCAACGCATGGCGGGGTTCGGCATGAAAAGGCACCTTGCGCGTGTGTACTCAAAGAAACCCGCCCATGGATGACGTGCTCAAGCGCATGCTGAATACGCCACCAGACCCAAAGGTGAAGAAAACTTCTGAGTCGCCTGAAAAGGCCCCAGAAAAATCATGAAGCCCGAAGACGCTATCAATTTCGGTTATCGATCACTTGCTGAAGAACTTGCGCCCACAGTTTCTTCGCGTCTTCGGCTGAGTCAACGACTGCGTCAGGCACTGGCGAAGCTATTAGGTCTGCGGCTGAAAGATTCGCATAGCGCAAGAACGCGGCGAGCACGTCCTTCTGCTGCGGGTGGCACTCAAACAATGCCATGAGCAGAGCGGAGTTTGCGCTACTAGCTGCTGCCAAATTCGCAAGCGTTGCTTCCTTCTGATCGTCTGTCATGTTGCCTCCTTGGTAGAGGCAGCTTATCGTTTTTGCATCAAAAGGGCCAGAACGCTTTCAAGCGTTGGCTTGCGACTCACCACCAATCCGCCGATAGGTCAGGCGCTTGCCGGAGATACCTTTGAGCGCTGCCACGGCGCGGTCGGTATCGCTGTAGCCCTGTGACTGGCTAGTGTTCCAGCGGAAGTCGAACTCGTTGCAGTAGCGCTGCAGGTGCTTCTCGCTCACGCTATGGAACGTGCCGACCAAACCGCGCTTGAGAATGGAGAAGGAGGCTTCCACGGTGTTGGTGGTGACGTCGCCGCGAGCGTATTCCTTGTTGCCGTGGCTCACCGATTCGTGGCTCTTGAAGTGCGTGGAGAAGGTCTTGTATGCGCGGGCCTCGTCGGTCATCAGGCGAGCGCGTGCATCGATCTGCGACTTGAGCACCGCGCCGAGGGTCTTGCCGTTGACGGCGGTGATGTGGAAGGAGCGTTTGTTGCCGTTGCGCTCAACCAGTGACACCACCATCATTTTGTGAGCGACACCGGAGCGCTTTTCCAGCTTGTCGCCTTTCGCGTTGGTAGCGGTGCCCCAAAAGGTCTCATCGGCCTCAACGATGCCAGAAGAGCCGGGGCCACCGAGCAACGTAGCGTTGTCGCCGGTCATGGCTTCGCGGATGCGGTGAGACATGAACCAAGCGGTTTTGTAGGTGACGCCCAGCATGCGCTCCAGTTGCTTGGCAGAAATGCCCTTCTTGCTGGCGCACATCAGGTGCACCGCCTGGAGCCACACATTCAGGGCGATCTTGGAGCGCTCAAACACGGTGCCCACGGTCACGGTGAACTGCTCGTAGCAGTCCTTGCACTTGAACAAGCCCGGACGGTAGGACTTTCCCTCCAACTTCAAGGGAGCGCGCACAGAACCGCAGTGGGGGCACACCGGGCCATGCGGCCAGCGCAGAGCCTCAAGGTATTCGCGGGCCTTGTCTGCGTCTTGAAAGTGCGGTTGATTGAGGATTGCTTCAGCCATGTTTTTCTCCAGTGGCTGAAGTATCGAATATTTCTAAGGGTTTGTCAAGTACATACCTCACGCTTCCGTCGTACAAATCAGTGCGATGCGGGATCGGCGTCCCGGAGATTCTTTTCCAGCGAGATGGCAGCACCACATTCGTGTTGCGGCCATCTCCTTGTCCGTGCCATGCTTTTTTATGGTGGCCCGGGTGGGGAGCCGCAAGGCTCGCCGGTCTTGGAAAAGAGTCCCGGTACGCCGACCCGCTCGGGCCACCGCCATCCCTCACAAAGGGTCTGGTGGTGGCAGTCACAGAGAGCAAGTCAGGACAGGGGGACTCATGCAGCCACAAGGCCATGCGCATCACCATTCATCGAACCCGTTCGCACCCCGGCCCCGCCTGGCGGTGCTGATCGACGCGGAAAACGCGCGCGCCGCGCAGGCCGCGCAGCTCATGGCGCGGGTGGCTCAGTTGGGCAAGGCCACGGCCAAGCGGGCGTATGGCGACTGGACCACCACGCAGCTCATGCCGTGGAAGAAGCTGTTGCACCCGCTCTCCATTCGGCCTTGCCAGCAGTTCCGCTTCACCAAGGGCAAGAATGCGACGGACTCGGCCTTGATCATGGATGCGATGGAGCTGCTGCTTGCGCGCAGTGTGGATGGCTTCTGCATCGTGTCTTCGGACAGCGACTACACGGGGCTTGCGGCGCGCATTCAGGAAGCGGGTCTGGCGGTGTATGGCTTTGGGCAGCGCTGCGCGGCGGCGTCTTTTGTGGCGGCGTGTGATGAGTTCGTGTTTCTGGACGACGAGGCCGCTTCGGCCGAGGTTTAGCCGCAGAAATCAACCTTCCCTCAGTGGCTGGCGGCGAGGCGCGCCGACACCGCTTTGGCCGAGGCCTTGATCATGTCGGTCAGCGTCTGCTTGCGGGCTTCGAAGCCGCTGGTGGGTACGGCCAGGCCGATGCTGGCCACCATGCGGCAATGCACGTTGAAGATGGGCGCTGAGAAGCCGACCACGCCCTTGGTGAACTCTTCCTGCGAAAACGCCACGCCTTCGGTGCGCACCTGCCGCAGTTGGCGCTGCAGTTCGCCCACGGACCGGACCGACCGTGGTGTGATGGGCCGCAGCTCGACGCGGGTGAGATAGGCTTCCAGCGCCTCGGCGTCCAGGTGGGCCAGATGGAGTTTGCCCATGGAGCAGGCATACAGTGGCGCGCGCACGCCTTCGTGCATGGTCAGCCCTTGGGGCGCGGTGACGCCGTGCACGCGTTCCGCCACGTCGCCCAGGATCACATACAGCCCGCTGGAGTACCCCGCCTGCGCACTGAGTGTTTCCATCACCGGGCTGGCGCAGGCCACGATGTGCTGCACGTCCAGCCCATGGGCCACCAGATCTCGCGCGGCGCGGCCCAGGCGAAAGGGGCCGCCATGGGGTCCGAGCGGTTCGATGTAGTGGCGGGCTTCCAGTGTGCGCAGCAGTTCGGTCAGGCTGCTCTTGGGAATGCCGGTGCGCAGCGCCAGGTCCGAATGGCTCAGGGGTTGGTGGGCCTTGGCCAGCGTTTCAAGCAGGTCGAGCGTGCGGGCTGCAGATTTCACGCGGCTAGTCGACACGAATGTTCTTCTCCTTGATGAGCCGCCCCCAGGCGGCCGTCTCGTCGGCAATGGTGGCCTGGAAACTTTCCGGCGTTCCGCCCACGGCCGTGGCGCCGAGTTCACCGGCGCGGGTGACGAACGGAGCGCTGCGCACCACCTTGTTCATGGCCTGGCTCAGCGCCTGTATCACCGGCTCGGGCGTGCCCGATTTCACCACCACACCGAACCAGGCGGAAATTTCGAGGCCTTTGATACCTTGTTCGGCGAAGGTTTTCACGTTGGGAAACTGGGGCACGCGCTCCTTGCTGGAGACCCCCAGCGACTTCAACCGGCCACTGCTGAGGAACGGCTGGGACGACAGCAGGATGTCGAAGTAGACGGGCACTTCGCCGCTCATCACCGCCGTGAGCGCTGGCGCGGAGCCGCGGTAGGGAATGCCGGTCATGAAAGTGCCGGTGGCTTGTTTGAACATCTCGGCGAAGAGATGCGGGCCGGTGCCGTTGCCTGCGGTGGCGTAGTCGATCTTGCCCGGATGGTCCTTCGCGGCGCGGATCAGGTCGGCGATCTCGCTGCCCTGGAACTTGTCGCCCACCACGGCCATGTAGGGGCTTTGCAGGGCGATGGCGATGCCGCGGAAGTCCTTCACGGGATCGAAGGAGACGTTGGGATACAGCCATTTGAAGGTGGTGACGGAGTTCGAGGCCAGCAGCAGGGTGTAGCCGTCGGCTGGGCGGGCCAGCATGAATTCCGCGCCGATGATGCCGCTGGCGCCGGGCTTGTTGTCCACCACGACGGGTTGCCCCATCAGGTCGGCCATGCCTTTGGCCACGAGCCGCGCGGTGATGTCGGCAGCGCCGCCGGGCGGGAAGGGCACCACCATCGTCAGCGGTTTGTTGGGGTAGGCCTGTGCGTGGCTCCATCCAGCAAAGGCCAGGGCCAGCGTGGCGACGATGAGGTGTCTGCGTGGGGTGTTCTTGATCATGATCTTGTCTCCTTGTGGGTTGGCCTTATGGGTTGATTCAGGCGGGCTCGAACATCTGCTCCGCGTCTTCCAGGCTGACGTAGGCCCCGCGTCCGCGCAGCACCGAACGAACCTCGTCGGCGGTCACTTCATGGGCCGATGCCACGCTCAGTGCGGCCAACACGCCGGCGGCTTCGCCCAGCGCCATGGCGGTGGCCATGTGGCGCGCGCCGCCGTTGGCGCCGCGCGTGGCGGAGATGGCGCGCCCGGTGACCAGCAGGCCCTGCACGCTGGACGGGATCAGGCAGCGCATGGGAATCTCGAACGGCTGATCGGGCACGTGCAGCCGGATCCCGGTGCCGCCGGTCTCGTGGATGTCCAGTGGGCCCGCGCCGAGCGCAATGGAATCGGCGAAGCGCCTGTGGCCCAGGATGTCGTCTTCCGTCAGCGTGTACCGGCCCACGATGCGTCGCGTTTCGCGCACGCCGATGTGGGCGGCGATGCCGGCCAGCACCGCGCGGCTGAAGCCGGCCACGTTCTCGCGCAGGAATTCGACGATGGTGCCGATCTGCCGCCGGCCTTCCATCTCCGCGTTCGTCAGGTCTTGCGGGTCGGTGGTGTCGAAGCCGGAGACGCGGCTCATGAGGCAGATGGCATCGGTGTTGCCGGGCGTGCTGCAGAACGACAGGCTCTCCCAGAAGATCTTTTTCTCGGCGATACCCTTCAAGGCCAGGGCGCGCTTCTGGTCACGGGGAATCGCGCGAAAGGCGTGCACGTCCACGTTCGACAGCCGAAACATCAGCGTGCAGGGCTGCGCCTCGCGTTTGCTCTTCACTTCGGGGTCGGCCAGCTCCACGCCAGCCGCGTGCGCCACGCTCGCGTCGCCTGTCGCGTCCACCACCATGCGGGCAGACATCGCGCTCCTGCCGCCCGCGTCTTCCACCACCACACCCGTCACGCGGCTGCGCTCTCGCATGGGCGCCACCACCCGGCTGTGAAGCCGGATCGAGACGCCGGCCGCCAGGGCGAGCTGGTCGCAGGCCATCTTCACCGTCTCGGGGTTGAACGCAAAGTGCACCAGTGGAATCGGGTTCGCGCTCGCTTCGGCCATCAGGTAGCGCTTGAAGCCTTCGCTGCCGCCGAGCTGGACCACCAGCCGCGCGAGTTCGTCCGCAATGCCGCCCACCACCTGGCGGTCGCGGTTGAAGAAGCCGATCCATTGCGCCACCATGCTGGTGGTGCCGGTGCCACCCATGCAGTTGGCACGCTCCAGCAGCAGGGTTCGGGCGCCAGCGCGACTGGCAGACACGGCCGCCATCAGCCCCGATGCACCGCCGCCTGCCACGATGACGTCGTAGTCGTCGACCAGAGGGGTGCTCAGGTGCTCGGTGAGTTGCAGGGGTTTCACGGGCTTGTCTCCTGGGAATTCTGAAAATCAAAATCCTATCGAGACGGTCTTTGTTCCGGCGGGCCAGTTCGTGTACGTGAACAAATTGCGCAGGAGGCAGAAACGACCCAGGTGCCTTTCTTTCTTTCTTTCTTTCGTTCGCGAAACCGAGATCGACTCTGTGCTGTTTCAGCCGGAGGCCAGCGGCGACTGCACCCCGCAGTCCGCTCAGTCTTCCAGCACGCGCACCTTCACGCTCTTGCCCTTGATGCGCCCCGCGTTCAGCCGGCTCGCCGCCTGCTGGGCAATGGCGCGGTCCACCGCCACGTAGGTGGACCATTCGTTCACGTTGATCTTGCCCACCTGCTCGCGGGTGTAGCCCAGATCGGCGGTGAGCGCGCCCAGCACGTCGCCGGGGCGGATCTTTTCCTTGCGGCCGCCCTGGATGTGCAGCGTCACCATGGGCGGCACCAGCGGTTCGCTGCTCGCGGGTTTCAGTTCGCTCAAGGGGTGCCAGGCCGATTCGCGCCCCTGCAGTTGTTCGATCCTGCCCACGCTGCCCATTTCGTCGAGACTGGCGAGGTTCAGCGCCAGGCCGCTTTCGCCCGCGCGGCCGGTGCGGCCTATGCGGTGGATGTGCACCTCGGGATCGGGAGTCACGTCCACGTTGATCACGGCGGCCAGGCTGGCAATGTCCAGCCCGCGCGCGGCCACGTCGGTGGCCACGAGAACCGAGCAACTGCGGTTGGCAAAGCGCACCAGCACCTGGTCTCGCTCGCGCTGTTCCAGTTCGCCAAACAGCGCGAGTGCGCTGAAGCCCTGCGCCTGCAGCACGGCCACGAGGTCGCGGCACTGCGCCTTGGTGTTGCAGAAGGCCAGCGTGCTGGCCGGGCGGAAGTGCGCCAGCAACTGGCCCACGGTGTCCAGTCGCTGGTTCTCGGTCACCTCGTACCAGCGCTGTTCGATCTGCGCGCCCGCGTGCTGCGTTTCCACCTTCACCGTGAGCGGCGCGCGCATGAACTGCGCGCTGAGTTTGGCGATGCCTTCGGGGTAGGTGGCTGAAAACAGCAGCGTCTGACGATCCTTGGGGCACTGCTTCGCCACCGTCACGATGTCGTCGAAGAAGCCCATGTCGAGCATGCGGTCGGCCTCGTCGAGCACCAGGGTGTTGAGCGCGTCCAGCTTCAGGCTGCCGCGCTCCAGGTGGTCCATGATGCGGCCCGGCGTGCCCACCACGATGTGTGCGCCGTGCTCCAGCGTGGCGAGCTGGCCGCGCAGCGGCACGCCACCGCAGAGCGTGACGACCTTGATGTTGTCTTCCGCACGCGCGAGGCGCCGGATTTCGGTGGTCACCTGGTCTGCCAGTTCGCGCGTGGGGCACAGCACCAGCGTCTGCACCGCAAAGCGGCGCGGGTTCAGGTTGGCGAGCAGCGCCAGGGCGAAGGCAGCGGTCTTGCCGCTGCCGGTCTTGGCCTGGGCAATGATGTCCTTGCCCAGCAGTGCGGGTGGCAGCGCGCTGGCCTGGATCGGCGTCATCTCGGCATAGCCGAGCCGCTGCAGGTTGGCCAGCGTGGCCGGGGAGAGGGGGAGGGACGCGAAGTCGGTTGGGAGGGAAGCGGAAGTCATCTCCGATTATCGACTTGCCGCATGGAGAGCCCAAGTCCCGATGGCAGGGGAAGGAAGTGTTCACGAAACGAGAACAGGCTGTGAGGAAATCAATGCTTGTTGGGATTCCCCCCCACTCCTAGCATCTGTCGCATCGTCAACCTGACCCTTCGATGCGAGTGCCCCGGCGCTCATGACAACCGATGAACCATGCAACGCCCAGGCGTCTCAGCGCGCTGTTTTCTCCCGCTTCGGTGGCCATCGTGGGAGCCTCGCCGACCAGGACGCAAGGGGTCAACCCTGTGCTCAACATGCGCGCATACGGTTACGGCGGGCTTGTCCTGCCCATGCACCCGACCGCGAAAGAGTTCATGGGGCTTCCCGCGTATGGCTCATGGGACGCCATGCCTGTGGTGCCGGATTGCGCGCTCTTCGCGCTGGGTTCGGACAAGCTGCTTCCCGAGCTGGAGGCCGCCGGCAAGCGCGGCGTGAAGGCGGCGGTGATCTTCGCGAGTGGCTTCAAGGAGCAGGACGCCGAAGGGGTGGAGAGAGAGCGCAGGCTGGCGGATATTGCGCGGCGCTATGGCATGGTGGTTTGCGGCCCCAACTGCATGGGCGTGGCCGATCTTCATTCCCGTTTCATCGGCTACAGCGTTCCCATTCATGCGGACTTGTCGCCGGGGGGGGTGGCGGTGTTGTCGCATTCGGGGTCAGGCTGTGTGGCGTTGAGCAACACCGGCCGCTTTGGCATGCGCTGCATCGTTTCGTCGGGGAACAGCACTGTCATCGACATTCCAGAGTACCTGGAGCATTTTGCGCAGGACGAGAAGACGCGCATGGCCGCGGTCTTGTTGGAGAGCATCGAAGACCCCGCCGCGTTCAAGGAAGCCGCCTTGCGCATGCATGAGGCGGGCAAGCCGGTGGTGGTCTTGAAGAATGGCCGCTCCGCCAAGGGGGCAGCTGCCGCCGCGGCGCACACGGGTGCGGTGGCCGGGCCCTATGCGGCTTACAAGGCCTTCTTTGACGAATGCGGTGTGATCACGGTCAATGATCTGGACGAGCTGGTCGAGACCACGGCCCTGATCAGCGGTCTGAAGAGCCTGCCTTCGGGCGGTGGCGTGGGCGTCATCAGCATCAGCGGTGGCAATGTCACCATGGCCTGCGACCTCGCCGAGGAAATGGGTTTGTCGTTGCCCAGTCTGCAAGAGAAGACCAGGGCCGACATCGAGGCGAACATGCCAAAGTTTGCCTTTGCGTCGAATCCGCTGGATGCCAGAACCCTTTCCAGCGAGGTGTACGAGAAGCTGCTGCTGTCTCTCTCCAGGGACCCCGCGATCTCTGTCCTGATGGTGGCGCAGGACAGCTCCGAGACCTTGACGGATGCCCAGGCCAGGACGTATGCGGGCGTGGCTCGTGGGGTGGCGAGGGCCGCTGTGGCCACCCACAAGCCGGTGATTTTCTACAACAACGTCGCGGCGCCGCTGCATGAAGAAATCGAGCAGCATCTGAGGGGGGTGGTGCCCACTGTGCGCGGGGCGAGAAACGCTTTTCTGGCGCTGGGCAAGCTCATGGGGCGCCCAGTCCCGGTGGTCACCCGGTCGATTCGCAGACCGTTCGTGACCAGGGAAGCGCGCTGGGTCCAGCGGTTCGAGAGGCCGGAGCCGCTCAGTGAGCGTGAAGCAAAGCAGTTTGTCGCCGAGTGCGGCATCCGGGTGCCACGCGAGGTCGTGGCGCAGACGGCCGAAGAGGCCAGGCGGGCCGCGCAACAGTTGGGGCTTCCCGTGGTGATGAAGGTGGAGTCTGGCGACATCTCGCACAAGACGGAAGTTGGTGGTGTCCGGGTGAATCTCCGGACGCTCGATGAAGTGGAGCAGGCTTTCAACGCCATTCTCAAGAGTGTGGCGGCGGCTGCTCCCACAGCACAGATACACGGTGTTTCTGTCCAGGAAATGGTTTCCGGCGGTGTGGAAGTCCTGGTGGGCATGAGCCGGCAGATGCCCTTTGGCCACACGTTGGCCGTGGGCTGGGGCGGCGTTCAGGTGGAACTCATGCAAGACGCCAGCGTGATGACGCTGCCGTTTGACGGAGACAAGGCCATGCGCGCGCTGGGGCGGACCAAGGTCCACGTGTTGCTTGAAGGGTACCGCGGCAGTGCCCGGGCAGACAGGGACGCCCTGCTGGCCGTGATGCAGGTGCTGTGCGATGTCGGCAGCGTGTATGGCGATCTCATCGAGGCCATCGACCTCAATCCCGTGTCCGTTCTCCCCGATGGTCAAGGCGCCATGGCTCTGGACGCCTTGATCGTGACGAAGCATCAGCGCCCGCTGTCCCCCACGACGGATGGACCCGTGCCTGCCGCGGAAGCGGCGGTCGCTTAGGCCCAGCCATCGCCCTTGCGTGCAGGGGTATGTCATCCCCCGGTTTCCACTTGTTCAAAAAAGGACGTTCTCCATGAAGAAACTATGCATTCCCCTTGTCGCGATCGCCGTGTGCGGATCAGCGAGTTCGCAGTCATCGGTCACGGTGTTTGGTGGCGTTGATGTGGGCTATCAACGTGTTGATGCGGATGGGACCGGTGTGGTGAACCGCTTGATCAATGGCGGGTCTCTGACCAGTCGCCTCGGGTTTCGGGGTGTGGAGGATCTGGGTGGAGGATGGTCCACGGGCTTCTGGTTGGAGGCTGGCCTGAACGGGGACACCGGCGCGGGTTCCGTGACCAACATCAACAACCAGATTGGCGGTAACTCGGGTGGCGGTGCCATCACATTCAACCGCCGTTCCACCTTGAGCCTGATGGGTCCGTACGGAGAGCTCCGTCTGGGTCGGGACGCCGTGCCGGTCTTCTGGAACCAGACGATCTTCGACCCTTTTCGCACGCAGGGCTCCGGCGCTTCGATCAACCTTACCGCGGGTGCAGGCCTGGGCACGACCGCGGGCCTGACCACGGTGGCTGCGGGGCGCGTGTCCAATTCAATTGGGTACCTCACGCCGAAGAACTGGGGCGGGTTCTACGGGCAGATTCTGGCGGCGGTCGGTGAGAACGCCGGCACGCCCGCTGCCACGCGGAGCGACGGTGGCTACCTGGGCTCTCGCCTGGGGTACACCGCTGGTCCGCTGGACGTGGCGATTGCCACGGGCAACGCGATCTACGCTGCGGGCGACGTCAAGACATACAACCTCGGTGCGTCGTACGACTTCAAGGTGGCGAAGCTGATGGTGCAGGTGGGCGGCGACGAACGGGAGGGGCCGGTGTACTCCAAGGCCAAGTACTGGCTGCTGGGTACCACGGTGCCTGCCGGCCAGGGCTACTTCCGTGCGTCGTATGGCCGTTCCAACGTGGTGAACTCCGCCAATGACGGCAGCCTGGCGGCGTTCGGTTATGTCTACCCGCTCTCCAAACGGACGCAGATATACAGCGCCATCGCTCGCATGGACAACAAGGGAACGGGAACGCTCTTCACCCAGGGCGTGCCGATTACCCGGCCCGGCGGAAGCTCGACCGCTTTCGACGTGGGCATCCGCCACGATTTCTGAAGCGGCCTGCCGCAAAAAAACTCGCCCTCGGGCGAGTTTTTCTTTTGGAAGGAGCGCATTGCCCAGGACGTGTTCAGACCGGGTGGACCAGTGCCGGGGCCAGGACGCCGGCCGGAAGCCGCGTGCAACTGATGCGGAACACATGCGATTCGGGATCCTGCACGACCACTTGCCAGTGCCCGTAGTAGGTGGCGTAGGGTCCCTTGATGACCGAGCCACCGGTCTGGGTGGTGCGCCGGGCGGCATCGTCCACGCGCTCCGGTGCTTCGACGAAGAACGTGGGATAGGCGGTGACGGGAAAGCGATCATCATCGGCCGGCGCCCTGTTGCCGAGATCCAGAAGCACGTACGCGGGCTCGGCATGCAGCCCGATCTGCATGGCATCCGTACCCATGGACCTGTAGATGGGGGAGCGCTCATGAACGCGCTCTGGCATGCCCAGCACCGCCTGGTAGAAGCGGAACTGGGCGTCCATGTCGCGGCAGAAGAAGCTGAAGCAGGCGTTCATGCGCGGGCGCTTCTGTATGTGCGTTCGTACATCGCGGTCATGTGCTCGGCAATGGTGCACGGAGTGAAGTTCGCGCCGTGGGCGTTGCCGGGCATTCCTGGCAGGAGGTGGATGACCGTCTCGTAGTCGAGATCGGAGAAGAAAGGGATGGAGTAGCGTGGCCGACCTTGGCTGTTGATGTTGCGCACCCGGTGGAAGTTGGAACGGTAGAGGCCGCCAGTCCATCGGGGAATCATGTCTCCGAGGTTCACCACGAAAGAATCTGGCAGCGGCGGGGCCGCCACCCAGGTGCCATCGGGCATCTGGACCTCCAGGCCCCCCAGGTCATCTTGCGCCAGGACCGTGATGGCGCCCCAGTCGGTATGGGCGCCAGCGCCGAACGTCCGCTCACCCACGTTCGGGGGCTGCGGTGGATAGCGAAGCAGTCTCAGCGTGGCCGATGGATGCTGGTTCAAGGCATCGAAGTACGTTTCCCGCAGACCCAGCGAAAGTGCGATGAGCTGCATCAGCCGCGCAGAGAGCGTCTGCATGGCGCCAAAGTAGCGCTCGCACTGGGTTCTGAACCCGGGCAGTTCCTCGGGCCATTGGTTCTTTCCGTAGGCCGCGTACCGCTTGCGCACGTAATCGTGCGTGTCCGGGTAGTCGATGCCGCACTGGAAGCTCTCCTTCTGGTCTGGTTGCGCCTGCGCGTCCAGTGTCTGAGAGCCCATGGATTCGTACCCGCGCATGGCGTGGGTGCGGGTCATGGCCAGCGATGTCTTCGCGGGCAGTGGCAGATCGAAGAACTGTCTTGCCGCATCGAACTGTTGTTCCACCACTTCCCTCGGGACGCCATGGCCCGTGACGTAAAAGAAGCCTGCCGAACGGCAGGCCTGTCCTATGAGCCCGGAGACGGTCACGCCAGAGGGAGAACCTTGGGCCAGCGCAGAAGAGATGTCGATCACGGGGATCATGCGCGCGGCTCTCGCGTGGGCAATGTCAGGTCTGCACTGCCCGTGTTCGTGACATGACCGAGTTCATTGACGCATTCCAGCTCGACGGTGATCCAGGGGTCAGACGGTGAGCCAGACTTGCCGGTGATCCGGCCGCGGCACTCGACCGCGAATCCAATGAGCAGCCAGCTCTTGTCCCGCTGCTCCAGGCTTCGTATCCAGGCCCTGGGTCCGGCCCACGCGGTCAGCATCCTGCCGAACCATGGCACCCGCAGATGCCCGAAGACGTAGGCGTCCGGCATGGCGCCGTTCGGGGAAGGGCCACCCACTTCGTCGACGCCGCTTGCCAGCGTGGCGGCGCAGTAGCGACCGAGGTTCTGCAGCATGACGGGCGGTATCTTGAGCGTGTCCACGGGGTCACCGATGGCGACGTCTTCAAAGTAGCGCTGGGTGTACTCGTGCGGTGATGGCAGTTCGAAGGTGCCTGGAAACCGGGTGGGCTGGATGACGCTGCGGCTCTTTCCGTTCTCCAGGGGCGGGTAGCCGGCCGCGCTGTCTGCACCACCTTTGCCCTCCTTGAGGACGAAACAGGTGTCGACGCGGGTCGCCACGTCCTCGCCTTTGTGGTTGAAGTAGCGGGTATGGAGGTCGACCATCACGCTGGCGCCTACCTTCCTGCCGAACTTGGCCTGCGCCCGGGAGATCTTGCTGTGCGAGAGCACGTGATCGCCGGGACGAACCGGTCTGAGAAAGCGCCACATTTCGGATGCGTGGACGATCTCGGTGAGCTTGTTGCCATCGGCGTCTTCGATGGTGGGCACGTGTTGTGCGAGCCAGACCGACGAGCCATGACTGGCCAGGTAGCCGGGCGGAGCGATGCGGTGACCCCACCCCATGCGGCTGGCGTAGTCGTCGTCGAGATAGAGCGCGTTGTGGTCATCGACGGCGTAGGCGAAGGTGCGTATGGAGTCCCGTGTGACTTCGTAGTTGATCTGGTGCGGCTGCGGAAGGTCTTTGTCGACAATGGCGTGAAACGCGCGGATGTCCAGGGTGGCTTCGGTGTTCATGGCTGTTGTTCTGGCCCCGTCATTCGGCGGTGATGTTGGCGGAACGGACAAGGCCCTGGATGCGTGCCGTTTCGTCCTTGACGAACGACTTGAAGCCATCGATGGTCATGGGGCGTAAGGTCAAGCCGATGTCGGCAATGCGTTTGCGCGCGTCGGGGTCTTCCAGAGCCAGGTTGATCTGCGAATGGATGCGGTCAACGATTGGCTTGGGTGTCTGGGCGGGCACGAAGAATCCGTACCAGGAAGTGAACTGTGCTTCGGGGTAGCCGGCTTCGCTCATGGTTGGTGCGTCAGGTAGCAAAGTGGTGCGCACGTTGCTCGTGACGGCCAACACGTTGAGCTTGCCGGACTTCTGATGAATGGCGGCGAGGGGGGCTGAGGTGAAGTTCAACGGGATGGTGCCGGCCAGCACATCGTTTATGACCGAGGTGCCTCCCCGGTAGGGCACGTGCAGAAGGCGGATGCCTGCCGCGCGCTGGAACAGTTCGCCGGCCAGATGCGTGCCCGAGCCGACGCCGCTGGAGCCGTAGCTGAAGGCGTCGGGTTTCTCCTTCGCCCGAACGACCAGGTCCTTCAGGCTTGTCACGCCCGTCGATGTTCCTGTCACCAGGACGAAGTTTTCAGTGCCGACGAAGGAGACAGGCTGAAGGTCTTTGGACACATCGAACGAAAGGCTTTTGAAGATATTGGGGTTGATCGCCATTGGCCCGATGGCACCCAGCAGGAGGGTGTAGCCGTCGGCGGGCGAGCGCACCGCGTACTCTGTGCTGATGTTGCCGCTGGCACCGGGTTTGTTTTCCACAACGAACGGCTGCCCGAGTTGCTTGGCCAGCTTCTCGCCCAGGATGCGGGCGATGGTGTCCGCGGGACCAGGGCCGGCGGGGTAGGGGACCACGATCTTGACCGTCCTTTCCGGCCACGTGGATTGGGCCGAGGCATGGGTTGCGCTGACCACGGAAGTGGCTACGATCAACGCGGTCAGAAAGGGATGCTTCATGGCGTTTGTCCTGGTTCGATGAGAAAGAGAGGGAATGCGCTGCCTTCGCCATGCGAGGGATGAAGCAGCGCATGGCAGGGTTCATGCTAGTGGGGCTACCATGCCCCCAACAAGCATTGATTTGGTCACGACCCGTACTCAAAACGGGTACGGTCCGAGCGATTCACCTCCCACGATCCGAATCGGAAGGACATCTATGTTTGCGCCGCTGATGCGCTACTTCGTCGAAGTGGCGAGAGAGGGCTCCATCCGGGCAGCCGCCGAGAAGCTGCACATCGCCGCGTCCGCCATCAACAGGCATATCCTCGAATACGAAGAGCAGTTGGGGACACCGCTGTTCGAGCGGTTGCCAAGGGGCATGCGCCTGACGCAGGCCGGGCAGATCCTGTTCGATACCGCCAAACGCCTGCAGCAGGACTACAACTACGCCGTGTCGGAGGTGGACCAGATTCGGCAGGCCAAGCGGGGGCATGTCTCGCTGGCCACCTTGCACGCGCTGGCGGAGGATCTGCTGCCACCCGTCATTCATGAACTGCTGCAGCAGCACCCGGCGATCCGCTATTCGTTCGTGGTGAGGAATTCGGTGGAGGCCGTGCGCCTGGTTTCCGAGGATGACATCGACCTGGGCCTGGCGTACGACCCGCCGCCAGGTGCGCCGCTGACGGTCCTGCACAGCGCTGAAATGCCAACGGGCGTCATTCTTCCGCCGACGCATGCGCTCGCAAGGCATGAGGAGATTTCCCTGGAGCAATGCGCGGCGTTTCCCATCATCCTGCAGCGCTCTGGCGAGATGCGGGAGAACATCACTCGCATGCAGCGGGAGGAGGGGGTGCCGATAGAGCCGGTGGTGGAAACCGATTCCGCGGCGATGTTCCGAGAGTTGGTGATGAACGGCTCGGGTATCGGCTTTGTTTCTCTGGCCGCCGTGCTCTACGAACTTTCCACCGGCCAGTTGGTGTTTCGGCCGCTGGCGGGACACAAGGAGCTTCACCCCCGGCTGTGCTTGTTTGCCAAGGCCGGTCGGCAGTTGCCGGCCGTTGTTCGATTGCTTGCGGACAGGTTGATCGCGGCCTTTCCTTCACCCGTTGCGGGCACCTATCCCCAGTTGTCGCGGGCGATCCGGGGAGCTGGCGGCGGGCCTGCATCTTCCCAGGCGTGACGCCGCAGGCGCTGACCTGAACCTGTTGGGGACTGAGGTCCGCCTCATGCCGGCCGCTGGAACCCCTTGCGTGCCTTCTCCACCTGCGCGCGCACTACGCAGCCGCGTGCGTGGTCGTTGATGAGGCCCATGGCCTGCATGAAGGCGAACACGGTGGTGGGGCCGACGAACTTCCAGCCGCGCCGCTTGAGTTCCTTGGAGAGGCGCACGGACGTGGCCGAGGTGGAGGCGGTCTGGGGTTCAGCGGCCTGTGTTTCCTGCGCGGTGGGTTCGTGGCGCCAGAAGAAGGCGGCCAGCGAGCCGGCTTCCTGCACCAGGGTCTGGGCGCAGCGCGCGTTGTGGATGACGGCTTCGATCTTGCCCCGGTGCCGCACGATGCCGGCGTCGGCCAGCAGGCGGTCCACGTCGCGTTCGGTGTAGCGGGCGATGCGGTGGAAGTCGAAGCCGTGGAAGGCGGCGCGGAAGTTCTCGCGTTTGGCGAGGATGGTGCGCCAGCTCAGGCCGGACTGGAAACCTTCGAGGCAGATTTTCTCGAACAGGCGGCGGTCGTCGTCCACGGGGAAGCCCCACTCGGTGTCGTGGTACGGCAGGAACTCGGGTGCGGACGCGCACCAGCGGCAGCGCGGCCGGCCGTCGGGCCCGGGCAGCAGACGCGCGGGTGCCTGGGCGGGCGTGGTCGCGGCGGAGGAGGTTGTGGTGGTGTTCGTGCTCATGCGGTGCGGGCGCCTTCTTCGGCCATGAGGCAGCGCAGGCGTTCGTCCGCGCGGTGGGGCGCCACGCTGATGATCTCGGCGCTCACCACCTGCTCGCTCACAAAGGGGTCTTGCTGCACGCGTTCGGCCAGCGCCGCGGGCGCCACGCCGGGCGCGGCCAGCACCATGCCGCCCTGGCCTCCCGCCAGGCTGCCCGAGAGCAGAAAGCTGCCGTCGTCGAAGCCGCGCTGCAGCCAGTCCTTGTGGCCGGCCATGTGCTGCGGCGCGGCCGCCTTGTTGTGCGAGAAGCGGAGCAGGACGATGTGCATGGTGCGTCAGGCCTTTCTGCGAGAGGGTGGGGTGTTGGTGGTGGCTGGGGGGCCGGGCTCCGCGCCTTGCTGGGCCAGCCAGGCGTGCATCTGCGCCACTTCGTGGCGGACGAAGGCGGGGTCCTGGAAGGCGTTGGTCAACGTGGCCACGCCCTGGCTGCGCGCCAGCAGGTGCAGGGCGAGCGCCCGGGCCTGCGGCTTGCGGTGGCCCATCTGGCCGAACTGCCGGGCCAGCCAGTCGCCAAAGAGCGCCAGGATCTGGTTGGCGCCTTCCTGCCCGGCGGCGTGGCCCAGCTTGGCCATCTCGGCGCACAGGGTGCCCACGGGGCAGCCATGGCGCATGATCTTGTCGCGGTTGCGCGCGAGGATGTCGATAAAGGCGGCGATGCGCGCTTGCGGCGTGTCGCCTTGCTGCGCCCACTGCGCCAGCATCTGCCGGGTGCGCTCCATGCGCGCGGCGATCACCGCGTCCAGGATCTCGTCCTTGGTCTTGAAGTGGTAGTAGAAGTTGCCGCGCGAGATGCGCACCGCGTCCGCGATGTGCGCGAAGGACGTGTGCTCGAACCCTTGCTCGTAGAACAACTGGTCGGCGGCGTCAACGATCTGGTCGCGGGTGGTGGGCATGGGAGGGGTTTCGGTTCGTAGGACGTGTGTCCTATGTGGGGTGCGAGATTAGGACGGTCGTCCCAATCTGTCAAGAAGGCGGTTGTTGACGAAGCGCTCAGGCCGTGCCGCTGGACAGCGCTTCCAGCTCGGCCGGTGTGAACCCCGCCGCGCGGCGGGCCGCGTCGTTGAACGGCGGGCGCAGGCGCGGTGCGTTGTACGCACGGGCCAGCGTGCGGTAGTGGGCCACGGGGTCCAGGCCCTGCTGCTGGCAAAGCCAGGCGTACCAGCGGTTGCCCACGGCCACATGGCCGATTTCGTCGCGCAGGATCACGTTCAGGATCTCGATGGCGCGCAGCGCGGCGGGACTGTTCACCTTGCGCAGCCGGGCCTGTATGAGCGGGGTGGCGTCCAGGCCTCGTGCTTCCAGTGTGCGCGGCACCAGCGCCATGCGGGCGGTGGCGTCGTGTCGGGTCTTCACGCACATTTCCCACAGGCCGTTGTGCGCGGGGAAGTCGCCGTAGACGTGGCCCAGGCTGCGCAGGTGATCGCTCAGCAGGCCGAAGTGGATGGCCTCTTCATGGGCGACCTGGGTCCAGTCGCGGTAGAAGTCCTCGGGCATGTGCGGGAAGCGCCAGATGGCGTCCAGCGCGAGGTCGATGGCGTTGAACTCGATGTGGGCCACGGCGTGCAGCAGCGCGGCCAGCCCTTCGGGTGTGAAGGGCGAACGCTGGGGCACGTCGGCAGGAGGGATGAGTGCGGGGCGCGCGGGGCGTCCGGGCAGCTCGTCGGCCGGGTCGGGTTGCGGGGTTTCGCCGGGGTCTATGGCCGCCGTGCCGCCTTGCAAGGCGACGTGCAGCGCGTGGGCGGCGGCCAGTTTGGCCTGCGGTTCGGCGGTACACAGGGCCGCCAGGGCCTGCTGGCGCAGGGAAACGGGCGACAGGATGGCGGGCGCTTGCATCCCTACAATTCTAGGTTTCACGAACCAGGCAGACGGAGACCGAGGGCATGGCAATTTACGAACTGGACGGCGTGGCGCCGAGCGTGGCGGATTCCGCCTGGGTGGCCGAGAACGCGCAGGTGATGGGCGAGGTGACGCTGGCCGAGGACAGCAGCGTGTGGTTTGGCACCACGGTGCGCGGCGATTCGGCGGCCATCGCGATCGGGCGCGGCAGCAACATCCAGGACGGCTCGGTGCTGCACGCCGACGAGGGCCTGCCGCTGACCATTGGCGAGAACGTGACGGTGGGCCACCAGGTGATGCTGCACGGCTGCACCATCGGCGACGAGTCGCTCATCGGCATCGGCTCGGTGGTGCTCAACGGCGCGAAGATCGGGCGCAACTGCCTGGTGGGCGCGGGTTCGCTGGTGACGGAGGGCAAGGAGTTTCCGGACGGCTCCATGATCATGGGCAGCCCGGCGCGCGTGGTGCGCAGCCTCACGCCGGAGCAGATCGAGCGCCTGCGCTGGAGCGCGCGCCACTACATCGACAACGCCCGCCTGTTCCGCAAGACCTTGAAAAGGATCGCCTGACCCCGACGTACCTGTGTTCGTCCCGATCTGCGATCTGTTGTCCCTCTGAAAGAAGCGCTTGTCCGAACTCCACAAATTCGTCTTTGAAGGCCTGCCCGTGCGGGGCATGCTGGTTCGTCTGACCGATGCCTGGCAGGAGATCCTGCGCCGCCACCGCGAGGCGGGCGGCTACCCGGCGGCCGTGACCGAGCTGCTCGGTGAGATGACGGCCGCGGCCACGCTGATGCAGGCCAACATCAAGTTCAAT
Organism: Hydrogenophaga sp.; assembly: GCF_026125785.1. Lineage (GTDB taxonomy): Bacteria > Pseudomonadota > Gammaproteobacteria > Burkholderiales > Burkholderiaceae_C > Hydrogenophaga. Next base: position 150,138 of record NZ_JAHCKL010000005.1, read on the forward strand.
GGTGCGCTGGTGATGCAGATCATGGGCGATGGCCCGGTGAAGCTGGCCGTGGCCGAGGTGCAACCCGACCTGAGCCTGCGTGCCACCGCCACCGTGATGGGCGAGGTGGCGGCGGATGCGCCGCTCTCGCACATGGTGAACGTGAACAACCAGGGCCGCTGCGCCATCACCCTGGACCCCAAGGACCGCCTGCCCGGCCAGCAGCCTTACCAGGGCGTGGTGCCGCTGTTCGGTGACCGGCACGAGAAGCTGGAGAAGCTCAGCGAAGTGCTGGAGCACTACATGCTGCAGAGCGAACAGCTCGACACGCGGCTGGTGCTGGCGGCCGACGAGAACATGGCAGCGGGCCTGCTGATCCAGCGCCTGCCTCTGCAGGGCGAGGGCAACCTGGCAGGCGCCTCGGGGCAGCGCGACGAGGACCAGATCGGCCGCAACGAGGACTACAACCGCATCGCCATCCTGGCCGCCAGCCTCAAGCGTGAGGAACTGCTGGGCCTGGATGCGGACACCATCCTGCACCGCCTGTTCTGGGAAGAGGACGTGCGCCGCTTCGAGCCGCTCACCGGCGAGCAGGGCCCACGCTTCGCCTGTACCTGCTCACGCGAACGCGTCAGCGGCATGCTGCGCGGCCTGGGCCACGAAGAGGTCGAGTCCATCCTGGCCGAACAAGGCCAGGTGGAAGTGGGCTGTGAGTTCTGTGGCACCAAGTACCGCTTCGACCCGGTGGACGCGGCCCAGGTGTTCCTGACCCCGTCGCAACAGCCTCCAGCGAGCGACCGCCAGCACTGACAGGGCACCGGGCTGGGTGCATGCACGTCTCATACATGGGGGCGGTTCTGTCTGGGCTGAGTCCCAGCTCCATTCAGTCTGAGCCCCGGCGTTTGTTCGGGGTGAGCTCCAGCATCCGTTCTGGCAGGGCTCCAGCATCCGTTCGGGCTGAGCTTGTCGAAGCCTTGTGAGAGCCCTTCGACAGGCTCAGGGCGAACGGAAGGGGAGGGTTCGGAACTGGCGTGGTGTCTCTGTTTGAAATGAGGTGACCCGCTCGGATTGAAGTGCGCTTTCCCGTCCGCGTGGCCCTCCAAGCCCCGTTCGGACCGAGCTCCCGCATCCGTTCGGGTTAAGTTCCCGAATCCGTTCTGGCTGAGCTCCCACATCCGTTCGGGCTGAGCTTGTCGAAGCCTTGTGAGAGCCCTTCGACAAGCTCAGGGCGAACGGAAGGGGTGGGCTCAGTGCGAACGGGGGGGGCTCACGGCGAATGGAACGGAAAGGGTTGGCTCAAATAGGACGGGTGGGCAGCAGTGCGGTGAACAGCCGGTGCTCGCAGTCCGGGTCGCTGCAGGTGTCGCAGGACCAGGGCCGCAGGCCGGTTTCCAGGGTGGTGTCGCGTGCCACCAGCGGGCGGTCCAGGGTGTGGCCGATGGCGCGCAGGGCTTGGCGTTCGCGTGCCTGGGGTGGGCCGTACACCGTCTGAAAACGGATGCCGGCTGTCTGCAGTGTGTGGCGCAGCCAGGTGTCCGTGGCTTCGCGGATGGCGGGGCTGTCGCGGAACAGGCCGTCGGGTGTCCACGGCAGGTCCAGGCCCATGAGCAGGGTGAGGTCGTGGTGTGCCTGTTCGGCCAGTGCGGGGGGCAGCAGGTTGTCGTCCTGGAAGTAGAGCGCGCTGTAGGCGGCCACCATGAGCGCGGTGGTGTCGGCGATCACCACGTCCACGCCCGGCGCGGCCTGTGCGGCCCGGATCAGGCGGGTCTGTTCTTCGGCGATGGCGGCTTGCTCGTGGGCGCGGGGGGCGCGGCCCGCCGCCTGGCACCAGGTGCGCAGGTATTCGGGCACCAGCACGGCGCGCAGTCCATGGAGGTCCTGCAACTGCTTCTGCAGGCCGGTGGCCAGTGTGGTCTTGCCGCTGGATTCTCCGCCGAGCAGTGCGACGGTGGCGGCGCGATCCCGGGGGATCAAGGTTTGCTCTTGGCGATCTGGACGAAGATCTCGTTGGGCTTGACCATGCCCAGTTCCTGGCGGGCCAGTTCCTCGACCATGTCCAGGCCTTCCTGCAGGTCGCGCACTTCGCTGGAGAGCTGTTCGTTGCGCAGGCGCGAGGCTTCGTTGGTCTCGTTCTGCGCGGCGAGCTGCTGCTTCATGTGCGCCACCTGGGCCACGCTGCCCCGCCCGAACCAGAGCTGCGCGTGCAGGATGAGCAGCAGCGCGATCAGGAGGGCGGGGATGAAGCGGCGGGCCATGGTGGATGGCTCAGATTGTCATCGAAGAGGCCAGCCGCCGCGATGGACGTTTCACTTCAGGTTGTAGAAAGCGTCACGCCCGGGGTAGAAGGCGACGTCGCCCAGGTCTTCTTCGATGCGCAGGAGCTGGTTGTACTTGGCCATGCGGTCGGAGCGCGAGAGCGAGCCGGTCTTGATCTGGCCGGCGTTGGTGCCCACGGCGATGTCGGAGATGGTGTTGTCCTCGGTCTCGCCGGAGCGGTGGCTGATGACGGCGGTGTAGCCCGCGCGCTTGGCCATCTCGATGGCGGCGAAGGTCTCGGTCAGGGTGCCGATCTGGTTGATCTTGATGAGGATCGAATTGGCGATGCCTTTGTCGATGCCTTCCTTGAGGATCTTGGTGTTGGTGACGAAGAGGTCGTCGCCGACGAGCTGCACCTTGCCGCCCAGGCGTTCGGTGAGCAGCTTCCAGCCGTCCCAGTCGCCTTCGCCCATGCCGTCCTCGATGCTGATGATGGGGTACTTGTCCACCCAGGTGGCGAGCATGTTGGTCCAGTCCTCGGCGCTCAGCACCAGGCCTTCGCCTTCGAGGTGGTACTTGCCGTCCTTGTAGAACTCGCTGGCGGCGCAGTCCAGGCCGAGTGCGATCTGCTCGCCGGCGGTGTAGCCGGCGTTGGATATGGCCTCCAGGATCATCTGCAGCGCGGCTTCGTGGCTCTCCACGCTGGGCGCGAAGCCGCCTTCGTCACCCACGGCCACGCTCATGCCCTTGTCGTGCACGATCTTCTTGAGCGCGTGGAACACCTCGGCGCCCCAGCGCAGGGCCTCGCGGAAGCTCGGCGCGCCCACGGGGATGATCATGAGTTCCTGCAGGTCGAGGTTGTTGTTGGCGTGCGCGCCGCCGTTGACCACGTTCATCATGGGCACGGGCATCTGCACCGCGCCCATGCCGCCGAAGTAACGGTACAGGGGCAGGCCTGCCTCCTCGGCGGCGGCGCGGGCCACGGCCATGGAGACCGCCAGCATGGCGTTGGCGCCCAGGCGGCCCTTGTTCTCGGTGCCGTCCAGGTCGATCAGGGTCTTGTCCAGGAAGGCCTGCTCGGAGGCGTCCAGGCCCAGCACGGCTTCGCTGATCTCGGTGTTGATGTGCTCCACTGCCTTGAGCACGCCCTTGCCCAGGTAGCGGCTCTTGTCGCCGTCGCGCAGTTCGATGGCTTCGCGCGAGCCGGTGGATGCGCCAGAAGGCACGGCGGCGCGGCCCATCACGCCGCTTTCCAGCAGCACGTCGCATTCGACGGTGGGGTTGCCGCGGCTGTCGAGGATTTCGCGGCCAACGATGTCAACGATTGCACTCATGATTTTCTCGATAGTTGTGAAGAATGGAAAAACGGAGCGAGTCAGAGCGCCCGGTAATGTACGTGGTGCCCCGGCGGATAAGGGTCCCTGATCACGGTGTCATGAAGGGAAAGCGTCCGGGGGAGCGGGGATTGGTTGGGGCTCGTTCTCATGCCCATAAATGGCTGCGCGTTCGCATGCTCCACCACATGGGCCAGTTGTACGGGGGAGTTGGGACCCAGGTAGCCACGCAACAGGTAGAAGTGCATAGTGGCATTGCGGCAATGCGCCCACAGGTCGTGCCACACCATCGACTCGGGGCGCCACAAGGAGTTGTGCCCTTCGTAGAAATTGGGGAAACTCATGGGCATGGCTTCTGGTGTAACGATCAGCATGTATTTGCACCGGTAGTTCAGGTACTCCAGCAAATCCTGCCCCTCGGACTTGCGGAAGTGCTCTATCACATCGCCCAGGATCACGAAGTCGAATTCTTCTTCCGGCTTCTTCATGAGATCCAGAGCGCTCATGGTGCGCACCTCGTCGTAACCGATGGCCAGTAACTCGTCGCGGCGCAGCGGCTCGTATTCGACGGCCGTTAAATGAGGTTGAGGCATATCGCAAGAACGCACCATCCGCCCGTATTTGCCTTCGCCGGGACCGATATCGAGAACACGCTCGGGCTTGATGTACTGCAGTACGCAGGCGCACAGATCGTCGAACGTGGTAAAGGAATAGCCTCCGTACATGAATTCTTTCTAGTATGAAAAATTAGCGGGTAAACCTGTCTTCGAGAAAACCGTTCTTCTTCGTCACCGCATCGAGGGCAAGCAGGGTTTCCAACAGCGCCTTCATGTGCTTGAGCGGCACGGCGTTGGGGCCGTCGGAAAGCGCCTTGGCCGGGTCGGGGTGGGTTTCCATGAACAGGCCCGCCACGCCCACGGCAACCGCCGCGCGCGCGAGCACGGGCACCATCTCGCGCTGTCCGCCGCTGCTGGTGCCCTGGCCGCCGGGCAGTTGCACGCTGTGGGTGGCGTCGAACACCACCGGCGCGCCGGTCTCGCGCATGATGGCGAGGCTGCGCATGTCGGAGACGAGGTTGTTGTAGCCAAAGCTGGCACCGCGTTCGCAGGCCATGAAGCTGTCTTCGGGCAGGCCGGCTTCCTTGGCGGCGGCGCGGGCCTTGTCGATGACGTTCTTCATGTCGTGCGGCGCGAGGAACTGGCCCTTCTTGATGTTGACCGGCCGCCCGCTCTGCGCCACGGCGCGGATGAAGTCGGTCTGGCGGCAGAGGAAGGCCGGCGTCTGCAGCACGTCGCAGACCCGCGCGGCATCGGCGATGTCGTCTTCACCGTGCACGTCGGTGAGCACCGGCACGCCCAGCGTGGCCTTGACCTTGGCCAGCACCTCCAGGCCTTTTTCACGGCCGGGGCCGCGGTAGCTGGTGCCGCTGCTGCGGTTGGCCTTGTCGAAGCTGCTCTTGAAGATGAACGGGATGCCCAGCGCGGAGGTGATCTCCCTGAGCTGCCCGGCCACGTCCATCTGCAGTTGCTCGGACTCGATCACGCAGGGGCCGGCAATGAGGAAGAAGGGGTGGTCCAGTCCGATGTCGAAGCCGCAGAGTTTCATGGGGCCGTGTCCTTGCGTCTTTCAGGCCACGGCCTTGGCGGGCACGCGTTGCGCCTGCTGCGTGAGCGCGGCCTTCACGTAGGCATTGAACAGCGGATGGCCGGCCCATGGGGTGGACTTGAACTCGGGGTGGAACTGCACGCCCATGTACCAGGGGTGCACGGTCTGCGGCAGTTCGACGATCTCGGTGAGGTGCTCGCGCTGGGTCAGCGCGGAGATCACCAGGCCGGCCTGCCGAAGCTGGTCGAGGTAGTTCACGTTGGCTTCGTAGCGGTGGCGGTGGCGCTCGGTGACCACGTCGCCATAGATGCTGTGGGCCAGCGTGCCCTTGGCCACGTCGGAGCTTTGCGCGCCCAGGCGCATGGTGCCGCCGAGGTCGGAGCTGGCGTCGCGCTGCTGGATGCTGCCGTCGGCGTCCTTCCACTCGGTGATGAGCGCGATGACCGGGTGCGGCGTGTCGGGCTCGAATTCGGTGCTGTTGGCGTCCTTGAGGCCGGCGACGTGGCGCGCGTACTCGATGGTGGCGACCTGCATGCCCAGGCAGATGCCGAGGTAGGGCACCTTGTTCTCGCGGGCATAGCGGGCCGCGCAGATCTTGCCTTCGATGCCGCGCTTGCCGAAGCCGCCGGGCACCAGGATGGCGTCGAAGGGGCTGAGCACCTTGGCGACGTTGGCCGGGCTCAGGGTCTCCGAGTCGATGTACTCGATCTGCACGCGGGCATGGTTCTTCATGCCGGCGTGGCGCAGGGCTTCGTTGAGGGACTTGTAGCTGTCGGACAGGTCCACGTACTTGCCGACCATGGCGATCTTCACCGTGGCCTTCGGGTGCTCGACCTCGTAGACCAGGTCGTCCCAGCGCTGGAGTTTGGCCGGCGGGGTGTTGATGCGCAGCTTGTCGCAGATCAGGCCGTCCAGGCCTTGCTCGTGCAGCATGCGCGGCACCTTGTAGATGGTGTCCACGTCCCACATGGAGATCACGCCCCATTCGGGCACGTTGGAGAACAGGGAGATCTTGGCACGCTCGTCGTCGGGGATGGGGCGGTCCGCGCGGCAGAGCAGCGCATCGGCCTGGATACCGATGGCGCGCAACTCCTTGGCGGTGTGCTGGGTCGGCTTGGTCTTGAGTTCACCGGCCGCGGCGATCCACGGCAGGTAGGACAGGTGCACGAAGGCCGAGTTGTTCGGGCCCAGGCGCAGGCTCATCTGGCGCACGGCTTCCAGGAAGGGCAGGGATTCGATGTCGCCCACGGTGCCGCCGATCTCGACGATGGCCACGTCGGCCGCGTCAGGCGTGTCCACGCCCGCGCCGCGCTTGATGAATTCCTGGATCTCGTTGGTGACGTGCGGGATCACCTGCACCGTCTTGCCCAGGTAGTCGCCGCGGCGCTCCTTCTCCAGCACCGACTGGTAGATCTTGCCGGTGGTGAAGTTGTTGGTCTTTTTCATGCGCGTTTCGATGAAACGCTCATAGTGGCCGAGGTCCAGGTCGGTCTCGGCGCCGTCGTCGGTGACGAAGACCTCGCCATGCTGGAAGGGAGACATGGTGCCCGGGTCCACGTTGATGTACGGGTCGAGCTTGATGAGGGTGACTTTGAGGCCGCGGGACTCGAGGATCGCGGCCAGGGAGGCGGAGGCAATTCCCTTGCCCAGGGAGGACACCACACCGCCGGTGACGAACACAAATTTGGTCATGTCTCGGGCGAGCCGGTTGCTCGCAGGAGGTGGAAATGGCGATTATAGGTGGGGGCGTCTGGGGGAGTCGGGTGTGGGGAGTTGAGCGTTGGGCGTTGGGCGTGAGCTTTCCGCTCGCCCGACGCGGGACGGTGCCGGCTGCTACATTGCGCCCATGAACGACCTAGCTGGAAAACACATCGTCCTGGGCCTTTCGGGCGGCATCGCCTGCTACAAGTCGGCCGAGCTGTGCCGCGCGCTGGTCAAGCAGGGCGCCACGGTGCAGGTGGTGATGACCGAGGCGGCCGAGCAGTTCGCCACGGCGGTGACGCTGCAGGCGCTGTCGGGCCGCCCGGTGTTCACCTCGCAGTGGGATTCGCGTCCCGCTGCCGGGGTTGACAACAACATGGCCCACATCAACCTGAGCCGCGAGGCCGATGCCATCGTGGTGGCGCCGGCCAGCGCGGACTTCATGGCCAAGCTGGTGCACGGGCGGGCCGATGACCTGCTCAGCCTGATGTGCCTGGCCCGCCCCATCGAGCGGGTGCCGCTGATCCTGGCGCCGGCCATGAACCGCGAAATGTGGGCGCACCCGGCCACGCAGCGCAACGTGGCGCAGTTGCGCACGGACGGCGCCACGGTGCTGGACGTGGGTGCGGGTGAGCAGGCCTGCGGCGAGATCGGCGATGGCCGCATGCTCGAACCCGAGGAACTGCTGTACGACATCACCCGCTTTTTCCAGCCCAAGCTGCTGGTGGGGCAGCACGTGCTGGTGAGCGCGGGGCCGACCTTCGAGGCCATCGACCCGGTGCGCGGGCTGACCAACCTCTCCAGCGGCAAGATGGGCTTCGCCATCGCCCGTGCGGCGCACGAGGCCGGGGCGCAGGTCACGCTGGTGGCCGGGCCGGTGGGCTTGCCCACGCCGCGCGGCGTCGGGCGGGTGAACGTGAAGTCGGCGCTGAACATGCAGAAGAGCCTGGATCTGCTGGTGCCCAGTGCCACGGTGTTCATCTCGGCGGCGGCCGTGGCCGACTGGCGGCCTGCCACGTCGGCGGAGCAGAAGATCAAGAAGGACGGCTCGGGCGAGGTGCCCACGCTGTCTTTTGTCGAGAACCCGGACATCCTCGCGGGCATCGCGGCTTCGCCGCGCGCCAGGAGCGGTGCTCTCTACTGCGTGGGTTTCGCGGCCGAAAGCCACGACCTGGAGGAGCACGCGCAGGCCAAGCGCGCGCGCAAGGGCGTGCCGCTGCTGGTCGGCAACATCGGGCCGGCCACTTTTGGGCAGGACGACAACGCGCTGCTGCTGGTGGACGAGCGCGGCATGACGGAACTGCCCCGCGCGTCCAAGCTCGTGCTGGCCCGCCAACTCGTGGCGGAGATCGCCCGCCGGTTGCAGCGCTGACGGGCTTCATGCTGTCGCGGATGCGACAGTTCACTCGATCGGAAAAGCACGAAGCGCGTGATTTTCGGCATGGGCCGAACGGAACGCGCCGCCTGTAGGGGCGCCTCTTCAGAGGGGCTGATACGTTTCTCCCCCGGGGCTTGTGCGATGAAGCAAGATAGATGCCAGAAATGCCCCGTTGTAAGCAGGGTTGTCGACGACGGGTTGCGACAAATTGTCGCGCCTGCAGACAGGCTGTCTCCACGAAATGTCGCCAGGCCGGTGGCCGTTTCTTATGCAAAGTGGTTCATAAGTAATTGCGATCACAGCCCATCCATGACCGTCGTGCAAACTGGAAAAAGCTCTGCCGGGTAGCAGGCCATCCAATGAGACGGGTCCCACGACCCGCAGGAGAACGACGACATGGACATGAACCGGAGGCATTTCTTCCGGGTCAGTGGAGCGGGGCTGGTGGGATCCAGCCTGGTCGCTTTGGGCTTTTCGCCCACGGCGGCCCTCGCGGAGACGCGAAGCTTCAAACTGGCCAGAACCACCGAAACCCGCAGCATCTGCCCGTACTGCTCGGTGAGCTGCGGTCTGGTGATGTACACCCTGGGTGACAAGGCGAAGAACGTCAAGTCGACCATCATTCACATCGAGGGTGACCCGGACAACCCCGTGAACCGCGGCACCCTCTGCCCCAAGGGTGCTGGCGTGATGGACATGATCCAGTCGCCCAACCGGGTGCTCTACCCGCAGGTGCGCGAGCCCGGCACCGATGAGTGGAAGCGCATCTCCTGGGACGATGCGCTCACGCGCGTGGCCAAGCACATGAAGGCCGACCGCGATGCGAACCTCATCAAGACCAATGCCGCTGGCACGACGGTCAACCGCTGGAGTTCCACCGGTTTCCTGATTTCCTCTGCTTCTTCCAACGAATCCGGTTATCTGAGCGTCAAGATCGCTCGCGGTCTGGGGATCGTCACCCTCGACACGCAAGCACGCATCTGACACGCGCCGACGGTGTCCAGTCTGGGCCCGACTTTCGGTCGCGGAGCGATGACCAACTCGTGGACGGATATCAAGAACACGGATCTTGTCCTGATCATGGGCGGCAATGCCGCCGAAGCCCACCCCTGCGGCTTCAAGTGGGTGACCGAGGCGCAGCAGCACCGCAAGGCGAAGCTGATCGTCGTCGATCCCCGCTTCACGCGCAGCGCGGCGGTGGCCGACTACTACGCACCCATCCGGGTGGGTACCGACATCGCCTTCCTGGGCGGCGTCATCAACTACCTGTTGAGCCAGGACAAGATTCACCACGAATACGTCAAGTTCAACACCGACGCGACGTTCCTCACCAAGCCCGGCTTCAGCTATGAGAACGGCTTCTTCTCGGGCTACAACGAGGAAAAACGCAGCTACGACAAGTCGACCTGGGGCTACCAGATCGGCGAGGACGGCTTCGTCAAGGTCGATGACACGATGCAGGATCCGCTGTGCGTGTACCAGCAGATGAAGAAGCACTACAGTCGCTACACGCCCGAGATGGTCAGCAAGATCACCGGCACGCCGCAGGACCAGTTCCTGAAGGTGGCCGAGATGCTGGCCGGCACGGCGGGGCCCGACAAGGTGATGACCATCTGCTACGCGCTGGGCTGGACCCAGCACAGCGTGGGCTCGCAGAACATCCGCTCGATGGCCATGATCCAGCTTCTGCTGGGCAACATGGGCCGTCCGGGGGGTGGTGTGAACGCGCTGCGCGGCCACGCCAACGTGCAGGGCATCACCGACATGAACGCCTACTCCGAGGTGCTGTCGGGCTACATGAGCGCGCCCAGCGATGCGGACACCAACCGCACCGACTACCTGGCACGCCGCACGCCCAAGCCGCTGCGTCCGAACCAGATGTCGTTCCCGCAGAACTTCCCCAAGTGGCACACCAGCCTGATGAAGGCCTACTACGGTGACGCCGCGAACGAGACGAACGACTACGCGTACGACTGGATACCCAAGCGCGACGGCGGCTACGACATCCTGCACATGTTCGAGCTGATGCACCAGGGCAAGATGAATGGCTTCCTCGTGCAGGGCTTCAACCCGATTGCGGCGGTGCCCAACAAGAAGAAGCTCTCGCAGGCGCTGAGCAAGCTGAAGTACCTGGTGGTGATGGATCCGCTGGAGACGGAGACGAGCGAGTTCTGGAAGAACTTCGGCCCGCTCAACGACGTCGACCCCAAGGCCATCCAGACCGAGGTGTTCCGCTTCCCGACCAGTTGTTTCGCCGAGGAGACCGGCACCTTCACCAACTCCAGCCGCGTCATCGCCTGGAAGGAGAAGGCGGTCGATCCGCCGGGCGAAGCCAAGGTCGACTCGGAAATCATGGCACGGCTCTTCATGAAGATCCGCGCGATGTACGCGAAGGACGGCGGCACGCTGCCCGAACCGGTGGCCGCGCTGACCTGGCCGTACCTGAACGCCAACGTGCCGTCGCCGGTGGAACTGCTGCGCGAGATCAACGGCCGTGCGCTCAAGGACGTGCTGGCGCCGCCCGACCCGAAAGACCCGAACGCGCCGCGCGCCGTGCTGGTCAAGGCGGGTGAGCAGATGCCCAACTTCGCGCTGCTGCAGGCCGATGGTTCGACCGCGTGCGGCAACTGGATCTACGCCGGTTGCTTCACGCAGGCGGGCAACATGACTGCGCGCCGCGATACCTCCGACCCCAGTGGTCTCGGTGTGTTCCCCGGCTGGGGCTTCGCGTGGCCGGCCAACCGCCGCATCCTCTACAACCGTGCCTCGGCCGACACGGCGGGCAAGCCGTGGGATGCCTCGCGCTCCTACCTGCGCTGGACCGGTTCGGCCTGGGGTGGCGTGGATGTGCCGGACATGCGGCCCAATGCGGCGCCTGAAGAAGGCGTGGGCTCCTTCATCATGAACCCCGAAGGTGTGGCCCGCCTGCACGCCATCGGCATGAACGATGGCCCGTTCCCCGAGCACTACGAACCGTTCGAGACGCCGCTGGGCGTGAACCTCATGTGCCCGAACAACCCCAAGGCGGTCAGCAACCCGGCGGCCCGCGTGTTCAAGGGTGATCTCGAAGCCTTCGGCAAGAAGGAAGAGTTCCCCTACGCGGCCACCACCTACCGCCTCACGGAGCACTTGCACTACTGGACCAAGCACTCGCGCTCGAACGCCATCGTTCAGCCGGCGCCTTTCGTCGAAATCGGCGAAGAGCTGGCGAAGGAGAAGGGCATCAGGCAAGGGGACAAGGTCCGCGTGCGCAGCAACCGCGGCGAAGTCGTGGCGGCTTGTGTGGTCACCAAGCGCATCAAGGCGCTGGATGTCAACGGTCAGAAGGTCCACCACGTGGGCATTCCGATCCACTGGGGCTTCAAGGGCGTGACGCAGAACGGCTACCTGGCCAATGCGCTGACACCCTTCGTCGGTGATGCGAACTCGCAGACACCGGAGTTCAAGGCGTTCCTCGTCAACATCGAGAAGGTGTAACCATGTCAAGCCTCCAATCACTCGACGTGGTGGCGCGCTCGGCCACCACCACACCCACGCCGCAGGTGCGAACGTCCATGCCGGCGCTCGCCAAGCTCATCGACGAGTCCAAGTGCATCGGCTGCAAGGCCTGCCAGGTGGCTTGCATGAACTGGAATGACCTGCGTGATGAGGTTGGCACCAACATCGGTGTCTACGACAACCCCGCCGATCTCACGCCTTCGAGCTGGACGGTGATGAAGTTCTTCGAGGTCGAGCCCAAGGAGGGCAACCTGGAATGGCTGATCCGCAAGGACGGCTGCATGCATTGCGAGGACCCGGGCTGCCTCAAGGCCTGCCCGTCGCCCGGCGCGATCGTGAAGTACGCCAACGGCATCGTCGACTTTATCAGCGAGAACTGCATCGGTTGCGGTTACTGCGTCAAGGGTTGCCCCTTCGACGTGCCACGCATCAGCGAGAAGGACAACAAGGCGTACAAGTGCACCTTGTGTTCCGACCGTGTGGGCGTGGGGCTGGAGCCGGCTTGCGTGAAGACCTGCCCGACAGGCGCCATTTCGTTCGGCACCAAGGACGACATGGTGGCCTACGGCGAGAAGCGCACGGGTGAGCTCAAGGAGCGCGGTTTCCAGAACGCCGGCCTGTACAACCCGCAAGGGGTGGGTGGCACGCACGTCATGTACGTGATGAAGCATGCCGACCGTCCCGAGCTGGTGGACCTGCCCAAGGATCCGACGATCAGTCCCTTCGTTTCGCTCTGGAAGGGCGTGGCCAAACCGCTCGCGGTCGCGGCCGTGCTGGGTGCCGCCGTGGCGGGCTTCTTCCACTACATGAAGGTCGGCCCCATCGAGGAGAAGGAACCTGGCGAGAAGGAGGACGTGAAATGAGCAAGCAACGCCTGATCGTCCGCTACAAGGACGGTGACCGCATGAACCACTGGTTCATCGCGCTCATGTTCTTCCTCGCCGGTCTCTCGGGGCTGGCCTTCTTCCACCCCAGCCTGTTCTTCTTCACCAACCTGTTCGGCGGTGGGCAGTGGACGCGGATCCTGCACCCCTTCCTCGGCCTGCTGATGGTGCTGGGTTTCCTCGTGTTTTTCGTCAAGATCTGGCGCGAGAACCTCATCACCGCCACCGACCGCGAGTGGGCGAAGCATGCGGGGCGCATGCTCCGGGGCGACAAGGCCGGCATGCCGCCGGCCGGCAAGTACAACTACGGCCAGAAGATGGTGTTCTGGGCCATGGCCTTGAGCTTGCTGGTGCTGGTGGTCACGGGCTTCATGTTCTGGCGGCCATGGTTCACGCCGTTCTTCAGCATCCCGGTCATGCGCATCGCCGTGCTGCTGCACGCCGTCGCCGCCGTCGTGCTGGTGCTCAGCGTGATCATGCACGTGTACGCCGCGATCTGGGTCAAGGGCACGGTGCGCGCCATGACGCGCGGCACGGTGACCGAGAGCTGGGCGCGGTTGAACCATCCGCTTTGGTACGAAGAGAAGAAGTGAGGGGCACCCCCCTGCGCCGCTGCGCGGCTTCCCCCCTCCGTAGCGCGCCTTCGGCGCTTCGAGGGGGGACGATGCCTTGGGCCGGCGGAGCCGGACCCTCGGCATCTCTGGGTGGGGGCTCGCTTCGCTTGCTCGTTTGTTGTTGTTGAAGGATTTTGGGATGACCAGTAGCGCTACGGTGCGCATCATGTCGGCGGAAGAGATCGCTGCGCGGGGTGGCGGGGACACGGTGTTTCTGCGGTTTCCTGAGCGGGCTACCCTGTTCGCCGAACGGGAGATGCGTTTGCGGCAGTTGGCCGGTGCCGGGCATGCGCTGGGGGACTACCTGGGTTTCATGGCGGACCTGGTGCATGAGCAGCAGCGTGCGCTGCAGAGCATGCCGGCGGTGCCGCTGCCCGGCGCCGAGGCGGTGGACCGTGCGGCGCGCGACGGTGTGCCGCTCTTGCCGGCGGCGGATTGGCCGCGCGATATGGCCTGGCGTGATCTGGCGCGCCGCATGGCGGCTGCGCTGCTGCCGCGCGCGCCAGAGGGTGGGCGCGACGTGCTGCGCCGGCTGGCCGAGGCCGATGATGTTTACCTGGAGCGGCAGGCGGACCTGCTGCTCAACGGACTGGCCACCGGTCTGGACATGGCGGCGGCGCCGCTGCTGGGGGGCACCCTGCAGGTGTACTGGACGCACCTGCTGCTGTCGGTACAGGCGGCGCACCAGGGCCAGGGTTCGCCCTTTGGCCGCATCGACGACGAGACCGCCTGCCCCTGCTGCGGCAGCCGCCCGACCGCGAGCATCACGCGCACCAGCGGCGAATCGCTGGGCCAGCGTTACCTGCACTGCTCGCTGTGCAACCTGGAATGGCACATGGTTCGCGGCAAATGCCCGCACTGCCTGAGCACCCAGTCGCTGGCCTACCAGTCGCTGGACCTGGCCGATGCCGTGGGCGAGGACAGCGCCTCGCGCGCCACCGCCGCCAAGGTGCAGGCGGAAACCTGCGACGACTGTGGCCACTACCTCAAGATCGCCCACACCGACCGCGACCCCTTTGTCGATCCGGTCGCCGATGACCTGGCCAGCCTCACGCTGGACCTGCTGGTGGCCGAGACCGGCAAGCAGCGCCACGGTGTGAACTTCATGCTGCTGTTCGGCGCGCCCGAGCCTTTGCTCGAAGACGAATCACCACCAGGGAAACGCTGATGACTCGCCTGACCGAATCCGTCGTCGACGGTTCCCAGGCGAAGAACCCGGCGAACCCCAAAGACCTTCCCAGCATCGACCGCGTCCTGCGCCGGCCCGCCGTGGCCGCGCTGGTGGCGGAGCACGGCCACACCCTGGTGGCCGACGAGGTGCGTGCGCTGGCCGAGTCGCTGCGCGAACGCGCCCGCCAAGGCACGCTGGACGCCGCGCAGATCACGCCCGAGGCGGTGGACGAGGCCGTGCTGGGGCGGATGCAGGCACGCCTGGCACCGCGCCTGCGCGCGGTGATCAACCTCACCGGCACGGTGATCCACACCAACCTGGGGCGCGCCTTGCTGGCGGACAGCGCGCTGCAGCACCTGCTGGCCATGATGGCCGGGCCCAACAACCTGGAGTACGACCTTGCCAGCGGCGGCCGGGGCGACCGCGACAGCGTGGTGGAGGAGCTGTTGTGCACGCTCACCGGTGCCGAAGCGGCGACGGTGGTCAACAACAACGCGGCCGCCGTCCTGCTGTCCATTGCCGCGCTGGCGCGTGGCCGCGAGGTCATCGTTTCGCGCGGCGAGCTGGTGGAAATTGGCGGCGCTTTCCGCATGCCCGACGTGATGGCCAGCGCCGGCGCCACGCTGGTGGAGGTGGGCACCACGAACCGCACGCACCCGCACGACTACGCCAACGCCATCACCGAGCGCACGGCTTTGTTGATGAAGGTGCACACCAGCAACTACGCGGTGCAGGGGTTCACCTCGTCGGTGGACGAAGGCGAGATCGCTCGCATCGCGCACGCGCGTGGCCTGCCCATGGCCACAGACCTGGGCAGCGGCGCGCTGGTGGACATGTCGCTCTGGGGCCTGCCGCACGAGCCCACGCCGCGCGAGAAGATCGCGGCCGGCTGCGACGTGGTGACCTTCAGCGGCGACAAGCTGCTGGGCGGACCGCAGGCTGGCCTCATCGTGGGCAGCAAGGAGGCGGTGGGCCGCATCCGCAAGTTCCCGATGAAGCGCGCCTTGCGCATGAGCAAGCTGCCGCTGGCCGCGCTGGAGGCCACGCTGATGCTCTACCTGCGGCCCGAACGCCTGGCGCAGGATCTGCCGACGCTGCGGCTGCTCACGCGCACGGCCGAGGCCATCCGCGAGCAGGCCGACAGCCTGCTCGCGGATGTGCAGAGCGCCGTGGCGCCGCGCTTCTCGGTGGAGGTGAAGGACATGCTGGGCCAGATCGGCTCGGGCTCGCTGCCGGTGGAGCGCCTGCCATCGGCCGGCCTGGCGCTGGCGCCGGTTGGCAAGAAGGGCGCGGGACGCGCCCTGGACGAACTCGCTGCGGCGCTGCGCGCGCTGCCGCGCCCCGTGATCGGGCGCGTGGCCGAAGACCGGCTGCTGCTCGACCTGCGCTGCCTTGAAGACAGCGCGGCCTTCGTGGCGCAGTTGCCTGCCCTGCGGCAGGCGCTGGGCTGACCGTTCCCCCACCCCAGGACAAGAGGAGCCTCGACGATGAACACGCTGGATGCCCTGCAACCCATCATCACCGACACCTTGGAGCCGTTGGCATTGCGCACCGATGCCGAGGCCCGTTTTCCTCGAGAGATGATCTCGGCACTGGGCCAGGCCGGGCTGCTCGGCCTGGTCAGCGCGGTGTCGGTGGGCGGGCAGGGCAAGGGCCTGCGCGAGGCGGTCGACGTGGTGTCCCGCATCGCGCAGACCTGCCCATCCACGGCCATGGTGGTGTGCATGCACTACTGCGCCACCGCCGTCATCGAGGCGTTCGGGGCGGAGCCGGTGCGCCGCGCCATCGCGCAGGGGCAGCACCTGAGCACGCTGGCCTTTTCCGAGGCGGAATCGCGCAGCCACTTCTGGGCGCCTGTGGGGACGGCCAGCGCCGAGGGCGACGCCGTGGTGCTGGACGCGCGCAAGAGCTGGGTTACGTCCGCCTTTGAGGCCGACAGCTACGTCTGGTCCAGCAAGCCGCTGGCGGCCGAGGGTGCCAGCTCGCTGTGGCTGGTCGACGCGAAACTGCCAGGGTTGAGCCAGCCTGGTCATTTCGATGGCCTGGGCCTGCGTGGCAATGCGTCCACGCCCATCACCGCGAAAGGCGTGCGCGTGAAGGCCGGTGACCGCCTGGGCGAGGATGGCAAGGGCTTTGACACCATGATGGGCGTGGTGCTGCCCTGGTTCGTGTCGCTGAGCGCGGCCTGCTCGGTTGGGATCATGGAAGGCGCCATCGCGCGTGCCGCCGGCCATGCCGGCGGAACCCGGCACCAGCACCTGGGTTCGTCGCTGGCCGATCTGCCCACCATCCGCGCCTACCTTGCGCGCGCCCGCATCAAGGCGGACATGTCGCGCGCGCTGCTCGACGACACCGTGGCCGCGATCGGCGCGGGCCGGCCGGACACCATGCTGCGGGTCCTGGAGGTCAAGGCCGCGGCGGCGGAGCACGCGCTGGAGGTCACCGACATCGCCATGCGGGTGTGCGGCGGCGCGGCGTTCCGCAAGGAAGCCGGCATCGAGCGTCTGTTCCGCGATGCGCGCGCCTCCAGCGTGATGGCGCCGACTTCCGATGTGCTGTACGACTTCATCGGCAAGGCCGTCACCGGCCTGCCGCTGTTCTAGGGGGTACCCACATGACCCGTGACACGCTGCTGATGGGGGCTGTGGCCTACGCGCCCAAGGTGGTCACCATCTGGGAGGGCTTCAAGGCGCACTTCCACCGCCACGGCCTGGCCTTCGACTACGTGCTGTATTCCAACTACGAACGCCAGGTGCAGGCGCAGTTCGAAGGGGCCATTCACCTCGCCTGGAATTCGCCATTGGCCTGGGTGCGCGCCGAGCGCATCGCGCGCCACCGTGGGCAGACGGTGGCGGCGGTGGCCATGCGCGACACCGACTGCGACCTGCGCTCGCTGGTGGTGGTGCGGGCCGACAGCGCGGTGCAGTCGCTGGCCGACCTGCGTGGGCGCACCGTGGGTGTGGGCGCGATCGATTCGCCACAGGCCACGCTGATCCCCCTGGGCCAGTTCCGCGCCGAGGGCCTGGTGCCCGGCCGGGACTTCACCGTGCGCCGCTTCGACGTGCTTGGCGGCAAGCATGGCGACCACATCGGCGGCGAGCGCGATGCCGCGACCGCGCTGATGGCCGGGGAGGTGGATGCGTGCTGCCTGATCGATGGCAATCACCTGGCCTTCGGCCTCGATGGCACGCTGCCGCCGGGAGCCACCCGCATCGTGGCGCGCACGGGGGCATACGACCACTGCAACTTCACCACCAGCCCGGACGCGCCCCAGGCGCTGGTCGATCGCTTCGTGGCCCTGCTGATGGCCATGCGCTGGGACGATCCGCAGGTACGACCCTTGCTGGAACTGGAGGGCCTGCGCGAGTGGCGCTGCGGCCGCACCAGTGGCTATGCGTTGCTGGAGCGCGCGGTCGACGACGAGGGGTTCTACAGCCATGATGGCGACATCCTCCCGGCCGACTATCGGTATTGAGGCGCTGGGCCTGGACCAGGGCGCGCTGCTGCTGATCCGCCGTGCGCTGGCGCGGGTGCCGGCGGGTGGCGAACTGGTGGTGTACGGCCACGCGCCAGGCTGGTACGACCACCTGGCCGCCTGGTGCCGCCAGACCGGCCATGGCCTGCGCATGGAGGCCGGGCAGGCGGTGGTGACCCGCGGCGCGCAGGCCGAAGGGCGCTGGCGCGGCGCCCTGGACAGTGGCCCCGCGCGCGTGGATGCCACACACCCGCCTGCGCAGGAGGCCCAGGCCTGCTGGGGGCTGGCCGCGCGCGGCGCGCGGGTGGAGGCGGGCAGCCCGGCATGGGCCTTTGCGCTGCGCCGCCGCCATGAGCTGTGGGCCGAGACGGCGGGAGAGCTGCACCGCCAGGCCATGGCCGCGCAATGGGACCCGCAGACCGCGATCGACTGGGAGGAGCCGTTCACGCTGGACGACGAGGTCGAGGACGCGGTGGTGCAGGTGATGACCTACCTGATCGAGAACGAGAACGCGGCGCTGCTGGTGCCCGCGCGCCACCTGGGCCAGATCCATCCCCACTACCGCGAGGTGCTGCAGTGCCTGGCGCAGCAGTGTGCCGACGAAGCCCGCCATGTGGAGGTGTTCACCCGCCGCGCGCTGCTGCGCGGGCGTGCGCCCGCACTGTCCACTGCGGGCGGGCAGGCCTCGCTGCAGACCTTGTTCGACGCGCCCGATTTTTCGGTGGCGACGTTTCTGCTCGGTGTGTTGGGCGAAGGCAGTTTCGTCAACCTGCTCAACTTCCTGCATGAGCATGCGCCCGATCCGGTCACGCGCCAGATCGCCCGCCTGACCGCGCGCGACGAGGCCCGCCATGTCGCGTTCGGCATGGCCCACCTGGAGTACCGGCTCTCGGTGGAGCCCGGCTTTCAGACGCGCCTTCGCAACGCCGTGGAACTGCGCTACGACGCCCTGGCAGGCACCGCCGGACTCAACGAGGAGGTCTTCGATGCGCTGGTGCTGCTGGCGGCGGGCGCGCTGTCGCCGCAGGCCATCGCGCGCGGCCACGCCGCCGTGCAGGACCTCAAGGCCGAAATGGCCACCGGCCGGCGCGCACGCCTGGCGCGCCTGGGTTTTGCCCGCGAGGAGGCGCAGCGCCTGGCGGATCTGCACACGCGCAACTTCATGTGACCCCGTGACGACGCGCCGATTTTTCCCGCAACCACAAAGAAGGAGACCCGCCATGAGCCTTGATCGCCGCCATTTCCTCGCAGCCGGTGCCGGTGCCGCCGGTGCACTGCTCGCCGGCTGCGCTTCCACAGGGCCAGCCGCATCCCGCCCCGCGCAGCCGTTCTTCATTGGCAGCCCCGCGCAGATGCTGATGCCCAAGGGCAAGGCACCCCGCGTGGTGGTGTGTGGCGGCGGCTGGGGCGGCCTCACCACGGCCAAGTACCTGCGCCAGCTTGCACCCTCGGCCGAGGTGGTGCTGCTGGAGCGCAACCCGGTGTTCTTCTCCTGCCCGATCAGCAACAAGTGGCTGGTCGACATGGTGGACACCAGCTTCATCACGCACGACTACCTGCGCGTGTCGGCCCAGCACGGCTACCGCTTCGTGCAGTGCGAGGTGCTGGAGATCGACCGCGGCGCCCGGCGCGTGGTGACCAGCCAGGGCGCGCTGGACTACGACTACCTGGTGATCGCGCCCGGCATCCGCTACAACTACGAAGCCTGGTTCGGCAACGACCGCGCCATCGCGGACGCCACCCGCACGCGCTTTCCGGCCGCCTACGTGAGCAACGCCGAACACTTTGCCCTGAAGAAGGCCTTGCACGGCTTCAAGGGCGGTGACTGGGTGATGACGCTGCCGCCGCCACCGCAGCGCTGCCCGCCTTCGCCCTATGAACGGGCCTGCATGGTGGCTTGGTACTTCAAGGCCAACAAGATCAAGGGCCGGGTCACCATCCTGGACCACAAGGACGGTGTGCGCCCCATCGGCCCGGGTTTCAGGGCCGCCTTCACCGAGCTCTACAAGGACTACATCACCTACGTGCCCAATGCGCACGTGCAGTCCATAGACCCGTTCAAGAAGGAAATCAAGACCGATGCGGGCGACATGAAGTTCGACCATGCCGTGCTGATGGCGCCCCACCAGGCCGGCGACCTGGCCTGGAAGGCCGACGCCATCGGCCTGAACTCCCAGGGCAAGTACACCGGCTGGGCCGACGTCGACCCGCTGATGCTGAACCTCAAGAACGACCCGAACGTCTACGTGATCGGCGACGCCGTGGGCTTCGTCTCGCCGCAGTTCGCCTTCTACCCCAAGAGCGCCCACGTGGCCAACCAGCATGGGCACATCGTCGCGGCCTACATCGCCGAACGCGTGGCTGGCCGCAGCCCCAAGGCCACGCTGCCCGACAACCTCTGCTACATGATGGTCAACGGCGATCCGCGCGAGGCCATCAGCGTGCAGTTCGACTACAAGGTCAACGCCCAGGGCGTGATCGAGCAGACGCAGATCGACATCAACCAGCGCAGCGCGGACCTGGTGCGCGAGAACTTCCGCTGGGCCGGTCTGAAGTTCGACGACATGTTCTCCTGATTCACCGCCTCCCCACCCCGCAACCTCACCTGAAAGGCTCCACCACATGAACTCCATCCTCCACCGCGTCGCCCGTCGGGCGCGCCTGCTGACCGCCGTGGCGGCCTTGTCTTTGTGTGCGGGCGCGCATGCGCAGGCCAGCTTCAAGGTCACCACCATCCCGGAAGAGGCGGCCTCGGAGCAGATCCGCAAGTTCGGCCCGATGGTGAAGTACCTGGAGCGCAGCCTGGGCACCAAGGTGGAGTTCGTGCCCGTCAGCGATTACCCCGCAGCCGTGGAGGCGCTGGTGAACAAGCAGGTGGACCTGGTCTGGTTCGGCGGCTTTACCTTCGTGCAGGCCAAGCTGCGCTCCGGCGACAAGGTGGTGCCGCTGGTGCAGCGCGAGGAAGACACACAGTTCCGCTCCGTGTTCATCACGCAGAAGGACTCGGGCATCAAAACCCTGGCCGACCTCAAGGGCAAGCAGGTGAGCTTCGGTTCGGCCTCCAGCACCTCCGGCCACCTCATGCCGCGCAGCTTCCTGCTGGAGGCGGGCATCGAGCCCGAGCGCGACTTCAAGCGCGTGGCCTTCTCCGGCGCGCACGACGCCACCATCGCCTCGGTGGTCAGCGGCCGTGTGGACGCCGCCGCGCTGGACATCACGGTCTGGCGCAAGTTCGTGAGCGAGAACAAAGTCGACACGAGCAAGGTGGACGTGTTCTACACCACGCCGCCGTACTTCAACTACAACTGGTCGGTGCATGCGGACATGCCAGCGGCGCAGCGCGAGAAGGTGACAAAGGCCCTGCTGGCGCTGAGCACAGACAACCCCGAGGGCAAGGAGGTCCTGGGGCTGGCGCGCGCCACGCGCTACGTGCCCACCAAACCCGAAAACTACAAGGGGCTGGAGGCCGCGGGCCGCAGCGCGGGCCTGATCAAATGAGTGGTCTGGCGGTCGAGCTCGATCGCCTGGGCGTGAGGCATCCGGCCGCACGCGACGGTGCCGCGCCCGCGCTGGCGGACTTGAGCGTGCGGGTGGCGCCCGGCGAACAGGTGGTGGTGATCGGCCCCTCGGGGGCTGGCAAGACCACGCTGTTGCATGCGCTGGGCTGTGCCCTGCCACCTTCGGCTGGCAGCCTGCGCCTGGATGGGCAAGACCCCTGGACACTGGGCGCGGCGGACCTGCGCCGCCTGCGCGCACGGCTGTTTCTGGCGCCGCAGACGCCACCGCTGCCTCCGCGCCAGCGCGTGGTGACTTCGGTGCTGGCGGCGCGGCTGCCGCAGATGGGGCTGTGGGCCAGCCTGGCCTCGCTGGTGCATCCGCGCGGTGCGCCGCAGGCGCATGCGGCGCTGGAGCGCTTCGATCTGGGCGACAAACTGTGGGAGCGGGTGGACAGGCTTTCCGGCGGCGAGCGCCAGCGCGTGGGCCTGGCCCGTGCGCTGCTCGCGCCGGCCGCGCTGTGGCTGATCGACGAACCGCTCTCGGCCCTGGATCCGGCGCGCGCCACCCTGGCGCTGCGCGCGCTCACGCAAGTGGCGCGGGAGCGGGGCGTGACCCTGTTGGCCACCCTGCACCAGGTGGACCTGGCGCTGGCGAACTTTCCGCGCGTGCTGGGTCTGCGCGATGGCAGGCTCGCGTTCGACCTGCCTGCGGAGCAGGTGACGCCGGCTCTGCTGGCCGAGCTCTACGCCAGCTTCGAACACGAGCTGCAGGGGCTGGCGCCGCAGGCCGAGGCCCCTGTGGCCGGTACGGCGGCCGCACCCGCCATGCACTGTTGAGTCCGCCGCATGGGCACGCACGCGATCAACATCCACCGCGACCCGGCCTGGCGCGGCCGTGTGTTCTGGACCCTGGCCGCCGCCGCGCTGCTGGGGCCCGCGCTGGTGGCGGTGGAGTTCAAGGTCTGGCTGCTGTTCGCGCCCGACAACCTGCGTGTCACCCTGCGTTTCCTCGGCGACTTTCTGCCGCCGGCCATGTCGGCCGAGTTCCTCTCGATGGTGCTGCGCGAAACCTGGCGCACCGTTGCCATCGCTTCGGCGGCCATGGTGCTGGCGCTGCTGCTGGCGGTTCCACTGACGCTGCTGTCGAGCGCGGCGCTCTCGGTGTCTTCGCTTTCGGGCCGCATGCACCCTCTGGCCTGGGCGGTGCGGCAGGCCGTGCGCCTGTTGCTGGTGGTGCTGCGCAGCGTGCCGGAGCTGGTGTGGGCTCTGGTGTTCGTGCGCGTGGTCGGCCTGGGACCCAGCGCGGGTGTGCTGGCGATCGCACTCACCTACGCAGGCATGCTGGGCAAGGTGTACGGGGAGATCCTGGAGAGCGGCGACCTGCATCCCACACGCTCGCTGCTGCGCAACGGCAGCGGCCGCCTGCAGGCGTTTCTCTATGCGTTGCTGCCCGGCAATTCGCGCGAACTCACCAGCTACACCGTGTACCGCTGGGAGTGCGCGATCCGATCATCGGCGGTGCTGGGCTTCGTCGGCGCTGGCGGCCTGGGTCAGCAGCTCGACGCGTCGATGAAGATGTTCAACGGCGGCGAGGTGGCCACCATCCTCGTGGCTTTCGTGCTGCTGGTGGCGCTGGCCGATGCGGTCAGCGCGCAACTGCGCAAGGCCCTGGGTTGAAGGGGCGCTCCATGAACGCGAGACAACCGACCCTGCCGCCCCAGCCGCCCCGTGCCTGGGGTGTGCGGCTGTTGCTCCTGGGCATGGTGGTGCTGGCGGTCGCCAGCTTCGTCGAGGTCGGGGTGGACTGGGGGCGCCTGTTCTCGGTGGATGCCGCGCAGAAGATGGGTCGCTTCCTGGGCGAGATGGCTCAGCCTGCCATGGAGCCCGCGTTCCTGGCGCGGCTGGGCATCGCGACACTGGAGACGCTGGCCATGTCGGCCGTAGGCACTTTGCTGGCGGCCGTGTTCGGTCTGCTGCTGGCCTTGCCGGCCAGCCGCCTGCCAGGCCAGACCGCAGGGCTGTGGCGTGCGCCCACGCGCTGGTTGCTCAATGTGTTGCGCTCCATTCCTGAACTGGTGTGGGCCGCGCTGCTGCTCATCTCGGCAGGGCTCGGACCGCTCGCGGGCACATTGGCGCTGGCGCTGCACACCACCGGTGTCCTGGGGCGTCTCTTTGCCGAAGTGATCGAGAACGCGCCCGATGGACCGGCGTTCGCGTTGCGCGTGCAGGGCGTGCCCGGCGGCCGGGCCTTTCTCTATGCCACCTTTCCGCTGGCACTGCCGCAGTTGCTGTCCTACACGCTCTACCGCTGGGAAAACAACATCCGTGCGGCGGCGGTGCTCGGCGTCGTGGGCGGCGGCGGCCTGGGCCAGATGCTGTCCTACCACATGGGGTTGTTCCATATGCGCGAGACTGGCGGCATTCTGTTGGCCACCATCCTGCTGGTGGCCTTGGTGGACCTGCTGTCCACCGTCGCGCGAAAGGTACTCAACCCATGATCGTCGGAACGGCCGGCCACATCGACCACGGAAAGACCACGCTGGTGCGCGCGCTCACCGGCGTGGACACCGATCGCCTGCCGGAGGAAAAGCAGCGCGGCGTGTCCATCGAACTGGGCTATGCCTTCACCGATGCGCCGGACGGCCAGCGCATCGGCTTCATCGATGTGCCAGGCCACGAGCGCCTGGTCCACACCATGCTGGCCGGTGCCACCGGCATCGATTTCGCCCTGCTGCTCGTCGCCGCCGACGACGGTGTGATGCCGCAGACGCGCGAGCATCTGGCCGTGCTGTCCCTGCTGGGCCTGCGGCGGGGCGTGGTGGCCCTGACCAAGTGCGACCGGGCGGATGCGGCGCGCCTGCGGTCCGTGGCCGATGACGTGGCCGCGCTGCTCGAAGGCACCTCGCTGGCGGGGGTGCCGGTGCTGCCCGTGTCGGCCCAGACCGGCGAAGGTATCGAAGCCCTCAAGGACGTGCTGTTCCAGGCCGCGCGAGAGACCGGCGCGCATGCGCGCCTGAACGAGTCTTTCCGCCTCGCGGTGGACCGCGCGTTCACGCTCGACGGCGTGGGCACCGTGGTCACCGGGACCGTGCACGCAGGCCAGGTGCGGGTGGGCGACGAACTCCAGCTCGTGCCAGGCGAACGGCGGGCGCGTGTGCGCAGCCTGCACGCGCAGAACCGCGCCGTCGCCACGGCGCAGGCCGGCCAGCGCTGCGCGGTGGCACTGGCGGGCGTGGAGCGGCAAGAGATCGAGCGCGGCCAGTGGCTGTGCCTGCCGGCCATGGCCATGGCGAGCGAGCGCGTGGACGTGCAGTTGACGCTCTGGCAAGGCGAGGCGCGGCCGCTGCGCTCCGGCGCGAGCGTGCACGTGCACCTGGGCTCGGCATCGGTGTTGGGCACGGTGGCGGTGCTGGACCCACCGGCGCTGGAGCCCGGCCAGAGCGGGCGCGTGCAACTTGTGTTGCGCAAGCCGCTGGGCGTGTGGCATGGCGACCGTGTGGTGCTGCGCGACGCATCGGCCTCGCGCACGCTGGCCGGTGGCCGTGTGCTGGACCCGTGCGCGCCGGTGCGCTACCGACGCACGCCGCAGCGCCTGGCCGAACTCGATGCCCTGAGCCAGCCAGACGCGCGCTCGCGTCTGGCGGCGCTGCTCGCCGTGGCGCCTCAAGGCCTGGACCTGCGCCGCTTCGCGGCCGCGCAAGGCCAGGCGGTGGTGGACGAACTGCCCGCTGGCGCGCTGCGCCACAGCGATGCGCACGCGGACGTGGCGCTGGGCGCGGCGCAGACCGAGCAGGCCGAGGCGCGTGTCGTCCAGGTGCTGGCCGACTACCACGCGCGCCACACCGAGGAACTGGGGCCGGACAGTGCGCGGCTGCGCCGCCTGGCTCTGCCGCGCCTGTCCGAGCCGCTGTGGCGCGCCTTGCTGGCGCGCCTGCAGGCGGCCGCGCGGGTGCAGGTGCGTGGTGCGTTCGTGCACCTGCCCGAACATGGCGTGCGCCTGTCGGCCACCGAGGAACGCCTGGCGCAGAAGGTGGCCGCACCGTTGCTGGCGGCTGGCTTCGAGGGGGCGTGGGTGCGCGACCTGGCGCGCGACAGTGGCGAGCCTGAAGCGCTGATGCGTGTCACGCTCGTTCGGCTGTCGCAGCGCGGCGAGCTCTACCAGGTGGTCAAGGACCTCTACTACCCGCCGGCCACCATGGCTCGGCTGGCCGTCATCGCGCGCACCGTGGCTGCCGGGCAGGGCGGAGCGGTGGCGGCCGCCGCGTTCCGCGACGCGACCGGCCTGGGCCGCAAGCGCGCAATACAGATACTGGAGCACTTCGACCGCATCGGCCTGTTGCGCCGTGTGGGCGATGCGCATTGGCTGCGTGCCGACAGTCAGCTTTTCCTGGACGACGCGCGGGCGGAGGCACCGCTATGATCGGCCAGTCGGTTTTTGCGGAGGGGAAACGATCCTGGTGGGTCGGCCGGGCTTCAAACCCGGTGGGTGGCGCCATGCGTCGCCGGGTGGGTTCGACTCCCATTCTCCTCCGCCACTGGATGACGCTCTCCTCTGCGCGGTGTTCCTGGATGCGACCCGTGCGCTCTTGGCCGAACCCTTGTTGAACATGGACCGCTTCTTGGCCGACTTTCCTGCCGGTTTGCTCTACCACGTCGAGCACCAGGTGTGGGCGCGGGTGGAGGCGCCCGACGTCGTGACCGTGGGCATCACGGCCCTGGGCATCAAGCTCTCGGGTGAAATCTACATGTGCCGCGCCCGGCCACTGGGCACGGTGGTGGAGCAGGGCCGCTCGATCGGGGTGGTGGAGCTGGCCAAGTCCATCGTGTCGGTGAAGGCGCCGCTGTCGGGCACGGTGATCGAGGCCAACCCGGTGCTGGCGCAGCGGCCCGAGCGCGTGCACGAGGACCCGTATGGCGAGGGCTGGATCGCTCGCCTGCGACCCTCGGCGCTGGAGGCCGAGCGCGCGGCCTTGCTCCAAGGCGAAGCCGTGTTCGCGGCCATGGCGGAACACGCGCGCCTGCACCGCATCCAGATCGAACACCATGCCTGACACGCACGAGGCCAGCGGCATTGCCATCCTGCTGTGGGCGGCCGAACCCGAGGCCCCGCACCGGCTGGCCACACCTTTCTTCCATGCCGCTGCTGCTGCCGCCATGGACGTGCCGGTGGAAATCTATT
Organism: Hydrogenophaga sp.; assembly: GCF_026125785.1. Taxonomy (GTDB): domain Bacteria; phylum Pseudomonadota; class Gammaproteobacteria; order Burkholderiales; family Burkholderiaceae_C; genus Hydrogenophaga. The sequence continues at coordinate 176,709 of NZ_JAHCKL010000005.1, forward strand.
TCACGGCCCGCAGCGTGCACCTGCTGGTGCCGGGCGTGGCCCAGGGCCTGCGGGCCAGCGAACGGTTCGACAAGACCGTGCTCGATGCCATGCGGGAAGCGGTGTCGCATGGCGCGCGCCTGCTGGCCTGCACCGATGCGCTGCACGCGCAGGGCATCGATCCGCGCGGACTGATCCCCGAGTGCAGCGGCCATGGTGGCGCGGTGCAGTTCATGGCCCGCGCGTCAGATCTGCGCTGGCGCACACTGGTTTTCTGACGATGTCCACTGCCGACGCGCGCTCCTCCATCCTGGCCAACCTGAACAGCCGTTTCTCGGTCGGTGCCAAACACCTGGCCGAGCCCGCACCCTCGCCGCAGGACCTGCAAGGCATGGCACAGGCCGCTTTGCGCGCTCCCGACCACGCGGGCCTGGTGCCGTTTCGCTTCGCAATCGTCCGCGGCGCGGCGCGAGAACGCCTGGCCGACCTGTTCGAGCAGGCCGCCGTGCAGGCCGGAAAGACCGCCGACGAAGCCGTGCTCGACCGCCGCCGCGCGCTCGAACCGCCGCTGCTGGTGGCGGTGATCGCGCGCATCGACACCGGCCACCCCGTGGCCAGCGTGCACGAACAATGGATGACCGTGGGCGGCGCGCTCACCAATTTCCTCAACGCGGCCCACGCGCTGGGCTACGCCGGCAAGATGCTGTCGGGTGCCAAGGTGCGCGCCGCACCCATCGTGGCCGCGTTCTGCGGCCCCGGCGAAAGCCTGGTGGGCTGGGTGGTGATGGGCACCGCGCGCAAGATCGGCACACCAAAATTCCAGAAGCCCGGACCGGACGAGGTGCTGCGCGACTGGTGACCGCAGGCCAGTGCAGCGTGGGGGCCACAGACCCCGCCGCCGGGCCGCCCCAAGGCGGGGTCAGCCCCCTCGGGGGGCAGCGACCCGCGCAGCGGCGGAGCGTGGGGGCCACAGACCCCGCCGCCGGGCCGCCCCAAGGCGGGGTCAGCCCCCTCGGGGGGCAGCGACCCGCGCAGCGGTGGAGCGTGGGGGCAACAGACCCCACCGCCGGGCCGCCCCAAGGCGGGGTCAGACCCCCTCACCCCCACCACGGCAGCAGGCGCTTCATGGCCGTGATGTCGCCGCAGTGGTCGGCCGCGTAGCCGGGCAGGGCGTTGAGCTGTTCCTGCCACGCGCGGCTGCGCAGGCGCCGCACCAGGTACTGCGCGGGTGTGCGCTCCAGGGTGCTCTTGAGGCAGGCGAGCACGTAGCGTTCCTCGGTCAGGGGCACGAAGTCCAGTCCGTGCGCGCTGGCCGCGTATTCGGTGCCCAGGCCCGCATCGGCCGTGCCGCAGGCCACGCTCAGGGCCACGGCGGCGTGCGTGGGCTCCACGCGCGAGTGGCCGTCGATGGCCTGGGGCTGCACACCGGCCTGGGCCAGCAGTTCGTCGAACAGCAGACGGGTCCCGGTGCCGATGCCGCGGTTGACGAAGCGTGCCCGCTTCTGTGCCAGGTCGGCGACGGTGCGCAGGCCCAGTGGGTTGCCTGGCGCCACCAGCAGTCCCTGGACACGCTGCGCGAAACCGATGAGCTTGTGCAGCCCCGGCTTGAGCAGAGGCCGGTGGCTGCGTGCGCTCAGGCTGCCTGCGGTGGCGAAGGACTGGGTGTGAAAGCCCGCCACATCGCAGCGCCCCTCGCTCAGGCTGCGGATCGCGTCCGTGCTGCCGCAGTAGCGGATGTCCAGGTGCAACGGCGGTGCGGGACTGCGTCCGCGCACGGGTTGGCTGCAGTGCTGCTGAAACACCCCCAACGCGAGGTCGTGGCTGGCGCACAGTGTGAGGTGGTTGCCAAGTGTCGCGTCTTCGTCAATGGCTTGTTCGTACGCGCGCGCCAGCGTGGTCTGCAACTGTTCGAGCTGCGGGGCCAGCCGCGCCTGGGCCATGCGTTCGGCCAGCAGCAGCCGCTCTCCGAAAGGCGTAAGCCGCGCGGCCTGCCCACGCTCCCAGAAAACCAGCGGCTGGCCCAATGGTCCTTCCCAAGCCTTGAGCTGGCCCCAGACATGGCGGTAGGACAGGCCCAGCGCACGCGCCGCACCCGAGATGGAGCCACTGGCATGCAACGCCTGCAACAGGTCCTGCATGGGGTTGCGCAGCAATGGTCCTTGTGCACTGTCGGGGTGGGCACCCGCGGTGTGGGTGTAGGAGAGCTCGATCTTGCGCATGGGCTTCGAGTGTGCATGAAACGGTTCGCCCGGGCTTGCCCTGATCGCCGATCTGTGGGCATACTGGGCCGGCACATGCCCGCCATGTCACCTCATCGTTCCACAACACAACACCATCAAGGAGTCTTCCATGGGAATCTTCAGCAACATCCTCGAAAAGCTTGGCATGGGCTCCCCCAAGGTCGTGCCGCAGCCGCCCGCTGCCGCCCCCGCGCCAGCCGCAACCGTGGCCGCCCCGCCTGCTGCGCCCCCCGCCGCCGCGCCGGCACCCGTGGCCTCCATCACCATGGTCGACGTCATGGCCCTGATGGAAAAGAAAGCCGCGGCCAATCCGCAGAAACTCAACTGGCGCACTTCCATCGTGGACCTGCTCAAGCTGCTCGACCTCGACAGCAGCCTGGCTGCACGCAAGGAGCTGGCGAAGGAGCTCTATTGCCCTGACGAACTGATGGGTGATTCGGCGCAGATGAACATGTGGCTGCACAAGAACGTGCTGGCCCACATCGCGGCCAACGGCGGCAACATCCCGAAGGAGCTGCTCGACTGATGGGCGCCCGGCCGCCGGGCCGGGGCGGGTCTTGACACGGGTGGGGGTATCACCTCCAATGCGCTTGTCCACCTCTGGAGAAACGCATGCGCAAGACAGTTCTGTGTTCCCTGGCCATGGCGGTGCTGCTGCCCGTCGCGGCGCTGGCCGATGGCCCCACCTGCAACGCCGCTTCGGCCGAGAAGAAGCTCGCCGGCGCTGCCAAGACGTCGTTCCTGAAGAAGTGCGAGAAGGACGCCGCCGCAACCTGCGATGCGAGCGCGACCGAGAAGAAGCTGCATGGCGCCGCGCGCACGAGCTTCACCAAGAAGTGCGTCAAGGACGCGGTGGGCTGACGGCGAGCCTGTTTCGCCGGTCGCTCAGCGCGGCTGGCGCGCACCCAGCTTGCGGTAGACCGTGGCGCGGCTGATGCCCAGTGCGCGCGCGGCTTCCATGACGTTGCCACGCGCATCTTCCACCGCCTTGCGGATGAGGGCGGTTTCCACGTCCTTGAGCGGTACGCCATGGCTGGGGCCGTGAATGGCCGCCATGCTGTGCTCGCTGGTGCGGTTCATGCGCGCGAGCACACTCAGGCGCAGGCCGGACCACAAAGGCACTTCCAGTGCGCCGCGCTGGGCGCGCGCGGCGTCGAAGAAGGTCTGCATGGGCACGGCAAAGAGATCGTCGCAATGGTCGGGCGCCATGCCCGGGGCGATGCCCAGCATGTCCGCGGCGGGCCTGTTGAGCGCGGTGACCTGTCCTTCACCATCCAGGCAGACCAGTCCGTCGCTGTCGTCGCCGTGTACGCGGCCGGGCCAGTTCAGGCACAGCAGCAGGCGGTGGGGCCGGCCGAGCGCGAGTGCGTTTTCGATGCTGCGCGCCGACTGGGTGACGAGGTGCTTGAGCGCAGGCTGTTCCACGACGTTGACGCCCGTGAGATCGAGCATGCCAACACAACGCCCGTCCGGCCCCCAGATGGGCGCGCCGGCGCAGCTGTAGACACTGGTGTCGTCGTAGAAATGCTCACCGCGGTGCAGCCAGACCGGTTGCAGTTCGGCCAGGGTGGTGCCGATGGCGGTGGTGCCCACGGCGCGCTCTGAGAGGTCCACGCCCACGCGCGCGATGTTGGCCGCCAGCGGGTCGTGCCGGTCCACCGGGCCGTTGACGTCGATCACCACGCCTTGCGCGTCGGTCAGGATGGCGAAGTAGCGCGTGTGCGCCATGGCACGCGAAAGCGACTGGATCACCGGCGCGGCCGCGCGCAGCAGGGGCTGGCTGGCCTCGATGGCGCGTGTCATGGCCTGGTCGCTGACCGCGTCGAAGGCGATGTGGCGTTGGGGTTCGAAGCCGAGATCCAGGCAGCGGCGCCAGGAGCGCTCCACCCAGGGCGCCAACAGAGGCTGCGTCGCAGGCGCGTGGTCTTTGAGCAGCGTTCGCCGGGCCCGCTCGATCAGTGCGAGGCGGTGCTGCTGCGGAACCGTGGGTGGGGACTGGGGTGTCGTCACGATCGGCTGCTGTGGTGGGCTTCGTGGGCTGGCGCCTTGGCCGTACCCGGCCGAGGCTCTCGACATTAGAGCAGCGTTTCGGCGCTGGTGCCAGGCCCTAACCAGGCCAACGCCAGGTCCAGCGCGTTTCCCGTGCCAGCACGTGCAGGTCCTGCGGCGTGTCCAGATCCCTTGTGTAGTGCGGGTTGTCCACCACCCACAGCCGCACCGCCGCGGGATGCGCGGCACGCCATTGCCGCAGGGTGTGCTGCATGGGGCCCAGCAGGTCGTCGCGCACCTGGGCGTCGAACACCACGGGGTGGCCGGGCTGCCCATGGACCATGGGGACCTGCACGCGCACACCCGGGTCGCGGGAGTCGTAGGCCTGCAGGGCGGCGCGCACGTCGTCCTGGTTGACGAGCGGTTGGTCGGCCAGCAGCACCACGATGCGCTCCACGTCGCTGGCCAGCGCGCGCAGTCCGGTGCGCAGCGAGGAGGCGGTGTCGTCCTCCGGGCGCGGGTTGATGACGCTCAGCGGCGCGATGTCCTCGGGCAGGCTGGTCACGTGGGCCTGTATGTCCTTGGCGTGGTGGCCGAGCACGAGCACCAGGTCGTGCCGTGCCGGGCCGCGCAGCGGCTGCAACTGGCGCAGCAGCCGTTCCAGCAGGCTTTGGCCATCGAGTTCAAGCAGGCACTTGGCTACCCCGCCCATGCGACGGCCGGCGCCTGCGGCAAGGATGATGAAACCGGTTTTCACGAAGGGCTGAAACAGGTGGGTGCCGAAGGTGGCATGGTCTCGGAGAGGGTGTTCTTGGCATGGGCCACAGCCATGTCGCGCGGCAAGGGCACGGCGTTCTTGACCGCCAGCACCTCGGCCATGACGCTGACGGCGATCTCGGCCGGGGTCTTGCTGCCGATGTAGATACCGATCGGCCCGCGCAGACGCGCCAGGCTTTGGGGTGTCTGGTCAAAGTGCTCGATCATGCGCGCGTGGCGGGCTTCGTTGTTGCGCCGCGAGCCGATGGCGCCGACGTAGAAGGCTTCGGTCTCCAGGGCCTCCAGCAGCGCGAGATCGTCGAGCTTGGGATCGTGCGTGAGCGCGATCACGCAGGTGCGTCGGTCCACGTGGAAGGCTCGCACCACATCGTCGGGCATCTCGGTCAGCAAGGTGACGTTGGGCACGGCCCAGGCGCTGCGGTACTCCTCGCGCGGGTCGCAGACCGTGACCGCGAAGCCGCAGAACAGCGCCATGGTGGACAGGTATTCGGTGAGCTGGCCCGCGCCGATCAGCAGCATGCGGTACTCGGGGCCGAAGGTGTTGCTCAACCACTGGCCGTCTTCGGCCAGGGCGGCCGGCGTGGCCGCGGCGCGCAGTTCCACACGGCCCGTGGCCAGCTCGGTGCGCCGCTCCACCAGGTGGCCCTCTGACAGGCTTTGCACCAGCTCGGCCAGCGAGGCGGCGTCGGGGTTGAACTCCAGCACCAGTTCCAGCGTGCCGCCGCAGGGCAGGCCGAAGCGGTGCGCCTCATCGGCACTCACCCCGTATTTCACCCGTTCGGGGGGTCCCTGCGGGATGTCGTGCGTGATGCCAGGCGTGGCGGATGTTCCGGGTGCCGGCTGGTGCGCGCGGCTGTAGCGGTAGATCAGGTCGTCCTCGATGCAACCGCCCGAGACCGAGCCGACCACCGCACCGTTCTCGCACAGCGCCATGACGGACCCGACTGGGCGCGGTGACGAGCCCCAGGTGCGCACCACCGTGGCCAGCAACGCCCGCCGGCCCTGGGTACGCCAGCCTTGCAGGCTGCGCAGGACGGTGACGTCGAGGTTTTCCATGGCATTCAGCTCCGCATGGCCAGGTAGATGCCCAGCGCGACGGCCGCCGCAATGGCGCCCCAGACCCAGGCCGGCATGCCCCCGCCGCCGCTGGTCTGCTGGGGTGGGGGCGGGGCAGTGTCCGCGCCAGTGGCCGGGGGATGGCGGCGCAGCAGCTCTTCCTCGAAACGGCGGAAGAAATCTTCGGCCAGGGACTTGGCCGCGCCGTCGATCAGGCGCTGGCCGAGCTGTGCGACCTTGCCGCCCACCGTGGCGTGCACCGTGTAGTTGAGTTCGCAACCGGTGTCGGCGGGCGTGAGCCGCACCGCCGATTCACCCTTGCCGAATCCGGCCACGCCGCCCTGGGCGTCGAAACCGATCTTGTACGACTCGGGCGGTTGTATGTCGGACAGCAGAACGCGGCCGTTGAAGCGCGCCGACACGGGGCCGATCTTGACGGCGGTCGTCACGGCGTAGGTGTTGGCTTCGGTCAGTTCGAATTTCTCGCAACCCGGGATGCAGGTCTTGAGGACGTCGGGGTCGTTCAGGGCGTCCCAGGCCTGCTGCTGGCTCACGGGGAGCGTGCGGCTTCCTTGCATGTCCACGGTGGTTTCTCCTGTCAGGTTCGTTGGATGGTGTGTGAAACGTGGTGTTCAGGCGCGCCGCATCAGGGCGGCCATGGCGCGCGCGAGGTCTTCCAGGTGGCTGAGGTTGTGCACCGCGAGCATGCCGTGGGCGTGCCGGTGCAGGACGGCCGCGCCGGTGGCCAGAGGGGCGTAGCCGTCGTAGCGCAACAGGGGGTTGAGCCAGAGCAGTTGCCGGCTGTGCCGGCCCAGCCAACGCAGTTCTTCTTCCAGCGTCTCGGGCGCTCCGGTGTCCAGGCCGTCGCTGATGAGCAAGACCACGGTGCGCCGGCCCACCAGACAGCGGGCGTGGTGGCGGCGCAGTTCGGCCAGCGCCTCGCCCAGCCGCGTACCACCGGCAAAGTCGGCAATGGCCGCATTGGCGGTCTCCAGCATCTGGTCGGTGTCGCTCAGGCGGAATGCGGCGCGCAGGTCCGTCAGGGTGGTGCCAAAGGCGAACGCGGTGCGCGGCGTGCCGCGCGTGGCCTGGTGCAGGAAGGCCAGCAACAGGCGTGCGTAGCGTTCCATGGAGCCGGAGATGTCGACCAGGATCAGCAGCGGCAAGGGTTGCGTGCGGCGCGACAGACGTGGCAGCAGCAGCAGTTCGCCACCGTGTCGCCGGGCCTGGTGCAGTGCGCGTGGCCAGTCGGGCCGATGACCGCGGAGCAGGCCGGCCTGTTCCCGGCGCGCGCGCACCGGCGGCAGAGGCAGGGGGATTTCTCGCACCAGCCGTTCGACCAGACGGAACTCGCTGGCCGACAGGCCGGCGAAGTCGGCATGGCGCAGCCGCTGCTGGTCGCTGGCCGTCATCGCGGCATCGAACTTCAGTTCCGCTTCGCCCTGGTTGGGCTGCGCGGCCTTGAGGCCGGCCACGCTCAGGGCTTCCTGCACGCGCGCCTTGCGCCGCGCCGGATGGGCCTTGGCGGCCTTGGGCAGCATCTGGGCGAGCAACTGCTGGGCGAGCTCGGGATTGCGAAACAAGGCCTCGAACATGTCATCAAACACGGCCATATCCTGCTGGCGGCTCACCAGCACGGCCTCCAGGGCGGATCGCAGGTCGTCGCGCCGGTCCACGCCCACGGCCTGCGCGGCGCTGATGGCCAGCGCGATGCGGCTGCTGTCCACCGGCACGCCGGCGCGGCGCAGGGCACGTCCGAAGGCGGTGATGTGGTCTGGCAGCTTGCCGCTGCGTGCGTCGCCGAGGATCATGGGGATATCTCCTCAACCTCGGGGCTGCTCGCCCTGAGCCTGTTGACGGGCCGGGGGGAGGGGGTTGGCCGGGGCTTCGACAGGCTCAGCCCGAACGGAGGGGGGCTCAGCCCGAACGGAGGGGGGCTCAGCCCGAACGGAGGGGGGCTCAGCCCGAACGGAGGGGGGCTCAGTCCGGACGGAGGGGTGCTCAGTCCGCACGGAGGGGGGCTCAGCCCGAATGGAGGGGTGCTCAGTTCGAACGGAAGGGCGCTTGGCCCGAATGGAGAGGTGCCACCCCTGCATGGTGGGTTGCTCAGCCGGAACGGCGTCGGGCGGCACTGGAACGGGTCACGCTTCATCCAGCAGTTGCTCCAGCATGGGCAGGAGTGCGGCCACGTCTTCGCGCTGCTTGAAGAGGATGCCGGCCGTGTCCTGGATCACTTCGGGGTCCAGTGTGAGGGTGTCCAGCGCCACCAGGGCCTTGGCCCATTCCACGCTTTCGGCGATGCCGGGGCTGCGTTGGAAGGCGTTGGCGAAGGGCAGGCTGCGCAGGCGCGAGACGAAGTTCGTGACCTGTTCGCTGAGCGCGGCGCTGGCCTGCGGCACCTGGCTGCGCACGATGGCCAGTTCGCGCTCGCGATCGGGGTAGTCCAGCCACTGGTACAGGCAACGGCGCTTGACGGCGTCGTTGAGGTCGCGTGTGCGGTTGCTGGTGAGGATGGTCAGCGGCGCGGCCACCGCACGGATGGTGCCCAGCTCCGGGATGCTGACCTGGTATTCGCCCAGGTACTCCAGCAGGAAGGCTTCAAAAGGCTCGTCGGCGCGGTCGACCTCGTCGATGAGCAACACTGCGCCAGGCTCTGGCGTCTGCAGCGCCTGCAACAACGGGCGGCGGATCAGGTAGCGCGCCTGGTAGACCTCGCGCTCGATTTCGTCGGGCGTGGCCGTGGCTTGCGCAGCGCGCATGTGCAGCAACTGGGCGGTGTGGTTCCACTCGTACAGCGCCTCGCGCTGCTCCAGGCCGTCGTAGCACTGCAGGCGCACCAGCGGGCGGCCGAGCACCTGCGACAGCGCCTTGGCCAGCTCGGTCTTGCCCACGCCGGGTTCGCCTTCCAGCAGCAGCGGGCGCTGCAGCCGCATGGCCAGGAACACGGCCGTGACCAGCCGCCGGGGAGCGTGGTAGCCCACACCCTGCAGGGCGTGGGTAAGGCCGTCTATGGACAGCAGGTCAGTGGCCACCCCTGTCATCCATTGGCCTGGCGCACCGCAGCCTGGGTCTGCACCGTGACCAGGTGCGCGCGGTAGGCGGCGCTGGCATGCAGGTCGCCATTGATGTCGCTGGCGTCGATGGCCACGCCTTGCACCGCTTCGGGCGTGAAGCTCTTGCCCAGGGCGGTCTCCAGTCCCTTGTGGCGGAACACGCCATTGCCAGCACCGGTGATGGCCACGCGCGCGCCGCTGCCGGTGAGCGCCACGAACACGCCCACGAGCGCGAAACGCGAGGCTGGCTGGCGGAACTTGGCGTAGGCGGCCTTGGTGGGAATGGGAAAGCGGATGGCGGTGATGATCTCGCCCGGCTCCAGGGCGGTGGTGTAGAGACCCTGGAAGAAGTCGTCGGCGGCGATCTGTCGGCGGTCGGTGACGACCGTGGCACCGAGGCCGAGCACCGCGCTGGGGTAGCAGGCGGCGGGATCGTTGTTGGCCACCGATCCGCCGATGGTGCCGCGCGCGCGGACCTGGCGGTCGCCAATGCCGCCGGCCAGTGCGGCGAGGCCGGGAATGTGCTTGCGCACATCGGCGTTGTCGGCCACGTCCTGGTGGCAGGTCATGGCGCCAATGACCAGGTGCTGGCCATCGACCTTGATGCCGCGCAGTTCGGCCACCCGGCCCAGGTCGACCAGGTTCTCGGGGCGCAGCAGCCGCTGCTTCATGGAGGCGATCAGGGTCTGGCCGCCGGCCAGGGGTTGCGCGCCGCCGCCCGCGATGCGCTTGACGTCGGCCAGGGAGGTGGGCTGTTCCAGCGTGAATGCGTACATGTCGGGTTCTCCTTCTGCTTACTTCCTGGCGCCCTGGATGGCTTGCCAGACACGGTGCGGACTGGCGGGCATGTCCAGGTCTTTCACACCCAATGGCGCGAGGGCGTCGAGCACGGCGTTGATCACCGCTGGCGGCGAGCCGATGGCGCCGGCCTCGCCGCAGCCCTTGGTGCCCAGCGGGTTGGTGGTGCAGGGCGTGACCACGTGGCCCAGTTGGAAGTCCGGGATGTCGTCGGCGCGTGGCATGGCGTAGTCCATGAAGGAGCCGGTCACCAGTTGGCCCGTGTCACGGTCATACACGCAGTGTTCCAGCAGCGCCTGGCCTATGCCTTGTGCCAGGCCGCCGTGCACCTGGCCCTCGACGATCATCGGATTGATGATGGTGCCGAAGTCGTCCACCGCGGTGAAACGGTCGATGCGCACCACCCCGGTGTTGGGGTCCACCTCGACCTCGCAGATGTAGGTGCCGGCCGGGAAGGTGAAGTTGGTCGGGTCGTAGAAAGCGGTCTCGTTCAGGCCGGGCTCCAGCTTGTCCAGCGGGTAGTTGTGTGGCACGTAGGCGGTCAGCGCGACCTGGCCGAACGTGACCTTCTTGTCGGTGCCCTTGACGGTGAACTCGCCGTTGGCGAAGTCCACGTCGGCGTCGCTGGCCTCCATCAGGTGGGCCGCGATCTTCTTGGCCTTGGCCTCGATCTTGTCGAGAGCGCGCATGATGGCCGCGCCGCCCACCGAGATGGAGCGCGAGCCGTACGTGCCCATGCCGAAGGGCACGCGGCCGGTGTCGCCGTGCACGATGTCTACCTGCGACGGGTCCAGTCCCAGGCGCGAGGCCACCACCTGCGCGAAGGTGGTTTCGTGGCCCTGGCCGTGGCTGTGCGAGCCGGTGAACACGGTCACGCTGCCGGTGGGGTGAACCCGCACCTCGCCGCACTCGAACAGGCCGGCGCGCGCGCCGAGCGCCCCGGCGATGTTGCTGGGCGCGAGGCCGCAGGCCTCGATGTAGCTGCTGTAGCCCACACCGCGCAGCAGGCCTTTGGCTTTGGAGGCTTCCTTGCGCTGTGCCAGGCCGGCCACGTTGGCCATCTCGTTGGCCTTGCTCAGGCAGGCGCCGAAGTCGCCGGTGTCGTACTGCAGCGCCACCGGCGTCTGGTAGGGAAAGGCCGTGATGAAGTTGCGGCGGCGGATCTCGTCCTGAGGCAGCCCGGTTTCCCAGGCGGCGCGGCTGACGATGCGCTCCAGCAGGTAGGTGGCTTCAGGCCGGCCAGCGCCCCGGTAGGCGTCCACGGGGGCGGTGTTGGTGAACCAGGCGTCGACCTCCACATAGACCTGCGGCGTGGTGTACTGGCCGGCGAGCAGGGTCGCGTACAGGATGGTGGGCACCGCCGTGGAGAAGGTGGAGAGGTAGGCGCCGAGGTTGGCGTCGGTATGCACCTTCAGCGCGAGGAACTTGCCGTCCTTGTCCAGCGCGAGTTCGGCATGGCTGACGTGGTCTCGGCCATGGGCGTCGCACAGGAAGGCCTCCGAACGGTCGCAGGTCCATTTGATGGCGCAGTTGAGTTTCTTCGACGCCCAGGTGAGGCAGACGTCCTCGGCGTAGAGATAGATCTTGGCGCCAAAGCCACCGCCCACGTCGGGCGCGATCACGCGCACCTTGTGCTCGGGCAGCCCCATCACGAAGGCGGTCATGAGCAGCCGCTCGACGTGCGGATTCTGGTTCGCCACGTAGAGTGTGTAGTCGTCGCCAGCGCGGTTGTAGGTCGCGATGGCCGCGCGCGGCTCCATGGGGTTGGGCGCGAGCCGGTTGTTGATGAGGTCGAGCTTGGTCACGTGCGCGGCCTTGGCGAAGGCCGCGTCCACCTGGGACTTGTCACCGATGGCCCACTTGTAGCAGTGGTTGTCCGGCGCCGCATCGTGCAGCGTGGGCGCGCCCGACTTCATGGCGTCGCGCACGTCCACCACCGCGTCCAGCGGCTCGTAGTCCACGTCCACCAGCTCGGCCGCGTTGCGGGCGTTCTCTACCGTGTCGGCGACCACCATGACCACATGGTCGCCCACGTAGCGCACCTTGCCGTGGGCCAGGATGGGGTGGGGCGGCTCCTTCATGGGCTGGCCGTCGGTGCCGGTGATCAGCCAGCCGCAGGGCAGGCCGCCTATCTTGTCGGCCGCCACGTCCTCGCCGTCGAGAACGCCGATGACGCCCGGTGCCTTGAGCGCTGCGCTCTTGTCGATCTTGCGGATCTTCGCGTGGGCATGCGGCGAGCGCACGAACACCGCGTGGTGCATGTTGGGCAGCACGATGTCGTCGGTGTACTGGCCCGCGCCGGTGAGAAAGCGGTAGTCCTCCTTGCGCTTGAGGGATTCGCCGATGTGTGGCAGCTTGGAAAAGTCGGATGCACCCATGTCAATTGCTCCATTGCGCGCCGCGAGCATGGCGGCGCTAGAAAGATGTGAACCAAGTGGCACCGCGGAACCGGCTTTGCCGGGCCGCAGGTGGCGCCTCCTCTTCAGGCCGTGCTCATGCCCTGCTGCACCGCCTTGACGATGTTCTGGTAGCCGGTGCAGCGGCACAGGTTGCCTTCGAGCGATTCGCGGATCTCGGTCGCGCTCGCGCCAGGCTTCTGCTTGCACAGGGCCACGGAGCTCATGACCATGCCTGGGGTGCAGAAGCCGCATTGCAGGCCGTGGCACTCCTTGAAGGCAGCCTGCATCGGGTGCATGGTGCCGTCGGCGGCGGCCAGGCCTTCGATGGTGGTGACCTGGGTGCCGGCGGCCTGGGCCAGCAGCATGTTGCACGACTTCACCGCGCGGCCATCGAGCAAGACGGTGCAGGCGCCGCATTGCGCGGTGTCGCAGCCAACGTGCGTGCCGGTGAGTCGGAGGTGTTCGCGGATCGCCTGGACCAGCAGGGTGTGCGGCGGCGCGTCGATCGTCACGGGCTTGCCGTTGACCGTGAGTTGGACCTGCATGCTTGTCTCCTTGTTGTGGTGGGGCACAGCAAGTGGAGCATGGGCCTCGGGCCCGGTTTTGAGGGTTAACCCTCAAAACCGGCGGAGGGCTTCAATCATTCTCAAATTGAGACAGGGGCTGCGGACCGTGCCCTTTGTCAGCGCTCACCTGCGCGTTTCTTCGGGCTTGATGTGGGTCAAGCAGCCAGCCTGTATTCCGTGCGATCGTTGCCAGGTGCAGGTTCCCGGCACAGTGTTCCCACAAGGGTTGTCTCTCATGAGTGAAAACGTTTCCGTCTCCATCACCCGCCAGTCGGGCTACCAGTTCCTGGTCGATTTCGGCGCCGGTATCGCGCCGCTGCCGGTGGACGAACCCTCGCCACTGGGTCAGGGCGAAGGCCCCGCACCGCAGCACCTGCTGCTGGCCTCCGTGGCCAACTGCCTGAGTGCCAGCCTGCTCTTTGCCTTGCAGAAATTCAAGCAGGACCCGGGCGAGCTTCGCGCCACGGCCACTGCGGAACTGGGGCGCAACGAAGAGAAGCGCTTGCGGGTCACAGGGATCGGCGTACGCATCGAACTCGGGCGCGCGGCGGCCGACATCGAACACCTGGACCGCGTGCTGGCACAGTTCGAGGACTTCTGCACCGTCTCGATGAGTGTGCGCCAGGGCATACCTATCCAGGTGTCTGTGCGGGACGGCGCTGGCGCGACGCTCAAAGGTTGAGGCGGTCGGCCCTCCCGGGGCTGGCTCAGTGCCTGGCCATCCACCACGTCAGCGTCTGCATGCCCGCCACCGTCAGAAGCAGCGAGCCCAGCAGGTGCAGGGCGCTGGTGCCGGTGGCCAGCAGCCAGCGGCCGTGCTGCAGCATGGCCACCACCTCCACGGAGAACGACGAGAACGTGGTGAGGGCGCCCAGAAAGCCGGTGATGATGGCCAGTCGCCAGACCGGGTCGATCTGCGTCTGGCTCTGGAAAAAAGCCACGGTCAGGCCGATGGCGTAGGCCCCGATCCAGTTCGCCGCCAGCGTGCCCCATGGCAGCAGGCTGCCCGGCGTGCTCAGCCACAGGCCCAGCCGCCAGCGCAGCAGCGCACCCAGGCAGGCGCCGATGCAGATGGCGAGCACGGAGATCATCAGAAGGGTGGCCCTTCATCCGCCAGCACGGGAGGCGCCGAGCCGGGCTGCATCTCGCCGCCCAGTGCGGCGATCAGCGCGTCCAGCATGCCGCCGATCTCGCCCGTGCCGATGGCGACATTGCTGTCGAAGGTCTCTTCTTCGCTGTCGGTGCCTTCGCTGAAGACGCCTTCGAGAAAGCTGATTTTCTTGATCGTCAGACCTTCGGTGAGGGTGAAACCCACGCGCCCTTCCCAACTCAGAGCCAGGCGGGTGGGCAGTTTGCCCTCGCTGATGTGCTTGCGAACCTCTTCCGTGGCCAGGTTGTGGCGGGTGAAGCGAACCACCGACTTCTCTTCGTCGCCGGACTTGAGCTCGCATTCGCGTTCCACCGCGAAACCTTCGGGCCATTCCTCGTGCGAGGTGGCCGAAAGCCATTGCGTCATCGCCACCTGGGGACTGACCTCGGTCTGCAACAGGGTGATGGCCAGGCCGTCGAAGGCCCGCACCAGCGCCGTCACCACCTCGTCGAGCTTGCCCTGGCTGCCGGCGTCGGTGATGAGCAGTCCCCGGGCCATGTCGATCCATACCCATACGGCCGATTGGCGTTCGAAAGCCTGTGGCAGCAGGGCCAGCAGAGCGTCCTCGCGCAGGGCCTTGGTTTCCTTCTTGCCGGGCTTGCGGCCGGTGGTGGCCTCGATGTGGTCAGCGGCCTCCTGGGCCTTCCTGCGCACCACGGCGCCGGGGACGCCCTTGGTTTCCATCTGCAGCTTGAGAATGCGCTGGCCCGCCACCGACTCCACCAGCGCACCATGGGCTTCGCCGCGCGGCGCGACCCACCCCACCGATTTTTCCTGCGTGGCGCCGCAGGGCACGAAACGGGCCGCATCCAGCGCGGCTTCCATGGTCTCCAACGTCGCCGCCCAGCCGGGGGCGATGCGGTAGATCGTCACATTCTTGAACACGGGCTACTTTCCAAAAAAACAAACCCTGCTCGCACCGAGCAGGGTTGGCATCTTAGGGCCTGTTCACCCTATTTTTCCAAGATGCGTTGCGGATCAAAAAGGCCCTGGAGGATGGCGGACCTACATCCGCGACGGCAGCCAGTTGACCAAACCCGGGAACCACCACAGCAGCACCAGCGCCAGCACCATGAGAAAGAAGTAGGGCATGCAGACGCGGGCGATCCAGGTGATCTCCCGCTTGGTCATGCCTTGCAGCACGAACAGGTTGAAGCCCACGGGGGGCGTGATCTGCGCCATTTCCACCACGATGACAATGAAGATGCCGAACCAGATCAGGTCGATGCCGGCGGCGTTGACCGTGGGCAGGATCACGCCCATGGTGAGCACGATCATGGAGATGCCATCGAGGAAGCAACCGAGCACGATGTAGAACACGGCCAAGGCGATCAGCAGCATGCCCGGCGAGAGACCCAGCCCGCCGACCCATTCGGCCAGATGGCGCGGCAGCCCGATGTAGCCCATGGCCAAGGTCAGGAAGGCGGCGCCGGCCAGGATCAGCGCGATCATGCAGTACAGGCGTGTGGCGCCCAGCAGCGCATCGCGGAAGCTGGCCCGGGTCAGCGAGCCCTGCGATGCCGAGAGCACCAGCGCGCCGACCACGCCGATCGCCGCCGCTTCGGTGGCGGTGGCGATCCCGCTGTAGATGGCGCCGATCACGCCGCCGATCAGCACCACCACTGGGATCAGGTGGCGCGCCTCGCGGATCTTCTGGCCCAGGCTCAGGCTCGCGTCGGCGCTGGGAACCTTGTCGGGATTGAGCAGGGCCCAGACCACGATGGCGCCGCTGAACAGCAGGGCCAGCATCAGCCCGGGCAGCACGCCAGCGACGAACAGCTTGGCGATGGAGACCTCCGCCGCCACGCCGTAGACGATCATGATGATGGATGGCGGAATGAGCAGGCCCAGCGTGCTGGCCCCGCCCAGCGAACCCACGATGCGCTCGGGCGGGTAGCCGCGGCGCGTGAGCTCGGGAATGGTCATCTTGCCGATGGTGGCGCAGGTGGCGGCGGAGGAGCCGGAGACGGCGGCGAAGATGGTGCTGCCCAGGATGTTGGTGTGCAGCAGCCGCCCCGGCAGCGCGTTCACCCACGGCGCCAGGCCCCGGAACATGCTCTCCGACAGGCGGGTGCGAAAGAGGATCTCCCCCATCCACACAAACAGCGGCAGCGCAGTCAGCGTCCAACTGCTGGCCGATCCCCAGATGGTGAGCGCCATGGCGTCGCCCGCAGGCCGGGATGAGAACAGCTCCATGCCGATCCAGGCCACGCCCGCGAGCGTGAGGCCGATCCACACACCGCTGCCCAGCAGCAGGAACAGCGAGACGATGAGCAGGGTGGTGACGACGAATTCATTCATGGCGCGTGTCTCCCTCGGCGTGTGAGCGCTTTCCGCGCAGTTCCAGCACCCATTCGTCGACCATTGCCACCAGCAGCACTGTGCAGCCGACCGCCATCAGGATCTGTGGAATCCAGAGGGGCGTGGCATCGGCGGCCGTGGAGATGTCGTGGAACTGGTGCGACTGCCACACCAGGCGCCAGGAAAACCAGGCCAGCAGCCCGCTCATCAGCGCAGCGATCGACAGCGCCCACAGTTCCAGACCCCGCCGCGCGCCGCCGGTGAGCCGCCCGATGATCAGCGTCACGCGGATGTGTTCGTTGTGCTTTAGGGTGTGCGCGAGGGCAAGGAAGCCCGCACCTGCCATGGCATAGCCGGCGTAGGCATCGGTACCCGGTACGTAGAAGTTGGCCAGCCGGCTGATGATGGTGAGCATCACCATCACCAGCACACCGATCATGAACAGCGCGGCCAGCCAGCCGGCGCCGAGGTAGAGAGCGTCAAGCGTTTTGCGCATCTGAAACTTCAGTGGCGTGCCGGGCAACGCGACCCGGTGGCCTACCCGGACCTGCCCTTCGCCAGGCTCAGGACAGGTCGCAGGTGCCACCCATGGCGGGCGCGAAGCGCGGCGGTGTGCTTACTTCTTGTAGGCGTCGATCAACTGCTGGCCTTCGGGCCCGGCCTTGGCGGCCCACTCCTGCAGCATGGTCGCGCCCACTTTCTGCAGGTCCGCCTTGAGCGTGGCCGACGGAGCCTCCACGGTCATGCCATTGGCCTTGAGGGTGTTGAGCGTATCGGTGTTGACCTTCTCCGATTCCGCCCAACCACGCGTCTCCGCTTCCGCAGCGGCCTTCATCAGGGCGTCCTGGGTGGGTTTGTCCAGTGCGTCGAAGGCGCGCTTGTTGGCGAGCACGGCGTTCTTCGGCAGCCAGGCTTGCACGTCGTAGTAGTACTTCAGGTGCTCGTAGAGCTTGCTGTCGACACCGGTGGCGCCGGAGGTCATGTTGTTTTCCACCACGCCGGTGGCCAGGGCCTGCGACAGTTCCGCGGCCTGCACCGTCACGGGTTGCGCGCCGACCAGTTCGGCGATCCGCGATGTGGACGGGCTGTAGGCGCGCCACTTGCTGCCCTTGAGGTCGGCCGCGCTGGCCACGGCCTTCTTGCTGTAGAGGCCTTGCGGTGGCCACGCCACCGCGTAGAGCAGGACCATGCCCTGCTCAGCCAGCTTCTTCTGCAGGAAGGGCTTCTGTGCGGCATACAGCTTCTTGGAATCGGCGTAGCTGGTGGCCAGGAAGGGGATGCCGTCCACGCCGAAGATCTGCCACTCGTTCTGGAAGTTGGCCAGCAGCACCTCGCCGGCCTGCGCCTGCCCGCCTTGCACGGCGCGCTTGATCTCAGGCGCCTTGAACAGCGAGGCGCCGGGATGCACGGTGATCTTGAGCTTGCCGCCCGAGGCCTTCTCCACGTCGGCGGCGAAGGCCGCCAGGTTGACCGAATGGAAGTTGGTCGCAGGATAGGCGGCGGGCAGATCCCAGGTGGTCTGAGCCAGTGCGGGCAGGCTCGCGGCCAGCGCGGTGGCGGCCACGGTGAGGCTGAACAGGCGACGTTTCATGTGGGGGACTCCAGGTTGGGTGGGCAGGTCGTGCTGCGTGTCAGGCGGCACGTTGGACTCTATCGGCGAGCGGATGAAGTGTGATCGGTATTTTCCCTTGATGTCAACAAATTGTTGGCAAAACGTCAGCATAACGCCTAAACTCCCGTGCACCGAAACGACGCAGTCCTCTTCCCATGGCCCGTTCCAAAGCAAGTGCCAAGCCAGCCGTGCCGGCGCCTCCCATCGTCTCTTCCGCGCACCTCGTCTCTCCCCGCAGCGCGGAGATGAGCGAGTTCGAGTTTGGCCTCATCGTGGCGGGCAACGCCTTTCACCGGTGGGTGGTGCACTGCATGAGCGCGGCCGGTCTCAAGGACCTCACGGCGCTGGACGTGCTGGTGCTGCACCACGTCACGCACCGTGCGCGCGACAAGCGTCTGGCCGACATCGCCTTCATCATGAACGTCGAGGACACGCACCTGATCAACTACGCGCTCAAGAAGCTGCAGGGCCTGGGCATGGTGGAGTCCAGCAAGAACGGCAAGGACGTGACGTATGCGCCGACCGAGGCCGGCAAAGGCTATGTGGCCCGCTACCGCGAGATCCGCGAGAGCTGCCTGATCGATGCGCTCAAGGCCGACGACGCGCTCAACCACGACATCGGCCAACTGGCCAGGCTGTTGCGCGTGCTCTCCGGCATCTACGACCAGGCCGCGCGGTCGGCCGCCTCTCTTTGAACTTCGCATGGACACTACGACGCACACCAGCCGCTGGCAGTTCTGGATCGACCGTGGGGGCACCTTCACCGACATCGTGGCCCGCAGGCCCGATGGATCGCTGCTGACGCACAAGCTGCTGTCCGAGAATCCCGAGCAGTACCGGGACGCGGCGGTGGCCGGCATCCGTCATCTGCTGGGCCTAAGCCAGGGGGACCCCGTCACACCCGCACTGGTGGAGTGCGTGAAGATGGGCACCACGGTGGCCACCAACGCATTGCTTGAACGCAAGGGCGAGCCCACGCTGCTGGTGACCACGCGTGGCTTTCGCGATGCGTTGCGCATCGCCTACCAGAACCGGCCACGCCTGTTCGATCGCCACATCGTGCTGCCCGAGCTGCTGTACGAGGCGGTGATCGAGGCCGACGAGCGCGCCGACGCGCAGGGTGGCGTTCTGCAACCGCTGGACGAAGCGCATCTGCGCAAGCAGTTGCATGCCGCGCACGCGGTCGGTCTGCGCAGTGTGGCCATCGTGTTCCTGCATGGCTACCGCTTCACGGCGCACGAGCAGGCCGCCGCCCGGCTGGCGCGTGAAGCGGGGTTCACGCAGGTGAGCACGTCGCACGAGACCAGCCCCATGATGAAATTCGTCAGCCGGGGCGACACGACGGTCGTTGACGCCTATCTGTCGCCTATCCTGCGCCGCTATGTGGACCAGGTGGCCGGCGAAATGCCCGGCGTGCCCTTGTTCTTCATGCAGTCCAGCGGCGGCCTGACCGATGCGCGACGCTTCCAGGGCAAGGACGCCATTCTCTCGGGGCCGGCCGGTGGCATTGTGGGAATGGCACGCACCGCCACCCTGGCGGGCCACGACCGCGTCATCGGTTTCGACATGGGCGGAACCTCCACCGATGTCTCGCACTACGCGGGTGCTTTCGAGCGCGAGTTCGAGACCCAGGTGGCCGGTGTGCGCATGCGAGCACCCATGATGAGCATCCACACGGTGGCCGCGGGCGGCGGCTCCATCCTGGGCTTCGACGGTTCGCGCTTTCGCGTCGGTCCGGAAAGCGCGGGAGCCAACCCGGGCCCCGCGAGCTACCGGCGCGGCGGGCCCCTGGCGGTGACCGACGCCAATGTCATGCTTGGCAAGATCCAGCCGGCCTATTTCCCCAGGGTGTTTGGCCCGGGTGCGGACGAGGCGCTGAGTGCCGAAGCAGTGCGCGAGCGGTTCGATGCGCTGGCCCAGGAGACCGGCATGCGCGCGGAGGAGGTTGCCGAGGGGTTCATTCGCATCGCGGTGCAGCAGATGGCCAACGCGATCAAGAAGATCTCCGTGGCACGCGGGTACGACGTGACGCGCTACACCCTGCAGTGCTTTGGCGGCGCGGGAGGGCAGCACGCCTGCCTGGTGGCGGATGCGCTGGGCATGGCCCGCGTGTTTGTGCACCCCCTGGCCGGTGTGCTGAGCGCCTACGGCATGGGGCTTGCTGACCAGAACGTGATCCGTGAGCAGGCGGTGGAAAGCCTGCTGGACGAGCAGGCCATCGAGGGCATTGCTGCTCAACTGGATGCGTTGGCGCAGGCCGCGTCCGACGAATTGCGTGCGCAGCAGGTAGGGCAGGCCGGCGTGCAGGTGCACCGCCGGGTGCATGTGCGTTACGAGGGCAGCGATGCCGCGCTCATCGTTCCCTTCGGCTCCCTGGATGCCATCGAGACGGCTTTCGAGTCGGCCTACCGGCAGCGTTTTGCTTTCCTCATGCCGGGCAAGAGGCTGATGGCCGAAGCGGTGTCGGTCGAGGCCGTGGTGGCCGGGGACGCGCCGGCGGAACCCCGCCACCCGCTGCACGAGCCTCGCGAGGTGCCCCGGCGAGACACAGTGCGCATGTATGCGGAGGGGCAATGGCTCGACGCCGCACTCGTGGTGCGCGAGGACCTGCGGCCGGGCGACCACATCCCCGGACCGGCCATCATCGCGGAGAAGAACGCGACAACGGTGGTGGAGCCCGGCTGGGAGGCCGAACTCACCGCGCTGGACCACCTGGTGCTGGAGCGCAGGGTGCCGCGGGTTGCCCGGCATGCAGCCGGCACCACGGTGGACCCGGTGCTGCTCGAGGTGTTCAACAACCTCTTCATGAACATCGCCGAACAGATGGGGCTGCAGCTCCAGAACACCGCCTATTCGGTGAACATCAAGGAGCGCCTGGATTTCTCGTGCGCGCTGTTCGACGCCGAAGGCAACCTGATTGCCAACGCGCCGCACATGCCGGTTCACCTGGGCTCCATGGGCGAGAGCATCAAGACCGTGATCCGGGACAACGCCGGCCGCATGCAGCCGGGTGATGTGTATGTGCTCAACGACCCGTACCACGGCGGCACACACCTGCCCGACGTGACGGTGATCACGCCCGTGTACCTGGACGTGCCACGTGAAGGTGCCCTCGCTCAACGCCCAGCGCTCAACGCCCAGCCTCTTTTCTACGTGGGCAGCCGGGGCCATCACGCCGACATTGGCGGTACCACGCCGGGCTCGATGCCGCCGTTCTCGACACGCATCGAGGAAGAGGGCGTGCAGATCAACAACGTCAAGCTGGTCGACCGTGGTGTGCTGCGGGAGGCGGAGATGCTGGCCCTTCTGCAAAGTGGTGAACACCCGTCGCGCAACCCCCAGCAGAACATGGCGGATCTCAAGGCGCAGATCGCCGCGAACGAGAAGGGTGTTCAGGAACTGCGCAAGATGGTCGAGCAGTTTGGTCTGGACGTGGTGCAGGCTTACATGCGGCACGTTCAGGACAACGCGGAAGAGTCGGTGCGCCGCGTGATCACCAGTCTGCGCGATGGCCAGTACACGCTGCCGTTGGACAATGGCGCGCAGATCCGGGTGGCGGTGCGCGTGAACACGCAGGACCGCAGCGCGGAGATCGACTTCACGGGCACCTCCGCGCAGCAGGTCAACAACTTCAATGCCCCCACGGCGGTCTGCATGGCGGCCGTGCTCTATGTGTTCCGCTCGCTGGTGAACGACGACATTCCGCTGAATGCGGGTTGCCTCAAGCCGCTGAAGGTGGTCATCCCACCCGGCTCCATGCTGAATCCGAACCCTCCCGCTTCGGTGGTCGCTGGCAATGTGGAGACGTCGAGTTGCATCACCAACGCCTTGTACGGTGCGCTCGGCATCATGGCCGCGAGCCAGTGCACCATGAACAACTTCACCTTCGGCAACCGCTCGCACCAGTATTACGAGACGATCTCGGGTGGCAGCGGTGCGGGAGACGGCTTTGATGGCACCAGCGTGGTTCAGACCCACATGACCAATTCGCGCCTCACCGATCCCGAGGTGCTGGAGTTCCGCTTCCCGGTGCGCCTGGAAAGCTACGAGATCCGCAAGGGCTCTGGCGGTGCCGGCCGCTGGCGGGGCGGCGACGGCGGTGTGCGGCGGGTGCGCTTTCTGGAAGACATGACCGCCAGCATTCTCTCCAACGGACGCGTGCACGGCGCTTTCGGCATGGTTGGCGGTCAGCCTGGCCAAGTGGGCATCAACCGCGTGGTGCGCGCCGATGGCCGCACCGAGGATCTGGGACACATCGGCCAGGCCGAGATGCGGGCGGGTGACATCTTTGAGATCCACACGCCCGGGGGAGGAGGGTATGGAGAACCCTGACGAGCACCGCGGCCTCCCGACCCGCAACGGCGCAGAGGTGGGTCAGATCTCTTCGACCCGCCGCGCCGGGTAGCTGTCCCATGCCTGGCAGCCAGGGCACTGCCAGAAGTGCTGACGTGCCTCGAAGCCGCAGGCTGCGCACCGGTAGCGCCGCAATGGCGCACTGGCTTGCTCCAGCGAAAGGGTCACGCGCTCCTGCGCCACAGGACTGGAGAGCGTTTCTCCGGCCAGCCAGCGCGATGCAATGACCAGCGAGGGCTCGCGCTCCAGATGGGCCAGATAGTGCGCGCGGGCCTGCGCAGGTGACGTGCTCAGGCTGGCCAGCGCCTCTGTGATGTCGATGCAGGGCGCATGCACCTGGGCCTGCTGCAGCAGTGCAGTGGCCTCGGCTTCTCGGCCCGTCTGCCGCGCCAACTGCGCCAGCGGACCCGCCGCCAGTGGCAAGGCTTGCGGTGCGTGCTGATGGAGCTTGAGCAATGCCTCGTATGCGCCCTGTGCGTCGTCGCCCGCGGCCTTCAGCGCCGAGAGTGACATCCAGCCGCGCGCCAGTTGTGGCGCGCGCTGCACTGCCTCTTCAAGTCGGGCCAGCGCCGTGCCGTGGTCCCCGGCGCGCTGCGCCAGGTCCGCTTCTTCGCACAGGTAGTGCGCGAGCCGGGCCGAGAAACTGCCCTGCTCGACGCTGTCCAGCCGTTGCGCGATCTCCTTGGCGCGAGGCCAGTCGCGGGACCTCTCGTAGATCCCCAGCAGCGCCAGCAAGGCTTCGCTCTCGAACGCGGACCCATCCAGTTTTTGCAAGGCCGCCTCCGCCCGGTCCAGCAGACCGGCCTTGAGGAAGTCCAGGGCCAGTGCGTGTTGCGCGCGGTCGCGGTCCTTGCGGCTGAGATCCGCGCGCGACAGCAGGTGCTCGTGCACGCGCACCGCGCGGTCATAGTCGCCACGGCGGCGGAAAAGATTGCCCAACGCGAAGTGCAATTCGGCCGTGTCCGGGTCGCCCTGCACGGCCTCGATGAAGGCGTCGATGGCCTGGTCCTGCTGCTCGTTGAGCAGGTGGTTCAGTCCGCGGAAGTAGGCCTTGGGTGCCTGCCTGCTCTCGATGCGCCACTGGCGCAGGTCGAGCCGGGACGCGACCCAACCCAGGGCGAAGGCCAGGGGCAGGCCCCAGAGCAGCCAGGTAAAGTCAAAGTCCATGCCGTCGGTCGTGGTTCGGATCGTTCAGCAGCGTGGAATCGGCGTCAAAGGCCATGCTCGCCAGGGTGGAGTTGCCGGCCGCCTGGCGTCGCGCGCGCTTGGCGCGCAGCCACAGCGGCAACATGACCGCCACACCCAGGAACACCCCGACCACGAGCGCCACGAGGATCACCAGCACCAGCGGTGCCTGCCAACTCGCTCCGAAGAAGAGGTGCAGCGTCACACTGTCCTGGTTGTTGAGCGCGAACGCGAACAACACAAAAAAAATGGCTGCATTGAGCAGCCACATCAGGTATTTCACATCGTCCCCTTTGTGGTGGGGCGATTGTAGCGATCAGGTCGCCAGCGCGGTGCCAGGCCTCATGTGGGCCCGGCAGGGTTGCGGCCCAGGATCTCGGCGGTCTTCGCGTCCACCTGTTCGCGCAGGGCCTTGCCCGGCTTGAAATGCGGCACCCGTTTCTCGGGGATCATCACGCTCTCGCCCGAACGCGGATTGCGCCCGATCCGAGGGGAGCGGCGATTGACCGAAAAGCTGCCAAAGCCCCGGATCTCGATCCGGTGTCCTTTGACCAGGGCATCGCCCATGGCGTCGAGGATGGCCTTGACGGCGAATTCGGCGTCGCGGTGCGTGAGCTGGCTGAAGCGGCTGGCCAGGGCTTCAACGAGGTCGCTTCGGGTCATAGGGGGTGTGCCTTGGGCGTTCGGCGTTGAGCGTACAGCGAGGGGAGTTGTCCGGGTGGGTCACCCGCTCAACGCCCGACGCTGAACGCTCAGCGACGAGATCAGCGACCGTTGTTGCTGTTGTCCAGCTTGGCGCGCAGCAGGGCGCCCAGGCTGGTGGTACCGGCGTTGCCCGCGTTCTGGCTCAGGCTGGCCATGGCTTCCTGCTGGTCGGCAGCGTCCTTGGCCTTGATCGAGAGCTGGATGTTGCGGGTCTTGCGGTCCACGTTCACCACCACGGCAGTGACTTCGTCGCCTTCCTTGAGCACGTTGCGCGCGTCTTCCACGCGGTCACGGCTGATCTCGGAGGCACGCAGGTAACCCAGCACGTCTTCACCCAGGTCGATCTCGGCGCCCTTGGCGTCCACGGTCTTGACCTTGCCGGTCACGATGGAACCCTTGTCGTTCACCGACACGAAGGTGGTGAACGGATCGCCGTCGAGTTGCTTGATGCCCAGGGAGATGCGCTCGCGCTCCACGTCGATGGCCAGCACGATGGCTTCGACTTCCTGGCCCTTCTTGTAGTTGCGCACGGCGGTTTCGCCGGGCTCGTTCCAGGACAGGTCGGAGAGGTGCACCAGGCCGTCGATGCCGGCAGCCAGGCCCACGAACACGCCGAAGTCGGTGATGGACTTGATCGGACCCTTGACGCGGTCGCCGCGCTTGGTGGCCTCGGCGAATTCGTGCCAGGGGTTGGCACGGCACTGCTTCATGCCCAGGGAGATGCGGCGCTTGTCCTCGTCGATGTCGAGCACCATGACCTCGACTTCGTCGCCCAGGGACACCAGCTTGCTGGGGGCCACGTTCTTGTTGGTCCAGTCCATTTCAGAGACGTGCACCAGACCCTCGATGCCAGGCTCGAGTTCCACGAACGCGCCGTAGTCGGCGATGTTGGTGATCTTGCCGAACATGCGGGTGCCTTGCGGGTAGCGGCGCGACACGCCCAGCCAGGGGTCGTCACCCATCTGCTTGAGACCCAGCGAAACGCGGTGCTTCTCGGTGTCGAACTTGAGGATCTTGGCGGTGATTTCCTGACCGGCCTGCACCACCTCGCTGGGGTGGCGCACGCGGCGCCAGGCCATGTCGGTGATGTGCAGCAGGCCGTCGATGCCGCCGAGGTCCACGAACGCACCGTACTCGGTGATGTTCTTGACCACGCCGTGCACGATGGCGCCTTCCTTCAGGGTGTCCATCAGCTTGGCGCGCTCTTCGCCCATGGAGGCTTCCACCACGGCGCGGCGGCTCAGCACCACGTTGTTGCGCTTGCGGTCAAGCTTGATGACCTTGAATTCCAGGGTCTTGTTTTCGTAGGGGGTGAGGTCCTTGGTGGGACGGCTGTCGACCAGCGAGCCCGGCAGGAAGGCGCTGATGCCGTTGACCATGACCTTGAGGCCGCCCTTGACCTTGCTGGAGGTGGTGCCGGTGACGAATTCGCCGGATTCCAGGGCCTTTTCCAGGGACATCCAGGAGGCCAGGCGCTTGGCCTTGTCGCGCGACAGCAGGGTGTCGCCGAAGCCGTTTTCGACGGAGTCGATGGCCACGGCGACGAAATCGCCCACCTGCACTTCGAGTTCGCCCTGGTCGTTCTTGAATTCGGACAGCGGCACATAGGCCTCCGACTTCAGTCCGGCGTTGACCACCACGTGGTTGTGTTCGATGCGAACGACCTCGGCGGTGATGACTTCGCCCGAGCGCATTTCAGCGCGCTTGAGGGACTCTTCGAACAGGGCGGCAAAAGATTCAGACATTGGGTTTCCTAGGACCACCCGGCATCGGCGCATCCACCGCGGATCTGCGGCAGGGCGTTGACGACAGCTGAGTGGTGTTGACGTTGCGGCTCGGTAAGCCGCGGGGTTGGTTGAAAGAACCATCGGGCCTGCGGGCTGGGAACGCCCGGCGGTGCCGTCTGGGCCAGTGGTTTGTGCACTCGCCCCTCAGTGGGTCGAGAACACCGTTCTGCCTTCCCACCAGTCAACCACCTGCTGCACCGATTGCTCGATGTCCAGCCCGGAGTTGTCCAGAAGCAAGGCATCTTCGGCTGGCCTGAGCGGGGCGTGCAGCCGGGAAGCATCCCGCTGGTCGCGCGCCTTCAGATCCGCCAAAAGACCGTGGATGTTAGCAGCAATTCCCTTTGAAATCAACTGCTTATGACGCCGCTCGGCCCTTTGCTCGGCCGATGCGGTGAGGAAGACCTTGAGCGGTGCATCGGGGAAGATCACGGTGCCCATGTCGCGCCCGTCGGCCACCAGGCCAGGCAGGCGCCGCATGCCGTGCTGCAGGCCGATCAGCGCCTGGCGCACGGCGGGAACGGCCGAGACGCGCGAGGCGGCCATGCCCGAGGCCTCGCTGCGCAGCTCTTCGGTGACGTCCTGGCCGTCCAGCCAGGTGCGCAGCCCCTCGAAGCGCACGCGCAGGGTGGCCGCGATCTGCCCCAGGCGCTCGGCGAGCGCGGGGTCCTGAAGATCTTCGTCGGAGGTGGACAGGCCCAGGCGCGCAGCGGCCAGTCCCACCAGACGGTACAGCGCACCCGAATCGAGCAGGTGGTACCCCAGCCGGCCTGCCACCTCGGCGGACAGCGTGCCCTTGCCGGAGGCGGTGGGCCCGTCCACGCAGATCACCGGGATGTGTCGGGCTTGAGCCCGGCAGACCTCGAAGAGCGTCTCGAAGTAGTCGGGAAAGGTCTTGCCCACGCACTTGGGGTCTTCGATGCGGATGGGCAGTTCGCCCGGGTTGAAGGCGGCCAGCGAGAAGCACATGGCCACGCGGTGGTCGTCGTAGGTGTGGATCGCGGCGCTGCGCCATTGCGCCGGCCCGGCCGGCGGCGTGATGCGGATGAAGTCGACCCCTTCTTCCACCGTGGCGCCCAGCTTGCGGCACTCCTTGGCCATGGCCGCAATGCGGTCGGTCTCCTTCACACGCCAACTGGCGATGTTGCGCAGCGTGGTGGTGCCTTGCGCGTAGAGCGCCATGACCGCCAGCGTCATGGCCGCGTCCGGGATGTGGTTGCAGTCCAGGTCGATGGCCTTCAGCGGCCATGCGCCACGGCGTATGTGCAGTCGGTTGGCTTCGCCCGTGACCACAGCGCCCATCTGGCGTGCCGCCTCGACGAAACGGATGTCTCCCTGGATGGAGGACAGCCCGACGCCTTCGATGGTGATGCCCTCGTCGGCGCCAGGCGCGGCGGGCGCGATGGCGCCCAGCGCGATGAAGTAGCTGGCCGAGGACGCATCGCCTTCGACGGCGATCTCTCCCGGCGACTGGTAGCGGCAGCCGGCCGGGATGGTGAACCGTTGCCAGCCCTGGCGCTGCACTTGCACGCCGAAGCGCGCCAGCAGATTGAGCGTGATCTCGATGTAAGGCCGGGAGATCAGTTCGCCCACGACATCGATGACGATGTCCTGCGTCTGTGCCACCAGCGGCAGGGCCAGCAGCAGGGCGGTCAGGAACTGGCTGGAGACGTCGCCTCGCACGCGGATGGGTTGCACCAGCGACAGGGCATGCACCTGTCCGTCGCCCAGCCGCAGCGGAGGAAAGCCCTCGTGTGCCAGGTATTGCACCGGACAGCCCAACTGGCGCAACGCGTCCACCAGATCACCAATGGGGCGCTCGTGCATGCGCGGGATACCGCTGAGTTCGAAGCTGCCGCCATGGCATGCGGCCAGCAGCGCGAGTGATGCGGTGAGCGGCCGCATGGCGGTGCCGGCATTGCCCAGGAACAGGCTGGCCTGGCGCACCGGCAACTGGCCGCCGAGGCCGTGCACGCGCAGCACACCGGAGGCCGGGTGTTCGATGCGGCAGCCCAGCATAGCCAGCGCTTCCAGCATCACGCGGGTGTCGTCGGAATCCAGCAGATCCAGGACGTCGGTGTGGCCATGGCTCAGTGCGGCCAGCAGCAGCACACGGTTGGAAATGCTCTTGGAGCCAGGCAGGCGGACGCATCCACCGGCGCTGCTCAAGGGAGGGATGTCGAGATGGTCGATGGCAAACATGCGCGCTTGGACTCGGGCGGCAGAACGCCGCTCAACTGCGGGGTTTGACGGCCGTCATGCGCCAGCGCGCCCGGGCTCCGCTGGCCTGTTCGATCAGCGCTTCCAGGGCATCGGGGTTGTCGGCGTTGATGGCGGTTTCCAGGGCGTGCAGGGCGCGCTGGAAATGGCGGGACTGGGCCAGCAACTCTTCGCGGTTGGACATGAGGATGTCGCGCCACACCGCCGGGTCGCTGGCCGCAATGCGGGTGAAGTCGCGGAAACCAGGGCCTGCCAGGGAGAGAAAATCCGCGCCACTGGCCTGGCCCTGGATCGCGTTCATCAGGGCGAAAGCGACCAGATGCGGCAGGTGGCTCACGGCCGCGTAGGCCGCGTCGTGGTTCTCCGGCGTCATGATCTTGACCTGGCTGCCCAGCGCTGTCCACAGCTGCTGCGCTTTCTCCAGTTGCGGCGCCAGTGTGCGTTCGATCGGCGTCAGGATGACCTGGCGCCCCTGGTACAGGTCGGCGTCGGCATGGTCCACGCCGGCGACCTCCTTGCCAGCGATGGGATGCGCCGGTACGAACACGCCGACCTGGTCGCGCAGCACGCGCCGGGCGGCATCGATCACTTCGCGCTTGGTCGACCCTACGTCCATGATGAGCACATTGCCACGCACCAGGTGCCGTATGGCCTTGAAGGTGGCTTCGGTGGCCGCCACCGGTACAGCGAGCAGCACCAGATCGGCGCCCGAGACCGCCAGCAACGCGGACGGGGCTTCGACGTCGATGACGCCCAGTTGGCGCGCACGCTCGGTGGTGGAGGGCGACTTGCTGTAGCCCACCACGCGTTTGACCAGGCCGGCGCGCTTGAGCGCCAGCGCGAAAGAGCCGCCCATCAGGCCGCAGCCAATCAGTCCCAGTTGCTCGAACATCATTCCGTCACCGGGTAGGCACCCAGCACCTTGTAGAAGGCACACAGGCTACGGAGTTCCTGCAGGGCAGCCGCCACGTGGGGCTCCGACGGGTGGCCCGCCAGGTCGATGTAGAAGTAGTACTCCCACTGGCCCGACTTGGCCGGGCGCGATTCGAACCGGGTCATGGATACGCCGTTGTTCTTCAAGGGCACCAGCAGGTCGTGCACGGCGCCGGGCCGGTTGGGCACCGAGACCACGAGGCTCGTGCAGTCGCGCCCGGAGGCCGGCGGCATGGCAAGCGTCTGCGGCAAGGTGATGACGGCAAAACGCGTGCGGTTGTAGGCCTCATCCTGGATGGCATGAGCGACGATGTGCAGACCGAACTGCGCGGCGGCGCGCTCGCTCGCCAACCCCGCCCATGCCGGGTTGGTGGCAGCCAGGCGGGCCCCTTCGGCGTTGCTGGAGACTGCGCGGCGCTCCGCGTGGGGCAGGTGTTGGGACAGCCAGTTCTGGCACTGGGCCAGTGCCTGCGGGTGCGCCATCACGACCTCGATGCCGTCGAGTGCGTTGACCTGGCGCAGCAGGTTGTGGCGGATCAGCAGGCTGACTTCACCGACCACATGCACCGGTGAGCGCAGGAACAGATCCAGCGAACGCGCGACCACGCCTTCGGTGGAGTTCTCCACGCCGACCACGCCAAATTGCGCGGTGCCCGCCGCTGTGGCGTGGAAGACCTCGTCGAAGTCGGCGCAATAGATCATGTTGGCCGCGCTGCCGAAGAACTCGATGGCCGCCTGCTCGCAGAAGGTCCCCTGCGGCCCGAGCACGGCCACGCGCTGCGGCGCTTCCAGTGCCAGGCAGGCCGACATGATCTCGCGCCAGATGGACGCCACGTGCTGGTTGAGCAACGGACCCTGGTTGGCGTTCTGGATCTTTTCGATCACCTGGGCGACGCGGTCCGGCCGGAAGAAGGGCGACCCTTCCTGGCGTTTGATGTCGCCCACCTGTTCGGCCACATGGGCGCGTTGGTTGAGCAGGGAGAGCAACTGCTGGTCCAGCGCGTCTATCTGCACGCGCAGGGCCGCCAGCGCTTCGGACTGGGTGGGTTGGGTCATGGGCTCAGGCCTGTGTTTGTTCGAATTGCCGCATGTACTCGACCAGCGCCTGCACACCTTCCAGTGGCATGGCGTTGTAGATGCTTGCACGCATGCCGCCCACCGACTTGTGGCCCTTGAGCTGCAGCAGGCCGGCCGCCTTGGCGCCGGCGAGGAAGGCTTCGTTGCGCGACTCGTCGCGCAGGAAGAACGGCACATTCATGCGGGAGCGGCAACTGGCCGCCACCTTGTTTACATAGAACTGCGAACGGTCGATGAAGTCGTAGAGCAGCGCAGCCTTTGCGACGTTGCGCGCCTCCATGGCCGCGATGCCCCTGAGTGCACCCTCGGTTTGCCGCTTGAGCCACTGGAAGGTCAGGCCTGCCATGTAGATCGCGTAGGTCGGCGGCGTGTTGTACATCGACCGGTTGTCCGCCACAGTCTTGTAGTCGAAGGCACTCGGGCAGATTGCCAGCGCGTGGCCGATCAGGTCCTCCCGGACGACCACCAGCGTGAGGCCCGCGGGCCCCAGGTTCTTCTGCGCACCGCCGAAGGCCAGGCCCACGCGGGACCAATCTACCGGTCGCGATGCCACGTGCGAGGAGAAGTCGATCACCAACGGTGCATCGGATCCGAGCGCGCGCAGGTCGGGCAATTCATGGACTTCGATGCCGTTGATGGTCTCGTTGCTGCACAGATGCACATAGCTCGCCCCACGCGTGAGCTGCCAACCGGCCGGATCGGGCAGGGTGGTATGGCCATCGGCCTCGTTGCTCGCGGCGAGGTTCGGTTGGCAGTAGCGGCGGGCTTCCTTGAGCGACTTCTGGCTCCAACTGCCCGTGACGACGAAATCCACCACCTGCCCGCGCGACAGATTCAGCGGAACGATGGCGTTCTCGCCAAGACCGCCGCCCTGCATGAACAGAATGCGGAAATGCCCGGGGACGGCCAGCAGTTCGCGCAGGTCGGCCTCCGCAGCTTCCAGGATGCGACCGAACTCCTGCCCGCGATGGCTCATCTCCATCACGCTCATGCCGCTGCCGTGCCAGTCCAGCATCTCGGCCGCGGCCTGCTCCAGCACTTCAGCCGGCATGGCCGCAGGACCTGCGGAAAAGTTGTAGGGCCGCCGCATCACGGCTCGTTGCCCGGCTCTTCGACCGCACCGGTTTCGCCGGTATCGGCTTCTGGCACGTTCGCGTCGTTCTCCACGATGCGCTGCAGGCCCGAGAGTTCGGCGCCTTCGTCCAGCGCGATCAGCGTCACACCCTGCGTGGCGCGCCCCATCTCCCGGATTTCCGACACCCGCGTGCGCACCAGCACGCCCTTGTCGGTGATGAGCATGATCTCGTCGTCCGCGTGCACCAGCGTGGCCGCGACCACCTTGCCGTTGCGCTCGCTCTGCTGGATGGCGATCATGCCCTTGGTGCCCCGGCCGTGGCGGGTGTACTCGGTGATGGGCGTGCGCTTGCCGTAGCCGTTGACGGTGGCCGTGAGCACGCTTTGCTGTTCGTCCTCCGCCACCAGCATGGCGATCACGCTTTGCGTGTCCTCGATCAGCATGCCTCGCACGCCGCGCGCGTTGCGGCCCATGGGTCGCACATCGTTTTCGTCGAAACGCACCGCCTTGCCGCCGTCGCTGAAGAGCATGACGTCGTGTTGCCCATCGGTGAGGGCAGCGCCGATCAGGAAGTCACCCTCATCCAGGTCCACCGCAATGATGCCGGCCTTGCGCGGGTTGCTGAACTCGTCGAGCGCCGTCTTCTTGACGGTGCCCATGGAAGTGGCCATGAACACGTACCGGTCTGAGGGGAAGGTGCGCATTTCGCCCGTCAGCGGCAGCACCACATTGATCTTCTCGCCTTCCTGCAGCGGGAACATGTTGACGATCGGCCGGCCACGCGAGCCGCGCGAACCGGCAGGCACCTCCCAGACCTTGAGCCAGTACAGGCGGCCCCGGTTGGAGAAGCAGAGGATGTAGTCGTGCGTGTTGGCGATGAACAACTGGTCGATCCAGTCGTCTTCCTTGGTCGCCGTGGCCTGCTTGCCACGGCCGCCGCGCTTCTGCGCGCGGTACTCGGACAGCGGTTGGCTCTTGATGTAGCCGCTGTGGCTGAGCGTCACCACCATGTCGGTGGGCGTGATCAGATCCTCGGTGGCCAGATCCTGCGCGTTGTGTTCGATCTGGCTGCGCCGCGCACCCAGCTTGGTCTGGCCGAACTCCTGCTTCACCAGATTGAGTTCGTCGCCAATGATGACGGACACGCGTTCGGGCTTGGCCAGGATGTCGAGCAGGTCGTCGATTTCGGCCATCACATCCTTGTACTCGGCCACGATCTTGTCCTGCTCCAGGCCTGTGAGGCGCTGCAGGCGCATCTGCAGGATTTCCTGGGCCTGCGTCTCGGACAGGCGGTACAGGCCATCGCTGCCCATGCCAAACGTCTTCTCCAGTCCATCCGGGCGGTAGTCGTCCGCGTTGATCGCCACGCCATCGGCGCGCGTGCGGGTCAGCATTTCGCGCACCAGCTTGCTGTCCCAGGGGCGCGCCATGAGCTCGGCCTTGGCCACCGGCGGCGTGGGCGACTCACGGATGATGCGGATGAACTCGTCGATGTTGGCCAGTGCCACGGCCAGGCCTTCCAGCACATGGCCGCGTTCGCGCGCCTTGCGCAGGTTGAAAACCGTGCGGCGTGTGACCACCTCTCGGCGGTGCTCCAGGAACACCTGGATCAGGTCCTTCAGGTTGCACAGGCGGGGCTGGCCGTCCACCAGTGCCACCATGTTGATGCCGAAGGTGTCCTGCAGCTGTGTTTGTTTGTAGAGGTTGTTGAGTACAACCTCGGGCACTTCGCCGCGCTTGAGCTCGATCACCAGGCGCATGCCGGACTTGTCCGACTCGTCCTGGATGTGGCTGATCCCTTCTATCTTCTTCTCGTGCACCAGCTCTGCAATGCGCTCCTGCAGCGTCTTCTTGTTGACCTGGTAGGGCAGCTCGTCGACGATGATGGCCTGGCGCTGGCCCCTGTCGATGTCTTCGAAATGGCACCGGGCGCGCATCACGACGCGGCCACGGCCGGTTCGGTAGCCGTCCTTGACACCGTTGATGCCGTAGATGATGCCCGCGGTGGGGAAGTCCGGCGCCGGGATGATCTCCATCAACTCATCAATAGAAGCCTGCGGGTGCTTGAGCAGGTGCAGGCAGGCGTCGACCACCTCGTTCAGGTTGTGCGGCGGGATGTTGGTGGCCATGCCCACCGCGATGCCCGCTGAGCCATTGACCAGCAGGTTGGGCAGGCGCGAGGGCAGCACCAGGGGTTCTTTTTCGGACCCGTCGTAGTTGGGGCCGTAGTTGACGGTTTCCTTGTCGATGTCCGCCAGCATCTCGTGCGCGATCTTCGACAGGCGGATTTCCGTGTAGCGCATGGCCGCGGCGTTGTCGCCATCCACCGAGCCGAAGTTGCCCTGGCCGTCCACCAGCATGTGGCGCAGGGAAAAGTCCTGCGCCATGCGCACGATGGTGTCGTACACCGCGATGTCCCCGTGAGGGTGGTATTTACCGATCACGTCGCCCACGATACGGGCCGACTTCTTGTAGGGCCGGTTCCAGTCGTTGTTGAGCTCATGCATGGCATAGAGCACGCGCCGGTGCACGGGCTTAAGTCCGTCGCGCGCGTCAGGCAGGGCTCGGCCCACGATCACACTCATCGCATAGTCGAGGTAGCTGCGCCGCATCTCCTCTTCAAGACTGATGGGCAGGGTCTCTTTGGCGAACTGTGTCATGTGCGATGGCTCGGTGGCGGGGATGGATCCCGAAGGCAACAGGCGATTTTAAGGTGTGCGCTCACCAGCCTCTGGTGAGGTCTTTTGTTGTGTATCGACAACGAATATCGCAACGGGGTGTTAAGCCAGCCAAAGGCGCTCCAGGGCTGCGGGTTGGGGGTATCCGAGCTTGTGGCACAATCGTTTCCAGCGTTTTAGTGGTGGTCACTACAAGCGTCCTTCTCGTTTCGCAGATCGTCTGCGGCTTATATAGAGGAAAACCATGAAAAAACTCAACAAAGTGGCAATGCTGTTCGCAACCGCCGCCATGGCAACGGCCGCCGGCGCACAAACCATCGACAACTGGCGCAATGGCACCGGCGAGTCGGTCTGGAAGAACGGCACGAACGAACTCTGCTGGCGCGATGCCAACTGGACGCCTGCCACCGCTGCCCAAGGTTGCGACGGCGCCATCGTTCCCAAGGCTGCTCCTGCGCCCGCACCTGCCCCGGCGCCGGCTCCGGCTGCTGCCCCGGCTCCCGCCCCGGCACCTGCTCCTGCACCCGCCCCGGCTCCCGTTGCATCCAAGGTGACCTACGCCGCCGACGCCTTCTTCGACTTCGACAAGGCTGTGCTCAAGCCCGAAGGCAAGGCCAAGCTGGACGACCTCGCCAGCAAGGTGTCCGGTATCGCTCTGGAAGTCGTGATTGCCGTCGGCCACACCGACTCCACCGGTGCCGCCACCTACAACCAGAAGCTGTCGGTGCGCCGTGCCGAAGCCGTGAAGGCCTACCTGGTGAGCAAGGGCATCGAAAGCAACCGCATCTACACCGAAGGCAAGGGCCTGACCCAACCGGTGGCCGACAACGCTACCCGTGAAGGCCGCGCCAAGAACCGTCGCGTGGAAGTGGAAGTGGTCGGTACCCGCAAGAACTGATCGCACTTCAGCGTCATCCCAGAAAACCGCGCCTCGGCGCGGTTTTTTGTTGCCTTGCGACGGGCGATAATTTGCCCATGAGCCCACACGTCAATGCCGATCCTGCCGAACTGGCCAAATTCTCCGATCTTGCCCATCGCTGGTGGGATCCTGAAAGCGAATTTCGTCCGCTGCATCAGATCAATCCGCTGAGGCTGGACTGGATAGACAACCTCTCGCCGCTGGCGGGAAAAACGGTGCTGGACGTTGGCTGCGGCGGAGGGATACTGTCCGACGCCATGGCTCGAAAGGGGGCAAACGTGCTGGGCATCGACCTGTCGGTGAAGGCGTTGAAGGTGGCGCAACTGCACGCGCTGGAGGCTGGTACCACCCAGGTTCGTTACGAGGAGATCAGTGCCGAAGCGCTGGCAGCCGAACGGCCGGGTGAGTTTGACGTTGTCACCTGCATGGAGATGCTGGAGCACGTGCCCGACCCGGCCTCAGTGGTTCGCGCCTGTCATGGCCTGGTGAAACCGGGCGGTTGGGTGTTCTTCTCCACCATCAACCGCAACGCCAAGGCCTTTCTGTTTGCCATTCTGGGGGCCGAATACGTGCTGCAGCTATTGCCCAAGGGAACCCACGAGTACGCGAAATTCATCCGTCCGAGTGAGTTGGCGGCATACTGCCGCGCCACCGGCCTGGACCTGCAACAGACCCGCGGTATGGAGTACAACCCCCTGACTCGTCGCTATTGGCTCAGTGCAGACACCAGCGTCAATTACCTGCTGGCCACCCGCCGTCCATGAGCGCGGCGCGTCTCTTCCGGGGGGTGCGGGCGGTTCTGTTCGATCTGGATGGCACGCTGATCGACAGCGCCCCGGATCTTGGGGCCGCCGCCGATGGCATGCGGGTGCAGCGGGGCCTGCCATCGCTGCCACTGGATCGCTATCGACCCCATGCGGGCGCGGGGGCTCGCGGCATGTTGCGCGCTGCCTTCGACATCACACCCGGGCATGAGGACTACGAGCCTTTGCGCGAGGAGTTTCTGCAGGCCTATGCCCGGTGCTTGCTGGAGCGCACGCGTCCTTTCGATGGTGTGGCGGAGTTGTTGGCGTCGTTGCAGGCTCGGGGTCTTGTCTGGGGTGTGGTCACCAACAAGGCTCAGCGCTTCACCGTGCCGATCACGCAGGCCATGGGCCTGTTTTCGACGGCTTCGGCCATTGTCAGCGGCGACACCACGCCCCACGCCAAGCCGCATCCGGCGCCTTTGCTGGAGGCCGCGCGACGCTTGTCCCTGGCGCCATCGCAGTGCATCTACGTCGGTGACGATGAGCGCGATATCCTGGCGGGCCGCGCTGCGGGCATGACCACCGTCGCCGCGCGCTATGGCTACCTGGGGGTGGATGCGGATGTGACGGCCTGGGCCGCTGATGCAGAGGTGACTTCTCCGGACGAGATCTTGAAATGGCTGGATGTGCCTTAAACTACGTCGCCTTGGGGCTGCACTGGTTTCGACGTGGGTTCGGACACGCAGCAGGGCATGTCGAGGTTCTGTCACCTCGTTAATCAGCAGAAACACAGTAACTGCAAACGACGAACGTTTCGCACTCGCCGCTTAAACACCGGTGAGCCTCGCAACAGCAGGCCGATGGGCTGGGCAAGGGGGTCGCAAGACCTCCCGGCTGCGAGGGCATTCACATCGGCTGGCTTCGTGTCGGGCATCTTGGCGCGGGGTGAGATTCAAGGATGCTGGCTTGCCGGGTAGCGTGCCGCTGCGCGACCCGGAGGGCGAGACCCAAACCAGACGGCTACACATGTAGAACTGCGCGAAGAAGGCTTGCGGACGGGGGTTCAAATCCCCCCAGCTCCACCACCGATGACAAACCCCGGCTCCGTGGGCCGGGGTTTTTCTTGTGCCTCGGCTTTGTTCCATACGTCGCTTGACTCCGTGGCCGCTACAGGGTTTCCAATGGCGTCATACCCAACGACCCAGATGGAATCTGTCATGCACGCACATCGTCGCGACCAAGACAACGATCACGACCACTCAGGCCACGGTCATGATGCCTGCTGCGCCCACGGCACCGGGCTACGCAGTGATGGGGCTGCGGCGTCTGTTGCCGCTTCAGCCTCCACCGGTGCGCAAACCTTTCGCATTCCAACGATGGACTGCGCGGCGGAGGAGGGCGAGATTCGGCACGCGCTGGCGGATCTCCCGGGTCTGAAGGGCCTGCACTTCCAGTTGGGCGCGCGCACCTTGACCATCGATGCGCCAGCTGACTCCATGCCTGACGCGTTGACACTGATCCGCCGGGCGGGCTTCAAGCCCGAGGCGCTTGCGCCTTTGGAAGGCGGGCCCGCGCATGCCCTGGACGATGGCCATGACCACGCCAACCCTCAGGGTGGCTGGCGAGGGCTGACGCGCTATGTGCTGGCCTTGGTGCTGGCCGCGGGCGCCGAGTTGATCGCCTACCTGGCACCGCCGGGGTGGCTGGCTTCTGTCTCGGGCATGGCGCTGGCGGCCGCAGCGATCGCGCTCGCCGGCTTCTCCACCTATGTGAAGGGGCTGGCCGCGTTGCGCCGCCTGCGGTTGAACATCAACGCGTTGATGACGGTGGCGGTGACCGGCGCGTTTCTCATCGGCCAATGGCCGGAGGCAGCGATGGTGATGGCGCTGTACGCCATTGCCGAGTTGATCGAGGCGCGGTCGATAGACCGTGCGCGCAACGCGATCAAGGGTTTGCTGGACATGACGCCCGAGACGGCCGACGTGCGGCAGGCGGATGGCAGCTGGCTTCGGTCGGACGCCAAGACGGTGGCGGTTGGCGCCATCGTGCGGGTCAAGCCTGGTGAGCGGGTGCCGCTGGATGGCGTGGTGGTGTCGGGGACGACGGCGATCGACCAGGCGGCTGTCACGGGCGAAAGCATCCCGGTGGACAAGGCGGTCGGGGACCCTGTGTTCGCGGGCACCATCAATGCCACCAGTGCCTTTGAACTGCGTGTGAGCGCACCCGCGAACAACACTTTGCTGGCGCGCATCATCCATGCAGTCGAGCAGGCGCAGGGGTCGCGCGCGCCGACACAGCAGTTCGTGGACCGTTTCGCGGCGGTGTACACGCCCGCGGTGTTCGTGCTGGCGCTGGCGGTCTGCCTGCTGGCGCCGCCCTTGCTGGGCTGGACTTGGCTGCAGGCGGTCTACAAGGCCCTGGTGCTGCTGGTCATTGCCTGCCCTTGCGCGCTGGTGATTTCCACGCCGGTCACGGTCGTCAGCGGGCTGGCCGCCGCGGCGCGGCGGGGCATCCTGATCAAAGGAGGCGTCCATCTGGAGAACGCGCGGCGTATACGGGCCGTAGCCCTGGACAAGACGGGCACGATCACCGAGGGCAAGCCCCGGCTGGTGGCGGTGGAGGTACTGGCTTCGAGCCAGCCTGAAGCGCAGGTGCGGTCCTGGGCCGCGCAATTGGCTGGCTATTCGGATCATCCGGTTTCCAGGGCGATAGCGCAGGGGCTGGGGGAGCCGCAGACCGGCGTGTTGGACGGGTTTACGGTGCTGGCCGGCCGTGGTGTGCAGGCCCGTGTGGAAGACGCGGATCTCGTCCTGGGCAATCACCGTCTGATCGAAGAGCGTGGTCTGTGCAGCCCCGAGATCGAGGCGCGGCTGGCCGTGCACGAGGCGCAAGGCCGTACCCTGACCATGCTGGCTTCGCCGCAGGAGGTGCTGGCGATCTTCGCGGTGGCCGACACCATCAAGGAGAGTTCCCGCGAAGCCCTGGCGGAGCTGCACGCACTGGGCGTGGCGTCGGTGATGCTGACGGGTGACAACCCCGCCACGGCTGCGGCCATTGCGCGTGAGGCGGGCATAGACGACGCGCGTGGCAATCTCCTGCCCGAAGACAAGCTGAACGCCATCGAGGGCTTGCAGGCGCAGCATGGCTTTGTGGCGATGACCGGCGACGGCATCAACGACGCGCCCGCGCTGGCCCGGGCCGACATGGGGTTTGCCATGGGGGGCAGCGGAACCGACACCGCGATGGAGGCCGCCGATGTCGTCATCATGAACGACGACTTGCGGCGCATTCCGCAGACCATCCGGCTTTCGCGGCGCACGCAGGCGATCCTGGTGCAGAACATCAGCCTTGCACTGGGCATCAAAGGCGTCTTCCTGGTGTTGGCCGTGCTGGGCAGCGCGAGCATGTGGATGGCGGTTTTCGCCGATATGGGCGCGAGCCTGCTGGTGGTTGCCAACGGGCTTCGCGTCCTGCGTGGCCGGCCTTCCTGATGCGCGTTACTTCTGCGGTGCTGTCCTGGCCACTTCCTGCGCGACCAGCGCAGCGAGTTGCTCGGGTCCAAAGCTGGGCAGAGGCCGGCCGTTGACGAAGAAGGTCGGCGTGCGGGTGACCTTGAGTGCAGTGAGGTCTTCGATGTCCTGTTGAAGCAGGGCCTGCATCTCCGGGCGCTGCATGTCCGCGCTGGCGCGGTCCACGTCGAGCCCCGCCTGGACCGCCGCGGGTAGGGCCAGTGCCGGATCGGGCTGGCCATGGTCGGCCCAACGGGGCTGGGCTTCCAGCACGGCCTCGAGCACCGCCTGGTAGCGGCCCTGTTTGCGGGCGGCCTCCAGCAGCTTGACGACCTGGTCCGAGCCAGGGTGGAAAGGTGCGTAGCGGATGACCAGTTTCACCTGGGTCGGGTACCGGGCCAGGAGGTCCTTGACGATGGGGTAGAAGGCTCGACACGTTTCGCAGGCTGGGTCGAAGAACTCCACGATGGTGACGGGCGCCATCTGCGGACCGATGACCGGCGAGTGCATGCGGACCAGGCGTTCTCGTTCGATCTGGACTTGCTCTTCCTGTGCGGCCTGTTCGCGCTTCTGGTAGGTGTTCATGCCGAGAAAGAAGAAGGCCAGCAGGACGGCCAGCAGGCCGAGCACGGCGATTTTCTTGGTGTTCATGAGCGGGTCTTTCGGAGGTAGGTGATCAAAAGGAGCGTGATGGCGAGAAAGGCCACCAGGGACAGCCAGGGAATCTGGATGCCATCGAGGATGTCGAGCTTCTGGCGTGCGCACGAGGGGCCCGTGCCGCACGGTACCCACCACGCCGGAACCCAGCCGGCCACGAGGGCGGTGTGGTAGGCCGCCAGCGCTGTGCCCGAGGCGGCCAGGGGCAGTGCGTAGAGGGCGCCTTGCCGTTCACCCCGGTATGCCGCCATACCGAGCATGACCGCCAGGGGGAACATGCAGATGCGCTGGTACCAGCACAGCAGGCAGGGCGTCATGCCCATGACCTCACCGATGAACAGCGCGGCCAGCGTGGACAGGAGGGCGATGGCCCAGGCGGCCGTGAGCCACCCCCAGGCCCGCGTCGGGATGTGTGTTGTTGGCATGGAATGCAGCCTTGTTTCGGAAACGGTGCAGTGGTTGCCCGCGGTGCGCGGGCAATCCGTTCGAACAGGCCGGCGCGGAGGGGCAGGTCAGGTGCGTGCCTGCCACAGCGCGCCGGCTTGGCGGCGCCACTGCGGGCGCTCCGGCGGTGCCTGCCATGGTGAGGGCAGGTTGGGCGCTGCGCGCGCAAGAAGCCGCGTGGCCGGGCCGGTGGGGAGCGCAGGGGGTCCGTCCGGCAATGTCGCCATGCAGTTGGCATGGCACGCGCTGCAGTCGAGATCCACGGTGTCCGCTGCGACGGTGCCGTGTGCGCAATGACCCGGATTGGAGGACGGGCTGCTGGCGCCGTGGGACAGCGTTGCGTGAGAGGCGCATGCCATCGCCGCTGCCATCGTGAATGACAACAGGATCAGCAGCAACAACAAGACAGAGCGCACACGCATGACGCGATTCTAAGAAGGGTCCTGTGTGGGAGGGCGCGTATTCCTCGGGGGCTCGGACCGTGCACGCAGGCGTTTTCGGCGCACCCAGCGCGTTCGCAGTACCCACAGGCCGTTGGTGATGAAGAAGGCCGCAAGGCCGCCGACGGTGGCCATCAATGCCAGGCCGAGCGCCAGTGGCTTGCCCACGTTGCCGAACCGGTGCCACCAGAGGGACAGGCGTTCGCCCAGGCTTCTCGACTGGGCCGCCTCAGGCTCTTGGTGAACGGCCTGCAACTGTTGCATGGCCACATCGTCAGGCGCAGGGGCTTCGCCCAGCAACGCCTTTCCCAGCCGGTAGGCAGCGTAGTAGACCGGGCCGAACGTCACTGGGTTCGTCACCAGTGTGCTGGCCACGGCGACGGGCAGGTTGGCGCGCAACGCCACCGCCAGCGCGGCCGAAGCGGGGATCTGCGCAAACGGAATCAACAGACCAAAAAAGATCCCCAGTGCCAGCCCCAGGGCAACACCTTTGCGGTTGAGATGCCAGAGCCGGGGGTGATGGATGACCGGGCCCATCCAGCGCAGCCAGCGGTTGCGTTGCAGGGTTTCGGGGCTGGGCAACCAGCGTCCAAGTCGTTCTTTCATGAGGTGTTTTTCAGCTCGCCTGAGGCGTAGGGTGCAGCAGCGACAATCGGGCCACCATGATGCAGTTGCAGGACATCCTTTTTTCTCAGGGCTTCGGGACGCGCCGCATATGCAGCGGCCTGGTTCAGCAGGGACTGGTCAGTGTGGGCGATGAGGCTTCGCCATGTACCGATCCGACGGCTCTTTTCGAGGAAAAGGGCCTATGTTTTCGCGTGCAGGGCGAGTCCTGGCAATACCAGTTGCGTGCCTATCTGATGCTGAACAAGCCTGCAGGTTTCGAGTGTTCGCACAAACCGGGCGCGCATCCGAGCGTTTATACGCTGCTGCCAGCGCCGCTGCGTGCGCGCGGAGGCGGCGCGGCAGCCGGTGTCCAGGCCGTGGGCCGCCTGGATCACGACACGACGGGCCTCTTGCTGCTGTCCGACGATGGCCAGTTCATCCACCGCATGACCTCTCCGCGCCACCATGTACCCAAGGTCTACGAGGCACAGGTGAAACACCCGCTGGATGCACGTCAGGTGCGCCGGCTTCTGGACGGCGTGGTTCTTGACGACGATCCCGCCGCGGTGCGGGCGCAGGACTGCGTGGCGGTGAACGAACACCATCTGCGCATGACGCTCACCGAGGGCAAGTACCACCAGGTCAAGCGCATGGTGGCAGCGGTCGGCAACCGTGTGGAGGGATTGCACCGCAGCGCGATCGGGACGCTGGTGCTGACCCCGGAACTGCCCGAAGGGCAGTGGCGCTGGCTGACGCCGGACGAGGTGCTTGCGCTCACGCGCAAGCGTGAGAAGGCCGCTTAGGGCCTGTTCGCCCTAGAGAAGGTCGCCCTTGCGGCTGTCCAGCGGCATGAGGAAAGAGTTCTCCGGCCACTGCGAGTTGAAGTCGCTGCGCGGGAAATCGCTGCGCGGGTCTCCGCCGGTGGTGCTGTTGGGCCAGTTGGACAACGGGCCGAAATCGCTGTTGCGGCTGCTGCGCTGGCGTGTGAGGGCGGTGCGCAGGTTGGCCTGAGCGGCGATGATGGCGCGCTCTTCCATTTCGCGCTCGCGCATCGCCTGGCTGAGGGTCGACTCACCCAGGAATTCACCCCGAATCTCGGCCACCGTGGGCAGGCTGTTGGAGCGCACCACCCAGTAGGGCAGTCCACATTGGGTGAGCAGAGAGTGCTTGAGCGCGCGCGTGCTGCGCGGCAAGCCCGCGCTGCCCGGCACGTCCAGGCAACCGAGCACGCGGCCGTCTGAGCGACAGACCGTGAAGGTGCAGTACACGCCGCCCAGCAACTTGTACCACTCCATGCCTTGTTCCTTGTTGCGCGGCAGGGTGAAGCGCGTGACCGGCAGCTTGATCATGACGTGGTGGTCGTAGAACGCTCGCGCCAGCCAGTGCCAGACCCGGGCCTCCTCGCTGTTGGCCAGGGCGCGCGTGCTCAGTGGCCAGTGTTTGGGGATGCGTCGCCGCTCACGGGCCTGCCTGTCCGTCCACCAGCGGTGCGCCAGCGCCCCCAGCGCCAGCAGGGCGGGGGCGAGCAGGGCAAGCAGCCAGGGGTTGTTCCATTCGATCATGGTGACGGGCAGTGGGGAGGGAATTTGTATCAAAGTGTAGGTGTTTGCCGCGAAAACGGCGAATGCTGTCGCTTGTCCGCACGAGCCGGGCGTGAATTCCTTGGGGTTTGTACGAAGTTTGCGAAGTTTGACAGGGTGTCCGTCGGCATTTGATGGCTGACCTGGCCCCTCGCCGTGTCGCAGTCAGTCCACTGTCTCGAGGAATGTGCGCAACGCGGCCGTCGCCGCGTCCGGCTGGTCCGTATGTGGGCTGTGGCCGCAGTCGGGGAGTCCGGTGATGCACGCCTGGGGAGCGGCCGCTTCGATCGCGCGCAACTGGGCCATCGTGCCGTATTCGTCGCCCAGACCCTGGACGAGGCACAGCGGTGCCCGGATCCGGCCGCATTCGCCGCGGATGTCGTAGGCCGCGAACGCCGGGTCCAGCCAGATATCGTTCCACTGCCAGAAGGCGTTGTCGACGTCCGCGTGGTAGCGGGCGAGCCGGGCGCGCAGCCCCGCAGGGCTGTCGCCCCCGCTCAGATACAGATCCCGGGCCTGCGAGATGGCGCGCAGAGAGACGTCTTCCACGATGACGTGCGGGGCCATGGCAATGCAGGCCGCCACCGGGTGCTGGCTGGCATGGAGCAGTGAGATCGTCGCGCCGTCGGAGTGGCCCACCAGCACCGGTGGCCGCGTCACACCCAGCGCGGCCAGCACGGCGGGCAACACGCGCCAGGCCTCGCGGTGCATGTAGTCAGGCAGGTGCCGGCCGCTGGACCAGAAGCCCAGATCCACGGGGTCGCCGCGCACATCGGGAATTGGGTCCGATTGGCCATAGCCCCGACGCGAATACAGCCAGCCGGTCCGGCCGCTGGCTTCACAGAGTTCGCGTGGCCAGTGTCTGCCGCGCTGCTGCCACATGGCCACGCTGCCCAGGCCTTCGTGCAGGAAGATCAGTGGCGCCCGGTCGTTGGGCCCCGGAATGTGGGCGACTTCCAGCCCCACGCCCTCGATCTCTATGCGGTTCATGCCACCGATCGTAACGGGCTCGCTGTCTGGCGACAGCGGGGGCCTTGCGTTGCCTGTATTCTTGCCGCCATGTCGCAGCTCTTCGACTCCTTCTGGCGCGCGGTGATGTACTGCGTGCATCCGCGCGTGATCGCGCTGTCTTTCCTCCCCCTGATTCTCATGGTGGCCTTGTCTTTTGGACTCGGTTACTTCTTCTGGGACAGCGCGGTGGCATCGGTCACTTCCTGGCTGGAGGCCTTCGATCTGGTGCAAGCCTTTCTGGGCTGGCTGGACCGGGTGGGCGCGGGTTCCCTGCGGGTGGTGTTCGCTCCGTTGCTGGTGCTGGTGCTGGCCACGCCCATCATCGTCCTGCTGTGCTTGCTGCTGGTCGCCATGTTCATGACGCCTGCCATGGTGGAACTGGTCGGCCAGCGGCGCTTTCCCACTCTGGAGCGCAAGCACGGCGGTTCGCTGGTGGTGAGCGTGCTGTGGTCCTTGGGGTCCACCCTGCTGGCGGTGGTGGTGCTGGTGCTGTCCATGCCGCTGTGGCTGGTGCCGCCCTTGGTGCTCATCCTGCCACCCCTGATCTGGGGCTGGCTGACCTACCGGGTGTTCGCCTTCGACGCCTTGGCCACCCACGCGAGCAGCGAGGAGCGCAAGCTCATCCTGCGCGAGAACCGTGGCAGCCTGCTGCTCATGGGCGTGCTCAGCGGCTATCTGGGTGCTGCGCCCAGCCTGTTGTGGGCATCGGGTGCCATGTTCATCGCGCTGGCGCCGGT
Organism: Hydrogenophaga sp.; assembly: GCF_026125785.1. GTDB lineage: Bacteria > Pseudomonadota > Gammaproteobacteria > Burkholderiales > Burkholderiaceae_C > Hydrogenophaga. Next base: position 221,288 of record NZ_JAHCKL010000005.1, read on the forward strand.
CCTGGTGCCCGTGGCCATCTGGATCTACACGCTCGTGTTCGCGTTCTCCTCGCTGTGGTTCGCGCACTACGCATTGACGGCACTGCAGCGCCTGCGCGCGCGAGTGCCTGTTGAAGTCGTGGACGAGGCCCCGCTGGCGCCGGACTTGGGCGCGCAGGCACCTGAACTTCCCGCGCCCGGCCCGGCCCCCTCCCATCCGCCCCTTCCGAACCCATGACACCCGCATTCGGCCTGATCATCATTGGCGACGAGATCCTCTCCGGCAAGCGCAGCGACAAGCATCTTTCCAAGGTGATCGAGCTGTTGTCGCAGCGGGGGCTCTCGCTGGCCTGGGCCCGTTTTGTGGGCGATGAGCGCGAGCGCATCACCGGCACGCTGCGCGAGGCCTTCGCGGGGAGCGACGTCGTGTTCAGTTGTGGCGGCATTGGCGCCACGCCCGATGACCATACGCGCCAGTGCGCTGCTGCCGCGCTGGGGCTGGAATTGGCCCTGCACCCGCAGGCGCGCGATCTCATCGAATCCCGCATGCGTGACATGGCCGCGGAGCGGGGGGAGGTGTTCGAGCCGACGCGGCCGGACAACGTGCACCGCTACAACATGGGGGTGTTTCCGGTGGGCTCGCGCATCATCGAGAACCCCTACAACAAGATTCCCGGCTTCAGCTGTGACGGACCGGGTGGCGGGACGGTGCACTTTTTACCAGGCTTTCCCGTTATGGCCTGGCCCATGATCGAGGGTGTGCTGGATCGCCAATACGCCCACCTGGGACGTCGGGGGGCGTGGATGGAGCGATCGGTGATCGTCTTCGGTGCCATGGAGGCCACCCTCACGCCCCTGATGGAGCAGATCGAACGGGCCCATCCGGTGAAGGTGTTCAGCCTGCCCAGTGTCGACCATCCCGAGTACGGCCGCCACATCGAACTGGGCGTCAAGGGTGGCCCGGACGCGGTGGCTGCCGCCTACCCTGAACTGCTGGCGGGGCTGCAAGCCCATGGTGCACAAACTGGCCCCGAAATGGTGCGTTCCTGAGCCTTGTCTCCGGTGCTTCACACTGTGAATGCACTGTTGTAGTGCATTTTGTGGTCTGAGAATGCGGCTTGGTGCGCGCTTGCTGGAAAACGGGGCTGGGTCCTGCCACGCCGAACCTTTGTGGCGCATGGACTGCGCCATAATCCGGGGCGCCCTTTGCCAGGGGCATACCGATGGACCCGACGGTGGCACAAATACTGCTTCATTGCAGCGTCGTTTTCGTTTTCAATTCCCCAACTCATCCAGCTACAGGAGTATTTGATGGCCAAGACCGTCGCAGACGTCATGCAACTGGTGAAGGACAACGAAGTCAAGTTTGTCGACTTCCGCTTCACCGACACCCGAGGCAAGGAACAGCACGTGACCGTGCCGATTTCCGCCTTCGACGAGGACAAGTTCACCTCGGGCCATGCGTTCGACGGTTCCTCGGTGGCGGGCTGGAAGGGCATCGAAGCCTCGGACATGCAGCTCATGCCCGACCCGAATACCGCCAACATCGATCCGTTCTTCGAAGAGACCACCCTGTTCCTGCAGTGCGACGTCATCGAGCCGGGCGACGGCAAGGCCTATGACCGCGATCCGCGCTCCATCGCCAAGCGTGCAGAGGCCTATCTCAAGGCTTCCGGCCTGGGCGATACCGCCTACTTCGGACCGGAGCCCGAGTTCTTCATCTTCGACGGCGTGCGCTTCAGCAACGAGCCCGGCCGCGTGTTCTTCGAGATCGAGGAGTACGAGGCTCCCTGGAACAGCGGCGCCAAGCTCGAAGGCGGCAACCGCGGTCACCGCCCCACCGTCAAGGGTGGCTACTTCCCGGTTCCCCCGGTCGACAGCACGCAGGACATGCGTGCCGAGATGTCCCTGATTCTGGAGTCCTTGGGCATTCCGGTCGAAGTGTTCCACCACGAAGTGGCGGGCGCTGGCCAGAACGAAATCGGCACCAAGTTCTCCACCCTGGTGGAGCGCGCCGACTGGACCCAGGTCCTGAAGTACGTGGTGTGGAACGTGGCCAATGCCTATGGCAAGACCGCCACTTTCATGCCCAAGCCCTACGCTGGCGACAACGGCTCGGGCATGCACGTGCACCAGTCCATCTGGAAGGACGGCAAGAACCTGTTCGCCGGTGACGGCTACGCGGGCCTGTCCGACTTCGCGCTGTACTACATCGGCGGCGTGATCAAGCATGCCCGCGCGCTCAACGCCATCACCAACCCTGGCACCAACAGCTACAAGCGCCTGGTGCCTGGCTTCGAAGCCCCGGTGAAACTGGCCTACAGCTCGCGCAACCGCTCGGCCTCCATCCGCATCCCGTATGTGGCCAACCCCAAGGGCCGCCGCATCGAAGCGCGCTTCCCCGATCCTTCGGCCAACCCCTACCTGGCTTTCTCGGCCCTGATGATGGCTGGCCTGGACGGCGTGGAAAACAAGATCCATCCTGGCGAAGCCGCCACCAAGGATCTCTACCACCTGCCTCCCGAGGAGGACAAGCTGGTTCCCACCGTCTGCAGCAGCCTGGACCAGGCTCTGGAGTACCTCGACAAGGACCGCGCCTTCCTGACCAAGGGCGGCGTGTTCACCGACTCCATGCTGGATGCCTACATCGACCTCAAGATGCAGGAGGTCACGCGCTTCCGCATGGCGCCGCACCCGGTCGAGTACGAGATGTACTACAGCCTGTGATGGATCCCTGGCCCGGCGATGCCGGGCCAGAGATTCCGCGCCACGAAAGGACCGCTGTTGCGGTCCTTTTTTTGTGGCCCCGGCGGCTCAGAAGCACCGTTCGCGCTCGCGGGCACTTTTTTGTGGCGTTTTCGGTCATACTGGCCCGCGCCTTTCCGAGCCCCTGCACCGGGGGCAGCCGCGTTTCGCTGGAGTTGCCGTGTCGTCCTTTCCCCTGATCTTTCGCACCACCCGTGTCCTGACCATCGCCGCCGTGGCGCTGGGCTCTCTGGCCGTGGCCCAGGCCCAGATCTTCCGCTGTGGAAACGAGTACACGAACGACCCTCAGGTGGCCAAGAGCAAGGGTTGCACGCAAATGCAGGGCGGCAACATCACCATCATCGAAGGCACGCGCGTGGCGCCGCCCGCGCGCAGCGCGCCGGCCACATCGAGCCGCAGCGGCAGTGACCGCGTGGACTCCTCGGCGCAGCGTGCCCGGGACAGCGATGCGCGCGCCATCCTGGAGGCCGAACTGCGCAAGGCCGAGGAACGCCTGGCGCAGGCCCGCAAGGAATACGCCAATGGCGAGCCCGAGAAGCAGGGCATCGAGTCGCGCAACTACCAGCGCTACCTGGACCGCGTGGCCGAACTCAAGGCCGCCGTCACGCGTGCCGAGAGCGACGTCGCCAGCATCCAGCGTGAACTGGGCCGCCTGGGCGGCGGCGCTCCATCCGCCAATGCTTCGGGTTCTGCCGCAAAATAGGCGGCTTGAAAAAGACCTCGCCGCCCATCTCCCCTGCCGCCGCCGATCCGGACGACCCGTCCTCGGCGTTCTCCCGGTTCCAGTCCCTGGACCTGCTGGCCACGCTGGTGGCCGTGGTCGACGAGCAGGGCGTCGTGCAGTACGCGAACGCCGCGCTGGAGGACGCGCTGGGCATGTCCCGTCGCAGCATCACGGGTACCCGGTTTCAGGACTGCTTTACCGATCCGTCGCTGCTGGAAGGCGCCTTGCACGGAGCAAGGGGCAACCATTTCGCCGCACTGCGCTACGACGCCTGGCTCAAGCGGCTCAACCACGATGCCTTGCCGGTACACGTGGTGGTGGCGCAGACCGACGTGCCTGGCGAGGCGGTCGTTGAGCTGTTGCCGTTGGAGCAGCAGGCGCGCCAGGAGCGAGAGGAGCGGTTGATTGACCAGGCGCAGGCCAACAAGGAACTGATCCGCAACCTGGCGCACGAGATCAAGAACCCCCTGGGCGGCATTCGGGGCGCGGCCCAGCTGCTGCAGATGGAGCTCGATTCGCGTGAACTCATCGAGTACACCCAGGTCATCATCCACGAGGCGGATCGGCTGCAGTCGCTGGTGGATCGCCTGCTGGCGCCCCACCGCCGACCTCACGTGGTGGGAGACGTCAACATCCATGAGGTCTGCGAACGTGTGCGCTCCCTCATCCTGGCCGAGTTTCCCAAGGGCCTGAAGGTGATCCGTGACTACGACACGTCCATTCCCGAGTTTCGCGGCGATCGCGAGCAGCTCATTCAAGCGGTGCTCAATATCGCCCACAACGCGGCCCAGGCGCTGCACGAACGCATGGCTGCGGGCGATGCGCGCATCGTGTTCCGCACCCGCGTTGGCCGGCAGGTGACCTTTGGCAAGCAGCGCTACCGGTTGGCACTGGAATTGCATGTGATCGACAACGGGCCCGGTGTGCCGGACTCGATCAAGGACCGCATTTTCTTCCCGCTGGTGTCGGGGCGCGACGGCGGCTCCGGCCTGGGGCTGACACTGGCGCAGACGTTCGTACAGCAGCACCATGGCCTGATCGAGTGCGAGAGCGTGCCGGGGGAGACGGATTTCAAGATCCTGATCCCGCTGCCCTAGTCCGACAACCGACTCACGCCAGCGACCGCCGCGCCACAAGAAAGGGAAGACATCTACATGAAGCCGATCTGGATAGTGGACGACGATCAATCGATCCGCTTCGTGCTCGAGAAAGCGCTGCTGCGCGAGAACCTGCCTACCCGCAGCTTTACCAACCCGCAGGATGTGCTGCGCGCCCTGACGGAGACCCCCGAGAGCGAGGGGCCCCAGATCCTGGTGAGCGATATCCGCATGCCCGGCGGCTCGGGCCTGGAACTGCTGGAGAAGGTCAAGGAGCGCTTGCCCGGCCTGCCCGTGATCATCATGACCGCCTTCTCCGATCTGGACAGTGCGGTGTCGGCCTTTCAGGGGGGGGCTTTCGAGTACCTCCCCAAGCCGTTTGACCTGCCCAAGGCGGTGGAGCTCATTCGCCGCGCGGTGGAGGAGAGTCAGCGCGAGGAGGTGGCCGAGGAGCGCATGACCGCGGCCCCTGAAATGCTCGGCCAGGCGCCCGCCATGCAGGATGTGTTCCGCGCCATCGGGCGGCTGAGCCAGAGCCAGGTTACGGTGCTGATCACGGGCGAATCCGGCTCCGGCAAGGAACTGGTGGCGCGCGCCCTGCACAAGCACTCGCCGCGCGCCAGCGGGCCATTCGTGGCCATCAACACGGCCGCGATTCCCAAGGATCTGCTGGAGTCCGAGCTGTTCGGCCACGAGCGTGGCGCCTTCACTGGCGCGCAGACCATGCGCCGCGGCCGTTTCGAGCAGGCCGATGGCGGCACGCTGTTCCTCGATGAAATCGGGGACATGCCGTTTGACCTGCAGACGCGCCTGCTGCGCGTGCTCTCGGATGGCCACTTCTACCGCGTGGGAGGCCACAGCGCCGTGCGCGCCAATGTGCGCGTGATTGCCGCCACCCACCAGAACCTGGAGCAACGCGTCAAGGAAGGCGTGTTCCGGGAGGACCTTTTCCACCGCCTGAACGTGATACGCCTGCGCCTGCCGGCGTTGCGCGAGCGGCGTGAGGATGTGCCCATGCTCACGCGCTTCTTCCTGCAGCAGAGCGCCCGTCAATTGGGCGTGGAGCCCAAGCGCATCTCGGAAGCCGCGCTGCGTCTGCTCAGTGGCTTCGACTTTCCCGGCAACGTGCGCCAGCTCGAGAACGTGTGCCACTGGCTCACGGTCATGGCGCCGGCTCAGGTCATTGAAGTGAAGGACCTGCCTCCCGAGGTGCTGTCCTCCAGCGGGACCGTGCTGCCGCCTGCGGTGGCGGCTCCCTTGCAGGCGCCGCCGTCTGCCGTGGCGCCCGCCGCGCCGTTGGCTCCGGCGGCCGAGCCCTTGCTGTCAGGCGATGCGCTTGCCGCTCAGGGTGAAGAGGCGCCAGCGGCCGCACAAGCCCCCGCGGGGGCTGGCGCGCTGGCCTGGGAGAGTGGCCTGCAGGCCGAGGCCCTGACGCTGCTGGAGGAAGGTCGCACAGATGTGTGGGACGTGCTTACGCGCCGTTTCGAGACGCGCCTGATCCAGACCGCGCTGGCCAATACGCGCGGACGCCGCATCGAGGCGGCTCACAAGCTGGGCATTGGTCGCAACACCATCACCCGCAAGATCCAGGAACTCAATCTAGAGTGAGCACCACCGGCGCGTGATCGCTGGGACGCTCGTTCTTGCGCGGTGTCTTGTCGACAGCGCAGGCGCTGGCGCGCGCCTTGAGTGCCTCGCTGATGAGGATGTGATCGATGCGCAGGCCCCGGTTGCGGCGGAAGGCCAGATCCCGGTAATCCCACCAGCTGTAGTTCTTGGGAGGCTGCTCGAACAGCCGCACCGCATCGCTCAGGCCCAGTCCGATGAGCGACTGCAGTTGCGCCCGCTCCTCGGGCGTGCAATGGATGGTGCCCGCCAGGCCGACCGGATCCCATACGTCCAGGTCATCAAAGGTGATGTTGTAGTCGCCCATGAGCACCAGCTTTTCGTGGGCTGCCATCTCGTCGCGCACCCATTCGCGCAGCGCGTCCAGCCAGCGCATCTTGTAGGCGAACTTGTCGCTGTCCGGCGCCTGGCCATTGGGAAAGTAGGCGCCGATCACGCGCACGCCGTCTATGGTGGCGCCCAGCACGCGTGCCTGGTCGTCTTCGAAGCCTGGAATGTTGCGCACCACCTCGGTGGCCGGTGTGCGGCTGAGCAAGGCCACGCCGTTGTAGGTCTTCTGCCCGAACCACACCGCCTGGTAACCGGCTTCGGCAAAGGCCTGCGCAGGAAACTTGTCGTCGGTGAGCTTGAGTTCCTGCAAGGCCAGCACGTCCACCGGCTGTACAGCCAGCCAGTCGAGTACCTGGGGCAGGCGCACGGTGAGGGAGTTGATGTTCCAGGTGGCGAGTTTCATTGTTTTTATAACCTATTGATTTATATCAAATAATGTTCGAATCAGTGTTTCTGTTACCCGCCTCGTTACCCGCATTCTCCTGGCGCTGAGTTTTGCGCGGCACGTGAGCTTGCCGGTTCCTGAAAAGTCGTGCCATCGGCAGTTCGACATCCTCGATTTCGAGGGGGAACAAAAAACTCATAGCGATCAGCCGCTATTTTGACGCTATGCCAGATCGTCCAAGATCGTGCAGTTGCTTCCTATACTGTTGTGGACGCTGTCAGCGGCCAACTGGCTTTTCGCGTACCCGGCGAGTAGTCGGCAGGTAGATTTCGATTCGGCATGCTCATCACGAGTGGCCACGAGGCAAGTCATCTTCAATCCTCCGGGTGGAGATTTCTCGTGTATCAAGAAAATGACAAGCTGCTGCGTCTTCCAGACGTGTTGGCACGCATCCCCGTTTGCCGCGCGACCTGGTATGCCGGCGTCCGGTCTGGTCGCTTCCCGGCCTCTGTGAGCTTGGGGGGGCGCAGCGTTGCGTGGCGTGCCAGCGAGATCGACAGCGTAGTGGCCGGAACTTGGGTTTTTGCCTGAGCTGGGGCGCTGGCTGATTTGCGCCAGCGAAGAGAATCGCTCGACGACAGTGGGTGATTTTTGCCGGTGAGGAGTTGGCTGCCATGCGCTACTAGATGCGCTATACGGTGGTGAAGGTCAGTAGTTTGCTTCTGCGGGCCTTCGCCTCTTCATGTGGTAGTTGTGTTTCCTCTACTCTTGCCCGGACCTCGTGTCCGGGCTTTTTTTTGCGTCTTTCGCTTCAACAAAGCGAGTCGGTTGCGCTATACCCCAATGAGGGTCGCGAGCCGATCCTTGTTTCCTCTTGGATTGGAAGAGGTTTCCACTCGGCCCCGACGCCTTCGGCCTCGGGGCCGTTTTACGCATGCGGCGTCGTCAGATGCGTACGCACGCTGCAGCGCGTGTGCAGGCCCACAAGGGGCCTGCCCGGGGGAGCCGCCTTGATGGGCCACGACGACGAGCCCGAAGCGCAGCGTAGTTGTCGTCGTGGAGCCAGCGAGGTGGGGGCGTGAGCCCCGGGCCGGCTGCGGCCGGTGGGGGAGCCGACGAGTTTTGACGGACGAGCCAGGGCCGCGCAGCGGACCAGGTCCGGCAAAAGCTCGTCGGGGGCAAAGCCCCGCCTCTCGAACCCGG
>NZ_JAHCKL010000006.1 GCF_026125785.1 Hydrogenophaga sp.
TGGGCCAGCTCGATGTCGGCCAGCGGCGCGGCGGGCGCTTCGCGTCGATCGAGGGCGACGTCCAGTCCCGAGATCAGCAGCCGGTCCTCGATCGCGTCGAGCCGCTCCGGGCATTCGGGATGCCCGCGTCCCATCTCATGCTGCCGACAAGACGGATGAGTGAAGTATCCGGTCTTGCTCATGGCGTCGCAGCGCGGTCGCGATTTTCGGGTAACGTCATGCCATGCATCCACAAGAAAAACTGGAACGGGTACTGCGTCAGCTTAACACGGTCATCGTCGGCAAATCGACCCAGATCCAGGACTGCGTGGCCTGCCTGCTGGCCGGCGGTCACCTGCTGATCGAGGACGTGCCCGGCGTCGGCAAGACCACGCTGGCCCATGCGCTGGCCCGCAGCTTCGGCCTGCATTTCTCGCGCGTGCAGTTCACCTCCGACCTGATGCCCAGCGATCTGTCGGGCGTATCGATCTACGAACGCGGCACGGAGAGTTTCGTGTTCCATCCCGGCCCGATCTTCGCGCAGGTGCTGCTGGCCGACGAGATCAACCGCGCCAGTCCCAAGACCCAGAGCGCACTGCTCGAGGCCATGGAGGAAAAGCAGGTGACGGCCGAGGGCGAGACGCGCGCGCTGCCGGTGCCGTTCTTCGTCATCGCCACGCAGAATCCGCACGACCAGCTCGGCACCTATGCCTTGCCCGAGTCGCAGCTCGACCGTTTCCTGATGCGTATCTCGCTGGGTTATCCGGACCGCGCCGCCGAACGCGGCCTGCTGACCGGCCAGGACCGGCGTGACCTGGTGGCCTCGATGGACCAGCTCATGTCGCCCCAGGACCTGCTCGACGCGCAACAGCAGGTGCTGCAGGTGCATGCATCGGACGCCCTGCTCGACTATGTCCAGGACCTGATCGCCGCAACCCGCTCCGGCCAGTGGTTCCTGCAGGGCCTGAGTCCGCGGGCCGGTATCGCGGTGATCCGCGCTGCCAAGGCGCAGGCCCTGCTCAGCGGGCGCGACTACGTGGCGCCCGACGACGTGCAGGCCATCCTGCCGCAGTCGATCGGGCACCGGCTGATCCCGGTCGGAGATGCCGGTCGCGGCGCGGTGGAACAGGTCCGTGCCATGGTGCAGTCGGTGCCGCTGGCCTGAGAAAGAAGATCCACCGCCATGGACCTGGCGCAACCCCTGCCCCACCCGTTGCGCAGCCCGCTGGCCCATGTTCGCGCCCGCGTGCGCCACTGGTTCGCGTCGCGGTTGCCACGGCGCGACGTCACGCTGCTGACACAGCGCAACGTCTACATCCTGCCGACCCGCGCGGGCTGGATGCTGGCCTTCACCCTGCTGCTCCTGCTGGTGGCCAGCATCAACTACCAGCTCAATCTCGGCTACCTGCTGACCTTCCTGCTGGCGGGCACGGCCGCCGTGGGCATGCACGTATGCCATGCCAATCTGCGCGGCCTGACCCTGCACCTGCCACCTCCAACACCAGTGCACGCAGGGCAGGCCGTGCAACTGGACGTGCGGCTGACCAGCGAGCGAGCGAGCGCACGCCATGGCATCGGCATGGGCGTGGTGGGGGACGGTGGCCTGCAGATGACGGCCCTGGCCTGGACCGACGTGCCCGCCCAGGGCAGCGTGCAACTGCAGGTGGCCTGGCCCACCGCCCGACGGGGCCTGCACGCCCTGCCCGCACTGACCGCGCTCACCCTGTTTCCGCTCGGCACCTTCCGTGTCTGGACGCTGTGGCGTCCGGCTGCCACGGTGCTGGTCTACCCCGAACCCGAACACCAGCCTCCAGCACTGCCCGCGGGTGAACCCGAGCCCGGCAGCTCCGGCAGTGCGCGCGTCCAGAGCACGGGCGAATTCGATGGCGTGCGCAGCTACCAGCGAGGCGACCCGATGAAGGCGGTGGTCTGGAAAAAAGCCGCGCAGGCTTTTGCCAGCGGCCGCGACGAACTGGTCAGCAGGGAAGCGCTGTCCAGCCAACGCCAGCAGCTCTGGCTGGACCACGCCCGCTGTGGCGCCACGGACTTCGAGGCCCGGCTCTCCCGCCTCACCGCCTGGGTCATCATGGCCGACCGCATGGGACTGGACTTCGGCCTGCGCCTGCCCGGACGCGAAATCGCACCCGCGCAAGGGCCGGCGCACCGCGCACGCTGCATGGAGGCGCTGGCCCTATGCTGACCTCCGCCCGCCGCGCTTCGCGCGCCCATCCTGAAGGAGGCTTGAGCGGCTGGGGATCCCGCCTGCCCCGGGAATCGCGCGACACCCTCTTCCTGCTCGCGGTGATCGGCTGGGTGGTGTTCCTGCAAGCCGCCCACATACCCTGGTGGTGCACGCTGCTCACCGCCACCGTCCTGGTCTGGCGCACCGTGCTCACGCTGCGCGGCCGGCCGCTGCCGGGCTGGGCCTGGCGCGTGGGTCTGCTGGCCCTGCTGCTGGGCGCCACCTGGGCCACACACCGCACCATCCTCGGGCGGGATGCCGGCGTCACCCTGATCGTGGTCTTGCTGGCGCTCAAGACCCTGGAAATGCGCGCGCGGCGCGACGCCTTCGTCATCTTCTTCCTCGGCTTCTTCCTGCTGCTCACCCACTTCTTCTATTCGCAGACCCTGCTCACGGCCGCGGGCATCCTGGTTGCACTCCTGGCGCTGCTCACCGCGCTGGTCAACGCCCACATGCCGGTGGGCCGGCCCTCGCTGGGCGAAGCCGCGGGCATTGCCGCCCGCATGGCCCTGCTGGGTGCGCCCATCATGCTGGTGCTCTTCCTGCTGTTCCCCCGGCTCTCCCCTCTGTGGGGCACACCCGGTGACGATGCCGCCGGGCGCAGCGGATTGAGCAACAGCATGCGCGTGGGCCAGATCGCCAAGGTGGTGCTGGACGATGCCATCGCCCTGCGCGTGAAGTTCGACGGCGCAATGCCACCGCCACAGGGCCTGCTCTACTTCCGCGGCCCGGTGTTCAGCGATTTCGACGGTGCCGAATGGCGCCCTCTGCGCTCGGGTTTCCCAGAGACCATGGCCCTGCCGCCCAATCTGGCGGTGACCGGCGAGCCGGTGCGCTACGAGGTGACCATGGAGCCCAGCCGCCGCCCCTGGCTGTTCGTGCTGGAGGCCACCCCGCAGGCACCGGAACTGCCCGAAGGCATGCGCACCCGCATGACGCGGGAACTGCAATGGCTGACCAACCGCCCGGTGAGCACGCTGCTGCGCTACCGCGCCGAGAGCTACCTGGCGTTCCGGCACGGCCCGCTGGAGCCGGAGGTGGCGCTGCAGGACCACATCGAACTGCCGCCGGGCTTCAACCCGCGCACCTTGTCACTGGCGCAGGACATGCGCCGCCAGTACGGCCCCGGCCACCAGGCCCACCCCGCGCTGGTGGAGGCCGCTCTGGAGCGCCTGCGCACCGGCGGCTACCGCTACGCGCTGGACCCGGGTGTCTACGGTCAGCACACCGCCGACGAATTCTGGTTCGACCGGCGCGAGGGCTTCTGCGAACACATCGCCAGCAGCTTCGTCATCCTCATGCGTGCGCTGGACATTCCCGCGCGCATCGTCACCGGCTACCAGGGGGGAGAGCTCAACGGCGTCGACGGTTTCTGGACCGTGCGCCAGCGCGACGCCCACGCCTGGGCCGAGGTCTGGCTGCAGGGGCGTGGCTGGGTGCGCGTGGACCCCACGGCCGCCGTGGCGCCCGGCCGCGTGGGGTCGCTGGAACGCCTGAGTGCGCCGGAAGGCGCGATCGCGGGCGCCATCCGCAACCTCAACCCGACCTTTGCCACGCAGGTGCGCGCGGCCTGGGAAGCCGTCAACAACCGCTGGAACCAGTGGGTCCTCAACTACACGCAGGGCCACCAGATCGACCTGCTCAAGCGCCTGGGTTTCGCATCCCCCCGCTGGACCGACCTCATCACCGTGCTGCTGGGCTTCCTGGTCCTCGCCAGCCTCGCCGGCGCAGGCTGGACGCTGTGGGAGCGCCAGCAGCACGACCCCTGGTTGCGCCTCCTGGGTCGCGCAAAGGCACGCCTGAAAACCAGCGGGCTCGACAGCACCGACACCACCCCGCCGCGAGAACTCGCGCGCCAGGTGCGGCAACATTGGCCCACGAGCGAGGCCGCCGCGGGCATTGCACAATGGCTGCTGCGGCTCGAGGCCTTGCGCTACGGCCGACCATCGCCCGACACTCCCCTCACCCTCGCGGTCCTGCAGCGCGAGTTCAGACAACTCGCATGGCCCGGCAAGCACCCCTCCTCCGCATGATGTCCTTGGCCCTTCTGGGCGCCACCGCCCTCCTGGCCGTCCTGCCTGCGGTCTCATCGGCACAAGGCGGCAGTGCCGCCAAGACACGCCCAGCCCCACAGGTCTCCGCCAGATCGCAAGGCTTCAGCTACGCTCAGAGCGAGCCCGCCATGGCTTTCGCCACCGACCTCGCCAGCCGCCGCAACCTCGACCCCGCCTGGGTGCGCCAGCAGATCGGCCAGGCACAGCGCCTGCCAACAGTCATCCGCCTCATGCAGCCCGCGCCCAGCGGCACGCCCAAGAACTGGGCCGCGTACCGGGCTCGCTTCATCGAGCCCGTGCGCCTGCGTGCCGGCCAACTTTTCTGGGAGGCCAACCGCGACACCCTGGCGCGGGCCGAGCGCGAGTTCGGCGTGCCCGCCAGCCTCATCGTGGGCGTGATCGGCGTGGAGTCGCTCTATGGCCGCCACACCGGCACCTTCCGCGTCATCGACGCGCTGGCCACACTGGCCTTCGATTTCCCGGCCACGCATCCCCGCGCGGCCGCGCGCACCGAGTTCTTCCGAGGCGAACTCGAACAGTTTCTCAGCCTCACCGAACGCACCGGCACCGACCCGCTGAGCCTGCTGGGCAGCTATGCGGGCGCCATGGGCTGGCCACAGTTCATGCCCAGCAGCTGGGTGAAGTACGCCATCGATTTCGATGGCGACGGCAAGGTCGACCTGTTCGACAGCCAGGCCGACGTGATCGGCTCGGTGGCCAACTACTTCAAGGCCTTCGGCTGGCAGACCGGCGTGCCCACCCACTACCCGGTGAGCTTCGCGCCCGGCCAGAGCCGCGAAGACCTGGACACGCTGCGCGCACCCGACATCCTGCCCAGTTTCAGCGCGGAGAGCTTCGCCACCAGGGGCGCCGTACTGGAAGGCCCGGCCCTGCAACACACCGGCAAGCTGGCGCTGGTGGAACTGGAGAACGCGGGTGCGCCCTCCACCTACATCGCCGGCACCGAGAACTTCTACGTCGTCACGCGCTACAACTGGAGCAGCTACTACGCGCTGGCCGTGATCGAGCTGGGGCAGGCGGTGGAGGCGCTGGTCGGCCGCCCGGAGGCCGCCACTCCGGACGCCGGGCAGCAGCGCTGATCCGCTGTTCAAGGCACGGGAACGTCACATCACGAACCCAAGCACCTCCACGGCCACCAACCGGCTTTGCTCGGCGCCCACCACGCTGTACACATTGGACCCCCCGTCCATGGCGAAATCGTGGTGGTACCGGAGAACAGGGGCACCTATCATGAACTCGATCAAACTGGTTGACGAACTGGTGTAGCGGCCCGCGAGCCATCCCGGGGGGGCACCATGCAGGTTCATGCCCGTGGAAGACCCGTTGAAGGCGTCCCATATGGCCTGGAGGTCGTCGTAGGTGGGGTTGATCTGGCTCGGGTCGTTGATCGCAGTGCCCGCCGCCTGGTACCACGAGAATGGCCGTTCTGGCAACGCAAGCTTCACGCCATTGATGGTGGCCCATTTCGAGTATTGCGAAGGGGTCGACTGAGATCCCATGTCGTATCCACTTTCGGTGAACCGGAAGTAGTCGCGCCGCAAGGCGTCCTGGTTGAAGTAGTCCCCGCCGTCGTGGACGCCGTTCTTGTTGAAGTCCACCACGTAGTACCACTTGCCCTCCACATTGACCCCATTGATGAGGTTGCCGAAGTCTCCCAGCGAGATCACCTTGTCACCCGCCAGGGGGCGGGCAATGTCCGTCACCGTGATCGCCACGGCCTGCGCGGCCGAGGATTTCACGCCATCGCTGGCCGTGACGGTGATGTCGTAGACGTTGTTCTTGCCGCTGTCCATCGGGCGCTGGAAGTTGGGCACCGCCTTGAAGCTCACCGCCCCGGAGTTCGCATCGATGTTGAAGAGCGCGGCATCGGTGCCGCCCAGGCGGTAGCTCAGCTTCGAGGTCAGGTCGCCATCGCTGGCCTTGGTCTGGTACGCCGTGCCGTTGCCCCCTTCGGCGAAGCTCACCGACTTCGCGCTGGAGATGCCGTAGACGGTGCCCCATCCCAGGTCGACCATTGCATGCTGTGCTGAACTGCCGTTGGTCGTGGCGGACCAGTACGCGCTCGTGAGCCACCCGGCCGGTACACCGGCAACGTTGGTGACGTCCTGGCCGTTGCCGTTGTAGGCGTCCCAGATCGCCAGCAGGTCGTCGTAGCGGCTGTTCGTTGTCTGCGCGCTGGCCACGGCCGTGCCCGCCAGGTTGGCCCAGCCCCGGTTGGGCATGGTGACGTTGACGCCCTGGGTGGGGAGGGCCAGCCTGAGGCCGCCCAGCGTGGCGTAGCGGAAGGTGTCGTCGGTGTCGCCCACCAACCCCACCGCGTTGGCCTCCGTCTCCACCTGCCCGGCGGCGTTGTAGCGGAACACCGCGTCCAGCGCGTCGTGCGTCGTGCTGTCGCCCACGCCGTGCGCCCCATCGCGGTTCACGTCCAGCACGTAGTACCACTTGCCTTCGACCTGGACCCCCTTGATGAGTTGGCCCAGTTCGCCCAGGTCGATCACGTCGTCACCGGCTTTGGAGGCATTGGTGTTGCTGGCATCGGATGCGTCGCTCATGATGGTCGCTCCTGAAAGGCAAATAGATGAAGGGAAATCTAGGCAACCGTGGACCCCGTTGGCCGCCATGTCACCAACCGCCCTTTTTCGTCCCCTCAAATGAGCGGTATTCCGCGTCAAGCAGCGAGGCCGTCGCCCACCGATCGCAACGTTGGTGAAAATTCAGAGGCCCGTGGACTCGTAGCCACGAAAATCCGGCACCCGACCTTCAGCGATGTCTTGCTGCCAGCGGGTGAGCAGTTCCCGTCTGTACCAGAACGTCGCGCAGTCGCTCAGGTATTCCTGCACCACCTGCCGCTGGCCCGCCGCCAGCAGAGCAGCCGCCAGCCCCATATTTGGCCCAAAGGTTTTCAGCGTGGCTGCGGTCGGCCCTCGTCCCGATGCCTTGAGGTGCCCGCTGGCGCCCGCCACGTCACCGCGCTGCAGCGCAACGAGGCCCATATGGATGTGAATGGCATGCAGCTCACGCCCCACGTCGCCGATGAATCGGCTCAACAGACCGGCGTCTTCCCAAAGCCGCAAGGCCTCCTGCCCGTAGCGCACAACGTCGTTGTGGTGTCCGGCGCGAAAAGCGGTGCGCACGACGGCATACAGCGCCTCGATGCGCCGCGACATCGACGCCTGGGCCTGCGGCTCCTGCAGGCGCGCCAGCGCCTCTTCGTACTGCTCCTGCTCGCGCGTTGTCCGGGCCTTGAAGCTCGCAGGAATCAACTCCGCCTTCGACGGATGCCCAAGGCGGAAGCGGTTCTCGTTCTGCTCATACACGAACACCTGCCCTGCTGGCGGCGTCTGTATGGTGATCACCTCCCGCGGCACCTTGAATTCACCATGAGGCCCCAGTGGTCCGAACTTGCCCTGCTCTCGGAAGAAGTAAAAAAGCGGGTCACGGTCGGCATAGACCAGATAGCGCGAAGGCCGAAAGACATCCGCCACCCGGGCCAGTTCCTCCTGGCTGTCCACCTGTTGCGGCGATGCCTGGGCCACCCCCAGGGCGAAAACATTGGCCAAGAACAGGAACAGGGCATGCCGCAGCGTTTTCAGAATCATGGAAGGCTCCTGGAAAAAAAGGAGCACCCAGTATGAAAACCGCCTCGCCAGCAACTTCGGGAGAATGACGAGACCTTGTCTGCGCGGAACCGGCGTACGCTCGGCCAACACCGGCGAAAGACAGGGAGGCCCTGGTTTCGCTCCTCAGCGCCCACCAGGCCAGATGGCCCGCGCGCGCAGCACCTTTCAGTGCGCCTGTACGCCCAGCGGAAAGTCGTAGTGGGCGTCCACCACCCGCGCGGCCATGACGGGCAGCATGCGGTCTATGAGGAATTCGCCGATCCATTGCCGCAAATCCGAAGGCTGGGTGGTGTCGCCGCAGGCCGCGCGCAGGCTCAGGCCACTGAAGGTCTCGATGCCGTCCTCCACCTGCAGGCCCTCGGGCAGCGGGGGCAACAGGCCGCCGAGGTCGTCCACCGGAGCACAGGCCAGTTGCTGCCAGGCCATCAGGAAACGGTCGAAGCTGCCCACCGTGCCCTGGCGCCAGACGTCGGCGATGTAGATGCTCCAGACGCCCTGGTCCTCAGCGATGAAGCCCCAGGAGAACTCGTGGATGCCGTCCGGTGCCTGCGCGAAGACACCGATCTCGCGCACATCCTCCCGCGCCATGAACTCGGCGAACAGAGGGCCCGGACCGCTGAGCTCACCTCGCACGAAGCGCTGCAGTTGACCCGGGTCTGAGCTGAAGAGCGGCAGGGGATCGGTCCAGGCGCGCTTGGCGCGGTGAATGAGGCGCGAGGTCGCATCGGCGCTCTTCTGCGCGGTGATGCAGCGGTCCATGAAGGTCTTGCGGCCTTCGGGCGTGGAGATCAGGCTCACGGTCTTGTCGAAGGCGGCGTCCTCCTTGAGGTAGCCGTCCTCCCTCAAACGCAGCACGATGTCGAGCATGGCGTTGCGGGTGATGTGCTCGATCATGAGCGCCATCTCGCCACCTTCGTGGTCGTTCATGGAGCGCTGGATCCAGGCCACCGTCTCTTCAGGCGACAGCCCCTGCGGCGCGCGCGGCATGTCGTTGAAAAGGGCCCTGAGCACCCTGACCGTATCCAGATCGCTGGCCATCGATGTCGCCTCCGGTGAAATCTTGCTGCGTGGTCGCGAACCGCCACGTCCCAACGCCCGCCAGCATAGGTCCTTGGGCCTGCGGATGGATGTTGCCGGCAAGCCCGAGCGTGACTTTTGCAGGCGGGCAAGCGCTTTTTCTTGACCCGGCGATGACGCCCGGCGCCCCTCAGCCTCGCCCAAGCGTGGACTTTTCCGCACCCGCGACGACCAGCGCCACCAGCATCAGCACCACGCCGGCCAATTGCCCGGGGCTCAGGGCGCGGCCGTACACCAGCCAGTCCACCGCCACGGCACTGGCCGGGTAGACGAACACCAGCACCGCCACCCGCCCGGCGCTCAGGCGCGACACGCCGGCGTACAGCACCACGTACGCCAGGCCGGTGTGGATGACCCCCAGGCCGATGAGCCAGCCCCATGCGGCCCCCCAGGCCGGCCAGCCTTGCGAGAGCGGCCAGACCAGCAGCACCACCGCGCCCACGGCGCACTGCCACCAGGAGAGCGCGAGCGGGCTCACGCCGCGCGCGCGGTTGGCGATCAGGGTGAGCGCGGCGTAGCCCACGGCATTGAGCAGCGCCAGGGCGATGCCCCAGGCATACGCGGAGGATCGGGCTACGCCACCCAGGGCGCCGTCCACCCAGCCAGAGGCGAGCGCCAGGCCCAGCAGCGCCGCCACCACCGAAGCCGCCTGCAGGCGCGTGACCCGTTCGCGGGCCCACCAGGCGCCAAAGGCCATCACCAGGAACGGCTGCACGTGCACGACCACCGTGGCCACGCTGATGGACGTGCGCGCGATCGCTTCGAAGAACAGCACCCAGTTGACGACGGCCAGCACACCCGCGCTCACCGCGGCCAGCAATGAGCGCCCCGCCAAGCGAAGCTCGCCCCAGCGGCGGGTGACGGCAAACCACAGCGTGAGCGCGAGCAGGCCGAAGGCGCAGCGGAACCAGACCGCCATCAGCGGTGCCTGGCCCGCCTCTTCCAGAAACACGCCCAATGTGCCCAGCAACAGGCCACCGGCCACCATGAGGCCGGTGCCACCGCGCGCCGAGGCATCCGGCAAGGCGAGAGAAGGCGTGGTGGTGGTGCTGGCTTGGGACATGGCCGGCATGATCGGTCGCTCATGCGCATCCGTACAGCGGATAATCCAAAACCCATCTATTCGAAAAACGGATAGATGTGCATACCATGAACCATGCAGACCTGCAGCTCGACTGGCTGCGCGCCTTCGTCACCGTGGTCGACAGCGGGTCGCTGTCGGCCGCCGCCCCGCTGCTGCACCGCTCGCAGTCGGCTGTCAGCATGCAGCTCAAGAAGCTGGAAGACGCCGTGGGGCGGCCGGTGCTGCTGCGCGGTCCCCGGCACCTGGAGATCACGCCGGTGGGCGGCGAGTTGCTGGGCTACGCACGCCGCCTGTTGGCGTTGCATGGCGAAACGCTGGAGGCCCTGCACGGCCCCGTGCTCTCCGGCCAGGTGAAGCTGGGCGTGCCGGACGACTACGCCGCCACCTACCTCACGCCGGTGCTGCGCAGCTACGCCAGTCGCCATGCGGGCGTGGAGATCGAGCTGCTGTGCGAGCAGTCCACCGCGCTCATCCCCAAGGTGCAACGCGGCGAGATCGACATCGCCCTGGTCTCGCGCGACAAACCTTCGCGCGGCACCCTGCTGTTCCACGAGCCGCTGGTGTGGGTGGGTGCCGCGGCGTTCGAGGCCTGGCGGCGCGATCCGCTGCCGCTGGCGGTGTATGAGCCCGCGAGCCTGGCCCGGCGTTTCACCATGGCCGCGCTCCACGCCCAGCGCCGCAGCCATCGGCTGGTCTACAACAGCTCCAGCCTGGCCGGGCAACTGGCGGCGGTGGAAAGCGGGCTGGCGGTGGCGGTGCTCACCCGCTGCAGCGTGCCGGCGCACCTGCCCATCCTGGGTGAGCGGCATGGCCTGCCGCCGCTCTCTCACATGGAGGTGGCGGTGTACCGCAGCCAGGCCTCGCGCGGCCTGCCGGCGGTGGACGCGCTGTTCGAACAGATGGTGCAGACGCTGAATCGCCAAGGCCTCTGATGGCATGCCAGGGTTAACCCTGGGGTCAAACGTCGTCACGCGGACTGTCTGCTTGCGCCCGCTTCACAAGAATGTCGCCAGCCCTGCGGGGCTTCACCGAAAGCGACGGGACACCATGAAGGCATCAAGGCAGGAAGAGGGTTTTGGCGAACTGCTGTGGGCGCCGACGGCCGAAGCGGTCGCCGCCACCCGGCTGACGGACTTCCAGCGCTGGCTGGCGCGGGAACGGCATGTGACCACCACCGACTACGACAGCCTGTGGCGCTGGTCGGTCAGCGATCTGGACCGCTTCTGGAATGCGGTCTGGGACTACTTCGACGTGCAGGCCGAAGGCGATCGCACGCCGGCCATCGAGCACCCTGCGATGCCAGGCACGCGCTGGTTCCCGCGCACCCGCCTGAACTACGCCGAGCACGTTTTCCGCATGGCCACGGACGCACGGCCAGCCTTGATCGCACGCTCGGAAAGCGCACCCGCGCAGGAGGTTTCGTGGCGCGAACTCAAGGACAGCACCGCCGCGCTGGCGGCCTGGCTGCGCGCGCAGGGTGTTCTGCCTGGCGACCGGGTGGCCAGCTACATGCCCAACCGCGTCGAGACCGTGGTGGCCTTCCTGGCCTGCGCGAGCATTGGTGCCATCTGGTCGAGTTGCGCGCCGGACATGGGCACATCCGTCGTGCTGGACCGCCTGCGGCAGATCGAACCGGTGGTGCTGTTCGCGGTGGACAGCCATGCCTACGGAGGCAAGTACCACGAGCGCATCCCTCAGGTGGACGAGCTGCTGGCCGCCTTGCCCAGCGTGCGCAAGGTGGTGCATGTTCCCGGGCCGCTGCCGCAGGGCCGGTCCATGGCGTGGCGCGACCGCGCCGCCTGGGCCGATTGCCTGGCGACGGCCGCGCCGCCCCAGTACACCCGCCTGCCGTTCGATCACCCGCTGTGGATCGTGTATTCGTCCGGCACCACGGGGCTGCCCAAGGCCATGGTGCACGGGCACGGTGGCATCGTGCTCACGCACCTCAAGACCATGGCACTGCAGCACGACCTGCGTCCGGGAGACCGCCTTCTGTTCCTTGGCAGCACCGGCTGGATCGTCTGGAACCTGCAGGTGGGTGCCTTGCTCACAGGCGCATCCATCGTGCTCTACGACGGCCACCCTGCATGGCCCGATCCCCAGGCGCTCTGGCGCTTCGTCGACGAACAGCGCGTGAGTCTCCTGGGTTGTGGCGCGGCCTACCTGATGAACAGCATGAAGGAGGGTCTGCGCCCGAGGGACTTCGCGTCCCTGGCCTCGCTGCGCGCGATCAACTCCACCGGGTCGCCCCTTTCACTGGATGCCTACCGCTGGGTCTACGAGGCGGTCAAGCCGGATGTGTGGCTGGCATCGATCAGCGGCGGCACCGACATCGCCTCGGGCTTCGTGGCCTGCGCCCCCACGTTGCCGGTGCACGCGGGCGAGATCCAGTGCCGCGAACTGGGCGTGGATGCCCAGGCCTTCGACGACGCCGGCCAACCGGTGACGGGCGAAGTGGGTGAGCTTGTCGTCACCCAGCCCATGCCCTCCATGCCGGTGCGGTTCTGGAACGACGATGGCATGCGGCGCTATCACGAGAGCTACTTCGAGATGTACCCAGGTGTCTGGCGCCACGGCGACTGGATCCGCTTCACCGAACGCGGCACGTGTGTGATCTACGGACGATCGGACAGCACGATCAACCGGTTGGGCATCCGCATGGGCACGGCGGAGATCTACCGCGTGGTCGAAGAGATCGAGCAGGTGCGCGACAGCCTCGTGGTCGACCTGGAGTACCTGGGCAGGCCTTCCTTCATGCCCCTGTTCGTCCAACTCGCGCCCGGTGCGTCGCTGGACGATGCCCTGCGTCAGCGCATCCTGCAGCAGATCCGCACCAAGGCGTCGGCCCGGCATGTGCCGGATGCGGTCGTGCAGGTGGACGACATCCCACGCACGCTCAGCGGCAAGAAGATGGAAGTGCCGGTGCGCCGCCTGCTGCTGGGCGCGCCACCCGACAAGGTGGCCAGCCCCGACGCCATGCAGAACCCGGCCAGCCTGCATTTCTTTGTTCGGTATGCTGAGGGGCTGCAGTCCCATGCCACCGCATGAGGCCCGCCCACCCGCCCCTCCTCCGCCATGACCCGCGCGCTCCACGTCCGCTCCGTCGAGCTTTCGATGGACGACCTGCTCTCCGGCTCGATCTGGTTCAACCGGATGAGCGAGGCCGGACAGCGCCAGGTGCGCGCCGACATCATGGAACGCGCGCTGTCCACCGGCGAGACGCTGGGACACCACGGCGAGATGCAGCATCACTGGTTCGGCGTGATGGAAGGCCTTCTGAAGTGGTCGATCAACGCCGTCGATGGACGCACGGTCACACTCGGTGGCCAGTCGGTGGGCAGTTGGTTCGGCGAGGGCACGCTGCTGCGTGGCAAGCCGCGCAGTTCGGACATCGTGGCCCTGCGCCACAGCCGCGTGGCGATGCTGCCGTACGAGACCTTCGAGTGGCTGCGCCACCACGAGCCCGCGTTCGCCGAGTTCCTGCTGCAGCAGATCAACGAGCGCCTGCACTGGTTCATGGGCAACATGGCCGCACACCGGCTGCTGGATGCGGACCGGCTGGTGGCGCGGGCACTCTGGGGTCTCGTTCACCCGCTGCTCAATCCGCTCGGGCTCAACCACCTCTTCATCTCGCAGGAAGAGCTGGCCAACCTGGCCACCGTCTCGCGGCAGCGCTGCAACGTGGCCCTGGTGGAGCTCAAGCGCGCAGGACTGCTGGAGCTGGAGTACGGCGCCATCACCATCCTGGACATGCAGGCCCTGCAGGACCGCGTGAGCTGACGCGGCGCGACCACCGCCCGTGTGCGGTCGGTACTTTCCCGGGGTTCAACTGTCGTTCCACTGACAGAAGCCGTTTCCCATTTCCGAAATCATTCGTCCCCGGCGCAGACAACGCGCCCTGACGAACCACAAGAGACCTCCATGGACATTGACTTTGCCGAACTGGCCTCGCTGGTGACATTGCTGAAGGAAGCGGACTTCACCGAGTTCCGCTATGAAAAGGGCGAGGTGCGCATCGTCGTTCGGCGCGGCGACGAGCCCGCCAACGCGACGGGCACCACGGCCCCGCCAACCGCCGTACCCGCGGCAGCGCCCGCCAGGGCATCCCGGACGGCGCCGGCCGCCCCGGCAGCGGCAGCGGCCGCTCCCTTGCCGCCCGGCGCGCAGCGGGTGACGGCTCCGCTGCTGGGTACCTTCTACGCCGCACCCAAGCCCGGTGAAGCGCCGTTCGTGAAAGTGGGCGACCGCGTGGAGCCCGACACGGTGTTGTGCATCGTCGAGGTAATGAAGCTCATGAACTCGGTGCACGCCGGCTGCAGCGGCGTGGTGCTCGCCGTGCACGCCAGCAACGGGGACCTGGTGGAGTTCGGCCAGCCGCTGTTCAGCATCCAGGCCGGGAACGCCTGATGGCGGCGCAGCAAGTCTTCGTGGCCAACCGCGGCGAGATCGCGCTGCGCGTGATCGAGGCCTGCGACCGCCTGGGCGTGCCCACGGTGCTGGGTGTTTCGCAGGCCGACCAGGACACGCTGGCCGCGCGCCGCGCCAGCCGCACCGTGGTGCTGGGGCCGGCCCGCGCATCGCAGAGCTACCTGTCGCTGGACACTGTGGTGCATGCCGCGGTGGAGACCGGTTGCACGGCGGTGCACCCAGGCTACGGCTTCCTGTCCGAGCGCGCGGACTTCGCGCGGCTGTGCGCGCAGAACGGCCTGACCTTCGTCGGCCCGAAGCCCGAGCACCTGGAGACACTGGGTGACAAGCTCAGCGCGCGGCGCGTGGCGGAGTCGGCCGGCGTCCCGGTATCGCCCGGCGGCCCCACCGCCACCCGCGCGGAAGGATTGGCCGTCGCGCAGCGCATCGGCTACCCGGTTCTGGTGAAGGCGGCCTTTGGCGGCGGCGGCCGCGGCATGAAACGGGTCGACGACGCGAGCGAGTTCGAGGCCGCATGGGAACTGGCCTCGTCGGAGGCTGCGGCGTCGTTCGGCGATGGCACCGTCTTCGTGGAACGTTTCGTTCGCAACGCCAAGCACGTCGAGGTGCAGATACTGGGCGACACGCACGGCCACCGAATCCACCTGGGGGAGCGCGAGTGCTCGGTGCAGTACCGCTACCAGAAGATGATCGAGGAGGCGCCGTGCACCGCCCTGACGCCACAGGCGCGAGAACGGTTGCACGCGCATGCCTTGCGCATCGCCGATGAGATCGGCTATGTGAGCCTGGGCACGGTGGAGTTTCTCTACGACGTGGAACGCGACGCGCTGTGTTTCCTTGAGGTGAATCCTCGCGTGCAGGTCGAGCACCCCGTGACCGAAGCCGTCACCGGCATCGACCTCGTGCGCGAGCAACTCCTGGTGGCCTTCGGAGAACCGCTGAGCGTGCGCCAGGAAGACGTGCATCTGGACGGCCATGCGGTGGAGCTGCGCCTCACCGCACAGGACCCCTCGCAATCGCTGCGGCCGTCACCGGGCCGCCTGGTGCGCTGGCGCCCCCCGGCGCTGGGCGGCGTTCGCTGGGACACGCACCTGTACGAAGGCTATCTCTTCCCGCCGTACTACGACGCGCTGATGGCCAAGGTCATTGCGTACGGGGCGGACCGCGACGCGGCATTGGCGCGGCTGCGAAAGGCCCTGGCGCGGTTGGACCTGCAGGGCCCGACGACCAATCTGCCGCTGCTGCGCGCCCTGCTGAATGCACCCGAGGTGGTGCACAACACCGCCAGCACCCGCTGGCTGGAAGACGCCTTGCCTGCGCTGATGGCGGGAGACATGCCATGACCGACGTGCGCCTGATCGATGTCTCCCTGCGGGACGGCAACCAGAGTCTGTGGGGGGCGGTGGGCGTGCGCACGTCCACCGTGCGGCGCATGGCCCCGCTGATGAACACCGTGGGCTACCACGCGGCCGAAATCGCCACCAGCACGCTGCTGGCCACGGCTGTCCGCTACCACCAGGAAGATCCCTGGGCGCGCATCGACGCCATGCGCCAGGCGGCACCGGACACGCGGCTCGGCTTCCTCACCACCGGCAAGCGGTTCATCAGCTTCTCGCGCACCCCGGCCAACCTGTTCCAGCTGGCGTTCGACCTGCTGCGCCGCCACGGCGTGACCCGCATGTGGGTCATCGATCCGATGCACGACATGGCATCGGCCATGGAGACCGCGCGCATGGCCAAACGGGCCGGCTTCGAAGAGGTGGTTGGAGGTCTCTGCTACACCGTCAGTCCGGTGCACACCGACGCCTACTTCGCCGAGAAGCTGGCGCAGTTCGACGGCTGCGAAGCCATCGACAGCATCTACATCAAGGACCCCGCGGGTCTGCTGACGCCGGAGCGCCTGCGCACCTTGCTGCCCACGCTGCGCTCAGGCCTGCGGCACAAGGCCATCCAGGAACTCCACACCCACTGCAACACCGGCCTGGCACCGCTGACGCTGCTGTGCGCGGCCGACATGGGCGTGAACCACCTGCACTGCGCGCTGCCCCCGCTGGCCGACGGCGCCTCCCATGCATCGGGTCTGCAACTGGTGGCCAATCTGCGCGCACGCGGCCACCGCGTGGACGTGGACCTGGACGCCATGCAGCGGGCCAGCGACGCGCTGCGGCGCGAGGCCACGCTGCGCGGTCTGCCCGAGGGCAGGCCCATGGCCTACGACGAGTCTTACTACCGCCACACGCTGCCGGGCGGGGTGCTCAGCACCACCCGGCGGCAGTTGGCGGAAATGGGCCGCGCCGACCTCATGCCCGCCGTCATCGAGGAGGCCGTGCAGGTGCGCGCCGATCTGGGCTGGCCCATCGTGGTCACACCCTTCGCGCAGTACATCGTCACCCAGGCCGCCCTCAATGTGATCGCGGGTGAACGCTACCGCCAGGTCAGTGACGAAGTGGTGGACATGCTGCTGGGCGACTGGGGCGAGATGCCGGGTCCGGTCGACGGCGCCTTGCTGGACCGCGCCCGCCAGTCACCACGTGCCAGGGCCCGGCCAGCCGACCCCGCAGAGCCGCCCAGCCTGGACGCGCTGCGCGCTCGCCTGGGCAGCGGCCTCAGCGACGAAGACCTGCTCCTGCGCGCACTCATGCCTGCCGGGCAGGTAGACGCCATGGTGAGCGAGCGCGGGCGGGCGCAGCGCCTGCAGGCAACGGGCCAACCCGCGGGTCTGGCCGACCTGGCCCGCGCCCTGGGTGACCGCCAGCGCCCACTGTCCATCGCCATCACCCAGGGCAGCACCACCTGGGCCCTGAGCGGCAGCCGCCAGGGCAAGCCGCACTGAGGAATCCGACCCCATGAACGACCCCATGAAACCCACTCCCTGGACACCCCCCGCGTCGTTTGCCAGCGTCGTGCCCGCGCTGGTGCAGGCCGATGGCTGGATGCTCGACGTGGATGGCTGCCTGGTGCGCACCAGCCAGGCTGGCGGCTCCGGCGGCAGCGCCATCGAAGGCGCGGCCGAGCTGCTCGGCTGGCTGCGCCGCCACGGCAAGGACGTCGTGGTCTGCACCAACGCCTCGCAACGGCCGGTGCGCACCTACGCTGCCCACCTGCGGGCGATCGGCCTGGACGTGGCCGACGAGGACATGATGACCGCGGCCACCGCGGCGGCCGACCACATCGCCACCCACCACCCCGGCGCGCGCGTGCTGGTGGTGGGCGACGAAGGCCTGCGCGAGGCGGTGAGCGAGCGTGGCCTGGTGCTGGCGGACCCTCGGGACACCGATGCCGACGTGGTGGTGGTGGGTGCCGCAGACAGTTTCCAGTCCGCCCACCTGAACGGCGCCTGCCTGTCGATCGCGGACCACGGCGCGCCGCTCTATGTGTCCGTGGACACGCCGTGGTTCCATGGCGGCGTGAAACGGTCCGTGGCCTCGTCGTCGGCCATCGCCATGGCCATCAGCGCCGTGACCGGCGTGCGCGCCCAGGTCTGCGGCAAGCCATCGCAGGCCATCGGCGAGGTGCTGCGCAGGCGCCTGGGCGGCGCTGGCCGCCGCCTGGTCGTCGTCGGCGACATGGCATCGATCGAGGTCCAGCTCGCCCACCAGATGGGTGCGCTGGGCGTGTTGGTGATGAGTGGCGGTACCTCGATGGAACAACTGCCCCATCTGCCGCCCGCGCACAGGCCCGATTGGGTCGGGCGTGACGTGGGCGAACTGGTTCAACAACTGAAGGCCGTGCAGGCCTGACCGACAGGAGACAAGACCATGACAGACCGATCCAAGCGTTTCGCGTTCTTCCACGAAGCCAAGGCCCCGGCCGGCGCCGAGGGCTGGGAACGCATGTACCCCTATTTCCTCACCTCGCAACCTGAAGGCCGCCCCTCGGAAGACCAGCGGTTCTGGTTCGCCGACTCCATGCACTGGTCGCGCGCGGTACATCCGTTCGACAGCATCGGCGCCGAGGCCGTGTACTACGGCTGCGGCGTGAACGGCGCGCGCAGCATCGTGCTGCCCGCGGCGCTGGGCCTGGACGTGCGCATGGTCAACGGCTATGTCTACATCTGCCCCATGCCGGTCACCGACCCGGCCGAGATCGAGCGCCGCCTGGGCATCTTCCAGGAGCGCGCGGGCCACTACTACAAGAACTGGGACCACCTGTACGCCCAATGGAAAGAGAAGATGACGGTGGTGGTGCGGCGCATGAAGGCACTGCGCTTCGAGCCGCTGCCGGAGATCGAGCCGATCGAGGTGGTCACGGAAGGCAAGGGTCGCTCGGTGTCCTGGGACCTGGTGGAAAACTACCACCGGCTCGTCAACGACTTCTTCCTGGTCTGGCAGTACCACTTCGAGATGCTGGGCCTGGGCTATGGCGCCTACCTGGTGTTCTTCGATCTCTGCAAGCGCGCCTTCCCCGAGATCCAGGACCAGACCATCGCCCGCATGGTGGCCGGCGTGGAAGGCATCGCCTTCAGGCCCGACGATGAGTTGCGCCGCCTGGCCAAGCTGGCGGTGGAACTCCAGGTGGACGCGGGGCTGACGGTGCGCGGAGATGCCGACGACATGCTCGCCGGCCTGCGCGCCACGCCGGCCGGCGTGCGCTGGGTGGAAGCCTTCCACGCAGTGCGCGACCCCTGGTTCAACTACTTCGCGGAGTACGGCTTCCTGCACGACCAGGAAACCTGGAACCAGAACCTCTCGATCCCGCTGCAGGGCATTGCGCGCTACATCGAGCTGCTGCGCGCAGGCGAGGACATCGACCGGCCGATCGCCAAACTTCACGAGGACCGGGACGAGATCGCCGCCGAGTACCGCGCGCTGCTCGCGCCCGAGGAAGTGGGACCGTTCGACGAGGCCCTGGCGCTCTCGCGCAATGTCTTCCCGTACATCGAGGAGCACAACATCTACGTCGAGCACTGGACGCACTCGGTGTTCTGGGAAAAGGTGCGCGACCTGGCGGGCGTGTTCGTGAAGGCGGGCTTCTTCCAGCAGGAGAGCGACCTCTACCACCTCAACCGCTTCGAGCTCGACCAGGCCCTGTTCGACATGGTGGAGTCCTGGGCCATCGGCGTGCCCGCGCGCGGCGTGCAGCACTGGCGTGGAGAGATCGCGGCGCGGCGCAAGATCATGGCGGCGCTGCGCTCGACAACCGCCGCACCGGCCTATGGCATGCCGCCCAGCGAAGTGACCGACCCCTTTGCCATCATGAACTATGGCGTCACCACCGAGCGGGTGCAGGAATGGCTGAGCCAGTCGGGCGAAGGCGCAAGCAGCCGGCTGCAAGGCATTCCTGCTTCTCCCGGCGTGGTGGAAGGCGTGGTGCGCGTGATCCGGCACGAGGACGAGCTGAGCCAGTTGCAGCCGGGCGAGATCCTGGTCGCGGCGATCACCGCGCCGTCCTGGGCGTCGGCGTTCTCCACCATTTCAGGCGTGGTCACGGACATCGGCGGCATGATGAGCCACGCGGCCATCGTCTGCCGCGAATACGGCATGCCTGCGGTGGTCAGCACCGGCTTTGCCACGGCCCGCCTGGAGAGCGGGCAGCGGGTCCGCATCGACGGGTACAAGGGCACGGTCATGCTGATGGACGCATGACCCAGGCCACCGCGCGCACCACGACAGGAACGTCGATGAACACCATCACCACAGCATTCGAGCACGCCCAGGCGCTGGACAAGCGCCTGGTGGGCGGCAAGGCCCACGGCCTGGCGACCATGGCCCAGGCCGGCATACCCGTGGCGCCAGGCTTTGCCGTGACCACGCAGGCCTACGAGGCCTACCTGCGCCACACCGGTCTGGACCAGCGGCTGGCGCAGGCGCTGGGCCGTGTCGACCGGGAGGCCCTGGGCGCCCTGGAGGCCTGCGCCCGCGAGGTGGAGGCGTGGTTCGACGAAGTCCCGCTGCCCGACGGCTTGATGGCTCCCCTGGCCCAGAGCTATGCCAGCCTGTGCCAGGCGCTGCAGATGACCGACGTGTCCGTCGCCGTGCGCTCCAGCGCCACGGCGGAGGACTCGGCCGGCGCCAGCTTCGCGGGCGAGTACGAGACCTTCGTCGGCCTGCGCGGCATCGCCGAAGTGGAGCGGCACCTGCGGCGCTGCTGGGCCAGCGCGTTCTCGGCGCGCGCCCTGACCTATGCCTGGAAGAACGGCATCGATCCGCTGGCGGTGGACATGGGCGTGGTGGTGCAGAAGACCGTCCATGCGCGCGCCGCGGGTGTGATGTTCACCGTCAGCCCCGTCACCGGCGACCGCTCGCGCATCGTCATCGAGGCGTCCTATGGGCTGGGGCTGGGCGTGGTCGGTGGCGACGTCACGCCGGACCGCTTCGTGGTGGCCAAGGTGGAGGGCCATGTGATCGAGCGGGTGCTGGGCGACAAGCACATCGAATACCTCAGCGGCCAGCAGGCCACGCCGGTGGACGACGAACGCCGCGCCCTGCTGTGCATGGACGACGCCGAACTGACCGCTCTGGCCAAGGTGGGCAAACGCCTGGAACGCCTGCACGGAGCGCCACAGGACATCGAGTTCGCCCTGGACCGCGAGCTGCCTCGCGGAGACAACATCGTCCTGCTGCAATGCCGCCCGGTGACCGTGCTGCCTGACCGCAAGGCCCCTGGCCGGGCGGCGGACGATGCGCTGATGCGCTTTGCCAGCGGCGTGCTCAGCGCCGCCTCGCGCTGACTTCAGTTCGACGGCACCAGGAAGTCCTGGCTGATGCGCACGCCGAGTTCGTTCACGCGGTCCAGGAACTGCGTGAGGAACGCGTGCAGGCCGGTGGAGAGGATTTCGTCGATGCGGGCGAACTGCAGATCGGCACGCAGCTTGCCGGCGCGGCGCAGCGTCTCGCCCGAGTGTTCGTTGGCCACCACGGTCAGGTTGTTCACCACTTCGTTCAGGCTGGCGGCCAGGCTGCGCGGCATGTCGGCGCGCAGGATCAGCAGTTCGGCCACGCGCTCGGGCGTGATCACGTCGCGGTAGACCTTGCGGTAGACCTCGAAGCCGCTGACGCTGCGCAGGATCGCGCTCCAGTGGTAGAAGTCGTACTCCTGGTCCAGCTCGCTGGCAGCGCCGAAGAAGTCGCTGTGCACGGCGTGGAACTTCACATCCAGCAGGCGCGCCGTGTTGTCGGCGCGCTCCAGGAAAGTGCCCATGCGGTAGAAGTGGAAAGCTTCGTCCTGGAGCATGGTGCCAATGGCCACGCCACGCGAGAGGTGCGAGCGGAACTTGACCCATTCGAAGAACTCGCCCGGGTCGCGCTCGAAATTCTTGCTCTTGAGCATGCGGTTGAGCTCCAGCCAAGTCTGGTTCTGCGTTTCCCAGAACTCGGTGGTGAGCGCGCCGCGCACGGCGCGCGCGTTCTCGCGCGCGGCCTTGAGGCAGGCAAAGATGCTGGACGGGTTGGACTCGTCGCGCACCATGAAGTCCAGCACATTGCGCGGCGTGATCTCCTTGCCGTACTTCTGCGTGTAGGTGTACATCAGCTCGCTGATGAGCAGCAGGCCTTCCCAGCCCACCTGGGCCACTGCGGCGGACTGCGGCAGCAGGGAGGTCTGGTAATTGACGTCGAGCATGCGGGCGGTGTTCTCCGCGCGCTCGGTGTAGCGGGACATCCAGAAAAGGTGGTCGGCGGTGCGCGAAAGCATGGTCTTGTCCCTCAGTCTTCGAGAATCCAGGTGTCCTTGGTACCGCCGCCCTGTGACGAGTTGACGACCAGCGAGCCTTCCTTGAGCGCCACCCGCGTGAGGCCGCCGGGCACCATCTGGACCTCCTTGCCGGACAGCACGAAGGGCCGCAGGTCGATGTGGCGCGGCGCGACGCCGCTCTGGACATAGGTGGGACAGGTGGAGAGCGAGAGCGTGGGCTGGGCGATGTAGCCACCGGGGTTGGCGACCACGGCCTTGCGGAAGTCCTCGATCTCGGCCTTGGTGGAGGCCGGGCCGACCAGCATGCCGTAGCCGCCGGCACCATGCACCTCCTTGACCACCAGGTCCTTGAGGTGGGCCAGCATGTACTTGAGGTCCTCGGGGTCGCGGCCCATGTAGGTGGGCACGTTGTTGAGGATCGGTTTCTGCCCCAGGTAGTGCTCGATCATCTTGGGCACGTAGGGGTAGATGGACTTGTCGTCCGCCACGCCCGTGCCCACCGCGTTGCAGATCGCCACGTTGCCGCTGCGGTACACGCCCAGCAGGCCGGCGCAGCCCAGCGTGGACGTGGGGCGGAACACCAGCGGATCCAGGAAGTCGTCGTCCACGCGCCGGTAGATCACGTCCACGCGCTTGGGGCCGCGCGTGGTGCGCATGTAGACAAAGTTGTCCTTGACGAACAGGTCCTGCCCTTCGACCAGTTCCACGCCCATCTGCTGCGCCAGGAAGGCGTGCTCGAAATAGGCGCTGTTGTACATGCCGGGAGTCAGCACCACCACGGTCGGCTCGGCCGTGGTGGCGGGGCTGACCGCGCGCAGGGTTTCCAGCAACAGGTCGGGGTAGTGGGCGACCGGGGCCACGCGGTTCTCGCCGAAGAGTTCGGGGAACAGGCGCATCATCATCTTGCGGTCTTCCAGCATGTAGCTCACGCCGCTGGGCACGCGCAGGTTGTCCTCCAGCACGTAGTACTCGCCCACCCCGTCGCTGTTGGGCGCGCGCACGATGTCGATGCCGGAGATGTGCGAGTAGATCTGGTTCGGCACGTCCACACCCATCATCTCCGGGCGGAACTGCGCATTCTGGAAGATCTGGTCGGCCGGGATGATGCCGGCCTTGATGATGTCCTGTTCGTGGTAGACGTCGTGGATGAAGCGGTTGAGCGCCGTCACGCGCTGGACCAGGCCTTCTTCCATGCTCCGCCATTCGTCGGCGGGGATGATGCGGGGAATCAGGTCGAAGGGAATGAGCCGCTCGGTGCCGGAGCCGTCCTCGTCCTTGGCGCCGTACACCGCGAAGGTGATGCCGACGCGGCGGAAGATCATCTCCGCCTCCTCCCGCCGGGCGGCCATCACATCGTCGGGCTGCTGAGCCAGCCAGCGCGCATAGTTCTGGTAGTGGGCCCTGACCTCGCTGGGCGAGGCGTTCATTTCGTCAAACATCGGTCTGCTCATGGGCTTTTTCTCCTGCCCACAGCATAGCAAGGACCGGGCCAGGGCCGATGGCTGCCGCCTCCTTCAACGGCCTTCCATCGGGAAGAACCCGCGCGAGCCCGGGTTCCTCAAGCTAAGGCGCCTCGCTGAAGGTGCCCGCGAACCGGAACGCATCCGAGTCGATGTTTCTGGCGCGGGTGTCCTGCAACTGGCTTTTCAGGCTCTCCCTGGCCCTTCTTTCGTCGCCAAAGCCACTTTTCAGATCGTCACCGGCACTTTGCCAATGGGCATGGCGGATGTAGAGCTGGTAGCAGCCCGGCGTCGCCCCATTCGTGCACAGGTTGTAGCGCGACGCAAGGTGTCTTTCATAGGCGCCAACGACCAGTTGGCCCGAACCGATCTGGCTGCGCTCCGCCGCGTTGAGCACCGGCGCGGACACGAACCGCACAGTGGGCACGTTCCGCTCGAAAATCTGCACCACCTCCAGGCCGCCCTTGGGGTCGGACCGCTGCAGCCTGGCCCCCACCACGTACGACAGCTCCCCGCTGAGCCTGGGCCGGCCCATGGCCGCTGGAGCCGCCGCGGTGGAGCCGACCTGCGCGGGGCTGTCCGTTCGAGACGGCACCGCGGGTCCTGACTGTGGGACAGGCCCAGGGGCCGCGCTGGCAAGCCCAGGGTTCAGTCGACTGGCGGACTGGGCCGCCGAAGCCATGGAAGGCCTGTCGCTCAGGACCTTGGCCGCGACCATGGTTCCTGCCACCACGCCGACGCCTTTGAGCAAGGCATTCCGGGATTCGACGATTTCGTTGTAGCTTTGGATCTGGCCGGGAATCATCCGGTCCGAAGCCTCGATGCTCTCGCGGATCCGCTGCTTGACGTCGGCCATCGTCATGGGGCCGGTCCTCGACCGCCCACCCATGCCCACCAAGCGCTCGGCATAGCCCAGGTAGGTGGGAATATGTTCTGGCCGGTACTGCTTGTTCACCCGGAAAGGGCTGTCAATGGCCCCGCGCAGCGCGGCGGTGTCCATCACGATGTCCAGCGGCAACCCGTCCGATCGGGCACTGCAGGGCATGTTGACGTCCGCGCCACGGTTCAGCAGGGTATTCACGGCCGACGCGCCGGCCACGGTGCCGATGAGCGCACAAAGCGGGGTAATGGTGTTCGCCGTGTCGCCAGGCAGGTTGCTCGCCAGCAGGCGCTCATTGGGCGCCACCTGCCCGGCCTGAACCATCTCGATCAAAGGGAAAGGATTGCCAAACAGGGCCTGCTCCGCCGGTGGACTGGCGCAGCCCGCCAACACAAGAAGAAACAACGACGCTCCGCACGCCTTATGCGCTCTTTGACTCATGAAATTCCTGCTCCTCTGGATCGGTCCTTGAAATGCTTCCGCATTCGAGCATGAAAACCTTTGAGCCCA
Source organism: Hydrogenophaga sp. (assembly GCF_026125785.1). Classification (GTDB taxonomy): domain Bacteria; phylum Pseudomonadota; class Gammaproteobacteria; order Burkholderiales; family Burkholderiaceae_C; genus Hydrogenophaga. Next base: position 24,988 of record NZ_JAHCKL010000006.1, read on the forward strand.
TACAGGCTCGGTGTTCCGTAGACCTTTTGCAACGGTGAAAGCGGCGGGCGTGAGAGAAATGTCACTCCCCATGTGCCGCCAACGCGTGCCAATAGCGGCGAACCATCTCGCGCTGGCAGGCGATGGCATCGGGTTGGTCGCTGCGCCACGTGGCCGCACCACACTCCGGCGAAGCCACCCAGGGAATGCCCCGCTGGCGGTAGCGTTCCAGCACCGATTCAGCCGGATGGCCGAATCGGTTGCGGTAGCCGGACTGCACGATCACCCAGCGCGGCGCAAGGGTGTTGAGCAGCACGGGGCTGCTGGAAGTCTGGCTGCCGTGGTGCGGCGCCAGCATGACCGTGGCGCGCAAACCGGGCCGGGCCAGCGCCAGGCGCACCTCCTGTGCCGCGTCGATGTCTCCGCCGAGCCAGGCGCTGTGTCGCCCGTTGGAGACATGCAGCACGCACGACATGGCGTTGCTGGAGAGGCGCGGCGCGCCGCCCTCGCCATAGTGAACAGGCTGGGGGTGCAGCACTTCGAAGTCCACGCCATCCCAGTGCCAGCGCTGGCCCGCGACGCAACGGCGCCCGGGTTCGGCGTCGTACGAGGACAGCCAGCGCGCATGGGGCTGGGCGGCCTGGACCGAGGCCGCACCGCCAGCGTGGTCGCTGTCACGGTGGCTGACCACCACCGCGTCCAGTGTCTCGCCCAGGGCGCGCAGCAGCGGCAGCACCACGCGGTCACCCGCATCTGCGGCGTCGTTCTGGGGTCCATAACGCGGACCGGTGTCGTAGAGCAGGCTGTGGCCTGCCGTGCGCAGCAGCACGGCGCTGCCCTGCCCCACGTCGAGCGCGATCAGCTCGAACTCCCCAGCGGCCGGGCGCGGCGGCAGGTACAGCAGCGCCGGCCAGACCAGGGTCAGTCCGGCCAGGCGCAGGCTCCACGGCAGGCGCGACACCAGCAGCACCCCACCCACCACCGCGGCCAGCGCGAGCGGCCAGGGTGCCACGGGCCGGACGATGGCGGCCCAGGGCCACTGCGCCAGCCAGGCCAGCCCCAGGGACATGGCCTGCACCGCCCAGGCCGCGGCGTCCCACACCGGCGGCAGCAGCACGCCCAACATGGCCAGCGGCGTGATCCACAGAGTGACCAGCGGAATCGCGACCAGATTGGCCAGCAGCCCCACCAGCGAGAACTGGCCAAAGAGCACCAGCGTGAGCGGCGCCAGCGCCACCGTGACGACGCCCTGCTCACGCACCAGCGACACCAAAGCCCGCGCCACACGCGGCAGCCCGCCCCGCGGCGCCGGGCTGCTCGCATGGCTACCCGGGTCGGTGGCGAACAGGACGCCCACCGCGACGAAACTCAGCCAGAAACCAGGCTGCAGCAAGGCCCAGGGATCCAGGGCCAGGACGGCCACCATGGCCAGCAGCCACACCACGGGCCAGGGCCAGCGCCGCACCCCGAACCGCAAGCCGACCACGACCGCGAGCATGATCAACGTGCGCTGCGAGGGCACGCCCCAGCCCGAGAACACCGCGTACGCCGCCGCCAGCGCCACGCCCCCTGCACCGGCCACCCACTGTGTCGGTACCGCATGCACGGCGGGTGGCCACCGATGCGCCAGCCGCCCCCACATGGCCGTCAGCAGCACGGTGGCGAGCCAGGCAAACATGGTCACATGCAGGCCCGAGATGCTCATGAGATGCGCCACGCCGGTGGTGCGAAACAGATCCCAGTCGGCGCGCTCGATGGCCGACTGCTCGCCGACCACCAGCGCGGCAATGACACCGGCACTGCGCGGGTGCTCCGCCAGACGGATATCGATGCGCTCGCTCACCGCCTGGCGCGCCGCGTCCAGCGAATACCAAGGGCTCGCGCCCAGCCGCTGCGGCGCGGGGTCGCGCGGGCCGCTGCGCACGTAGCCGGTGGCCTGGATGCCGCGCTCCCAGAACCAGAGCTCACGGTCGAAGCCATGCGGATTGGCATGGCCGTGCGGACTGCGCAAGCGTGCGGTGAAGCGCCAGCGCTCACCCGCGCGCAGGCCTGGGCTGCGCGCCGCCAGCACGCCGCCGCCATCGCCCGAGGCGTCCAACCCGCCGTACCAGCTCAATTGCAGGAGCGGTGGCAAGCGCACCGGCTCACCGCGCAGCTGTGCGGTATCCACCTGGAAGTCGAAACGCTCGCCCTGCGGGCCTTGCTGAGGCAGCGATGCAATGCGCCCCGTGAGCTCGATGTCATGCCCTTGCAACGCGGGATCCAGTGCGCCGCGCGCGAGCAGAGCCCCGCGCAAGCCGGCGTAACCGAACCCGGCCAGCACGCCCGCCAGCAGGGCAAGCACCATCCCGTGGCGAGCCCAGGGCCACCCCGCCCGGCCAGAACGCCACCCCCAGGCCATCACCCACGGCACAAGCGCCAGGCCCAGCAGCGCCAAGTAAACGCCGAGCGGGCTCAGTGCGGCCTGCTGCAGTTGCAGCGCCACGCCCGACACCCCACCCACCAAAGTACCCGTGAACCGCGCGCCTGGTCGGCCGCTGTGCGGCCCGTTGTTGTTCTTGTCTGGCGCAAGGCTTGCCAGGAGGCCTGCAAGCCACGCCGGCAATGGCCTTGCCCGCGGACCCATCGTCTCGTGTCGCTCCCATCAACGGCTTCGCGTGGCCCGCCGCGCTGCCGCAGGCAGGCCACGCCGCCATTATCCGAGCAAGGGAGGCCGCGTTCTGCCGTTCGCCGACCCAGGGCGACACGCTTCTGCAGCGGCACCGTCATTCTTCTCTGGCGCGAGACTTGCTAGGATGGCAGGCAGCCGTCGCAGCCCCCCGCGGGCGCGCGGTCCCCAAGTGGTAGTTCCCCTGACGTACGCACCGAAAGCATTGCATGGCCATCCACGTTGCCCTGAGCCACATCACCCACTACAGGTACGACCGGCTGGTCAAACTGGGGCCTCAGGTGATCCGCCTGCGACCGGCGCCGCACAGCCGCACCAAGGTGCTTTCGTACTCGCAGCGCGTCGAACCCGCCAACCACTTCATCAACTGGCAGCAGGATCCGTTCGCCAACTACCAGGCACGCCTGGTGTTCCCGGAGCCCACCACCGAGTTCAAGGTCACCATCGACCTGGTGGTGGAAATGGCGGTCTACAACCCGTTCGACTTCTTCCTCGAACCCTCGGCGGAGAACTTCCCCTTCGACTACGACGCGGCACAGAAGCAGGAACTCGCGCCCTACCTGGCCACCGCACCGCTGACGCCGCTGCTCAAGGCCTATCTCGCGCAGGTGGACCGCCGCGAACAGCGCACCATCGATTTCCTGGTGAGCATCAACCAGCGGCTGCAGCAGGACATTGCCTACACCATCCGCATGGAACCCGGCGTGCAGGCGCCGGAGGAGACCCTGCAGCTCAAGAGCGGCTCCTGCCGCGACAGCGGCTGGTTGCTGGTGCAGATGCTGCGCCACATGGGACTGGCCGCACGCTTCGTCTCGGGCTACCTGATCCAACTCACGCCCGACGTCAAGTCGGTGGACGGACCGAATGGCCCGGAGAGCGACTTCACCGACCTGCACGCCTGGTGCGAGGTCTTCCTGCCCGGCGCGGGCTGGATCGGGCTGGACCCGACCTCGGGCCTGCTGGCGGGCGAGGGGCACATTCCCCTGGCCTGCACGCCGCAGCCGTCCAGCGCTGCCCCGGTGGAAGGTGCCGTGGACAAGAGCGAGGTGGAGTTCAGCCACCACATGAGCGTGACGCGCATCTACGAGTCGCCGCGCGTGACCAAGCCCTACACCGATGACCAGTGGGCCGGCGTGCTGGCGCTGGGCGAGAAGGTGGATGCGGACCTGGAGCGGCACGACGTGCGCCTGACCATGGGCGGCGAACCCACCTACGTGGCCACCAGCGACCGCGACGCGCCGGAGTGGAACACCGACGCCCTGGGCCCTACCAAGCGCGGCTACGCCACCGAGTTGCTGGGCCGGCTGCGCGAGCAGTACGGCGCGGGCGGCTTCGTGCACATGGGTCAGGGCAAGTGGTACCCGGGCGAGCAGTTGCCGCGCTGGGCGCTGTCCATGTTCTGGCGCGCCGACGGCGAGACCATCTGGCACAACCCGGCGCTGCTGGCCGACGAGCGCGACGAGGCCCACTACACCAGCGACGACGCCCGCCGCTTCACGCAGGCGCTGGCACGCCGCCTCGGCCTGTCCACCCAGTACATCACGCCGGGCTACGAGGACACCTGGTACTACCTCTGGCGCGAACGCCGCCTGCCGGTGAACGTGGACCCCTTCGACAGCCGGCTGGACGACGAACTCGAGCGCGCGCGCCTGCGCCGCGTCTTCAGCCAGGGACTGGACGCCACCGTGGGCTACGTGTTGCCGCTGCAGGCGGCCGGGCCCAGCGGCATGCTCTCCAGCCAGGGCAAGAGCAGCTACCCGCGCCTGTCGGGCACGGTGTGGTCCACCGGCCCCTGGTTCTTCCGCGACGAGCGCATGTACCTGGTTCCCGGTGATTCGCCCATGGGCTACCGCCTGCCGCTGGACTCGCTGCCCTGGGTCTCCGCGAGCGACTACCCCTACCACATCGAACAGGACCCGCACACCGCACGCGACCCGCTGCCACGCGGGGCAGCCACCCGCCACCAGGTGGCTCCGCACCAGGTGGGGGGCGGCTTTGCCGAAGGCGGCACCGTCTCCCTGCAGGGCATGGACTTCGACCCCGACAGCGAAACCGTGGAGGGGGGCCTGCGCCCAGGCCAGCCCGGCCCTGGCGCCGCGCCTGCACAGGCGCTGTCCGCGCGCTTTCCGCAGCGCGGCGAATCGGCCGCCTGGCTCACGCGCACCGCGCTGTGCGTGGAGGCACGCGACCCGCACCGAGCGAACGGCCCCAAGGCCGAGAAGGCCGGCGGCGGCAAGACCAGCCATCTCTACGTGTTCATGCCGCCGCTGGCGCACCTGGAGGACTACCTGGACCTGCTGGCCGCGGTGGAGACCACGGCGGAAAAGCTGGGCATGTCCATCGTGCTCGAAGGCTACCCCCCGCCCCGCGACCCCCGCCTGAAGATGCTGCAGGTCACGCCCGATCCGGGTGTGATCGAGGTCAACATCCACCCCGCCCACAACTGGGGCGAGCTGGTGGAACACACCGAATTCCTCTATGAGGCCGCGCACCAGACCCGGCTGTGCGCAGAGAAGTTCATGACCGATGGCCGCCACACCGGTACCGGCGGTGGCAACCACTTCGTGCTCGGTGGCGCCACGCCGGCCGATTCACCCTTCCTGCGCAAACCCGAGCTGCTGGGCAGCCTGCTGGCCTACTGGCACAACCACCCTTCCCTGTCCTACCTGTTCAGCGGCCTGTTCATCGGCCCGACCAGCCAGGCCCCGCGCGTGGACGAGGCCCGCAACGACCAGTTGTACGAACTGGAGATCGCGCTCTCGCAGATCGAGCAGAACCGCCAGATACACGGCCCACAGATGCCGCCCTGGCTGGTGGACCGCACGCTGCGCAACATCCTCATTGACGTCACCGGCAACACCCACCGCAGCGAGTTCTGCATCGACAAGCTGTACTCGCCCGACGGCCCCACCGGCCGACTGGGCCTGCTTGAGCTGCGCGCCTTCGAGATGCCACCGCATGCGCGCATGAGCATCGCGCAGCAATTGCTGCTGCGCGCCATGATCGCGCGCTTCTGGCAACAGCCCTGGCAAGGACCGCTCACGCGCTGGGGCACCGAGCTGCACGACCGCTTCCTGCTGCCGACCTTCGTGCGCATGGACTTCGAGGACGTGCTCGCCGACATGGCACTCTGCGGCTACCGCTTCGACATGGCCTGGTTCGAGCCGCACTTCGAGTTCCGCTTCCCGCTGGTGGGCGAGGTGGCCGCGCGCGGCATCGAACTCACCCTGCGCAGCGCCCTCGAACCCTGGCACGTGATGGGCGAGGAAGGCGCGATCGGCGGCACGGTGCGTTACGTGGACTCCTCGCTGGAACGGCTGGAGGTCCGGGTGAAGGGCCTCAACCAGAGCCGCTACGTGGTCACCTGCAACGGGCGCGCCGTGCCGCTGCAGAGCACCGGCACGGTGTCGGAGTACGTCGCCGGCGTGCGCTACAAGGCCTGGAGCCCGCCGTCGGCCCTGCACCCGTCGATACCCGCTCACGCGCCGCTGACCTTCGACATCGTCGACAACTGGCTGCAGCGCTCGTTGGGCGGCTGCCAGTACCACGTGGCCCACCCCGGTGGCCGCAACTACGACACCTTCCCCGTCAACGCCTACGAGGCCGAAAGCCGCCGGCTCTCGCGCTTCTTCCAGATGGGCCACACGCCCGGGCGCATGGTGGTGGAGCCGGCGGCCAGCAGCCGCGAGTTCCCCTTCACCCTGGACCTGCGGACATGAGCCCGGGGTACGTCCGGGCTGTGTGAAGGATGCAACAGGCTGACACCGGTGGCTCCGCGCCCGGAGCGCCCGCACGGGCATACTCGGTGCCAGTGAATCCCGACCCCACCGAATCCCTGTTCTCGGGGCTGCGCCCCACATCGCCGGCCGATCTGGCGTTGTCGCTTTCGGTGCCGGCAGATGCCGGCCACCGCGACGAACTGCGGGCCGCAGGGGCTCCTGACGCACCCACGCTGGCCGCGCCCTGGGCCAGTTTCTTCGAACACATCGGCGCCGACGGGTTCGCCGACCTGGACCGCCGTCACGAGAACCTGCAGCGCCAGATCCGCGACAACGGCGTCACCTACAACGTCTATGCCGATGCCGCGCGTGGACTGGAGCGGCCCTGGGCCCTGGACCTGTTCCCCAAGCTGATCGGACCGCAGGACTGGGCACAGATCGAGGCCGGCGTGCTGCAGCGCACCCGGCTGCTCAACGCGATGATGGCCGACCTCTATGGCCCGCGCGAACTGCTGCAGCGTGCCCTGCTGCCAGCGGCGCTGGTGCAGGGCCACCCGGGCTACCTGCGCGCCATGCAGGGCATGCGCCCGCCGGGCGACACCTGGCTGCACATCGTGGGCTTCGACCTCGCCCACGGTCCCGATGGCCGCTGGTGGGTGGTGGGCCAGCGCACGCAGGCGCCCTCGGGCCTGGGCTACCTGCTGGAAAACCGCATCGCGATTTCTCGCCAGTTCCCCAAGGCTTTTTCCGGCATGAAGGTGCAGCGCCTGGCCGCCAGCTACCGCGCGCTGATGGATGGCATCAAGCGCATGGCGCCCGAGGGCGAGAACGCACGCATCGCGCTGCTCACGCCCGGGCCGTACAACGAGACCTATTTCGAACACGCCTACCTGGCCCGCTACCTGGGCCTGACCCTGGTGGAGGGCAGCGACCTGACAGTGCGCGACCAGCGCCTCTTCCTCAAGACACTCAGCGGTCTGGAGCCGGTGCATGCGCTGATCAAGCGCCTGGACGACGAGTGGCTGGACCCGCTGGAGCTGCGCGCCGAGTCGCGCCTGGGTGTGCCTGGCCTGCTGCAGGTGCTGCGCGCGGGCAACGTACTGCTGGCCAACGCGCCCGGCTCGGCACCGCTGGAGTCGAGCGCGCTGCTGGGCTTCCTGCCGGCCATCAGCCGCCACCTGCTAGGTGAGGAACTGCACCTGCCCTCGCTGGCCACCTGGTGGTGCGGCGAGGATGCCGCGCTGCGCGAGGTGCTGCCCTTGCTCAAAGGCAGCGTGATCAAGCCCACCTACCCGCGCTCGGGACTGGAAACCGTCATGGGCCAGAGCCTGGACGAGCGCGCCCTGGACGAATGGTCGGGCCGCATGGCGCGCCACCCGGACGACTACACCGTGCAGTCCTGGCTGCCGCTGTCGCAGACACCGACCTGGACCGGCGGCCGGCTGATCCCCCGCTCGGTGATGCTGCGCGTGTTTGCGCTGGCCGATGGGCCCGGCTCCTGGCGCGTGCTGCCCGGCGGCCTGGTCCGGCTGGCGCCGCGCGGTGAACTGATCGCGGCCATGCAGCGCGGCGGCAGCAGCGCGGACTGCTGGGTGCTGACCGACGGTCCGGTGGACCACACCAGCCTGCTGCAGGCCGCGCCCAGCACGCTGGCCCTGGCGCAACAGAAACAGCCCGTGACCAGCCGCGCCGCCGAGAACCTGTTCTGGCTCGGCCGCTACACCGAACGCGCCGAGAACACCATCCGCCTCGCGCAGATCGTGCTCGACCACCTCGGCGGCGAGGAGCCCAGCTCGCGCCCGCTGATGGCCTGGCTGTCGGACACCGCGCGTGAAAACGCCCTGGTGCTGCCGGACGTGCCGGCGGCCACGCTGTCGCCGCGCGTGTTCGCACGCAGCCTGATCGCCTCGCTCTCACCCCGGCCGGACGCCCCGCAGGAAACGCAGACGCTGAGCGTGGGTTTCAACCTGCGCGCGCTCAAGAACGCGGCAGCCCAGGTGCGGGAGCGGCTGTCGCAGGAGCACTGGAACCTGATCGAGCGCGTGGAAGCCGGCTTCGCCCGCGACGGCGAGGCCTTGTCCACCGATGCCGAGTACGCGACGGCCGAGGCCCTGTCGGCCCTGCAGCACGCCAGCGAACTGCTGGCGGCCATCACCGGCTCGCAAACCGACCGCATGGTGCGTGACGACGGCTGGCGCATGCTCTCCATGGGCCGACACATCGAGCGGCTGATCATGCTCTCCCGCGCGCTGGCCCTAGCGCTGGAACACCGCTGCCTGCACGATGCCGCGGGCTTCGAGGCCGTGGTCGCCCTGTTCGACAGCACCATCACCTTCCATGCCCAGTACCAGCAGCGCCGCGACATGGTGGCGCTGGTCGACCTGCTGGTCATGGACCGGGACAACCCCCGCTCCCTGGCCTGGGTGGTGCAAACCCTGCGCTCCCGCCTGGCCAAGCTGGCCCACAGCGCCACGCCCGAGGACGCGGCGCTGGCGCGCGCCCTGCCCAACCCGGACACCTGGGTGCTGGCCGATCTGAGCAACTGGCAACGCAGCCCCGAAGGCCTGCGCACCTGGCGCGCACTCGCGGAACTGCTCGACGACTGCGAAGCCTCCGCGGTGGACCTGTCCAACGAGATCACCCGGCTGCACTTCAGCCACGCCGATCAGCGCAACCAGAGCCTGGGAGGCTGAGGTGCTGCTCAGGATCCTTCACCGCACGCGCTACCGCTACCAGAGTCCCATCGACATGGCGCAACACATGTTGCACCTGCAGCCAAGGGACACGGCGTGCCAGCAACTGCTGTCCCACGAACTGCGCCTGGACCCCGAACCCGCGGCGCGCAGCGATGCGGTCGACGTGTTCGGCAACGCGCGCACCTTCTTCTCGCTGCAGTCCTCGCACACCCGGCTCACCGTGGAAGCCGACAGCCTGGTGCAGACACAGGCGCCCCAGCGCCTGCCCGAGGGCCCGCCCTGGCGCGGCATGGGCTGGGAGCGCGTGCGCGAGCACTTCCGTTACCGCGCGCAGGCACCGTTCGATGCCGCCAGCGAGTTCCTCTTCGCCTCGCCCTATGTGCCCCGCGACGACCGTTTCGCCGAGTTCGCGCGCCCCTCTTTCCAGCCGGGGGCTCCGATGCTGCTGGCGGTGCGCGACCTGATGGAGCGCATCCACGGTGAATTCACCTACGAGGCCGACAGCACCGAGGTCAACACCCCCGCGCTCAGGGCGCTGGCACAGCGCAAAGGGGTGTGCCAGGACTTTGCCCACATCATGATCGCCAGCCTGCGCAGCCTGGGCCTGCCCGCACGCTATGTGAGCGGCTACCTGCTCACCCGACCGCCACCCGGCAAGCCGCGCCTCATCGGCGCCGACGCCTCGCACGCGTGGGTCTCGGTCTATGTGCCGGCCCCGGCGGAGGACAGCGCCTCGCCTGGCGCCTGGTTCGACTTCGACCCGACCAACAACCGCTGCGGCTGGGGCAGCCCGGGCGAGGACTACGTGACCCTGGCCACCGGCCGCGACTTCGGCGACGTCTCGCCCATGCGCGGCGTGATCCAGGGCGGCACGCACCACCAGCTCACGGTGGAAGTCACGGTGGCGCCACCGGACGAATTCGCCGGGCTGATGGCACCGGAACCTGCCTGAAGCAGGCTGGGCGCAGACCTCCCCGCCGATAGAATGGCCGGCTCAATTCCAGGAGCCCTTCCATGACCATCCAAGACAAGCTCACCAGCCTGGGCATCACCCTGCCGCCCGTCGCCGTGCCCGCAGCCGCCTACGTGCCTTTTGTGCAGACCGGCAAGCTGATTTTTCTCAGCGGCCACATCGCCCGGCGCGAAGGCAAACCCTGGGTGGGCCAGCTCGGCCTGACCATGGCCACCGACGAAGGCAAGGCCGCGGCCCGCGCGGTGGCCATCGACCTCATGGGCACCCTGGCCGCGGCCTGCCAGGCGGCTGGCAAGAGCCTGGACGACGTCAAGCGCATCGTGAAGGTGCTCAGCCTGGTCAACTCCACCCCCACCTACACCGAGCAGCATCTCGTCACCAACGGCTGCAGCGAACTCATCGGCGAGGTGTTCGGTCCGGTGGGCGCGCATGCCCGCAGCGCCTTTGGCGTGGCGCAACTGCCCATGGGGGCCTGCGTGGAAATCGAGCTGATCGCGGAACTGGCCTGACCCGCCGTCCGGGTGGCCGCAAGGCAACCCGGCAGCCACAGGCAGTGGCCGAGGGCACCCGAGGTCTCAGGCCTCGCCCGCGACCTCTTTCCGGCTCGCCGAGCGGGCCTGCATGAGCTTGCCCATGCCGACCACCAGCACCACGCCTGCCGCCGCAGCGGCATAGTGCACCCAGGGGTGCGCCATGGTGTAGCCGTGCATCAGGTTGTCGTTGACGATGGTCTCGCCACCGACCCAGCCGATCAGGGCGGCCCCCAGCGTCACGATGACCGGGAAGCGGCCCATGAGCTTGATGATCAGCGTGGAGCCGAAGATCACCAGCGGAATGCTGATGGCCAGGCCCAGGATCAGCAGGACCATATTGCCGTGCGCCGTCGCGGCCACCGCAATCACGTTGTCCAGGCTCATCACCAGGTCGGCGATCAGGATGGTGCGGATGGCCGCCCACATCGTGCCTGTGCCCTTGTGCTCGCCATCGCCGTCCTCCTGGTCGGTCAACAACTGGTAGCCGATCCACAGCAGCAGCACGCCGCCAATGACCTGCAGGAACGACAGTTCCATCAGCTTGGCGGCCACCACCGTCAGCACGATGCGCAGCACCACGGCCGCGCCGGAGCCGAACACGATGGCCTTTCTCTGCTGTTCAGGAGGTAGCGAGCGGGCCGCCAGGGCGATGACCACGGCGTTGTCGCCGGAGAGGATGATGTTGATCCAGATGATCTTCACCAGGCCGATCCAGAAATCGGCGGTACTCAGAAATTCCATCGTTGCTCCACGGTGGGAAAGCCCCGACGCGACGGCGCTTTCCTTCGTTTTTTTACGGAAGCACGCAGTCTAGAACGCCGCAGCGATTCTGGCTGTTCGTAGTTTTGCGTAAACCTCCCGGCGGCAGGGTCTGCGGGCGCACCGGGGCCGCCGCATCTCATTTCTGGCGGCGCTCCCTGGCCCTGCGCACCTGCCGGCTCTCCTGGGCTTTCGCCTCTGCCTGCGCGGCGTCCTGGCGCCGCTGGGTGATGCGCCGCATGACGAAACGGGAGATGCCAAAGGCCAGCAGCGCCACCAGGCCGGCCAGCACCAGGCCTCCGATGTCTCCGTTGCCCATGCCGCTTACTCCACGCGTGTGACGCGAGCGGGCTTGAAGCCCAGGTCCGCCGCCTTGCCCTTGCGCCCGCGCGCCGCGCGCGCGTTGTTCAGGCTGCGGATCTCCAGCGTTTCATCGCGCTCCTTGCCGCCACGGCCCAGGCCTTCGATCTTCACGCTGCGCGTGTAGGCCGCAGCGCCGGCCAGGGCATCCTTGGGTTCGAGATCGATCAGCATCAATCCACGCCCCCCCTTTTCCATCAGCTTGAGTTCACCGATCTCGAAGGTCAGGATGCGTCCGCCGGTGGAGGCGCAGCACACGTGCGTGGCCGGCGCCAGCGGCTGGCCGCCGGAAGAAAACGCCGCGTGCGAGGGCGCGCAGGGCGTTTCGCCCTCACCCAGGTTCATGAAAGTCTTGCCGCCGCGCTGGCGCGAGCTCATGTTCTCCACCGTCGCCAGGAAACCGTACCCGCCACTGCTGCTCAGCAGCAGCGCGGCCTGGGCCGGGCCCGCGAAGTAGTGCAAGGGCTGCGTGCCACTTTCCAGGTCGATCAGCGTGGTGATGGGCTGGCCATCCCCGCGCGCTCCGGGCAGGTTGGCGACCGGCACCGAATAGACACGGCCGTTGCTGCCGATCACGATCAGCGTGTCCACGGTGCGGCATTCGAAGGTGCCGTACAGGCCGTCGCCGGCCTTGAAGGCGAAGCTGCCCGCATCGTGGCCGTGGCCGGTGCGCGCACGCGCCCAGCCCTTGCTGGAAATCACCACCGTCACCGGCTCGTCCACCACCTTGATTTCGGCCACAGCCTTCTTCTCAGCCTGGATCAGGGTGCGGCGCTCGTCTGCGAAGGTCTTGGCGTCGGCCTCGATCTCCTTGACCATGAGGCGCCTGAGGCTGCCAGGGTTGGCCAGGATGTCCTCGAGCCGGCCCTGCTCTTCGCGCAGGTTCTTGAGTTCCTGCTCGATCTTGATGGCCTCCAGCCGCGCCAGTTGCCGCAGACGGATCTCCAGGATGTCCTCGGCCTGCCGGTCGCTCAGGCGGAAGCGTTCGATCAGCGCGGCCTTGGGTTCGTCGCTCTGCCGGATGATGGCGATCACCTCGTCGATGTTGAGCAGCACAAGCTGCCGCCCTTCGAGGATGTGGATGCGGTCCAGCACCTTGTTCAGGCGGTGCTGCGAGCGGCGGGTGATGGTGCCCTGGCGGAACTCGATCCATTCGGCCAGCATCTGCCGCAGAGATTTCTGCGTCGGCCGGCCATCCAGGCCCACCATGGTCAGGTTGATCGGCGCGGAGGTTTCCAGGCTGGTGTGCGCCAGCAGCGCGGTGATGAGTTCCTGTTGTTCGATGCGACTGCTCTTGGGTTCGAACACCACGCGCACCGGCGCGTCCTTGCTGGACTCATCGCGCACACCGTCGAGCACCGCCAGGATGCTGGCCTTGAGCTGCGTCTGGTCCTGCGTGAGCGCCTTCTTGCCCGCCTTGACCTTGGGGTTGGTCAGTTCCTCGATTTCCTCCAGCACTTTCTGCGCGCTCACGCCGGGCGGCAGTTCCTGGACCACGAGCTGCCATTGGCCCCGTGCGAGATCCTCGATCTTCCAGCGCGCGCGCACCTTGAGGCTGCCACGCCCCGTGCGGTAGGCGTCGGCAATGTCGCTCGCCGGACTGATGATCTGGCCACCACCGGGATAGTCCGGCCCGGGCAGCAGGGCGAAGAGGTCCTCGTCGGTCAGCTTCGGGTTCTTCACCATCGCCACGCAGGCATCGGCCACTTCGCGCAGGTTGTGGCTGGGAATCTCGGTGGCCAGCCCCACCGCGATGCCGCTGGCGCCGTTGAGCAGGCTGAAAGGCAACCGCGCCGGCAATTGCCTGGGCTCCTCGGTGGAGCCGTCGTAGTTGGGCACGAAGTCCACCGTACCCTCGTCGATCTCGTCCAGCAGCAACGTGGTGATCTTGGCCAGTCGCGCTTCGGTGTAGCGCATCGCGGCTGCGCCGTCGCCGTCGCGGCTGCCGAAATTGCCCTGCCCGTCGATCAATGGGTAGCGCTGCGCAAAGTCCTGCGCCATGCGCACCAGCGCGTCGTAGGCGGCCTGGTCGCCATGCGGATGGAAACGGCCCAGCACATCGCCCACCACGCGCGCGCTCTTGACCGGGCGCGCCGCCGTGTTGCCGGAGTAGCCCAGCCCCATGCGCTCCATGCTGTAGAGGATGCGGCGTTGCACGGGCTTCTGGCCGTCGCAGGCGTCCGGCAGGGCGCGGCCCTTGACGACGGAGAGCGCGTATTCAAGGTAGGCGCGCTGGGCGTAGCTGCCCAGCCCGTCCTCGGGTTCGGCGGGGGACAGCGGCAGTTCGGGGTTGTTCAGTTCAGACATCAGATATCCACTTCCACGGAGTCACCGTGGCGTTCCATCAGGTCGCGGCGCGAGCCGGCTTCGCCCTTGCCCATGAGTTTGGTGATCAGGGCTTCGGTGGCGGCAAAATCCAGCCCGCCCAGGGTGACGGGCATGAGGCGGCGGGTGTCGGGGTTGAGGGTGGTGTCCCAGAGCTGCTCGGCGCTCATCTCGCCCAGGCCCTTGAAGCGGCTGATCTGGCATTTCTCGCGCGGCACGCCTTCCTTGGCGGCCTTGTCCAGAATGGCGTGCAGTTCACCCTCGTCCAGCGCGTACTGCTTGGCTGCGGGCTTCTTGCCACGCGCAGGAATGTCCACGCGGAACAGCGGCGGGCGCGCCACGTACACGTGGCCCGCCTCGATGAGCCTGGGGAAGTGGCGGAAGAACAGCGTCAGCAACAGCACCTGGATGTGCGAGCCATCGACATCGGCGTCGGAGAGGATGCAGATCTTGCCGTAGCGCAGTCCGCTGAGGTCCGGCGCATCGCCAGGGCCATGCGGATCGACACCGATGGCGACCGCGATGTCGTGGATCTCGGTGTTGGCGAACAGGCGGTCGCGCTCGACCTCCCAGGTGTTGAGCACCTTGCCGCGCAGCGGCAGCACGGCCTGGCATTCCTTGTCGCGGCCCATCTTGGCGCTGCCGCCGGCGGAGTCGCCTTCCACGAGGAACACCTCGTTGTGCGACAGGTCGCGGCTCTCGCAGTCGGTCAGCTTGCCGGGCAGCACGGCCACTCCCGAGCCCTTGCGCTTCTCGACCTTCTGGCCGGCGCGCTGGCGGGTCTGCGCCGCCTTGATGGCCAACTCGGCCAGCTTCCTGCCGTAGTCCACGTGCTGGTTCAACCAGAGTTCGAGCGCCGGCCGCACGAAGCTGCCGACCAGGCGCACGGCGTCGCGCGAGTTCAGGCGTTCCTTGATCTGGCCCTGGAACTGCGGGTCGAGCACCTTGGCCGACAGCACGTAGGAAGCGCGCGCGAACACATCCTCGGGCAGCAGCTTCACCCCCTTGGGCAGCAGCGCATGCAGCTCGATGAAGCTCTTGACCGCCTGGAACAGGCCGTCGCGCAGGCCGCTGTCGTGCGTGCCCCCGGCGCTGGTGGGAATCAGGTTGACGTAGCTCTCGCGCACCGGCTGGCCGTCTTCGGTGAAAGCCACGCACCAGGCGGCCCCTTCGCCCTCGGCGAAGCTGTCGTGCCCGGCATCGGCATAACCCTCCCCTTCGAAAAGCGGGATCACCGGGTCGGCCGGCAGGGTCTGCTGCAGGTAGTCGCGCAGGCCGCCCTTGTAGAGCCAGGTCTGGGTTTCCTTCGTCTTTTCGTTGGCCAGCGTGACGCTCACGCCGGGCATCAGCACCGCCTTGCTGCGCAACAGGTGGGTGAGCTCGCCCATGGGCAGTGCCGCCGACTCGAAGTACTTCGCGTCGGGCCAGGCGCGCACTGTGGTGCCCTGCCGCCGGTCGGTCTCGCCGCGCGGCGCCACCGCCAGCGGTTCGGCCACGTCACCGGCCTTGAAGGCGATGCGGGCCACCTGGCCTTCGCGGAAGCTGCTCACCTCCAGGCGCGTGGACAGCGCATTGGTGACCGAGACGCCAACACCGTGCAGCCCACCAGAGAAGCTGTAGGCCCCGCCCTTGCCCTTGTCGAACTTGCCGCCCGCGTGCAGGCGCGTGAACACCAGTTCCACCACCGGCGCTTTTTCCTCCGGGTGCAGGCCAAAGGGAATGCCCCGCCCATCGTCTTCGACGCTGACGGAACCGTCGGTGTGCAGCGTCACCTTGATCTTCTTGCCGTGCCCAGCCAGGGCCTCGTCGGCCGCGTTGTCGAGCACTTCCTGGATGATGTGCAGCGGGTTGTCCGTCCGGGTGTACATACCCGGACGCTGCTTGACCGGCTCCAGCCCCTTGAGGACGCGGATCGAGCCTTCGGAGTATTCGTTGGGTGTTTGGGTCGCCATGGGGGCGGATTGTATGCGCGCCAGCCCCCAACCACTGTATGCAAATACAGACCTCATGCCGATCGGACCATCCATGCGTCCGAATCATCAATCCCGGCGTCCGATGTCAAGGGCCCACGCGCGCAAGCCTCTGCCTTCTTCGCTACATTTCCCGGATGTCCTCTGCCACCACCTCCCCAGCCCCACGCCTGTCCGCCCTGCAGGTGCTGGCCTGCGGCGCCCTCATCGTCACCCTGTCCATGGGCGTTCGCCATGGCTTCGGCCTGTGGCTTCAGCCCATTACCCAGGCCCAGGGCTGGTCGCGCGAGACCTTCTCCTTCGCACTGGCGATCCAGAACCTCTCCTGGGGCCTGTTCGGCATCTTCGCCGGCATGGCGGCCGACCGTTTCGGCGCTTTCCGCGTGCTGGCCGGTGGCGCCCTCCTCTACGCCCTGGGCATGGCGGGCATGGCCTTGAGCACCACCCCGCTGGGCTTCGCCCTCACCACCGGCGTGCTCATCGGTGCGGCCCAGGCCGGCACCACCTATGCGGTGATCTACGGCGTGATCGGGCGCCAGATCCCGGCCGAGCGGCGTTCATGGGCCATGGGCGTGGCCGCCGCCGCCGGCTCCTTCGGCCAGTTCCTGATGGTGCCGGTCGAAGGCCTGCTGATCAGCGGACTGGGCTGGCAGCAGGCGCTGCTGTTCCTGGGCGTGGTGGTGCTGCTGATCGTGCCGCTGGCGCTGGGCCTGCGCGAGCCGGGCTTCGCCAGTGCGCAGGCGCAGGCACGCGAACAGACTGTCGCCCAGGCGCTGCGCGAAGCCTTCCGCTACCGCAGCTTCCAGTTGCTGATGGCGGGCTACTTCGTCTGCGGCTTCCAGGTGGTCTTCATCGGCGTGCACATGCCCAGCTACCTCAAGGACCACGGCCTGTCGCCGCAGGTAGCCAGCTATGCGCTGGCCCTCATCGGGCTGTTCAACGTGGTGGGCACCTACGCGGCGGGCGCGCTCGGCCAGCGCCTGGCCAAGCGCCACATCCTGGCCTTCATCTACTTCGCGCGCGCGGTCGTGATTGCCATCTTCCTCGCCGCGCCACTGACCCCGATGAGCGTGTACATCTTCGCCGCCGTCATGGGCGTGCTGTGGCTCTCCACCGTGCCGCCGACGAACGCGGTGCTGGCGCAGATCTTTGGCGTGGCGCACATGTCCATGCTCAGCGGCTTCGTCTTCTTCAGCCACCAGATCGGCAGCTTCCTGGGCGTCTGGCTGGGCGGTGTGCTGTACGACCACACCGGCAGCTACGACATCGTCTGGTACATGGCCATTGCCCTGGGCGTGTTCGCTGGCCTGGTGAACCTGCCTGTGCGCGAAACGCCTATCGCACGCGCGCCGCAGCGCGTGGGAGCCGCGGCGTGAACCGTGCCGCCGCCCGCGCCCTGGCCTGGGCTGCCGTGGCCCTGGGCCTGCTGGCCACGCTGGCGCTCTACCAGCGCCCGGACTTTCTGGTCAGCCTGGCCGACCAGCTCTGGAGCTGCTTTTGAAGGCTCCGGGCATCTGTCTGCATGCACGGTACTGAAGCCCCTTCGGCCTGGGTGCGGCGCTGGTCGCACCTCCTGCCCGCCAATGCCAGCGTGCTGGACGTGGCCTGCGGGCATGGCCGGCACATGCGCTGGTTCGCACAGCGCGGGCACACCGTCACGGGCGTGGACCGCTCGCCGCAGGCCATCGAGGCGGTGCGCGCACTCGGACGCGTGCTGCAGGTCGACATCGAGAACGGACCCTGGCCCTTCGAAGGCGAAACCTTCGGTGCCGTGGTCGTGACGAACTACCTCTGGCGCCCCCTGCTGCCCTCCATCGTGGCGGCCGTGGCCGAGGGCGGCGTGCTGATCTACGAGACCTTCGCCGAAGGCAACGAGAGCGTGGGCAAGCCCTCGCGGCCGGATTTCCTGCTGCACCACGGTGAACTCCTGCACGCCTGCGAGGGTCTGCATGTGGTGGCCTATGAAGACGGCTTCTGCGACCACCCGGAGCGCTTCGTCCAGCGCATCGCGGCGGTCCGAAAACGTCCTGTCCCGCCCGGCTCCCCCCAGCGGTATCCGCTCGGTACCGCTGAGTAGAATGCGTGATTCGCGCGCCAGGGGCCCGTCGGCTGACGGACTTGGCGCCAACCTTGGACTCCTCAACATGACAACCATCACCGGCAGCATCGTCGCCCTGGTCACGCCCATGCAGGAAGACGGCAGCGTGGACTACCCCACCCTGCGCAAACTGATCGACTGGCACATCACCGAAGGCACCGACTGCATCGGCGTGGTGGGCACCACGGGCGAGTCACCCACCGTCACGGTGGAGGAACACTGCGAGATCATCCGGGTCGCCGTGGAACAGGCCCGCACCCACGGCGACAGGCGCGTGCCCATCATGGCGGGCTGCGGCGCCAACTCCACGGCCGAGGCGATCGAGCTGGCCAAGTTCGCGCGCAGCGTCGGCGCCGACTGCCAGCTCCAGGTGGTGCCCTACTACAACAAGCCCACCCAGGAAGGCCAGTACCAGCATTTCAAGGCCATCGCCGAGGCCGTAGGCGACCTGCCGATCGTGCTCTACAACGTGCCTGGCCGCACCGTGGCCGACCTGCAGCACGACACCGTGCTGCGCCTGGCGCAGGTGCCCGGCATCGTCGGCATCAAGGAAGCCACCGGCCATATCGAGCGCGCCCAATGGCTGATCCGGGAAGCCCCCAAGGGCTTCGCCATCTATTCGGGCGACGATCCCACCGCCGTGGCCCTGATGCTCTGCGGCGGCCAGGGCAACGTGAGCGTGACGGCCAACATCGCGCCGCGCCTCATGCACGAACTCTGCGTGGCGGCCATCGCGGGCGATGCCCGCCGGGCCATGGACATCCAGCTGCGCCTGCTGCCGGTGCACAAGCAGCTCTTCGTAGAAGCCAACCCGATTCCGCTGAAGTGGGCCATGTCGCGCATGGGCCTGTGCCAGGAAACCATGCGCCTGCCCATGACGCCGATGTCGCGCCAACTGGTGCCCGTGGTCGAAGGTGCCTTGCGCCAAAGCGGCCTTCTGTCCTGACCGCGCCCTCTCACCGTTCCTAGCGAGCCTGCTCCATGTCCTTCCGTTCCCTGAAACCGCAACCTTCTTCGCGCCACTTGGCGGGCCGCCTCAGCCTGGTGGCCGCAGCCGCCCTGGTGGTGTCGGGCTGCTCCGTCTTCCAGGAAGACAAGATCGACTACAAGAGCGCGGCGCGCGGCAGCACGCTGGACGTGCCGCCGGACCTGACCCAGCTCAGCCGCGACTCGCGTTACAACGTGCCGGGTTCGGTCGTCACGGCCAGCGGCTACCAGACCGCCCAGCCCGCAGCGACCGCAGCGGGCACCGCCGCGGTCACCGTGGGTGACGTGCGCATCGAGCGCGCAGGCACGCAGCGCTGGCTGGTGGTGGACCGTCCGGCCGACAAGCTCTGGAGCCCGATCCGCGATTTCTGGCAGGAGAACGGCTTCCTGCTCGACGTCGACCAGGAAGCCCTGGGCATCATGGAAACCGACTGGGCAGAAAACCGCGCCAAGCTGCCGCAGGACATCATCCGCTCCACCATCGGCAAGCTCTTCGACAGCCTCTATTCAACCGGCGAACGCGACAAGTTCCGCACCCGCCTGGAGCGCACGCCGTCGGGTGGCACCGAGATCTACATCAGCCACCGCGGCATGGTCGAGGTCTACTCCACCACGCAGAAGGACCAGACGGTATGGCAGCCGCGCCCGGCCGATGTCGAACTGGAAACCGAGTTCCTGCGCCGCCTCATGGTCAAACTGGGCGTGAGCGAAGCCCAGGCCAAGGCGGTGACCGCCACCGCGCCCGCACAGGCGGCCGCACGCGTGACCATGGTCAACAACGCGCCCGTGGTGCAGTTCGACGACAACTTCGATCGCGCCTGGCGCCGCGTCGGCCTGTCGCTGGACCGCACCGGCTTCACGGTCGAGGACCGCGACCGCAGCCAGGGCACGTACTTCGTGCGCTACGTCGAACCGGTCACGGCCGCCAAGCCCGGCTTCTTCAGCCGCCTGTTCGGCTCGTCCACACCCGAAGCCAGCGCAGCACGCTACCGCGTGGTGGTCAAGAGCGATGCCGCCAACAAGACCACGGTCTCGGTGCTGGACAGCCAGGGCAAGCCCGACGGATCGGCGAGTGCCCAACGCATCGCCCAGTTGCTGGCCGACGACCTGAAGTAAGCCGGGGCGTTCAGAGACCGAGCACGGACGCCGGGAAACCCGGCGTCCCCTTGATCCACCAGCCCTCCAGGTTTTCCTGCAGCGCCACACGGCGCGATGGATCGCGGCTGGCGACGCAGACACCGCGCACGGCATCCAGCCGCTCCATTGTCCAGCCCGGTGACCACAGCAGGCTGGGCAGTTCATCCACCGAAGCGCCGGCGCAGACACGCGCCTCGAACAGGTGCCCCCAGGTGACGCGCCATTGCACGAAGCGAGGTTGCTGCTCGCGCAAGGTGCGGTATTGGCGGGCGATCATGTGCAGGGTGCGCCCCTGTTTCGCCCAGGCGTTCAGCGAAGCCACCACCTCGCGCTCACCCAATGGCCAGTCGGCGAAATCACCGTCGCACACCACGATGTGCTTCCAGCCTTCGGTGGCTGCGGTGGCGAAAGCCTGACGCACCAGGTCGCTGAACTGGGCGCGGCCTTCCCGTCGACCCTCAGGCAGCGGCGGCGGTGGGGCATCCGGGTCCTGCGGTTCCATGAAGCACCTCCACCGTTTGGGTTCAATCGTCTGCGCGCCGCAGCCAGCCCGCTTCGAACCAGTCCCGCAGCACCGCCTGAGCGTCTGCGCTGGCGCGAGCGACCTCGCGCGCCGACAGGTTGCGGCGGTCGGCCAGGGTGCGCATGAGACGGGCGTCGGCCCCGCCCGCGCGCAGGCTCTCGCCATTGATGAACACATGGTGCTCGTCGTACATCATGCGGGTTCGCCGATCCAGCCGCACAGCGCCGGGCCGCCAATCGCCTTGCGCCTCGTCGAACCAGACCTGCGGCTTGGGTTCGGTCATCACCTCGCCCAGTGCGCAAGCGAGCGAGCGTGGGTCGGCCAGCAGGCGCTGCAGCGCGTCCCGCGCGAAATCCTGCAGCGCCACGGGCATGGCGGCGGGGTGGTCGGTGGCCGCTTGCCGTGGGTCGCGGTAGAGCGTCTCGTCCTCCAGGTCATCGGCCATGCGCTGCAACAGTTCACCAGCCAGGCCTCCTCTTTGCGGCGCGCGAAAACCGATCGAATAGGTGGTGCAGTCGCCACCCACGGCAACGCCGTCGTGCGCCCAGCGGGGCGGCAGGTACAGCATGTCGCCCGGGCCCAGCAGGTGTTCTTCCTCGGGCTCGAAATGGCGCAGGATTTTCAGCGGCACGTCCGGCTGCAACGACAGGTCGGTCTGGCGGCCGATGCGCCAGAGCCGCTGCCCGCTGGCCTGCAGCAGGAAGACGTCGTAGCTGTCGAAATGCGGTCCCACCCCACCGCCGTCACTGGCCCAGGAGATCATGAGATCGTCCAGCCGCGCGTCGGGCACGAAGCGAAAGCGCTGCAACAGTTCATGGGCCGCCTGCAGATGCTGGTCCACCCCCTGCACCAGCAGTGTCCAGGCCGGGCGCTTCAGAGGGGGCAGACGGTTGAACGGGCCGTGGCGCAAATCCCAGCCGGCCGGCTTGCGCACGATGAGCCGGGACTCCACCGTTTCCCGCGCCGCCAACGCAAACAGCTCCGGGCGTGAGACCAGAGGAACAAAGCCCGGGATGGCGCCCCGGATGAGCAAGGGTTTCTTCTGCCAATGCCGGCGCATGAAGGCGTCGGGGGAGAGGCCGCCCAGCAAGGCGGTGGGCAGAGCCGTGGCGCTGGATTCCATGGTGAGGGTCATGGGACAATTGTCGGATGAAAATCAACCAACAATGCGTGGTCGCGCTGACCTGGACCCTCAAGGACACCTTGGGCGAGGAACTCGATGTGCTGGACGAGCCGGTGGAGTTCCTGGTCGGCGGCAACGACTTGCTGGCCAAGATCGAAGAAGCGCTGCTCAACCATTCGGCGGGCGACACGGTCGAGCTGCAGCTCGAACCCATGGACGCCTTCGGCGACTACGACGACCGGTTGCTGTTCCTGGAGCCCCGCAACCTCTTTCCCGAGAACCTCGAAGAAGGCATGGGTTTCGAGGGCCTGCCGGCAGGCTGCAACCCCAGCGCACCCAGGGATCGCCTCTATTTCGTGAGCGACATCTACCCGGAACATGTGGTGCTGGACGGCAACCATCCGCTGGCCGGAATCGCCCTGCGCATCGCGCTCAAGGTGCATGCCGTGCGCGAGGCCGAGGAGAGCGAGGTCGGACGCGGCACGCTGGGCACCGGCTTCTTCCGCATGGAAGTCGGGCCGCAGGATGGCGAGGAACCCGACGACGGGCCGCAGGCGCCCGGTTCACGCACCCTTCATTAAAGCCAGAACCGGGTGCGGGAACGGCCGGATCAGCCGCGCCCCGTGGAGCCGTAACCTCCGGCGCCCCGTTCGCTCGCCGCGGCGAAGTCGTCCACCACGTTGAACCGCGCCTGCACCACCGGCACGATCACCATCTGCGCAATGCGCTCCATGGGTTCGATGGTGAAGGGCACGTCGCTGCGGTTCCAGGCGCTCACCATGAGCTGGCCCTGGTAGTCGCTGTCGATCAGCCCCACCAGATTGCCGAGCACGATGCCGTGCTTGTGGCCCAGTCCGGAGCGCGGCAGGATCATGGCGGCGTAGCCAGGGTCCGCGAGGTGGATGGCCAGGCCCGTGGGCACCAGTTGCCAGGCGTTGGGCGCGAGCGTGAGCGGCACGTCCAGGCAGGCGCGCAGGTCCAGTCCCGCGCTGCCCGCGGTGGCGTAGGCGGGCAACTGGCCCGCCATGCGCGGGTCCAGCACCTTCACGTCGATCTGCATGTGTTCACTCCGGCCCGTGGGCCATATCGTCAGGGTTTCTTGAGGCTCTCTTCAAGGGCCTTGGCGGGGTCGTCTGCCGGCTCCGAGGCTTCCGGTTCGGGCATTTCGGCACCCTCGGCCTCTTCCTCCTCGGCCTTCTCCTCGTCTTCATGCGACGAAGGTGTGTCCAGACCCGGCATGTTGCGCAGCATGTCGCTTACCTCGGCGTCGTCCACATGGACTTTGGCCTCCAGGTTGCCAGTCACCAGACCCGGGTTGAGCACCACCACAGCGACCATGATGAGCTGCAGGATGATGAAGGCGATGGACCCCTTGTAGATCTGCGCCGTGCTCACTGCGGGGATGCGCTGCCCGGTCACCGCGTCGGTGTAGTCGCTGCGCGCCGCGACGCTGCGCAGGTAGAACAGCGCAAAGCCGAAAGGCGGCGTGAGGAACGAGGTCTGCAGGTTCATCGCGAGGATCACACCAAACCAGATCAGGTCGATGCCGAGCTTGTCCGCCACCGGCGCCAGCAGCGGCACCACGATGAAGGCGATCTCGAAGAAATCGATGAACATGCCGAGCACGAACACCAGCAGGTTCACGAACAGCAGGAACCCCATGGGTCCGCCCGGCAGCTTGTCGAACAGGTGCTCGACCCAGACATGGCCATCGGCGGCGTTGAAGGTGAAGCTGAACACCGTCGAGCCGATCAGGATGAACAGCACGAAGATGGACAGCTTGGTGGTGTTCTCCAGCGCCTGCTTGAGCAGGCTGCACGACAGGCTGCGTCGCGAGGCGGCCATGATGAGCGCGCCCAGCGCACCCATGGCACCGCCTTCCGTGGGCGTGGCAATGCCCAGGAAGATCGTGCCGAGCACCAGGAAGATCAGCACCAGCGGCGGAATCAGCACGAACGTGACCTGTTCGGCCAGGCGGGAGAGCAGGCCCAGCCGCGCAATGCGGTTGATCAGCGCCAGCACCAGGGCCAGCAGCGAGCCGATCGTGATCGACATGATCAGGGTCTCGTCTCCCGGCGCAGGGACCTCGCGGCCGATCAGCGGGTTCATGATGCTCTCGTGCATCCGCGACCAGACCACGCTGGCGGCGGCGCAGATGAGCAGCAGCACGAGCAGGGAACGGTGTCCGCTGGAGCCATCGGGCTCGTTGTAGATGCGGGCTTCTGCCGGCAGGGCGGGCACCCACTTGGGCCGCACGATGGCGACTCCTGCGACGAATGCGATGTAGAGCCCCACGAGCAGCAGGCCGGGGATCAGCGCGCCGGCGTACATGTCGCCCACGGACCGACCCAATTGATCGGCCAGCACGATGAGCACCAGCGAAGGCGGAATGGCCTGGGCCAGGGTACCCGATGCGGTGATGGTGCCGGTCGCGATGGAGCGGTTGTAGCCGTAGCGCAGCATGATGGGCAGCGAGATCAGCCCCATGGAGATCACGGCGGCGGCCACGACGCCGGTGGTGGCCGCCAGCAGTGCGCCCACCAGGATCACGGCGACGGCCAGGCCGCCGCGCACCGGACCGAACACCTGGGCCACGGTGGAGAGCAGGTCCTCCGCCATGCGGCTGCGCTCCAGGATGATGCCCATCAGTGTGAAGAAGGGAATGGCCAGCAGCGTGTCGTTCTGCATGATGCCGAACACGCGCAGCGGCAGCGCCTGGAACAGGTTGGACGGGAAAAGCCCCGCCTCCATGCCGATCAGGCCGAAGAACAGACCGGTGGCCGCCAGGGAGAACGCCACCGGAAAACCCATGAGCAGGAAGACCAGCAGGCCCGCGAACATCACGGGCACAAAGTTGTTTGCCACCAGTTCCATCATGATGCGACTCCCGCCTGGCGGGCCTTGTCCGAATGGGCCAGTTCTTCAGCAAGCTGCTCCACTTCGCTGGGCCCTTCATGGCTCAGCAAGTCCGGTCCATGCCCGGTGAGGAAGGCCACGCGCTTGATCAGTTCTGAAACGCCTTGCGCAAACAGAACGGCAAAGCCCAGGGGAATCAGGCCATACACCGGCCAGCGGATCAGGCCACCCGCGTTGGAAGACATTTCGCCCGTATCCCACGCACGCTCGAACAAGGGCCAGCCCAGGGAGGCCATCATGTAGCACAGCGGCAGCAGAAAGACCACGATGCCCACGATGTCGACCCAGTGGCGCATGCGCGGGCTGAACTTGCTGGAGAGGAAGTCGATGCGCACGTGGGCGTTGCGCAGGAAGGCGTAGCCACCACCGAGCATGAAGGCGGCGGCGAAGAGATACCACTGGATTTCCAGCAGGCCGTTGGAACTGGTGTTGAACACTTTGCGAACAATGGCGTTGCCGGCGCTGATCAGCGTGGTCGCCAGGATCAGCCACATGGCCAGCTTGCCGATCAGGTCGTTCACGGCGTCGATCAGGCGAGATATCTGTAGTAGGAGCGGCATGGAACTACCCGAAGGGAGTTGAAAGAGAACCTGGAAGTCTAAACAGCCTCAACAGACCGGGCTGTTGCAAAAAGCCCCGCCGAGGCGGGGCTTGGTGCTGCGCTGCGCAGGCGAAGCGCCTTACAGCTTGGCGGACTGCATGTAGCTGTCGAAACGCGCTTCCGTGAAACGGAACCAGAGGTTCTGGTCGCGGCGGAAGTTGGCGTAGTCGGTGTAGACCTTCTTCCAGGCCGGGTTGGTGTTGTTCAACTCGTTGTAAACCTCCATGGAGGCCTTGAAGGCTGCGTCCATGATGGCCTTGGGGAACGGCACCAGCTTGGCCTTGTTGGCCACCAGCTGCTTGAGCGCCACCGGGTTGCGGGCATCGTACTTGGCCTGCATGTCCACGTGGGCGAAGGCCGATGCGGCTTCGACGATGGCCTTGTTCTCGGCAGACAGGCTGTCATAGGCCTTGCGGTTGATGAACACGTCCACCTGCGGGCCGCCTTCCCACCAGCCGGGGTACACGTAGTAGGGTGCCACCTTGTAGAAACCCAGCTTCTGGTCGTCGTAGGGGCCCACCCACTCGGCCGCGTCGATGGTGCCCTTCTCCAGCGCCTGGTAGATCTCGCCACCAGGAATGTTCTGGGGCACCGCGCCCAGGCGCTCGACGATCTTGCCGGCGAAGCCGCCGATGCGGAACTTCAGGCCCTTCATGTCGTTGAGGGTCTTGAGCTCCTTGCGGAACCAACCGCCCATCTGGGCGCCGGTGTTGCCGTTGGGGAAGTTGATGATGTTGTAGTTGGCGTAGAACTCGCGCATCAGCTTGAGGCCGTTGCCCTCGAACATCCAGGCGCTCATCTGGCGGCTGTTCAGGCCGAAGGGAATGGCCGCGCCGATCGCGAAGGTCGGGTCCTTGCCGAAGAAGTAGTAAGGCACGGTGTGGCAGCACTCCACGGTGCCTTCCTGGACGCCGTCCACCACGCCGAAAGCAGGCATCAGCTCGCCGCCCGGGTGCACCGAGATGGTGAACTTGCCACCCGACATCTCGCCCACCTTCTTGGCGAACACCTCACCCGCGCCATAGATGGTGTCGAGGGCTTTGGGGAAACTGGAGGCCAGGCGCCAGCGGATGGTGGCCTGGGCATGCACGGCAGGTGCCACGCCTGCGGCCAGCACGCCTGCGATGCCGGTGTGCTTGATGAGGGAACGACGATCCATGTTGATTGACTCCGAAGTTGGGTATGGATACACAAGCGGCCCATGCACAGGGACAGGGCCGCAGACCGAAGGGGTCAGAGGCCATTGTAGAAACGGACCTGAGGGGGGATTCGGGGGTTTTCCCTCGAAAAACGCCTCGCTGGTGCAAGGCGTTCAGCCTCTTGCAAGCTTTCTGACAGCCTCGTGCCAGCCTGCCCCTGTTTTGGTGCACGCGCAGGTGCGTGATCCGTTCAGCCTACGGCTTTGAGGGATGTCGGCACCTGCTGCAGAAGCGCGCCGAAACGCGTGCGGACCGAGGCCTCGATGCCTTGCGCATCCAGCCCCTGCAAGGCCAGCAGCTTTGCCGGGTCGCCATGTTCGATGAACTCGTCGGGCAGGCCCAGCTGAAGCACCGGCAGCGTGACGCCTTCGGCCTGCAGCGCCTCCAGCACGACCGAGCCCGCACCGCCCTGGATGCAGCCCTCCTCCACCGTCACGATGGCCTCGTGCGTGCGGGCCAGTTCGCGCAACAGGTCCAGATCCAGCGGCTTGGCCCAGCGCATGTTCGCCACGCTGGCCCCCAGCTTTTCACCTGCCGCCAGGGCCGGGTACAGCAGCGTGCCGAAAGCAAGAATGGCCACGCCACGCCCCTGACGCCGCAGTTCGCCGCGACCGTAGGGCAAGCCTTCGAGGCCAGGCGGCTGCGCCGCGCCCACACCGGCACCGCGCGGGTAGCGCACCGCCACCGGGTGGTTTTGCGCAAATGCGGTGCTGAGCAGTTGCCGGCACTCGGCCTCATCGGCAGGGCAGGCCACCGCCATGTTCGGAATACAGCGCAGAAACGCAATGTCGTAGGCGCCTGCGTGTGTTGCGCCGTCGGCCCCCACCAGGCCGGCTCGGTCCAGTGCGAACACCACCGGCAGGTTCTGCAGGGCAACGTCATGGATCAGTTGGTCGTAGGCTCGCTGCAGGAAGGTCGAGTAGATCGCCACCACCGGCTTGAGTCCTTCGCAGGCGAGGCCGGCGGCAAAGGTCACCGCGTGCTGCTCGGCAATGCCCACGTCGAAATAGCGCGCCGGGAAACGGCGTTCGAACTCGACCATGCCCGAGCCCTCGCGCATCGCGGGCGTGATGCCGATGAGGCGCGGGTCAGCCGCTGCCATGTCGCACAGCCAGTTGCCGAACACCTGGGTGAAGGTGGTCTTGGGTGGCGTGGCCGGTTTGGTCAGTCCGACAGCGGGGTCGAACTTGCCCGGTCCGTGGTAAGCCACCGGGTCGGCCTCGGCCAGTTTGTAGCCTTGCCCCTTCTTGGTGACCACGTGCAGGAACTGCGGCCCGCTGTCGGAATCGAGCAAGTGCCGGATGTTCTCCAGCGTGGGAATCAGCGAATCCAGATCGTGCCCGTCAATGGGACCGATGTAGTTGAAACCGAACTTCTCGAACAACGTCGCCGGGACCACCATGCCCTTGGCGTGCTCTTCGAGCCGCTTGGCCAGCTCGAACAGGGGTGGCGCCCCCTTGAGCACCTGTTTGCCCACGCTCTTGGCGGCGGCATAGAACTGGCCGCTCATGAGCTGTGCGAGGTAGCGGTTGAGCGCGCCCACCGGCGGCGAGATCGACATGTCGTTGTCGTTGAGCACCACCAGCAGACGGCCATCGGCCACGCCCGCGTTGTTCAGCGCCTCGAACGCCATGCCCGCGGTCATGGCGCCGTCGCCGATGATGGCCACCGAACGGCGCCCCTCGCCCTTGAGCTTGGCGGCCAGCGCCATGCCCAGCGCGGCGGAAATGCTGGTGGAGGAATGCGCGGTGCCGAAGGTATCGAACTCGCTCTCGTCACGGCGCGGGAAGCCGCTGATGCCACCGAGTTGGCGCAGCGTATCCATGCGGTCGCGCCGGCCGGTAAGGATCTTGTGCGGGTAGGTCTGGTGGCCCACGTCCCAGACCAGCCGGTCCTCCGGCGTGTTGAAGACGTAGTGCAGCGCCACGGTGAGCTCCACCGTGCCGAGGTTGGAACTGAGGTGCCCACCGGTGCGCGCCACACTGTCCAGCAGAAAGCTGCGCAATTCATCGGCCAGCGGCGGCAGCTGGGCTCGGCTGAGGCGGCGCAGGTCCTGCGGCGACTCGATGGTGGACAGCAGAGAGCTCATGGGCAGGGTCATGGGATGTTGTGGTGCCGCGCGAGGGGTCTTGGGGTCGTCTTTTGGGATCGTCAATAGGCACGCCGGCCCACCCAGTCGGCCAGCGCGTGCAGGATGCCGGCATCGGGCAGGCCGCTGTGGTCAAGGGCCTGGTGCGCCTCATCGATCACGGAGTCGGCATAGGCCTGGGCCGCTTCCAGGCCCAGCAGGGACACGAAGGTCGGCTTGTCGGCGGCGGCGTCCTTGCCTGCCGTCTTGCCCAGCGTGGCCGAGTCGGCAGTGACATCGAGCACGTCGTCCACCACCTGGAACGCCAGGCCGAGGCTGGCCCCGTAGCGCGCCAGATGAACCAGGACGTCGCGATCGGCCTGGCCGGTGGCCGCGCCCATGAGCACACTGGCCTGCAGCAGGGCACCTGTCTTCTTGCGGTGCATGGCCTCGAGCGCGGGCTGGTCCAGCACGTGGCCCACGCTGGCCAGGTCCACGGCCTGACCGCCGGCCATGCCGTTCGCGCCGGCAGCCCGGGCCATCTGGCGACACAGCTGAGCGGCCATGGCCGGCCCCACGCTGCCATCGTCCGGCACCAGCAACTCGAAGGCCAGGGCCTGCAAGGCATCGCCGGCCAGCAGGGCCTGGGCCTCGCCGTACCGCACGTGCACCGTGGGCTTGCCCCGGCGCAGCACGTCGTTGTCCATGCAAGGCATGTCGTCGTGCACCAGCGAATAGGCGTGGATGAGTTCAACCGCACACGCGGCACGCATGGCCGCCTCGGCAGAGCCCGCCACGGCCTCGCTCGCGGCCAGCACCAGCAAAGGGCGCAGCCGCTTGCCGCCATCGAGCACGGCGTAGCGCATGGCGTCGCCCAGCCCGGCCGGCGCGTCGGCAGAAACCCATTCCGAGAGCGCGGCTTCCACCGCATCCTGTCGGGCCTGCCGCCAGGCGACAAACGCACCCTGGTCCGACAGCACCGCGCTCACGGGGAACCGTCCAGGGGTTTGAGCTCGTTGCCTTCGAGCACCTTGATCTGTTGCTCCACCGCGTCCAGCCGGGCACGGCAGAAGGCCAGCAGTTCGGCGCCCCGCTGGTAGTGGGTGAGCAACTGGTCCAGGGGAAGCTGGCCGCCATCGAGCTGCGCCACCAGCTTCTCGAGTTCCGCAAGGGCTGCCTCGTAGCTGGCCGGCGCACGCGCGGAGCGGGGGGCTGGGGATGTGGTCATAGGATTCTGTCGTCGTGGGCCGTGGAGGCCGGCGGGCGGCGGTGCCTCGGGCACCCCGAAAGGGTTCGGGCACGCCGCTTGCAAGCGCCATTTTATGCCCAGGACGCCCCGTTCACCCCCGGGGTACAATCCGCCCTCTTTTTTCCTCTTCTCATACTGACGGGCCCCGTGGCCCGGAGGGACGCACCACTTCACCCACCCCGCGCGAATTCGTCTGACGAGCACAGCGCTTACCCTGCCCCTTCATAGGGGGAGTCTCTAGGTCAGGACCACGATGTCTGATTTAAGTCTTCAACTGCAGCAGGCCGCAAGCCAACTTCCGGTTTCCAGCTACTTCAGCGAGGCGCTGTTCCAGCGCGAAAAGGAAACACTCTTCCAGCGCGGGCCCCGGTATGTGGGGCACTCACTCTCGGTACCCCAGCAGGGGGACTACCACGCACTGCCGCAGGAAAACGGCGGCAGGGCCCTGGTGCACACCGCCAGCGGCATCGAACTGGTCTCCAACGTCTGCCGCCACCGCCAGGCCCAGATGCTGCGCGGACGAGGCAACCTGATGGAGACCCGCAGCGGCAGCGCGGGCGGCAACATCGTCTGCCCCCTGCACCGCTGGACCTACAGCGGCGTGCATGGCGAGCAGGCCGGCCAGTTGCTCGGCGCGCCCCATTTCGAGCAAGACCCCTGCCTGAACCTGCGCAACTACCCGCTGCGTGAATGGAATGGCCTGCTGTTCGAGGACAACGGCCGCGACGTCACCGCCGACCTCGCCGACATGGGGCCGCGCGCCGCGCTCGACTTCGAGGGCATGGTGCTCGACCACGTGGAACTGCACGAGTGCAACTACAACTGGAAGACCTTCATCGAGGTCTACCTGGAGGATTACCACGTGGCGCCTTTCCACCCGGGTCTGGGTGGCTTCGTCACCTGCGAGGACCTTCGCTGGGAGTTCAAGCCCGGGTACTCGGTCCAGACCGTGGGCGCAGCCAACCTGCTTGGCAAGGCTGGCAGCCCGGTCTATCAGCGCTGGCACGAGCAGCTCATGCAATACCGCCAGGGCCAGGTGCCCGAACATGGCGCGATCTGGCTGACCTACTACCCGCACATCATGGTGGAGTGGTACCCGCATGTGCTGACGGTCTCCACGCTGCACCCGATCAGCGTGGACAAGACGCTCAACATGGTGGAGTTCTACTACCCGGAGGAAATCGCCGCCTTCGAGCGCGAGTTCGTGGAGGCGCAGCGCGCGGCCTACATGGAGACCTGCATCGAGGACGACGAGATCGCTGAACGCATGGATGCGGGGCGCAAGGCGCTGCTGGCGCGTGGCGACAACGAGGTGGGGCCCTACCAGAGCCCGATGGAAGACGGCATGCAGCACTTCCACGAGTGGTACCGCCGGCACATGGCCGGTGCCCCCACGCTCGAAGACTGAAGGAGCGGCCCATTCGCTTGCCAGTCCGCCCCACCTTGGCCCCGGGAGCCTGAACATGCAGGCCTGGTGGGTTGTCCTGGCATCGCTGCTCTTCGCCTCCATGGCGGTGTGCATCAAGTACGCCGCGGCGTACTTCAACAGCTTCGAGGTCGTGTTCTACCGCGGCCTGTTGGGCATGGTCTTCCTCATGGGCATGGCGCGCATGCAAGGCATCTCCCTGCGCACCAGCGTCCCCATGATGCATGCCTGGCGCGGCGTGGTGGGCGTGATTTCGCTGACCACCTGGTTCTACGCCATCGCCCACCTGCCCCTGCCCACCGCCATGACGCTGAACTACATGAGCAGCGTCTGGATCGCGACCTTTCTGCTGGGTGGCGCGCTGCTCATGCAAGGCCGCAACGCGCCCATCCGTCAGCAAGGCCCGCTCTTTCTCACGGTGATCACCGGCTTTGCTGGCGTGGCGCTGATGCTGCGGCCGTCCCTGAACGAAGACCAGGTGGTGGGCGCGTTCGTGGGCCTGCTGTCAGGGGTGTTCGCGGCCCTGGCCTATCTCCAGGTGGCGGCGCTTTCGCGCGCGGGCGAACCGGAGAGCCGCGTGGTGTTCTATTTTTCGCTCTGTGCCACGCTGGTGGGCGGGATGGGTATGGCCTTCACGGGCATCAGCGACTGGCACTGGCCCTCGGCGCTGTGGCTGCTGCCCATCGGCCTGTTGGCGGTGCTGGGCCAGCTCTGCCTGACACGCGCCTACTCGCGTGGCGCCACCATGGTCGCGGCAAGCCTGCACTACACCGGCATCGTGTTCGCCGCGCTCTACAGCCTGCTGCTGTTTGGCGAGCACATCCCGTTGGTCGGCTGGCTCGGCATGCTCCTGATCGTGGCCAGCGGTGTCGCGGCTTCGGTGCTGCGCGCACGCGCCGTACCCAATGCCCCGGCAGAAGAGCACTGAATACCGCTCTGCCGCACAATGCGGACATGTACACCACCCTGATTTCCGCCGCCGAGCTGCGGCAACTGATGGACAGCGGCCGACCCTTGAGCGTGCTCGACTGCAGTTTTGACCTCATGAACGCCGACGCCGGCCAGGCGCAGTTCGAGGCCGAGCACATCCCCGGCTCGCTCTACGTCCATCTGGACCGGCACCTGAGCGACAAGACCGGCGCAGACCGTGCCAGCGGGGGGCGTCACCCCTTGCCATCGCGCGAGACCTTCGCACGGCGCCTGGGCGACCTGGGCGTGTCCAACGATGCGCAGGTGGTGGTGCTGGACCGCCAGGGGGCCAACTACTGCGGACGCCTCTGGTGGATGCTCAAGTGGAGCGGCCACGAGGCCGTGGCGGTGCTCGATGGCGGGCTGCCCGCCTGGAAAGCGGCCGGCGGCGCCATTGCGCAGGGCCCTGCAAGCGCCCCCGCCACGACCCGCTTCGAGTTGCGTCCACCGCTGGCCCACACCGCCTCCACCCAGGACATCCTGGACACGCTGGGCCGACCCGGGTTGACCTTGATCGATGCGCGGGCACCTGCCCGCTTCCGCGGCGAAACCGAGCCATTGGACCCGGTGGCCGGCCACATTCCGGGGGCCCTGAATCGCCCGTTCGGCCTGAACGTGACCCCCGATGGCCGATTCCGGCCGGTGGACGAATTGCGCGCCGAGTTTCACCGCCTGCTGGCGGGTCGCGACCCCGCCAGCGTCGTTCACCACTGCGGCAGCGGCGTGAGTGCGATCCCCAACCTGATCGCCATGGAACTCGCCGGACTGGGTCGCGCCCGGCTGTACCCGGGCAGCTGGAGCGAATGGAGCAATACCCCCGGAACGCCTCGCGCACAAGGCTGACCTTGAAGGACAGCATGTCTTTCACGCCCCCGCTGAGGTCGCTGGCCAACCCGCCTCAAGAGCGCCTGCAGAAAGCCGATATTTCCAACAGGACCTCCTTTCGCCAACCCCGGCCCAGGTCCTCGCCAGCCCCATGCCCAGCCGCCTGACTCCGCAGGAGACCTCCAACCACGACATCACCGGCCACCGCAGCAGCAAGGCAACCATGCTGCTGCTCACGATGCTGATCGGCGTGGCCGCCGTGTTCGTGGCTGTGGCAGACCTGCTGCTGGCCCCGCCAGGCCAGCGCGAGGCTTGGGTATCCGCCATCCTGGCCTTGATCGCGGGCAGTTGCCACCTGCTGGTGCGCAAGGGCTACCTGCGCCTGGTGGCCCACATCATCGTCGCGGGCCTTCTGCTCACCGCCATCTTCTCGGTGCTGACGTATGGATCGGTGCGCACCGCGGTGGGTTTTCTGTTCGTGGGCGCGGTGGTCGGCGCGGGCATCTTTCTCGAACGCACCGCGCTGCTCGTGACGCTGATCGCCACCGTGGCGGTGCTGGGACTGCTCACCTGGGCCGAAGTACAAGGCCTGCTGCCGGGAAGGCCGTACTTCGAGGTCGGCGTGCGGGTGTGGATCATCTACTCCGCCACGCTGCTGGTGGTGGCCATCATGGTCTACCACAGCCGCATGCGCACACGCGACGCGCACCGCAGCCAGATGGCGGAACTGGAGCGCCGCAAGAAGACGGAGCAGGAACGCGATCGCAACCTGGAGCGTTTCGCCCGCATCTTCCGCACCAACCCCATTCCCATGGTGGCGCAGTCGGCACGCTCGGGCATGATCCTGGACGTCAACCCGGCTTTCGAGCGGTGCTACGGCTACCAGCGCGCGCAGGTCCTGGGCCGCCAGGACGCGTTTCTGTGGGCGCGGCCCCAAGAGCGCGAGACCTTCATGGCCTACCTGTTCACCGCGCGGCGAGCCGAGCAATACCCGGCCCAGGGTCTGCGCGCCGACGGCAGTGTCTTCGATGCCCTGATCTCCAGCGAGATGGGCGACGACCGCGAAGACAGGCTCATCATCACAACCATCGCCGACGTCAGCGCGCAGAACGAGGTGCTGGAGCGCCTGCGCCGTTCGGAGGAGCGATTCTCCAAGGCCTTCAACTTCAGTCCGCTGAACATGACGCTGACCCGGCTGGCGGACGGATCTTTCATCGAGGTCAATCGGGCACAAGACAAAGCCCAGGGACTCTCGCCCGAAGAGCACAAGGGCAAGACATCGGTGGAAATCGGCGCCTGGCTGACGCAGCAAGACCGGGAGGTCTTCGTCGCCAAGCTGCTGCGCGAGGGCCGCATCGATGGCTACGAGACGCGCATGCGGCACAAGGATGGGCATCTGGTGGACACCCGCGTGTGGGCGGAGCTGGTGGAGGTGGACGGCGAGCGCTGCATCCTCTCGTGCACCGTCAACATCAGCGATGAAAAGCGGCGCGAGGCCCTGCTGCTGAACGTGGCGCGCGGTGTCGCGGCGGAAACCGGAGAGGCCTTCTTCGGCGCACTCACGCGCCACCTGGGCGAAGCGGTGGAAGCGGACATGGTGGTGATTGGCGAATGCCGTGAAGATGGCCGCGTGCGCACGCTGGCCATCGAACAGCACGGCAGCGCGGCCTCCAACTTCAGCTTCAACCCGCAGGGCACTCCTTGTGGCCAGACGCTGATGCAGCAGGACATGCTGGTGTGTGCCAGCGGTCTTGCGGAGCAGTTTCCGCAGGCCACCAGCCTGATCGCCTCGGGTTGCCAGGCCTACCTGGGCAAGGCGCTGCGCGATGCCGACGGTACGCCGATCGGCGTGATCTTCGCGCTCTGGGGCCGGGAGGTGGAGATCGGCCAGGGCACCCAGGCCCTGATCGCCATCTTTGCCAGCCGCGCGAACGCCGAGTTGGTGCGGCTGCGCCGCGACCGGGAAATCCAGCAGTTCAATGAAACGCTGGAACAGCGTGTGCGCGAGCGCACCGCCGACCTGCAGACCCTCAACGCGGAGCTGGACTCCTTCGCCTACTCGGTCTCGCACGACCTGAAGTCACCGCTGCGGGCCATCGACGGGTTCACCCAACTGCTGCACGAATCCGCCGGCGAGCGCCTGCAGGCAGACGAGCGGCAGTTGCTGGAACGCGTGCTGCAGGCCACCGCTCGCATGGGGACGCTCATCAACGATCTGCTGGCGCTCGCGCGCGTGAGCCAGGGCAAACTGGACCGGCAACTGCTGGACCTCAGCGCGATGGCCGAGCAGGTCTTCAAACAGGAGCGCCAGAGGCATCCGGCACGCGATATCCGCCTGCGACTGACCCCTGGGCTGTGGGCCCATTGCGACCCGCGCCTGACACGCATTGCACTGGAGAATCTGTTTGCCAATGCGGTCAAATACAGCCGCACGCGCGAGGTGAGTGAAATCGAATGGGGCCGTCTGGAAGCACAGGGCGACCAGCCTGAGCGCTTTTTCATCCGCGACAACGGTGTGGGCTTCAACGTGGCGTACGCCGACAAGCTCTTCAAGCCCTTCCAGCGTCTGCACATGCCCAGTGAGTTCGAAGGCACGGGAATTGGCCTGGCCACGGTGCGGCGGATCATCGAGCGCCACGGTGGCTCCATCACGGGTGAGAGCCAGCCCGGCGAGGGCGCCACCTTCAGCTTCTGGCTCGGCTAGGGTCTGTTCACACGCTGTCCCCGGTGTATAGGGCATGGGCGAAGTGCCCATGCCAGGGCGAATGCCTCAGTGCCAGTGGGCCAGGCCGCTCACGACGGTCACCAGGCCTATGCCACCCAGCAGCCAGGCCACCTGGGCCACGGTGGCCCGCAGGCCCAGGCGCTTTTGCAGTTGCGGAATGAGGTCGGCCAGCGCCACGTACACGAAGCTGCTGGAGGCCGCCACCAGGAAATACGGCAGGTAGTCCTGCAGACGGGTCAGCAGGAAATAGCCGACCAGGCCGCCCAGCGCGGTGACGGTGCCCGCGAGCGAGACCTTCACCAGCGCCGCCGCGCGCGAGTTGCCCGACGTCTGGCGCAGCACCACCAGATCGCCCATGTGGTGCGGTACCTCGTGGGCCAGCACCGCCAGTGCGGCCACCACGCCCAGCCGCAGATCCGCCATGAACGCGGAGGCGATCAGGATGCCGTCGCCAAAGGCATGCACGCTGTCGCCGGCCAGCACGGCCCAACCACCGGACCGCGGGCCATGGTGGTGGTGACCATGGTGATGTCCGTGGTCGTGTCCATGGGCCTGGGCATGGTCGTGGTCGTGCGCCTCGTCGTGCCGGTGCTCATGCCCGTGGTGCCAGAGTTCGGCCTTGTCCAGCAGGAAGAAGAACACCAGTCCGCCCAGCAACAGGGCAAAAAGCTCGTGCGCGCTGGCCTCGCTCTCGAAGGCCTCGGGCAGCAGGTGCATGAAGGCGGTGGCCATCAGCGCACCGGCCGCCAGGCTGAGCATGTGCTGGGTAAACCGCGCCAGCATGGCAAAACCCAGCAGCGCGGCCAGCCACACGCTGCCCACACCGGCAGCCACAGTTCCAATCAGGATCGCAATCAGGGTCATGTTGTTCGTTCGGTACGGCCAGACTCAGCGGTGCTTCAGACACAAAAAGGGCCGCTCTCGGCGGCCCCAGGACGGTGCACAAAGGCCTCAGGCCACACCGTGTTGCTTGAACCATGCCAGGGCCCGCTTCCAACCATCTTCCGCCGGCTCCTTGCGGAAACTCGGCCGGTAGTCGGCGTGGAAGGCATGCGGCGCATCGGGATACACCACGAAGGTCGACGCCTTCGCCGCCGCATTGCCAGCCGCCAGCGCAGCCTTCATCTTATCAACCGTGTCCAGCGGGATGCCGGTGTCCGCCGCGCCATACAGACCAAGCACCGGACCGTGCAGCTTTGCGGCCACGTCCACCGGCTGGCGGGGGGTGAACTCGGTTGCATCACCCACCAGACGCCCGTACCAGGCCACGCC
Organism: Hydrogenophaga sp.; assembly: GCF_026125785.1. Classification (GTDB taxonomy): domain Bacteria; phylum Pseudomonadota; class Gammaproteobacteria; order Burkholderiales; family Burkholderiaceae_C; genus Hydrogenophaga. The sequence continues at coordinate 62,088 of NZ_JAHCKL010000006.1, forward strand.
AGCCTTCACCGCCGGGTTGTGCGCGGCATAAAGCCAGACCTGGCGACCACCCCAGCAGAAGCCGGTGATGCCCAGCTTGCTGGTATCGCCTCCGTTGGCCGCCGCCCACTTCACCGTGGCATCCAGATCACCCAGCACCTGCGCATCGGGCACCTTGGAAATCACCTCGGAGATGAGTTTCGCCATCTCGCCATAGCCCTGGGCATCGCCTTGGCGTACAAACAGTTCGGGCGCAATGGCCAGGTAGCCCGCCTTGGCAAAGCGGCGGGTGGTGTCGGCGATGTACTCGTGCACACCAAAGATTTCGGACAGCACCAGCACCACCGGCAGGCCGGTCTTGCCAGCCGGAGCGGCGCGGTAGGCAGGCATCTTGAAGCCGTTCACATCGATCATGACCTCCCCCACCGTCAGGCCATCGGAAGGGGTCTTGATGGCGGTCTGCGCCATCAGTGGTGCCGCGGCGACGGCATAGCCCACGCCCAGCGCGGCCTTGAGGGCGGTACGGCGGGTGGCGCCGTCCTCGGTGGTCTGGCCGGGCAGCAGTGCTTCCAGGTCCTGGGTGTGCCGATCTTCGAGCATCGTCTTGTCTCCTTTTGGGTGGGTTAAAAAGCCAAAGACTCCGTGGAACGCACGAAGTTCACCTTTTCCCCGAGGGGCTGTGGCTCAATGCGCCTTGTCCCAGTTCGGGCCGACGCCGACCTCGGCGACCAGTGGCACGCGCAGTGCCGCCACGCCCGCCATCAGCGCCGGAACCTCGGTCCGCAGCCAGTCGACCTCTCCTTCGGGCACCTCGAACACCAGTTCGTCGTGCACCTGCATGATCATGCGGGTGCGCCGGCGCTGCTCATCCAGGGCCTTTTGCACCGCCACCATGCTCAGCTTGATCAGGTCGGCCGCCGTGCCTTGCATGGGCGCGTTGATGGCGGCCCGCTCGGCGCCGCTGCGCCGCGGACCGTTGGGGCTCTTGATCTCCGGCAGGTAGAGGCGGCGCCCGAAGACGGTCTCCACGTAGCCCTTTTCCCGGGCGCTCTCGCGGGTGTCGTCCATGTAGCGCCGCACCCCTTCGAAGCGCTCGAAATAGCGGGTGATGTAGTTCTTGGCCGCGGTGTTGTCGATGCCCAGTGCCTTGGCCAGACCGAAGGCACTCATGCCGTAGATCAAGCCGAAGTTGATGACCTTGGCGTAGCGGCGCTGTTCGCTGCTCACCTGGGCCGGTTCAACGCCGAACACCTCGGCAGCGGTCGCGCGGTGCACGTCCTGCCCCTCATGAAAGGCGCGCAGCAACGCCTCGTCACCGCTGATGTGGGCCATGATGCGCAGTTCGATCTGCGAATAGTCGGCGCTGGCGATCAGGTAACCGGGCGGCGCGACGAAAGCCTCGCGCACACGCCGCCCCTCGGGCGTGCGGATGGGGATGTTCTGCAGATTGGGGTCGTTGCTGGACAGACGCCCCGTCACGGCCACGGCCTGCGCGTAGTGGGTGTGCACCCGGCCGGTGCGCGGCAGCGCCAGTTGGGCCAGCTTGTCGGTGTACGTCCCCTTGAGCTTGGAGAGACTGCGGTGTTCAAGGATCTTGGCCGGCAGCGGGTAGTCCTCGGCCAGTTTCTCCAGCACCTCCTCGTCGGTGCTGCGTGCGCCGGTAGCGGTCTTCTTGACCACCGGCAGGCCCAGCTTGTCGAAGAATATCTCCCCCAGTTGTTTGGGGCTGGAGAGATTGAAGGGCTGGCCAGCGATGGCATAGGCCTCCTGCTCCAGGGCAACGATGCGCTGCCCGAGTTCGTGGCTTTGCGTGGCGAGGGTCTGTGCGTCGATCAGCACACCATTGCGTTCCACGCGGTAGAGCACCTCGCTGCAAGCCATTTCCAGTTCGTAGATGAAGCGCAAGCGCTCGTCGGCCTGCAGGCGGGGCCAGAGCACTCGGTGAACGTCCAGCGTCTGGTCACTGTCCTCACAGGAGTACTCGGCGGCCTTGGCCACGTCGACCTGGGCGAACGGGATCTGGTGCGCGCCCTTGCCGCAGAGGTCCTCGTAGTTGATGCCCTTGCGGCCCAGGTGCCGTTCGGCCAGGCTGGCCAGTCCATGGGGTTTGTGCACCTCCAGCACATAGCTTTGCAGCAGGGTGTCGTGCGCATAGCCCTGGACCTCGATGCCGTGGTTGGCAAACACGTGGCGGTCGTACTTGACGTGCTGGCCCAGCTTGAGGTGCTTCGGGTCTTCCAGCCAGGGCTTGAGCCGTGCCAGCACGTCGTCGAACGGCAGTTGCTCGGGTGCATCGGGGCCGCTGTGGCGCAACGGCACATAGGCCGCCTCGCCGGGTTGGACGCTGAAGGAAATGCCCACGATCTCGGCCCGCATCTCATCGAGCGAGGTGGTCTCGGTATCCAGTGCCACCAGGTCGGCCGCGCGAAGGCGTTCGAGCCATTGGTCCAGAGCCTCCCAGGTCAGGATGGTGTCGTAGGCAAGCTCGTTGCGGACGGTTTGCGCGGGCTCGCCCGGCTCGTCGAACAGCCCCGGCTCATCGCTCCCCGCCGCGGGGGCCGCAGCCGCCGCCTTGGCCGCCAGCCCCTTGAAGCCATACGTGGTGTAGAAAGACTGGAGCGCCTCCTGTCGGGGCTCACCGATGCGAATGGACTCCAGCGACGGCAGGCCGGGCACGAAGCCGTTGAGGTCGCAGTCGGTCTTGATGGTGAGCAGTTGGCGTCCGGTGGGCAACCAGTCCAACGCCTTGCGCAGGTTCTCGCCCGCCACCCCCTTGACCTCCGATGCGCGCGCCACCAGGGCGTCAAGCGAACCGTACTCCTGCAGCCACTTGGCCGCCGTCTTGGGGCCGACCTTTTCCACACCGGGCACGTTGTCGATCTGGTCGCCAACCAGGGTCTGGAAATCCACCATCAGGCGCGCCGGTACGCCGAATTCGGCCTCCACCCCGGCCAGATCGCGCAGCTTGCCGTTCATCGTGTCGATGATCGTGATGTGTTCGTCCACCAACTGGGCCAGGTCCTTGTCGCCGCTGGAGACAACCACACGCATGCCCTGGCGCGCCGCCGTCACGGCCAGTGTGCCGATCACGTCATCGGCCTCCACACCGGGCACGTCAAGCACCGTCCACCCCAGCAGGCGCACCACCTCGTGGATGGGTGCGATCTGTGCACGCAGGTCGTCGGGCATGGGTGCACGCTGCTGCTTGTACGCCGGATAGATCTCATCGCGGAAAGTCGGCCCCTTGGCATCGAACACGCAGGCGCCGTAGAGAAACGGGTAGTCCTTGCGCAGCTTCTCCATCATGTTCACCATGCCGCGGATGGCGCCCGTGGCCGGGCTTGTGGAATCACCGGGCACCGCCCGCAGATCGGGCATGGCGTGGAAGGCACGGTAGAGGTAGCTGGAGCCATCGACCAGCAACAAGGTCTGGCTGGCGGGAACGTCGGGGGATTGGGCGTCGGACATGGCGCGATTGTGGGGGAATTCAAAACCACCGGTACAGGCCGGCCATTGCCTACAATGGGGCATGAGCACCCGAACCCTTCTCCCGCTGAGCGCCCTGGCCCTGGGTGTGCTGCTGGCCGCGCCGGCGCTGGCTCAGCAGACCGCCCCGGCGGAATCCGCGCCCCAGGCGACCTCGCCACGTGACCGCATCGAACGCATCACGCACGAGGACGCGCTCACACGCATCGACGAACTGCGTGTGGGCGGGCAGACGCAGAGCATCGCAGTGCAACCCAAGAACGGTGCACCGGCCTACCAGATCAACACCGACCCCTCCTCCTCCGCCACCGGCGACGTCGGCGGCCAGCGCACCGGCAACGCCGGCCGCAGCAGCTGGCGCGTGCTGAGCTTCTGACCTCTCCCGAACGACCCCATGGCCGTCTACACCGAAGTGGCCTTCAATGACGCCGCCGAACTCCTGCGCAACCTGGGCCTGGGTGAACTCACCCGGCTGCAAGGCATACAGGGCGGCATCGAAAACACCAACTATTTCGTCACCAGTGAGCGCGATGGCGCCACCCTGGAGCATGTGCTCACCCTCTTCGAGCGCCTGGGCTTCGAGCAGTTGCCCTTCTACCTGCACTACATGAAGCACCTCGCGGGCAAGGGCATCCCCGTGCCCGAGCCGGCGGCCAATGCGCAAGGTGCGCTGGTTCACACCCTGCAGGGCAAGCCGGCGGCCGTGGTGGACAAGCTGCGCGGACGCAGCGAGCTGCAACCTGAGGTGCCCCACTGTGAAGCGGTGGGCGGCATGCTGGCGCGCATGCACCTGGCCGGACGTGACTTCCCACTGAGCCAGCCCAATCTGCGCGGCCTGGCGTGGTGGAACGAGACGGTGCCCGTGGTGCTGCCGTTCCTGGACACCGAGCAGGCCGGCCTCATCCGAGCCGAACTGGCCTTCCAGAACCATGTGGCGGCGGGCCCTGCCTACGCCGCGCTGCCGCGCGGCCCCATTCATGCCGACCTGTTCCGCGACAACGTGATGTTCGAGGACGGCCAACTCACCGGCTTCTTCGATTTCTACTTCGCCGGCAGCGACACCTTCCTGTTCGATCTCGCGGTCTGCCTCAACGACTGGTGCGTGCTGCACGACCGCGCGCACGACGGTTCGCTGGACCTGCCCCGCTCCCTGGCAATGCTGGCGGCCTACCAGGCGGTGCGACCGCTGACGGCGGCCGAGCGCCACCTGTTCCCCGCGTTGTTGCGCGCTGGTGCGCTGCGTTTCTGGCTGTCGAGACTGTGGGACCTGCACCTGCCCCGCGAAGCGGCCTTGCTGCAGGCTCACGACCCCACCCATTTCGAGCGCGTGCTGCGCGCGCGCGTGCGCGATACACAGGCCCTCTCGGCCCTGTTGCGCGAAGACACCTGCCTGCCCGCATGAAACTCCACATTGTTCCCGCACGCACCGGCCTGCAGTGGGTGCGCCTGGGCATGAAGACCTTCTTTCGCCAGCCGCTGGCGCTGGCGGGACTGTTCTTCATGTTCATGGCCGCCGTCTCGGTGATCTCCCTGGTGCCGCTGCTGGGCACCTTCGTCTCGCTTGGTCTGGTGCCCGCGGCCACCCTGGGCCTGATGGCGGCCAGCCGCGAGGCGTCGCAAGGGCGTTTTCCCATGCCCTCCCTGCTGGTGCTGGCGTTCCGTTCGGGGGCCGAACAGACGCGCAACATGCTGATCCTGGGTGCGCTCTACGCGGGGGGCCTGATGCTGGTGCTGGGCCTTTCCGCCCTGTTGGGCCCGGAGGTACCCCCACCGCCCGCCGACCTGCCCAGCGGCGAGGTGTCTCCCGAGATGGTGCGCGCGTTGTTCGCCGACACCGGCCTGTGGGTGGCGATGGTGCTGTACATCCCGCTGTTCATGGCCTTCTGGCACGCGCCGGCACTGGTGCACTGGCACCGCGTGAGTCCGCTCAAGAGCCTGTTCTTCAGCGTCATGGCCTGCTGGTCCAACAAGTGGGCCATGCTGTTCTATTTTCTGGGCTGGGTGGGCGTGTTCATGCTGGTGGGCCTGGTGATGAGCCTGATCGGCGGTATCGCCGGTGGCTCACAGTTTGCTGGCATGGTGCTCTACCCGATCGTGCTGCTGCTGGCATCGATGTTCCATGCGTCGATCTATTTCACCTTCCGCGACAGCTTCGTCACGGAAGACACCACGGCCCAGACAGGCGACCGCTGAACCAGACCAGGGAAAACAAGAAGGCCGGCACACCTGCGTGCGCCGGCCTTCCCTGCGGCCAGCCGCCAAGGTGCGTCAAAGGCCGATCACGCCCCCGTCCGTGCGGGTGATCACGATGGTGGCCGAACGGGGGCGCCCCGCCGGTGCATGGCCCTGGTTGCCCGGCCACTGGCTCTGGAATGTGAAGCTGGCCGCCGCCCCCAGTGCCGGGGTGTTCTCCCCTGGGTGCTGGATGTTCACGAAGATCGCCTTGCCGTCGGCCGTCTCCGTGATGCCGGTCACCTCTGAGCCCTTGGGTGCCACCAGGAAGCGGCGCAGGCGGGTTTCGCCCATCGCGGCGCCGATGAAGGTGGCTTGCGTACCGGTGGCGCCCCCCAGGCTGTTGTTGACGGTGATCGCGCGCCCGTCGCCGACAGAACCCGGGATGGCCGCGAGCAGCATGCAATTGGTCTCGTCGGTGTAGGCGCCATCATCGGTCTGGATCCAGCAGATGCCGCTGGCTTTGCTGAACCACAGGCCATCGGGCGAGGAGAACGCATTCTTCGCCGTCAGCCCCGAGAGATTGATGTCGGTGCTCGCGTCCTCTTCGGCACCGAAGAGGAAGATGTCCCAGGTGAAGCCCGTCGCGCTGGACGCACCGGCCGTCTCCTTGAACCGGATGATGTGCCCGTTGGGGTTGCCGGTCTGCGCGCGGCCGTCGTTGTCGGCGTAGGAGCGCGGATTGGCCGCGTTGGTACCGGCCACGGGACGGCTGGCCGCGTTGCTGTTGGTCAGGGTGAAGTAGATCTCTCCGTTGGCCGGATTCACCGCACCCCACTCCGGCCGGTCCATCTTGGTCGCGCCCACGGCGTCGGCCGCGTGACGGGCATTGATCAGCACATCGGCCTGGTTCGCGAAGGTGTAGGTCGCGTAGCCGGCGATCAGGGGATGGGCGCTGTTGAGTTCCAGCCACTCACCGGTACCGTTGTCGTTGAATCTGGCGACGTAGAGCTTGCCTTCGTTGAGGTACTTGTCGCCTGCGGCCAGGCCACCGCCCACGTCCGCCGCGCTCCAGACCGCACTGGAAACGAACTTGTAGATGTACTCGTTGCGCGAATCGCAGCCCATGTAGAAAGCCAGGGGCTGGCCTTCCACCGGCAGACCGCACACGGCGGCCTCGTGCGCGAAACGTCCCATGGCCACGCGCTTGGCCGGCGTGCCGCTGGCCAGCGGATCGATCTCCACGATGAAGCCGAAGGTGTTGGGTTCATTGCGGAAGTCCTGGGCGGCGGACGCTCCCGGCGCTGACACGTTCCAGCGACCGAAGCGGTCGTCGGTGCCGGCGGTCGCGGTGTTCGACCAGCCTTGCGAACCGGCGGTGGCCGCGGTGTTGGGCGCACGCATCACGCCGTAGCGCTGGCGCGAGGTCTTGGTCCGGGCGTCCACATCGACCGAACCGTTTGGCATGAAGAAATAGGCCGCCCAGTTTTCCTCGCAGGCCAGGTAGGTGCCCCACGGCGTCTTGCCGTGGCCGCAGTTGTTGAGCGTACCGCGTGAGGTGGCTCCGGTGGTGTCGTAACGGGTCACCATGAAGCTGCGGATGTCGGCCAGATGCGCCGCAGGGCCGGTGATGCGCATGGGCGATTGGCCCGTGATGCGCCGGTTGTACAGCGAGTCGATCTTGTAGGTCCACTTGCCGCCGCTGTCCTTGCCCACCTCGACCACGGACACGCCGTGGTGGTTGATCTCCTTGAGCACCTCGAGTTCGGGGCGCACGCCCAGGTCCCAACTGTCGAACTGGCTGAACTTCTTGCCGGAGACTCCGCCGGAAGTCTGGCCGCTGGGGTGAAAGAAGTGGGCATCGGCAGAGCTTTCGTGGTTGACCACCAGAACGGCACGACCCGTATCGCTGCTGCTGTAGCGGCCGCTGCCATCGATGTAGAACAGGTCCATGCCGTCGTGGTGATCGCCCACACGCATGGTCCATTCGTCGGTCTCGGTACCGAGGTTGCTGTACGCAGGGATGCTGGAGACCAGCCGGTCACCCGTGGCGTGCAACACGGAATAGGTGTAGCCAGCGGGCAGCACCACGTTGTCCAGCAAGCTCTTGTCCACCGCGTCGAAGCCCAGACTTTTCTCGGTGGGCGTCGCGGGAGTAGGGGTTGGCGCAGGGGTTTCGTCACCGCCGCCTCCACAACCGGCCAGAAAGGGAATCGACGACAGCGCGGCCAGGCCGACACCGCCGCGAATGAGGTGACGGCGCGTGAGGGTTGAGCGCGTACCGCGCTCCAGCACCTGCTGGAAGTGCTCGTTGGGGGATTCGTTGTGGATCTCGTCGTGGTCGTGGGACATGCTTGCTCCAGGGTTGATGGCAGGCGCAGTGTCCGCAGCCAGCGTGACGAGACCATGAAGCGCCACAAGACCCGGCATGGCGCTTTGCCATCCGCGCCTGTCATCAAGGATTCACGCGGGACGCGCGTCGGGCTCTTCGGCCAGCAAGGCCTGCGCCGCCAGACTGCCCAGGATCTGGAAGAAGAGACCTTCCACCTCCCGTTCGATCCGATGCCAGTCGAGTTCCGCCACGCGCGCGCGGGCCTGGCTCGCAGCCTGCGCGATGCGTTGCGGCGCACGCGCGAGCTCTGCCGCCAGGGCGGGAAAGGCTGTCGCGTCGCCCAGCGGCACCAGCCACCCGTTCTCTTCCGGATACACCCAGTCCGACGCTGCCGCGCTGTCAAAAGCCAGCACGGGCAAGCCACTGGCCAACGCTTCAATGGTCACATTGCCAAAGGTCTCGGTGACACTGGGCTGCAGAAAGAGATCGGCCGACGCGTAGTGGGTCGCCAGCGCCTCGTGCCGCTGCGTACCGGCAAACACGGCTTCGGGACAACGTGCGTGCAGCGCCTCCCGCTGCGGCCCGTCGCCGACAAACACCATCTTCACATCGCCATGGTGCGCACGCATCGCGTGAAAGGCCTGCACCGCAAGATCCAGGTTCTTCTCTGGCGCCAGCCGTCCCACCGTCAGCAAGACCAGGCTGCGGGGCGTCGCCCCCCATTGGGCACGCAGGCCTTCGTTGCGGCGCTCCGGACTGAACAACGCAGTGTCCACACCGCGCGCCACCACACGCACATGCTCAAAACCTGCAGCCTGCAGTTCGGCACGCAGACGCTGCGTGGGCACCATGGTCAAGCGTGTGAGGTTGTGGAAGCGGCGCAGGTAGGCCATGATGGGCTTGCGCAGCCAACCCACGCCGTAGTGCTGGCTGTAGGCGTGGAAATTGGTCCGGAAGTCCGACGTGACCGGCAGGCGAAGGCGGCGCGCGGCCTGCAGCGCCGACCAGCCCAGAGGGCCCTCGGTGGCAATGTGCACCAGGTCCGGCCGCTGCAGCGTCCAGGCCTGCACCAGCGCGCGCTTGGCCGGCAGTCCCAGCTTGAGCTGTGGGTAGCGCGGGATCGGCATGCCGCGCATCAGCACTTCCTGGAAGCCGGCTTCGCTCAGCGCCTGGTCGATCCGAGTCTGCCGGGGCCGCACCAGTTGCACCTGATGGTTGCGCGCACACAGGCCCTGCACCAGGCGCGCCAGCGTGAGCGACACGCCATTGATCTCGGGCGGCCAGGTTTCTGTCACCACCGACAGGCGCAAGGAGGGGCGCGAGGGCGGGTACTCCTCGACCACGATCTGGTCAGACGGCACGTGGGTCATGTGCTCATCTTCAGAAGGCCATGCAACAGGCTGATGACAGCGGGCCTTGTCACCGGGTTTTCACATCGGCCAACCAACATGTCAGCCGTTTGACACCCACCCCATGACGGAGGCACCGTGAACGACTTTCTCAAGAACCTGGACACCCAGCGCTGGGACGACCACCGCTACTACCACCACAGCCGCATCAACCAGACACTGCATCTGGTCAGTGCCATCAGCTTTGTGGTGGCGTATGCGCTGCTGTGGACCGACCCGGTGCTGGCCGCGCTGATCGCCTGGCTGGTGTCCATGACGAGCCGGCAAGCCGGCCACTTCTTCTTCGAGCCCAAGGGCTATGACCACGTGAACCAGGCCACGCACGAACACAAGGAAGCGATCAAGGTCGGCTACAACCTGCGCCGCAAGGTGGTGCTGATGGCGCTGTGGGCGGCGGCCCCCCTTCTGGTGGCGATCGCGCCAGGTCTCTTTGGCCTGTTCGATCCGCAACAGGTGCCGTACATCCGCCAGGTGGGCACCCTTTGGCTGGCACTGGGCGTGGGCGGCCTGCTGTTCCGCACCGTGCACCTGTTCTTCATTGCCGACGTGAAGACCGGCCTGGTCTGGATGACCAAGGTGCTCACCGACCCCTTTCACGACATCCTGCTTTACCACCGCGCACCGCTGTACCTGCTGCGCGGACAGTTGATCGATCCCGGCGTGGCGCGCCGCGGCTGAGCGCGGCGCACCCGGTCATCAAGACCCGAGCCGGCTCAGCATCTCGCGCAGCACCCGGTGGCGGATCGACCGGTGCGTGAGCCCAGGACCTTGCCACCACCAGCCCTGGGCCTTCATATCCTGCGCTGCCGCCACGCAGCGCCGCAGCATCTCGTCAAAGTCCTGTTCACGCCAGTGCAGACCGAAGATCAGGCGACCAGTGCCCACCCAGCTCAGGGCCACGCCATGCCAGCGCAGGAAGTACTGGTACATCCAGTGATAGCGTCCAGGCTGCGTGTAGCTGAGGGTCCAGATGCTCTGCAGGTGGGCCGCCCGCACCGGCAGATTCAGCTCGGCCATGGCGGTGTTGAAACGCCGCGCCCTGTCGTCCCACAGCGCGTCCTGGTTGGCGTACATCGCCTGTACCTGCGGGGTGTCCAACCGGCGCAAGAAGGCGTTCATGCCGCCCATCACGTAAGGATGGGCGTTGAAGGTGCCGCGTGCGAAGCAGACATCCGCGGGCCGCTGAGCGCGGTAGCGCTGCATGAGGTCAGACCGCCCGCAAACCACGCCGACCGGGAAGCCGCCGGCCAGCGTCTTGCCGTACGTGACCATGTCCGCCTGCACGCCGAAGTAGGCCTGCGCGCCACCAGGCGCCAGGCGAAAGCCCAGGAAGACCTCGTCGAAGATCAGCACGATGCCGCGCTCGGAACAGACTTCGCGCAGCCGCTGAAGCCAGGCGGTATAGGCTGCGCGGTCAAAGCCCGCACGGCGGCTGCCATCCACCAGCGTGGAGTCACCCGGCGCGTTGCGATTGGGGTGCAGTGCCTGCAAAGGATTGATGAGCACGCAGGCGATGTCGCGCCGGCTGCGCAGCACGCGCAGGCTGGCGTCGTCCATCTCCTTGAGCGTGTAGGTCTCGCGAGGGGGCATCGGATTGCCGGGGCCGGGCTGCACGTCTTCCCACCAGCCATGGTAGGCACCGCAGAAGCGCACCACATGGCGCCGCCGTGTGTGGTAGCGCGCCAGTCGAACGGCCTGCATCACGGCCTCGGTTCCGGACATGTGGAAAGACACCTGCTCATGGCCCGAGAGGGCCCGCAGCCGCGCCACGTTGTCCACCACGCACGGGTGGTAGGCGCCCAGCACAGGGCCCAGCGCCTGACCGATGCGTGCGCCCTCTTCCATGCAGTCCTTGTAGAAGTCAACGCCGAACACATTCACGCCATAGGACCCGGTGAGATCCATGAAGCGATTGCCGTCCAGGTCCGTGAGCTCCACGCCTTCGGCGCTGGCGAGGAACGTGCCGACCGGCAATCGCGCTTGCACGATCGGACTGAACTGGAAGGGCACGCGGTAACGGCCCGTGAATTGCAGGTCGGCCAGGCCAGGCCGGACTTCGGCCGTCATCGCCAGGCTTTTCGCATAGCGCTGCGAGAAACCGGCGGACAGCGTGTCGAACGACGCACGGCGGATGCTGGCCACTTCGGGCGGAGCACCGTCTGCATCGAAGAAGCTCCGCGCGTCATAGGCATAGCCCGGCAGCCAGCGGGCCAGCCGCTTGGCCATGCGCGAATGGCCCGCCAGCGAGCGGTGCTTGGCCCGAGACAACTGCAGGCGCTGACGCAGATAGGGCAGCGCCAGGGCCAGCGAGCCCAGCGGCCAGGCCACAGAAAGATCAACCATAGGGAACACGCTCCTTCGACGACAACGAATGTGTCGGTTGTAGGACGCGCACATGACTGAAGCATGAAAAAACTGCATTTCCTGCGCCGCCTCGCGCTCAACGAGGACCTCAACTTCCTGCTCACCAACCGCGTGCCACGCGCCGCGCTCACGCGCTTCATGGGCTGGTTCAGCCGCCTGCGCCACCCCTGGGTGCGCCATGCCTCCATGACCGTCTGGCGGACCTTCACCGACATCGACCTGAGCGATGCCAGGAAGGCCTCTTTCGACAGCCTGCACGACTGCTTCGTGCGCGAGCTGCGGCCCGGCGCACGGACCATCGACCCACGGCCCGAGGTTCTGGCCAGTCCATGCGACGCCATCGTGGGAGCGGTTGGCCGCATCGGGCTGGACCCCGACGCCATGGTGTTCCAGGCCAAAGGCTACCCCTACGCGCTGGCCGACCTGCTCGGCGACGACGCACGGGCGCGAGCCACGGTCGATCGCCTGCGCGGTGGCAGCTTTGCCACGCTGCGGCTGACTTCGGCCATGTACCACCGCTTCCATGCGCCGGCGGAACTCATTCTGGAGCACGTCACCTACTTCAGCGGCGACACCTGGAACGTCAATCCCATCGCATTGGCGCGCATAGAACGGCTTTTCTGCAAGAACGAGCGCGCCGCGCTGCACCTGCGGCTCGACGATGGCATGCCTCTGCTGCTGGTGCCCGTGGCCGCCATTCTGGTGGCCAGCCTGCGCCTTCGCGCGTTGGACGTGGCGCTGAACCTGCGGTACCGCGGCCCCAACCAGTTGGCCTGCGAGGCACGCTATGGCAAAGGGGATGAGATGGGCTGGTTCGAGCATGGATCGACCATCCTGGTGTTCGCTCCGCCCGGGATCGACATCTGCGCGGACATCACCGAGGGCCAGCGACTGCGCATGGGCCAGGCTCTCCTGACACGAAACGGACTTTTAAACGTCACATGAATTTCATGCAGGTGTCCCACCATGCATGCCAAACCCTGTCCGCCCCATTCCCCACGAGGATTTCATGAGCTCCCACACGAACCGCCCCGGCGACCTCTTCAATCACGAGGATTCCAACCCGAGCACGCATCCCGACTTCGACGAAGTGCTGCAGGCCCGCCTGAGTCGCCGCGGCCTGCTGCGCGGCGGCGTTGGCGTTGCCGGCGCTGCCGCGCTCGGCGGCTGCGCCACCAGTGCGGGTGTGTCCACGCCGGTCGATCGGTTGGGATTCGCGCCCGTGGCCAAAAGCATGGCCGACCGCGTTACCGTACCCGCCGGCTACAGCGCACGCGTGCTCTATGCCCTGGGCGATCCGCTCACGGCGGCCACGCCGGCGTTTCGCAACGACGGCAGCGACACCGATTTCGCCAACCGTGCGGGTGACCACCACGACGGCATCGAGTGGTTTGGCCTGGACGCGGCCGGCCAGGCTTCAGACACGTTCGCCTCGCGTGGCCTGCTGGCCATGAACCACGAAGCCACCACCGACGAGAAGCTCAGTTCCTTCTTCCTGCATGCCGACGGCGGCACGGCCACGCTGCCGCGCCCTGCAGCCGAGATCGACAAGGAGTTGATGATCCATGGCATTTCCGTCGTGGAGGTGCAGACCGATGGCCGCCAGTGGGCCGTCAAGCCCGGCTCCGCGTTCAACCGCCGCATCACCACCCAGTCGCCAGCGGCCATCCATGGGCCGGCGCGCGGCAGCGAACACCTGGTGACCCGTTTCAGCGCCGACGGCACACAAAGCCGTGGCACCCTCAACAACTGCGGCACGGGCCGCACGCCGTGGGGCACCCTGGTCTCGGGAGAGGAAAACTGGTTCGGCTACTTCTTCCGCGACGCCCGTGACGACGACACCCGCAAGAAAGACAAACAGGTCCAGGCCCTGAACCGCTATGGCCGCAAGGCGGGCGCACCCAGCCGCCATGGCTGGGAAAGCGGTGGCGACGCCGACACCTACGCGCGCTGGAACATCAGCGCCAAGGGCGCGGGCGCCCGCGACGACTACCGCAACGAGATGAACACGTTCGGCTACATCGTCGAGCTCGACCCCTACGACCGCAACAGCGTGCTGCGCAAGCGCACGGCGCTGGGCCGCATGGGCCACGAGAACGCCACCTTCGCGCGCCCGCGGGCCGGCGAGCCGGTGGTGGCCTACATGGGCGATGACGCGCGCGGCGAATACATCTACAAGTTCGTGTCGGCCGCCCCATGGGATCCGGCCGATGCACGTCCAGCCAACCGGTTGGCCGCGGGTGACAAATACCTCGACAAAGGCACCCTCTACGTGGCGCGCTTCAAGAACGACGGCAGCGGCGAATGGCTCAAGCTCTCCATGGACAACCCGGTGATCGCGGGCAGTTCCTACTTCGAGTTCAAGGACGAAGCCGATGTGGCCGTCTTCACCCGCCTGGCCGCCGATGCCGTCGGTGCCACGCGCATGGACAGGCCGGAATGGGCGGGCGTCAATCCGCGCAACGGCGAGGTCTACATCACGCTCACCAACAACAGCGCACGCACGCCCTCCACCACCGACGCGGCCAACCCGCGCGCCTACACCGACCTCAAGGCCGGCAAGGAGCAAAAAGGCAACGTGCACGGCCACATCATGCGGCTGGCCGAGGCCACGCCGGCCGCAGACACTTTCCGCTGGGACATCTACCTCTTTGCGGCCGAAGCGGACGCGGACCGCTCCAGCGTGAACCTCTCCAACCTCACCGACGAGAACGACCTGTCCTCTCCCGATGGCCTGGTGTTCAGCAAAGCCACCGGCATCTGCTGGATAGAGACCGACGACGGCGCCTACACCGACAAGACCAACTGCATGCTGCTCGCGGCCCTGCCGGGTCAACGCGGCGACGGCGAGAGCCGCACGCTGACGCATGGCAGCCGGCAGGTAACCACGCACGTGGGCCGGACGCAAACACCTGCCACGCTCAAGCGCTTCCTGGTCGGACCGAAGGGCGCCGAGATCACCGGCATCACCGAAACGCCCGATGGCCGCGCCCTGTTCGTCAACATCCAGCACGCGGGCGAAAACACCAAGATGGCGGATGTGCGCGACCCGTCGAAGTACGAGAGCCAATGGCCTGCCAGTGCGGGGTACGGCGCAGGCCAACGGCCTCGCTCGGCCACCATCGTCATCACCAAGGACGATGGCGGCCTGATCGGCACCTGATGAACCGGGTACCCGAGGCGCCCGCCCGGCAGCGCAGGGCGCGAGCGCTCTAGATCGGCGTGAGCTTGGCCACGCTGAGCGCCAGCCACTTGGTGCCGTGGCGCGTGAAGCTGACCTGCGCGCGCGCATCGGCACCGGCTCCCTCGACGGCGAGTACCTTGCCTTCGCCGAACTTGTTGTGGAAAACCGCCATGCCGGCGCGCACGTCGGTGCCCCTGTCGGGCTCGGGCGCCGGGCCGGCCGTCCGTTCGCGAAAGCCCGGCGACCACGCGGGCTGCAGCGCGGCCACAGGTGCACCGACACCGCGCCGCCCTTCCTGCCAGGCCGGTTGCTGCGGCGTCAGCCACTTCAGGCAGACCGCGGGCAGTTCGTCGAAGAAGCGGCTGCGCAGGTTGTAGCGTGTCTGGCCATGCAGCATGCGCGTCTGCGAGTGGCTGAGGTAGAGCCGCTTGCGCGCGCGGGTGATGGCGACGTACATCAGGCGGCGTTCCTCCTCCAGCCCGTCCCGGTCGCTCATCGAGTTCTCGTGCGGAAACAGCCCCTCTTCCAGGCCAGCAATGAAAACGCAGTCGAACTCCAGTCCCTTGGCCGCGTGCACGGTCATGAGCTGCACCGCGTCCTGGCCGGCCTGCGCCTGGTTGTCGCCGGATTCCAGCGCGGCATGGGTCAGAAAAGCCACCAGCGGGCTGAGTGTCTCTCCGGTATCGGCGTCCACACGCTCCAGCTCCGCGGCGGGGTCCAGGCCCTGGCTCGCCGGGCTCTGGGTCAGCGCAACGGCCTCGCGGCCAAAGCCTTCCAGCGAAACGAAGCTCTCCGCCGCATTGACCAGTTCCTCCAGGTTCTCCACCCGGTCCTGCCCCTCGCGCTCGGCACGGTAGTGCTCGACCAGCCCACTGTGCTCCAGCACCAGCTCCACGATTTCGCGCAGGCTCATGCCCTGGGTCTGCTCGCGCATCACGTCCAGCTTCGCGACAAAGGCGCCGATGGCAGCCCCTGCGCGCCCGGTCACGGCACTCACGGCATCGTGCAGTGAACAGCCGGACGCACGCGCCACGTCCTGCAGCTGTTCAACGCTGCGGGCACCGATGCCCCGCGGCGGGAAGTTCACCACGCGCAGGAAACTGGTGTCGTCGTTGGGGTTCTCCAGCAAGCGCAGATAGGCCAGCGCATGCTTGATCTCCGCTCGCTCGAAGAAGCGCAGACCGCCATACACGCGGTACGGCAGCCCCGCGTTGAACAGCGCGGTCTCCAGCACCCGGCTCTGTGCGTTGCTGCGGTAGAGGATGGCCATTTCGCTGCGCGGCATGTCCTCGCGCACGAGCTGCTTCATCTCATCCACCACCCATTGCGCCTCGGCAAGGTCGCTGGTGGCTTCGTACACCCGCACAGGTTCCCCTGCCCCCGCATCGGTGCGCAGGTTCTTGCCAAGGCGGCGCGTGTTGCGGCTGATGAGCTCGTTGGCCGATTCCAGGATGTTGCTCACGCTGCGGTAGTTCTGTTCGAGCTTGATCTGGTGGCGCACCTGGAACTCACGCACGAAGTCGGCCATGTTGCCCACGCGAGCACCCCGGAACGCATAGATGCTCTGGTCGTCGTCCCCCACGGCGAAGACCGCGTTGCCCGATCCTGGCAGTCCTTCCAGCGGCGGAGCGCTGAACAGCTTGAGCCAGGCGTACTGCAGTCGATTGGTGTCCTGGAACTCGTCGATCAGGATATGGCGGAAACGCCGTTGGTAGTGCTCGCGCACCGGATCGTTGTCGCGCAGGACTTCGTAGCTGCGCAGCATCAGCTCGCCGAAATCCACCACCCCTTCGCGTTGGCATTGCTCCTCGTAGAGGGCGTACAGCTCCACTTTCCTGCGGGTCTCTTCGTCGCGGGCCACCACGTCGGCAGGACGTTGGCCGTCCTCCTTGCAACCGCTGATGAAGTACTGCAGTTGCTTGGGCGGGAAGCGTTCATCGTCCACATTGAACTGTCGGCACAGCCTCTTGATGGCGGAGAGCTGGTCCTGCGTGTCCAGGATCTGAAAGGTCTGCGGCAGGTTGGCCAGCTTGTGGTGGGCGCGCAGAAAGCGGTTGCACAGGCCGTGAAAAGTGCCAATCCACATGCCGCGCACATTCACAGGCAGCATCGCCGAAAGCCGGGTCATCATCTCCCGGGCAGCCTTGTTCGTGAATGTCACGGCCAGGATGCCACCAGGCCCCACCTGCCCGGTCTGCAGCAACCAGGCAATGCGTGTGGTCAGCACACGGGTCTTGCCCGAACCGGCTCCGGCGAGGATAAGCGCATGTTCGGCTGGGAGCGTGACAGCGGCGGCCTGTTCGGCATTGAGGCCCGCCAGCAGCGGGGAGCCGAACAGGGCGGCTTGCGAGGATTCTTCTGACGGCATGAGGCCGATTGTAGAAACTGCGCCGCGGTGCACGGGAACATGCCAGGATCCGTATGCCCTTCATATCGGTCAGCCCATGTCCCCAAGGACAAGGCCACGGGTAGAATCAGGCACCGGGCCCAAGATTCTTGCGCCCGGTTTTTTGTGGCCACCACATACCAAGGACCACAAAGACCGGCTCAAGCCAAGCGCTCACCTGTTCCACAACAGTTTTTCGGAGCTTGGTTTTCCATGGAAATTTTCGACTACGACAACGTCCTGCTGTTGCCGCGCAAGTGCCGCGTGGACAGCCGGTCCGAATGCGACGCCGGCGTTGAGCTGGGCGCACGGCGTTTCCGCCTGCCGGTGGTGCCGGCCAACATGAAGACGGTGGTGGACGAGTCCATCTGCATCTGGCTGGCAAAGAACGGTTACTTCTATGTCATGCACCGCTTCGACCTGGACAACGTGAAGCTGGTGCGCGACATGCGCGCAGCCGGTGTCTACGCCTCCATCTCCCTGGGTGTGAAGGCGCCAGACTACGCCACAGTCGACCAATTGGCGGCCGAAGGCCTGGTACCGGAATACATCACCATCGACATTGCCCACGGCCATGCCGACAGCGTGAAGAACATGATTGCCTACCTCAAGCGAAAGTTGCCCTCGTCCTTTGTGATCGCGGGCAACGTGGCCACGCCAGAGGCCGTGATCGACCTGGAGAACTGGGGTGCCGATGCGACCAAGGTGGGCGTCGGCCCAGGCAAGGTGTGCATCACCAAGCTCAAGACCGGCTTCGGTACCGGTGGCTGGCAACTCTCGGCGCTCAAGTGGTGCGCCCGCGTGGCGACCAAGCCCATCATCGCGGACGGTGGCATCCGCAGCCATGGTGATATCGCCAAGAGCATCCGCTTCGGCGCCACCATGGTCATGATCGGCTCGCTGTTTGCGGGCCACGAGGAATCACCGGGCAAGACGGTGGAAGTCGATGGCGAACTCTACAAAGAGTACTACGGCTCCGCCAGCGACTTCAACAAAGGCGAGTACAAGCACGTTGAAGGCAAGCGCATCCTGGAACCCATCAAGGGCCCGCTGGCCAACACGCTGGTGGAAATGGAACAGGACGTTCAGAGCTCCATCAGCTACGCCGGGGGAACGAAGCTGATGGACATCCGCAAGGTGAACTACGTGATCCTCGGCGGCGACAACGCCGGCGAGCACCTGCTGATGTAAGACAGACGGCGCTGCGAACTCAGGCGTCGAGCAGTTCGCGCGCCATGGCGTGGAGCCGATGCCCTGGCTGCGCGAAGGCCTCGACGATGCTGAAATGGTCCAGCCCGTCCAGCGCCGCGCACACCGGCACCACGCGCGGACCCCAGGCATCCTGGATAAGCTGGTTCTGGCGCAGGAACTCGCTGCTTTCCTGGCCACCAGCCAGCGCATACAGCCGGCCCCGACCCTCCCGCATGGCGGGTGGCGGCAGGTAGGCGGGGCTGGCCATGCCCACCTGGGCGGGGGTGAGCCTCAACGCGTCCTGCAGGAACGGCGTGTGCCGCACCGGCTCCAGATCATGCAAACCAGAGATCGACATCGCGTTCTTCACCAGCGACGGGGGCAGGTCATCCCCGACCCGGGTCCATTCGCACGCCAGCATCATGGCCGAGAGATGCCCGCCAGCCGAATGGCCGGCCACGGTGATGCGGTCGGGATCGCCTCCATGCGCGGCGATGTGCCGGTGCACCCACGCCAGGGCATGCACCATCTGCAGCGTGATGTCGGGAATGGTCACGGCTGGACACAGCGCGTAGTTCGGCACCACCACGCAAGCACCCGCCGCGACGAACGGCGGGGCGACGAAGGAGTGGTCGGCCTTGTCCAGGCTGCGCCACCAGCCACCATGGATGAAGACCAGCACGGGCGCCAGCGACGCTCCGGGCGAACGGACTGCCGGAAAGATGTCCAGCGACTCCCCATGGCCATGACCGTACCGGACATCGAGCAGCGCCGGCAGGCGCTGACGCGCGAGGGCCGAGTCCCGCGCCCAGCGCTCCAGGTGCACGGCATGCGCAGGAACACGAGCGCGGTTGTTGTATTCGCGGTCCAGCCAGACAGGGTCAAATTGCTCAGACTTGCTCATGGAGCGGCATTGTGTCATGGGGTGCCCTCGGCGGCATCCCCATCGGCACAGCGCGAAGACGGCCTATTTCACCCGGGCCGGCGCCAGACCCGCCAGACTTCTACAATTTTTTGACTTTCAACGGAAGCCGACGTGAACACGCCCACTGCCCATCACCCCTTGTCGACCCCCATCCGCATCGCCGTGCTCGGCGTCGGCATGATGGGACTGCCCATCGGCCGCCGGCTGTGCGAAGCGGGTTGCGACGTCAGCGCCTGGAACCGGTCCCGCATCAAGGCCGAGCGCTTGCAGCCCTTCGGAGCCCGTGTGGCGGACAGCCCCGGCGACGCATGCGCCCAGGCCGAGGTCGTGATCACATTGCTGGAAAGCGGGGAAGTGGTGGAAGACGTGCTCTTTAGACAAGGTGCCGCCGAGCACCTGCAGCCCCATGCGCTGGTCGTGGACATGTCCTCGATCCAGCCGCGCCAGGCACGTGACCACGCGGCCCGCCTCGCGGCGCTGGGCGTGCAACACCTCGACGCCCCGGTGTCGGGCGGCACCCTGGGTGCGGAACAGGGACAACTGGCCATCATGGTCGGCGGCAGGCAGGCCGATTTCGAGCGTGTGCGACCGGTGCTGGAATTGCTGGGCCGCCCCACGTACGTGGGGCCCACCGGCGCCGGTCAATTGGCCAAACTGGCCAATCAGATGATCGTGGGTATTACGATCGGCGCGGTCGCCGAGGCGCTGCTGTTGTGTGAGAAGGGCGGCGCGGACATGGCCCGGGTCAAGGAGGCGATCACAGGCGGCTTCGCCGACAGCCGCATCCTGCAGGTGCACGGCCAGCGCATGATCGAGCGCGATTTCACCAAACGCGGTGCCGTCTCGGTGCAACTCAAGGACATGCGCAACGCACTGGCCACCGCCGGTGAAATCGGCTTTGAGGCCCCGGTCACGCAACTCTTCGAGAGTCTCTTCGCGCAAGCCGCCGACCATGGCCTGGCCGACCTCGATCACTCCGCGCTTTTTGTCGAACTCGCCAGCCGCAACGGCATGGCCTGAAGCATTCTTTGCTACCATTGCGCCCCATGGGGACGTAGCTCAGCTGGGAGAGCGTCGCGTTCGCAATGCGAAGGTCGGGAGTTCGATCCTCCTCGTCTCCACCAGCCAAATCAAAAAGGCCCGTAGCTGTTCAAGCTGCGGGCCTTTTTTCTGGCGATACAGATCAGCGCGGACCGCGCCGGCCCTGGGCGGGCCTTGCAGCACCACCGCGTGACTCAAAGCCCTTGTCGCTGCGGCCAAAGCTGGCGAAGCCGCCTGCGTTACCACGGGGTGCGCGACGGTCGGGTGCGCTCCGTTCAGCAAAACCGCGGCCAGCCGCGCCGGGCCGCTGCGGCTCGTGGCGGAATTCGCCACGCGGGGCTGCATTGCGGCGATCACCGGAGAAGCGGTCGGCACCACCGCGGCCTCCGCCTGGACGGCCGCGCCCAAAGCTGTGCTCCGGCTGCGGCGGGCGCTGGCGTGGTTCCAGGCCCGGCACGGTATCGACGCGAATGCGCTGGCGCGTGTAGCCCTCGATGTCGGCGATGCGGCGGCGGTCACGGAATTCCGCGAACGTGACGGCCAGGCCATCACGTCCCGCGCGACCGGTGCGGCCGATGCGGTGCGTGTAGTCCTCGGCCTTCATGGGCAGGCCGAAATTGAACACGTGGGTGATGGTGGGCACGTCGATACCACGCGCGGCCACGTCGGTGGCCACGAGGATCTGCACCTGGCCATTGCGCAGCGCCATCAGACGGCGGTTGCGCATGCCCTGGCTCAGCGCACCGTGCAGGGCAACCGCGGCAAAGCCCGCCTGCTGCAGATCGTTGGCCAGGCCATCGCATTCGATCTGCGTGCTGCAGAAGACCACGGCCTGATTGATGGAGGTGTCGCGCAGCCAGTGGTCCAACAGCTTGCGCTTGTGGTCGGCATGATCGGCCCAGAACAGCACCTGTGTGATATTGGCGTGCTGCTCTTGCGGGGAATCGATCTGCACCTTCTGCACATGCTTGCCGTCGTCGTGCATCACGCGCATGCCGAGTTGCTGGATGCGCGGCGCGAAGGTGGCCGAGAACATCATGGTCTGGCCGCGCTGGCTGGTCAGGGCATTGATTTCGGCCAAGTCGTCAGAGAAACCCAGGTCGAGCATGCGGTCGGCCTCGTCCACCACCAGGAACTGCACCTGATCGAGCTTGAGCTGCTGGGAGCGCTGCAGATCGAGCAGACGGCCCGGCGTAGCCACCACGAGATCGGCATTCTGCAGGCGCGCGATCTGCAATTGGTACGGCATGCCACCGACCACGTTGGCAATGCGCAAGCCGCGGCAGTGGCGAACCAGATCGATGGCGTCATTCGCTACCTGCTGTGCGAGCTCTCGCGTGGGGCACAGGATGAGAGCGCCGGGTGTCGCTGCTTTGAAGTTGCGCGGGTTGGTCGGATCCTTGCGCTTGGGCAGCTTGGGCGGGGCCTCGCCGCGCGCCAGAGCCTCGGCCGCCGCACGCTCGCGCTGCTCGCGTTCCTTGGCTTGGGATTCGGCACGCTGTTGCAACAGGGTGTGCAACACGGGCAGAAGGAATGCAGCCGTCTTGCCACTGCCAGTCTGACTGGAGACCATCAGGTCCTCGTAGCGCTGCTCGCCCGTCGCCAACATGGCTTTGGGCACCACTCTGTCCTGCACCGGGGTGGGCTGCACATAGCCCAAGTCCGCGCAGGCCTGCACCAGTTCGCGTGCCAGTCCCAGGCGCTCAAAACCATTGGGCTCGGCAGGTGCGGAAGGGCTGGTGTCCATGTCGATGGACGGGAGTTCGGGCGCGAAGGCGCCACGGTCTTCAAAAGAGTCGCTCATGTTTATGCGGGCGCCTTGTGGGCGCCATAGATCAAAGGTCTTGATCGAAAAAAGTTACCGGGAGCCTGGGCCACGGGGTGGTGGCAACTCCTGGGTACTTGATCCGTTCGTGGTTACACAACATCAACCACGCAACGGACGACGCGCCTGAGTCAAGCCGAGGGATCGGTGACTGCGGGAGCGATGGCCCTTTCGATTGCCGGCGTGGCCAACTTGAGAAAAGCTGGAACGGGAATCCGGCGGGGCCTTGTGTGTGAGGCAGATGCACAAAACTTCGCAGTTGCCTGCGAAGCCAGCGATTGTCGCACAGTTTTCGGGAAAACCCTAGCGTCGCGCAGCTCAACGAAGAACGGCAGCCACGATCTGGAACAGGATGGCCGCCAGCAGCGCGGTGGCCGGCACGGTCACGATCCAGGCCGCCACGATGCGCATCACGACAGAACGCTTGACGATTTCCTTTTTGTAGGCCTTCTTGAAGGCCTTCTGCTCCTTCTTGGCGAAGACAGCGCCTTCGGCGGCTTCGCGCTGCTTGGCGCGCCGCTTCATATCGGCCAGCATGCGCTTCTTTTCGCTGACCTCGGCCACTTCAAAGCGCTGCAGATAAGCCTCGACCTCCTCCCGGTCCATTCCCTGGTGGCCCGCCCGCACCACGGACTCCATCTTGGCGTAGTTCACCTTGAGCAATTCTCGAAGGAAGCCCACGCCGAAGACAGCGCCGATGGAAATGTGGGTGGTAGACACCGGCATACCAAAATGGGAGGCCACGATCACGGTGAGCGTGGCCGACATGGCGATGGCGTACGCACGCATGTTGTCCAGCTCGGTGATCTCCTTGCCCACCGTGCGGATCAACCGCGCGCCATACAGGGCCAGGCCGACGGAAAGCCCGAGTGCGCCCAGCACCATGATCCACAGCGGCGTTCCGGCCTTGGTGGCGATCGCGCCCTCCTTGACCGCCTCGTAGATCGCCGCCAGCGGGCCAATGGCGTTGGCCACGTCGTTGGCGCCATGCGCGAAGCTCAGCAGCGCCGCAGAACAGACCAGTGGCCAGGTGAACAGGCGGTTCACGCCGTCCTTGCTGTTTTCCTGTCTCATGGCCATGCGCGCGATAGGCTTGCGGATGAGCACCCATACCACCACGGAGACGACCGTGGCCACGAGTGCCGCTACCGGCAGGCCCACTTTCACCAGTTGGCCCAGCCCCTTGAGCAGCATGTAGGCGGTGTAGGCCCAGACCATCATGGCGATCAGGATGGGCACCACCCGGCTGGCGGCCTCCGTCTTGTCGCTGCGATACGTCACGCTGCGTTTGATCAGGTAAAGAAACGCTGCGGCCATGGCGCCACCCGCCAGCGGCGAGATCACCCAGCTGATCACGATGGCACCAATGGTCTCCCAGTTCACCAGGCCCCAGCCACCCGCCGCGATGCCTGCACCCATCACCGCGCCGATGATGGAATGCGTGGTGGACACCGGGGCACCCAGTGCCGTGGCCAGGTTCAGCCAAAGCGCACCGGCCAGCAGCGCCGCGAACATGACCCAAGCGAACTGCGTGGGGTCCGCGATGCGCGCGGAATCAATGATGTTTCCCTTGATGGTGCCCACCACATCTCCCCCGGCCACGATGGCCCCCAGGGCCTCGAACGTAGCGGCCACCAGAATGGCCCAGCCCATGGTCATGGCCCCGGAACCCACGGCAGGCCCCATGTTGTTGGCCACATCGTTGGCGCCGATGTTCATGGCCATATAGGCCCCCACGGCGGCGGCCACGATCAGCAACCACACGGCCGTGGTGTTCAGACCGGTCGTGGAAGCACCGGTCAGCGAGGCATAGACACCCACCAGGATCAGAAAAAGCACCGCGGCCGCCAGTTGCAGCACTTCCTGGTTACGCGCGATGAAACGGGAGCGGGACTTTTTTGTCATGTGAATGGCGAATGAATGTCACGATTCTGACATGCGGCATGTTTGCCCGGAGGCCACCTTCAGCGCAGGAAATGGGCGCGGTAGTGCTCGAGTTCGTCAATGGACTCATGCACATCGGCCAGTGCCGTGTGCTTCTGGTGCTTCTTGAAAGCCTCGAAGACCTCGGGCCTCCAACGCCGCGCCAGCTCCTTGAGCGTACTCACGTCCAGGCACCGGTAGTGGAAGTAGGCTTCCAGCCGGGGCATGTACTTCACCAGGAAGCGGCGGTCCTGGCTGATGGTGTTGCCGCACATCGGGGACGCGTTCCGGGGGACGTACCGGCTGATGAACTCCAGCAGCGTGGCCTCGGCCTGCGCTTCAGACACGGTGCTGGCCTTGACCTTGTCGATCAGGCCGCTCCTGCCGTGCGTGCCCTTGTTCCAGTTGTCCATGGCATCGAGCACCGCGTCGCTCTGATGGACGACCAGCACGGGCCCCTCCACACGCGGCGTCAGTTGCGGGCCCGTGACGATGACGGCAATCTCGAGCAGGCGCTCCTTCTCGGGGTCGAGACCGCTCATCTCGCAATCGATCCAGACCAGGTTCTGGTCGCTCTTGGTCAGGGTGGGGAGGGCGTCGTCGGACACCGGGGTGGTGGAAGCTTCGGAAGTCATGGCCGCGATTTTCGCCGATCCGCCACCAGGCCCTAGACTCCGGGGCATGGACAACGCCTCCTTTGCATTCACCCTCGTCTTCTGCGCCTTGCTGGTACTGGGTCTGGTCGTGCGCACGGTACTGACCAGCCGGCAGATCCGGCACGTGGCACGCCACCGCGAGAAGGTACCGCCCGCCTTCAGCGACACCATCACCCTCGCGGCACACCAGAAAGCCGCCGACTACACCATCGCCAAATCGAGGCTGGGCCTGTTGGAGATGGCTGTCGAGGCCGCCGTGCTGCTGGGCTGGACGCTGCTGGGCGGCCTGGACTGGCTCAACCGGACCTTGCTCGAAGCGTTGGGCCCCGGCATGGTCCAGCAACTGGCCCTGCTGGCGGCCTTTGCACTGCTGGGCAGCCTGATTTCCCTGCCGTTGGGCTGGTACGCCACTTTCCGCCTGGAAGAACGCTTCGGATTCAACAAAATGACCCTCTCCCTCTGGCTGAGCGACCTCCTCAAGGGCGCGCTGGTGGGCGCGGTCATCGGACTGCCGATCGCGGCCTTGGTGCTCTGGCTCATGGGCACGGCAGGCCCCGCCTGGTGGCTCTGGGCATGGGGTGCCTGGATGATGTTCAACCTGCTCGCGCTGGTGCTCTACCCTACCGTGATCGCGCCCTTGTTCAACAAGTTCGAGCCGCTGGCGGACGAGACCGTGCGCGCACGCGTAAACGCGCTCATGCAACGCTGCGGTTTCTCGGCCAAAGGCCTGTTCGTGATGGATGGCAGCCGGCGCAGCGCGCATGCCAATGCGTACTTCACGGGCTTTGGTGCGGCCAAGCGTGTGGTCTTCTTCGACACCTTGCTGCAGCAACTCAACCCCGGGGAGATCGACGCGGTGCTGGCCCACGAACTGGGCCACTACAAGCGGCGTCACATCCTGCAACGCATCGTGCTGCTGTTCGCGCTCAGCCTGGGAGGCTTTGCGCTGCTGGGCTGGGTGAGCAGCCAGGCCTGGTTCTTCAGTGGGCTGGGGGTCACGCCGTCCATGGACACGCCCAACGACGCGCTGGCTTTGCTGCTCTTCCTCATGGTGGTGCCGCTGTTCACCTACTTCCTCTCCCCTCTGATGGCCCAGTTGTCGCGCCGGCACGAGTTCGAGGCGGACGCCTTCGCCGTTGCCCAGACCAGCGGCGACGATCTGGCCAGTGCGCTGCTCAAGCTTTACAAAGACAATGCAAGCACATTGACACCCGACCCTGTCTACGCCCGCTTCTACTATTCGCACCCACCTGCCAGCGAGCGCCTCTCACGGCTGCGCACCTCCTGAAACGCCGACCGCCCTGCTCCGCCATGAACCCCATCCATCAGAACCGCCGCGCCCTCTCCGCCACCGAAATCGTGACCCAGCTCACCCAACTCAATGGGGACGCC
Source organism: Hydrogenophaga sp. (assembly GCF_026125785.1). Lineage (GTDB taxonomy): Bacteria > Pseudomonadota > Gammaproteobacteria > Burkholderiales > Burkholderiaceae_C > Hydrogenophaga. The sequence continues at coordinate 88,353 of NZ_JAHCKL010000006.1, forward strand.
GCACAGGGCTGGAAGCTCATCGAAGGCTCGTTGGAAAAGAGTTACCGTTTCCCCAACTTCCACGAGACCATGGCCTTTGTCAACGCACTGGCCTGGATCGCGCACAGGGAAGACCACCACCCTGACCTCTCTGTGAGCTACGGTCAATGCACCGTGCGTTTCAACACCCACGACGTCGGCGGCATTTCGGTCAGTGACTTCCATTGCGCGGCTGCGGTGGACGCGCTGCAAAAGGCCTGATGACCGATCTGCTGCCCGGACTGGTGGTGGCCGCCCACGGTCGCCATTGCCTCGTGGAAAGCCCGAATGGCGAACGGTGCCTGTGCCATCCGCGCGGCAAGAAGAACGCGGTGGTGGTGGGTGACCGGGTGGGATGGCAAACCACGGGTGACGAAGGCAGCATCGAACGCGTGGAGGCCAGGCGCAACCTGTTCTACCGGCAGGACGAAATGCGAACCAAATCCTTCGCCGCCAACCTGGATCAGGTGCTCGTGCTGGTGGCGGCCGACCCGGAATTCTCGGAAAGCCAACTCAGCCGCGCGCTGATCGCGGCCCAGGCGGAACACATCGACGCTCTCATTGTGCTGAACAAGAGCGATCTGAAACCCGCCTTTGACCGAGCTTGGGAACGTCTGGCGCCCTATCGGCGCATGGGTTGCCAGGTGCTGCCGCTGTGCCTGAGGCCCGCGGACGGTGGTGATGTGCCTACGGACCTGGTCGAACTGCAAGCGCGGCTGCGCGGCAGGACCACCCTGGTGCTCGGCCCATCCGGCGTGGGCAAGAGCACGCTGGTCAACCGCCTGGTGCCCGAAGCCCGCGCACAGACCGGCGAGATCTCGCGCGCGCTCAACTCGGGCAAGCACACCACCACCAGCACCACCTGGTACTGGGTGGACAAGGCCGGGGCGACGGCACTGATCGATTCCCCCGGGTTCCAGGAATTCGGGCTCCACCACATCGAGCCCATGCAACTGGCGCACCTGATGCCGGATCTGCAAGCCGCCCTGGGCGAATGCCGCTTCTACAATTGCACCCACCTGCACGAGCCGGGTTGCGGCGTGATCGCGCAGGTGCAATCCCCTCCTGGCATGAACGGCACCATCAGCGACAACCGCTACCGCATCTACCGCGAGCTGTTCGAGGAGCTCTCCAACAAGCGCCGTTACTGAGGCCTACAGCCCGGCCAGCGTCAGCAGCGCGAGCAACAGCATCCACAGCACCACGGCGCGCCACACCAGCCCCACCACGCTGCTCAGGTGGGCCAATTGCGGCTCTGGCCTATGTCCGGGATCACCCTCTCCCGGCAATGCCTGGGCGTCGGGCTGTGCCGCCAGGCGCACGTTGATCGCGCCGGACGTAGCCGCCAGCACCACGCCATCGCTGCCGGGCGCAAAACGCGGTGCATCACCGCGCCAGCTCGCCACCGCTTCCTCGAAATTGCCGACGATGGCAAACCCCAGCGCGGTGATGCGGGCCGGCACATGATCGATCCAGCGCCAGGCCCTTTCCGCCGCCACCTGCAGCGCGATGCTGGGCGTGCCGTCGGGACGCGCGCGCCAATTGCGAGAGATGTACTCCGCCAGGCGGTAGAAGACGGCGCCTGAAGGCCCGAGACCCAAGGCCCAGAACACCACGAAACACACCAGCACCCCAAAGACATGGCGGTGCGCCGCCAGCACCGAGTGCTCGATCACCTGGCGCAGCAGTTCGCTGCGCGGCAGCGTGGAGGCATCGACACGCAACCATTGCGCGAGCTTTTCGCGGGCCAACAGATCGTTGCCCTCCTCCAGCGCCTGGCGGATTTCGCTGAAGTGGTGGCTGAACTGCCGAAACCCCAGAGTGACATACAGAATCGCCACGACCCAGGCGAATGCCAGCACTGTGCTGAATTGCCACAACCCCCAGTAGACCAATCCGGCCACCAGCGACGGCACCCCCACCGCGAGCAGCCAGGCCACCCAGCCATGGGACGATTGCCCCGCGTCCAGGTTGCGCCGCACCATCCGAGCCCAGGCCCTGAGGCCGGCATGCACCGGGTTGTCGTAGGCCAGTGGGCGCGCCTGCTCCAGCAGCAACGCGATGAGGATGGCGAAGAAGCTCATGGCGCCATCATAGTGGCGCGCCCATGGCCTCCGGTCCGGGGAAATCCCGCTCAGGCAATGAGCAGGCGGTAGAAGTTGCGCAGCATGCCTGCGGTGGCACCCCAGATGTACCGCTCGTGATGCCCATCGAGGTAGGGCATGGAGTACCACTCCCTCACCACGCCTTCCATGTCCAGCACGTGGCGGCGGTGGTGGGCTGGGTCCATCAGGTAAGTCAACGGCACCTCGAACACATCGTCCACCTCGTGCGGGTTGGGCGCCAGCACGAAGCCAGGCTGTACCAGCCCCACCACGGGCGTGACGATGAACGCCGTCCCCGTCACGTACTCCGGCAGCGTGCCCAGCACCTCCACGCGCTCCGGCATCAGCCCGATTTCCTCATGCGCTTCGCGCAGCGCCGCCGCCGTGGCATCGGCATCTTCGGGGTCCAGCTTGCCTCCGGGCAGCGCGATCTGCCCCGAATGGGTGGACAGGCGCGTGGTGCGCTGCGTGAGAATGAGCGTGAGTTCATCGCGCATCACCAGGGGCAGCAGCACGGCGGCGTGTGCCGGTACACGGTCGCCGAACTTGCGCTCACGGTGCAGTTCGGGCTTCCACGTCGGCGGATTCGCAAACAACTCGCGCAGGCCAGAAGGGGTCAGGCGTTGCGCACGGGCCGGCGCCAGTACCTCGCCCGAGGCGTCCGGGACCACAGGAACAAGACGAGGGTCAAAAAGGGGTAGCGGCTGGGTCATGGGACGGCAAGCATAGGCCAGACGCAAAAAAGCCGCTCGATGGAGCGGCTTTTCCGACGGCGCACGGGTCTCAGGAGCCCAGCTTTTCCTTGATGCGCGCGGACTTGCCGCTGCGCTCACGCAGGTAGTACAGCTTGGCACGACGGACCGCACCACGGCGCTTGACTTCGATCTTGGCGATCAACGGGCTGTACAGCGGGAAAGTACGCTCAACACCTTCACCGCTGGAAATCTTGCGCACGATGAAGCTGGAGTTCAGGCCACGGTTGCGGCGGGCCACGACCACGCCCTCATAGGCCTGCACGCGCTTGCGCGTACCTTCGATCACGTTCACGCTGACGATCACGGTGTCGCCAGGGGCGAACGGCGGGATCACTTTGCCAAGGCGAGCAATTTCTTCCTGCTCAAGGGTCTGGATGAGGTTCATGGTTTCCTGTCATTCGGTCATGACCGCGCTGCACTAAAGGCCGCGAATCCGGCAAAGGCGCCTGTCTGAATCTGCGCAGACAGGCTGCACAACTCAGGGGCTGGCCCGGTCGCGGCGGCCGGTCAGAGGATCGAAAAGCCTTGGATTATAGCAAGCCCTGGGAACGGAGGAAAGCCAGGTCCGCGGCTCCCAGGCAACCCTGTTCCCGAGCCCGGGCCAGCAGTTCGGGGCGACGCTGGGCGGTCAGCCGTAGGCTCTGTTCGCGCCGGTAGCGCGCGATGCGCTCGTGGTGTCCGCCCAGCAGCACCTCTGGCACAGGCACCGGGCCCTGCGGTCCCTGCCAGACCTCGGGGCGCGTGTGGTGTGGACTGTCGAGCAGCCCGTCCAGCGCCGGGTTGAAGCTGTCCTGCTGGTGGCTGCCTTCATCGCTCAGCACCCCAGGCTGCAGACGGGCAACCGCGTCCAGCAGGGCCATGGCGGGAATTTCCCCACCCGAGAGAACGAAGTCGCCCAGACTGATCTGCACATCGACACAGGCATCGATGAAGCGCTGGTCAATGCCCTCGTAGCGGCCGCAGACCAGCACGCCCCCCTGGCTGGCGGACCAGCGTTCCACGCCGGCGTGGTCCAGCGTCTGGCCCATCGGGGAGAACAGCACCACCGGTGCCCGGGCGGCACCGGGTTCGGCCCGTGCCTCGCGCACCGCCCGAAGGCACTGCCACAGGGGCTCGGCCATCATCACCATGCCAGGACCACCGCCAAACGGGCGGTCGTCCACACGCCGGTAATTGCCCTCGGCGAAATCGCGCGGATTCCACAGGTGCACGTCCACGAGTCCGGACTCGAAGGCTCGACGAGTGATGCCGTGCGTCAGGAAAGGCGCGAAGAGTTCGGGGAACAGGGTGATGACGTCGAAGCGCACAATGGGTCCTCGGTGCGGACGGCGTTCGCTCAGTAGTCGGGCTGCCAGTCGACCAGGATCTTGCGTCCCGCCCGGTCCACATTGTCCACATAGGCCGCGACAAACGGGATCATGCGCTCGGCGGTTCGCTCGGCGCCCTCCACCGTTTCGGCATATTCCAGCACCAGCACCGAGGTCGGACCGGTTGGCATCAGGTCGCGCACCACGCCGAGGTGAAGACCTTCGCGGTTCACCACGTCCAGGCCGATCAGATCGACCCAGTAGTACTCGCCTTCCGGGGTTTCCGGAAAGGCGCTGCGCGGCAGGCTGATGCGGGCACCCTTGAGCGCCTCGGCGGCATTGCGGTCCGGCACCCCGTCAAAACGGGCCACGAGGCCGTCGGCATGGGCCTTGATCTCGGCGATCTGCACCTCGACACAGCCGGAGAACGCGGAGAAACCGCGCGCGAAGCGACCTTCGGGCGGCTGCAGGTACCAACGGGAGGAAACGAACAGCGCTTCGGTGTCGGCGCTGTAGGGCAGGATGCGGACCCAGCCCTTGATGCCCCACGCGTCCTGGATGCGCCCCAGCTCGACAGCATCATCGGGCAGGAGCGACGCCTGCAAGGCGCCGGACGCGGGGGAGGTCACTGTCGAGGCGACAGGCTCAGGCCGTGGTGGCCTTGGCAGCGCTTTGCTTGACCAGGCGGGCCACGGTATCGGACGGGGTCGCGCCCACGCCGGTCCAGTAGGTCAGGCGGTCGGTGGCGATGCGCAGGGTTTCTTCGCCACCGCGAGCCAGCGGGTTGTAGAAGCCGATGCGCTCGATGAAGCGGCCATCGCGGCGGTTGCGCTTGTCGGCAACCACGATGTTGTAGAACGGACGGGCTTTGGCACCGCCGCGGGAGAGTCGGATGACGACCATGATTTATCCTTCGGGTGGAGAGGTACCGTTCAACGGTACTTCACTGGGTTTTTCAACCCACTTCAATCGCAGCGCTTGAGACACACGACTGACCACCCGGCCAGCGAAACGCCACGAAACCCGCGATTATAGCCCGTTCAGTGCCACTCAAGCCTTCTGACAACGTTTCCCCTCAGACCATGCCACTGATCCGCCCCAGCCGAGACGAAGATCTCGACGCCATCGCCCGCATCTACAGCCACCACGTGCTGCATGGCACGGGCACTTTCGAAACCTCGCCCCCCACCGTGACCGAAATGGCGACCCGCCGTGCCGACGTTCTCGGCAAGGGTCTGCCCTGGCTAGTGGCGGAGGAGGATGGAAAGGTCCTGGGTTATGCCTACGGCAACTGGTTCAAACCGCGCCCGGCCTACCGGTTTTCGGTGGAGGACTCCATCTATCTCGATCCCGAGGCCCATCGCCAGGGCCTGGGCCGCGCTTTGCTGGCTGAGTTGCTGGCGGCGCTGGAGCGCGCAGGCACGCGCAAGGTGATGGCGGTGATTGGAGACAGCGCCAACGCCGGCTCCATCGGGGTGCACCGCGCGCTGGGCTTCGAGATGGTGGGGGTGGTGCAGTCCTGTGGCTGGAAGTTCGGCCGCTGGCTGGACATCGTGCTCATGCAGAAAAGCCTGGGCGCCGGCGACACGCTGCCGCCCGACGAACGGAATCCCGCGGCATGAGCGGCCGGACCCGGAACAAGACGCTGGCGGTCTGGCTGGCGCTGCTGGGCGGCATGCTCGGGCTTCACCGCTTTTACCTGCGCGGTCTGGGCGACTGGGTGGGCTGGCTCCACCCGATTCCGGCGGCACTGGGCTGGTGGGGGGTGGACCGTGTGCTGCTGTACGGCCAGGACGACAAGCTCTCCTGGGTGCTGATACCGCTGCTGGGCATGACTGTGGCGGCGAGTTGCCTGACCGGCATCGTCTACGCGCTGACCGACCGCGAGAAGTGGAACCGCCAGTTCAACCCCAGCCTCCCGGCCGATGCCCGTGCGGGCGCCACGAACTGGCTGACCATAGGCGCGCTGGTTGCGGCCCTGCTCCTGGGCACGATCGCCTTCATGGGCAGCCTGGCTTTCGGGTTCCAGCGCTATTTCGAGTACCAGGTCGAGGAAGCGCGCAAGATCAGCCAATGAGCGCGGCTCACCGCAGCATCATGAAAAAGCTCAGCGTGAGCAAAGCCAGCAGGGTGGAGAGGCCCATGCTGGCGGTGGTGATCTCCTGCGCCACTTCGTAACGCTGGGCAAACAGAAACACGTTGGCGCCGATCGGCAACGCGGCTGCCACCACCATCACCGTCAGGGGCAGACCGGAAATGCCCATGGCCCAGGCACAGGCCCACACCAGCACGGGCAGGGCCACGTTCTTGGAGACGGTGACCCACAGCGCCTGGCGCAGGTGGCCCGCCATGGGGGTGCGGGCCAGTGTCACACCCACCAGCACCAGCGCGATCGGACCGAACGCGCTGCCCAGCAATTGCAGCGGCCTGTCCACCACGGCGGGCAGGGCCCAGCCGGTCTGGGCGAACAGCAGGCCGCTGACAATGGGCAAGGGGATCGGGTGCAGCAAAGCCCCCTTGAAAGCCGACCAGGCGGTGGCCAGCACGTGCGGCGAACGCTGACCACCCTGGCGCACTTCGCGGGCCACGGCCAGTTCGAGCACCACCGAGCCAACGGTCAGCAGGATGAGCGCATGCACCGAGACCAGGGTGAGCAAGGTCACCAGCCCGGCCTTGCCATAGGCCAGTTCCACCAGCGTGATGCCGATCATCACCATGTTGGAGAAGGTTCCGGCCAGCGCCAGCACCACGCTGCTGCGGTTGAACCCCCGCCAGGCGATCGACACGCCGAGCAGCGTGAGCGCGGCCAGAAAGTAGGCGCCAACCGGCCGCAGGTCCAATTCCTCGAAGTGCACCGCGCTCATGGTGCGAAACAGGAGTGCCGGGATCAGCAGCAGGAAAACCAGGTTGGAGAGGTCCTTGATGGCGCCGTCGCGGATCCACTGCAGCCGCCCGGCGAGAAAGCCGGCAGCGATGAGCAGGAAGACCGGCGTGAGGGATGCAACGACGGGGTGGGTGGCGAGGTTCACCCAACGATGGTACCCAAGTCAGGGTACGCCCACCGCGCCTGTCATGCGGTAGTAGAGACCGTAAGGATCGTTCTCCAGCACATGGAACGTGCCTTCGACCACCACGGCTTCCAGCTTGTATTTCACCGGCTTGGCCGTGCGCACTTCCACCATGCTTTCCGGACCACCGGGCGTGCAGAAAGAACAGGTCAGCGGCACCGATGCGAGCAGGAAATGCCGTTGGTTTTCCCCTGGCTCCAGCGGCATCATGAACCCCTGCAGGCGCAGCGTCTTCTGGTTCAGCGCGGTCACCGCATCGGGATAGACCGGCACGATGCGCTTCTTGTCGACCCGGGTCGTGACATCGGTGAGCGTGGACCAGGCCACCACGTCGCCGCGCCTGGGCAGGGGTGCGAAAGGACTCAGAGGGCTGTGCACGCCCGCCCCCTGCCCTTGCGGATGCACCGTCCCAGGGGAGGTCGTTGTTCCTGGCGGCACAGGCGAACTCAGCGGCTGCGCCGCCGCCCCACCCACGAAGGCCAGGCCGAGCAGCAGGACAAGCGGATGGGGCGTGGTCATGTGAAACGCATGGGAAAGGGCGGTGTATCAATGTGCATGGCGCATGCCGCAGTATTTGCCCAACGCAAGACCCTTGCAAGCGGCCTGGAGTTCCTGCAGGCAGACCTTCTCGCCTTTGCCGGCCTCCAGGCACTTGGCAGCGCCTTCGTGGGCGGCGGCCATGGCGCGGTGGCGTGCAATGTCTTCGCGCGTCTCCTGGTCGGTGTGTTGCGCCAGTGCGGCGCTGGCGAGCAGGCTTGCGCAAGCGATGAAGAGCAGGTTTTTCGGAATCATGGTGTTCACCTTGAATTGTTGAGAAGAGAAGTCACATCGAACCGGTAGGCGCTGAAGGTGGGCAGCAGGGCCGCGACAGTCGCCACCCCCAGAGCGAGCACGGGCACCCAGCCTTCGGCGGGTACCCAGCGCCAGGCGGAAATGGCCAGCGAATGGCGGACCATGAGCATGTCGCCCAGCAGGGCTGCGAGCGCATGCGCGGCGAGCAGCCCCAGCAAAGAGGCCATCAGCGCCAGCCAGAGCGCCTCGCACAACAGCAGCGCGGCGACACGCCTTGGCGGTGCGCCCAGCATGCGCAGCATGGCCAGGTCGCTGCGGCGCTCGCGGACGGCGCCCCAGAGGGCAATGAAGACGGACAAGCCCGCAACCACCAGCAACACCGCCGTCAAACCCTGCAGCACCTGCGTGCCCACGCCCACCATGCCCAGCAAGCGCGTGATCTCCAGCGCCGGCGCAGCCGCCTGCATGGAGGTGGTTTCATTGACGAAGCGGGGAAAGCTCAACGCCGCCATGGGTGTGCGGTAACGGATCAGAGCCAGCGTGATGTCGCGTTCGTCCTGCAGCGCCGCATCGAGTTCGGCGCGCTCGGCTTCATTCATACCGTCGGCTGCATGCATGTCATCGTGCACGCGCCAGACCGATTCGGTGGCCGTGAGGACCAGGCGATCCAGCACGCAGCCGCAGGGAGCGAGCACGCCGACGACGGCGTAGGGTGTCTGGCCATGCGCCGCACCACCGGCCACCAGTCCATGGGCACCCTCGAAGGCCTGCCCCACCTGCAGGCTGGTCCGCGCGGCCACCTGCGCGCCGAGCACCGCCTCCAGCGGCTGCCGCCACCAGGCCCCGCCCGCCAGCACAGCGGCGTAGTGCGCGGGGTAGTCGAGCGTGGTGCCGACGATGCGGTAGCCGGCCAGGTTGTCTCCCAGGCTCAGGGGGATCATTTGCGCCACCTGCGGGTGGCGCGCCAACGCCTCGGCCTGCGCCAGCGGGATGTTGCCGGGCGGCACGTCGATGTGAAACACCCCGGCCAGGATCAGTTGCATCGGACTGCCCTTGGCGCCGACCACCGCGTCGATGCCCGCGAGATCTCGCTCGAAGGCCCGCTCTACCTGGTCGCGGGCGATCAGTACCAGCGCCATGGACGCCAACCCCAGGGTCAGCAGCAGCAGATTGAGCGCAGTGGTCAGGGGCCGAGACCAGAGGTAGCGCCAGGACAGGGACGCCACATTCATGGCACCGGCTCCTGCGGCACCGAGAGCGAGAGCACCCTGGCCTGGGGCAAGGCGTTCAGCAGGCGGGCGTCGTGCGTGGCGATCACCAGCGTGGCATCCAGATCCGAGGCACTCTGCACGAGCAAGCGCATGGAGCGTGCGCAGGCCTCGTCGTCCAGGCTGGCACTGGGTTCATCGGCCAGGATCACCTGCGGTCGAAGCAGCACCGCGCGGGCCAGTGCCACGCGCTGGGCCTGCCCCACCGAGAGTTGAGAGGGTTTGCCTGTGGCCAGGTGCCCGACTCCGAGCGCATCCAGCGCGCGGGCCACGGCGGCGCGGTCTCTGGGCAGCCCCGCCGCGAAATACACCAGCCCCAGGTTGTCCGCCACCGTCAGCGCCTCGCTCAGGTGCAGCCTCTGGGGCAAAAAACCCACGTGGCGCGCGCGCCAGGCATCCCGCGCGCTGGCGGACAGTCGTGCGGGCACCTGCCCCGCCACTGCGATGTCACCAGCCGTCGGCGTGAGCAAGCCCGCAGCAAGCGCCAGCCAGGTCGACTTACCGCTGCCGGAGTGCCCGCGCAGCAGCAAGGTGCTTCCCTGGCGCACCGCCACATCGGGCAGCCGCAGCGGGGCAGCCCCGGCGTAGGCATACGCCAACCCCAGCGATTCGATCATGCGGCTGGCCCGGCCGCATCGCCCGGTGGCACGCAAGTGGCGCAAGTGCCATGGATGGCCAGGTCCACACGGACACCCCTGTGCCCCATCTGGGCCAGGGAGCGAAACAGGTCTTGGGCCACGGTACGCGTGGTTTCTCCGGCGTCGGTCAGGGGTATCTGTCGGTGACAGGCATCGCACTCGAACAGCGGCACAGCCTCGTCCGCCGGCCGCGCCTGCATGGGCGTCGATGCCAAAGAAAAGCGCCACGTCCGCTGCGCATCGGCCTCTCGCCGCAAGACGCCGCAGGCGGCCAGCCGGTCCAGCAAGCGGTAGAGCGTGACACGGTTGATGTCCAGCCCGCGTGCCGTGAGCGCGGTCATGGCTTGGGCATGCGACAAGCCGCCTGCGGGCCTGGCCAGAAACAGTCCCAGCACGGCGCGCGTGGCCAAGGTGCGGCGCAATCCGGCCGCCTCCAGGCGCACCTGGATGTCATGCGGAACGGTGGCAGGGTCTCGAGACGGATGTTTGGACATGGCGGCCCTCATTATTGCAACAAAGTTGCGTTAATATCGTCGCTATCGCAATTCGGTTGCAATATATTAGCTGCCTTCTGCCGTGTCCACCCCGCCAGACCTGTCCTCGGCCTCAACGGCCATCGTCCTGCACGACCTCACTCTGGGCTACGAACGCCATCCCGCCGTGCACCACCTGTCCATGGCCATTGCGCCGGGCGCGCTGGTGGCGGTGACCGGCCCCAATGGGGCTGGCAAGTCCACGTTGCTCAAGGCCATGGCCGGCCGACTCCGGCCGCTGGGAGGCTGGATGCGGGGGCCGCGCGTGGACCAGGTGGCCTGGCTGCCCCAGCAATCGGAACTGGACTCCAGTTTCCCCATCTCCGTGCGTGACATGGTGGCACTGGGCCTGTGGCACCGGGTAGGCGCCCTGGGCCGCATCGGGCATGCGCACCGCCAAGCGGTGCAGGAGGCGTTGGCGGCCGTCGGGCTGACGGGGTTCGAGAAGCGCGGTATCGACACGCTGTCCGGCGGGCAGATGCAGCGCGCGCTGTTCGCACGCCTGATCCTGCAAGACACCCCGGTGATGCTGCTGGACGAGCCGTTCGCGGCCATCGACGCTCGCACCACGCAGGACCTGCTCCATCTGCTGCACCGCTGGCATGCGCAGGGCCGCACCGTGGTGGCGGTGCTGCACGACCTGGGGCAGGTGCGCGACCATTTCCCGCAAACCCTGTTGCTGGCACGCGAGCCCGTGGCCTGGGGTGCCACGGCCGAGGTACTGACCGAAGCGCACTGGCAACGCGCGCTGCGCCTGCAGGAGCCCTTCGACGACCATGCCCTGTTGTGCCAGCCGCCCGCGGCAGCGGCGTGTACCGCAGAGGCCGCCCCATGAACGGCGACGCCACCTGGGCATGGTCGTTGCCCCTGCTGGGTCCCTTCATGGAATTTGGTTTCATGCGCAACGCCCTGCTGGGCTGCGTTCTGCTCAGCGTCAGCGCCGCCCCGGTCGGCGTGTTCCTGATGCTGCGGCGCATGAGCCTGATGGGCGACGCCATGGCCCACGCCATCCTGCCCGGTGCGGCCATCGGCTATCTCGTCTCAGGCCTCTCACTGGGAGCCATGACGGTGGGCGGCATCGCCGCCGGGCTGGTGGTGGCGATCGGCTCGGGTCTCATCGCACGCCACACGGTGCTGCGGGAAGACACCAGCCTGTCGGCCTTCTACCTGCTGTCTCTGGCCCTCGGCGTGTTGATCGTTTCCACGCGGGGCAACAGTGTGGACCTGTTGCATGTGTTGTTCGGCACGGTGCTCGCGCTGGACGATGCCGCGCTCGCGCTGCTGGGTGGCATCGCCGCGGTCACATGCGTGGCGATGGCGGTGATCCGCCGGCCTCTGGTCCTCGAATGCCTGGACCCGGGCTTCCTGCGCGGCCGCAGCCGCTGGAGCGCGGTCGCCCACTATGGCTTTCTCGCGCTGCTGGTCATCAACCTCGTGGCCGGCTTCCACGCCCTGGGCACGCTGATGGCGGTCGGGTTGATGGTGCTGCCCGCGGCCACCGCGCGCCTGTGGGTCCGCGGACTGCGGCCCCTGCTGGGCCTGTCCACAGGCCTGGCGCTGCTGGCCTGCTTCGCTGGGCTGCTGCTGTCCTACCACGCGGACTGGCCGACCAGCCCGGTCATCGTGCTCAGCCTGGGCGTCTTCTACCTGTTCTCCATGGGGCTGGCGCCGCACGGCCTGTTGCGCCATCAGCGTCCCTCCTCCTCCCATCTCCAAGCCTGAACCGAAAGGACATCACCATGAACCAAACACCCACCCGCATCCGTCCCACGCGAAGCGCCCGGCGCCATCTGCTGGCCGCCTTCGCACTCGGTGTCGCCGCCATCGCAGCGCCGCTGCATGCCCAGGGAAGCACGCCCATCAAGACCGTGGCCAGCTTCAGCATCCTGGGTGACCTCGTGCAACAGGTCGGTGGGGACCGGGTGCAGGTCGACGTGCTGGTCGGCCCGGGCAGCGATGCCCATGTGTTTCAACCCACGCCCGCCCAGGCCCGGGTGGTCGGGCAGGCCAGGGTGGTGTTCGCCAATGGGCTGGGCTTCGAAGGGTGGATGGATCGCCTGCTCCGGACGGCCACCTACAAGGGCCAGCAAGTGGTGGTCAGCAAAGGCATACAGCCACTGAAGGAAGCCCACGACGAAGACCATGGCCGTGACCACGGCAGGAAGGACCATGGCCACACGCACGGCGAGACCGACCCCCACGCGTGGCAGAGCGTGGCCAACGTGAAGGTGTATGTGAAAAACATCGCCCAGGGCCTGTGCCGCGCCGACGCGGCCGGCTGCGACAGCTACGACCGCAACGCCCAGGCCTACCTGTCGCGGCTCGATGCGCTGGACAGCGAGATCCGCGCCGCCTGGTCCGCTGTGCCGGCGGAACAGCGCAAGGTCATCACCTCGCACGATGCCTTTGGCTACTACGCCCGCGACCACGGCGTGCGCTTCCTCGCCCCCCAGGGCGTCAGCACGGAGAGCGAAGCCTCGGCCAAGGGCGTGGCGCAGCTGGTGCGCCAGATCCGCCAAGAACAGATCCGTGCCTTGTTCGTGGAGAGCATTTCCGACCCCCGGCTGATCGAGCAGATCGCGCGCGAGACCGGCACCAGGCCCTCGGGCGCCCTGTACTCGGATTCGCTGTCCGCGCCCGGCGGCGAGGCATCGACCTACATCGACATGATGCGCTTCAACACCCGCGCGCTGACGGCCGCGGTGCTGGCGCGCTGAGCGCGACCGCGGAAAGGGCTGGCTATACTGCCAGCCCCTGTCCCCGGAGCCCCGATTGCCCACCACCCATCTCCTGCTCGCCTTCTCGGTGGTGTTTGTCTGGGGCACGAACTTCGTGGTGATCCGCTGGGGTCTCGATGGGCTGCCGCCGTTTCTCATGGTCGCGCTGCGCATGGCCTTGTCGGCCCTGCCGGCGCTCTTCCTGCCGCGCCCCACGGCACCCTGGCGCAAACTGGCCGCTTTCGGCGTCCTGCTCGGGGCCGGGCAGTTCGGCCTGCTCTACCTGGCCATGCGGCACGACATCTCGCCCGGCATGGCCTCCCTGGTGCTGCAATCGCAGGTGTTTTTCACCATCGGCCTATCCCTTCTGCTCATGGGTGAGCGCGTGCGCGGCTACCAAGTCGCCGGACTGCTGCTGGCCTTGGCAGGCCTGGGCCTGATCGCCGCCAACGTGGACGCCACCGTCACGCTGCTGGGCATGGCGCTGGTCCTCACAGCCGCGTTCTTCTGGGCCTGCGCCAATCTGGTGGTCAAATCCCTGGGGCCGGTCAACATGCTGCACTTCACCATCTGGAGCAGCCTCTTCGCGGTGCCGCCGTTGCTGGCGATTTCATTGTGGGTCGAAGGCCCGCAGGCCATGCTGAGCGGCCTGCAGCATGCCAACGCCCGCGTCTGGGCCAGCGTGGTCTGGCAGGCGCTGGGCAATACCCTGTTCGGCTACGGTGCCTGGAACTGGCTGCTCTCGCGCCACCCTGCGGCCACCGTGACGCCCTGGGCTCTGCTGGTGCCCGTGTTCGGCATCGGGACATCGGCCATCACGCTGGGGGAGGCTCTGCCCGCCTGGAAGCTGGGTGCCGCTGCGCTGGTGCTCGGCGGCCTGGCCATCATCGTCTGCTGGCCCCTGCTGCAACGCCGAAGCGCCGCAGTCCGCCCAGGCTCCTAGCCTTTGGACAACCGCGCAAAGGTCTTGCGGAACTTGGCCACCTTGGGTGCCGCCACCGCCATGCAATAGCCCTGGAACGGATTGCGCTCGAAGAAGTCCTGGTGGTAGGCCTCGGCGGGCCAGTAGTTGTCCAGGGGCAGTACCTCGGTCACGACCGGCCGGCCGTAGACACCGTCCCGGTTGAGTTCTTCCACCAGCTCCCTGGCCACCTGCGCCTGTTCCGGCGTGGTGAAGTAGATGCCGCTGCGGTACTGCGTGCCTACGTCGTTGCCCTGGCGGTTGAGCGTGGTCGGGTCGTGCACCACGAAAAAGATCTCCAGAATCTCGCGCGTGCTGATCTGCGCAGGGTCGTACTCCAGCCGCACCACCTCGTTGTGCCCGGTCGTGCCCGTGCACACCATCTCGTAGCTGGGTTGCTTCGGCTGGCCGTTGCTGTAGCCCGACTCGACGTCGGTCACGCCACGCACTTCCTTGTACACCGCCTCGGTGCACCAGAAGCAGCCGCCACCGAGGACCAGCACCTGTTTGTCGCCCATGTTGGCATCCTCTCTCGGGAAAACACTCACTCTAGCGGCAATGCAAAGGCCCGCACGACACCGAGGAATGCAGCCAGTGCCGCCTGGTCCCTGTCGGTCTTCCACAGGCAGTGCGTCTCGTAGGACGAGGTCTGCGCCTCCAATGGCACGAACACCGCGCCTGGCAGGCCAGCCTGCCGCAAGGCAGCGGGCACCAGAGCGACCGCCAGACCCTGAGAGACCATGGAGACCACGCTGAGCCAATGGCGCAGGTCGAACCGGATCTCAGGCGAAAAACCCGCATCCGCGCACAGCCCGAGGATGCGCTCGTGGTAGTCCGGGGAAACGGTGCGCGAAATCATGGCGAACGGTTCACCCTGCAAGGCCGTCAGCACCAGCCGTTTGCGCCGGGCCAGCGCATGAGCGGCCGGCAGGCAGGCCACGAAGGGCTGGCGCGAGACCAGGATCTGGGAGAACCCGGCGGGTACGCGCGTGGTGTGCACGAAGCCCACGTCCAGCCGCTCGTGCATCAGGTCGATGAGCTGGTCGCTGGAACTGAGTTCGCGCAGCGTCAGCCTCAGGCGGGGATGCTGCTGGGCAAAACCCTTGAGCATCTGCGGCAGCCCGCTGTAGAGCACCGTCCCGGCGAATCCAATCTGCAGACTGCCCAGAACGCCCTGAGCCACCTCGCGCGCCTCGCGGGCGGCCTCACCGGCCTGCTCGAGCAGGGCACGCGCGGCCGGCACGAAGGCCTGGCCGGCCGCGGTGAGCTGCACGCCCCGGCTGTTGCGCACGAACAGTTGCGCGCCCACCGAGGCCTCCAGTTGCTGGATGTTGAGCGACAGGGGCGGCTGCGTGATGGCCAGGCGCTGCGCGGCGCGGCCGAAATGCAGTTCCTCGGCCAGCATCAGGAAATAACGCAGGTGACGGAACTCCATAGATATGTATTTTGGATTGATGAATACATTGTCAATATTAGACAAGTATTCATGGGCCGCCGACAATCGCCCGATCCCCCGTCCTTTCATCTCGGAGACAACCGCCATGCTTTCCCCCCAAAAGGCCAAAGCCAGCTTCAGCTGGGAAGACCCCTTCCACCTTTCTGCCCAGCTCGGCGAAGACGAGCGCCAGGTGATGGACGCCGCACGGGCCTACTGCCATGAGCGCCTGCTGCCCCGTGTGCAGGAGGCCTTCCGGCACGAGAAGACCGATGCCAGCATCTTCCGCGAGATGGGGGAGCTCGGCCTGCTGGGCCCCACCATTCCTGAGGCCTATGGCGGCGCCGGCCTGAACTATGTCTGCTACGGCCTGGTGGCGCGCGAAGTGGAACGCGTCGACTCCGGCTACCGCTCGATGATGAGCGTGCAGAGTTCGCTGGTCATGGTGCCGATCAACGAATTCGGCACCGAGGCGCAGAAGCAGAAGTACCTGCCGAAACTGGCCACCGGCGAATGGATCGGCTGCTTCGGGCTCACGGAACCCAACCACGGGTCCGACCCCGGCAGCATGGTCACACGCGCCAAGGCGGTGGACGGTGGCTACAAGCTGTCTGGCGCCAAGATGTGGATCACGAACAGCCCGATCGCCGATGTGTTCGTGGTCTGGGCCAAGGACGACGGCGGACAGATTCGCGGCTTCATCCTGGAAAAGGGCTGGAAAGGCCTCTCGGCCCCCGCCGTGCACGGCAAGGTGGGCTTGCGCGCCTCGATCACCGGCGAAATCGTGATGGACGAGGTCTTCGTGCCGGAAGAGAACGCCTTCCCCGAGGTGCGTGGCCTCAAAGGGCCCTTCACCTGCCTCAACAGCGCACGCTACGGCATCGCCTGGGGTGCGCTGGGCGCCGCCGAGGACTGCTATTTCCGCGCCCGCCAGTACGTGCTGGACCGCCAGCAGTTCGGCCGGCCGCTGGCGGCCAACCAACTGGTGCAGAAAAAGCTGGCCGACATGCTCACGGAGATCAGCCTGGGCCTGCAAGGCTGCCTGCGCCTGGGCCGCATGAAGGACGAGGGCACCGCCGCCGTGGAAATCACCTCCATCCTCAAGCGCAACAGCTGTGGCAAGGCGCTGGACATCGCACGCGTGGCACGCGACATGATGGGCGGCAACGGCATCTCCGACGAATTCGGCGTGGCGCGCCACCTGGTGAACCTGGAAGTGGTCAACACCTACGAGGGCACGCACGACATCCACGCCCTCATCCTCGGGCGCGCCATCACCGGCATCGCGGCGTTCGGCAACTGAGCCCGGTGCGCGGCCTGGGCCGCGCCACCGTTTGCCTTGTCTTTACCGGGGCGACACGAAGCAGCCAGGGGTATGGGTTATATTAATAACCCGTCGGTCATTAAACCCCATGTCTGCCCCACCCACCCCCGTCACGCCTCTCACGGCGCCCGACAACGGCGCCGAGCCGCGCCAGCGCCGCACGCGCCGCAAGGAGGCCCGTCCGGGCGAACTGCTGGACGCTGCGCTGGCGCTTTTTGTCGAGAAGGGTTTCGCCTCCACCCGCGTCGAAGAGGTAGCGGCGCGCGCCGGCGTTTCCAAGGGCACGCTGTTCCTGTACTTCCCCAGCAAGGAAGAGCTGTTCAAGGCCGTGGTGCGCGAGAACATCGCTGGTCGCTTTGCGGAATGGAATCTGGAACTGCAAGGCTTCAGCGGCAACAGCGCCGAACTGGTGCGCTACAGCCTGCACGTCTGGTGGGAACGCATCGGCATGACCGCCGCCTCCGGCATCACCAAGCTGGTGATGAGCGAGGCCGGCATGTTCCCCGAGATCGCAGCCTTCTACCAGCAGGAGGTGATCGCCCCCGGCCACGACCTGCTGCGCCGCATTCTTCAGCGCGGCATCGACCGAGGCGAGTTCCGCCCCATGCAGCTCGACTACGCGGTCTACAGCCTGATCGCGCCCATGATCTTTCTGCTGATGTGGAAACACTCCATGGCGCCCTGCGCCCCGGCCTCCCAGCAGATCGACCCCATCGGTTTCATCGACAGCCAGGTCGACCTGCTGCTGGACGGCATGCTCGTGCCCGGACAGACCCCCTGACAACCCAGATCTTCAACCGCCCTTCCCATGAGCCCCAACCGCCCGCGTCCCACCTGGATCAAATGGCTTCTGCTGGCGCTGCTGGTACTGGGCATCGCGATCGGCCTGGTGCGCGCACTGGACAAGCGCAAGGCGCAGGCCACCGCGGCGCGTGCGGCGGCCGAGTCCATGCAGAAAGCACCGGTCTACACCCTGGGAGCGGGTGACGTGGTGCGGGCCGAAGCCCTGGAACTGCAACAGGCGGTGGCCATCTCAGGCTCCGTCGAAGCGCTGCAGACCGCGGCGGTGAAGGCCCGCGTGGCAGGCGAGATCCAGGGCCTGCACAAGCGCGAGGGCGACCCGGTGGCGGCCGGCGAGGTGCTCGCCCGCATCGACAGCACCGAAGCACAGGCACGGGTCCGCCAGGCTGCCCAGCAAGCCGAATCCGCTCTGGCCCAGGTGAGCATCGCGCAGCGCACGCTGGACAACAACCAGGCGCTGGTGCGCCAGGGCTTCATCTCCGCCACCGCGCTGGAGACGTCGAGCAACAACCTTGCTGCCGCGCAAGCCAACCACCGCGCCGCGCTGGCCGCGCTGGACATCGCGCAGAAGGGCCTGGCGGATACCACGCTGCGTGCGCCGCTGAGCGGACACATCTCGGCCCGGCTGGTGCAGAACGGCGAACGGGTGGGCGTGGACACGCGCGTGTTCGACGTGGTGGACCTGTCCGCTTTCGAGATGGAAGCCGCCATTGCGCCCGCCGATGCGGTGGCGGTGCGTGTCGGTCAACCGGCCACGCTGCGCGTGGAAGGTCTGGCGGAGCCCGTGCAGGCGAGCGTCTCGCGCATCAACCCCAGCGTGCAGGCGGGTAGCCGCAGCGTGCTGGTGTACCTGCGCGTGCCGGCTGCAGCGGGTATGCGCCAAGGCCTTTTTGCGCAAGGCCAACTCATGACCGGCACGGCGCGCGCGACCGCGGTGCCTGCCTCGGCTGTTCGCAACGACAAGCCGCAACCCTATGTGCAAGTGGTCCGCGACGGCACCGTCGCTCACCTCACCATCAACGGCGGTGCCAGCGGCCTGCGCAACGGCGAACCCATGCGCGAGGTTCCCGGGCTGGCCGAAGGTACGCAGGTGCTCAGCGCACAGGCCGGCATGATCCGCGAGGGCACGGCCGTTCGGCTGGCCACGAACTGAACAGCGAGCGGCGGAACGCACCATGTGGTTCACCCAGGTATCGCTGCGCAACCCGGTCTTCGCGACCATGGTGATGCTGGCTTTCGTCGTGCTCGGCGTGTTCTCGTTCCAGCGCCTGCAGGTCGATCAGTTCCCCAACATCGACTTCCCTGTCGTCGTGGTCACCACGGCCTACCCCGGCGCCTCGCCGGAAATCGTGGAATCGGAAGTCACCAAGAAGGTGGAGGAATCGGTCAACGCGATCGCGGGTGTCAACGCACTGACCTCGCGCAGCTACGAAGGCCAGTCGGTGGTGATCATCGAGTTCCAGCTCACGGTGGACGGCCGCAAGGCGGCCGAGGACGTGCGCGAGAAGATCGCCATCCTGCGCCCGGCGTTCCGTGACGAGGTGGAGGAGCCGCGCGTGCTGCGCTTCGACCCGGCCAGCCGCTCGATCTGGTCGGTCGCCGTGATTCCCCAGGCCGTGGACGGCAAGGCGCCCAGCGCGGTCGAGCTCACCACCTGGGCCGATCAGGTGCTCAAGAAGCGGCTGGAGAATGTGCGTGGCGTGGGTTCGGTCACTCTGGTGGGAGGCACGCAGCGCACCATCAACATCGACCTCGATCCTTCGGCCATGGAAGCGCTGGGCGTGACGACGGAGCAGGTCAATGCGGCCGTGCGCAGCGAGAACCAGGACCTGCCGGTGGGCACGCTCAAGACCGGCGAAGCCGAACGCGTGGTGCAAGTCCTCTCGCGCCTGCGCAACCCGGCCGACTTCGAAAGCATCATCGTCGCGCGCCGTGGCGGCCAGCCAGTACGCCTGGGCCAGGTGGCCAAGGTGAGCGACGGCACCCAGGAAGTGGAAAGCCTGGCGCTCTACAACGGCCAACGCACGCTGCTGCTGCAGGTGCAAAAGGCGCAGGATGAGAACACCATTGCCGTGACCGACGGCCTCAAGGCCGCCATCGCCGCAATCGCCCCGGAACTGCCACCCGGCGTTCGCCTGGAACAGATCGCCGATGGTTCGCGGCCGATCCGCGTTTCTGTGGACAACGTGCGCCGCACGCTGATCGAGGGCGCGGCGCTCACCGTGCTCATCGTCTTCCTGTTCCTGAACTCCTGGCGCTCCACCGTCATCACCGGGCTGACCCTGCCGATCGCCCTGATCGGCACCTTCTTCTTCATGAACCTGTTCGGCTTCACCATCAACATGATCACCCTGATGGCGCTCACGCTGTCGGTGGGTCTGCTGATCGACGACGCCATCGTGGTGCGAGAAAACATCGTGCGCCATGTGCAGATGGGCAAGACACCGTTCAACGCCGCCATGGACGGCACCCAGGAAATCGGGCTGGCGGTGCTCGCCACCACGCTGTCGATCGTCGCGGTGTTCCTGCCCATCGGCTTCATGGGCGGCATCATCGGCAAGTTCTTCCACGAGTTCGGTATCACCATGGTCGCGGCCGTGCTGATTTCCATGTTCGTGAGCTTCACGCTGGACCCCATGCTGTCGTCGGTCTGGCATGACCCGGAAATCGAGAAGCACGGACAGCACGCCGCGCCCAGGACGCTCTACGACAAAACCATAGGCCGTGTGACCGGCTGGTTCGACCGTGTCCAGGACGACCTGGCTGAGACCTACCAGAACACGCTGCGCTGGTCCCTGAAGCACAAACTGGCCACGCTGGGCCTGGCGCTGGCCACTTTCGTGGGCAGCCTGTTCATCGTGCCGGTGCTGGGCACTGAGTTCGTGCCCAAGGCTGATTTTTCCGAGACCTCGCTGAGTTTCTACACGCCGGTGGGTTCGTCCATTCAGGCCACCGAGGCCAAGACGCGGCAGGTAGAGGCCATCCTGCGCGAGTTCCCCGAAGTGAGCTACACGCTCTCCACCATCAACACCGGCAACGCGCAGGGCAGCATGTACGCCAGCATCTATGTGCGCCTGGTGGACCGCAAGGACCGCACGCTCAGCGCCGACGCCATGTCCGCGGTGCTGCGCGACCGCCTGCGCAGCGTGCCCGGCATCACCGTGACCCATGCCGGCCTGCTGGACGCCGTAGGAGGCAACAAGCAGGTGGAGTTCTCGCTGCAGGGTGACGACCTGGCGGAGCTCGAACGCCTCACGCAAACGGTGATGGAGCGCGTCCGCCCGATCGTCGGGCTGGTGGACCTGGACGCCAGCGTCAAGCCCAACAAGCCCACGGTGGATGTGAAGCTCAAGCGCGACCTGGCGTCCGACGCTGGCCTGAACGTGGCCTCGGTGGGAGCCAGCCTGCGCACACTGGTGGCCGGCACCACGGTGGGCAACTGGCGCGCGGCGGACGGCCAGAGCTACGACGTGAATGTGCGCCTGGCACCCGAACGGCGCGAGCGCGCCAGCGACCTGGAACGCCTGCCCTTCATGGTCGGCAGTGCTGCCGACGGTACCGCGCGCGTCGTGCGCCTGGGCCAGGTGGCCGACGTCGTCAGCGCAACCGGGCCCAACCAGATCAACCGCCGCAATCTCAACCGCGAGGTCTCCATCAGTGCCAACGTCTATGGCCGTTCGGCGGGCGAGGTGTCGGCCGAGATCCGGCAGGTTCTCGACGGGATCGCCCTGCCGCCTGGCTACCGCTACGAATTCAGCGGATCGACGAAGAACATGCAGGAGTCGTTCGGCTACGCGCTCTCCGCGCTTGCGCTGGCCATCATCTTCATCTACATGATCCTGGCCAGCCAGTTCCAGAGTTTCCTGCAACCGCTCACGCTCATGACATCGCTGCCGCTCACCTTGATCGGCGTGGTGCTGACGCTGCTGATGTTCGGCTCGACCATGAGCATGTTCTCGGTCATTGGCATCGTGCTGCTCATGGGCTTGGTCACCAAGAACGCCATCCTGCTGGTGGACTTCGCCATCCGCGCCCGCGAAGGCCGGGCCGGCGCACCGCCCATGGACCGCGAGTCGGCCCTGCTGATGGCGGCACGGGTGCGGCTGCGCCCCATTCTCATGACCACCCTGGCCATGGTGTTCGGGATGGTGCCGCTGGCCTTCGCACTGACCGAAGGCTCCGAGCAACGCGCGCCCATGGGCCAGGCCGTCATTGGCGGTGTCATCACCTCGTCCCTGCTCACGCTGGTGGTGGTGCCCGTGGTCTATTGCTACATGGACGATTTCGCTGCCTGGGTGCGGCGCCTTCTCGGTCTCCCCCCCTCGCAGCCGGAGGCGGCAGAGGCCGCTCGGTAAAATCGGGCAACTTCGGCTAACATACCCCAAGGAGTATAAAAATGACCTCTACCAACACCCCTGAACAGGCCCGTCTGGACCACGCACGCTTCAACATGATCGAGCAGCAGATCCGCCCCTGGGAGGTGCTCGACGGCCGAGTGCTCGAACTGCTGGGCCAGGTGCGGCGCGAAGCCTTCGTGCCAGCCGCCCACCGCTCGTTGGCCTTCGCCGACATGGAACTGCCGCTGACGCAGCCAGCGGTGGAAGGCCAGGTGATGCTGGCCCCCAAGGTGGAGGCGCGGCTGCTGCAGGATCTGGCGCTGCAGGCATCGGACAAGGTGCTGGAGGTCGGCGCAGGCAGCGGCTACATGGCCGCGCTGCTGGCCAGCCTCGCCCACAGCGTGGTGACGCTGGAAATCGACCCGGCGCTGGCCCTGCGGGCGCGCCAGAACCTGCAGGCCGCCGGCATCCACAACGTGGATGTGCGCGAGGCCGACGCGGCCGCCAACGGCTTCGCCGCCTGCACGGCGCTGGGCCCGTTCAACGCCATCGTGCTCAGTGGCTCGGTTGCCGAGATCCCGCCGGTCCTGCTCAGCCTGCTGGCACCGGGCGGACGGCTCGCGGCCATCGTGGGCAGTGAGCCCATGATGCGCGCCACCATCGTCACCCGCACGGGCGAGGCCTCGTTCCAGACCGCCCAACCCTGGGACACCGTGGCTCCGCGCCTTCGGAACTTTCCCGAGCCTTCGGGTTTCCGTTTCTGACAGGCCCATTGCCCCATGCAACACATCACCCCCGCCCAACTCCAGGACTGGCTGCGCCAGAACGCCGCCGGCGAACCGCCGGTGGTGCTCGACGTACGCGAACCCTGGGAACTGCAGACCGCCTCGGTCAAGCCCGACGGCTTCGAACTGCTGGCCATGCCCATGCGCAGCGTGCCCGCGCGCTACCCGGAACTGGACCGGCAACGCCCCATCGCCTGCCTGTGCCACCACGGCGGCCGCAGCGCCCAGGTGGCGCAGTTTCTGCTGCAGAACGGCTTCACCACCGTGGTCAACATCGAAGGCGGCATTCATGCCTGGTCGCATCAGGTCGACCCCGGCATTCCCGTGTACTGAGCCACCACGCCGCCCGTTTTGCATCGCCCGTTTCAAAGGACCTCTCATGACCGCCCCGATTGCCCCGCTCACCCCCACCCGCCACGGCAGATGGCCGGCGCTGCGGCGCTCGGCACTGGCTGCGCTGATCGCCCTGGGCGCCGCCGGTGGTGCGCAGGCGCAGAGCCTGGTGGAGCTGTACGAGGCCGCGCGCGGGTTCGATGCCACCTACCTGTCGGCGCTCTCCAAGTACGACGCCGATCTGGCACGTGCGGCCCAGGCCCGCGCCGGCCTGCTGCCCCAGGTGGGGCTGGCCGCCGCGGCCAGTTGGGCTCGCCGCGACAGCAGCAACAACGCACTGGACGCCACCACCGATACGCAGAGCACCGGCATCTCGGCCAGCCAGCCGCTGTACCGCCCAGCCAACAAACTGGCCGATGAACAGGCCCAGCTCTCCATCGACGTGGCCCGCGCCCAGCTCACCCAGGCCGAGCAGGACCTGATCGTGCGCACCTCGCAGGCGTACTTTGACGTGCTTGCCGCGCAGGACACCCTCACCTTCGTGCAGGCGCAGAAGGCCGCCGTGGCCGAGCAGCTCGCCGCCGCCAAGCGCAACTTCGAGGTGGGCACCGCCACCGTGACCGACTCGCGCGAGGCACAGGCCCAGTACGACCTGGTGCTGGCACAGGAGATCGCGGCGGAGAACAACCTGCGCGTGAAGAAGCTGGCGCTGGACCAGTTGGTGGGGCGCAGCGGCGTGACGCCGCGCCCCTTGGCCGCGCCGGTTGCGTTGCCCGATCTGGTGCCTGCCGATCCGCAGTCCTGGGTCAACCTGGCCGATGAGACCCACCCCACCATCCTGCAGGCACAGCGCGCGCTGGAGATCGCCCGGCTGGAAACCAGCAAGGCCGAAGCAGGGCACAAGCCCACGGTCGATCTGGTCGCTCAATACAACATCAGCCGCGCCCCGTCTTCGGTGGCCACCATACCGGGCAATGTGCGCACCAACAACGCCAGCGTGGGTGTGCAGCTCAACATGCCGCTGTTCGCGGGCTTCGCCATCCAGAACCGTGTGAAGGAAACCCTCTCGCTCGAAGAGAAGGCCCGCACCGACCTGGAGGCGGCGCGCCGCGGCGTGGACCTCAATACCCGCAGCGCCTTCCTGGGCGTGGTGTCGGGCCAGAGCCAGGTCAAGGCGCTGGAAGCTGCCGAAGCCTCCAGCCAGAGCGCGCTGGATGCGAACCGCCTGGGCTACCAGGTGGGCGTGCGCATCAACATCGACGTGCTGAACGCGCAAAGTCAGCTCTTCCAGACCAAGCGCGACCTGGCCCAGGCGCGCTACAACGTGCTGCTCAGCAGCCTGCGCCTGCGCCAGGCCAGCGGCAAGCTGCTGCCCGAAGACCTGCGGCCGGTCAACGCCCTGCTGGCACCCTAATCGACACTGGCACGGATTTCGGCGAAGGTCGCCTCGTCTGGTCGGGGCAGGTCACCGGCCAGCACGGCGCGCACGTACTGCCGCCGCATGCGGACCTGCAGCTCACCTCGGTTCTTCTTGAGCAGGGGTACGCCCATCAGGCCGATGGTGGCGTAGCAGAAGGTGGAGTGGAAGTTGCGCCGGGCGCTGGCCGCACCGATGTGAGCCATCACCCGCTCGCGCCAGGCCGCGTCGCGCGGTGAGGCGCGCAGCAGTTCCTCGCTCTCGCGCTGCAGGTTGCCATCGGTGTAGGCACCGTAGTCCAGCGTCTTGGCAAGCGCGTCGTCGCCCTGCGTGGCCAGCAGCGCCAGCATGCGCTCGCGCGAATAAATGCCTTCGGAAGGCACCTGCGCCGCAAACAAGGTCCGTGAAAAACCCCGCTCACCACGGCGCACGGTGAGGTACTTGTTGCTGGTCGAGACGTAGCGGTTCCAGTAGTCCAGAAAGACGTCGGCGGTCAGAACAGGCCGCTTGAGCAGGAAGAAGTAGGAGAGAAAAATGCCCGCATGCTCGCCCTCGGGCTGCCCAGGCTCGACGTAGCGCAGCGCACCGAGGAAGCCGGCGCTGGAAGCCTCCATGGCGTCGATCATGGACTCGTTCTGCGCCAGCGGAAACCACACGCTGTCGTTGAGGATGATGAGTTGCTCCGGTGATACCGACCAGTGCCACAGCAGCCGGATGCCGTCGCGGTAGCCGCCGAAGTCGTAACCGAAGTTGGGCCGTTCGACGAACCGCCAGACGTAGGGACCCAGGGTTTGCTGGTCCTGCGCGGAGACCGGCGAGTTCGCTACCAGCATCACCGCGTAGCCGTGGCGCGCCAGATGCTGGCAGGTGGCGAGCACCGAACCGGCCATGCCGCGCGGCTGGTAGATCAGGAAGATCGCCACCTTGGGCGTGCGCGCTGCGGCCCCATTGAGCACGCGGTAGTCGGCCGGGAACCGTGCGTCGAGTCGGCGCTGGCGCGCAGGCCCGATCAGGCGTTCGGGCAGCGCCTGCAGTTGCTGCTTGAACGTCTCGAACTCGCGTTCGATTTTCCAGCGAGGTATCAAGAACGTGCCTCCGGTGCCGACGGCCTCGGTCGCCAGCCGGCCAGCAGCAGCGGCATCACCGACGCGAACAGGTGGCGCTCGGTGGTGACCCAGAACGGGCCGTTGATGAAGCTGTCGACGAACAGGATGGCCATGAAGGCCACCGCCAGCAAACGGTAGCGCCCTTCGAGAGAAAGCCCCGCACGAAAAGCCGCCCACAGCAGCCAGGCGTAGGCCAGCACGCCGACGATGCCGTGCTCGGCGGCGAAGAACAGGAACTGGTTGTGCGGGTGCACGCAGGAAACGGCGCATTGCACAGCGTCGTTGTAGATCTGCAGCGAGAGCACGCGGTAGCCGCCCGTGCCATGGCCCCACACCGGGCTGGAGAGGAACATGTCCAGCGCGTTCTTCCACATGTCCAGCCGCGCGCCGATCGAGGTGGCCACCACGCCGCCCTGCATGTACTGCGTGAACTCATGGATGCCGGAAAGCACGCGCTCGCGCAGCAAAGGCGAAGACGCAAACAACACCACCATCACCAGGACCACCCCGGCCAGCGCGCGCCAGCGCCAGGCCACCGGAACCGACACCAGCGCCAGCGCGCTGAACATGACCAGCAGCACGGCCTGGCCGGTGCGCCCCTCCAGGAGATGGGTGATGCTGAAGACGGTCAGCGCCACCACCAGGCCCCAGCCCAGGCGCCCCAGCAAGGTACGCGCCTCCAGCGCGAAGACCACGGCGATGGCGGTGAACACCGACATCGCCAGGCCTTGGGCGATGTAGTCGTTGAACACGTTGTGGCTGACGCCGAATCCACGCACGTGGGTGTCCGACCAGGGCACCTCCACCCAGACGTTGGCGTAGGTGGACACCAGCGTGATGAGTGCCCCGGCCACGTAGGCGAGCAAGGCCCGCTGCTGCCAGCGTGGCTCGTGCAGCAAGGTCAGCAGCATCAGCATCATCGGAAACTTGCTGTAGACGTAGAGGTGCGAACCGATGGTGGAGCGCGGCGCGTCGGTGTAGGCAATCCCCACCAGCACCAACCCGAACAACAGCAGGCTGGGCCAGGTGATCGGATGGTGCCGGATCAGCGCCCACTTCTCGGCAAAGCGGCCCGAGAGAAACCATCCCACCAGGATCAGCAACAGCGAGATGTTGACCAGCGCGATCGAGGTGGGCACGCCCAGCATCAGCGTCACGGCCGCCCAGCGTGCGGTCTGGTCCATGGTGGACTGGAAACGGTCAAGCACCGTTGGAGCGGGCGCGTCAGTCACTGGCAAAGGCTTTCTGCAAGGGTTGCTCCCAGAACGTGGGCCGGTTCAGCACTTCGACGAAGGCCTCGGCGGCGTGGCCGTTGCCGAAGGTCGTGTCCGGGGTGAAGCGCTTGCCCCAGGTAGAGCGGAGGAAGTGGTCGATGACGGTCTGGTCGGTGGCGGCGCAGGCCGTGATGGAAGGACCGCTGGCGCGCCGGTTCTGCCGCGTGCCCACGTCCAAGCTGGGCAAGCCCAGGAATGGCGCCTCGCGCACGCCCGCGCTGCTGTTGCCCACCATGGCTGAGGCATGCCGCATCAGTTCGGAGAAGTAGGCGAAGCGCATCGAGGGAATCTGGCGGAAGCGTTCGCGCGGCAGGCGATCGAGCACCGCAAAGATGTCCTCGGTGCCCGGGTCGTTGTTGGGTGAGATCACCACGAAATGGCGGCCACTGGCTTCCAGCCGCGAGAAGAGCGCCTGCCCCTGCGCACCGATGGTGTCCGCCTCGGACGTCACCGGATGAAAGATCGCGATGCCGTAGTCGTCGAAGGGAATGGCGTAGCGCGCCTTCACCTGCGCGAGCGTGACGCCGGACGGTCGGGCGTGGGTATCGAGTTCGGGCGAACCGATGTTGTAGACGCGGTTGGCGGGCTCTCCCAGCGCCAGCACACGCTGGCGCGCGCCCTCCGAGCTCACGAAGTGGTGCGCGCAAAGCTTGGTGTTGCAGTGGCGGATGCTCTCGTCGATGGTGCCGGAGACTTCACCGCCCTCGATGTGCGCGGAGGGGATGTACTTCATGGCGCAGACGATGGAGGCGGCCAGCGCTTCGACGCGGTCGCCGTGGATCACCACCAGGTCTGGCCGGTGCTCGTGCACGAAATCCGAAAAACCCAGGATGGTCTTGGAGAGGATGAAGTCCTGCGCATCGCCCTCGCGCTGGTTGACGAACTCGAAGAACTCGGCTCCGGGAAACCGCCGCACCTCCAGCCGCGTCTCGCCATAGCGGCGCATCATGTGCATGCCGGTGATGAAGAAGCTCACACCCATGCCCGCCTGCTGCGCGGCCAGCGCCAGGGGTTCGAGCTTGCCGAAGTCGGCCCGCGTGCCAGTGACGAAAAGCAGCTTGTGCGCCATCACGTATTGGCCAGCGGCTGGACGCCGTCCAGATCGCTCCACAGCAGTTGCTGGTTGCGCTTGACGGCGCGCGTGAGCCGGGCGCCAACCAGACGGTCGAAATGCTGCACCGATATCTCGCCGGAGCCCGGGCGCCGCGCCCAGATGTCGGCGGCGGTGATGACATGGCCCGCGGCCAGGTCGCGGTCGGCCACCATGGAGCCGCGCGCGAAGCGGTAGACATCTTCCTCGGGTGCGGTGCGCACCTTGGGGTTGTGCAGCGCGGTGTGGATTTCGCGCGAACGGTCGATCAGGAACTTCAGTTCGGCGGGGTCCATGGAACAGGGAATGTCCGGTCCCTTGCGGTAGCGCGTGTCCGTGAAATGCCGCTCCAGAATGCAGGCGCCCAGCGCCACCGCCGAGAGCGCCATTTCAGGACCGATGCTGTGGTCGGAAAAACCGATGACCGCACGCGGAAACGCCTGACGCAGTTCGGTGATGCCTTGCAGGCTCACGATCTCCGGCGGCGAGGGGTAGAGGTTGGTGCACTCCAGCAGCGCGTACTCCACACCAGCGTCGTCCAGCGCCTGCACCGACGGCCGCATGCCCGCGATGGTCTGCATGCCGGTGCTCATGATCACCGGTTTGCCGAAGCTGGCGATGTGGCGGATCAAGGGCACGTGGTTGCACTCGCCCGAACCGATCTTGAAAGCAGGGATACCAATCTCGGCGAGGAAGTCGGCGGCCGCGCGCGAGAACGGCGTGGAGATGTAGATCATGCCCAGCGATTCGGCATAGCGCTTGAGCGCGATTTCGTCGTCCTTGGACAGCGCGCACTCGGCCATCACGTCCCAGATCGACTTGTCGGCATTGGGCGGGAAGATGGCCTTGGCCTCGTCGGTCATCTCGTCCTCGACGAAGTGCGTCTGGTGCTTGACCATCTCGCAGCCGGCGCGGTGCGCCGCCAGCACCATGCCCTTGGCCACGTCCAGGCTGCCGCCGTGGTTGATGCCGATCTCGGCCACCACCAGTGGCGCATGGGCGGGAGATATCTCGCGGTGGGCAATCTTCATGAAAGGGTTTCCTTCTGGGTCGAGGCCATCAGCGCCGCCTCGCAGCGCTCGAAGTCCTCTTGTGAATCGATGTCCTGGCTGCGTTCGGCGGGCATTTGCAGCACGCCGATGTGCTCGCTGACGAAGCTGCCGCGCGCGACGAACCCATCCGCGTCCATCACATAGATCGCGCCGTTGGGCCGCACCACGGGAGGCAGGCTCTGCCGGTTCGCAAAACAATGCGCCGGTTCCGACAACGGCAGGAAGCGCTCTCCCTGCAGCCGTCCCCACTTGAGCACCCCCCGGTCCGCCTCCGTCACCGACATCACAAGCTCGAAACCGCCCCGACCGAACACGGCCAGCGCGGACTGGATATCGGACGGCAGGCGCAGCGGAGAGGTGGCCTGCAGCAGCACCACGGTGCCCCGTACCCCCGCCGACTGCAGGGCATGCTGCAGCACCGGCGCCATGGGCACGCCGTCACCCGCCAGGTCGGCAGGCCGCCTGACGAGGACCACCGCATCGGGCAATGGGGCGCCCAGCACCTCGGGCATGTCGGTGGTGATCACCACCCGCGCCGCGCCCGCAGCCAGCGCCTGGTCCAGCGCGTGGCGGTACAGCGGCTTGCCCGCCAGCGGACGGATGTTCTTGGAGGGCAGACCCTTGGAGCCGGCGCGCAGCGGGATGACCGCGGTCCAGGCCGAAGAGGAAAGGGTCATGGGTGGGGTTCCTGTGGTGCGAGCCCCCAGGGCGCCGGGCTGGCGGGGGCGGGTGCGTAACTATACTGAATGCCTTTTGCCGGTCGCCCGGCGCGCACGCCCCTGCCTTGCCCGATGGACCAGCCCTCCTCCCCTCGCCCATCGCCCCGACCGTTTCCGCCAGGCTGGCGCCTGCCGGTGATGATCGCGCTCTATGAACTGCTGTGGCATCTGCTGCTGCCGCTCTTCCTGCTGTTCCTGTGGCGGCGCGGCCAACGCGAGCCCCTGTACCGCCAGCACTGGGGCGAGCGCTTCGGCGCCGTTTCGACGAACCTGCGGCACCCGTTGTGGGTGCATTCGGCATCCATGGGCGAGATCCGCGGCGCCGCGCCGCTGGTGCGCGCCCTGCTCGCCGCGGGTTACCCGGTCCTGGTGACCACGCTCACCCCTGCTGGCCGCACCGCGGCCAGCACGCTGTTCGCCGACGCCATCGCGCAGGGCCGGGCGCAGGTCGCGTTCGTGCCGCTGGAACTGGGCTGGGCGGTGCGCCGCTTCATCCGTCGCGTCCATCCGCGCGCGGCCATGATGACCGAGATCGACACCTGGCCGGTGCTGCTGACCACCATCCGCCGCCGCCATGTGCCGCTGTGCATCGCCAACGCGCAGTACCCCAAGAAGAGCATCGAACGCGACCGCCGCTGGGGCGGTTTTCGCGCCGGCATCTTCCAGGCCTACGAACTGGTCCTGTGCAAGTCCGAGACGCATGCCCAGCGCTTTCGCGACGTGGGTTGCGAGCGTGTGGTGGTGGCTGGCGAAACGCGTTTCGATCTGCCGGTATCGCCCACGCAGTTGGCGGCCGCGCACGCCCTGTTGGACCCCTGGAACCTGGCCACCGGCAGGCCCGGCGGACGCCCCGTGCTCTGCTTCGCCAGCGCCATCGTCGGTGAGGACGAGCAGTTCATCGACGCCATGGCCCGCGTGCAGGCTGGGCTGGCCGAAGCCGGCCTGCCGAAACCCTTGGTGGTCTACGTGCCGCGCAGCCCGCAGCGGTTCGACACAGTGGCCGGCCTGATCGAGGGAGCCGGACTGAAGGTAGCGCGCCGCAGCCGCATGCTCGACGCGGACCTCAGGCCCACGCCCGACGCCCCGGACATGGCCGGCATCGACGTGCTGCTGGGCGACTCGCTGGGCGAGATGTACTTCTACCTCGCGCTGGCTCAGGTGGTGGTGGTGGGTGCTTCGTTCGTGCCGTTGGGCGCCCACAACGTCATCGAACCGCTGGCGCTGAAGAAGCCGGTGATGGTGGGCCACAGCATCTGGGGTATCGAATACCCCGGCGTGGAAGCGCTGGCCGCCGGCGTGCTGCAGCAGCATATGACCATTCCCAGCCTGGCCGACGCCCTGGTGCACTTGCTGACCTCTCCCACCGCCTACGCCGCCGCCATCGCTGGCGCGCAGGCGTTCTACGCGGAACACGGTGGCGCCACCGCGCGCCACATGGCCACGCTGCAGCCCTGGCTGGAGGCCACCCGGTGAGCGGGGCGGTGCCGCGAAGCCCCTGGGCGCTGCGCGCCTACCTGACGCTGGCGGCTGTGCTCGCGCCCGTGTGGCGCCGGGGCCTGGAGCGCAGGCTGCGGCGCGGCAAGGAGACGCCGCGCAGCGTGCGCCAGAAGCTGGGCAGCGAATACGCCGAACGCCCGCCGGGCAACATGGTCTGGGGCCATGCGGTGGGCGTGGGCGAGGCCATGGCGCTGGCGGGCCTGTTCGCGCGGCTGGCACCGCTGCGGCCCGACTGCCATTTCCTGATCACCACCACCGCGCGCACGTCGGGCGACGCACTGAAACGCACCGGCCTGCCGCCGCGCTGCCAGCACCAGTTCGCTCCCGTGGACACCCCGGATGCGGTCTCACGTTTCCTCGACCATTGGCGGCCTTCGCTGGCGCTGTGGTGCGAAATGGACCTCTGGCCCGCCCTGATCGCTGGCACCGACGCACGAGGCATTCCCCGCGTGCTGGTCAATGCGCGGCTTTCGCCCGAATCCCTGGCCAAGCGGCGCTGGGGCCGCTGGCTCTACCGGGCCCTGCTGCCGGGATTCAAGGACGTGTTTGCACAGAACGAGGCCAGTGCACAGGGGCTGGTGGCGCTGGGCGCACCGCGTGAGCGCATCACGGTCACGGGCACCATCAAGTCGCTGGTGCCGCCGCTGGGCTGCGATGCGGACGAGCTCGGAGCCTGGCGCGAGGCCCTGGGCGTACGCCCGGTGTGGCTGCTGGCATCGAGCCACCCGGGGGAAGAGGCGCTGGCCCTGCAGGCCCATGCGCGTCTGCGCGAGCGACACCCGGATGCCCTGCTGCTGATCGCTCCGCGCGCGCCGGCACGCGGAGCGGAAGTGGCCGCACTGGCGCAACAGGCCCCGTTGCGCAGCGCGGGCATCCCGCTCGCCACGCAGGCACCGGTCTATGTGGCCGACAGCATCGGCGAGATGGGGCTCTGGTACCGGCTGGCGCCCATCGCCCTGGTAGGCGGCTCGTTCGCACCTGTCGGGGGCCACAACCCGCATGAGCCGCTGGCCCTGGGTTGTGCCGTGCTGCATGGCCCAAACGTGTGGAATTTTTCAGAGAGTTACGAAAGGCTCGATGCCCTGGGGCACAGCCGCCCGGTTCCCGATGCCGACGCGGTGGTGCGCGCGGTGTCGGCCGTCTGGACCCAACCGCATGCCCGCGACACGGCGGCACGGTCCGACCCCCAGGCCGAGGTGGTGATCTCGCGGGTGCTGGGGCTGTTGCCGGCCTGAGCCCTGGCTGGCTCGCGCGCGGCGGTCAGTGCGCGGAAGCCCCCAGCACCGCATCCGGCTTGCCCAGGCGCAGCAGGGTCAACATGGCCGCCTCGATGCGGTGCAGGGCTTCGGGCGTATGGCCTTCGAAACGCAGCACCAGCACCGGCGTCGTGTTGGAGGCACGGATCAGGCCGAACCCATCGGGCCAGTCCACGCGCACGCCGTCGATGGTGGACACCCGGGCCGGCGCGTCGAACCGCGCCAGCGCGACCAGCTTCTCCACCACCGCATGCGGCTCGCCTTCGGCGCAGGCCACGTTGAGTTCCGGGGTGCTGTGGCTGGTGGGCAGGGCATTGAGCACCGCACTGGCATCCGCGCTGCGGCTGAGGATCTCCAGCAAGCGGGCGCCCGCGTAGGTGCCGTCGTCGAAGCCGAACCAGCGTTCCTTGAAGAAGATGTGCCCGCTCATCTCGCCGCCCAGCGGGCTGCCGAGCTCCTTCATGCGCGCCTTGATCAGCGAATGGCCCGTTTTGTAGATGTGCGCCACGCCGCCCGCGGCCTCGATGGCCGGGGCCAGGCGCTGAGAACACTTGACGTCGAAGACGATGTCACCACCCGGCACGCGCGAAAGCACATCCTGCGAGAACAGGATCATCTGGCGGTCCGGGTAGATGGTGTTGCCGTCCTTGGTGACGATGCCCAGGCGGTCGCCATCGCCGTCGAAGGCCAGGCCCAACTCGGCATCGGTCTCGCGCAGGGTGCGGATCACGTCCTGCAGGTTCTCCGGCTTGCTCGGGTCCGGGTGGTGGTTGGGGAAATGGCCGTCGACCTCGCTGTAGAGCTCGATCACCTCGCAGCCCAGGGCCCGGAAGATCGCGGGCGCCGACGCGCCAGCCACGCCGTTGCCACAGTCCACGACCAGCTTCATCGGGCGCGCCAGTTTCACGTCGCCCACGATGCGCGCCTGGTAGGCCGCCGCCACGTTGACCAGGCGCACCCGCCCGCCCTCGGCCAGCCGGTGGCTGCCGGCCTCCATGATCTGGCGCAGCGCCTGGATGTCCTGGCCATAGATGGCACGCCCGCCCAGCACCATCTTGAAGCCGTTGTAGTCGCGCGGGTTGTGGCTGCCCGTGACCTGGATGCCACTGCTGCACAGGGTGCTGGCCGCGAAGTACAGCATGGGCGTGGTGACCATGCCGATGTCGATCACGTCCACGCCCGCGGCCACCAGTCCTCGGATCAGCGCCGCCGACAGCCCCGGGCCGCTCAGGCGCCCGTCGCGCCCCACGGCCACCGTGCGCTCACCCTGCGCCATGGCCTGGGTGCCAAAGGCCAGGCCCAGGGCTTCGGCCACCGGTTCGTTGAGGTCGGTCGGCGTCACGCCACGGATGTCATAGGCCTTGAAGATGGACGCGGCAACTTGCATGGGGTTCCCTGGTTCGAAGAAAGGAAAAATCGATTCTAGGGGGAGCCTCCGCGACGCCGGTGTCGAAAAATGCACATGTCCGGAAACGGCCAGCCCAAATACCGCACAGTCCTTACCATGGCTGACATGAGCCGCGCCCCATCCCCCATCGACGACGACGCTTGCTACCGCGCGCTGTGCTCGCACGATGCGCGCTTCGACGGCCGCTTCTTCACCGCCGTCACCTCCACCGGCATCTATTGCCGCCCGGTCTGCCGCGTGCGCACCCCGCGGCGCGAGAACTGCCGGTTCTTCGAACACGCGGCGCAGGCCGAACGCGCCGGCTTTCGCCCCTGCCTGCGCTGCCGGCCCGAACTCGCGCCGCTGGAGCGGCATTGGTCGACGGAAGACGCGTCGGCCATCCTGGTGCAACAGGCCACGCAATGGCTCGACGATCCGCGCCACTGGCAGGACGGTGACGGCGTGCGCGCCATGGGCGAGCGCCTCTCCGAGCGTCTGGGCGTGAGCGACCGCCACCTGCGCCGCGTGTTCGAAGAACACCTGGGCGTGTCTCCCCTGCAGTACCTGCAGACGCGCAAGCTGCTCACCGCCAAGCAATTGCTGGCCGACACCGACCTGCCGGTGACCCAGGTGGCCCTGGCCAGCGGCTTCGCCAGCGTGCGGCGCTTCAACGCCGCTTTTCTCGACCACTACCGCCTCAACCCCACGCAACTGCGGCAGGACAACCCCAAGGGGCAGCAAGCCGCCGCCGGCCAGGGAACCACCACGGTGCGCCTGGGCTACCGGCCGCCCTACGACGTGGCGGCCACGCTGGCCTTCTTCCGCCAGCGCCTGATCGACGGCGTGGCCTTCGTCGCGCACGACCGGCAGTTGGGACACACCCTGCGCCTGCAGGCCGGCCCCCGCGTGCACACCGGCTGGCTGCTGGCCGAATTCGAGCCGGCGCGCAACCAGGTGCTGCTGCGCGTGAGCGATTCCCTGCGCGAAGTGCTGCCGCAGGTCATCCACCGGCTGCGCGCCACGCTGGACCTGGATGCGGACCCCGTGGCCATCAACACGGCGCTGCACGGCAGCTTTCCACACGGTGACGGCCTGCGCGTGCCCGGCGCGCTCGACGGCTTCGAACTCGCGGTGCGCGCGGTGCTCGGACAACAGGTCACGGTGGCGGCCGCGCGCACCTTCGCGCAGCGCCTGGTCGGGCGTTTCGGCGAGGCCGTCGACACGCCCTTCGACGGCCTCACACGCCTGTTTCCCACGCCACAGGTCCTGGCGCAGGCCGAAGGCGATGCGCTGGGTGAACTCGGCATCGTGCGCCAGCGCCAGGCGGCCATCGTCGCGCTGGCCCGCGCTGTCGCCGATGGCGGCCTGGCGCTGCACGGCAGCGCGGACGTTCCTGCCACACTGGCCGCGCTCCAGGCCCTGCCGGGCATCGGCGACTGGACGGCCCAGTACATCGCCATGCGTGCCCTGCGCTGGCCGGACGCCTTTCCCGCTGGCGACGTGGCCCTGCACAAGTCGCTCGGCGTGCAGGGCATGCGGCAGCCCGCGCGCGCGGCCGAAGCCGCCTCGCAGGCCTGGCGACCCTGGCGCAGCTATGCCGTGGTCCGTGCCTGGGCCGCCGGCACCCTCTCCACCCCGACCGGATCGACACCATGAAACACACCCGCCCCACCCCCGTCCGCGCCGCCTGGTCCGGACCGCTCGGCGCCATGACCCTGGCCGCCACGCCACAGGGCCTCTGCGGCGTGTGGTTCGACGGCCAGCGCCACGAGCCGGACACTTCGGCCTGGCCGCGCGACGACCGGCACCCCCTGCTGCGCGCGGCCATGGACCAGCTTGCTGCCTACTTCGACGGCCGTCGCCTAGCGTTCGAACTGCCGCTGGACCTGGGCACCGGCACGGTGTTCCAGCAGCGCGTCTGGCAGGCGCTGCTGGGCATCGCCGCCGGCCAGACCACCAGCTACGGCGCGCTCAGCGCGGCCATCGGCCAGCCCGCCGCCGTGCGAGCGCTGGGCGCCGCCGTGGGCCGCAATCCGCTGAGCATCGTCGTGCCCTGCCACCGCGTGCTGGGATCGGATGGCTCGCTCACCGGCTATGCCGGGGGCTTGCACCGCAAGACTGCGCTGCTGGCGCTGGAGCAGCGCGCCGTCCACCCATGACGCGCATCAATCCCCCCGCCAACGGACATCAATGGCCACCGACCGGCACCCCCATACTGTGCGCCCATGAACACCGCGCTCGCCCTTGAATTCGTCTTGCTGGGCGCCCTCTGGGGCGCCTCTTTCCTCTTCATGCGCCTGTCGGTGGTGGACTTCGGCGCCCTGCCAACCGCCTTCGTGCGCGTCTCGGTGGCCTCCGCCTTCCTGCTGCCCATCCTGCTCTGGAAGGGCCAGGGACGCCTGCTGCTGCAGCACTGGAAATCCGTCTTCCTGGTCGGCGTGCTGAACTCGGCCATCCCCTTTGCCTGCTTCTCGTTCGCGCTGCTCTCCATCACCACGGGTCTCTCGGCCATCCTGAACGCCACCGTGCCGCTGTTCGGCGCCGTGGTGGCCTGGCTCTGGCTCAAGGACCGGCCCAACGGTTCGCGCATCCTGGGCCTGGTGATCGGCTTCGCCGGCATCGTGGTGCTGGCCAGCGGCAAGGCCAGCTTCAAGCCCGATGCGGTCACCGGCATCGCGCCGGCCTGGGCGGTGCTGGCCTGCCTGCTCGCCACCCTGTGCTACGGCATTGCCGCCAGCTTCACCAAGCGCTACCTGAGCGGCCTGCCCTCCATGGTGACCGCCACCGGCAGCCAGCTCGGCGCGGTGCTGGGCCTGGCCGCGCCGGCCCTGTGGCTCTGGCCCGCCTCCGCGCCGGGTGCCACCGCCTGGGCCGCCATCGCCGCGCTCGGGGTGCTCTGCACCGGCGTGGCCTACATCCTGTACTTCCGCCTGATCGAGCGGGCCGGGCCTGCGCGCGCACTCACCGTCACCTTCCTGATACCGGTGTTCGCGCTGATCTACGGCGCGCTGCTGCTGGGCGAGACCATCACACCGCTGATGCTGGGCTGCGGCCTGGTGATCGTCTGCGGCACCGCCCTGTCGACCGGGCTGGTGAGGCTGGGCTGGCTGGAGCCCAAGGGCTGAGCGGGGGTACGGCATTTGGTGGTCGCCGTCCCACGGTTCGGTACACCCAGGTCCCACCCGGCGAAAACGAAGCACCCGCGCGCGCGGCAGGCGTTCAATGAACGACCCGCTCACAACGAAGGAGTCCTTCATGCCACTCGCCGCGCTGCGCTACCTCACCATCGCTGCCCTGGCCGCCGAAGCGCAAGCCCAGGGCGCGGCCGCCGCCCAAGACCTTGAGGCACACCAAGACCCACACCTGGGCGGCCCCGGCTACACCGCCGGGCCGCCCGCGCGGGCCGGCGCCGCGGGCGGGGCCCATGCCCCCAGAACGCCGGCTGGCTTCGACCTCGCCTCCCCCATCGCGCCGGATGCGCTCGGCCTAGCCGGCCCGCTGAGGGACATCCGCCTGCAGGCGGCGTTTCCGGGCCAACGGTCCACCCCCCAGGCCGGCGACGTGCTCATCGTCACCGAAGCCCACACGCATCCGCAGCGGCGCACGGCCTATGTCAAGGCCTTGCAAGCCTATTGCGAGCAACAGGGTCTTCCGGTGGCCGTGCGCTATGAACGCGAGTTGCAGGGCACTCACGGGACCGTGCCGCCCGCGACCGGCGAGTCGGCAGCGCTGGAACGCAGCTACACGCCGGAGCATGCGGTGTGGGTCGTTGGCAATGCTGCCCTAGACGACAACCCGTCTGAAGGCAACCGCCTCGTCGAGGCCTGCAACGGCCAGAGAGACCAGGACATGGCCAGCGCCATCCAGGCGCTGCGTGGGCGGCACCCCGATGCGCTCGTCGTCGCCGTCATGGGCGCCGGCCACGCGCCCGACGTGCGCCGCCTGCTGCGCACCCGGGGCACACCCTGTGGCATCGTGAGCACCGTGCCTTCCGCCCATGCCGACAGCGAGTCGGCCTTTGCGGCAGACCGCCGGCAGTTTCGCCAGGACACGGCCACGAGACCGGGCTACGGATGCAACGACGCCAGCGCCCACAGGTTCCTCCCGCCGCACTACCGGTCGGTGCTGGAGCAGGTCAAGCAAAGCATGGAAGCCGAGCGGCGGCAGGTAGAGCGGCAGCATACGGGCCAGGCCCGGCACGACACACAGAAGCAGCACCAGCGCGCCCCAGTCCGCAGCCCAGGGCACGGTGGCCGCTGACGGCGCTCGCTACAGGTCGAGCACCAGCGTCGGCGATTTCGATCCCGAGCAGCAGATCATGATCTGCCGGTTCTCGCGCCGCTCCTCATCCGTCAGGTACTCGTCGCGGTGATCGGGTTCGCCTTCGATCACCCCCGTCATGCAGGTGCCGCAGACACCCGCGCTGCAGGCGTACTGGACCGACACCGCGTGGTCCAGCAGCGCGTCCAGGATGGTCTTGCCCGGAGCCACCGCGATGCGCTGTCCGCTGCGCTGAAGCACCAGTTCAAAACCGCCGGCGGTGGCGGCCTCGCTGCTGGCGGCAAAACGCTCCAGATGCACCTGTGCCGACGGGCGTGCCGCGCACGCCGCCTGGAAGGCCTCGATCATGCGGGCCGGTCCGCAACCATAGAAGTGCGCATCGGCTGGCGCCGCGGCCACGGCGGCAGCCATGTCCAGCCGCACCTGCCCGGCCTCGCCACAGTGCAGCGTCACGCGCCCACGGCCGGCGTCGAGCGCGCGCAATTCGTCCAGAAAGGCTGCATGAGCGGGTGAGCGCGCCGCGTAGTGCAGGCGCCAGGGTCGGCCCTCGCGTTCGAGCTGCCGCGCCATCGACAGCAGCGGCGTGATGCCGATGCCGCCGGCCACGAGCACCGATTCCGAGGGGGTGTCGGCCAGCGCGAAATCGTTGACCGGCGGGCGAACCTCCAGCACGTCGCCGACGCGCGGGCGGTCGTGCAACCACACCGAACCGCCACGGCCCTCGGCCTCGCGCAGCACCGCGATCACGTAGCGGTGGGTCTCACGCGGGTCGTTGAGCAGCGAGTAGCTGCGCACCTTCTCGCCGGGCAACAGGAAATCGACGTGGGCGCCGGCGGTGAACCCGGGCAAGGCCCCGCCGTCGGCGGCCACGAACTCCAGGGACACGATGCCTTGCGCCTCCAGGCGGATCTGGCGCAGGCGTACCTTCAGGGACTGATCGGCCATGCGGTCCTTAAGGCGCGTAGCCAAAGTCCGCACCCAGGCGCGCGCGCATGTGCTCGGCGCCTTGTTCCTGCCAGGAAGCCTTGGCCGGCAAGGTGAGCGAGACCGCACGGACCATCCAGAGCTCCGGATCGGCGTAGCGCGGCGGGCGCGTCTGGCGCTGGTCGAGGTTGCGCACGGTCTCCAGCAGGAGGCGCCGCGTCATGGCGATGCCGGTGTCGCTGATGCCCAGGTGCTCCTGGCTGCGGTCGTAGATGGGTGCCACGCCCGACTGGCAGGCGGCGTCCTGCACCCACAGGCCGGGCAGACCGGAGAACCAGGTCTTGGTCTGCGTGTCGTAGTTGAAGCGGAAACCGTTTTCGAGGTTGAACTTGGTCCAGTACTTGGCAAAGGGCACACTCACCGGCCGGGGCGCGAACGCATGCTCGCTGGCGTGGCCGGTCTCGCGGCCCGCGTGGCCCTCGATGAAGAGCTTGCGGGTCTTCTCGTACAGCGGCTGCGAGGGGTGGTACGAAAACATGATGCACATCGTGTTCTCGTCGTCGATCGGCACCCAGGCATGGCCGCTGAGCTCGGGGTACTTGGATTGCGGAGGCACCAGCGTGTAGAAGGGCAGCAGGAACTGGTTGACGCGCCAGTACCAGGTGTCTTCGTCCAGCACGCGGCGAGAGGCGATGCTCATGCCCTGGTCACCGCGCTGGCACTCGAACACCGGGCGCAGGTCCTTCTTGGCCACCCACTCGTTGATGGCACCCTGCGAGTCGATGCGACCGTGCAGGATGGCCGCGTGAGCCGAGTCGATCTCTCCCTCGACCGCCTGCAGCCAGTTGCACTCCTGCACACGGAAGCTCACGTGCACGTTCTCCTGCGGCACCATGTTCCACTCCAGCGCCGGCAGCGGCGGCGGCGCGTCCTGGTCGGGCCCCATGTAGGCCCAGACCACGCCATTGCGCTCCACGCAGGGGTAGCTCTTGATCTTCACCTTGGACTTGAGGCGACTGTCCTCGGGCTCGGCGGGCATGTCCACGACCTGGCCGTTCACATCGAACTTCCAGCCGTGGTAGACACAGCGCAGGCCGCAGTCTTCATTGCGCGCGAAGATCAATGGCGCACCGCGGTGCGGGCACACATGGTCCACCAGACCCAGGCGGCCTTCGCCATCGCGGAACGCGATCAGGTCTTCGCCCAGCAGGCGCACGCGCACCGGCTGCCCATTCGCTTCGAGATCCGTCGAAGGCAGGAACGGCAACCAGTACAAACGCATGAGCTTGCCCATGGGCGCATCGGGGCCGACGCGCACCAGCAGTTCGTTGTCTTCGCGGGAAAGCATGGGGAAGAGTCTCCTGTCGTGGGGGATTCGTTGGAAAGGAAAGCGCTCAGGCCGGCTCGGCCGTTGTGGTCCGGGAGGCCTGGTCCTGAGCCAGCATGGGCTCCAACCCGGCCAGGTAGCGCCCGGTGAGGTAGCCAAAGGTCAGGATGGGGCCCAGCGTAATCCCTGCGCCGGGGTAGTTGCCACCCATCACGCTGGCGCGGTCGTTGCCGACGGCGAACAGCCCGGGAACCGGCGCTCCGTGCGGGCCGGTCACGCGGCCCGCCAGGTCGGTGGTGATGCCGTCGAAGCTCCCCAGGTCGCCCACCAGCAGCTTGAGCGCGTAGTAAGGTCCGTCACCGATCGGCGCTACGCAAGGGTTGGGCTTGTGCTCGGGGTCGGCCAGGTACCGGTTGAAGGACGTCCGGCCGCGGCCGAACGCGGGGTCCTCACCGCGCACAGCACCTTCGTTGTACTGGCGCACCGTTTCCTCCAGGCCCACCGGGTCCAGGCCCGCATTGCGCGCCAGTTCAGCCAGCGTACGGCCCTTGACCAGGTAGCCGTTGCGCACGAAACCACCCAGCGGCATCGGCGCGGGCTTGGCGTAGCCCAAGCCGTACTTGCCGATGGTGGCCTGGTCGCAGACCAGCCACATCGCGGTCTCGCGCTGGTCGCGGCAAGCCTCGATCATGGCCGCGCCCACGTCGTGGTAGGAGTTCGACTCGTTGGTGAAGCGCCGGCCATTGCGAAGCACGCCGATGATGCCCGGCTTGTAGCGGTCCAGCAGGTGCGGGAAGGCGCCGAAACTGCCGTCCTTGCGCGGCACCTTGGAGGTAGGCATCCAGGCCGCGGCGGAGGTGAAGCGGATCGGCACCGTGCCGCCCACCTGTTCGGCCATGCGTGCGCCGTCGCCGGTGTTTTCCGCCGGCACCGGAGAAAAATGCTCGCCGCCTCGCCGCAGGTGCGGGTAGGCTCGCTCGATGCGTGCCTTGTCGTGAGCAAAGCCGCCAGCGGCCAGCACCACGCCCTTGCGCGCACGAATCACGCGCTCGCCCTGCGGTCCCGCCACGCGCGCGCCGACCACGCGCCCTTGTTCGACGATGAGCCCGCTCGCGGGCGTGGAGGTGTGGATGGGGATGTTCAGGTCCAGCGCGGATTTGGCCAGCCGCGCGGCCAGCGCATTGCCGCTGGTCACTTGCACGCCACGCCGGTACAGCACCAGTTCCTTGACGTGGTTGAGCAGGCGCTTGCACACGTACATCGCCGACTTGAACGACTTGGTGGCGTTGAAGAAATGCTTGAGATCGGCGTTCGACGAGTTGAACATCATGCCGATGAAGGTGATGGTCTGTAGCGGCGGCCGCAGCCGGGCCATGTCATGGCCCAGTCCCCGGATGTCGTAGGGCGCGGCCAGGATGGAGCGCCCGATATCGACGCCCCCGTCTACGTCCGGGTGG
Organism: Hydrogenophaga sp.; assembly: GCF_026125785.1. Lineage (GTDB taxonomy): Bacteria > Pseudomonadota > Gammaproteobacteria > Burkholderiales > Burkholderiaceae_C > Hydrogenophaga. Next base: position 130,317 of record NZ_JAHCKL010000006.1, read on the forward strand.
TAGTCCGGGTACAGCGTGGGGACGAACTTCACCGAGGTCTCGCGTTCGAAGAACGCCACCATCTCCGGGCCGCGGTCAATGAAAGCCTCTACCGCGGGCTGGTCGAAGAAGGCTCCTGTTTCCGCGCGCATGTAGCGCATGGCGGCCTCGCGGCTGTCCTGTATGCCGGCTTTGCGCGCGTGCGGATTGCCGGGGATCCAGAGCACCCCACCCGAGAAGGCGGTGGTTCCGCCGAACGTGTCTGCCTTCTCCACCACCACCACGTCCAGCCCGTGGTGCTTCGCGGTGATGGCGGTGGAAAGGCCGCCAGCGCCCGCGCCGATGACCAGCACGTCGCATTCGGCAAAGGAGGTCGGCTCGGCCTGGCTCATGGCGCTGCGGTGGAAGTCTGGTTGGCCACGGTGCCACGGCGCATCTCGTCGAAATAATGCGACATGGCGGCCTCCGCGGCGTCCGCATCCCGGCGGCGCAGGTGCGAGAGGATCTGTTTGCGCACCGGCACCAGGTCAGGCCGGTAACGCAGCGAAGAATCCGCCTTGAGGATCTGGCGCATGATGTTGGTCAGCGTCTCGGAGACCACGACCAGCACCTCGTTGTGCGCGGCACGGGTGATCAGGCGAAAGAACTCCAGGCTGGCCTCCGCGCGTTGCTCGCGCTCCTCCGGCGCCACCAGTTGCTCGATCTGCAGAATGTTGTGTTCGATGGCATCGAAGTCCTCGTCCACACCGTTTTCGCAGGCCAGGCGCAGGAGCATGCAGTTCACCAGGCGCCGAGCCTGGTCGAGGTTCTGCGGCTCCATGCGCCCGCGCGATGCCAGTTCGCGCAGGGACTGCGTGAGCATCATGTAGGCCCCCTTGTAGAACACCAGGGAGTCCTCGTGGCGGCCGTGATCGAACTTGGCCACCTGCCCCAGGAAGAGCACGTGGTCCCCCGCGAGATGTTCGGCGAACTTGTCGCACTCGAAGGTGGCGACGCAGTCCTCGATGATGGGCAGCCCACGGTGGCCCGCACGCCAGGCCACGCCCTCGAACTTGTCGGCGATCTGGCCGCTGGCGAACCGGTTGGAAAGATCCTTCTGGTCCTCGGCCAGGATGTTGATGGCGAAGGCGCCGGCGCTGCGGAAGGCTTCCAGGCTCTTGCTGTTGATGCGCAGCCCCCAGGACACCAGCGGAGGCTCAAGCGACACCGAACTGAATGAATTGCACGTCAGTCCGATGGGGCGACCGTCCGCGCCGGCCGTGGTGATGATCGCCACTCCGGTGGGAAAGGCCCCCAGCGCATTGCGGAAAGCCCGCACGTCGAAGAGGCTGACCTCTTGCTTCTCGGCGACCTGGCTGGCGGATTCGGACATGGATGTCTCCTGATGGGAAGTGCGCCGGCAGGACGCATCGGGGCATTATGGCCCTACCGCCTATTTTCGTCAATGGTATTACCAATACATATGCATGGCATCTGAAAGAACACATGCGAACGGTTTTTTCCTCGAATGGTCAGTCCATTGCAGATATACTGAACCGTCAACCAACAAGAGGAACACAGCATGACGAGACGGGTTGCCATTGTCGGCACCAGCGCCATTCCGGTGGGTCGTCACCAGACCAGATCGGATGAGCCGCTGCAGGTGCTTGAACAGGAAATCATGAGCAAGCTGGTGGTGGACGCCGTGAAGGATGCGGGCGTGGACCGCAAGGACATCCAGAGCCTGATCTTCACCGTCACCCGCCCCTACACGCTGCAGAAGTACTTCCACACCTTTCTGGTGAGTCACCTGCGCCTGCCTTGCACGGGCAACGTGATGGAGGTGATGGGCAATGGCATGACCGCCGCGCTGGCCTTCGACCAAGCCTGCAACGAGATCATGCTGGGGCGCACCGACGTGGCGCTGGCCCTGGGCATCAACATGGAGGCCGCCACGCCGTCCGTGGACCATGCCATGAGCAGCATGCGCTCTACGGGCGACGTGGACTTCCACGCCACCGCCGGCTTCATCCCGATTTCCTGGTACGCCATGGACGCCATGCGCTACATGCACGACCATGGCGCGACCCGTGAACAGTTCGGGTCGGTGGCGGTGAAAAACCGCCACCACGCCTCGCTCAATCCGCTGGCGCAGTACCGCAAGCCCATCACCCTGGAAGAGGTGGTGGCCCAGCGCCCCATCGTCGAGCCGCTGGGCCTCTACGACGTGCCCGGCCGCAGCGACGGCGCAGCCTGCCTGGTGCTGGCCTCTGAAGAGGTCGCCAAGTCGCTCGGACGCCCGTATGTGCTGGTGCGAGGCCGGGGTTTCTTCCACGATGGTTCGCACCAGATCAACGAAGTCCCCAACGACATGACCGAGCTGATCGCGGCCAAGCAGGCTTCGGCCACCGCGTACAAGGAAGCCGGCATCGGCGCGGACGACATCGACTTTGCCGAGTTCTATGCCCCCTGCACCATCGTCGAGATCCTGGTCAGCGAGGCGGTGGGTTTCTTCAAGCGCGGCCAGGGTGCGCCGGGTGCGCTGGAAGGGCAGACGCGCCTGGGCGGACGCATCCCCATTTCCACGTCTGGCGGCCTCACCTCGCGTGGCCACCCGGCTTACGTGACCTCGCTCTACAACATGGTCGAAGTGGCCGACCAGTTGCGCGGCCGTGCCGGCGACCGCCAGGTCAAGGACGCCCGCCTGGGCCTGGCCACGGGCGAACTCGGCAACTACAACGCCGCCCTGATTCACGTGCTGGAGGCCGTGCGATGACCCTCGAACTGATTCCCGTCGCCCGCAAGCGGGCCTACCCGCCGCGCGTCTCCGCGTTCACCCAACCTTTCTGGGAAGGCCTGTCCCAGGGGCGCTGGCAGTCGACCTGCTGCCAGGCCTGCGGCAAGTTCACCTTTCCGCCCAAAAAGGTCTGCCCGCACTGCTGGTCCGAGGACATGGTCTGGAAGGACCTCAGTGCACGCGGCACGCTCTATTCATGGACCCGCATCCATGCCGCGCCCAAAGTGTTCACCGAGGAGTCGCCGTACGCGGTCTGCGTGGTGGACCTGGACATCGGCCTGCGCATCGCCACCCGCATGATCGAGCGCGAAGGCATCGAGTTCAAGCCGGGCATCCCCATGGAACTGGTCGTGCTGCAGTACGAGGATGGCCCGCTGTTCGCCTCGCGGCCGGCTTGAAGCCACACCCCCCCATTTTTCCAACCTGACGGAGACAAGCATGTTCTACGAACTGCGTACCTACACCTGCCTGCCGGGCAAGTTGCCCATCGTGCTCAAGCGCTTCGAGACCGCCACCCTGGGCCTGTTCAAGAAACACGGCTTTCGGCGCGGCCCCCTGTTCACCGTGGCCGTGGGCGACGACAACCTGCAGATCAAGTACATCCTGGAATGGGACTCGCACGAGCAGCGCGACAAGGCCTGGGTGGCTTTCCGCAACGACCCTGAGTGGGCCAAGGCACTGGCCGAGAGCGAGAAGGACGGTCCGGTGGTGGCCAAGATCAGCAACGAGCTGCTGATGGCCGTGCCGTTCTCGGTGTGACCCGCGTCACCCCGCGCGCGCGTGGCGTGTGTATTCGGCGACCATCGCCAACCGGCCGGTCGGTAAAATGAGCGCACCGTTCACTCCGACTACACGCATGAACCACGCACCCGCATCCGCGCTAGGTTTCGCCCCGATCACGCCGCAGCGCGCCTTCGAGGAGATCGCCAACCAGATCCGGGAACTGGTGGCCACCGGCAAGCTCAAGCCGGGTGACCGCCTGCCGGCCGAGCGCGAGCTGTCGGCCAAGTTCAATGTGAGCCGCAATACGCTGCGCGAGGCGCTGCGTGCCCTGGAGCTCTCGGGCATGATCGAACTGCGCAAGGGCGCCACAGGCGGTGCTTTCGTGCTGCCCGGCAGCTCCGGCGTCATCGTTAACGGCCTGCGCGACCTCTACCACCTCGGCGCGATCACGCCCCAGCATCTCACCGAAGCACGGACCTGGATCAGCGCCATCGTGGTCCGCGTGGCCTGTGAACGCCGGACCGACGAGGACCTCCAGGCGCTGGAGGAGAACGTGGCGGCGGCGGCCGCGGCTCAGAAGGCGGGCAACTTCGAGCTGCGCGCCGAGCTGCACCGCGACTTCCACAACATCCTGGCCAGCGCCACGCGCAACCCCATCATCCAGATCACCGTGGAAGGCATGAGCGAACTCATGCGCCAGTTCATCAGCGTCATCGGCCCCAGCGACAACGCCTACACGCTGCCTTCGCGCAAGCGCCTGCTCAAGCACCTGCGGGACCGCGATGCCGACGCCGCGGAAGCCGAGATGACCAAGTTCCTGCAGCGCCTGGAGACCAAGTACCTGGATCTCTGGAACTCGCGCAAGCAGGCCGCCTGAGCGTTCAAGGCGCCTTCACGCCAGGGGCTGCGGCGCAAGCCGCTGCGCAGCGAAGCGCCCGGCGCGCCGGCCGGAAGTCACGGCCCAGCAGATGTGGTGCCCATTGCCGGCCAGCAGCGCCCCTCCCTGCCCCACGGCGCCCGCCGCATAGAGGCGGGGAACCACCTCGTCACCGCGCAGCACCTGGTGGCTGGTGTTGACGGCCAGCCCGCCGTCGGTGATGACGATGCGGCTCTCCAGCGGGCCCAGCGCATGGAAAGGCCCCTGGACCACACCACCGGCCCGTGCAGTGTCTGTCACCAGGCCCGCGTTGTGGCTGTCGATGGCCTGGCGCAGGGCATCCGGCGGCAGGCCCACGCTGCTGGCCAAGGCTTCCAGGCTGTCGGCGCGGTGGTACAGGTCCGGGCGATGCCGCTGGTAGTCGGGCAGGTAGGCAAACGCCACGCCCGGCGCGGTGGACACATAGTGCGGAGGCCCGGAAAACATCTGCGCCACGCGGCTGTCGAACACCAGCCAGGCATGTCCTGCGGGCTGCTGCGCGATCGCCAGGCCTGGCTGCACCAGTTCGTCGACGAAGCGGCGACCTTCCCGGTTGACCAGCACGGCGCCCGCGCGCAACAGCGCAGCTTCCGGTCCGAGCGACGCGGTCATGAACGACATGACGAAGGGCCGGAACAACGATGCCGGCAAGCTGTTGAGCGCCCACTGCATGAGCTTGCCCAGCAGCCATGACGGCGGCAGGCGCCGCACCAGGCTGGGCTGGCTGGGTTCCATGAAACGCAGCCCCGGACCGTAGACCACCTCGCCATTGACCATGCGTGCGCCCAACGCCTCGCCCAGCTTGTGGCCATCGCCAGTGGCTGTGGGGTTGATGGCCGGAATGGCCGCGAGTTCGGGGCGGAAGCGCTGTTTGATCTCGGGGTCGTTGCTGTAGTCGCCAGAAGCCAGCACCACACCCGAGCGTGCCAGTACCTCCACCGGTTGGCCTCCGATGCGCGCGAGCGCACCGCGCACGCCGCCATCGCCCTCATCACGCAGGATCTGCAACACCGGCGCGTCCAGCCGGATGTCCACACCCCGGCGGCGCGCCGCGCGCCCCAGGTAATAGGGATACGCGCGAGAGTTGGGCAGCACGTTGTGCATGCGCGGATGCCGGTGTGGCGGATCCGCCGTCGGGCCGTAGAAGCACAGGCCGTGCGACATCAGCCACTCCAGCGAGGCCGCCGCGTTGTCCACCAGCAGGCGCCGCAGGGCCAGGTTGTCCTTGCCGGCAAACGGGCCCATGAAGTGGTCCATGTCGGCGAAGTGCTCGTCCGGCGTGTCCACGATGCCGGCCCGCTTCTGCAGGCTGGAGCCGGCCGCATTGATCGACCCCACGGAGAGGCGGCTGCTGCCACCGGGCATGGAATTCTTCTCCAGCACGATGACGCCGGCTCCGTGGTCCGCGGCCTCGATGGCGGCGGAAAGCCCGGAGGCGCCCGCACCAACGACCAGCACATCGCATTCGAGTTTCATTCGGCTTTCAGTCCTGTACGGCGAATCAGGTCGGCCCAGCGGGCGGACTCGCTGCGCGCGATCTCGTTGAAGGCGGCCGGTGAGCTGTGCGTCGCCAGTGCCCCGACCCCGGCGTATTTCTCGCGGATTTCCGGCAGGGCCAGCACCTTGGCCAGCGCCTCGTTGAGACGGGCCACATGTTCGGGAGGCGTTCCGGCCGGCGCGAACAGGCCGAACCAGACCTCGGCCGCATAGCCAGGCACCGTCTCGGCGATCGGGCGCACCCCCGGCAGCAGCGGGGCCGGGCGTTGCGAGGCCACACCCAACAGGCGCAACTGCCCGGTACGCACGGCGCTCATCATCGTCGGGGAGGGCGTGGTGATCAGCGCCTTGACCTCACCCGTGCGCAAGGCCATGGTCATGGGGGCCTCGCCCTTGTAGGGCACATGCACCATGTTCAGGCCGGTGGCCTGGGAGAACAGCGCCGTGGCCATGTGGCCAAAGGACGCCGTACCCGCCGAACCGTATTCGATGCCGGCGGGGCGTGACCGGATGTAGTCGATGAACTCGGCCACGTTGTCGGCAGGCACCTCGTTGTTGACCACCAGGACCATGGGCGAAGTGGTCACCAGCGACACGGCGGTGAAGTCGCGCAGCGCGTCGTAGCCGGCCTTGGGGTTGAGCAGCGGCGTGATGACGAAGCCGTTGTTCACGAACACCAGCGTGTGGCCGTCCGGCGCGGAGGTCGCCACCGCCTGGGTGCCGATGGCTCCGGATGCGCCGGGCTTGTTGTCCACGATGACGGTCTGGCCCAGCAGGCGGCCCAGAGGTTCGGCCATGGCACGGATCTGGAAATCCGACAGCCCGCCGGCGGGGTAAGGCACCACGATACGGATCGGCTTGGCCGGAAAGCCGCTGGCGGCTTGCGTCAAGACGGGCCCACCTGCCAGCAGGGCAGCCGCACAGGCAAGGAAGACACGCCGGACGAGTTTCATGAGGGATCCAATGATAGGTACGTCAACGCAAAAGCCGCCTCGGAGGGCGGCATGTTGGCGGATGCGAGCAAGAGCGTGGCGGGAACGTTTACTTCAGTTCCTTGCCCGCGTGCTCGCCTTCCAGGAACTTGTTGGGCTTGAGAAAGAACGACAGCACCAGCGCGCCGCCAGGCGAGCGTGCGAGGTGGCGGTTGCCCTTGGGACGCCAGACGTAGTCGCCTTCGCGCACCTCGCCCTCGTCATCGACGATGCTGCCCGAGAGCACGTACGTCTGCTCGATCTCGACGTGTTCGTGCAGCGGAAGCTGCGTCCCCGGCTGCCAGCGGAACAGCGCGGTGAGCAGGCCGCTGGCGTCGTCCTGCATCAGGATCTTCATGTCGATGCCCGGCGTAGGCGTGGGCTTCCAGGGGATGCTCTGGACATCGACGTAGCGGGATTCGTCCTCGCCCAGCTTCTCGTGCTGGGGATGGAAAGGCGTGAACGCGGCCATGGCGGCATGTCTCCTTGAGGTTGCAGGGAATCAGACGTGCAAAAGCGCCGGAACACGGCAAGACCATGTTCCGGCGCCGCGAAGAGGGCATCAGGCCTTCTTGCTGGCGGCCTCGTACTTGGCGAGCACTTCCTTGAAGCCAAACACCTTGGCGGCGTTCGTGCCCAGCACCTTGGCGCGGCTGATTTCGCTGATGCCGCCCATCTGCCGCTCAATGGCCTGGGCCGAATGCGGCCAGGTGCCTTCATGGTGCGGGTAGTCGTTGGCCCACATGAAGTTGTCCTGCAGGCCATGCTCTTCCATCAGGGCCAGGCCGGCGCGGTCTTCACCGAAGGTGGCGAAGCCCTTGGCCTTGAAGTAGTCCGAAGGCAGTGCCTTGAGCTTGGGGCGCACCCAGAAGTGGTGCTTCAGATAAGCCTCGTCCATGGCATCCAGCATCCATGGCACCCAGCCGATGCCGGCCTCGACGCTGCCGAACTTCAGCTCGGGGAAACGCTCGGCCACACCGGAGGCGCAGATGTTGACCAGGGGCTCCAGCGTGGGCGAGAGCGAGTGCACAACATAGTTCACCACGGCCCCACCCAGGCCGCGCGTGGTGCGCGGGTCCTTGCCGGTGGAGACGTGGAAGGACACCGGCACATCGGCCTCGACGAAGCGGGCCCACATCGGGTCGAATTCCACCTTGTTGTAGTTCAGCTCATTGGTCTTGGGCGGGCCGAACAGCGGCTTGCAAGGCAGCGTGAAGTGGCGGAAACCCAGCTTCAGGCAGCGGTCAATTTCCTTCATCGTGGCTTCGATGTTGCCGGTGGCCAGAGCGGCGGCCGGCGAGAGGCGGTCCACGTAGGGACCGAAGTTCTCCCAGGCCCAGGTGTTGTAGACCTCGCACTGCGCGTGCGCGAAATCGGGGTCGAACGTGTACCACATGCCCAGACCCTTGCCAGGGAAGATGACCTCGCCGTCGATGCCATCCATGTCCAGATCCTTGATGCGCTGTTCCACGCTCGGGCCGCGCTCGGAAGCGGTGGCGCCCGCCTTGGAGCGGGCCAGATCCTCGCCCTCCAGCTTGGCCAGGATCAGGCGGTCCGGCTGCTCGGAGGCTTCCATCTTGCGCCACTGCACGCCCTTCTCATCGATCCACACCTTGGGCAGACGGTCGCGGTACTTGGCGTCGATGCGCTCGGCCCAGAGATTGCCGGGCTCGTTGGCATGCGTATCGGACGAAATCATCAGGTACTTGTTGGCAGCCCCGGGCTGGGCCGACTTGTCCCAGCCTTGCGCGCCGGGCGTGTTCAGGCGCCATTGATTGGCTTCGTTGACGACAATTTCGCTCATGGTGAGAGATCCTCGTGGTGGTTGATCGGGCATTCGGTTTGAATGGTATGACCATTTTAGAAGCCTGACCGAAGCCCTGTCAAGCCACGCCTGGCGGTTGGGCACAAAACGAAACACCCCGCGGACGCACGGCGTCTGCGGGGTGTCTGGCGTTGAACCGGGGGTGTGAGCGGGCCCGGGTTCAGCGCGCGCCAGCGCCGCGCACCGCCTTGGTCGCCGGCCTGGAAGGCGCCCGGCGGGTGGTGGCGGCCTTGGGCGCCGCCTTGCCCACAGGCAGGGAGTCCTTGGCCACGGCGGCCACGGCGCGGCCGGGGCGCATCACCTCAATCGGGTCGGCGTCCATGCCCTGGTGCACCACCGACAGGTACTCGTTCATGGCCTTGGTGGCGCTGTCGGCATCGCGCGCGCGCATGGCCTTGAGGATGCGCTTGCGCACGGCGACCAGTTCGGGCCGCGCCACGCGGCCGGTGCGGTCGATCACCACGCGGATGATGTCGCTGAGCGAATCCACCAGCATCATCAGCACCTCGTTGCGCGTGGCCTTGGCGATCAGCCGGAAGAACATCACGCCCGCATTGGCCCGGTGCAGGATTTCGTCACTGCTCTCTATGAAGGCGATGTTCTCCTCGATCGCCCGGAAGTCCTCCTCCGTGGCGCGTTCGCAGGCCAGCTTGATCACCAGACCGTTGATGAGCACGCGCGCCTCGGCCAGGCTGCGCAGCGTCACGCGCCCGAGGAACATCAGGTCCTGCAGCGATTGCGTGAGCATGGCGGGGTTGCCGTCGCGGATGAAGGTGCCGCCCTTGACGCCCTTCTGCAAGGACACCACGCCGGAGATCTCCAGCGTGCGCAGTGCCTCGCGCACGGCGGGCCGGCTCACCTTGAATTCCAGCGCCAGTTCTCGCTCGGCCGGCAGCTTGTCGCCGGGCTTGAGGGCGCCGGTGCTCAGGCGGTTGCGGATCTGCTCGCAGATTTCCTCGAACACCCGGCGGGTCTTGATTTGCTGGAATGCGAGATCCTGCGTCGGCTCCATGCGGTTGATCCTTCCTCTCTGTGCTCCGTACGCGGGCCGCGCAACGGTGGGCGACAGCATAGCAGTACGGGGTGGGCGCATCCCTCTCCTGAGGGGGTTGGCGCAGCCATTTTCCCAAATGGACTTACCATTACAGCATTTAGCAAGGTCTACGACCATCTCCTGAACCCTCGGTACCCAAAGGAAATTCATGGCAGCCACCCACGCCCCGCGCATCGTCGAAACCGCCCATGGCCGCGTGCTCGTCTTCGATTCGGCCACCTATGTGGAGTCCTACGTGGCCTCCGCGCCAGGCACCATCGGCGACGTGGTGGTCAATGCGTCTTACAGCGGCGTGCTCTGCGCCCGCATGGTCATGTCGGCCAAGCCCAGTGCCGTGATCGGCCTGGACTGCGCCATCGGCAAGGACGGCGCCGGCATTGCCGGGCTCTGGTACTACGAAGCCTTGGGCGTGCCTTCCGCGGCCGTGGACGTGATGACCGCGGAAATGGGCAACGGCAGCGACCTCTACGACAACGGCATCGTGAGCCGGGTGAACGATGCCGCGCAGGCCCTGGGCATCGAACCTGGCATGAAGGCCAGCGATGTCGCCCGCTACTTCCAGACCCGGGAGAAGAAGCCGGCGGTGTTCGAGCCGACCCGCCGCCGCGTCATCCACACCGCGTCCAACGGCCGCAGCATCGTCTGCACCGACTCCATCGCCTACGCCCTGCCCGAGGACAAGAACCGCAACGTGCTGTGCACCGCCGGTCATACCGGGCGCAGCGTGATCGGCTACTTCCGCGACTACCGTCCCTGGGCCTTCATCTGCTCCGATGGCGGCGTGGGCAAGAACGACTCCGGCGTGTCCGCGCTGGAGGCGGTCGAACCCGACGGCATTCCCGGCGCCTCGGTGAGCGCACTCACCGCACGCATGGGTGACGGCCAGAGCACCTACTTCGACGGCGTCATCAGTGCCTGCAACCAGCCGGCGCGCGACAAGGGTGTGAAGGTGGGCCAGACGGCGAAGGAAGCCGCGCTGCTGTTGCTCGAGTGAGTTCGCCAGCCGACGCCAGCGGCCCCGACGCACCAGCGGCCGGGCGCGCCACCCGCAGCGCGGTGCTGCTGGTGGCGGTGATGCTGGGCACCCTGGTCAATCTGTTCCACCCCCACCCGGGCGCAGTGGCCCTGGTGGGGGTGGCCGCGCTGGGCTTTCTGGTGCGCGAACGCTGGCGCATGCCGCCCAGCATCCGCCGCGTCACCACCGTGCTGGGCATCCTCACCGTGGTGCTGCTGCCGCTGGCGAATGAGCCGTTCCAGAGCCTGAGCAGAGGCGTGGCCATCGGCGGCATGATGATTTCCGTGATCGCTTCGGTAACGCTGATGGCCCGCGCAGCGCTCAACAGCCCCAAGACCGACGTGGTGGCGCGCTACCTGCTCGGTTCGGGCCTGCGCAGCCGCTACCTGGTGCTTTCGCTGGCCTGCCAGCTCTTCGGCGGCCTGATGGGCATGGCCGGCGTGAGCATGCTGATGGACATGGCCGCCAAGGGCGAGGTCCCGGTGGACGAGGACCGGCAGGCCATGGTGGCCGCGCTCATGCGCAGCCTGGCCGCCGCGACGCTGTGGAGCCCGATGTTCAGCAACCTGACCATCCTGCTGGCGCTCTACCCGGGACTGAAATGGACGCTGGCCTTGCCGCTGTGCCTGGCCATGGCGGGATGCGCCATCGTTCTGGGCACCCTGCTCGACCTCTGGCGCCAGCGCGGCCGGGTGTACCCCGCCCGCGCGCCGCTGCCGCGCGGGCCCTTGTTGCGCGCCCTGGTACCCATGGTGCTGGCGATGGCGGGCTTCCTCGCGCTGGTGATCACCTTCACCCACACACTGCACGTGCCGGTGGTGGCCGGCCTGATCCTGCTGATCCCGCTGGTGGTGCTGGGCCTGCACACTCTGCAGTCGCCAGCGCCCCGGCGCCTGGCGCAGGCCACCGAACGCCTGCGCGAGGACTACCTCAAGCTGCCGGCGCTGGCGGGCGAGGCCGCGCTGTTCATGGCCGCGGGCTGCGGCGGCACGGTGATCGCCAGCGTGATCCCCGCCAACTGGATCAGCGCCATCGGCGGGGTGCTGGCCCTCTCGCCCTTCCTGGCCTGTCTGGCGCTCATGGGCTTCATCCTCGCCCTGGCGATGATGGCGGTCCATCCGGTGCTCTCGGTGGTGCTGGTGGGGTCGGCGTTTCCACCGGAGATGGTGGGGCTGCCACCCATCATCCACATGGCCACGATCATGGTGGTCTGGGGCCTGGCCAGCTATGCCACGCCGTTTTCCATGATGGCGCTGATGGCCAGCCGCTACTTCGGCTACCCGATCACGACCGTGACCCTCAGGCTCAACCGCGTCTTCGCCCCGCTGTACCTCACTCTCACCACGCTGTTCCTGGGCAGCATTGCCCTGCTCCAGCGCGGCCCCACCTGAACTGCCTACACTGAAAGGACTTCAACCATGGCCTCCACCCTGTCCACCCGCGGCCCACTGGCCGGCCTGCGCGTCATCGAATTCGCTGGCATCGGCCCCGGCCCGTTCGCCTGCATGCTGCTCTCCGACATGGGCGCGGACGTCGTCACCATCGACCGCCCCACGCGCAAGCTGGGCGATGCCAACAACATCACCGGCCGGGGCCGCAGCGTCGTGATGGCCGATCTCAAGGACCCCGCCGCGCGCGAAGAGGTCATGGGTCTGCTGGAACACGCGGACGTGCTGATCGAAGGTTTCCGCCCCGGCGTGATGGAGCGGCTGGGCTTCGGGCCCGACGTGGTCGCCGCGCGCAATCCGCGCCTGGTCTATGGCCGCATGACCGGCTGGGGCCAGGAAGGTCCCCTGGCGCAAGCGGCCGGGCACGACATCAACTACATCGCGCTCACCGGCGCGCTGCACGCCATCGGCCCGGCCGGCGGCGCGCCCACGCCGCCCTTGAACCTGGTAGGCGACTACGGGGGCGGCAGCCTGTACCTGGTGGTGGGCGTGCTGGCAGCGCTGCACGAAGCCCAGCGCTCGGGCAAGGGCCAGGTGGTGGATGCCGCCATGACCGACGGCGCGATCTCGCTCATGAGCAACTTCATCTCGCACCAGCGCCGCGGCCTGTTCAAGGAAGAGCGCGGCAGCAACATGCTGGACGGCGGCTCACCCTACTACCGCGCCTACGAGACCTCGGATGGCCAGCACATCTGCGTGGGCCCCATCGAACCCCAGTTCTTCAAGGAACTGTGCGAGCGCGTCGGCCTGCCAGCCGAGTTGCATGGCGTGCAGACCGACCGCTCCCGCTGGCCCGAGATGCACGCCGCCTTCGAGCGCATCTTCCGCACGAAGACGCGCACCGAGTGGGTGGATCTGCTGGAGGGCACCGACGTCTGCTTCGCCCCGGTGCTGCCACTCAGCGAAGTGCCTGCCCATCCCCACAACGTGGCCCGGCAGGCCTTCGTGGACGTGGAGGGCGTGAGCCATCCGGCGCCCGCACCCCGCTTCTCCCGCACCCCCTCGGCCATCCAGGGCCCCACGCCCTCGGCGGCGGCGACGGCGGCCGACGTGAAGGCACGCTGGGCGTGAGCAGCGAGCCCGCCACCACGGCCACGTCGTCGCCCGCCGACGACGCGCAGCGCGACAGCACCATCCTGCTGATGGCCTGCGCGGCCTTCTTCAGCGGCGCCGCCCTGCGCATCAGCGACGGCCTGCTGCCCCGGCTGGCGCGCGACTTCAGCATCACCCCTGGTGCCGCCGGCCAGGTGGTGATCAGTTTCTCGGTGGCCTATGGCCTGATGCAACTGGTGTTCGGCCCCCTGGGCGACCGCTACGGCAAGGCCCGGTTGATGTGCCTGGCCCTGTTCGGCTGCGCGGCGGGCGCGCTCGCCTCGGCGCTGGCACCGGGCTTCGACGCACTGGTCTGGTCGCGCATGGCCTGGGGCATGGCCGCCGCCGGGGTGATCCCGCTGGCCATGGCGTGGATCGGCGACAACGTGCCGTATGCCCAACGCCAGGCGACGCTGGCACGCTTCCTCACCGGCACCCTATCCGGCATGATGGCCGGACAGCTCGCGGGTGGCCTGTTCGCCGATCTGGCGGCCGGCTGGCGCGGCGCCTTCTTCACACTCGCCGCCGGTTTCACGCTGGTGGCAGGCCTGCTGCTCTCGCGCGTGCGCCGCATGCCCACGCAGCAGACCAGCGCCACGCACACGGGCGGCGCCTTCTTCTTTCTGCGCAATCTGCAGGCCGTGCTGCAGATTCCCTGGGCGCGCCGTGTGCTGCTCGCGGTCGCTGCCGAAGGCGTCTTCCTGCTCGGTCCGATGGCCTTCCTGCCCACCTACCTGCACACCCGCCACGGCCTCACGCTGGCGCTGGCCTCGGGCCTGATCGCGCTCTACGCCGTGGGCGGCCTGGTCTATGCCTTGAGCGCGCGCCGTCTGGTGGCTTCGCTGGGCGAGCGCCGCATGGTGTTCGTGGGCGGCATTCTCATGGCCGCGGCCTACCTTTCGCTGTGGCTCTCGCCCTGGTGGATCGCCGCCGGCCCGATCGCCCTGCTGATGGGCTTTGGCACCTACCTGTTCCACAACACACTGCAGACACATGCGACGCAGATGGCACCGGCTTCGCGCGGCACGGCGGTGGCGCTGTTCGCGTTCTGCCTGTTCGGAGGCCAGGCGCTGGGCGTCACGCTCTCGGGCTGGACGATCGACCACCTGGGCTACGCCCCCATGCTGCTGACCGCTGCCGGCGCCCTGCTGCTCACCGGCTGGGCATTCGCCCGCGCGCTCGCCCGCCGGCCCTCTGCAGCGGGTTGAACCAGGCTCAGCGGTGGCGGCCGGCGTAAACGCCACCGCCTGCCAGCACCACCGCGCCGATCCAGAACATCACGCCTACGCCCAGCGCGGCGCCCAGCGCACCGAACACCAGGGGCAGGAAGGTCTGGCTGGCACTGGTCAGCGTGGAGCGCACGCCCACCGCCTCACCCGCGCGGCCCGCGGGCGCCGTCACGTGCAGCAGGTTCATGGCCATCGGCTGACCGCAGCCGAGCGCCAGTCCCAGCGCGAAGGACGCCGGCAACATGGCGGCGAAGCTGTCGGCCATGGGAAACAACAGGTAGCCCACGGCGGTGACGAACAGCGCCCAGCGCAGCGTGCGCCACTGCCCCGGCCCCGCCGACAGGTAGGGCAAAAAGATGCGAATGACGAAAGTACCGACGCCGAACGCGCCCATGAGCAGGCCGATGGCGGTGGCGCTCAGTCCGGAGCGCGCGCCGTGCAGCGGCACCAGAAAGGAAAACAGGTCCCAGCCCATGGACAGCAGCCCGCTGACCACGAACACCGCGCGCAGCGGCGGGTGACGCAGCAGGTCGACCACCGAGCGGCGCGCCTCGCCGGCAGGCACCCGCGGCCGCACGGCTTGCCCCTGGCGCATGGAAGCCAGCGCATAGAGAGAAGCCAGCGAACAGACCGCGGCGAGCGTGAAGGCGGCCCGGTAGCCCAGATGGTCGATGGCCAGGCCGCACATCAGCGGCCCGACCAGGCCCGAGACCGAGAAGCCCATGGCCAGCCAGGAAAAAGCGCGGGTGAGTTCCTCGGGACGTGACTGCTGGCCAATGGCGTTGTTCACCGCGACGTGCGCCAGCATGTAGCCGGTGCCAATCAGCACACTGGCCACGCACAGCACCGGGATGCCGGGCCACCACGCCGCCAGCAGCGCCCCGGCGCCCCCCATGGCCAGGCCGGCCGAGGCGGGCTTCATGAAACCCAGGGTGTCGGACCAGCGGCCGATGCGCACCGCCAGGAACATGGGCACCACCATGAGCAGCCCCATCACCAGGCCGATGGCGGCGGGCGAGGCCTGCAGCGCCACCGCCTGCAGCGTCAGCGTGAAGCGCCCGCCGGCGAAGGCCACATGGCCCAGCACCAGCAGGCCGATCAGCCGAAGGGGAATGGAAGAGCCTATTTCACGTACCGCCACTGCAGCAGTGTATAGGGCGGCTGTGCGTCGGCATGGTGCTCGAACACGCCTTCCACCACGGCACCGATGCGCACCTCGGCCTTGGGGTCGCCGAGCAGGTTGCCCAGCATCCGCACGCCTGGCGC
This sequence comes from Hydrogenophaga sp., assembly GCF_026125785.1. GTDB lineage: Bacteria > Pseudomonadota > Gammaproteobacteria > Burkholderiales > Burkholderiaceae_C > Hydrogenophaga. Next base: position 146,108 of record NZ_JAHCKL010000006.1, read on the forward strand.
GCCATCGATCTCGACCACCACCACCAGGTAGGGCCCATGGTCGTTCAGGCAGGGATGCACCGGGTGCCAGACGCGCTCCCAGCTGTAGATGCGGCCGCGCGGTGCCACCGCCTCGAACGGCGGGTCGATGGCGTGGCAGCCATGGCAGATCCACTCGGGACCGTGCTGCCAGGTGCCACAGGCCTTGCAGTGCTGGACCATGACGCGGTTCTCGCGCAGGCCGTTCCAGAACGGCGCGGACAGGCCGTCGCCCTCGGAAACGGGGATCGGCAGGCCGGCCGGCAGGTAGGACTCGTTGGTGACGTTGGTATTGCTCATGGTGGCGCTCACAGCGTGGCCTCCGAACCCAGAAGAAGATTGCTCACCGGCGTGACCATGGGCCCGCCGATCACCAGGGCCACGTCGTTGCGCGGCGCCTGCGACGTGGAGGTGCCGCGCACCTGGCGCACGGCCTCCAGCACCAGCTCGAAGCCGTGCATGTAGCACTCGGCCAGGTTGCCGCCGCTGGTATTGAGCGGCAGCTTGCCGTTGGGCGCGATCAGGTTCTCCAGTTGCAGGAAGTCGTTCGCCTCCTCCGGTTTGAAAAAGCCGTGCTCGGCCAGCGCCATGAGCACGCCACCGGTGAAGTTCTCGTAGCTCTGCACCACGCCCACGTCCTTGGGGCCCATGCCGGCCATACGGTACATGTTGGGCGCCACGGTGGAGAAGCTGGAACTGGCGTAGTTGGGCTGGTTGTGCGCGTTGGCACCCACGCGGTAGTCCGATCCGGTCGCGGCGCCCAGGATGTACACCGGGCGGTTGGGAAAGTCCTTCGCGCGTTCGGCCGGCACCATGATCACGGCGGCCGCACCGTCGTTCTCCATGCAGCAGTCGAACAGGTGGAAGGGCTCGACGATCCAGCGCGAGTTGTCGTACTTGTCCGCGTCCAGCGGCTTGCCGTGCATCACCGCGCGCGGATTGGCTTGCGCATGGTGGTAGGAAGCCATGGCGATGGCACGCAGCGCTTCCTGCTTCACGCCGTTCTCATGCATGAAGCGGCGCGCCTTCATGGCGAACTTCTGCCCCGGGGACAGCACGCCGTACGGCGCCTGGTAGGCCATGTCGCTGGAGATGGTGGGCGCGGTAGGCGCCTTGCCGAAGCGGCCGAACTGGCCTTGCGCCAGCGCCCGGAACGCCACCACGCAGTCGGCCAGGCCGGATGCGATGGCTGCGGCGCCGTTGGCCACCGCGCCGCAGCAGCCGCCACCGCCGCCGCCCCACTGCATGGTGGTGGAACGCAACTGCTTCATGCCCAGCGCAGCGGCCAGGCGCGACGGGTCGTTGCGGTCGTTGGAGTACGAGGCCACGCCATCGATGTCGCGCGGGTCCATGCCCGCGTCCTTGGCGGCCGCCAGCACCGCCTTGAGCGCGAGCTTGAACTCCGCGTCCGGCGACTGGGAATGCTTGTAGTAGGCGGTCTCGCCGATGCCGACGATGGCAACGCGCCCCCTCAATGAGTTGTCTGTCATCGGGCGTCCTGGATGGTGAATAAGTTCATTGTTCAAATGGATGGACCAATACTAGCATACGATCTATACTCATTCCGGCAAATCAACCAGGAGACACCTCGACATGCGATGGAAGAACCGGCCCGAAGGCTCGAACTGGGGCGACTTCGGCGACGACGACCAGATCGGGCGCATGAACCTGATCACCCCTGCGCGGCGGCTGGCCGCGGTGCGCGAAGTGACCGAAGGACTGGCCTTTTCCCTGAGCCTGCCGCTGGACTACCCCGGCGGAGCGGACCTCGTGCCCAGCCGGCGAGCACCGCGCATCGAGGCCACGCGCCGCGCCACCGGCGAGTACAGCTACAACTTCTGCTTCTCCTGCCAGAACCACTCGCTGTTCGACATCACCTCGGACGACGCGGTGACCATCTGCACCCAGTATTCCACGCAATGGGACTCGCTGGCGCACTGGGGCCAGGAGTTCGACGCCGACGGCGACGGCGTGGCCGAGCCCGTCTACTACAACGGCTGGCGCGCGGGTGAGCATGTGCTCGGACCGGACCAGCCCGGTGGCCCGTTCGCCCGCAAGCTCGGCATGGAAACCCTGGCCGAAACCGGCGCGCAAGGGCGCGGCGTGATGGTGGACCTGGCGGCCATCTACGGTGAGCAGCAGGTGGCCGTGGGCTACGACGCCCTCATGCGCGCGCTGGAACGCCAGAAGACCGTCGTCGAGGCCGGCGACTTCCTCTGCCTCTACACCGGCTGGGCCGACATGGTGCTGGCCATGAACAAGCAACCCGACTTCGACCGCCTCAAGAAGTCCTGCGCGGTACTCGACGGCAACGACAAGGCCTTGCTCAACTGGATCACCGACAGCGGCCTGGTCGCCATCTGCGCCGACAACCTGGGCGTGGAAGCCGTCACCAGCGCCGCCAACGCGGGCGGCGGCCCCAAGCATTCGATGATGCCCCTGCACGAGCACTGCCTGTTCAAGCTGGGCATCTTCCTGGGCGAGATCTGGTACTTCGGCCAGATCGGCCCCTGGCTGCGCCAGCACGGGCGCAGCCGCTTCCTGCTGACCGCGCCACCACTGCGCCTGCCGGGCCTGGTCGGTTCGCCGCCCATGCCTGTGGGCACGGTGTGAGGGTGGAACACCCCCCTGCGCCGCTGCGCGGCTTCCCCCCTCTCTGGCGCGCCTTCGGCGCTGGGAGGGGGGACGATGCCTTGGGCCGGCGGAGCCGGACCCTCGGCATCTCTGGGTTTGCACGCCTCGCCTTGCTTCGCTTCGCTGGCTTGGTGCCTTGTGCCTCATCGTTTGAACACTGATCTAGGAGATACCTCTTGAACACGAAACTGCAAAGGGTCGCTGCCGTCACGGGTGCGGGCGGTGGCATTGGTCTGGGCATTGCGCAGCGTCTGGCGCGGGCGGGTTACCAGGTGATCGCGATCGACCGTGACGACAAGGTGAACGCCGCCGCCGCGGCCATTGCCAGCGAGGGCCACCAGGCGCAGGCCGTGGTGCTGGACATCGCCGACGAGGCCGCCGTGAAAAAGATGGTGGCGGACGTGGATGCGCGGTATGGGCGCTTCGACGTGCTGGTGAACAACGCAGGCATACACCCCAAGGTCAACGGCGAGCGCAACAGCTTCCTGAAGATGACGACGGCTCAGTGGAACGAAGTGCTGGGCGTGAACCTGACCGCCGCCTTCGTGCTGTGCCGCGAGGTCGCGCCCCTCATGCAGCGCAACGGTTGGGGCCGCATCGTCAACATGTCTTCGCGCGCGGGCCGCACGCTCGTCGACACCGCCGGTATCCACTACGCCGCGGCCAAGGCCGGCATGATCGGCATGACGCGGGTCATCGCGGCGGAGGTGGCGCCGCATGGCATCACCGCCAACTGCATCGCCCCGGGGCGCATCGTCTCGCCCATGACCGAGCAGGGCAGCGCCGAGCAGCGCGCCATGCTGGTCGGGCGCATCCCGGTGGGCCGCATCGGCACGCCCGACGAGATCGGCCACGTGGTGGAGTTCCTGGCATCGGAAGATTCGGGCTACCTCACCGGCACCGTGATCGACGTCAACGGCGGCACCTTCATGTGCTGAGAGGGAGACACGCATGAGCACGACGACAGCCCCGAAACGCGGCGCACCGCCGCACCACCACATCGACGAAGCCTGGCTGGCCCTGCGCGACGAACCCGTGCTCGACCCGGGGCGACCCATCGTCGACCCGCACCACCACCTCTGGGACCGCCCTCACCACCGCTACCTGCTGCCCGACCTGCTGGCGGACCTGAACACGGGCCACCACGTGCGCGGCACGGTGTTCGCCGAATGCAGTTCCATGTACCGCGCCGACGGCGATCCGCGCTTCGCCTGCGTGGGCGAAGTCGAGTTCGTCAATGGTGTGGGCGCCATGAGCGCCAGCGGCGTGTATGGCGCGGTGCGCGCCTGCGCCGGCATCATCGGCAAGGTGGACCTGACGCTGGGCGCCTTCGCTCAAGAGGTCCTGCAGGCTTGCAAAGACCGCGCACCCGACCGCTTTCGCGGCATCCGCCACATGGCGGCCTGGGACGCCAGCCCTGAGGTGAGCACGCTGCTGCGTCCGCCGCCGCAAGACCTGCTGCGCAACCCCGCGTTCCGCGAAGGCTACGCAGTGCTGGGCCAGATGGGCCTTTCTTTCGACGCGTGGGTCTACCACCCGCAGCTGCCGCAGCTCATCGAGCTCATCGATCTGCATCCGCACACGCCGGTGGTACTCAACCACCTGGGCGGTCGCGCCGGCCTGGGACCCTACGCGGGCCGGCAGGACGAGGTGTTCCGGGAATGGAAGGCCTCCATCCAGGCGCTGGCCGAGCGCCCGAACGTCACCGTCAAGCTCGGCGGCATCGGCATGCGCCTGGGCGGCTTCGACTTCCACGACCGTGACCTGCCACCGACCTCCGAGGAACTGGCCAAGGCCTGGGGCCCCTACGTGCAGACCTGCATCGAGGCTTTCGGCACCTCGCGCGCCATGTTCGAGAGCAACTTCCCGGTCGACAAGTCCTGCTGTACCTACCGCGTGCTGTGGAATGCATTCAAGCGCATGGCCGAGGGTTTCTCCGAGTCCGAGAAGAACGATCTCTTCGCCGGCAGCGCGGTGCGCGCCTACCGCCTGCCCGCCGAACTGGCCCTGCCCGCACCGGTGAAGCCATGAGCAGCGCCGCTCCCGCCACCGCGCCACGCGTGGCTCTGGTCACTGGGGCGGCCAGCGGCATCGGCCTGGCCATCGCCACGCAGTTCGTGCGCGACGGCATCACCACCGTGATGCTGGACCGGTCGGCTGAGGTGCAGCGCGTTGCCGACGAACTGGAAGGCCGCACCCATGCCATCGTCTGCGATGTGGCGGACGAAGCGCAGATCCGCGCCGCCGTCGCGGAGGTGGACCAGCGCCACGGCCGCTGCGACATCCTGGTCAACAACGCCGGCATCCACCCCAAGCGCGACGGCGGCAAGTTCACCATCGAGCAGATACCGTCGGCGCAGTGGCGGGACGTGCTGGCCATCAACCTCACCGCCCCCTTCCTGTTCTGCCAGTTGGTGATGCCGCTGATGCGCCGCCACCGCTGGGGCCGCGTGATCAACATCTCCTCACGCGGCGGGCGCACCGTCTCGCCGGTGGCGAGCGCGCACTACGCCGCCACCAAGGCCGGCCTGATCGGATTCACCCGCATCGCCGCGCTGGAGGGAGCGCCCGACGGCATCACCGCCAACAGCGTCACGCCCGGCCCCATCCTGAGCGCCATGACCGCCGGCTCCTCGCCCGAGGTGCGCGCCGCCTTCACCCGCAGCGTGCCCCTGGGCCGGTATGGTGACCCGGAAGAGATCGCCTCGGCGGTCTCCTACCTGGCGTCCGACGCATCTTCCTTCATCACCGGTGCGATTTTCGACATCAACGGCGGCACCTACATGCCCTGAGTTCTTTCATGACCGACACCTACCAACGCGACAACTTCGCCCTGCGCGAACTCACCATCGGCCAGGTGTTGCACAAGCAGCGCCAGCGTTTTGGCAACAAGGTCCTGCTCACCGAGCTGTGGACCGGGCGCCAGTGGACCTACGCCGAACTCGACGACTTCGCCAACCGCGCCGCGAACGCGCTGAGGGCCGTGGGCGTGCAAAAGGGACAGCACGTGGGCCTGATGCTGGGCAACTCGGCCGAGCACCTCGCCATCTTCCTGGGCCTGGGCAAGCTGGGTGCGGTGTCGGTGCCGGTCAACACCGCCGCGCGCGGCGACCTGCTGCGCTACTACATGAGTCATGGCGATGCTTCTCTGGTGCTGGTGGACGAGGCGCTGGCGCCCCGCCTGGCCGAGGTGCTGCCCGAACTCGACCTGGTGCGCGGTGTGATCGTGCTGGGCGCCGATGGCCGAGCCGCCGCGCCAGACAGCCTGAAGCTGCCCAAGCCCGCCCACGACCTGGCGGCGCTGCTGGCTGCCGCGCCCACCACCGCGCCGGACGCGGACGTCAAGTGCTCGGACCTGCTGATGCTGGCCTTCACCAGCGGCACCACCGGCCCGTCCAAGGCCAGCATGCTGCCCCACGCCGCCGCCCTCACCTACGGCACCAGCGCGGCCGAAGCCCAGGGCTACCGGACTTCGGACATCTTCTACATCTGCCTGCCGCTGTTCCACAACAACGCGCTGCTTGCGGCCTTCTGCGCGGCGCTGGTCTGCGGTGGCTCGGTAGCGCTGTCGCAGCGCTTCTCGGCCTCGCGCTTCATGGACGAGATCCGCCATTCGCGCGCGACCATCACCAACTTCCTGGGGGCCATGTCCAACTTCCTCTGGAGCCAGCCGCCGCGCCCGGACGACGCCGACAACCAGCTCCGGCTGGTCAGCATGTCGCCCATGCCAGGCTTCGTGCAGGCGTTCGAGACCCGCTTCGGCCTCAAGGCCATGAGCAACTACGGTCTCTCGGACTTCGGCACGGTCAGCGCCTTCGTGCCGGGCGCGCCGCCGAGCAAGCTCGGCTCGATCGGCATGGCACGGCGCGACTTCGAGCTGCGCATTGTCGACGACGACGACTTCGAATGCCCGCCGGACGTGGTGGGCGAGCTCGTGATCCGTTCGCACGAACCCTGGCGCGCCACCACCGGCTACTACAAGATGCCCGAAGCCACCCTGGCGGCGCACCGCAACCAGTGGTTCCACACCGGCGACCGCGCACGCTGCGACGCCGACGGCTACTTCTGGTTCGTGGACCGCAAGAAGGACTGCATACGCCGGCGCGGCGAGAACATCTCGGCCTACGAGGTCGAGCAGGTGATCGCGCGCTTCGACGCCATCGCCAACGTGGCGGTGTTTCCGGTCAAGACACCCGAGGGAGACGAAGAGGTGGGCGCCAGCGTGGTGCTGCGCGAGGGACAGGTCCTCAGCGAGGCCGACCTCGTGCAGCACTGCGCCCGCAACATGTCCTATTTCATGGTGCCGCGCTACGTGCAGATCCTGCCGGAGCTGCCCATCACGGTGAACCAGAAGGTGGAGAAGTTCCGCCTCAAGCAAGGCATGGAAGCCGCACTCGACACCGTCTGGGACCGCGAGCGCAGCGGCATCGTGTTGGAAAGGTGATGGGGAACACCCCCCTGCGCCGCTGCGCGGCTTCCCCCCTCTCTGGCGCGCCTTCGGCGCTGGGAGGGGGGACGATGCCTTGGGCCGGCGGAGCCGGACCCTCGGCATCTCTGGGTTTGGGCGCCTCGCTTCGCTCGCTGGGGTGATCTCTTGAGAAGGACGTTCGGCGTCATGGAGGAAAGACATGCATCAACCTGATATTCGCGTCGTGGCCAGTGGCCTGGACTTTCCTGAGGGGCCGGTGGCCCTGCCAGACGGTTCCGTGCTGGTGGTGGAGGTGGCTGGCGGGCGCCTGACACGTGTGCGGCCCGACGGCAGCAAGCAGACCGTGGCCGAGCTGGGCGATGGGCCCAACGGCGCTGCGATCGGGCCCGATGGCAAGGTCTATGTCTGCAACAACGGCGGTTTCGCCTGGCATGTGGAGGACGGCAAGCGCCATGTGGTCGGGCCCAGCGCCGACTACCGGGGGGGCCGCATCGAGCGCGTCGATCTCGACACCGGCAAGAGCGAGGTGCTCTACACCCACACCGGCCCGCACCGCCTCTGCGGTCCCAACGACCTGGTGTTCGACCGCCAGGGCGGCTTCTGGTTTTCCGACCTCGGCAAGACCCGCGCGCGCGATATGGACCGCGGCGGCGTGTACTACGCGCGCGCCGACGGCAGCCTGCTCAAGGAGGTGATCTTTCCGATCTCCAAACCCAACGGCGTGGGCCTGTCGCCGGACGAGAAGACCCTCTACGTGGCCGAAACCGAGACCGGGCGCCTCTGGGCCTTCGATATCACCGGTCCCGGTGAGGTGGCGAAGCAGCCCCGGCCCTCGCCCAACGGCGGCCGCCTGGTGGTGGGTCTGCCCGGCCTGCAGATGCTGGACTCCATGGCCGTCTGCGCCGATGGCACGGTCTGCTGCGCCACGCTGATCCGGGGCGGCATCACCACCGTGTCCCCCGACGGCGCGACCGTGAACCACGTGCCCATGCCCGACGGCCACACCACCAACATCTGCTTTGGCGGCACCGACATGAAGACCGCCTACATCACCCTGGCCCACCGCGGCGAACTGGTCGCGATGACCTGGGACCGGCCGGGTCTGAAACTCAATTTTGGGGGCTGAGGACACCCCCTGCGCCGCTGCGCGGCTTCCCCCCCTCCGTAGCGCGCCTTCGGCGCTTCGAGGGGGGACGATGCCTTGGGCCGGCGGAGCCGGACCCTCGGCATCTCTGGGCTTGCACGCCTCGCTTCGCTCGCTGGGGTGGTGAGGTCGGGCCCTTGGCGTCTCTGAGATTGGGCGGGGTGGCCGCCCTCCCTACGACGGCGTCAGCACCGCACCGCCGCAGACCGATATGCACTGGCCGGTGACGTAGCCCGAGAGGGGCGTGACCAGGAATTCGAGCACGTTGGCGCAGTCTTCGACCTCACCGAAGCGGCGCAGCGGGATGCGCCGCATTTCCTTTTCGGTGTGCATGTTGCGGCCTTCGGACTGTTTGCGGATGCGCTGCGTGAGCATGCCGCCGGGCGAGAGGCAGTTCACGCGGATGCCGTCGGGGCCGAGTTCGGCGGCGAGGTGGCGCGTGTAGTGCAGCACGGCGGCCTTGGCCACGGAGTACGGCGTGAGGTTGGCGCCGGACTTGGAGGCGTCGAGCGCCACCATGGTCGCGATGTTGACGATCACGCCGCTGCGCTGCGCGCGCATGGGCTCGGCCACGGCCTGGCAGCAATGCACCGCGCTGAGGTAGTTCACGCCGAACATCTGCGCCATGTCCTCGTCGGGGAAGCGCGACGCGGCACTGCGCTCCACCGGAGAGAAGGCGCCACCGGCGTTGTTGACCAGGATGTCCACTCGACCAAACTCGGCCAGCGTGCGCGCCACCAGGGCGTCGGCCGCCTCGCGCTGCGTCAGGTCGCCTTGCACGCCCAGGCTGCGCCGACCCAGCGCGCGCACTTCGTCGGGCACGCTGGCGGCGGTGAGCGCTTCGTCAAACTGCCTGGCGGACTCCAGGTCGATGTCGGCGATCACCACGTCGGCCCCGAGCGCGGCCAGGCGCAGCGCATAGGCGCGGCCCAGGCCGCGCGCCGCGCCGGTGACGATGGCCACCTGGCCTTGCAAGGCGGTCGGCGCCACGCTCAGAGGCCGCCCATGGAGCAGCCGATCTCTTCCTTGGTGCCGTACAGCGCCTCGAAATCGGCCATCTTCATGTCGGCATTGAGCATCTCCAGCATGTCGTAGCGATCGGTGACCTTGTCGCGCACCTTCACCACCGGCAAGCGGGTGATGAACTGGTGGTCCCATTCACGGAAGTAGCCCGGCACGTGCGCAGGACGCACCGTTTCCAGGCCGCGCACGATGGCCGGCGCGGCGGCCGACTTTTCCTTCTCGATCGCCGCCAGGACCATGTTCATGCACACCCAGCCCTGCGCCATGCTCGCCGAGGCCGGCGTTCCCTTGATCTTGCGCACGGCTTCGTTGAAGGCGAGTTCGGCCGGGCCGTTGGCCGGGTTGTTGAAATGCCAGTACTTGCCCATGATCCCGGAGATGTTGCTCTGCGACCAGACGTCCTCGTCGGTGGCCGTGAGGCTGGCCAGCGGAATGCGGCCGCGCAGACCGAACTCGTTGTACTGCTTGAGGAAGGCTGTGAGGTCGGTGCCGGCGATGCCCAGGGCCACCACGTCGGGCCGCGCCTGGCGGATCTTGAGGATGATGGAACTGAAGTCGGTCGTGCCCACGGCGGCCGAATCCACGCCCAGGTCGGTGCCGCCTGCGGCTTCGAGCTCCTTCTTGAGCATCTGGTAAGCCTCCTGGCCGTAGGCGTAGGCCCCCACCAGGAAGTACCAGCGCTTGCCGATGGGCAGCAGTTGGCGCGCCAGCAGCTTGGCGTACACCGGCGGCGGCGCGTTGTTGCGGAAGACGTAGCGGTTGCAGTTCTTGCCGGTGATCTCGCGTGCCAGGGCTGCGCTGATGATAGTGGGCATCTTGCCGGCCGCGGCGGTGGAGGCAATGGCCAGGCCGGTGGCGCTGTTGCTGCCACCGATGACCGCCGCCACCTTGTCCTCCTGGATCAGCTTCTGCATGTTCTGCTGCGCACCCAGCGGGTTGGGCTCGTCGTACGCCACCCACTGGATGGGCCGGCCCAGCACCTGGTTGTTGGCCTGGTCCAGCGCGATCTTGATGCCCAGGGTCGCCGCCTCGCCCTGCAGCGCGAACGGCCCTTGGCGCGGCAGCACACTGCCGATCTTGATGGGCGCGTTGCCTTGCGAAAACACCAGCGCCGGTGCGCCCAGAATGGCCGCCCCGGCCCCCGCCGTCTGCAGCAGGCGGCGGCGATCGGGAGAGAAGTGCGAATCACGTGACATGGTTGTCTCCTGTTGGATGAGTGAAGTGAGCCCTGAACGAAAACGCGGATCAGGCAGGCTCGGCCTGGGAAACAGCGGTTGGCGCAGCCTCGACGATGCCGAGCAGGCGAGCCTGCAGAGCGGAATCGGCGGCCAGAGCAGAGGCCTGGCCCTCGAACGCCACGCGGCCATTGACCAGCACCACGGCGCGGTCGACGATGGAGAGCACCTGCTCGGCGTGGTGCTCCACCAGCACCATGGCCACGCGCCCGCGCAGCTTGAGCACCGCGGCCATCACCTCGTTGACCACCGCCGGCGCCAGGCCCTCGAAAGGCTCGTCCAGCAGGATCAGGCGGCTGGGCGTGAGCAGCGAGCGCGCGATCGCCACCATCTGGCGCTCGCCACCGGAGATGTTCTCCGCACGCGAGCGGCGCACCGTGGCCAGGCGCGGAAACAGCTCGTAGATCTCCTCCAGCGACATCCCGCCCTTGCGCATCGCGATGAGCAGGTTGTCCTGCACCGTGAGGTTGGGGAACAGGCGCCGGCCCTCGGGCACCATGGACATGCCCAGCCGGTTGATCTCGAACGGGCGCAGGGCCTGGATCTCGCGCCCGCCCCATACCACGCGCCCCTCGTCGGCGGGCAGCATGCCGTAGAGCGCGCGCAGCAGCGTGGTCTTGCCCACGCCATTGCGCCCCAGCAGGGCCACGGCCTCGCCTTCGCGCACCGTGAGGTTCACGCCGTCCAGGATGCGGCCCCCGCCATAGCCGGCGGCCAGCCCGCTGGCCTGCAGCAGCACCGGCGCATCGGCACGCACCGGCGCGGCCGTGGCCGCCGACACCCCGCGCTCCTGCGGAGGGCTGCCCAGGTAGGCCCGCACCACCTCCGGGTTGGCCGCCACCTCGGCCGGCTTGCCATCGGCAATGAGACGGCCCTGGTGCAGCACGGTGATGCGGTCCGAGAGCGCGAGCACGCGGTCGATGTCGTGTTCGATCAGCACCACCGCGTGCGAACGCGCCAGCGCCTGGATCAGGCCGGCCACGCGCTCGCGGTCCGCCTCGGCCAGACCCGCCAGCGGCTCGTCCAGCAGCAGCAGCCGGGCCTCCGTGGCCAGCGTGATGCCAATCTCCAGCAGGCGCCGCTCGCCGTGCGAGAGATCCGTGCAGAGCTCACCCGCGCGCGCGCTCAGGCCCACCGCCTCCAGCACCGACCAGGTGCGCGCATTGACCTCCTCGTCGGCGTGCGCGTCGCGCCAGGGCGCGTGCGCCGCCGGCCGCGTGGCCTGCACCGCCAGGCGCACGTTCTCGAACGCGCTGAGGTGGGTGAACACGCTCACGATCTGGAACGAGCGCGCCAGCCCCAGGCGGATGCGTTTGTGCATCGGCAGGCGGGTGATGTCCTGCCCCAGGAAGCGCACCACCCCGCCATCGGCCGGCAATACGCCGCTGAGCATGTTGAAGAACGTGGTCTTGCCCGCGCCATTGGGGCCGATGAAGCTGTGCAGCGTGCCCGCGTGCACGTCAAAGTCGTAGCCCGCGGCAACCGTGAGCGAGCCGAACTTCTTGCTCAGCCCGCGCACGCTGAGCAGCGGCTCAGCCGAGGCGCCCGCGTGGGCAGCGGCCGCCGGCACATAGGGCGTGATCCGCGCCGGGCGCTCGGGAATGCCTTCGCGCACCAGCGTCCAGCCCTTGAGCCCGATGGCGCGCCGCAGCAGGCCGTGGATCCCCTCGGGCGCGGCCAGCGCGACCACGATGATGATGGGCGCGAACACCAGCCACCAGTTGTTGATCAGGGTGCTGAGCTGGTCCTCCAGCACGATGAACAGCACCGCGCCCCAGAGCGAGCCCACAAAGTGGTGCATGCCGCCCAGCACCGTCATCAGCAGTGCGTCGGCCGCGTGCTCCCAGCTCAGCGGATTGGCGTACACGCCGCGCATGAACAGGGTCAGCAGCCCGCCGGCCAGCCCGGTGATCGCGGCCGAGAGCACAAAGCCGGCCAGCTTGACGCGCTGCACGTCGTAGCCCAGGCTGGAGGCGCGCTGCTCGTTGTCCCGGATGGCCTGGAACAGCCGGCCCAGCGGCGAATGCGCCAGGCGCCACATCAGCCAGAGCGTGACCAGCACGGCCCCCACCACGAAAAGGTGGAAGGCCAGGTCCGACTCCAGCACCGGGCGCGGCACGCGCTGCAGGCCGTTCTCGCCGCCGGTGAAGTCCGTCCACTTGTAGGCGATCTCGTAGGTGATCATGGCGCAGGCCAGGCTCAGCAGCGAGAAGTACAGCCCGCGCCGGCGCAGGATGAGTGCGCCCACCGGCAGCGCCACCAGCGCGGTGAAGACCACCGCGAACGCCAGGCCGACGAACTCGTTGAGATCGGCGAACCAGTGCAGCAGCGAGAGCGCGGCCGCGTAGCTGGCCAGGCCGAAGAACACCGAGCCACCAAAGGGCACCAGGCCCAGGTAGCCCACCAGCAGGCCGATGCCGGCCGCATACAGCACATAGATGGCGATCTGGGTGACACGGCCCAGCGGCAGCGTGGTCACCAGGGTCAGCAGGCTGAGCACCAGCAGCGCGGCCGCCACTTGCGCCACGGGATGTTTCAAGACTCGGATCATGAGAAGTGTTCCCAATGCTCGCCAAAGAGGCCACGCGGACGCACCAGCAGGATGGCGGCCATCAGCAGGTACATCGCCACGCCGGCGGCCTGCGGGAAGAACTGGGTGCTCATGGCCGTGACCAGGCCCACCAGCAGGCCGGCCACCACCGCGCCGCCGTAGGAGCCCAGGCCGCCGATGGTGACGATGACGAAGGCCGGCATGATGGCCTGCGCGGACATGCTGGGCGTGACCGACCACAGGGGCGCGGCCAGCACCCCGGCCGCGCCGGCCAGCATGCAGCCCACGCCGAAGGCGCCGGTGAGCACCAGAGGCAGGTTGATGCCCAGCATGCCGACCATCTGCGGGTCGCGGCTGCCCGCGCGCAGGATGCGGCCGTAGGGCGTGAAGACCAGGAAGGCCCAGAGCAGCAGCAGCAGCGCCACGGTGATGCACAGCACCGCCAGGCGGTAGGTGGTGGTGAGAATGGGTCCGTACTCGACGAAGCCGGAGAACAGCTCCGGCGGCGACAGCGGCTGCGCGCTGGAGCCCCAGGTGGTGCGGATCACGGCTTCGATGAACAGCGAGAGCGCGAAGGTCAGCACCAGCGTCATCAGCGGGTCTTTGCCGTAGAGCCGGCGCACCAGCACGCGCTCCACCACGATGCCCACCAGCCCCACCCCAAGGGGCGCGAGCACCACCGCCGCCCAGCCAAACTCGCGCTGCAGCGTCAGCGCGAAGTAAGCGCCCAGAGCGAAGAATGCCCCGTGCGCCACGTTCACGATGCCCAGCAGCCCAAAGACTATCGACAGCCCGATCGAGATCAGGATGAACAGAAAACCCAGCACCAGCCCGTTGACCGTCTGGGAAAGTATCGCGTCAAGCATCTCGTCAATATATCATTGGACCAACCAATGAAGCAATAGAAATTGCCCGGGCAACAACCATCCTTTGCCACTACGATTGCGACATGAAAACATCCGCTCCCACCTCCAGCTTCGGCATCCAGCCGATAAGTCCCCAACGCATCTACCAGGAAGTGGCGAGCCAGTTGCGGCGCAACATTTCCGAAGGGAAGCTCCGGCCCGGTGACAAACTGCCACCCGAGCGCGATCTGGCGCAGATGTTCGGCGTCAGCCGCAACACCATGCGCGAGGCGTTGCGGGCACTCGAACTCAGCGGCCTCATCGAGCTCAAGCTGGGTTCCGCCGGTGGCGCTTTCGTGCTGCCGGGCAGCTCCAACGCGGTGGTCAACGGCATGCGCGACCTGTACTTCCTGGGCGCCATCACCCCCGAGCACCTCACGGCGGCGCGCATTTCCATCAGCTCAGCCGTGATCCGCATGGCCTGCGAGAACATGACCGACGAGGACCTGGCCGAACTGGAGCGCAACGTGGCCATGGCCGAGGAGATGCACAAGGCCGGCAGCTTCGAGGAGCGCACCAAGTACCACCAGGCTTTTCACGTGCTGCTCGCCAAGGCCACGCACAACCCCATCCTGCTGGCCACGACCGAGGGCATCATGGAAATCACGCGCCAGTTCGTGAAGGCCATCGGCCCGACCGAGGACCAGGACTACACCCTGCCCTCACGCAAGCGGCTGCTCAACCACCTGCGCAAGCGCGATGCAGAGAAGGCCGTGAAGGAAATGGCCTCCGCCCTGACCAAGCTCCAGCAGGGCTACATGGTCAAGGCGCGTGGTCTGCCGCCGGGCAAGCCGGCATCGACCGCGCCCGCCGCTAGCGCTGAACCTGCACGCCGGCCGCCTCGCGGTCCCACGCCAAAGAAAGGTCGCGCTCGAGCTCCTGGCGCAGCCTGAACTTCTCCACCTTCTGGTTCACCGTGGTCGGCAGTTCAGCGCGGAACTGGATATAGCGCGGCACCATGAAGTAGGCCATGTTGCGCTGGCAGTGCTCGATGATCTGCCGCTCGTCCAGCGCGCTGCCGTCCCTGCGCACCACCACCGCCCCGACTTCCTCGTCGTTGTTGCTCGTGGCCAGCGGCACCACGGCGGCGTTGGCCACCGCCGGGTGGGTGGCGATGATCTGCTCCACCTCGAAAGCCGAGATGTTCTCTCCACGCCGGCGGATACAGTCCTTCTTGCGATCGACGAACCAGAGAAAGCCGTCCTCGTCCCGCATGCCACGGTCTCCGGTGTGAAACCACTGGTTGCGGTGCGCGGCCAGCGTGGCTTCGGGCATGCGGTAGTAGCCGGTGGCCGCACGCCAGGGCTCGTCGCTCTGCATCACGATCTCCCCCACCTCGCCGGGGCCGACCTCGAAATCGTCGTCGTCCACGATGCGAACCTGGAAGCCGCGGCGCTGGCGGCCGATGGAGCCCAGCTTGTCGCGCGGATCGTGCTCGGTGAACGAGGTCACCATGCCGAAATCCGAAAGGCCGTAGTTGTTCATCGCGCGCAGGCCAAAGCGCTGTTCGAATTCGGCCGCGTACTTGGGCGTGGGCGCCATGCTCACCAGACGCAGGTCGTTGTCGGCGTCTTGGGGGCTGGGGGGTTGGCTCCAGAGAAAGCTGGACATGGCACCGAGGAAGTTGGTGATGGTCGCGCGGTGATCCCTGATCTCGCCCCAGAAGCGCGTGACGGAGAAGCGGCGCGACAGCACCACCGAGGCCCCGCAGACCATGGCCGCACCAGTGGCCGCGAGCAGCGCGTTGTTGTGGAACAGCGGCAGGCAGACATAGAACACGTCGGACGCGCGGTACCCCTGCGCCTCGGCCGCGCTGGTGCCGTAGGTGAGCGCCGCCGCGTGCGACAGCATGCTGCCCTTGGAAGGACCGGTGGTGCCGGAGGTGTAGGCCAGCATCAGCAGGTCCGAGCAGCGCACGTCCTGGCCGCACGGCGCATCGTCGGACATCGCCACACGCTCGGCGAAGTCGGCCACCGGGCGGCCATCGGCGCGCACCGGCGCGGCCCCGGCCTCGCCGGTGGCCACCACCATCACCCGGCGGATCCCGGGCAGGTCCGGCAGCACCTCGTTGAGGCGCTCGACGAGCGTGTCCTCCACCACCACCGACTCGCAGTCCGACTGGCTCAGGTAGTAACGCAACAGCTCGCCGCGCGCGGCGGTGTTCACCGGCACCGACACCGCGCCGAGTTTGCCGATGCCCAGGAAGAGCGCGATGTGCTCCGCGCAATTGCCCAGAAACACGCCCACATGGCTGCCCCGCGTCACGCCGAAGCCGGCGAGCGCGTGCGCCGCGCGGTTGGACCAGTTGTCCATCTCGCGGTAGGTGAAGCGGCGGCCGCCCGCGGTCTCGGTCAGGAAGACCTTGTCCGGCCGCACGGCGACCTGGCGAGCCAGCACGCGGGGAAAGCTCAGGTCCCGCAGCGCATAGGTGTCGGCCTGAACGGCCGCTTGGGGATCGGGCATGGGGTGTCGCTCAGTCGGTGGAGATGTTGTTGCGGCGGATGATGTCCTTCCAGCGGTCGTTGTGCCGCACCAGCAGCGCGCGGAATTCCTCGGGCGTGCTGCTGGTGGCGATCACGCCGGCCTTGGCCATGGTCTCCTTGTAGCTGGGATCGGCCACCGCCACCTTCATGGCTTCGGCCAGCCGGGCCACCACGGGCGCGGGCGTACCGGCCGGCGCGAGCATGCCGAAGAAAATCTCGAAGGTCAGGTCCGGCGCGCCAGCCTCGGTCACGGTGGGCAGGTCGGGCACCGCGGGATCTCGCTTGGGCGTGGTCACGGCCAGCCCCTTGAGGCGGCCGGCCTTGACCAGTTGGGACGCCGCCGAGGTGGAGCCCATCATCATGTCGACCTGCCCGGACATCATGGCGTTGAAGCCATCGATCTCGCCCTTGAACGGCACGTGCAACATATCGATGCCGGCCGAACTCTTGAACAGCTCACCGATGAGGTGCGGTGCGCTGCCATTGCCAGACGAAGCGAAGGTCAGCTTGCCCGGCTGCGACTTGGCCAGCGCCACCAGTTCCGCCACGCTGGAGACGGGCAGTTGCGGGCGCGTGGTCATGATCCAGGACGAAATGGCCGCCAGGCTCACCGGCGCGAAGGCCGTCAGCGGGTCGTACATGGGCGTCTTGCTCAGGTGCGGCGCCACCGACATCGGGCTGTTGCCTCCCCAGCCCAGGGTGTAGCCATCGGGCGCAGCCCGCGCCACCACATTCATGCCGATCATGCCGCTGGCGCCGGTGCGGTTTTCCACCACGAAGGGTTGGCCGAGCTGCTTGGTCAGCAGCGCGGCAATCAGGCGCGCGGAGACGTCGGTGGCCCCTCCGGCGGTGAACGGCACCACGATGGTCACGCTCCTGATCGGGTAGGTCGCCGGCTGCTGGGCATGCAACGGGGTGCTCGCCATGGCCAGCAGGGCGCCGGCGCCGAACAAAAGCTTGGGGAAAAAGTTCTTCATGTCTCCGGCCTTTTCAAGTTCATGCACAGTGGACCCGTATCGTAGTCTAATTGGTCCATCCAATCAATGATTGAAAGAAAAAATGGAGACAAGTGACAAACACCAGGACCCCGCCGCGTTCCAGCCTGCGGATGCGCCCGGCCTGCTGCATGGCCTCAAGGTCCTTGAAATGGGTGGGCCCACGCTGGACTACGCGGGCCTGCTGCTCGCGGGCATGGGCGCCGACGTGGTGAAGATCGAGCCGCCAGGCGGCAGCGCTTCGCGCAGGATGGCGCCCTTTGCCGAGGCATCGCCGCAGGAGTCGCTTTACTTCTGGACCTACCACCGCGACAAGCGTTCTCTGGTGCTTGATGCCGGCACCGGGGAGGGCCGCGAGACCCTGCTGCGCCTGCTGGCGCACACCGACGTGCTGCTGGCCGACACGCGGGAATCCGTCGCCAGCGCCACCGGCCTGGACGTGGACGCGCTGGGCGAACGGTTTCCCGCGCTGATCACCGCGCGCATCACGCCCTTCGGCGACGACGGCCCCTGGAAAGACCACAAGGGCAGCGACCTCGTGCACCTGGCGCTGGGTGGGGTGATGATGAACTGCGGCTACGACGCCGACCCCACCGGGCGCTACGACGTGCCGCCGATCGCGCCGCAGGCCTTCCACGCCAGCCACATTGCCTGCGAGCAGGCGGTGGTTGGCATCCTGGGCGCGCTGCTGGCGCGCGAGCACAGCGGGCGCGGGCAGGACGTGGGCTGCGCGGTGCACACGGCCGTGGCCACCTCCACCGAGATGGATCTGATGAACTGGGTCATGCGTGCGGCCACGCAGTATCGCCAGACCTGCCGCCACTCCGCCGAAGTGCCCAACCGCGCGTCTCCGCTGGCACAGACCAAGGACGGGCGCTGGAACCTGGGATGGATGGTCACCGCCGGCGACGAGGCGAACCTGGTGCGCTTCCTGCAGGAACACGGCATGGACCACGACCTGCAGATGCCGGACGGGCAGCGCGACCCGAAGAAGCGCGACGTCCCTGGTGCCGTGCCTTTCGACGAACATCGCGCGCATGTCTTCGAGGTGGTGCAGCGCTTCGTGCGCTGCTTCCTCTACAAAGACCTGCCCTGGCAAGCCGCGCAGGCGCAAGGGCTGATGTGGTCGCCGTTGCGCAAGCCGCACGAGAACCTGGACGATCCGCACTGGCAGGCCCGCGGCAGCTACGCCTGGATCGACCATCCCGAACTGGGGCGCGCCCTGCCCTACCCGCGCGGCAAGTGGCTCTCCAACACCACCGCCTGGCAGGCGCGCCGGCGTGCCCCTGGGCTGGGCGAGCACACGGCCGAGGTGCTGGCCCAATGGTGCGGCGGCGCCACGCGCGACGCCGCGGCCCCGCCGACGGCGCCGCGACCGGCGCGCCTGTCCGCGCGAGGCAAACCTTTCGCCCTGCAGGGCATCCGCATCCTGGACTTCTCCTGGTTCCTGGCCTCGGCCGGTGGCACGCGCATGGTGACCGCGCTGGGCGCCGAGTGCATCAAGGTCGAATGGAAGGCGAACGCCGACGCACGCATGGGCGCCAACGCACCCGAGGGCGGCCGCGAGGCACGCCGCATGGCCAAGGGACCATTGCCTGGCAGCCCCTTGCCCGAGATGGGTGGCCACTTCAACCACAAGAACGCCGGCAAGCGCGGGCTCTCGCTCAACATCCGCGATCCGCGCGGCCTGGAGATCGCGCGCCGGCTGGTGGCCATGAGCGACGTGGTGGCCGAGGGTTTCTCGCCCGGCGTGATGGCGCGCTGGGGCCTGGGCTACGACGCCATGAAAGCCATACGCCCGGACATCGTCTACGTGCAGCAGTCCGGCATGGGCGCGCACGGCCTGTACGGCCGCATGCGCACCGTGGGCCCGATTGCCGCCGCCTTCACGGGCCTGTCGGAAATGTCCGGCCTGCCCGAACCCGCACCGCCCGCCGGCTGGGGCTTCTCCTACCTCGACTGGATCGGCGCCTACAGCTTCGCGCAGGCCGTGCTGGGGGGCCTGCTGCACCGCGCGCGCACCGGCCAGGGGCAGTGGATCGACGCCTCGCAGTGCGAGAGCGGCCTCATGGTCTGCGGCGTGGGCGTGCTGGACTGGGCCTTGCACCGGCGCGCCTGGCGCCGCCAGGGCAACCGGGCACCCTGGGACACCTGCGCGCCCCACGGCGCCTACCGCTGCCAGGGTGAAGACCGCTGGATCGCCATCGCTTGCGAAACCGAACCGGCCTGGAATGCGTTCGCACGCCTCAGTGGCCTGGACCGGGACGGCCGTTTCGCCACGCTGGCCGGCCGGCTGGCCCACCAGGACGCTTTGGACGAACAGGTCGAGCAGTGGACCCGCACGCAGGAGCCGTACGCCTGCATGGCGCTGCTGCAGGCCGCTGGCGTGAGCGCGGGCGTCTGCCAGACCGCCGAAGACCGCTGCGACCACGATCCGCAGCTCGCGCAGCAGCAGTGGATGACCGAAGTGAGCGCACCGCGCATCGGCACCTGGCCGGTGACCGAAATGCCCTTCCGCCTGTCCGCGACCCCGGCCTACATGGGCGGACTGCCTGACCGTGGCGCGCCGCTGTACGGCGAGGACAACGAGTACGTGCTGGGGGAGTTGCTGGGCTATGGCCGCTCGGCCATCCAGGACATGGAGCGGGATGGGGTGATTTGATGTCCTGGCTTTGGGTTTGGGAGGGTTGTTTTTTCATGGACCTCTGCCCCCCACCTATCCCCCCCGCCCCTTTCCGCCCCCGCCGGGGCGGAAAGGGGAGCCTTGGATTTGACCTGGGCGCGCCGGCTGCGGGCTACGGGCGGTGCGCCAGGTACGCTGCTTCACGCCACGGCCCGGGCCTGCGGTTGGGGCCGCCGGCCGACAAACCCACATGCCAACGCTGGCCGCTTCGCGTGCCAGTCACGAGCCAGCGCGAAGCGCGCGAGCGGGTGGGTGCCACACCGTCAGCCGGCGGCCCCAACCGCAGGCCCGGGCCGTGGCGCCCAGACCCGTGGCCGACCTCACGCCAGTAGCCCGCAGCCGGCGTGAAGAAACCAGATCCAAGGCTCCCCTTTCCGCCCCGGCGGGGGGCGGAAAGGGGCGGGGGGGGATAGGGGGGGGCCAGGGGTCTGTGAAACCCAAACCCAAAACAGAAACAGAACCTCAAGGCAACAGCACGGTGCACCCCGTGGTAGCCCGCGCCTCCAGGCTCCGGTGCGCCGCCTGCACGTCCGCCAGCGCGAACCGCTGGTCGATGCGGATCTTCACCGCACCGCTTTGCACCACCGCGAACAGGTCGTCGGCCATGGACTGCGTGCGTTCGCGCGTGGTGATGTGCGAGAACAGGGTCTGGCGCGTGACGTAGAGCGAGCCCTTGGCGGCCAGGATGGCGGGGGCGAACGCGGGTGCGGGTCCGGACGCGTTGCCGAAGCTGACCATCAGGCCGAAAGGCCGCAGGCAGTCCAGCGATTTCTCGAAGGTGTCCTTGCCCACCGAGTCGTAGACCACCTTCACGCCCTGGCCGCCGGTGATGTCCTTGACGCGCGCGACGAAGTCCTCGGAGCGGTAGTTGATGGTGAAGGCCGCGCCATGCTCGCGGGCCAGCGCGCATTTCTCGTCCGAACCCGCGGTGCCGATGAGGCGCAGGCCCAGCGCCTTCGCCCACTGGCAGGCGATCAGGCCCACACCGCCAGCCGCGGCGTGAAACAGCACGAAGTCGCCCGCCTCCAGCCCTTCGACCGGTCGCGTGCGCTTGAGCAGGTACTGCGCCGTCAGACCCTTGAGCATCATGGCCGCACCGGTCTCGAAGTCGATGCCATCGGGCAGGCGGCACACGTTCATCGCTGGCATCAGGCGCACATCGCAATAGCTGCCCGGCGGATTGGCCGCGTAGGCCGCACGATCGCCCGCCTTGAGGTGGGTCACGCCTTCGCCCACCGCCTCGACCACGCCCGCGCCCTCCATGCCCAACGCCAGCGGCAGGGGCAGCTGGTACAGGCCGGAGCGCTGGTAGACGTCGATGTAATTCAGGCCGACCGCATGGTGGCGGATGCGCACCTGTCCCGGGCCTGGGTCGCCCACGCTCACGGAGTCGATCACCAGTTGCTCCGGCCCGCCGGTGGCGTGGATGCGCACCGCGCGGCTGCTCTGTTCGCTCATGTCAGGTCTCCTCGATCGGGTGTGTCGGTTGAAAACGGCGATGCTGCCACGAAACACGCCGGCGCTCCCATCCAGGACGAGCACCCCCTGGCATCCGGCGGGCATGCAGCTGGCGCTACAGTCCACAGCCTATGTCCGCACCCTCGTCTCGCCAGCGCCTGACCCTCGCCACCACCCTGCTCCTGCTGACGCCGCCCCTGCTCTGGGCCGGCAACGCCGTGGTGGGCCGCATGATGCAGGGCGTGGTGCCCCCCATCACGCTGAACTTCCTGCGCTGGTTGATCGCGCTGGTGCTTCTGCTGCCGCTGGCCGGCTGGGTACTGCGGCCCGGGGCGCGCGGGCTCTGGCCCCACTGGCGGCGTTTCGCGTTGCTGGGCCTGCTGGGCGTGGGCTGCTACAACTCGCTGCAGTACCTGGCGCTCAAGACCTCGACGCCCATCAATGTCACGCTGGTGGCGGCCAGCATGCCGGTGTGGATGCTGCTCGTGGGCCGTCTCCTCTATGGCGAGCCGGTCTCGCGCCGTGCCGCGCTGGGAGCGGCGCTGTCCATTGCCGGCGTGCTGGTGGTGCTGTCGCGTGGCGAGCCCGCGCAACTGCGCGCGCTGCAGTTCGTGCCAGGCGACGCCTGGATGCTGCTGGCCACCCTGCTCTGGTCCTGGTACAGCTGGTTGCTGGCACGTCCGAAGCCGGGCGAGGAGCCCTCGCACATCAAGGCCGACTGGGCGGCCTTCCTGCTCGCGCAGGTGGTCATGGGCGTGGCCTGGTCCGGTCTGTTCTCGGCCGGCGAATGGCTCTCGCTGCCGCCGCTGCCCGAAGGCGCCTCGCACATCCAATGGGGATGGCCGCTCCTCGCCGCCCTGGCCTACGTGGCCATAGGCCCCTCTCTGCTGGCCTACCGCTGCTGGGGTGCGGGCGTGACACGCATGGGCCCGGCCATGGCCTCGTTCTTCTCCAACCTCACGCCGCTGTTCGCGGCACTCCTGTCCGCCCTGCTGCTGGGCGAACCACCCAGGCTCTACCACGCCGTCGGCTTCGTGCTCATCGTCGGCGGCATTCTCGTGTCCTCGCGGCGGTGAGGCGCCTCAGAACGTGCCCGGGTAGGCACCGCCATCGGCCAGGATGTTCTGCCCCGTGATGTAGCCCGCGTGCACGCTGCACAGAAAGGCGCACACCGCCCCGAACTCCTGCGGGGTACCGAAACGCTGCGCCGGAATGGTCTTGCGCCGTGCGTCGGCGATCGCCTCGATGGGCTGGCCGGTCTTGGTCGCAGCCCCTTGCATGGTGGTCTTGAGGCGGTCGGTGTCGAAAGCACCGGGCAGCAGGTTGTTGATGGTCACGCCCTTAGCGGCCAGCGGGCTGCGCGCCACGCCCGCAATGAAACCTGTGAGGCCGCTGCGCGCGCCATTGGACAGACCCAGGATGTCGATCGGGGCCTTCACCGCCCCCGAAGTGATGTTGACCACGCGGCCGAAACCGCGCTGGGCCATGCCATCCACCGTCGCCTTGAGCAGCTCGATCGGGCTGAGCATGTTGGCGTCCAGTGCCTTGATCCAGGCATCGCGGTCCCAGTTCCGGAAGTCGCCGGGCGGCGGCCCGCCGGCGTTGTTGACCAGGATGTCGAAGTCCTGCCCCGGCCCACCGCTCACAGACAGCGCCGCATCACGCCCTGCGGCGCTGGTGATGTCCGCCGCCACGCCCAGCACCTGCACCGCACCGGCCGTGGCCGCACGGACACCGGCCACAGCCGCCGCCAATTCGGGCTCGCCGCGCGCCACCATCACCACGTTCACGCCCTCGGCCGCCAGCGCCTGCGCACAGCCCAGGCCCAGGCCTTTGCTCGCGCCACCCACCAGTGCCCAGCGGCCCTTGATACCCAGATCCATCGCTCAACTCCTCGACAACAGAAAACACCTCACCGGCTCGCGGCCGCCGCCGCACCAAAGCGCGTCACCAGAAACACCCCGGACACCACCAGCACCGTACCGCCGATGATCCACGCGTTGAACGGCTCGTCCAGAATCAGCGCACCCATGGCCAGCGTGGACATGGGGCCGATCATGCCCACCTGCGCCGACAACCCGGCGCCAATGCGCTCCACCGCCATCATCACCATGACCACCGGCGCAAAAGTGCACAGCGTGGCGTTGAGCAGGGAAAGCCAGAGCACCTCCGGCGCCACCACCGCCGCGCTCAGCGGCCGCAACAACACGAACTGCACCAGGCACAACACGGCCGCCACGCTGGTGGCCAGACCCACCAGCCGCATTGACCCGAGGCGCTTGACCATCTCGCCGCTGTAGACCAGGTAGATGGCGTAGCTGAACGCGCTGCCGAACACCAGCAACGCACCCAGCACGGCATGGGGTCCCTGGAAGCCCGCCTCATGGCCGAACACCAGCAGCACCCCGCCATAGCTCACCGCCATGGCAACCGCCTGCAGGCCCGTGATGCGCCGCCTGAAGATCAGCCAGCCCAGGATCAGCACCAGCGTGGGATTGAGGTACAGGATCAGCCGCTCCAGGCTGGCGCTGATGAACTGCAAGCCCCAGAAATCCAGAAAACTCGCCAGGTAATAGCCGGTAAACCCCAGCCCGATCACGCCCAGCCAGTCGCGCCGCTTGAGCGTCAGCCGCGCGCCCTGCCGGTAGGACGCCCACCACGCCAGCGCCAGGAACAGCGGCAGCGAGAACAGCATGCGGTACATCAGCAGCGTGACCGCATCCACCCCGTAGCGGTAGGCCAGCTTGACGATGATGGCCTTGGCGCTGAAAGCGATGGAACCCGCAACAGCCAGCGTGAGGCCAGCGGCGAGGTGGGGAGAGGCGGCAGACGGGTGGGAGGCGGCGGCGGACATCGGCCCGATTATGAGGAGATGCGATGCCCTGTGCCGGTACGGGGCATCGCGGGGCGCGTGGTCTCCCTTCTTGTCTGGCGTGCACTGAGCGGTTCACACCGCATCAGCGCCCACGGCCCCCTCGCCGCCTCGGCTGCACCACCACCACCAGCAACAACCCGATGGCGATCATCACCAGCACCGCCGACAGGGGGCGCTCCAGAAACACCAGCCATTGCCCGCGCGCGAGTTGCAGGGTGCGGCGAAGGTGCTCTTCGA
Source organism: Hydrogenophaga sp. (assembly GCF_026125785.1). GTDB lineage: Bacteria > Pseudomonadota > Gammaproteobacteria > Burkholderiales > Burkholderiaceae_C > Hydrogenophaga. The sequence goes on from NZ_JAHCKL010000006.1 coordinate 170,778, forward strand.
GGCCGGGGGCGAGCACGAAACCGAGCAGCAGGGCCACGCCTTCGCAGCCCAGGCGCTGCAGCACGAAGGCGAGCAGGCCCAGGCCCATGACGAGCCAGACGCCCCAGCCATGAGGGCCGAGCGCGAGCGCCCCGAGGCCGGCGGCCACCATGAGTGTGCTGAGCAGGGCGCGGCGCGGCAGCCGCAGCACGCGCAGCAGCGCGGGCACCCACCAGCGCGCCAGCGGCAGGTTGAGCAGGATGAGCAGGACATTGCCCACCCACATCGACACCACCAGCCCCCAGAACAGGCCGGGTTGCACGCGCATGACGCTGGGACCGGGTTCGATGGCATGCAGGCCGAGCGCGCCCAGCAGCAGCGCCATGACCGCATTCGGCGGCAGGCCGAGCGCGAGCATGGGCAGGTAGGCGGTTTGCGCGCCGGCGTTGTTGGCGGCTTCGGGCGCGGCCACGCCGCGCAGGTTGCCCTCCCCCAGCGGAGGCAGTCGGGTGCGCGAGGCGATCTTCTCGACCTGGTAGGCCGCCAGCGATGCCAGCAGCGCGCCGCCGCCGGGCACCACACCCAGCACGGCGCCCAGGGCGGTACCGCGCAGCAGCGCGGGCGCGGCAGCGCGCCACTCGGCACGCGTGGGCCGGTCTTGCCAGCCCGTGGCCTGCACCGCGGGCGATGGGGCAGCCGGTGCCGGAGCAGCGTCCGCCTGTCCTTCGGTGCGTGGTGCCAGGCGTGCCAAGCCGGCCAGTTCGGCGGCCACGGGCGCAACGACAAAGAAGCCCAGTGCAAGCGCGATGAAACCGACGCCATCGGTCAGGCCGTGGTGCTGCCCCATCCAGGGTTCCAGCGCCTCGGGCACGAAGCGGGCGGTACCCGTGCGCGCGTCCCAGCCGGTCAGGCCCAGCAGCACGCCGAGCGCGGCCATGGCCAGGGCCTTGATGAAGGAGCCCGAGGCCAGAACGGTGGCGCCCACCAGGCCCACCACGAGCAGCATGAAGCGTTCGGCGGAACCGAACTGCAGGCCCAGCGCCACCACCGGCGGCGCCAGCACGGCCACGGCGGCGATGCCGGCCCAGCCGGCGATGAAGGAGCACACGCTGGCCATGGCCAGGGCCGACCCGGTGCGCCCCTGACGCGCCAACGGATGGCCATCCAGACTGGTCATGACGGACGAGGCCTCGCCGGGCTGGTTGAACACGATGGCAGGCAGCGAGCCCCCGTACTGGGCGCCGTAGTAGACGCCGGCCAGCACCAGCAGCGCGGGCAGCGGCTGAAGGCCCAGCGTAGCGGGCAGCAGCAGAGCGATGGCGGTCACGGGCCCCAGGCCGGGCAACAGGCCGAAAACGCTGCCCAGAAGCACGCCGAGGGCAATCAGCCCGAGCGACTGCAGGCTGGCCAACCCGGCCGCGCCTTGCAGCAACGCGTGGATCCAGGCGACGACGTCCATGGCTGTGCGTTCTCTCGCGGGCTCAGGTGCCTGCGCGGGTGGGCCACAGCGGCAGGCCCAGGCCGAGCGGCCCCGCCCAGAGCGCCAGCAGCACCAAGGCCAGCAGCAACGCCCAGAGCCAGGCACGGCCCTCGTCCTCGGCGCGCGAAGGCAGGCGCATCACGGCCAGCACCATGCCCGCCACGCCGGCCGCCAGGCCAAGCGTCGGCCAGCCGGCGAACCACGACCCCACCCAGGGCCATTGCGCCGGCCCGGCGCACAGGGCGAGCCACAGCAGCCCCCCCAGCAGGCGCAGCAGCGGGCCAAAGCCCCAGTGCGCGATGCGCCCGCCGCCCAGCGCCTCGAAGGTCAGCGCCTTGAAGAGGATCAAGGCACCCAGCAGCACGAGCAGCAGGCTGACCAGCAGCGGAAAGTAGCCCGGCCCCATGTCGGCGGCAGTGCCCAGCGCATGGCGCGAGGCGGCCCAACCGTAGCCCAGGCCCGCGAGCAGGAAAACCAGTCCGGCCAGAAAGTCCTGCAGGTTCTTGATCATGGGCGGGCGGACCTTACTGCAGCGGCGGCGTGCAGGCGAGCACTTCGTCCAGCGTGGTCAGGCCCTCGGCCACGCGCGCGGCACCGGCCAGTCGCAACGGGCGCATGCCGTCGGCCACGGCCTGGCGGCGCAATGCCTCCAGACGCGGCTCGCGGCTGACCTTTTCCTTGAAGGATTCGGTGAGCAGCAGCAACTCGTACAGGCCCATGCGGCCGCGAAAGCCGGTCATGCGGCATTCCACGCAGCCCACGGGCTGGTAGGGGCGGTAGCTGCCGCTGATCTGCCAGGGCTTGGCGAGGTCGGCCAGCGCCTGGCGCGAGGCTTCGGTCTCGGCCGGCTCCATCTTCGCGCGGCAGGAGGGGCAGAGCGTGCGCACCAGGCGCTGCGCCAGCACGCCGAGCAGGGTGGCGTTGATCAGGTAAGGCGGTATGCCCAACTCCATGAGCCGCATGACGGCCGATGGCGCGTCGTTGGTGTGCAGCGTGGTGAACACCAGGTGGCCGGTGAGCGCGGCCTGCACCGCCATCTCTGCGGTGGCCAGGTCGCGGATCTCGCCCACCATGATGATGTCCGGGTCCTGGCGCATGAGGGCGCGCAGGCCCTGGGCGAAATCCAGGTCGAGCTGTGGTTGCACCTGGGTCTGGTTGAAGGCGGGCTCGATCATTTCGATCGGGTCCTCCACGGTGCTGACGTTGACTTCCTCGGTGGCCAGGCGCTTGAGGGTGGCGTAGAGCGTGGTGGTCTTGCCCGAGCCCGTGGGGCCAGTCACCAGGATGATGCCGTGCGGGTGCTTCGTGAGCGCCTCCCAGCGCTGCGCGTCGTGCGTGGCAAAACCCAGGGCGGCAAGGTCCTTGACGGTGGAGTCGGGGTCGAAGATGCGCATGACCAGCTTCTCGCCGAAGGCGGTGGGCAACGTGGACAGGCGCATCTCCACCTCTTCGCCGCGCGCACCGCCACGTTCCGGGCGCAGGGTCTTGATGCGGCCGTCCTGCGGGCGGCGGCGCTCCACCACGTCCATGCGGCCGAGCAGCTTGATGCGCGCGATCATGGCGTTCATCACACCCATGGGCATCTGGTAGACCGGGTGCAGCACGCCATCGATGCGGAAACGGATCACGCCCTGCTCGCGCCTCGGCTCCAGATGGATGTCACTGGCGCGCTGGTCAAAGGCGTACTGCCACAGCCAGTCCACCACCTGCACCACGCCCTGGTCGTTGGCATCGAGCTGCTTGTTGGCCTTGCCCAGCTCCACCAGTTGCTCGAAGCTGCTGAAGCCGTTCTGGCCACCGCTCTTGCTGGCGGCGCGCACGGACTTGGCCAGCGCGAAGAACTCGCCGGTAAAACGCTTGATCTCCTCGGGGCTGGAGAGCACCAGGCGCACGGTGCGGCGTGTCTGGCGCTCCACCTCGGGCACCCAGTCGCGCACGAAAGGTTCCGAGGTCGCCACCACCACGTCGGCGGCACTGACCTGCACCGGCAGCACCTTGTGGCGCTCCGCATAGGCCGCGCTCATCACGTCGGCCACCTTGCCCACGTCGACCTTGAGCGGGTCGATGCGCATGTATTCCATCCCGCTGCGCCCGGCCAGCCACTGCGACAGCAGCTCCACGTCGAGCAGTGTGCCGTCGGCCTGCCGCGCCATGCCCACCACGGCCAGGCGCTGCAGGGGATGCTGGGCACTGTGCGCGGAGGCACAGCGCGCGATGGTGCGTTCGGCCTCGGTGGCGGAGATCACGCCGTCCTCGCGCAGCCAGTCGACCAGCGGGCGCCAGTCCAGCGGACCCTGCGGGGTGGACACGGCGGGATCGGGCTTCTGCGGATTCTTCATGCGGCGCTCAGGATACCGGTTTGAACAGCTTGAGCCACTTCACGGCGGGTAAACCCCAGCGGGTCTGCACCGCTTCGGCACGGGCCAGCAGCTCCATGCGCGTGGGCCGCAGGGGCGTGCGTTGGGCCAGCACCACGGTGTTGCCCTCGCGCGTGGGCTTGAAAGCCCAGACAGCGTCGGCACCAAAGGCCGCGCACAGGCTCTGCAGCGAACGTTCGTAACTGGCGTCCCGGCCGAACAGGTTCACCGTGAGGCAGCCGTCGTCGGTCAGGGCAGCGCGGCAGTCGGCATAAAAGTCCGGGCTGTCCAGCACCGGTGCCGCGGCCTCGTGGTCGTACAGGTCCACCTGCAGCGCGTCGTACGCCGCCACGTGCACGGCGCGGCGGATCTCCTCGCCCGCATCGGCCAGCAGCACGCGCAGGCGCGGTCCGTCGGCCGGCAGCTTGAACCACTGGCGGCACACCGCGAGCACCTGCGGATTGATCTCGATGGCCGTGGTGTCCATGCGCAGTTTCTTGAAGCAGAACTTGGTCAGCGCCGCCGAGCCCAGGCCCAACTGCAGCGCGCGGCGCGATGGCACCGAGTCGGGTTCGACGAACAGCAGCCAGGCCATCATGCGCTGGACGTAGTCGAGCTCGATCTCGAACGGCGCCTCCAGCAGCATGGATCCCTGGATCCATTCGGTGCCCAGGTGCAGGAAACGCACCTCGCCGTCTTCGGAAATCGTCACTTCGGGCAGGGCGCTGGCGGTCTTGCGGGATGCGGCCTTCATGCGACGCGATACCCCCCGCTATCCGGAACGAAACGGCAGGCGCACAATCCGGCGGTCTGCGCGACCCCGGTGCTGGCACCACCCGATGCCGCGCGAGGCGTGCTCAAAGTCTGCATGTGTCTTTCTCAACAGGTAACCAAGGAATGGAGGGGTCATTATGAACATGGAAGTCATCTGGAATTTTCTGGTGACGCAGGGCGCCGACTTCGGTCTGAAGGTGCTGGGTGCCATCGCGGCCTGGGTGGTCGGCCGCTGGCTGATCGGCGTGGCGGTGGGCCTGATCGGCAAGGCCATGGAAAAAGGCAAACGGCTGGACGAGACGCTGATCCGTTACCTCAAGTCGATCATCTCCGTCCTGCTGACCATCGTGCTGATCCTGGCGATCCTGGACATCTTCGGCGTACGCACCACCTCGTTCGCGGCGCTGCTCGCCGGCGCGGGCCTGGCCATCGGCGTGGCCTGGAGCGGCATGCTGGCCAACTTCGCCGCCGGCATCTTCCTGCAGGTGCTCAGGCCCTACAAAGTCGGCGACTTCATCAGCGCGGGCGGCATCACCGGCACCGTGCGCGAACTCGGCCTGTTCGCCACCACCATCGTCACGCCGGACAACGTGCTGACCATCGTGGGCAACAACAAGGTGTTCTCGGACAACATCCAGAACTTCAGCCAGGAGCCGTTCCGCCGCGTGGACTGCACCGCCAAAGTGGCCAACGGCGTGGACGTGAACGACGCCATGGCCCGCCTGCGCAACGCGGTGGCGGCCATTCCCAACGTGGCCACCTCGCCCGCGCCCGACGTCGAGATCCTGCAGTTCACGCCCGAAGGCCCGTTGCTGTGCGTGCGCCCCTACACCCATACCGACCACTACTGGCAGGTCTACTTCGACACGCACAAAGCCGTGGTGAACACCTTTGGCGCAGCCGGCTACCCGGTACCGGAGACCCCCGTTCTGCACCGCACGGTGGCGGCGTAGAGAGCCGGTCAACACAAGGCTGCGACCGCCCTTTCGGCGCGACGCAGCTCTCTCCACCTGGCAACACACAGCCCCCTTCGGATCAAGCCTTTTCCGTTAGACCAGAGCCTCCTCCGTTCGGGCTGAGCTTCCTCTGCGGGCTCTCCGTTCGGGCTGAGCCTGTCGAAGCCCATGCCTGCACGCTGGAGAACCATTCGACAAGCTCAGGGCGAACGGATGTCTGTTCCAGTACCAACGGCAATCGGACCCAGCACCCTCCATTCCCTTCCCCGTTCGGGCTGAGCCTGTCGAAGCCCTCACCTGCACGCTGGAGAGCCCTTCGACAAGCTCAGGGCGAACGGATACATCTGTTCCAGAGCCAACGGCACTCGGACCCAGGTTCCCTCCATTCCCTTCCCCGTTCGGGCTGAGCCTGTCGAAGCCCCTGCCTGCACGTTGGAGAACCCTTCGACAAGCTCAGGGCGAACGGACACATCTGTTCGTCGGAAGACCCTTCGATAGGTTCAAGGCGAACGGCAGGGTTGGGCCGGTTCGAACTGGCGCACCGTACCTCCCGAGCCGGACGCCATCACCACGTCAACCGGGCACCACGCCATGCCGGCGCAGAACGTCTGCCCATGCCGCCAGCTTGCGGTCGAAGCTCCAGCTGGCGTTGGCCGGGCTGGTGGAGGGCAGGCGGTACACCGGCAACCCCAGCGCGGCGGTGTGTCTGGCGTGGCGGTAACTCTCGCCACCGTTGTGGGCCATGGCTTCCAGCCGGGGACACTGCCGCTGCACCCAGGCGAAGTCGTTGAGTTCGGCATGGCGGATGTCGGCGTCCAGGCTGCCCTGGCGTTCGCAGGCGCCGTACACGTCCCACACACCGAGGCCTTGTGCCCGCAGCACATCGAGGCGCTCCGCATAAGGCATGGCCATCAGGGGCAATCCCCACAGCGAGCCGAGGATTTTCCAGAAATGGTTCTGCGGATGGCCGTAGTACTGCTGCGCGCGCAACGAGGCCACGCCGGGAAAGCTGCCCAGCACCAACACACGTGTGTCCGCGTCGATCACGGGCCCGAGCCCCTGCAGACGCTCTGTCATGCCGGTGGGGTGTCCAGCAAGGCCAGGCGGGGCAGTGCAACGAGCGCGTTCGCATGCGTGGCAACACGCAGTTCCTCCGCAGCGATGCCGCGCAAGCCCGCCAGCACGGCGCCGATGCGGGGCAGTTCGGCCGGGGTGTTCACACCCTGGGCACGGCCCGCGGCGCGTTCGGCGGCGGTGACGTAGAGCCACTGTGGGGGGATGTCTGGCGCATCGGTCTCCAGCACCAGCGCCGACAGCGGCAGCCATGCCGCCAGGCGGCGCAGCCGCAGCGCCGGCTCGAAGGTCAGCGCGCCGCCGAAGCCCAGCCGGAAACCCTGATCGAGAAAGGCCTGGGCCTGCTGCTCGCTGCCGTTGAAGGCGTGCGCGATACCGCCTCCCGTGGGGAGTTCACGCAGGTGCCGGAGCAAGGCGTCCGCGCTGCGCCGCACGTGCAGGATCACCGGCAGGCCGTGCTTGCGCGCCAGCCGCAGCTGGGACCGGTAGAAGAACTGCTGGCGTTCGCGCATCGCCGGCGTGCACAGCGCGGGCACGAAAAAGTCCAGCCCGATCTCGCCCACGGCCACCAGGCGCGGGTCGTCGCGGTGCTGCGCGAGCAAGGCATCCAGCCGATCCAGGTCGCTGTCGAGCGCCCTTGGCACGTAGAGAGGGTGGATGCCCAGGGCATAGGCATCGCTGAGGCGGTGGGCCAGCGTGCGCACCGTGTCGAAGTTCGTGCGCTCCACGGCGGGGATCACGCAGCGGCCCACGCCCAGCGCCGCGGCGCGTTCGCGTGCGGCAACGGCCAGCGCGTGGCCTTCACCGAACTCGGGGGCATCCAGATGGCAGTGCGTGTCGATCCACATGGCGGACTGGCGGTATAAGTAAGGGGCGATTGTGACGGCTCAAGACCCCCTCCCGAGAAAGGACCCATGGCGATGAACACCACGCACCCGATCTTCCTGCGCCCCGCGGCATGGCTGGCCGCCGCCCTGCTGGGCACGCTCACCGCTTGCGCCATGCCCGGTGCAGGCGGCCCGGCGCCGCTGGTGGGCAGTGAATGGCTGCTGGAAGACCTGGGTGGCTCCGCCGCGCTGGACCGCGTGCAGGCTACGCTGGCCTTCCCCGAGGCCGGCCGCGTCGCGGGTCACGGCTCCTGCAACCGCTTCTTCGGCTCGTACACCCTCATGAACGACCGCATCTCCCTGGGCCAGATGGGTTCCACGCGCATGGCCTGCGCCGGGCCGGTCGGTGAACAGGAAAACCGCTATCTGGCCGCGCTGGGCAAGGCCGAACGCGTGGAGGTGCAAGGCAGCACCATGCTGTTGCACGTGCAGGGCATGGACAAGCCGCTGCGCCTGCGGCGCATCAAGCCCTGAGCACGCCGGCATTCAGGCGCAGCACACGCCCGCAGCGGGCCGCCAGCGCCTCGTCGTGCGTGACGACGATGAAGGCGGTTCCCTGGTCACGCGCCAGTTCGAGCATGAGATCGAACACCCCGTCGGCCGTGGCGCGGTCCAGGTTGCCGGTGGGCTCGTCGGCCAGCACGCAAGCCGGCTGCGTGACCAAGGCACGGGCAATGGCCACGCGCTGGCGCTCCCCACCGGAGAGCTCGGCAGGCCGGTGGTGCAGGCGCCCGGACAGGCCCACGCGCGCCAGCATCTTCTCTGCCCGTGCGGCGGCCTCGCTGCGCGCCAGACGGCGTATCCACAACGGCATGGCCACGTTGTCGCGCGCGCTGAATTCCGGCAGCAGGTGATGGAACTGGTAGACAAAACCCAGGTGCTGGTTGCGCAGGGCACCCTGCTGCGCCGCATTCAGCCCGGAGAGCGCCTGCCCCATGAGCTGCACACTCCCGCCGCTGGGCGCGTCGAGCCCGCCCAGCAGGTGCAGCAAGGTGCTCTTGCCCGAACCCGACGCCCCCACGACAGCCACGGTTTCGCCGGCACGCACGCGAAGGTCCACGCCGGTGAGCACGGTGACGTCGAGCCGGCCTTCGTGGAAACGCTTGGTCAGACCCGCTGCGCCCAGGACCACGTCGGACCGGGCTGAACCTACCTCGGTTCGGGCTGAGCCTACCCCCGTTCGGGCTGAGCCTACCTCCGTTCGGGTTGGGCCTGTCGAAGCCCCGGCCAAGGTGCTGGCAGGCCCTTCGACAAGCTCAGGGCGAACGGAGTTCGAACTCGCTTCCGTTCGTGTTGGACCCGCCCCCGTTTGGAATGGACCTACCTCCGTTCGGACTGGATCTACTCCCGTTCGGTCTGAATCTACCTCCGTTCGGGCTGAGCCTTCCCCCGTTCGGGCTGAGCCTGTCGAAGCCCCGGCCAAGGTGCTGGCAGGCCCTTCAACAAGCTCAGGGCGAACAGCATGGGACTTACCCCCCACGTCTTTCGGATCACTCATAGCGCAGGGCCTCCGCGGGGTTCACGCGGCTGGCGCGCCAGCTCGGGTAGATGGTCGCCAGGAAGGACAGGACCAGCGAGATCACCGCCACGGGGACGATGTCGCCGCGCTGCGGATCGCTGGGCATGCGGCTGATGAGGTAGATGTCCTGCGGCAGGAAGCTCGCGCCGAGCAGACGCTCCAGCGCCGGCACCAGGGTGTCGATGTTGAACGCGACGCCCAGGCCCAGCAGCAGGCCGGCGCCGGTGCCGATGACCCCGACCATGGCGCCCTGCACCATGAACACGCCCATGATGCTTTTCGGGCTGGCGCCGAGCGTGCGCAGGATGGCGATGTCGGCGCGCTTGTCGGTGACCGTCATCACCAGCGTGGACACCAGGTTGAACGCCGCCACGGCCACGATCAGGGTGAGGATGATGAACATCATGCGCTTCTCCAACTGCACGGCGGCAAACCAGGTGCGGTTCTGCCGCGTCCAGTCGCGCACCAGCAGGCCGGGATCCAGGTCGGCGGCAATGGAGACCGCCACCTCGCGCGCCTGGTGCAGGTCGCGGATCTTCACGCGCACGCCGGTCGGCCCTTCGACCCGGAAGATGCGCGCCGCGTCGTCCTGGTGCAGCAGCGCCAGGGCCGAGTCGTATTCGTAGTGGCCGGAATTGAAGGTGCCCACCACGGTGAGCTGCCGGATGCGCGGCACCACGCCGGCGGGCGTGACCTGTCCGCTGGGCGCGATCAGCGTCACGCTGTCGCCCTCGATCACACCCAGGCTGCGCGCCAGTTCGCCGCCCAGGATGACGCCGAACGCCCCCGGCGCCAGGCGCGGCAGCACGGTACCGGCCAGATCGGCCGCGAGGTCGGTGACGCGGGGTTCGAGCGCGGGGTCGATGCCACGCACCAGCGTGCCCTTCATGTCCTCGCCACGCGCAATCAGCGCCTGCGCCCCCACGAAGGGGGCGGCACCGAGCACCTCGGGGTGGCGTTCGATGCTGGCCAGCACCTGGGGCAGGTTGGGAATCGCCTGGCCACCGGGCTCGAACACCTCGATGTGCGAGAGCACGCCCAGCATGCGGTCGCGCACCTCTTTCTGGAAACCATTCATCACCGAGAGCACGATGATGAGCGCGGCCACGCCCAGCGCAATGCCCAGCATGGACACGCCCGAGATGAAGGAGATGAAGCCGTTGCGCCGGGTGGCGCGGCCTGCGCGCGTATAGCGCCAGCCAAGAATGAGTTCGTAGGGGGTCTGCATACACCGGTTCCAGCCGCCCATTGTGGCATCCCCGACAATCCCCCCATGCCTCCCGCCCGCCACCTGTTGATTCCCTTTGCCGCCGGGCACCAGCTCCCGCGGCCCGAACGGGCAGACGACGAGCTGCCCCACCTGGCCGAGTTGCTGCGCCGCCTGCGGCCGCAGGCGCAGACGGTCTGCGAACCCGATTCGCCCGCCATGCCCTACGAACAGGTCCTCGCCGGACTGCTCGGTCTGCCAGCCGAGCCGGGCCGCACCCCATGGGCCGCCTTTGAAACCCGCACCACCGGCCTGCCTTGCGGCTGGGTCAAACCCTGTCATCTGCAGGTGGGCGCCGATCAGGTGCGCCTGGGCGACACCGCCCTGCTGGCGCTGGAAGAGGCCGATTCCCGGGCCCTGCTGGAAGCGGCCGCGCCCTACTTTGCGGAGGACGGCATGCGGCTGAGTTACATGAACCCCACGGCCTGGCTGGCCACGGGCGAGCCGCTGCGCGACCTGCTCACCTGGTCCACCGAGCGCCTCGCGGGGCGCCAGCTCGCCCCAGACGTCCTGCGCTTCAACGGCAGCCGCTTCGCCGCGCTCTGGCGCCGCCTGCAAAACGAGATGCAGATGCTGTTCTATACCCACCGCGTCAACGACGAGCGGGCCCAGCGCGGGCAATTGCCGGTCAATGCGATCTGGCTCAGCGGCGCCGGAGAACTGGCGACCCTGCCCGCGCCCGCGCCACACGTCGTGGTGGACAACCGCCTCTGCGACAGCGCGCTGGCGCTCGATGCCACCGCCTACCGCCAAGCCTGGCAAACGGTGGACGCGGACAGTTGCTCCCAGCTCCTGCAGGACTGCCGCGCGGGACAGCCCGTGCGGCTGACACTCGCGGGCGAACGCAGCGCCATCACCTATGCACCGCAGCCCGCCTCGCTGCGCGAGCGCCTGGGCGCTCTGTTCGGGGCGCGGCCATCCGTCGCTGCGGCGCTGGACGCGCTTTGACCCCTTTCGCAAGGATTTCCTGCCCATGAAGATCATCACCCGCGACGTTCCGCCGCGCACCGCCTGGGCCCTGGAGCAAGGTGGGCTGCACCCGCTGCTGGCAAGGCTGTTCGCGGCACGCGGCATCACCAGCACGGACGAACTCGACGACGCGCTGGGCCGGCTGCTGCCGCCGTCACAGATGCTGGGTGCACAAGCGGCCGCGAGCGCCCTCGCGGATGCCATGGCGGCGCAGCGCGCCGTCTGCATCGTGGCCGACTACGACTGCGACGGCGCCACCGCCTGCGCCGTCGGCCTGCGCGGCCTGCGCATGCTGGGCCTCGATCGCGTGAGCTACCTGGTGCCTGACCGGGTGAACGACGGGTATGGGCTGACGCCCGCCATTGCCCGCCGCGTGAAGGCCTCTGGCGCGGAGGTGCTGATCACGGTGGACAACGGCATTGCCAGCGTGGAGGGCGTGCGCGCCGCACGCGAACTGGGGCTGCAGGTGATCGTGACCGACCACCACCTGCCGGCGATGAAGGATGGCGAGGTCACGCTGCCGCAGGACTGCATCATCGTCAACCCCAATCAGCCGGGCTGCACGTTCGAGAGCAAGTCCATCGCCGGGGTCGGCGTCATGTTCTATGTGCTGCTGGCCTTGCGCGCGGAGCTTCGCACGCGCGGCGTGTTCACGCCGCAGACCCAGCCCCGGATCGACGCCCTCCTGCCCCTGGTTGCGCTCGGCACGGTCGCCGACGTGGTCCGGCTCGACGCCAACAACCGCCGCCTCGTCGCCCAGGGCCTCAAGCGCGTGCGGGCCGGGGCCATGCCGCCGGGCATGACGGCGCTGTTTGGCGTGGCCGCGCGCAAGCCGGCGGCGGCCACCGGCTTCGATTTCGGCTTCGCGCTCGGCCCGCGCCTGAACGCCGCCGGGCGCCTGGCCGACATGACGCTGGGCATCGAGTGCCTGACCACCGAGGATCCACAGCGCGCCGACGAACTGGCGCGCACGCTCGACGGCATCAACCGCGAGCGCAAAGCCATCGAAGGCGACATGCGCGAGATGGCGCTGCAGATGGCCGAGGACATGTTCGATGACGCCGAGGAGCCACCGCCCGCGCTGGTGGTGTTCGACCCGGACTTCCACGAAGGCGTGGTCGGCATCGTGGCCTCGCGGCTCAAGGACAAGCTGCACCGCCCCACCTTCGTCTTCGCTGCCAGCGGCGCCGAGGGCAAGGAACATGAACTCAAGGGCTCGGGCCGTTCAATCGCAGGCTTTCACCTGAGGGATGCGCTGGATCTGGTGGCCAAGCGGCACCCTGGCGTGCTGCTGCGCTTCGGTGGCCACGCCATGGCCGCCGGCTGCACCATCGAAGAAGAACACCTGGAGACCTTCGAGGCCGCGCTGCAGCAGGTCGCGCACGAGTGGCTGGACGCGGCCACGCTGCAGCGGCGCATCGAGGCCGACGGCCCGCTGGACCCGAAGTACCGGCGCCCGGACCTGGTGGACACCCTGCACCGCGAGGTCTGGGGCCAGGGCTTCGCGCCGCCCGTGTTCTGCGAAGAGGTGCAGGTGGTCTCACAGCGCCTGGTGGGCGAGAAGCACCTGGCCTTGAAACTCAAGCACCAGGGCGAACCCGTCGATGGCATCTGGTTCGGCCACACGGACCCTCTGCCCCCTCAGGTGAAGATCGCCTTCCGCCTCGATGCGGACGAGTGGCAGGGCCAGCGCCGCGTGCGCTTCCTGGTCGAGGCGGCGGAGATCTGAGCGTCAGCTCATCAAGGCTTCGCGCACCGCGGCCAGTTGGCGGCGCGACACCGCCAGGCGCTCCTCCACGCCGTCGAGCCGCACGGTCCAGCCCTCGCCCTCGACCGGGTCGTTGTGCTTCTCCACCGCGCGCACCGCGCGTCGCGAGACCAGGGCGTTGCGGTGCACCCGCACGAACAGGTGGGCATAGCGCTGCTCCAGGTCGCTGAGCGCGCCATCGTAGATGTGTTCCTTGTCGGCCGTGCGAACGGTGATGTACTTGAGTTCGGCCTTGAGGTAGATCACGTCGGCCAGCGCCACGCGTTCGCTGCGGCCGCGTTCCTGGATGATCAGGCTCTCGGGCAGGCTGGTATCGGCGGCGCCATCGGCGGCGCTGCGCTGACGCTGCACCTTCTGCAGTGCCTGCTGCAACCGTTCGCGCCGCACCGGCTTGGTGAGGTAGTCGGCGGCCTCCAGCTCGAAGGCATGCACCGCGTGCTCCGCGTAGGCCGTGACGAAGACCACGGCCGGCGGCTTGGCCATCTCGCGCAGGGTGCTGGCCAGAGCGATGCCGTCCACGCCCGGCATGTGGATGTCCAGCATCACCAGCTCGCACTGCGTGCGCTGTATCAGGTCCATCGCCTGCACCGCGTTGGAGGCCTCGCCCACCACGTCCGTGCGCGGCTCGGTGCACTCGGCCAGCAAGGCTCGCAGCCGCGAGCGGGCTGGTGCCTCATCGTCAACGATCAATACCTTCAATGCCATGTCAAGCTCCGTTCCCAGATCCCGTTCAAGTCACGCTTATACCGGTATTTCGAGTCGGGCCTGAAACACGCCGTTGACCAGCGCGCTCTGGAAGCGGCCCTGCACGTCGTGCAACAGGTTCAGGCGCTGGCGCACGTTGTCCAGCGCGAGGCCATTGCCGCGCCGGCCGCTGCCAGCCGGCACGGTGTTCGTCACCTTGATCACCACCACCCCGCCACGGCGCTGGGTGCTGATGCGCACCACGGCCCCCACCGGGCTGGGTTCCACGCCGTGCTTGACCGCATTTTCCACCAGGGGCTGCAGGATCAGCGGCGGCAGCTTGGCGCGGGAGGCCGTTTCGTCCACGCTCCATTCCACGCGCAGGCGTTCGCCAAAGCGCACCTGCTCGATCGCGAGGTAGTGCTCGGCCAGTTCCAGTTCCTGCGACAGCGGCACCGACTCCTTGGCGTCGGCCAGCGCGTGGCGAAAGAGTTCGCTGAGGTCTTCGAGCAGGCTTTCGGCCTTGGCCGGTTCTTCGCGCACCAGCGCAATGGCGCTGTTGAGGGTGTTGAACAGAAAGTGCGGGCGGATGCGGGCCTGCAGTTCGGCCAGGCGGGCCGTGGTGCCAGCGGGCATGCGGGCGCGTGCCCGCCACATCAGCGCAGCCACCAGCACCGCCGAGACCAGCGCGCCAGCGGCCGCGCTTGCCATCCAGGGCGCGAGGTCCGCCAGCCCCAGCAGCACCAGCAGGCCGCAGCCATAGACGCCGGCCACCGCGCCCAGGCCGGTGGCCGCGACCCACTGCGCGGGAAGGGGCAGCAGGCCAAGCTGGCGCTTGAGGCCGCACACGGTCAGCAACCAGGCCAGCACGGCCGGCAGGGATGCCCCGGTGAGGATGGCGGTCTGGGTCAGCCAGGCCACCACGGAGTGCGCCCCGAACATGGCCGCCACGGCGACGACGGCCTCCACGAAGAGCACGGCGCGCAAGACCGTGCCGACCTGGCAGGTATCGAACACCTGGATGCGCGCGCGCACATGCTCGGGCATCTCCGCCAGCGGCCTGGCTCCGGCGGCATGGGCCAGCTCCTGGAAGCTCGATAAAATTCTGGAATCTTTCATGGGAAGCGTTTGCGTCTTCGGGTCGGCCCAGGCACAGGCCCGCGCAGGTTCCGGCAGCGCCGCCGACCGGCCGCGGGCCCCGGCCCGGCAACCCTTCCCTGGCGGACATCCGCTCCATCCTTTTCCCATCCCGTCGCTGGCAACACCATGTCCACCAATCAACTTGACAAGAAATCCGAAGCCTGGTCCGCCCTATTCTCGGAGCCGATGAGCGACTTGGTCAAGCGATACACGGCCAGTGTGTTCTTCGACAAACGCCTCTGGCAGGCCGACATCGAGGGCAGCCTGGCGCACGCCGGCATGCTCGCGGCCCAGGGCATCATCACCGCGGCCGACCTGGAGGCCATAGAACGGGGCATGGCGCAGATCCGCGCCGAGATCGAGGACGGCAGCTTCGAATGGAAGCTCGACCTGGAGGACGTGCACCTCAACATCGAGGCGCGCCTGACCCAATTGGTGGGCGACGCGGGCAAGCGCCTGCACACCGGCCGCAGCCGCAACGACCAGGTGGCCACCGACGTGCGCCTGTGGCTGCGCGGCGAGATCGACCTGATCGTGCCGCTGCTCGAGGAACTGCAGACGGCCCTGGTGGACGTGGCCGAGCAGAACATCGACGTCATCCTGCCGGGCTTCACCCATCTGCAGGTGGCGCAGCCGGTGAGCTTCGCGCACCACCTGCTGGCCTATGTGGAGATGTTCTCGCGCGATGCCGAGCGCTTCGCCGACGTGCGCCGTCGCACCAACCGCCTTCCGCTGGGCTCGGCGGCGCTGGCCGGCACCACCTACCCGCTGGACCGCGCGCTGGTGGCGCGCAAGCTGGGCATGGTGGACGCGCAGGGCGAGCCGCAGATCTGCCAGAACAGCCTGGATGGCGTGAGCGACCGCGACTTCGCGATCGAATTCACCGCCGCAGCCTCGCTGTGCATGGTGCACATCAGCCGCCTGAGCGAGGAACTCATCCTGTGGATGAGCCAGAACTTCGGTTTCGTGAAGATCGCCGACCGCTTCACCACCGGCAGTTCCATCATGCCGCAGAAGAAGAACCCGGACGTGCCCGAACTCGCGCGCGGAAAGACCGGCCGCGTGGTGGGCCACCTCATGGGCCTGATCACGCTGATGAAGGGCCAGCCACTGGCCTACAACAAGGACAACCAGGAGGACAAGGAGCCTCTGTTCGACACGGTGGACACACTCAAGGACACGCTGCGCATCTTCGTCGAGATGGTGGGCGGCCAGCCCGATGCGGCCACCGGCGCCAAGTCCGGCGGCATCACCGTGAACGCCCAGGCCATGGAGGCGGCGGCGCAGAAGGGCTATGCCACCGCCACCGACCTGGCGGACTACCTCGTCAAGAAGGGCCTGCCGTTCCGCGATGCGCACGAAACCGTGGCGCACGCGGTCAAGGCGGCGAGTTCGCACAACTGCGACCTGTCGGAGCTGCCGCTGACGGTGCTGCAGAGCTTCAATCCGTCCATCGAGAAGGACGTGTACGAGGCCCTGAGCCTGCGCGGCAGTCTCAATGCGCGCAACACGCTGGGCGGCACGGCGCCGGCGCAGGTGCGCGCGCAGATCGCGCGGCACCGCTCGCGCCTGGGCTGAACCCGCCCGCGCCAGCGGATTCAAGAATCCACCGGGCCCGGCCGATAGGCAGAAACAACCCCCGACCGCCCCGGCGGCGGGCGCTCTGCGTGTCTGCCAGGAGGTCCCATGTCCAACACCCTGTTGCTCTGTGCAGCGGCCGTGCCGCTGCTCGCCCTCGCCGTCTGGTGGCTGCGCCGCCCCTCTGCCCGGCCTGCCACCACGTCCGCCCCCATCGCCACCCGCAGCCAGCCCAGCCTGCGCGCCACGGCCCCCGTGGCCGCCGATGCGTCCGTACCTGGCCAGCGCCCGCTGCCGGCGATGCTGGCCGGTCTGGAGTGGCGCACCGAGGAACACATGGATCCCGCCAAGCGCGACAGGCTGCTCGGCGCCATCCACGACATCCCCCGCCCGCCAAACGCCCTGCAGCAACTGCTGTCGCCGGAGTTCATCGCCCAGGCCAGTTCCAGCACGCTGAGCGAAGTGGTGATGACGGAACCGCTGATCGCGGCCAAAGTGCTCGCGGCGGTCAACAGCCCGCTCTACGGGCTGCAGAAACCGGTGAGCGACATTGGCCAGGCCGTGACCTTCATGGGCATCCACCGCGTGCGCGCCATCTGCCTGCAATACATGCTGGCCGAGGCGTTTCCGACCAACCTGCCGGGAGCGCGCAAGACCTTCGACGCGCTCTGGCAGGCCAGTGCGATCGCCAGTGAAATCGCCTCGCGCCTGGACCGCGCGCTGCTGCAGCCGGGTGCCGCGGGCGCCCTGGCCACGCAGGTGGTGCTGGGCTTCGTCGGTCCGCTGGCCACCGCCTCCGTCATCCCGCCCACCGGACTGGTGGCCTGGCTGCAGCGCGACCGCGTGGCGCGCGCCCGCCTGGAGCAGGACCTGCTGGGCCTCAACGCGTGCGAGATCGGTCATCTGCTGCTCAAGAGCTGGGCACTGCCGCAGCCCCTGGTGGAGGACGTGCGCGACAGCGGCCGACTGATCGCCATGCCGCCCCACAGAACAGCGCCGCAGCGCCTGCCCGCCCTGGCCCTGGCCTGCCTGAGCACCCGCCTGGGAGAGCGCCTCGCGCTGGGTCAGATGGGTTCGCTCGAAGGGTACCGGCTGGCAGACGACGAGGCGCCGGACATGCACCACCTGCGTGCCTGCCTGGCCCACCCCGCGCTGGCCCGGCTGGACGAGGTGCTGCAGTCCCCGGACCTGCAGGGTGCGGCCCGCCAGACGAGCGCTCCGGTGAGCGGATCTTGACGCGCGTCAAGGCCTGACGCCGCCCCGCGCCCTAGAGTCGGGCGCATGACCGACACCGATACGCTCGACGCTCCTGCCCTGGCCTGGACGGCCGATCTGGCCACCGGCAATCCGCGCATGGACCGGACCCACGAGGAGTTCGTGGAACTGCTCAACGCCTTGCAGACGCTGGCACCTCACGAGCAAGGGCCTGTGTTCGAGCGGCTGCTGGCGCACACGGTCGAGCATTTCGCCCAGGAGGAGCGCTGGATGCTCGCCACCGGTTTCGCGCCGGACAACTGCCACGCCAGCCACCATGCCACGGTCCTGGAGACCATGCGCGCGGTGGCGACCCACCATGCGCAGGGCGACAGCGCCATCATCAACCGCATGGCCGAGGCGCTGGCCGAATGGTTTCCGCAGCATGCCGCGACCATGGACGCCGGACTGGCGCTGCATCTGCAGTCGCTGGGCTACGACACCCACACCGAAACCCTGCCGGCGAATGCCCAGGTGCGTCCGGCCAGCATGAGCGGCTGCGGCAGCGTGAGCTGCGGTCCGGGCTGAAACGCCATGGCCGGCATGGGCCGGCGCAGAGTACTTCTCGGTTACCCTTGGCCCGGTCCAAGGAGAGAAGCCGTGAAGAACCTGATGCCCCGCCTGGTGGCGACCGCCCTATTGGCCTGTGCGCTGCCCGCCTCCGCACTCCAGGTCTCCAGCCTCTCACCCCAGGGCGAAATCGCCCGGGTCCGTCAGGTCACCATCAAGTTCGATGAAAGCGCCGTGCCTTTTGGCGACGCCAGGGCGCCCGCGCCGGCTTCGCTCAGTTGCAGCGACGCACAGGCGACCCGGGGCAAAGGCCGCTGGAACAGCGACCGCGAATGGGTCTTCGAATTCGACAGCGACCTGCCGCCCGGCGTGAGCTGCACGGTGCAAACCCAGAGCGGCTTCACGTCGCCCAAGGGTTCGGCGCTGGCCGCCGCCCGCTTCCGCTTCAACACCGGCGGCCCCTTCGTCCAGTCCATCTACCCAGGCGGCTCGGCGCGGGTCGAC
This sequence comes from Hydrogenophaga sp., assembly GCF_026125785.1. GTDB lineage: Bacteria > Pseudomonadota > Gammaproteobacteria > Burkholderiales > Burkholderiaceae_C > Hydrogenophaga. The sequence goes on from NZ_JAHCKL010000006.1 coordinate 189,478, forward strand.
GAGGAGCAGTACTTCATTCTGCGGCTCAATGGCGCGGCCACGGCCGCCAGCGTGCAATCCCACGTGTGGTGCGCCGTCGAAGGCCTGGGCGAACGCGTGCCCGTGCGGCTCATCGACGGCAGCGAGCGCACGGCGGTGCTCAAGTCGCAGGGCCTGGACAAGGCGGCGGCGAAGGAGCCGCTGCGCCACGTAACCCTGGCCTGCCAGCGCCGCTTCACGCCGGACACCCAGGTGTCCATCGTGTTCGGCAAAGGTGTGGCCACCCCGTCGGGCGTGGCGAACACCACCGAGAAGCGCTTCACCTACCGGGTGCGCGAAGCCTTTGCCGTGGACTTCAGCTGCGAACGCGAGAACGCGCAGGCGGCCTGCCTGCCGATCCGCCCGATGCGGCTGAGCTTCAACGCACCGGTTCCGCGCAAGCTGGCCGAGGGCGTTCGCCTGACCTCGGGACGGCAGACGCACAAACCGGTCTTCGACCAGGAACAGGCCGACGGTGACAGCCTGGTCAGCAACCTGTCGTTCGAGCCCCCCTTCGCCGAACAGACACCGTTCACGGTGGAGCTACCCAGGGACTTCCGGGACGCCGCAGGCCGCAAGCAGGACAACGGCGGCGACTTTCCGCTCAAAGTGGCGACCGGGGCGATGCCGCCGCTGGCCAAGTTCGCGGCGGCGCCGTTCGGCATCGTCGAGCGCCTCGCGGAGCCGGGCGGCACCCCCCTGCTGCCGGTGACCTTGCGCAACGTCGAGGCCGCGCTGAACGTGCAGGGCCTCAACCCCGGTGGCCAGGTGAGCCAACTGCAACCCCGCACGGACACGGCCATCATTGCGTGGTTCCGCAAGGTGCAGCGCTTCGACGACCCCTATGTCTCCCGCAAGGCGGCGCAGGCGCAGACGCAGGGGCCGCTGCCTCGGGTGCTGGAAGACCAGGACAAGCGCTGGGTCGAATCGCGCGCCGTGTCCCTGCTGAAAGGCCAGCCCGGCCTGAAGACCCTGGAACTGCCCCAGCCCGTGAAGGGTGATCCGCGCCCGTTCGAGGTGGTCGGCATTCCGCTCACGCCCGGCTTCCATGTGCTGGAGATCGCTTCGGCTGCGCTCGGCGGCTCGCTGCTGGATGACCGTTACGGCGGAACGCGCACGATGTATGTGCGCACCTCGGCGCTGGTGACCAACCTGGGCGTGCATTTCAAGCTGGGCCGCGAGAACGCACTGGCCTGGGTGACCACACTGGACAAGGGCAAGCCCGTGGCGGGTGCCTTGGTGCGCGTGTCGGACTGTTCGGGCAAGGAGGTCGCCACGGGCACGACCAATGCGCAAGGCGTGGCCGACCTCAAGGGCGTGCCGCCCGAGGCGCCGCGCTGCGGTGCCAGCGACGGCGACGAAGGCGGCGACAGCGGCCGCCGCGCCTACTTCGTCAGCGCCCGCGCCAACGATGGCGCGGTGGAAGACCTGGCTTTCACCTGGAGCGACTGGTACCGCGGCATCGAACCGTGGCGCTTCAACGTACCGACCAGCCGGGAGACCCGTCCGGACGAGCGGGCCCATACGGTGTTCGACCGCACGCTGCTGCGGGCCGGTGAAACGGTGTCCATGAAGCACCTCATCCGCACCGAGACCGGCAAGGGATTCGGCCTGCCGGCCCAGTTGCCCGACACGCTGGTGGTCACGCACACCGGCAGCGGCCAGGAGTTCACGCAGCCCCTGGCATGGCGCAAGACGGCCACGGGCGGCCAGAGCGCGGAGAACACCTTCGCCGTGCCCCCAGGCGCCAAGCTCGGGGTCTACCAGGTGATGCTCAGGCAGGCCGGTGAAGGCACACGCACCTACGACACGGGGAGTTTCCGCGTCGAGGAGTTCCGCCTGCCCGTGCTGGAAGGCCGGATCTCCCCGCAAGAGAAGAAGGCGCTGGTCAAGGTACAGGCCGTTCCCGCCGACCTGCAGGTGAACTATGTGTCGGGTGGCGGTGCGGCCAACCTGCCGGTGCGCGTGTCGGCCCTGGTGCGGGGCAAGTTCCTTTCCTATGCCGACTTCGACACCTTCAGTTTCCAGCCGCCACGCGCCGACCACGGCGACCGTGAGGCGCGCGGCGACGAGGAAGAGGAGGACAGCGGCGCGCAGGAGCAGCGCGTCATCGCCGACAAGCTGCCGGTCACGCTGGACCGCAACGGTGCCGGCAAGGTCACCATCGAGCAAATCCCTGCCGCGGCACAGCCGCAGGAACTGCTGCTGGAAGCCACCTACGCCGACCCGAACGGCGAGTTGCAGACACTGCGCAGCGTCACGCCGCTGTGGCCGGCCACCGTGGTGGCGGGCATCAAGACGGAAGGCTGGGTATCGGTGAGCCAGAAGATCAAGTTCCAGGCGTTGGCGCTGGACCTGGCGGGCAAGCCGGCAGCGGGCATCGCGCTGGACGTGCGGGCCGTCGCGCACACCGTCACCACCAGCCGCAAGCGCATGGTGGGGGGCTTCTACACCTACGACAACCAGACACGCACCAAGGACCTGGGCTCCGTGTGCAGTGGCCAGAGCGACGCGCGCGGCCTGCTGCTCTGCGAGACCCGCCTGGGCGAACCCGGTGAAGTGGAGCTGGTCGTGACGGCCACGGACGCGGCGGGCAACCGCATCCAGGCCGCCAGTTCGGTGTACGTCACGCGCCAGGGCGAGCTCTGGTTTGGCGGCGAGGACCACGACCGCATCGACCTGCTGCCCGAGAAGAAGAGCTACCAGCCCGGCGAAACCGCCAGCTTCCAGGTGCGCATGCCGTTCCGCTTCGCCACGGCGCTGCTGACGGTGGAGCGCGAGGGCATCCTGGACACGCAGGTGGTGCAGCTCAACGGCCAGGACCCGACGGTGCGGCTGCAGGTGAAAGAAGGCTGGGGGCCCAACGTGTACGTGAGCGTGCTGGCCTTGCGCGGGCGCCTGCGCGAGGTGCCGTGGTACTCGTTCTTCACCTGGGGCTACAAGGCACCGCGCGAGTGGTGGACCTCGTTCTGGTACGAGGGCCGCGAGTATGTGGCACCCACCGCGCTGGTGGACCTGAGCAAGCCGGCCTTTCGTCTGGGCCTGGCGGAGATCCGCGTGGGTGCGCAGTCCCACCGGCTCGACGTGAGCGTCCAGGCGGACAAGGAGAGCTACACGGTGCGTTCGCAGGCCAGGGTCACCATCACCGCGAAGCTGCCCGATGGCCGGCCCGCCGCGCACGCAGAAGTGGCGCTGGCCGCGGTCGACCAGGCCCTGCTGGAACTCATGCCCAACGACAGCTGGGACCTGTTTGGCGCCATGCTGCGGCGCCGTGCCTGGGGTGTGGAGACGTCCACCGCGCAAATGGAGATCATCGGCCGGCGGCACTATGGCCGCAAGGCGGTGCCCGCGGGCGGCGGTGGCGGCAAGAGCGGCGCGCGCGAACTGCTCGACACCCTGCTGCTGTGGAACCCGCGGGTCACGCTCGACGCCAACGGCCAGGCCGTGGTCACGGTGCCACTCAACGATGCGCTCACCACCTTCCGTATCGTGGCCGTGGCCGATGTGGGCACCGGCCTCTTCGGCACCGGCCAGGCCAGCATCCGCGCCACCCAGGACCTGCAGATCATCAGCGGCCTGCCACCGCTGGTGCGCGAGGACGACCGCTTCCGCGCCCAGCTCACGCTGCGCAACACCACGCAGAAGGCGATGAAAGTGGAGGTGTCGCCGCGGGCCACCCTGCTCGAACTGGCGCCGCAGACGGTGGACGTTCCCGCCGGCGAGGCGCGCGAGGTGGCGTGGGACGTGAAGGCGCCTGCCCAGCTCGCGCAGACCCGGGCGGAGGCCCTGCTGTGGGAGATCGAGGCCAGGGATACGCTGGGTGGCGCCAGGGACGCTCTCAAGGCCCGGCAGCGCCTGGTGCCGGCGGTACCGCTCACGGTGCAGCAGGCCACATTGACGCAAGTGGCGGGCGCCTTCAACCTGGAAGTGGCCCCGCCCGCCGACGCCCTGCCCGGCCGCGGCGGCCTCAAGCTGGCGCTGCAGCCCCGGTTGGCCGAAGGCCTGCCGGGCGTGCGCGACTGGTTTGCAAACTACCCCTTCGTCTGCCTCGAACAGAAGACCAGCAAGGCGGTGGGGCTGCGCGATGCCCGGCTCTGGCAGGGCTTGGTGGCACAGTTGCCAACCTACCTGGATACCGACGGCCTGGCCAGCTACTTCCCACCGCGCGAGGGCGAGGCCCATGGGGGCAGCGACATACTGACCGCCTACCTGCTGGCCGCCACCCACGAGGCCGCCGGCATCGACCCCGCCTTTGGCTTGCCCGACGGGGTGCGCGCGCCCATGGAGCGCGGCCTGATCGCCTTCGTCGAAGGCCGCATCACGCGCGAGTTCTGGAGTCCACGCAAGGACCTGGACGTGCGCAAGCTCGCGGCCATCGAGGCACTCTCCCGCTACGGCAAGGCGCAGGGCCGCATGCTGGGCAGCATCACCGTCGCGCCCAACCAGTGGCCGACCAGCGCGGTGATCGATTGGCTCAACATCCTGCGCCGCGTGACCGACGTGCCGCAGCGCGAACAGCACCTCGCGCAGGCCAACCAGGTGCTGCGCGCGCGCCTGAGTTTCCAGGGCACGCGGCTGTCGTTCAGCACCGAGCGCGACGACTACTGGTGGTGGCTCATGGCCAACGGCGACGTCAACACCGCCCGGCTCATGCTGGCGGTGATGGACGACCCGGCCTGGAAGGACGACATGGGGCGGCTGGCCAGCGGCTTCATTGGCCGCCAGCAGGGCGGTGCCTGGCACACCACCACCGCCAACCTCTGGGGCGGCCTGGCGCTGGAGAAGTTCTCGGCGAAGTTCGAGGCGGTTCCGGTGGCGGGCCTGACGCGCGCCGCCACCAGCGCCGGGAACACGGCCATCGACTGGAGCAAGGTGGATCGGGTGAAGGCCACGGACGCGACCGGCGCGCCCAACCAGACGGCCTGGTTCGGCGCGCCCGCCAGCCCCGGCAACCTGCGCCACAACACCGGCTTCCTGCCGTGGAAGGCCGATGGTGGCAAGGACACGCTCACCGTCACCCACCAGGGCGCCGGCCAGCCGTGGCTCACCCTGCAATCCGTCGCCGCGGTGCCCCTGCAGGCGCCGTTCAGCGCCGGTTATGCCATCCGCAAGACCATCACCCCGGTAGAGCAGGCCGTGGCCGGCAGGTACACGCGCGGCGACGTGTTGCGCGTGGCGCTGGAAGTCGACGCATCGGCCGACATGACCTGGGTTGTGGTCACCGACCCGATCCCGGGCGGCGCGACCCTGCTCGGCGGCGGCCTGGGTCGCGATTCGCAGATCGCCACCGCCGGAGAGAAACGTCTGGTCGGCCAGGCCTGGCCGGCCTTCGAGGAACGCAGCTTCGAGGCCTACCGGGGCTACTACGCCTATGTACCCAAGGGCAGCTTCCGGTTCGAGTACACGGTGCGCCTGAACAACGCGGGCGAGTTCTCGCTGCCACCCAGCCGGGTGGAGGCGATGTACGCGCCCGAGATGCGGGGCGAGATCCCCAACGCGCGCATGAAGGTGGAGATGCCTTGAGCCGCGTCGCCAGGCTGGCCGCCGCGCTCGCCCTGCTCGGGGCGGCGGCGCTGGCGCATGCCTTGCCCACCTACGAGGCGGCGCGCAAGGCCTGGCGGCCTTCGGACACCACGGTGCTCGACCGCGATGGCGAGTTCCTTCAGCGCATCCGCACCGACCCGACGGTGCGGCGGGGCCAGTGGATTGGCCTGCAGGACATGTCGCCCGCGCTGCGGACCGCCATGGTGCTGAGCGAGGACCGGCGGTTCCACGAACACAGCGGCGTCGATTGGCGCGCCGTATCGGCCGCGGCCTGGGGCAATCTGTGGAACAGCCGCACGCGCGGCGCTTCCACCATCACCATGCAACTGGCCGCCCTGCTGGACGAAGAGGGCGGCACGCTGCGGCGCGGAGCCGGCGGACGCAGCCTGCCGCAAAAGCTGGGGCAGGCGGTGGCCGCGCAACGGCTGGAGCGGGACTGGCGCAAGGACCAGATCCTGGAGGCCTACCTCAACCTGGTGCCTTTCAAAGGCGAACTGGTGGGTATCGATGCGCTCTCGCGCACCCTGTTCGGCAAGGCCGCGCACGGCCTGGACGAGCGCGAGGCGGCGGTCGCCGCGGCGCTGGTGCGCGCACCGAATGCGACGGCGCGGGTGGTGGGGCAGCGTGCCTGCGAGCTGCTGCGTCTCATGCAGCCAGACACGCCGGTGGACTGCGGCGGCGTGGAGATGTTCGCGACCGCCTCGCTCGGACAACGGCATTTCGACGCCAGCGAGGGCATCGCGCCGCACCATGCGCGCCGCCTGCTGGCTTCGGCCGCACCGGCCGATGGGGCCGGCCCGTCGCGCACCGTGCGCTCCACCGTTTCCGCGCCGCTGCAGCGCTTTGCCGTCCAGACCCTGCAGCGCCACCTGCGCGAGCTGCATGGCCGCCATGTGCAGGACGGTGCGCTCGTGGTGCTGGACAACGCCACGGGAGAGGTGCTGGCCTGGGTCGGCTCCTCGGGCGATCTCAGCGCGGCGGCCGAGGTGGACGGCGTGCTCGCGCCGCGCCAGCCCGGCTCCACGCTCAAGCCCTTCCTGTACGCACAGGCGATCGCCGAGCGGCGCATGACGGCGGCCTCTCTGCTGGAAGACTCACCTGCCGCCATCCCGACCGCCAGCGGCCTGTACATCCCGCAGAACTACGACCGCCAGTTCAAGGGCTGGGTCTCGGCGCGCACGGCGCTGGCCTCGTCGCTCAACGTCCCGGCCGTGCGGACCCTGGTGATGGTGTCGCCGGACGCCTTCCACCGCCAGCTCGGCGCGCTCGGCCTGCCGCTGCGCGAATCGGGCGGCTACTACGGCTACAGCCTGGCCCTGGGCAGTCCGGAGGTGCCTTTGCTGGCGCTCACCAACGCCTACCGCACGCTGGCCAACGGCGGACGCTACGGCCCCGTCGGCTCCCCGCCCCAGGCAACGCAGGCCATCGACGCGCGAGCGGCGTTCATCATCGGCGACATCCTGAGCGACACCAACGCACGCGCCCGCACCTTCGGCACCGACAGCGTGCTGGCCACGCGCTTCTGGAGCGCGGTGAAGACCGGCACCAGCAAGGACATGCGCGACAACTGGGCCGTTGGCTGGTCGGCGCGCTACACCGTGGGTGTGTGGGTCGGCAACGCGGACGGAGCGCCCATGTGGGACGTCAGCGGTACCAGCGGCGCGGCCCCCATCTGGGCCGCGGTCATGCAGCACCTGCACGCCCGCCTCCCCAGCCGCCCGCCCCGGCCACCAGATGGCCTGGTGCAGGCGCGCGCGGACTTCGAGGGCGAGACGGCAGGCGGCCGGCCGCTGGAGGCGGCGCGCGTCGAGTGGTTTCTGGCGGGCACCGAACAGTCCCGTTTTGCCATGGACCGACCCAGCCTCGCCGACACGCCTCCCCGCATCACCGCCCCGACCAACGGGACCATCGTGGCGCTGGACCCGGACATCCCGGCGCAACGGCAGCGCCTGTCCTTCACCGCCAGCGGCGCCGGGGTCCATTGGCGGCTGGATGGCCGGCGCCTGGCCAGCGGCGCACGGTTCCAATGGCTGCCCTGGCCCGGGCGGCATGTGGTGCAGCTCACCGATGCGCGCGGCAAGGTACTGGACGAGGTGCGTTTCGAGGTTCGCGGCGCGGGCGTGAAAAGCCGCTGACGTGCGATCCGGCCGACCCGCCCAAAGAACCTGGCCACAAGAAAATTCACGCGGCCCTGTCGCGAATTCACGGGCTTTCTTCGGGACTGGCGGCTAACATGCCACCCGATGCGATCGGCACCGGACCGGCTGCGTACTTCCTGGAGACCCGTTTCATGACCGTCATCACCAACGTGGAAGACCTGCGGGTCCTGGCCCAGCGGCGCGTGCCACGCATGTTCTACGACTACGCCGACTCCGGCTCGTGGACCGAAGGCACCTACCGCGCCAACGCGGAGGATTTCCAGAAGATCAAGCTGCGCCAGCGGGTGGCCGTCAACATGGAGAACCGCAGCACGCGCACCACCCTGGTCGGCCAGCCGGTGGCGATGCCGCTGGCGATCGCCCCCACCGGCCTGGCGGGCATGCAGCACGCGGACGGCGAGATCCTCGCGGCGCGCGCCGCCAAGGCCGCCGGTATTCCCTACACGCTCTCCACCATGAGCATCTGCTCCATCGAGGACGTGGCGCACCACGCGGGCGATGGCTTCTGGTTCCAGCTGTACGTGATGAAGGACCGCGCCTTCATCGAACGCCTGATCGACCGGGCCAAGGCGGCGCGCTGCGGGGCGCTGGTGCTGACGCTGGACCTGCAGATCCTGGGGCAGCGCCACAAGGACCTGAAGAACGGCCTGTCCGCCCCTCCCAAGATGACGCTGGCCAACCTCATCAACATCGCCAGCAAGCCGCGCTGGGCGCTGGGCATGCTGGGCACGAAACGCCGCCAGTTCGGCAACATCGTGGGCCACGTCTCCGGCGTGGCGGACATGGGCAGCCTGGGCGAGTGGACCGCCAAGCAGTTCGACCCCGCGCTCAACTGGGGCGACGTGGCCTGGATCAAGGAGCGCTGGGGCGGCAAGCTCATCCTCAAGGGCATACAGGACGTGGAGGACGCCCGCCTGGCGGCCGACAGCGGCGCCGACGCGCTGATCGTGAGCAACCACGGCGGGCGCCAGCTCGACGGTGCGCAGAGCAGCATCGAGGCCCTGCCCGCCATCGTGGACGCGGTCGGCCACCGCATAGAAATCCACATGGACGGCGGCGTGCGCAGCGGACAGGACGTGCTCAAGGCCCGCGCCCTGGGCGCGCGCGGCGTCTACATCGGCCGGCCCTACCTCTACGGCCTGGGCGCCATGGGCGAGGCGGGCGTGGCCAAATGCCTGGAGATCATTCACCGCGAACTGGACCTCACCATGGCCTTCTGCGGCCACACCGACATCGAGACGGTGGACAAGCGCATCCTGCTGCCCGGCACCTTCCCCACCTGATGGCCACCGCCCCATGAACCAACCCATGCCCGTCATCCGTCCCCGCACCTCGAAGCTCTGGCTCGCCGTCAGCGTGGTGCTGGCCATCGTGCTGCTCGTCGGCGCTGCCGCGACCGTCAGCCTGTACGAGCAGATGCACGCGCAGATCGCGCACCTGCAGAAGCAGGTGTCCACCATGCCCCAGGTGCGCTACGTGGCGGTGCTGCTGGACGACCACGAGCTGCCTGCGATGCTCGTGACCATGGACCCCCAGGCTGGCGCGCTGCAGGTGCAGCGCCTGAACACCGTGATCGAAGGCCGCGAGGAAAGCCTGCAGCTCTGGGCTTTCGCGGGCGAGCAGCGGCCGCGTTCGCTGGGCGTGCTGGAAAGCCGGCACAAGACGCTGCAACTGCCCGCCACCGAGGCCGCCCTCAAGGAGGCCACCCAGCTCGGCGTGAGCGTGGAGGTCAAGGGCGGCGCGCCGGAACTCGCGGGCCCGCGAAAGCCCTACCTTTTCAAAGGCTGGCTGGTACAGAAAGCGATGTGAGCCAATCGGTCAACCCAGCTATGCTCGCCGGGTGACCGCCCCGATTTCCTCCCCGCCGCCGCTGCCCCGGCGCGTCGCGCATCTGGACATGGATGCGTTCTTCGCCTCGGTGGAACTGCTGCGCTACCCGCAGTTGAAAGGTCTGCCGGTGGTCATCGGCGGCGGGCGGCGGCGCGAGGACGAGATGCTCAGGCGCCTGCGCGAGGCCTACCCGGACCGCGGCTGGGATTCCCCGGGCGACCTGGCCCACGTACCGGTGGATTTTTTCCCCCGGCTGGCCGACTACGCCGGGCGTGGCGTGGCCACCACCGCCACCTACGCCGCGCGCCAGTTCGGCGTCGGCTCGGCCATGGGCCTCATGAAGGCGGCGCGCCTGTGCCCCCAGGCCATCCTGCTGCCGGTCGACTTCGACGAGGTGCGCCGCATCTCGCGGCTGTTCAAGAGCACCATCGCCGAAATCGCACCGGTGGTGGAAGACCGAGGTGTGGACGAGGTGTACATCGACTTCACCCACGTGCCGGGCGGCCAGCGCGAAGGCGGGCGCGTGCTGGCGCGCCTGATCCAGAAAAGCATCTTCCAGGCCACCGGGCTCACCTGCTCGATCGGCGTGGCGCCGAACAAGCTCATCGCCAAGATGGCCAGCGAGTTCAACAAGCCCAATGGCGTGAGCATCGTCCAGACCGAAGACCTGCAGAGCCTGATCTGGCCCCTGCCCTGCCGCAAGATCAACGGCGTGGGACCCAAGGCCGACGAGAAGCTGCAGCGGCACGGCATCCACACCATCGGCGACCTCGCGGCGCGCGAGCAGGCCTGGCTGGTCGAGCACTTCGGCCGCAGCTATGGCGCCTGGCTGCACGAAGCCGCCTGGGGCCGCGACGACCGCCCGGTGCGCACCGAAAGCGAACCGGTGAGCATGAGCCGCGAGACCACCTTCGAGCGCGACCTGCACGCGGTGCGCGACCGCGCCGAACTCGGCGCCATCTTCACGCAGCTGTGCGAGCAGGTCGCGCAGGACCTGCAGCGCAAAGGCTACCTGGGCAAGACCATCGGCATCAAGCTGCGCTACGACAACTTCCAGATCGTCACGCGCGACACCACCATCGACCACTTCACGCAGGACGCGGCCACCATCCGGCGCCACGGCGGCCTGTGCCTCAAGCGCGTGGACCTCAGCCGCCGCATCCGGCTGCTGGGCGTGCGCGTGGGCAAGCTCGTCAAGCCCGGGACAGAGGAGGCCATGGCGCAGGACTACAGTGCATCCGCCACCCGACCCGAACCCCGCAGAGAGAGGCCCCGCCATGAACCCCACACCGACCTGCTTTTCCCTGAGCTTGACGGATGACGTCGCGCACCTGGTGCTCAGCCGCCCCGACGAGCTCAACACCATGCACCCCACCTTCTGGCGCGAGCTCGACGAGCTGCTGGCCGCGCTGCACCGGGACGGCCAGGCGCGCGCCCTGGTGATCAGCAGCACCGGCCGGCACTTCAGCGCCGGCATGGCGCTGGACACCTTCGCCAGCGCCATCCAGTTGGACGACCAGAGCCCAGAAGGCCGCGCCGCCATCTTCGACCTGCTCACCGACATGCAGGCCACCTTCACCCGGCTGGAGAACCTGCGCATGCCGGTGATCTGCGCGATCCAGGGTGGCTGCATCGGCGGCGCGGTGGACATGGTCACGGCGGCCTGCATCCGCTACGCGAGCGCCGACGCCTTCTTCTGCATCCAGGAGATCAACATCGGCATGGTGGCCGACGTCGGCACGCTGCAGCGCCTGCCCAGGCTGATGCCCCTGGCGGTGGTCAAGGAACTGGCCTACACCGGCCGCCGCCTGCCCGCCGCGCGCGCCATGGCCTACGGCCTGGTCAACGAGGTGTTCGAGACGCACGAGGCCACGGTGGCCGCCGCACTGCAGTGCGCGCGGGAAATCGCCGCCAAGCCACCGGTGGCCATCTGGGGCACCAAGCAGGCGGTGAACTATGCGCGCGACCATTCCGTGGAAGACAGCCTGCGCCAGATGGGCTGGCTGCAAGGCGCGGTGTGGAGCAATGCGCATGTGCGCGAGTCCATCGCCGCCATGAAGGACAAGCGCGCCGGCCGCTTCACACCACTGGCCGCGCTGCAGGTGTTCAAGGACCTGGGCTGACCAGACGGAGACGATGCAGACCTTCTACAACCCCGACCACGCGGGCCATGCCGGGCAGCAGGAGATGTTCCGCGGCCGCATGGTGCCCTGCCATGAGGTGCCGGCGCGGCTGGACTACGTGCTCGCGGAACTGCGGCGGCGCCCGCTCGGCCCGTTGGATGCGCCGGCGCTGGATCCCTCCACCCTGGACGAAGGCATCGCGCGCGTGCACAGCGCACGCTACCTGGACTTCCTCGCCAGCGCCTGGGACGACTGGGTGGCCCTGGATCCCGCCAATGCACAGCGCGACGCCCTGCCCTCGGTATGGCCGCTGGGCAACCGGCACGCTTTCCGGCGCGACGTGCTGCCCGCAAACTTCGCGGCGCGGCTCGGGCTGTTCGCCTTCGACTCGGGCACGCCGCTGACGGCCGGCACCTGGCGCGCCGCGCGCGGCGG
>NZ_JAHCKL010000007.1 GCF_026125785.1 Hydrogenophaga sp.
GGCGTCAGGGCGCGGCCTGCAGGGCACCCACGCGGCGAGCACCGCCCGAGATCGCGCGAAGCGTGTAAGGCGTGGGCGCATCGTTCGCGTAGGCACTGTCGAGCACGCTGCCCAGCGTGGTCGATGCCTGCAGCGTGCTGTTGGGCCAGAAGTTGGGGCTGGCGATATTGGACGCCCCCGGGATGTTGGTGGCCACCGAAGTCACGTTGCCCGACTGGATGGCGTTGCCGCTGGCGTAGGTGCCACCGAACAACGAGACGCTGCCGGTGCCAGCAAACAGGTTGGCCGTGAGACGCAGCGTCTGCGTGCCGCTGTAGGCGGCGATGAAGTAGCCGCCGGAGCGGGTGCTCACCACCGTGTTGTGGAACATCTCGAACGTATTGGTCGAGTTCTCGATGCCTTCGGCGCCATAGGAGATCGCGGTTGGGTTGTCCGCGTTCGGCCCCTTGTGGAACATGTTGCCGCGCAGCACCACGCGTCCGCCGTTGGGGAAATCCGCCAGGTAGCTGGAAGTCCCCGTCGGGCCGTCCATGAAGTAGCTGTTCTCGATGATGGTTTCCTGGGCGCGGCTCTTGAGGTTGTGGCCGATCTTCGCTTCGTGGAAATAGCTCGCCGACACCGTCAACCGGGTGATCAGGTTGACGTAGATGTTGTGCGAGTAGCCATCGCCGTAACCGTTGCGCGCGAACTCCGAGCGCTCGATGCTGATGGTGGACGACCCGGCATTGGCAAGGATGCCGTTCTCGTTGTCGTAGAAGCCGCTGTTGATGATGCGCAGGGCGCCGGTGTGCTCGGCCCGGATGCCCGCGCCGTTCTGGTCGGGAACCTTGGTGTCGCGGAATTCGATGCTGTCGATGGTGATGTTCGACCCCGAGATCACCCACAAGCCCTTGCCCCGGGCGTTGTTGCCGTTCGCAAACAGGCGAGCGCGGCCACCGTCGCCGCAGATGGTCAGGTTGCTGACCGTCCACTGCACAACGTCGCCGCGGTAATCGCCTGCGGCGATCTTGATCACGTCGCCAGAACGGGCGGCCGCGGCCGCCGCGCTGGGAACGGCATAGGTGCGCCCCGGACCGACCAGCAGCACGCGGCCGGTGGCGGTATCGCAAGCCGTGGTGCCCACCGGAACGGGAGCCGGAGCAGGCGCTGGAGAGGGTGCTGGCGCAGGTGAAGGTGCCGGAGAGGGCGCAGGCGCAGGGGAAGGCGCCGGCGAGGGCGCAGGGGAAGGCGCAGGCGCAGGCGCAGGTGCGGGAGAGGGAGAAGGCGCGGGTGTTCCCGCCGGGGTGTCGACCGCGACGGTGTCGGAACCGCCGCCGCCACAGGCACCCAGCGTGGCGGCGAACAGCAGCGCCAGCGAGACACTGGTGGCACGGGACAGCGAAGGCACCGCGGTGCCCGGTGCGGGGGTGGGATGGATGGCGTTCAAGGCGAGGTATCGGGTAAGACCACTGCCGCCGGCAGGCGCCGGGCGCAGGCTGCGCGGCAAGCGATCGATTGGCGGAACCGGACTGTCACCCTCAGTGTCGGGGTGCCGTTGACAGACACCTGCATCGCGACGATGAGCGGAAAATCCGGACGTTCGAGCGGAGTGGAGTGTCGCCAAGCCCTGACGCGGCCCCACGACAGAAGGTTCATGGAAGTAACCAAATCCTCGCGGTACGCCGCTCCGCCCGGGGGCCACGAACACCCGGGGTGCTGGTAGGGGTAGGAACACGGATCGCGCCATTGGACACACTCCATACAGATTGACACAGTTCGCCGGACACATCCACCACAATGCGGCCATGCAGCGAGACATCAGCCTGATCGGCGTTCCCACGGACATCGGCGCCGGCACGCGCGGTGCGTCCATGGGGCCGGAAGCCCTGCGGGTGGCTGGCCTGGAAGCTGTCCTGCGGCACCAGGGCTTGCGCGTGCGGGACCGCGGGAACCTCGCCGGCCCGCCCAACCCCTGGCAAGCACCGGTGGACGGGTACCGGCATCTGGACGAGGTGACCCACTGGAGCGGGATCGTGCACGAGGCAGTGCACGCCGAGCTCGCGCTCGGTTATCTGCCCATCGTGCTGGGTGGGGACCACAGCCTCGCCCTGGGTTCGATCAGCGCGGTGGCGCGCCACTGCCGCGCCACCGGCAAGGCGCTCAGGGTGCTCTGGCTCGACGCCCACGCCGACTTCAACACCGCCGCCCTGACCCCCAGCGGCAACATCCACGGCATGCCGGTGGCCCTGCTTTGCGGTCTCGGACCCGCGCCACTCACTGGCGTGGGTGGCCACACGCCGGCCATCGAACCCGGCACCGTGCGGCAGATCGGCATCCGCAGCGTGGACCCGGGCGAGAAGCGGCTGGTGCACGACATGGGTCTGGAGGTGTTCGACATGCGCTACATCGACGAGATGGGCATGCGGCACACCATGACACAGGCCCTGCAGGGGGTGGACGGCAACACCCACCTGCATGTGAGCTTTGACGTCGATTTCCTCGACCCCGAGATCGCACCGGGCGTGGGCACCACAGTGCCCGGCGGCCCCACCTACCGGGAGGCCCAGTTGTGCATGGAGATGATCGCCGATACCGGCCAGTTGGGTTCGCTGGACGTGATGGAACTCAATCCTGCGCTGGACGTGCGCAACCGGACGGCGGTGCTGGCGGTGGACCTGATCGAGAGCCTGTTCGGCAAATCGACCCTCATGCGGTCGGGCTGATGAGCTCCAGGTGCTCGACCACGGGCGGCTGCACGAAGTACGGCCCCACGATGGCGCGCCATTGCGCGAAGCGGTCCGACGCCCGGAAACCGACCATGTGGTCCTCCACCGTGGCCCAGCGGATGGTCAGTATGTAGCGGCCCGGACTTTCGATGCTGCGACGCACCTTGTAGCCCAGGAAGCCTTTCGAGGGGGCAATGACGGTGGTGACGCCGCGCAGGATGGCCTCTTCGAAAGCGTCGCGTTTCTGGGGATCGATGCGGATGTCGGCGTGTTCGAGGATCATCGTAGGAAGTCTCCGCGGTGCAAAAGATGGGAACAGAAGGCCGCAGGTTAACCGGGAATCGCCTGCGGTAGATCCAGCGGGTCCTGGGTCCCTTGATCCGTGTGGTTCGCGGGTGCGAAGGCGCGCCTGTCCTCGCGCAGCATGTCCACCGCCTTCTCCGCCATCATGATCACGGGCGCGTTGGTGTTGCCCCCGACCACACTCGGCATGACCGAGGCATCGACCACCCGCAAACCCTGGACACCATGCACGCGCAGGCGCGCATCCACCACGTCCAGAGGCCCCGGGCCCATGCGGCAGGTGCCAACGGGGTGGTAGATCGTGTCTGCGTGGTTGCGGATGAACTGCTCGATCTGCGCGTCGCTGCGGGCGTGCACGGAAGCCGACGCCTCGAATCCCCCATGGCGCGCCAGCGCGGGTTGCTCCAGCAGACGGCGCATGAGCTTGAAGCCACGCAGCAAGCGCGCCATGTCGTCCGGGTCCTGAAGAAACGCCGGATCGATCAGCGGTGCGGCCTGCGGGTCCGCACTGGCCAGGCGCAGGGTGCCGCGGCTGCGCGGACGCAACAGGCAGACGTGGCAGGAATAACCGTGGCCCAGCACGGTCTTGCGACCGTGGTCGACCAGCTTGCCAACCACGAAGTGCAACTGCAGATCGGGCACGGCCTCTTCGGGGGTGCTGCGGATGAAGCCGCCGGCCTCGGCAAAGTTGGTGGTCAGAAGACCGCTGCGCTGGCGGCGCCATTCAAAGATGCCGCGCAGCACGCGCGCCACGCCAGTGGGCGATACACCCAGCAGATCCTTGACGCGGGGCGCATTGACCACCAGCACCACATCCACGTGGTCGTGCAGGTTCTCACCCACACCGGGCAGATCGCGCACCACGGGGATGCCGTGCGCCTTCAGGTGGTCCGCAGGCCCGACGCCCGAGAGCATCAGCAACTGCGGCGAACCGAACGCGCCCGCACTGAGCACCACCTCGCCGCCGCTGCGCAGGCGCAGCGTCTGCAACGGCCCCCGTCCGTCCTGCCCCCGGTAAGCGACGCCCACCGCGCGGGGCGAACCCGTGTCCGACACCTCGGTGAGCACCTGGGTCACCAGGGCATGCGTGATGACCTGCAGGTTGGACCGCCCCAGGTGCGGCGTGAGGTATGCCTTGGCGGCGCTGAATCGCTCACCATCGCGGTGCGTGACCTGGTAGGCCCCCACACCCTCCTGCTCCGGCCCATTGAAGTCGGGGTTGTGCCGGTAGCCGGCCTGCTGTCCGGCTTCGATGAAGGCAGGCAGGAACGGATTGGGGCTGCGCAGGTCCATCACGTTGAGCGGCCCGCCTTGCCCGTGCAAGTCGTCGGCGCCGCGCTCGTTGTGTTCGGCGCGCTTGAAGTACGGCAGCACGTCGGCAAAAGACCATCCTGGATTGCCCTGCGCGGCCCAATCGTCGTAGTCGCGCGCATGGCCACGCGCGTAGATCATGGCGTTCACGGAACTCGATCCACCCAGCACCTTGCCCCGGGGCTGGTAACCGCGCCGGCCATTCAGGCCTGGCTGGGGCACCGTCTGCAGGCACCAGTTGGCCTGGCCGTTCTTGGCCAGCACCGCCAGGCCGGCCGGGCAATGGATCAGCACGCTGTGGTCGGGCGGGCCGGCCTCCAGCAAGGCCACGCGGATCTCCGGGTTTTCGCTCAAGCGGGCCGCGAGCACGCAGCCCGCAGAGCCGCCACCGACGATGATGTAGTCGAACATGGGGTCTGTCTCCTGGGACGCCGGGCACGTCTTGCGGTGCGCGACAATCGCCTGGGCAAGGTAGCACAGGCCCGCCGCCGCCTTTAGGCAGCGCGGCCTAGGAAAGACACCCCGGTGACGCCCTGCGCGCGCCGCAGCACTCCACAGGTTTTCTTCTTCATCCGCATCAGACAGGAGCATCGCACCCATGAACACGATCCAGACCGTCGGCATCATTGGCTCAGGCACCATGGGCAATGGCATCGCGCAGGCCTGCGCCACGAACGGCATCCGCGTGGTGATGGTGGACATCTCGCAGGCCGCGGTAGACAAGGGTCTGGCCACCGTCGCCGGCAGCCTGGACCGCCTGATCAAGAAAGACAAGATCGGCGTCGCCGACAAGGACAAGGCCCTTGCCCTGATCCACGGCTCAACGAGCTACGACGACCTCAAGAGCGCGCAGTTGGTGATCGAGGCCGCCACCGAGAACGAAGGCCTGAAGATCAAGATCCTGCAGCAGCTCGACGGTCTGCTGGCGCCCGAGGTCATCGTGGCCACCAACACCAGCTCGATCAGCATCACCAAGCTGGCCGCGTCCACCCAGCGGGCAGACCGCTTCATCGGCATGCACTTCTTCAACCCGGTCCCCATGATGGCGCTGGTGGAGATCATCCGCGGCCTGCAGACCAGCGACGCCACGCACGACACGGTCAAGGCGCTGGCCGAAGCCCTGGGCAAGACACCGATCACCGTGAAGAACGCCCCCGGCTTCGTGGTCAACCGCATCCTCGTACCCATGATCAACGAGGCCTTCTTCGTGCTCGCCGAAGGCATCGCCAGCCCCGAAGACATCGACGCCGGCATGAAGCTGGGCACGAACCAGCCCATCGGCCCGCTCGCGCTGGCCGACATGATCGGCCTGGACGTGTGCCTGGCCGTGATGAACGTCTACATGGCCGAGTTCAACGACAGCAAGTACCGCCCGGCCCCGCTGCTCAAGGAAATGGTCGCGGCCGGCTGGCTGGGGCGCAAGAGCGGCCGGGGGGTGTATAGGTACTGAGGACACCCCCCTGCGCCGCTGCGCGGCTTCCCCCCTCTCTGGCGCGCCTTCGGCGCTGGGAGGGGGGACGATGCCTTGGGCCGGCGGAGCCGGACCCTCGGCATCTCTGGGCTTACACGCCTCGCTTCGCTCGCTGGGTGGCTTGGGCTGGCGGAGGTGGGCCTTTGGCATCTCTGGGTGGGGGCGCCTCGCTTCGTTCGCTCTATTCGCCCTGATCGGCACTGGCTTTCGTGCGGCCGTAACATGCGTCTCTGCTTCGAGGACCCATTCGCATGAGCGCTTCATCTTTCGACTTCGATCTTTTCGTCATCGGTGGCGGCAGTGGTGGCGTGCGTGCCGCGCGCATGGCGGCGCAGCGCGGTGCGCGTGTCGGCCTGGCGGAGACGCTGGGGGCCGACGGGTTGGGGGGTACCTGCGTCAACGTTGGGTGTATTCCCAAGAAGCTCTACAGCTACGCGGCGCACTACCACGAGGCGTTCGAGGAGTCGCGTGGCTTTGGCTGGGAAGGCGAAGCGCCCACGCTCAACTGGGCAACGCTCAAGGCGAACCGAGCGCGTGAAATCGGGCGTCTCAACGGTGTCTATGGCAACCTGCTGCGCGGTTCCGGGGTCACGGTGTTCGAGGCGTTCGCGCGCATCACCGGCGCGCACGGTATCTCGCTGGCCACGCTGAATGCGGACGGCTCGGCCGGGCACCAGTCTTTCACGGCGAAACACATCCTGATCGCCACCGGCGGCACGCCGCATGTACCGCATTTCGTGGGCCGCGAGCACGTCATCACGTCCAACGACATCTTCGACCTGGAACCGTTTCCGCAGCGCCTGGTGGTGGTCGGAGGCGGCTACATCGCGTGCGAGTTCGCGTCCATCTTCAACGGGCTCGGTGCCCAGGTGACGCAGCTCTACCGGGGCGAACAGGTGCTGCGGGGCTTTGACGACGAGATCCGCCATTTCGTCGCGGCCGAGATGGTCAAGGCGGGCGTGGACCTGCACCTGGACGCCGGAGTGGTCGATGTGCGCAAGACGGACGAGGGCCTGCGCGTCACCTGTGAAGGGGGCGCGGTGCTGACAGCCGATGCCGTGCTCTATGCCACCGGCCGGGTGCCCAACACCCAGGGCCTGGGCCTGGAGGCGGTGGGTGTGGCCCAGGGCGCCAAAGGCGAGGTGATCGTCAACGGGCACTACCAGACCAACGTGCCGTCGATCTTCGCCGTGGGCGACGTGACCAGCCGCGTGCAACTCACGCCGGTGGCACTGGGAGAGGCCATGGTGGTGGTCGACCAGCTCTTCGGTCCGGCCTCGGGCAAGGCCGCGCGCACCATGGGGTACGACTTCATCCCCACCGCCGTGTTCACGCACCCCAGCATCGGCACCGTGGGCTACAGCGAGGCTCAGGCGCGCGAGAAGTTTGGCGAGGTGACCATCTTCCGCAGCGAATTCAAGGCGCTGAAGCACACGCTGTCGGGCCGCACCGAGCGCACACTGATGAAGCTGGTGGTGGAGACCAAGACCGACCGCGTGGTGGGCCTGCACATGGTGGGCGCCGACGCAGGCGAGATCGTTCAGGGTTTCGCCGTGGCCATGAAGGCCGGTGCGACCAAGGCCATCTTCGACAGCACCATCGGCATCCACCCCACCGCGGCGGAAGAGTTCGTGACCATGCGCGAGGCCGTCAGGAACTGAGGAACCAGAGCAGGGCCGCGCCCAGCAGGGTATGTGCCCACAGGCCCGGCGCGAGCCAGGCGACATACCGCCCGCCACCCGTCAGCGCGGCCGTGATGCTCTTGCTCAGGGCATGCACCGCCAGCGCCAACACCACCGCCAGCCCGGCCGGGCCAGCCGGCGGCCTGGTGGCGAACACCGCGGCCAGCGCCGAGTGCAGATCGGCCAGGGCGCCCAGCAGCGTGCCCACATAGAGACCTGCCTGCCCCAGCCAGAGCGTCAGCGCATGCACCAGCACCTGGATGGCGGTCAGCAACGCGGCCACGGCGGCAGCGCCCCGCAGACTGAACATGCGCTCCGAGCCGGCCGTGGGCAAGCCTTCTACCCGCGGCGTGGACATTGCGCCCAGCTCCGTCTCCGCCGGCGCACCCCGCACCAGCCACACACCCCAGAGCGCCGCCAGGGCCGCGGCCGCCAGCGCGGGAATCCACAGCGTGGCGAGCCAGGCCGGTTGCACGGCGGCGGCCACCAGCAGCAGTTGCAGTTGCGTGGATACGCAGGACAGCAATCCGCCGCCGGCCATGAGCCGCGCACCCGAACGCCCCTCGCGCACCGCCAGCCCCAAGGTGGCGATGGTGGCCGTGCTGGAGACGAAACCGGATGCCAGCGAAGACAGTGCCACCGCATGCCGGGCCTGCAGCAGGCGGCGCCCCAGGTGCGCGAGCGATTGCACGGCCAGCAGCAACGCCAGCAGTTGCACCATCAGGTGCGGGTTGAGCACAGGTCCCCAGAATGGGCGGTCGGGCATCAGCGGAAGGGCCACGAGCACGAGTGCGGCCAGCACGATGCCATCGCGCACCTCGGCCGGCCGCAGCCAGTGGCGCGCAAACCGGTGCATGCGTTCGCGCCCTTCGAGCACCGCGGTAAGCCCCACGGCCAGGGCGGCGGCCAGTGGCAGGCTCCAGACACACAACACGCCGATGAGGTAGGTCAGCAGCAGCGCCACCTCGGTGGTCACGCCCGGGTCGTCGGAACGGTCGCGCCAGTAAGCCACCACCCCCAGCGCCGCCACGAAGGCCGCACCGGCCACCACCAGCCCGCTGACCTGGGTGAGCGCGGTGGTCGCGCCCATCACGCACACCAGGGCAAAGGTGCGCAGCCCTGCCATGGCGCGGCCCGGCCCTGAGCCCTTGCGGCGCTCGCGCTCGATGCCGACCAGCAACCCGCACCCCAGGGCGACCGCCAGCGTGGTGGCGGCCGAAGCGAAGAAGGACGGTGCGGCGTTTTCTGGCATGCGGGTACAGGAATGGATGCACGACCGCCACACCGCAAGGTGACAATAGCGCCATGCACAAGACGCCCGACTTTACCGCCCCTCTGGTTTTCAACGACCCGGCCCTGGCCCTGGCCCAAGTGCGCAAGATCTACCAGGACAACGTGGACTTCTTGCGCCAGGCCATGCGCGACTATGTGGCCGGCGGCCATTTCTCCGACGTGCACGTGCGGGCCTGCTACCCCTACGTGCGCTTGCACTCCCACAGCGTGTCACGGCAAGGCGAGCCCAACAGCCCGCCCTACAAGAAGCTGAGCTACGGTTTCGTCGCGGGCCCAGGCCGTTTCGAGACCACGCTCACGCGGCCAGACCTGTATGGCGACTACTACCTTGAACAGTTCAGCCTGCTGCTGGCCAACCATGGCGGCGAGCTGGAGGTCGGCACCAGCACGCAGCCCATCCCCATCCACTTCTCCTTCGCCGAGAACGACCATGTGGAAGGCAGCCTGGACGCGGCGCGCCGCGCGCTGATGCGCGACGTGTTCGACCTGCCCGACCTCACGGCCATGGACGATGGCATCGCCAACGGCACCCACGAGCCCGGCCCCGGTGAAGCACACCCGCTCTCGCTCTTCACCGCGCCGCGCGTGGACTACTCGCTGCAACGCCTGCGCCACTACACCGGCACCGCGCCCGACTGGTTCCAGAACTTCGTGCTGTTCACCAACTACCAGTTCTACATCGACGAGTTCATCAAGCTCGGCCACGCCGAGATGGCGCGGCCCGACAGCGAGTACGTCGCCTTCATCGAGCCGGGCAACGTGGTGATGCGCCGCACCGGCCTGGCGGCGCAACCGGAGGACGCCCTGGGCCATGCCCCGCCGCGCCTGCCGCAGATGCCGGCCTACCACCTGATCCGCGCCGACCGCAGCGGCATCACCATGGTCAACATCGGCGTCGGCCCGGCCAATGCCAAGACCATCACCGACCACATCGCGGTGCTGCGGCCGCATGCCTGGCTGATGCTGGGCCACTGCGCCGGCCTGCGCACCAGCCAGCAACTGGGCGACTACGTGCTCGCGCACGCCTATGTGCGAGAGGACCACGTGCTCGACGAGGAACTGCCGCTGTGGGTGCCCATTCCGGCGCTGGCCGAGATCCAGTTGGCGCTGGAGGGCGCGGTGGCCGACGTCACAGGTGTGCCGCCGCATGAGCTCAAGCGCATCATGCGCACCGGCACCGTGGCAAGCACCGACAACCGCAACTGGGAACTGCTCCCCGACAACATGCCGCAGCGGCGCTTCTCGCAGTCGCGCGCCGTGGCACTGGACATGGAAAGCGCCACCATCGCGGCCAACGGTTTTCGCTTCCGCGTACCTTACGGCACCCTGCTGTGCGTGAGCGACAAACCCCTGCACGGCGAGATCAAACTGCCTGGCATGGCCAACCACTTCTACCGCGAACGCGTGGACCAGCACCTGCGCATTGGCATCCGCGCCATCGACATCCTGCGCGAAGGCGGCTCGGACCAGTTGCACAGCCGCAAGCTGCGCAGCTTCGCCGAAGTGGCGTTCCAGTGAACGCCAGCGGCTTCAGGTATTGAGCTGCACCGAACGCCCGATGTAGAGAATCGGCCCGGTCGGGCGACCAGTGGGCGAGCCGTTGTAAGGCTCCAGCGTGATCTCGAACAGCTGGTTGGGCACCAGCGGCGGCAGCTTGTCGAGCTTGACCTCCAGCGGCTGCCCAGGCTGCACCAGCCCCAGTGAGACCGGTGCGTTCCAGTCGTCGGCCTTGGTCCAGAACTGCAGCGAGCGTTGCTCCGGCAACGCGGTGGTGGTGCCCAGGGGCACCAGCCGCAGCGTGTCGCGACCCTGGGTCTGCACCATCCAGCCTGGCGCGTTGCCGTTGGGTGGCACCAGCACCACCATGTACTGCGGCGCGGCCGGCGCGAACAGGCCCGTGGCGGGCCACAGCGCGGCCACCGATGCGGCGACGAAACCCGTGGCCGCCACGGCGCGCCAGAAGTGGACACTGCGCCACCAGCGTTGCCAGGCACTCACGGTGTCCGGCCTCTGCGGTGCGCGGGCCGGGGCCAGGCCGTTTTCGATGCGCGACCACAGCGCCGGCGAAGGCTCCACCGGATCGGCCAGGCGGGTGAGCGGCAGCAAGCGCGCCTCCCAGCCATCCACCGCGGCCCGCAGCCGCGCATCGCGCGGCAGGCGCTCCTGCACCTCGCGCCGCCGCGCGGCGGACAGCGTGCCCACCACGTAGGCCGAGGCCAGCGCGTCGAGGTCGTCGTGCTCCGTCGTGCTCACGCGAGACACTCCCTGAGCGAAGCCAGACCCCGACGGATCCACGCCTTCACCGACCCCAGCGGCGCGCCCAGCCGCTGGGCGATCTCCGGGTGGGTGCAACCATCCAGGTAGGCGTAGAGCACGCAATTGCGCTTGGCCACGTCCAGCCTGGCCAGGCAGTCGTCCAGCCGGCCCAGATCGGCGCGCAGCGCGAAGGCATCCACCATGTCCGGTGCTGAGGGCGGATCCTCGGCCTGCAAGGCATCCAGGTCCTGTTCGTCGGCCGACTCGGTGCGCGCGCCGGCACGCAGGGCGTCCAGGGCCCGGTGGCGCACGATGCTGTAGATCCAGCCGCGCCCGGTGCCGCGCCCGGCATCGAAAGAAGCGGCGCGGGTCCAGATGCTCATGAAGGCGTCGTGCAGCACATCCTCGGCGGTGGCGCGGTCGCGCACGATGCGCAGCGCCACGCCCAACAGGTAGCGCCCCTCGTGCTCGTACAGCCGGCGCAGCGCCGAACGGTCGCCTCGCGCGCAAGCGGCCAGGGCGTCGTCGTGGTCGAAAGATTCGGGCGCGGAGGCTGGCAAGGGCAGTTCAGCGGGATGGAAGGGGAAGCCGCGCCGCAGCGCATGGGCACCGCAGCGTGACGATGCGAGCCATCCTACCCGATGGATCGGCCGGCGGCGCATGGAGTCCCTCGCCGGCCGCTGGTCATCAAGACGCTTTCCAGAGGATGTAGTCGGCCTGGTACTGCACGATCTGCCGTGCACCGGCGTTGCCCGCGCCACAGGCGGCGGCCGGAGCGACCCCGCCCTTGGTGGCCACGCGCTGGGTGTAGGTCACACCGTTCATGGCACCGCTGCCCATCGCGGGGTTGGCCTTCACCAGTTGCAGCGGGATGTTGCCATCGCCACCGGGCGCGACAGCCACCTGCGTGGCGGTGAACTTCGACCCGTCGTTGGCTTCCCAGGTCGCGGGCGGTCCGTAGTACTTGCCGACCTGTTTGCCCGAACGGTCCAGGAGCTTGGCGTCCGGCCCGACGAAGACCCACTCGAACTGGCCAGGCATGTTGGCCTTGGCACGGCATTCGTAGGTGATCTGGCCCACGCCCACGGTTTCCCAGGCCACCTTGTGGCCTGCCGGCACTTTCACCGCGTCGGGCAGCGCCGCCTGCGAAAACGTCATGGCGGGGGCGCCCATGTTGGACGAGGCGCAGGCGGACAGGGCGATCGCCGCAGCAGCGGCCAGGGAGGTCTTGATCAGCATGGAAAAACTCCTCAAAGATGGGTTGTGGACAGCAACGCAGAACACGTCACTGTCTTCACTACGCCCCAGCCGAGGGTTTGGATGCAGTCCGCCTCAAAAAAAGTTCACCCATGCCTCAGAGCAGCCCCTGGATCCAGGCCCGCGCCGGCATATCCGCCCATTGCGCCACACCGTGGCGCCATACGGTCGCCACGGAGCCGGCCTCAGGCCCGCCGGGGCCTGACCCGGGAAGCCGCGAGCTTGGCGTTGGCGCGGGCGGTGTCGGTGTCCGTTGCCCGGGCCAACGCCACCCCCATGCGGCGCTTGAGGAAGCTCTCGGGTTTGCCGAAGAGGCGCAGGTCGGTGCCGGGCACGCGCAGGGCTTCGTCCACACCATCGAAAGCGATGCCTTGCGCCTCCACACCGCCGTAGATCACGGCGCTGGCCCCCGGGTTGCGCAGCGAGGCATCCACCGGCAGGCCCAGGATGGCTCGCGCGTGCAGCTCGAACTCGCTCTGGTGCTGGGTGCACAAGGTCACCAGACCGGTATCGTGCGGGCGCGGGCTCACTTCGCTGAACCACACCTGGTCGCCCTTGACGAACAGCTCCACGCCAAAGAGGCCCTGGCCACCGAGGTTGTCCGTCACCGCCTTGGCGATGTCGCGCGACTTCTGCAACGCGGCCGGCGTCATGGGGTGCGGCTGCCAGCTTTCCACGTAGTCGCCACTGACCTGCACATGGCCGATCGGGTCACAGAAATGGGTCTGCACCTGGCCATCCGCGCCCAACGCGCGCACGGTGAGCTGGGTGATCTCGTAGTCGAAGTCGATGAAGCCCTCCACGATCACCCGGCCATGGCTCACACGGCCACCCGCCATGGCGCAGTCCCAGGCCTTCTGCACGTCGGCCGGGCCGTCGATCTTGCTCTGGCCTTTGCCGCTGCTGCTCATCACCGGCTTGACGATGCAGGGATAGCCAATACCGCCGTCGATCGCCGCCTGCAATTCGGCCAGCGAATCGCAGAAGCGGTAGGGACTGGTCGGCAGGCCCAGTGTTTCGGCGGCCAGCACGCGAATGCCCTCGCGGTCCATGGTCAGGCGCGCGGCGCGCGCGGTGGGAATCACCTTCACCACGCCCGCGGCCTCGAGCTCCTGCAGCATGGGCGTGGCGATGGCTTCGATCTCCGGCACCACCAGGTGCGGCCGCTCGGCTTCGATGAGCGCCTTGAGCTGCGCCGGGTCGCTCATGGTGATGGTGCGCGCATGGTGCGCCACCTGCTGGCCCGGCGCGTTCTCATAGCGGTCCACGGCGATGGTCTCGACGCCCAGCCGCTGCAGGGCAATCAGCACCTCCTTGCCCAGTTCGCCCGAGCCCAGCAGCATGACACGGGTGGCGGAGGGGGACAGCGGCGTTCCCAGCGTGGTCATGTCGGTGTTCCTGTCTTCAAAAGGTGGTAAGGACAGCGGCAGTCCGCTCTTCTTTCAAAGCGCTGCGCCCATGGCTTCGCCCATGCGCACGGCGGCCTCGGGCGCCCAGTCGGGGTTGAAAGCGATGGCGTCGCGCGGCCAGAGCAGGACCACGGTGGAGCCCAGCAGGAAGCGCCCCATTTCCTCGCCCTTCGCCAGTTGCACAGGCGCGTCGCCGTAGGTCCATTCGCGCACCTGTCCCGGACGCGGCGGGTTCACCACACCATGCCAGGTGGTGGCCATGCTGCCCACGATGGTGGCACCCACCAGCACGAGCACGAAGGGCATGGGTGCCAGGCCCTCGCCACGCGGCAGGTCGAACACACAGACCACGCGCTCGTTGCGCGCGAACAGCCCGGGCACGCCCTGGGCGGTGGCCGGGTTCACCGAGAACAGCTCGCCCGGCACATGGATCATGCGACGCAAGGTGCCCGCCGCCGGCATGTGGATGCGGTGGTAGTCGCGCGGGCTCAGGTAGATGGTGGCAAAGGCACCGTCGTCGAACAGCGCGGCCAACGCGGCATCGCCTCCCACCAGCGCGCGCGTGCTGTAGGTGTGCCCCTTGGCCTGGTAGATCTGGTCGCGCGCGATGGCGCCGAACTGGCTGATGGCGCCATCCACCGGACAGATGAAGTCCGCCTGCGCGAGTGGCCGCGCATCGGCGCGCAAGGCCCGGGTGAAGAATTCATTGAAGCTCGGGTAGGCCGTGATCTCCGGCTGAGCAGCCTCCTGCATGTTCACGCCATAGCGCCGGACGAAGCGGCGGATGAGCGCATGCGTGAGGCCGCCGGCACGGGCATTGGCCACCTTGCCCGCCAGCGTGGTGAGCGCCTGCTTCGGGTAGATGTACTGCAGAGCAACGGACAAGGGCATGGCGGATGGAAGAGAGGGATGCGGTCATGCCCCTGCGGGCAGCCCCGCATTGTAGGGGCGGCCCACCGCTGAAAGAGATCGGGGCAGGCACAATGCGCCCCCATGAGTGCTTCTCTGTTCGCCTGCGACAACCTGGTCAAACGCTATGGCGGCAACACCGTCGTCGATGGCCTGAGCTTCTCCATCGGTGCCGGCGAATGCCTGGGCGTGATCGGGCCCAACGGCGCGGGCAAGACCACCACCATCCGCATGTGCCTGGGCCTGATCGCGCCCGACGCGGGCCGCATCACCGCGTTCGGCCTGGACATGCCGCGCGACGCACTGGCCATCAAGTCCCAGCTCGGCGTGGTCAGCCAGATGGACACCCTGGACCCGGACTTCTCCTGCGCGGAGAACCTGCAGGTCTACGGCCGCTACTTCGGCCTGCCCGCTGCCACCATCCGCGCGCGCATTCCCCAGCTGCTGGACTTCGCGGCGCTGTCCCACAAAGCCGAGGCCAAGCCCGGCGAGCTCTCGGGGGGCATGAAGCGGCGCCTCTCGCTGGCCCGTGCACTGGTCAACGACCCCAGGTTGCTCATGCTGGACGAGCCCACCACCGGCCTGGACCCGCAGGCCCGCCACCTGATGTGGGAACGCCTGCAGCTGTTGCTGCAGCAAGGCAAGAGCATTCTGCTCACCACCCACTTCATGGACGAAGCCGAACGCCTGTGCTCGCGCCTGCTGGTGCTCGACCACGGCCGCAAGATCGCCGAGGGCCGTCCGCGCGAACTCATTGCCCAGCACCTGGAGCCGGACGTGATCGAGGTCTACGGCCAGGGCGCGCTGGAGCTGGCGCATGGCGCGTCACACGCCCCCCTGCGCGCCCTGGCCGCGCGCGTGGAGGTCAGCGGCGAAACCGTCTTCTTCTACACCGCGCAGGCCCTGCCCTTGCTGGCCGCGTTGAACGAACACCACCACCTGCGCACCCTGCACCGGCCCGCCAACCTGGAAGACCTGTTCCTCAAGCTCACCGGACGGCAGATACGGGAGGACGGATAGAGATGACCACCACACCCTCCGACAAACCGACAGCAAGTGGTGACACCTCCCAGAGCACCCTCGGTCCCGGCTCCGCCGGGCCGCAGGATGCGCCCCCTGCCAAAGGGGTCGCGCGCAGTGCGGCGGAGGTGTCCCACTTCGCACCACCGCGCCTGTCCATGCGCTGGTGGCCGGTGTTCCTGCGCAACCTGCTGGTGTGGCGCAAGCTGGCGGTGCCCAGCCTGGTGGGCAACATCGCCGAGCCGCTGATGTGGCTGATTGCCTTTGGCTACGGCATGGGCGCGCTGGTGGGGCAGGTCAACATGGGCACGCCCGACGGCACCGTGGCCGTGCCGTACATCCTGTTCCTGGCCAGCGGCAGCATCTGCATGAGCGCCATGAACGCCGCCAGCTTCGAGGCGCTGTACTCGGCCTTCTCCCGCATGCACGTGCAGAAGACCTGGGACGGCATCATGAATGCGCCCGTCAGCCTGGACGACGTGGTGCTGGCCGAAATGCTCTGGGCCGGCTTCAAGGCCCTGTTCACGGTGACGGCCATCCTGGGCGTGATGCTCGCGCTGGGCATCAGCCATTCGCCCAAGCTGCTGCTGGCCTGGCCGGTTCTGCTGGGAGCGGGCATCACCTTTTCGTGCATCGCCCTGGTGTTCAACGCCCTGGCCCAGGGCTATGACTTCTTCACCTACTACTTCACGCTGTTCCTCACGCCCATGATGTTCCTCTCAGGCGTGTTCTTCCCGCGGGAGCAGTTGCCACTGGTGTTGCGGCACGTCTCGGACTGGCTGCCCTTGACGAATGCGGTGGAACTGGTGCGACCGCTGTTCATGGACCAGTGGCCCGCGCAGCCCTGGCTGCATGCGGTGGTGCTGCTGGCCTACGCGGTGGCCGCGTTCTGGCTGGCACTGGGGTTGACGCGTCGCCGCTTCGGCAAATAGACCACGCGGCAAGCCCTGCGCCTGAGGCGGTCAGTGCACCGTGTGCAGCGCGGGCTGGGCTTCGCAGTACAGCTCGCTACCGGTGTCGATGAACTCTTCCGCTTCGATCACGGCGTCGTAGTCGCGCGCAGCAACGTCGTACAGCTTGGGGATCAGGGGCTTGTCCAGCGGGCGGCAGATACGGCCGCGCAGGCTGCGCAGATCGCGGCTGGTTTCCATGGCGCTGATCACGGCTTCCGGATCGAGCATCAGGACGAAAGGGTTCAGACGGGTAGCGATGGTGGACATGGCAGCGGTTTCCTGAAGGTGAATGAGAGGGTGACAATCGCTTGTCGATGAAACAAACTGTACCCATGCCCCCCGCGCCGGTTAAGTCGGCGCACCGCCATATGCGCTGTAGGAACTTCCCTGACAAGAGGTGACGAGCCCCTACGCGCGGTCCGTGACATGCGTCACGGACCGCGGCGCAAAGCCTCCACGCTGGCGCGCACCACCGACTGCACGCTGCCACTCTCCTTGTACTGGTTGCGCAGAAAGGTGGCGTGGTTGCCCACGCGCGCGGCCGTGCGTTCGATTTCGTCGAGTGCAGCCATCGAATCCAGCGCCGCTCCGTGCGGCGCGAGCTTGCGCAGCGTGGCCAGGATGTCCTCCCGGATGCTGATCTGCTCGCGCGTCTTGGGGTTGACCATCATCCCGTCCAGGCCGAAGCGGCAGGCCTGGAAGCGGTTGTAGGTGTAGACGAGGTAGTCGTCTTCCTCGGGCGGCGGCTCGCCGCGCTCGAGGAGGTGACGGCACAGCGCCTGCAGGTAGCAGGCCAGGCCCGCGGCACGCTCCACGGTCAGCGGGGTGTCGCACACCCGCAGCTCGATGGTGCCGTACTCGGGCTTGGGCCGGATGTCCCAGTAGAAGTCCTTCATGGACTTCACCACCCCGGTGGACTCCATCTTGGTGAAGTACACGTTGGCGAACTCCTCCCAGCTCAGCACGAAGGGCGCGCGCCCGCTCAGGGGAAAGGCGAACACCGAGTTCAGACGCGCCGAATCGAACAGCGTGTCCACGCCCTGGGAAAACGGCGACGAGGCCGACAGCGCAATGAAATGCGGCACGTAGCGGTTGAGCGAATGCAGCAGGAACAGCGCCTCGTCGGCGCTGGCGCAGCCGATGTGCACGTGCTGGCCGAACACGGTGAACTGCTTGGCCAGGTAGCCGTACAGGCCCGAGAGTTCCTGGAAACGCGGCTTGGAAAAAATGCGCTGCTCGAACCAGCGCTGGAACGGGTGCGTGCCACCGCCAGCGATCTCGATGTTGAGCCGGTCACCCGCGTTCACCAGCGTGTCGCGGATCTGCTGCAGCTGCGCCAGCAGCGGGCCATGCTCGCTCTGCACATCGGTGGCGATCTCGATCATGCTCTGCGTCATCTCCGGCGTCACGGTGCCCGGAAATGGCTTGCGCCGAAGCAGTTCCAGCAGATCGTTGGCGCTGCTGGAAAGATCGAGATCGTAGGTGTTGACGAGCTGCAGCTCGAGTTCCACCCCCATGGTGAGGGAGTCAGAGGACTTGAATGTCTCCAATGGCATGGTCGCTTATCCCTTCGTGACGTGGGTTTCCTGCGCCGCCATGAGCGCACGCTGCGTGACCACGGGTCCGAGCAGCTCCTGCAGCAACATCATGCCGGCCATGACGGAGAGCACCTGCACAGCCGGTGCAAAACCGTAGAGCCGGCTCTGGTCCAGCAGCAGGATGGCAAAGGCGGACATCGGCGTGAGGGCCAGGCCGGTCAGCAGACCCTTGCGCTCGGTGATGCCAGACAGGCGCGCTGCCACCAGGTTGCAGCCCACCTTGGATGCGGTGCGTACGCCGATCAGCAGCAGGCCCAGCAGCAGGCCGGTGCCCACGTCGGCCCAGTCGAGCAGCGATGCGATGTAGACGAACAGGAACACCGAGAGCAGGTCCCCTGCGGTACCGAAGTCGCGCTGGGCGTTGGTGAGGTGCACACGGCGCTCGCGCGCGACGACGCCGAAGGTCAGCGCAGCCAGCAGCGGCGAAAGCTTGAGGCCATAGGCGGCGGTGGTGAGCAGCAGCACCGAGAGAGCGAACACCACCGTCACGCCGCGTTCGTGCGTGCTGCGCTGGCGCAGCAGCCAGGGCACCGCCACGCCCAGCAGGCCGCCCACCGCGACCGAGGTACCGACCACGTGGATGCTGCCGAACGCCGCCACCACGATATCGCCCGAGGTGCTGAGGTACCAGTAGCCCACCACCATCTTGAGCAGCAGCACGGACACCATGCAGTTGATGGCGCACAGGTGCAGCACGCGTTCGGTCACCTGGCCCGCGCTGCGCAGCTCGTTGGCCACGCGCACCACGCCCGCGGGCGAGGCCGACACCGACAGCGCCGCGATGATCAGGCGCATGTCCACCGGCAGCTCGAACCAGCCGCAGACCCAGTAGATCACGCCAAAGGTGATGAGCGACTCCAGCACGCCCAGCAGCAGCACCCAGGGGTTGTGGCGGAACCAGCGCAGGTTGATGCGGTAGCCGAGTTCGAACAGCACCAGCGAAAGCGCCACGTTGGCCAGGAACGGCAGCCCGGCGATATCGGTGGTCAGGCCCGGCAGGTTGATGAGGCCGCCCAGCAGCCCCACCGCCACGTAGCTGGTCACACGCGGCAGGTGCCAGGCCTCGTAGACCCACTCGGCCACAAACCAGGCCAGCAGCATCACCAGTGGCCAGGCAATGGATTGCAGCAGGAAAGCAAATTCGGTGGCCATAGGCGGGGTCTCCTGGATGGGTTCTGTGGCTGTCGGGTGTGAAGAACACCGGCGGCCTCCGGGCCGGTCGGCGCCAGCGGCGCGCTGGCATAAACACCGGCGATGCAGGCTGGGCAGGCCATGGTGGCCGCCCTGGCCTCGCGCTCAGACCGCGAAGCGCTGCGAGAGCTCCCGCAGATTCAACGCTTCAAGCACCTGTCCCAGGCGCTCGCGGGCCCGTTCACGGGCGCCGCCTCGGTCCGTGGGCATTTTACGGGCCAGAATGAGTTCGTTCTTCAGGGAATGCTCCCATCCGACCAGTTCGGTGACCGTCACGCTGTAACCATGTGCTTCGAGCTGCAGGCAGCGCAGCACATTGGTGATCTGGCTGCCGAACTCGCGCGTGTGCAGCGGGTGGCGCCACAACTCCGCCAGCGGCGTGCGCGACAGCGAGAACGCCTTGTGTTGCCGCATCACACCGGCCACCTCGGCCTGGCAACACGGCACCAGCACCATGTGGCGCGCCTGCTTGGCCAGGCCGAAGGCGATGGCATCGTCGGTCGCGGTGTCGCAGGCATGCAGCGCGGTCACCACATCCACACGGGCAGGCAGATCCGGGTGCGTGAGCGCTTCCTGCACCGTGGTGGCCAGGAAGTCCATGCGCGCAAAGCCCAGTTGAGCCGCCAGCGCGCGCGACTTCTCCACCAGTTCGGCCCGCGTCTCCACGCCGCTCACGCGGCCGACCACCTTGTCCTTGAAGAACAGGTCGTACAGCATGAAGCCCAGGTAGGACTTGCCGGCACCGTGGTCGGCCAGGCTCACATCGCCGCGTTCGGCCAGCACCTCGGCCAACAGCGGCTCGATGAACTGCACCAGGTGGTTGACCTGCTTGAGCTTGCGCCGCGTGTCCTGGTTGAGCTTCCCTTCGCGCGTGAGGATGTGCAACGCCTTGAGCAGTTCGACCGACTGACCGGGCCGCAACTCGGGCAACTGCTCCTGCAACGTGGGTGCAGGCCGCGCGGCCGCCTTGTCCTTGTGTTTCGCCATGGGCCGATCATAGGGGGAGCGACAATCCCCCGCATGACCTTCGAACCGAACAGCCCGCACCCCTACGACCAGCTCACGCCCGACGTGGTGCAGGACGCGCTGGCGCACGTGGGCCTGTGGGGAGACGGCCGCATCACCGCGCTCAACAGCTTCGAGAACCGCGTCTACCAGATCCACCTGGAGTCCCCGGCGGAGGGCGGCCACGACCAGGTGGTCGCCAAGTTCTACCGGCCCGGGCGCTGGAGCGATGCGCAGATTCTGGAGGAACACGCCTTTGCCGAGGAGCTGGTGGCGGCCGAGATTCCAGCCGTGCCGCCCCTGCGTCTGCACGGCCAGACCCTGCACCACTTCGGTGGCTTCGCTTTCTCGGTGAGCCCGCGGCGGGGCGGGCGCCGCCCCGAGCTGGACGACTTCGACGTGCTGGAGTGGACCGGCCGCTTCCTCGGCCGCCTGCACGGCGTGGGCGCCATGCACCCGTTCCAGGCCCGGCCGGCGCTGGACATCGCCAGCTTCGCACACGAACCGCGCGACTGGCTCATGGAACACGAAGCCATCGCCCCGGAGGTGCGCAGCGCATGGGCCGGCGCGCTGAAGGAAGCGCTCGCCCTGATCGAGGCCCATGCGGTTCTGCGCCCGGGCGCGGCGGTGGAAGAAGGCGGTATCGCGCGCATCCGCCTGCATGGCGACTGCCACCCCGGCAACATCCTCTGGACGCCCGAGGGCCAGCCCGGCGCCGGCCCACACTTTGTCGACCTGGATGACGCGCGCAATGGTCCGGCCGTGCAGGACCTGTGGATGCTGCTCTCCGGTGACCGACGGCAGCAGACGCAACAGCTCGGCGCCCTGCTCGACGGTTACGAACAGATGCACCCATTCGACCGCCGCGAGCTCGCACTGATCGAGCCTTTGCGCACCCTGCGGCTGATCCACTACAGCGCCTGGATCGCCCGCCGCTGGACCGACCCGGCCTTCCCGGTCAACTTTCCCTGGTTCGGCACGCGCGATTACTGGCAGGGCCAGGTGGACATGCTGGTGGAGCAGATCGAGGAGATGCAGAACCCGCCACTGGTGGCCTGAGGCCCGCGGTCAGGCCTCCAGGTGCGGCCTCATCAACGTCTCGAACCAGTCCTGGAACACCTCCAGCCGCCGCGACCGCTGGCGGCGGTGCGGGTAAAGCAGGGACACGGGCATGGGTGCCGCCCGGCTGTCCGGCATGACCTCCACCAGATCTCCTTGGTCCAGCAGGTGCTGCACGTCAAAGCGCGGGATCTGGATCAGGCCCAGGCCCGCGAGGCAGCAGGCGATGTAGCTCTCCGCGTTGTTCACGACGACGCGGCTGGGCACGTCCAGCGTGCGCACGCCATCGGTGCCCCGCAGGTACTCCCACGGCATGGACCGCCCCGTTCTGGGCGAGGCGTAACCCACGGCCCAGTGGCCGTGCGGCAGATCGTCCGCCGCCAGGGGTTCGCCGTGCTCACGCAGGTAGGAAGGGCTGGCGCAGTTGACCAGGCCGATGCGACCCAGCGGACGCACCACCAGGCTGCTGTCGTGCAGCAGGCCGATGCGCACGGCGCAGTCCACCCCCTCCTGCACCAGGTCGATGGCGCGGTCGGTGGAGCCCAGAACCAGTTGCATGCGGGGATGCCGGCGCAGGAAGCCGGGAAGCGCCGGCGCCACCACGCGCCGGGCGATGCGGCTGGGCACGTCGACGCTGAGCCGTCCGACCACCTGCCGCTGACTGCCCTGGAACAACTGGTCCACGGTCTCCAGCTCGACCACCAGCGGACGCACACGTTCGAGGAACTGCTCGCCGTCGGCCGTCGGCCGCACCTGGCGCGTGGTCCGGTGCAGCAGGCGCACACCGATCTGGGCCTCCAGGCGCTGAATCGCCGCCGAGACCGACGCGCGCGGCAACTCCAGCTTGTTCGCCGCCTTGATGAAGCTGCCGAGTTCCGCCACCTCGATGAACACGCGGTACCGATCGAGCCTATCCATGCGTACGGCCTGCCATGACGTCGATGCCTTGCGTGTCAGCCGGCGAACCCGCCCTCGTCCAGGAAGCGCTGCTCGGACTCGGTCATGCCGCGCCCCAACAAGGTGTTGCGGTGTGGGAAGCGGCCAAAGCGCTCGATGATCTCGGCATGGCCCAGCGCGTGCTCCAGCCAGGGTTGGCCCAGTCGCCGATTGAGCGTCACCGAAAGGCGCTGGTCGTCCAGGTCCTCCGAGTGCGCGAAGGGCAGGTAGAAGAACAGGCGCAAACCGGCCTCCACCTGCGCGTCCTGTCCATGGGACACCGCCTGGCGGGCGATCCGCCGGGCATGGGCGTCCGTTGCGAACATGCGCGCCGTACCGCGAAAGGCGTTGCGGGGAAACTGGTCCAGCAGGATCAACAGCGCCAGCGCACCCTGCGCACTGGCCTGCAAGTCGTCGTGCCAACCCGCGGCGGCGGCTTCGTGCAAAGGCAGAAAGCGCTCGCGCAGGCGCCGGTCGAAGTCCGGTGATTTTGCGAACCACTCGGCCATGCCGGCCTCGCGCCAGAAACGGACCAGGGCCTGCCCCTGCGCAGGCAGGTCCGCCACCGCGTCGACCGTCATGAGCGCAACCACCACAAGCCCCAGGCCAGCGCCAGGCCGATGGCGATGATGATCACAGTGCGCATGAGAGCCTCACTTGGTGGTGTAGCCGCCGTTGATCAGGATGGTCTGGCCCGTGATCCACCAGCCGTCGCTGACCAGATGGCGGATGAAGGGCACCACGTCCTCGATGTGCGTGAGACCCGTCGGCGAGAACGGCGACAGGGCAGCCGCGGTCTTATGGTACGCCACCGCATCCGGCCCCTCCTGGCCATAGAAGAAAGGCGTGTCCATCGGTCCCGGGCCGATGGCCGTCACGGAAATGCCGCGCGCACCGAACTCCTTGGCCGCCGCCCGCGTGAAGTGCTCCACCGGCGCCTTGGTGCCCGCGTAGGACGCATAGAAAGGCGTGAACGCGCCCAGCAAGGAGGTGACCAGCGTCACGATCTTGCCGTTGTCGTTGACATGCCTGCCCGCCTCTTTGAGAAAGAAGAAGGCGGCCTTGCTGTTGACGGCCGTCATCTCGTCGTACTCGGCTTCGGAGATGTCCAGCATCGGCTTCTTGAGCACCTTGCCCACGGTGTTGATGGCGATGTCGGGCCGGCCCACGGCCGCGACCGTGTCGGCAAACAGTTTCTCGACCGCCTTCGCCGTCGTGAGATCCCCCTGCAAGGCCACCGCCTTTGCACCGGCGGCCTGGACCGCCTTCACGATGGCCTCGGCATCCGGCTTCGACGCCGGGCTGTTGTAGTGGATGGCGATGGCGCTGGCGCCCTGCGCCGCCAGGTCCCGGGCGATCAGGCCGCCCAGGTTCTTGGCGCCGCCAGCGATGAGCGCGACTTTGCCGCGGATGGAATGGTCTGCCATGGTGTGCTTCCCTTCAGTAATGGGTGGAAGGGTCAGCTTAGGCAAACCGGCCGCGCCGATAAACCGGCCACGCGTGGATGGATTGTCCAGAAACGCCCACCAATGCCAACCCATGCCCGCCACCACGCCGCTACCACATGCCCCTGGCACAGGCAACCGGCGCCGCCATGACCCATATACCAATAATGATATTCACAATTAAATTGCACACAATCTAATTGACACGCAGAATTCCCCTCCATGAACACGCCACGCATCTCCAGCAGTCACGAAGCCTTGCGGCTGGACCACCAGCTCTGCTTCGCGCTGTACTCGGCCTCCCTGGCCATGACCAAGCTGTACAAGCCGCTGCTGGAAGAACTCGGCCTGACCTACCCGCAGTACCTGGCCATGCTGGTGCTGTGGGAGAACGACGGCGTCACGGTCTCCGAGCTGGGCGACCGCCTGCACCTGGACTCCGGCACCCTCACCCCGCTGCTCAAACGCCTCGAAGCCGCCGACCTGGTCACCCGCCTTCGCGACGTGCAGGACGAGCGCCGCGTGCTCATCCGCCTCACCCCCGCCGGCCGCCGCCTCAAGACCCGTGCGGCCCGCATTCCCGGCTGCGTGCTGCAAGCCGCGCAGTGCGAGGTTTCCGAAGCCCTGACGCTCACCCGCCAGATCCAGACCCTGCGCGACCGGCTGTCCGCCTGAACCCCCTCTTCCCCGTTACCACCCCGCTGCACACAGCACCCACCCCAAGGAGCCCACCATGCCCACCTCACTCCAGAAAGTCCTCTACACCGCCCGCGCCCACACCACCGGCGGCCGCGACGGCGCCTCGCGCACCGACGACGGCCTGCTCGACGTGAAGCTCGCCCCGCCCAAGGCCATGGGCGGTGCCGGCAACGCCACCAACCCCGAGCAGCTCTTCGCCGCCGGCTACTCCGCCTGCTTCATGGGCGCGCTCAAGCACGTGGCCAGCCTGAAGAAAGTGGCCGTGCCCGCCAACGCCTCCATCGACGCCGAGGTGGACATCGGCCCCATCCCGGCGGGCTTCGGCATCGCCGCTCGCCTCGCGGTGAACCTGCCCGGCCTGGACCGCGCCGTGGCGGAGGACCTGGTGAACACCGCGCACCAGGTGTGCCCGTACTCCAACGCCACGCGCGGCAACATCGATGTGACCATCACGGTGGTCTGACCCGCCAGCCCCTGGCTCGGCAAGCGCACCCGGTGGATCTGCCGGGTGCGCTTTTTTGTTCCATTGGAATCGCCGTCCAATCCATCAAAACAGTCATTCGATCCGAATTGAGCTGAGCACTCCCCGATCGGTCCAGACTCGCCGCGCCATCGCCGGGCCAACTGGCCGAGGCGCCACGAAAACCAGGGAGTCCGCGCACCTGAGCCCACCACGCCTTGCACACAAGGCCGGGCGCGAACTCCCGAGCACCCCGAGGGAGGACCGGTGCCTGCAACGAAAACGCTTGTGCGCCTGGGCGCGCAACTGTGCCTGCTCTGCACCGTCGTGCAGGTTCAGGCCCAGAACATCGGCACGGACGAAGCACGCCGCGCGCAGGAGCGCGAGGCCGAACTTCAGCGCCGGCTGCTCACACAGCCAGACGCGCGCCTGGATGGTGGTGCCTCGACGGCTTCCAGCGGCCCGCTGATCGCGGATGAAAGGCCTTGCTTTGCGCTCGGGCGCATCACACTGACGGGAGTGCCCGGCACGGATGCCGCTCATTTCGGCTGGCTGCGCGAAACACTCGACGGACCCGATGGCCGCGACACCCCCGTCGGCAAGTGCCTGGGCGCACGCGGCGTCGCGCAACTCATCGACCGCGCGCAACAGGCGCTGGTCGCGCGTGGCTTTGTCACCAGCCGCGTATTCGCCCCTGCACAGGACCTGAGCACTGGCGAGCTGCAGCTGCAGGTCTTGCCCGGCCGCATACGCGCCATCCGTTTTGCGCCTCCGGTCAGTGAGCGGGCCACGGCGGTCAACGCGGTGCCCGCCCGCCCGGGCGACATCCTCAACCTGCGCGATATCGAACAGGCCCTGGAGAACTTCCAGCGCGTACCCACGGTGCAGGCGGACATCCAGATCGTGCCTGCCGACGGTCCGCAGGACGCCCCCGGACTGAGCGACCTCGTGATCCGCTGGGAGCAGAAGCAACTGCTGCGTGTGAACCTCGGCGTGGACGACAGCGGCGGGCACGGCACCGGCAAATACCAGGGTCAGTTGACGGTCAGCTACGACCACGGGCTCACGCTCAACGACCTGTTCTACCTCACGCTCCAGCGCGACCTGGGCGGCGGCGATGGCCATGGCGGCTACGGAACGCGCGGCGCCACCGTGCACTACAGCCTGCCCCTGGGCTACTGGCAACTGGGTTTCACCGCCAGCCGAAGCCGCTACCACCAGACCGTGCGCGATCCACTGGAAGACCTGGTCTACAGCGGCCAGAGCGCGAGCCAGGAGTTGCGGCTGGCGCGCCTGGTCCACCGCGATGCGACGAGCAAGACCACCTTGAGCCTCAAGGCTTTCGCGCGGCAATCCAGCAACTTCATCCGCGACGTCGAGATCGAGGACCAGCACCGCCGCGTGGGCGGTTGGGAGGCCGCTCTGGGACATCGAGCGTACCTGGGCCGCGCCACACTGGACCTGAGCCTGACCCACCGGCGTGGCACCGGCGCCTTCGGCGCCCTGCCTGCCGCAGAGGAGGCGCTGGGCGAAGGCACGTCGCGCCTGCGGCTCAGCACCTTCGACGCCAGCCTGCAGACGCCCTTTGACTGGGCCGGTCGTGCCTGGCGCTACAGCGGAAGTCTGCGCGTGCAGCAGCACCACACGCCACTCACGCCGCAAGACCGGTTCGCCATCGGGGGGCGC
This sequence comes from Hydrogenophaga sp., assembly GCF_026125785.1. Lineage (GTDB taxonomy): Bacteria > Pseudomonadota > Gammaproteobacteria > Burkholderiales > Burkholderiaceae_C > Hydrogenophaga. Next base: position 26,649 of record NZ_JAHCKL010000007.1, read on the forward strand.
TACTCCGTGCGCGGCTTCGATGGCGAAACCAGCCTTACTGGCGACAGCGGCTGGCTGGTGCGCAACGAGTTGTCCACGGCGCTGGGCGACGGCGGCACGGATATCCTGCCCATCGAGCAATGCAAGTGAACGGTACGGCAGTCAACCACCAGCCACCGGTGGTGAACTGTGAACTGACTGAGCGACGCCCCTTCAGGGCGCGACTTCGTGCCCTGCCTGCTTCTGCTTCGGGTCGTTGGGGTCGTAGATCACGGTGCTGGTGCCCACGCCCACACCCACGCGGGCGTTGCTGTTGCCGATCTGGGTGCTGGTGCCGACACCGGCGCCGGCGCTGACCTGGCCGCGCTGGTTGACGCCAACGCCCACACCCACGGGACCCACGCCGGTGCTGACCCCGGCGCTCACGCCACCGGTGCCCACGCCTACGCCAATGGAAAAGGGGCCGACCGGTACACCAATGCCCACGCCGGCACCGACCGAGCCGCAGCCAGCCAGCACCAGGGCGGCCAAGGCCAGGGCGACAGGAAGGCCTCCGCGCCGCGCCTGCGGCCCGGTGGCGGGTGGGTGTGAACGGCTGGCGTGCAAAGAGGTCATGGTCGTTGTCGGTGTGCGCTGCGGCCTGGGAAGTTCCCCATTGTCCGTGCCTGTACCGGCTCCCCTGGCAACGGTTACGGCTGGTTGCGTTTGGCGCCTTGGCGGGCCGTTCAATCGGCGTGCGCGGGTTGGCCCACGCGCTCCACCAGGTCGGCAAGCCAGTCGTCTCGTGGCGGCGTGTCGGCCGCCGCACTGAGGTGGACCAGCCAGGCGCCCGCCGGTTCACCGGCGGAAGCAGGCCGGGCCTGGGCCTGGCCGCGCTGCCACAGCAGCCACGCCAGCCAGGCGCAGTGGTCGGCGGCCGGGGGTTCGCCCACCGGAGCAGACAGCAGGCGGGTGAAGGCGCTGCCGTCGGGCAGGCGCAGCAAGGCATCGCCTGTGTCCGGTTGCTGGGTCTCGCCTCCAATGGCCTGCGCCAGCGCGGCCAGCGCCTGCGCGGCGGGGGCATCATCGGCAGGCCCAAAGGTCTGCAGCCAGCTGCGCAGGTGCGCGGCGATGGCCGCGCCCCGCCGGGCTTCGGCCTGCACGAGGTCGGCATGGTCCCAGCGGTGCCAGTCCACTTCGGGAGACTCGAAGCCGCTGGCCAGGGCGGTCTGGCCATAGCGGTAGAGAGCCGTTTCGTGGCCGTCGGCCTGCACGGCCGCTCCCACCATGAGCAGGGCGGCCATGCGGCTGGCGCGCAACTGGCTGTGCTGAGCCAGCAGCTTGTCGCGCAGCAGGTTGTCGCGTTCGCTGCGCAACTGGGCCAGGTCCAGGGCGTTGCGCAGGTCGGCGCGCAGGCTTTCGATCTCCCAGGGCTTGTTGATGTAGCGGTAGATTTCGCCGGTATTGATGGCTTCGATGGCGTCGCCGATGTCGGAATAGGCGGTGGTCAGCATGCGCACGATGCCGGGGTAGTAGGCGCGCGCGTGGCGCAGCAGTTCGTTGCCATGTTCACCGGGCATGCGCTGGTCGCACACGAGCACGGCCACTTCGGCGCCGTGGGCCTGCAGCACTGCGCGCCCCTCCTCCACGGAGCCGGCGGTGAGCACGGGCGCCAGCGGGCTGACCAGGCGCTCGAAGTACTTGAGCGCCATGGCTTCGTCGTCCACGTAGAGGATCTTGTCGGGTGTCATCGGGGCTCCTTGGACACGGGGGCGGGTGGAGTGGACGGGAAGTAGAGCGAAACGGCGGCGCCCTGGCCGGGGGTTGAGCGCACGTCGATGGTGCCGCCCAGCGAGGTCATGACGCGCTGGCAGAACAGCACGCCCATGCCACTGCCCCCGGACGCCGCACGGGTGGTGACCGGCTCCAGGGTGAGCCGGCGCAGCACTTCGGGTGGAATGCCGGGGCCGTTGTCGCTCACACGGATAACGGGCTGCGCCGGCAGGCCGGGCGCGGGCGCGGCCCGGTCCAGCGCCAGCCGCACCTCGGGCCGGGCGGGCGCCGACGCGCGCAGGGCCAGCATGGCGTTCTTCACCAGGGTACAGAGCACGAGGTAGAGCAGGTCTCGCCGGCCAGGCAGCATGAAGTCCTGCTGCACGTCGAGCACCAGCCAGGCGGACTCGCCGTCCTCGAACGGGTATTCCTCGCGCACGGCGCGCACCAGATCACTGGCCAGCAGGCTGGCGGACGTGTCGCCGCGGCTGGCGTCGCGCGCGCTGAGCACGAAGGTGGAGATCAGCGACTGCGCATAGGCCGCGCGCCGCTGGGCGGCCTCGATCATGAAGAGCACGTCACCCGGCTTCTGCTGTTCGATGTGGGCGACGCCGTCCTGCCCGTCGGGTGCATCGCGGTGGCGCTCGCGCATGGCGGTGAGGTAGCCACGCACGGTGGCCAGTGGTGAGGTGACTTCGTGGGCGAGGAAGCCCAGCGTCTCGCGCAGCGCGGAAGCACGCCGGTCCAGCAGTTCCTGCTGGCGGGCGCGCTCCAGCCCGGTGGCCAGGGCTTCACGCAGGGCTTGCCGGGTGAGTTCCTCGTCCAGCGGTTTCTCCAGGATCTTCTCCACCTGCCCCTGGTTGACGGCCAGCAGGGCCACGTCCTTGTCGGCGTACGCGGAGACCAGCACGCGCGCCACGTGCGGGTACCGCTGGCGCACCTGGGCCAGCAGGTCCACCCCATTGCGCTGCGGCATGGCGTAGTCGGTCAGCAGCACCGCAACCTCGTGGCTGCGCTCGGCCAGCAGCGCCAGCGCCTGCTCGACGTCGTGGGCGGTGAGCACCGCAAATTCGTTGCCATAAAGGCGGGCAAACCATTTGCAGGCCTGCGGTTCGTCGTCCACCATGAGAACCTTGTACGGCCCCCGTGGTCCTGTGGCTGCTCCCTGATCCTGTGTATTCATTGTGGTCTCGGCAAATCAAAGGTGAACTCGGTCCAGGCCCCCGCCTCGCTGTCGACCGACAGGCTTCCGCCATGGCGCTGCACGATGCCGTAGCTCACGCTCAGGCCCAGGCCCAGGCCCGCCCCCACGTCGCGCGTGGTGAAGAAGGGCTCGAACACACGCTCACGGTCTTCGGGGGCGATGCCCTGCCCGTTGTCCCGCACGGATACGTGCAGACGGCCGTCCCGGACATGACCCCGCACGTCGATGCGGGGCTGCGCACGCCGCGCGGCCTGCAGCGCATGGGCGGCATTGCTGAACAGGTTGATCAGCACGCCGATGACGGCGGGCTCATCCCCCAGCACGTGGGTGTCCTGCGGCAAGTCCACCTTCACGTCAACCCCCTTGAGCTCATGACCCGCCAGGCGCAACGCCGAGCGCACGGCATTCTCCAGCAAAAACACGCGCTGGCTGTCCTGGCCCGGCTTTTGATAAGCAAAGGTCTTGAGATCGGAAACGATGTTCTGTATGCGCTGCATGCCCTCGCGCGCGTCGACCAGGCTTTCCTTGAGCATGGCGTCCTGGCCGGTGGCCGGCGAGGTCAGCCCCATGTTGATGGCCATCAGGCTGTAGTTGACTGGGTTGTTGAGCTCGTGCAGCAGGCCCGCGGACAGCGTGCCGATGGCGGCCATCTTCTCGCGCTGCAGCAATTGCCCCTTCACCTCGGCCAGTGTGCGGTTGGTTTCCATCAGTTCCCTGTTCTTGTCCTGCACCTCCGACTGGAGGGCATAGGCTTGTTTGCGCCACTTGCCACTGTAGATGGAGATGACCACGGAAATGACGGCGTAGAACACGATGAAGATGATCTGGCCCAGGAACAGTTCCCAGTTCTGCACCCCCCCTGGCCGCGCGACGCAGGCCAGCACGTACATGGCCAGTGTGGAGGCGCTGAACAGGAAGGCCTCCACGACGGACAGCGGCAGGAAGAAGCCGATGCCCGAGATGGCGAAGGTCAGGCCCACGAAATAGATGGATTGCTCTCCATCGGCGTGGAAGATCATCCAGGAGATCATGAGCTGCGGCAGCGCGATCCAGAAATAGGTGAGGCCGCGGATGTTGCGCTCGCCAAACGGCGAGTCGTAGCTCAGCAGGGTGGCCAGGATCAGCAGGCCGACCACCACGCGCACGATGGCGAACGCCAGTTGGTGCTGGGGATAGAAAGCGGCATCGAGCCCCACGCCGCCCAGGATCAGCAGGATGGCCACCTTGCAGGTGACCCGGCTGTAGAACCTCAGGTGCTGCCTGAGCGCATCCTCGTAGGTCGCGGGCAGCAGGCCGGTCGCCGTGGAGGGTGTGCGCATCGCTGGGTCAGGCCGGCTTGACGGCCTCGGCAAACAGGTTGATGCGGGTGTCGTCGGTGTAGGTCTGTGTCCGCGACAGGCTGGCGGGGAACAGGCGCTCCATGCCAGCTTCGTCGCGGTAGATCAGGTACCACTCCATGAAGTGCTCCATCCAGTAGCGCTCCGGGTTGTAGCTGTGCACATTGGTCACCAGCAAGGAGCCTCCTGGCTTGAGGCGGCTGTCGAAATAGCTGATGAGGCGCGCGCAGGCCTTGTCGGCGAGGTAGTCGAACAGGCCGGCGCAGTAGATGTAGTCGAAGCGGTCCTCCGGCGCGATCGCCTCATCGCGTGCCGAGCGTTTGAGCAGTTGGTGAACCGACTCGTGCCGCAGCGTGATGCGGGGTGGCGGGCGCCCGGCCGCGGCCGCGGCCTCTTCGATGCGCTGGCGCGCAAACGCCAGTGTCTCCTCGCTGAAGTCCATCAGCACCACATCCAGGTGGTCCAGGTCCAGGTCACCGCCCACCAGGCGCTGCAGCTCCGCGGCCGGCCCGCAACCGACGTTGAGCACGCGCAAGGTGCCGTTGGATGCGCGCGCACGGGCAGCGAGGTCCCGCAGGCGCTCCTGAAGGATGTCGACCCGGTTGCGGTGGGCCTGCGCCACACCGGCCTGCAGGAACATGTAGTTGACCAGCTCGAAATACGTGCTGGGGCCCTCGCGCGGGTTGCCCAGGATCTGGTTGACCATCTGGTAGTCGCCGGCGTACCCCAGCGGCTTGGCAAAGGTGCGGTAGACAAAGGGCGCGCGCAGTATCAGGGGATGGATGGCGGCCTGGGCAAAGGCGCGGTGCACCGGCTCCAGCTCGGGCGCGACCTTGGCGGCCTCGGCCTCGAAGCGCAGCAGGTACTGGCGCCCTTTCTGCAGCAAGGGCCGGCCGATCTCGAAGAAGATGTCGTCGCGGACGCGGCCCTGCGCATCCCGCGGCAGCCCGGCCATGATGTCGGCCTGGTCGAGCCAGCGCGTCACCTCGGAAAAATAGGCCCGCATCTCGTTGACCACCACCTGGTAGGACTCGCCCACCTGGTAACGCGACTCCCAGTCGGAGATGAAACGGCTGACCGCCTCCGAGACGGTGCGGGCATCGTGACCGATACCACCCAGGTCGTTCCATTCGTCGATCAGCGTGACCGACACCACCGCCATCAGCCCGGTGTTGAGCAGGCTGACGACGACGGCTTTTCCTCTGTAGAGGTGACGCTCGCCCGAGCGTATGGTCAGCTCGTTGAGCACCTCGCTGACCTGCACGATGGAGTAGGGGTTGTAGATCTCCATCACGAGCGAGCGTCGCTGCAGGCTCGTCAAGGTTCCGCGTGCGCTGTCTCCCTGGCTGTTGCGGAACGTGACGACGTGATCAAAAGGGCGCTGTAGGCTCACGGTGTGACCGGTGGTTCATTGGGCAGGACAGTTGCAGTGCTCTGCCCCTGGAAGGACTCTCCCCACGGCCGAGTGTAGGGCCACCCGGAGCCTGCGGTCTTTCGTCTACACCAGCAGCGCGTTCACCCGTTTCACATAGGCGGCGGGATCTTCCGGCAAGCCGCCTTCGGCCAGCAGGGCCTGGTCGAACAGGATGTGGGCCAGGTCGTCGAAGTGCGCGCTGCCCTCGAGTTTTTTCACCAGGGCATGGTCGGCGTTGACCTCCAGAATGGGTTTGACCTGCGGTACCGGCTGGCCGGCCTGCTTGAGCAGGCGTGCCAGCTGGGTGGAGTAGTCACCGTCCTCCACCACCAGGCAGGCGGGCGAATCCACCAGGCGGGAGGTGACGCGCACGTCCTTGGCCTTGTCCTTGAGGCTCTCGCGCAGGCGCTCCAGCACCGGCTTGAAGGCCTCGGCAGCAGCCTCCGCAGCCTTTTTCTCTTCCTCGTCCTGCAGCGAACCCAGGTCGACCGCGCCCTTGGCCACGCTCTGCAGCGGCGTGCCATCGAACTCGGTCAGGAAGGACAGGGCCCATTCATCCACCCGGTCGGTCATCAGCAGGACTTCGATGCCCTTCTTGCGGAACACCTCCAGTTGCGGGCTGTTGCGCGCGGCGGCCAGGTTGTCGGCGGTGATGTAGTAGATGGCCTGCTGGCCTTCCTTCATGCGGGCCTTGTAGTCGGCCAGCGAGGTCGGTTCGGCGGCCGTGGTGCTGGCAAAGCGCAACAGCCTGGCCAGCCTGTCGCGGTTGCCGAAGTCCTCGCCGAGGCCCTCCTTGAGCACCGCGCCGAACTCGGCGTAGAAGCGTGCGTACTTCTCGCCATCCTTGCTCAGGTCGTCCAGCATGCCCAGCACGCGGCGGGTGTTGCCTTCGCGGATGGCCTTCACGTCGCGGCTTTCCTGCAGCAGTTCCCGGCTCACGTTGAGCGGCAGGTCCGACGAGTCCACCACGCCCTTGACCCAGCGCAGGTAGGCGGGCATGAGCGCCTCGGCTTCGTCCATGATGAACACACGCCGCACGTACAGGCGGATGCCGGCCTTGCGGTCGCGGTTCCACAGGTCCATGGGCGCCTTGGCCGGTATGTAGAGCAGTTGCGTGTATTCGGTGCTGCCTTCCACGCGGTTGTGGCTCCAGGCCAGCGGGTCCTGCGTGTCGTAGCTGATGTTCTTGTAGAACTCGGCGTACTGTTCGTCGCTGATGTCCTTCTTGCTGCGCGCCCACAGCGCGTTGGCAGAGTTGACCGCCTCCCAGGCGTCCTGGCTCACGTAGGCGCTCTTCTCGGCGTCCCAGGTTTCCTTCTGCATCAGGATGGGCAGGCTGATGTGGTCGGAGTACTTGCCGATGATGGACTTGAGCTTCCAATGGTCTAGGTACTCACTGGCATCTTCGCGCAGGTGCAGGATCACGCTGGTGCCGCGCGACGCGCGCTCGATGGTCTCGACCTCGAAATCGCCGCTGCCGCCGCTGGTCCAGCGCACGCCCTCGGCCGCCGGCAGGCCCGCCCGGCGCGACTCCACCACGATGCGGTCGGCCACGATGAAGCCGGAATAGAAGCCGACGCCGAACTGGCCGATGAGTTGCGCGTCCTGCTTCTGGTCGCCCGAGAGGCGGCTCATGAAATCCCGGGTGCCGCTCTTGGCGATGGTGCCCAGGTGGTCGATGGCCTCCTGCGCGCTCATGCCGATGCCGTTGTCGGTGATGGTGATGGTGCGTGCCTCACGGTCGAAGGCCACGCGCACCTCCAGGTTGGGCGCGTCCTCGAACAGCGCGGCGTTGTTCAGGGCCTCGAAGCGCAGCTTGTCGCAGGCGTCCGACGCGTTGGACACCAGTTCGCGCAGGAAGATGTCGGGGTTGGAGTACAGGGAATGCGTGACCAGGTGCAGCAGTTGCGCCACTTCGGCCTGGAAGGACAGGGTTTGTTTGCTCATGGAAGTCTGCGGAAGAAGGGAGAAACGAATCGGTAGGTGCCGATGCCGCCAGAGCGGCGGCTGAGCGAGGCGGAATTATGGGCGGTACCCCGGGGTTTCAAGTCCCGGGGCCGCAGGCGGCCTTACCCCGTCACGGCGGTTCAGAAGCGCTCGTCCGCCCCGAGGTAGCGCCACTGCCCCTGCGGCAGGTTGCCCAGCACCACCCGCCCGATGCGGATGCGTTTGAGACCCACCACGTGCAGGCCCACCTGCTCGCACATGCGGCGGATCTGCCTCTTCTTGCCCTCGGTGAGCACGAAGCGCAGTTGCTCGGGGTTCTGCCAGTCGACCTGGGCGGGGCGCAGCGGCTGGCCGTCCAGGCTCAGGCCGTGGCGCAGCAGGGCCAGGCGCTCGGGAGGCAGGACCGCCTGTACGTTCTGCGTGACCAGTCCCGCGCCTTGAGGGCCATGGGGTGCGTAGTGCACGCGCACCAGGTACTCCTTTTCCACCGCGCTGTCCTCGCCGATCAGCGCGCGGGCCACGCGGCCGTCCTGGGTGAACACCAGCAGTCCGGTGGAATCGATGTCGAGCCGGCCAGCCGGCGCCAGGCCGCGCAGTTGGGATGGCGAGAAGCGGCGGCCGCCCGCGGGCATGCGCGCGTCACCTCGCCACTGGCTGCGGGCATCGACGAGCGTGACCGCGGCCTCGTGGCCGTCCTCGGGCTGGCCGCTCACGTAGCCCACCGGCTTGTGCAGCAGGATGGTGACCTGCTCGCCCTGCTGGGCTCGCGCCTGCGGCGCCACGTCGATCCGCGCATCGGGCGCCACGGTCTGGCCCATCACGGCGGGCTGGCCGTTCACGCGCACCCAGCCGCGTTCGATCCAGGCATCGGCCTCGCGGCGGGAGCACAGGCCCAGGTCGGCCAGGCGTTTGTTGAGCCGCACGCCGTCGCCATCGCGGGGCATCGGCGCAGCGGCTGGCCGGGCAGCGCGCGGCGCGTTCGAGCGCACAGGCTCACGCGGCGGACGCGGCTCGGGCGCCAAGGGCGGGCGCGCGGCAAGGGTGGCGGACACGCTGCGGGCGCGCGCCGGACCGGGCGGCCGAACGGGCGCCCGGCGGGGCGCGCGCGGATCGGGAGTGGCTGATTTGGCCCCGCCCCCCTGCCGGAGGCTGAGGGTGCGGGCCGCGGGTTTGTCGTCCCTGTCGTCGTCTTGGGTCTTGCTCATCCTCTGATCATCCCTCATCCAGCACACCCGAACGCAGCGAAGCGAGGTCGAGCACGCGCAGCCCGCCGTACTCGACGCGGATCCAACCCTTGTCCGCCAGCGTGGTCAGCGCCTCGTTCACGCGCTGGCGGGAGAGGCCCACGAGGTAGGCCAGTTCCTGTTGGGTGATGCGCAGCACGCCGCCCACATTGGGCGAGAGCAGCGGATGGAACAGCGCCGCCAGGTTGCGCGCGACGCGCAGGTCCGGGCTGTTCAGGCGGTCGATCTCGCGCGCGGCGATGAACTGGCCCAGCCGCTCGTTGAGCTGTTCCATCACGAAGCGGTTGAAGCCCAGCGAATGGTCCAGCAGCCAGTCGAAGGTCTGCACCGGCAGGCCCGCCACGCGGCTCTTGCGCAGGGCCAGGATGTTGTAGCGGTAGTGCTCGTGCTTGAGCACCGTGCCTTCACCGAACCAGCCGCCGGGCGCCACACCCGTGAAGGTGATCACCGGACCTTGTGAATCGTCGTTGCTCATCTTGAGAAGGCCATCGACCAGGCCGAACCAGTAGGTGACCGGCCGGCCAAAGCGGCAGATGTAGTCGCCCGCCTCGGCTTCGCCCACCACGAGGGCCTCGACAGCGCGAGCGCGCTCGCTTTCGCTCACGCGCCTGAGCCAGGGGATTTCGGCCAGCTCCGCCTCGGTGGGAGGCCGTGCGCGGTCGCGCAGCATGGAGCCTGAGCGGTGCGGGGTGAAGGGGTTCATAGGGGAAAGTCCTAGCAGGGTAGACCCGAAATTGTCGTCGGACCGACAACACGACGTCAAACGAAGACCTACCATGCGCCCAAGCATGAACGACCGGCCCCACCCGAAAGGGCCGACCGGTTCACCAGGAGACACGCATGCAAACCACGTTTCCCCGGCTGCTGCTGGACCACGCGCAACAGCGCCCCCAGGCAGCGGCCATGCGCGAAAAGGAATACGGCATCTGGCAGACCACGAGCTGGGCGCAGATGGCCACGCTGGTGGAAGCGCTGGCTTGCGGCCTGCACCAGGCCGGGTTGCAACGCGGCGAGCACCTCGTGGTGATCGGCGCCAACCGACCCCGGCTCTACGCCACCATGCTCGCGGCCCAGTCGCTGGGCGCCATTCCGGTGCCGCTCTACCAGGACGCCGTGGCCGCCGAATGCATCTTCCCCATCAACAACGCCGAGGTGCGCTTCGTGGTGGTGGAAGACCAGGAGCAGGTCGACAAGATGCTGGAAATCCGGGCCCAGTGCCCGCAGCTCTCTCACATCTACTACGACGATCCCCGCGGCCTGCGCAACTACGACCAGCCTGGCCTCGCCGGCCTGGAGGAACTGCTGGCGGCCGGCCGTGCGCACGCCAGCGCGCACCCCGGCCTGTTCCGGGAACAGGTGGCACTGGGCCAGCCCGACGATGTGGCGGCCATGTTCTTCACCAGCGGCACCACCGGCAACCCCAAGGGCGTGGTGCACACCCACAACACGCTGATCGACCGGGCCCGCGTGGGCGCGGCCTTTGACCGCCTGACGCCCGCCGACGAGGTGCTGGCCTACCTGCCGCCGGCCTGGATCGGGCAGAACATCTTTTCCTACTCGCAATGGCTGGTGGCGGGCTACGTGGTCAACTGCCCCGAATCGGGCAGCACGGTGAACATCGACCTCAAGGAAGTCGGGCCCACCTACTACTTCGCGCCGCCGCGCGTCTTCGAAGGCCTGCTCACCAGCGTGATGATCCGCATGGAGGATGCCGGCGCCATCAAGCGCGGCCTGTTCCACCACTTCATGAACGTGGCGCGCCGCGTGGGGCCCGACCTGATGGATGGCAAGCCCGTGGGCACCCTGGACCGGCTCTGGTATGGCGTGGGCAACGTGCTCGTCTACGGACCACTGCGCAACACGCTGGGGCTGAGCCGCGTGCGCGTGGCCTACACAGCCGGCGAAGCCATCGGCCCGGATCTGTTCTCCTTCTACCGCTCCATCGGCATCAACCTCAAGCAGTTGTACGGCTCCACGGAGACCGCCGTCTTCGTCTGCCTGCAGCCGGACAACCAGGCCCGCGCCGACACCGTGGGCGTACCGTGCGACGGCGTGCAGATCCGCCTGGCCGACAACGGCGAGATCCTGGTGAAGTCGCCCGGCCTGCTCAAGGGCTACTACAAGAACCCCCAGGCCACGGCGGAGGTGCTGACCGCCGACGGCTGGTACCACACCAGCGATGCGGGATTCATCGACGCCAGCGGCCACCTCAAGATCATCGACCGCGTCAAGGACGTGGGGCGCATCAAGGGCGGCGCCTTCGACGGCGCGATGTTCGCGCCCAAGTACGTGGAGAACAAGCTCAAGTTCTTCTCCCACATCAAGGAGGCCGTCGCCTTTGGCGACCAGCGCGAGAAGGTGTGCGTGATGATCAACATCGACTTTGATGCCGTGGGCAACTGGGCCGAGCGGCGCAACCTGCCCTATGCCGGCTACACCGACCTGGCGCAGAAACCCGAGGTCTACGAACTGGTGCGCGATTGCGTGGAGAAGGTCAACGCCGACCTCAGCCGGGACGAGATGCTGGCGGGCAGCCAGATCAGCCGCTTCCTCATCCTGCACAAGGAGCTCGACGCCGACGACGGTGAACTCACGCGGACCAACAAGGTGCGCCGCGGCTTCATCGGCGAGCGCTACGCCGTTCTCGTGGACGCACTCTACGGCGGCAAGGCCGAGCAGTACATCGAGACCCAGGTGAAATTCGAGGACGGCCGCACCGGCTCGGTCAGCGCCACGCTGCGCCTCAGCGACGCCAAGGTGTTCTCTCCCGTGAAGGCTGCCGCATGAGTGCCAAGAAAATCGGCGACGTCATTCTGGACGTCAGCCACATCAGCCTGCGTTTCGGCGGCGTCAAGGCGTTGACCGACATCAGCTTCAACGTGCGCGAGCATGAGATCCGCGCCATCATCGGCCCCAATGGCGCGGGCAAGAGCTCCATGCTCAACTGCATCAACGGCGTCTACCAGCCGCAGGAGGGTTCGATCAACTTCCGCGGCCAGACCTTCCGGCACATGAACAGCCGGCAGGTGGCCGAAATGGGCATCGCGCGCACCTTCCAGAACCTGGCGCTGTTCAAGGGCATGAGCGTGATCGACAACATCATGACCGGTCGCAACCTGCGCATCCGCAGCGGCCTGCTCGCGCAGGCACTGCGCAACCCCTTCGGCATCGGCGGCGCGCAAAAGGAAGAAGAGGCGCACCGCGAGTTCGTCGAGCACATCATCGACTTCCTGGAGATCCAGGCGCACCGCAAGACGCCGGTGGGCCAGTTGCCCTATGGCCTGCAGAAGCGGGTGGACCTGGGCCGCGCGCTTGCCATGGAGCCCAAGGTGCTGCTGCTGGACGAGCCCATGGCGGGCATGAACCTGGAGGAGAAGCAGGACATGAGCCGCTTCATCCTGGATGTGAACGACGAGTTCGGCACCACCATCGTGCTGATCGAGCACGACATGGGCGTGGTCATGGACATCTCGGACCGTGTTGTGGTGCTGGACTACGGCAAGAAGATCGGCGACGGCACCCCGGACGAGGTGCGCGGCAACGAGGAGGTCATCAGCGCCTACCTCGGAACGTCGCACTGAAGGGGTGGAGCGTTCGGCGTAGAGCGTTGAGCGTCCAGACCCTGCACAAGGAGCACACATGCAAAACGAACACCTCCCCGAAGCCCGCCGCGCAAGCCCACGCCCAACGCCCAACGCACCACGCTGAACCGCCATGGCATTCTTCCTCGAAACCCTCTTCGGCGGCCTCATGGTGGGCATGCTGTATTCGCTCGTGGCGCTTGGCTTCGTGCTGATCTTCAAGGCCTCGGGTGTCTTCAACTTCGCACAGGGCGCCATGGTGCTGTTCGCGGCGCTGGCCATGGCGCGCTTCTCGGAATGGATTCCGCAGTGGACCGGGGTCGAGAGCAAGCTGGTCGCCAATGTGGCCGCGTTCGTGCTGGCGGGCCTGCTGATGTTCGCCATGGCCTGGCTGATCGAGCGCCTGGTGCTTCGCCACCTGGTCAACCAGGAAGGCGCCACGCTGCTGATGGCCACGCTGGGCATCACCTACTTCATCGACGGCCTGGGCCAGACCTTCTTCGGCAGCAACATCTACAAGATCGACATTGGCATGCCCAAGGACCCGGTCTTCGTGCTGGACTCGGTGTTCGAGGGTGGCCTGCTGCTCAACCAGGAGGACATCATCGCCGCCGCCATCGCCGCGGGCCTGGTGGTGGTGCTCAGCCTGTTCTTCCAGAAAACCGCCACCGGGCGCGCGCTGCGCGCGGTGGCCGACGACCACCAGGCCGCGCAGTCCATCGGCATTCCGCTCAACCGCATCTGGGTGATCGTCTGGTGCGTGGCTGGCGTGGTGGCGCTGGTGGCCGGGATGATCTGGGGTTCCAAACTGGGCGTGCAGTTCTCTCTGACCACGGTGGCGCTGCGCGCCCTGCCGGTGGTGATCCTCGGTGGCCTGACTTCGGTGCCGGGCGCCATCATCGGCGGGCTGATCATCGGGGTGGGCGAGAAGCTCTCCGAGGTGTACCTGGGCCCGTACGTGGGAGGCGGCATCGAAATCTGGTTCGCCTATGTGCTCGCCCTGGTCTTCCTGCTGTTCAGGCCGCAGGGCCTGTTCGGGGAAAAGATCATCGACCGCGTGTGACGAGCCCCCGCGACCCACACTGAACGCCCAACGCAAGACCTCACGCACACCATGTTCTACAGAGAAAACGGTCAGTTCAAGACCTCGTACCGCGCCGACCAGCAGATCTTTCCGATCGCTCAGGACCGCTGGTTCGTGATCGCGCTCCTGGTGTTCGCGTTCGTCGCCGTGCCCATGCTGGCCAGCGACTACCTGATGCGCGCCATCCTGATCCCGTTCCTGATCTTCTCGCTGGCCGCGGTGGGGGTGAACATCCTGGTCGGCTACTGCGGCCAGATCAGCCTGGGTTCAGGGGCATTCATGGCGGTCGGTGCGTACGGCGCGTACAACTTCTTCGTGCGCGTGCCGGGCATGCCGCTGGTCCCGGCGCTCATCCTGGGAGGCTTGTGCGCCACCTTCTTCGGCATTCTGTTCGGCCTGCCCAGCCTGCGGGTGCGCGGCCTGTACCTGGCCGTGGCCACGCTGGCCGCGCAGTTCTTCGCCGACTGGATGTTCCTGCGCATCAAGTGGTTCACCATGGACACGCCTTCGGGTTCGGTCGCCGTGTCGAACCTGCAGGTCTTCGGCCTGCCGCTGGAGAGTGCTGCCAGCAAATACCTGTTCTGCCTGGCGGTTCTCGCGGTGATCGCCCTGCTGGCCAAGAACCTGGTGCGTTCGGCCATCGGGCGGGAGTGGATGGCGATCCGCGACATGGACGTGGCGGCCGCCGTGATCGGCATCCGGCCGATGTACGCCAAGCTCAGCGCGTTCGCGGTCAGCAGCTTCATCATCGGGGTGGCGGGCGCGCTCTGGGCCTTCATTTACCTGGGCGCCTGGGAGCCATCGGCCTTCTCGGTGGACTATTCCTTCCGCCTGCTCTTCATGGTGATCATCGGCGGCCTGGGCTCCATCATGGGCAGCTTCTTCGGCGCCGCCTTCATCGTCGTGCTGCCCATCGCGCTCAACCAGATCCTGCCGGCACTCGCCGAGATCTTCGGCGTCACCATTTCCACCACTGCGGTCTCCCACGCCGAGCTGATGATCTTCGGCGGCCTGATCGTGTGGTTCCTGATCGTCGAGCCGCATGGGCTGGCTCGGCTGTGGTCCATCGGCAAGCAGAAGCTGCGCCTGTGGCCCTTCCCGCACTGAGGCGGGCGGTACGCAGCACCCGGCCTGCTTGAGGTGTGTGCGCTTTTTGAAGGTGTTGTTCCAACTTTGACAAAGGAGACAGACATGAAGCTACGCAAGATCGTTCTCGCAGCCGCCTTGGCGGCCGCCGGTGGCAGCGCGCTGGTTTCGGCCAGCGCCTGGGCACAGGCCAAGGAGCAGTACCTGCCGGTCCTGTCCTACCGCACCGGCGCCTACGCACCCAATGGCACGCCCACGGCCAATGGCATCGTGGACTACTACAAGCTGGTCAATGAGCGGGGAGGCATCAACGGCGTGAAGCTGCTGGTGGAAGAGTGCGAAACCATGTACGACACGGCGCGCAGCGTGGAGTGCTACGAACGCCTCAAGGGCAAGAACGGCGGCGCAGCCCTGATCCACCCGTGGTCGACGGGCGCCACGTTCGCCCTCACCGAGAAGGCACCGATCGACAAGATCCCGCTGATCACGACCGGCTACGGACGCAGCGAAAGCGCCGACGGCACCGTCTTCAAATGGAACTTCCCCCTGCTGGGCACCTACTGGGTGGCCGCCGACGCCATCATCCAGGCGATCGGCAAGAAGGAAGGCGGCATGGACAAGCTCAAGGGCAAGAAGATCGCCCTGGTCTACCACGACAGCCCGTTCGGCAAGGAACCCATTCCGCTGTTGCAGGAGCGCGCCGCCATGAACGGCTTCCAGCTCACCCTGCTGCCCGTGACGGCGCCCGGCGTGGAGCAGAAGGCCACCTGGCTGCAAGTGCGCCAGAACCGCCCGGACTATGTGCTGCTCTGGGGCTGGGGTGTGATGAACTCCACCGCGCTCAAGGAGGCGCAAGCCACCGGCTACCCGCGCGAGAAGATGTACGGCGTGTGGTGGTCGGGTGCCGAGCCGGACGTGAAGGACGTCGGCCAGGGCGCCAAGGGCTACAACGCCGTGACGCTGCAGCACGGTACCGACCGCAACGCCCCCATCGTCAAGGAGATCCTGGCCAAGCTGCACGACAAGGGCAAGGGCACCGGTCCGCGCGACGAGGTCGGCGAGACGCTGTACCTGCGTGGCGTGGTCAGCGCGGCCATGGGCGTGGAAGGCATTCGGGCGGCACAGGAGCGCTTTGGCAAAGGCAAGGTGATGACGGGTGAGCAGGTGCGCTGGGGCCTGGAGAACCTGAACCTGACGCAGGCCAAGCTGGATGCACTGGGCTTCAAGGGCGTGCTGCGCGGCCCGATCAGCACCTCCTGCGCCGACCACGTCGGCGCAGGCGCGGCACGCATCCACACCTGGGACGGCACCAAGTGGGAGTTCAGCTCCGACTGGCTGGAGTCCGACCAGCAGATCATCCGGCCCATGGTCAAGGCCACGGCGGCCAAGTACGCGGCGGAGAAGAAGCTGACGCCGCGCACACCGGCCGACTGCCAGAGCTGAAGCCCCCCGCCACAGAACGAGGCACACCCCGCCGCGCTTCGCGCGCCCCCTCAAGGGGCGGCACCAGAGGACCGGCGAAGCCGGATCCGCGGTGCCATGCGAAGCAGGGCGCCTCTTCTGTGGCGCCATCTGCAAGGGCGGCGTGCTGCCTTTGCGAATGGTCCCCGAGGAATCTCACATGAGCACATCCACTCCTGTTCTCAACGTCAACGGCATCGAGGTCATCTACAACCACGTGATCCTGGTGCTCAAGGGCGTCTCGCTCACGGTCAACGAGGGGCAGATCACCGCCATCCTCGGGGGCAATGGGGCGGGCAAGACGACCACGTTGCGCGCGGTGTCCAACCTGCTGCGGGGCGAACGCGGCGAGGTCACCAAGGGCAGCATCGAGCTGCGCGGCGAGCGCATCGAGAACCTCACACCGGCCGACCTCGTCAGGCGCGGCGTGGTGCAGGTGATGGAAGGCCGCCACTGCTTTGCCCACCTCACGATCGAGGAGAACCTGCTCACCGGTTCCTACACCCGCACCGACAAGGCCGAGATCGCGCGCAACCTGGAGAAGGTCTACGCCTACTTCCCGCGCCTGAAGACGCGGCGCACCAGCCAGGCGGCCTACACCTCGGGCGGTGAGCAGCAGATGTGCGCCATCGGCCGCGCCCTCATGACCAACCCCAGCGTGATGTTGCTCGACGAGCCTTCCATGGGCCTGGCGCCGCAGATCGTCGAGGAGGTGTTCGAGATCGTGAAGGACCTCAACCAGAAGGAGAAGGTCACCTTCCTGCTGGCCGAGCAGAACACCAACATGGCGCTGAAGTACGCCGACTACGGCTACATCATGGAATCGGGCCGCATCGTGATGGACGGACTGGCCAGCGAGCTGCGCAACAACGAGGACGTCAAGGAGTTCTACCTTGGCATGGGCGGCGGCGAGCGCAAATCGTTCAAGGATGTGAAGAGCTACAAGCGCCGCAAGCGGTGGCTGGCCTGACCCCTCCGCGCCGAGCCTTCAGCACCCTTGGTTTCCGTCACTTCTCTCATCTGTTGCAGCCATGGCCCAGACCGACTTCTTCGACACGCTGGAAACCCGCCCGCCGGAGCAACGCGAAGCCGACCTGATGGCGGCGCTGCCGGCGCAGATCGCGCATGCCCGGCAGAACGCGCCGGCCTTTGCCGATCTGCTGGCCGACGTGGACCCGGCCAGCGTGGACTCGCGCGCGGCGCTGGCGCGGCTGCCGGTGTTGCGCAAGCACGAACTGCTGGAGCGCCAGATGGCGCAGCGCGCACGCGATCCCTTCGGAGGCTTCTCCACCCTGGTGCGCGGGCCGGCCATGTCACGCATCTTCGCCTCGCCAGGCCCGATCTACGAGCCCGAGGGGGCCACGCGCGACTACTGGCGCGCGGGCCGCGCGCTGTATGCGGCGGGTTTCCGTGCCGGAGAGCTGGTGCACAACGCCTTCAGCTACCACATGACGCCGGGCGCCTTCATCCTGGAGTCGGGCGCGCACGCCGTGGGCTGCACGGTGTTTCCCGCCGGCACCGGCCAGACCGAGCAGCAGTTGCAGGCGATCGCCGAGTTGCGGCCGGACGCCTACACCGGCACACCGAGCTTTCTGCGCATCCTGCTGGAAAAGGCCGCCGAGGCAGGCGTGGACGTCGGCAGCCTGCGCAAGGCCTCGGTGGGCGGCGAGGCCTGCCCGCCCAGCCTCACGGCCTGGTTCGCCGAACGGGGCGTGGCGGTCTACCAGACCTATGCCACGGCCGACCTCGGCCTGGTGGCCTACGAGACCATGGCACGCGAAGGCCTGGTGATCAACGAAGGCGTGATTGTCGAGATCGTGCGGCCCGGCACTTCCGACCCGGTGCCCGAGGGCGAAGTGGGCGAGCTCGTGGTGACCACCCTCAACCCGGCCTATCCGCTGATCCGTTTCGGCACCGGCGACCTCTCGGCGGTGTTGCCGGGTCCTTGCCCGAGCGGACGCACCGCGCCGCGCATCCGTGGCTGGCTCGGCCGCGCGGACCAGACCACCAAGGTGCGGGGCATGTTCGTGCATCCGTCTCAGGTGGCCGAGATCACCCGGCGCTTCCCGCAGGTGGGCAAGGCGCGCCTGGTGGTCAGTGGCGAAATGGCCAACGACTCGATGACGCTGCAGGTGGAAGCGGTCCAGGCCCAGACCGGCCTGGCCGAGCAGGTGGAGATCGCGACCCGGGAAATCACCAAGCTGCGTGCGCAGGTGCAGATCGTCCCGCCGGGCAGCCTGCCCAACGATGGCAAGGTCATTGAAGACGCGCGCAGTTACCAATGACTTCGTAAGCCCCGCGTAAGGCTGTAACAAGTCAAGGGTTTTTCCTCTCCACCTGCTAAGTAATTACCGCGATTCCCTGTCAAGGGGGTGGGGCTAACATCCCCGGGTCTTAATACCTTGGAGCATCGAATGAAACAAATCCTCGCCCTGACCCTCACGGCCGCCCTCTCTGCAGGCGCCATGGCCCAGGATTTCCCCAGCAAGCCCATCTCGATCGTGGTCCCCTTCGCCGCTGGCGGCCCCACAGATCTGGTGGCGCGCCAACTGGCCGAAGCCATGCGCAAGCCCCTGGGCGGCGCCAACATCGTGGTGGAAAACGCCGCCGGTGCTGGCGGCACCATCGGCGCCACCAAGGTGGCCCGCGCCAAGCCAGATGGCTACACCCTGCTGGTCTGGCACATCGGCATGGCCGCCACCACCAGCCTCTACCGCAAGCAGAGCTTCAAGCCGCTGGAGGACTTCGAATACCTGGGTGCCATCAACGACGTGCCCATGACACTGCTGGGCAGCAACAAACTCAACGCCAACACCTACCGCGACTTCGAGGCCTACATCCGCGCCAACGGCGGCAAGCTCAACCTGGCCCACGCCGGCCTGGGTTCCGCGTCCCACCTCTGCGGCCTGATGTGGCAGTCGGCCATGAAGCTCGACAAGTCCATGACCACCATTCCCTATGGCGGCACCGCGCCCGCCATGAACGACCTGATTGGCGGCCAGGTGGACGTGATGTGCGACCAGACCACCAACACCACCTCGCAGATCGAGGCCGGTCGCGTCAAGGCCTTCGCGGTCACCACGGCCAAGCCGCTGAGCAACCACAAGCTGCTGAAGGACTACCCGTCCCTGCAGGAGATGGGTCTGAAGGACTTCAGCCTGACCATCTGGCACGGCCTCTACGCCCCCAAGGGCACGCCGGCAGACGTCACCAAGAAGCTCAACGACGCGCTCAAGGTCGCCCTCAAGGACCCCGAGTTCATCAAGAAGCAGGAAGCCCTGGGTGCCATCGTGGTCACCGACAACCGCCTGACCCCGGCTGGCCACAAAGCCTTCGTGGCCGACCAGATCTCCAAACTGAAGACCGCCATCGAGGCCGCGGGCCAGTTCGCGGACTGATTGCTGCCCGCCTACCCCGCGGCCCGGTCCAACCGGCGCCGCGGCGTCACCGGATGGGGCACGAGCTCCGACCCGTCAGCCCGCTCGCGCGGGCTGTTTTGTTTCAGCAGAGAAGACACCAGGAGACCACACATGACCATCGACAGACGCACCCTGCTCGCCATCGCCGCCCTGGCTGCCGTGCCGGGCTGGAGCCACGCGCAGACCACCTGGCCCACCAAACCGGTGCGCATCGTCGTGCCCTTCGCGCCCGGTGGCACCACCGACATCCTGGCCCGCGTGCTCGCACCCGAACTGAGCAAGGTGTTCGGGCAGAGCTTCGTGGTCGACAACCGGGCTGGCGCTGGCGGCAACATCGGCGCCGAGGCGGTGGCCAAGTCGGCAGGCGACGGCTACACCCTGCTCATGGGCACGGTGGGCACGCACGGCATCAACCAGTCGCTGTACGCCCGCCTGCCCTACGATCCGCAGAGGGACTTCGCGCCCATCACGCTGGTGGCCGGCGTACCCAACGTGATGGTCATGAACACCCGGCGGGCCCAGGCGCTGGGCATACGCAACGTGGCCGACTTCGTGAAGTACGCCAAGGCCAACCCGGGCAAGCTCAACATGGCCTCCAGCGGCAACGGCACCTCCATCCACCTGGCGGGAGAGCTCTTCAAGTCGCGCACCGGCATCTTCATGACGCACATTCCCTACCGCGGCTCAGGCCCCGCGATGGCCGACATGCTGGCCGGCGCCATGGACGTGATGTTCGACAACCTGCCCTCGGCCATGCCCCATATCCAGTCCGGCGCGCTGACCGCCTTCGCCGTCACCAGTGCGGTGCGCTCCACCGCCCTGCCAGACGTGCCCACCGTGGCCGAAGCCGCCCAACTGCCCGGCTTCGAGGCCAGCTCCTGGTTCGGCCTGCTCGCCCCTGCCGGCACCCCCAACGACATCGTGACCCGCATCCAGCAGGAATCCGCCAAGGCCCTCGGACTGCCCAACGTCAAGGAGCGCCTGCTGGCCCAGGGCGCCATACCCAGCGGCAACACCCCGCAAGCGTTCGCCAAACTGATCGAAGACGAAACCCGGAAATGGGCAGCGGTCGTCAAGGCTTCCGGGGCGCGGGTGGATTAGAGGACACCCCCTGCGCCGCTGCGCGGCTTCCCCCTCTCTGGCGCGCCTGCGGCGCTTGGAGGGGGACCGCACCTACGGCCCGGCGAAGCCGGTTCCGTGGTGCGTTGGGGTCGTGCACCTGCACCCTCGCAAGCGCTGGGTCGAGTGAGGCAACGCCTACCCAGTGACAGCGGGGGTCGGCTCCGTGGTGCGTTGAGGCGGCGCACCTGCACCCTCGCAAGCGATGGGTCGCGTGAGGCAACGCCTACCCAGTGACAGCGGGGGTCGGTTCCGTGGTGCGTTGAGGCGGCGCACCTGCATCCTCGCAGGCGATGGGTCGCGTGAGGCAACGCCTACCCAGGGACAGCAAGGGTCCGGCTCCGTGGTGCGTTGAGGCGGCGCACCTGCATCCTCGCAAGCGATGGATTGCGTGAGGCAACGCCGACCCAGTGACAGCGGGGGTCCGGTTCCGTGGTGCGTTGAGGCGGCGCATCTGCATCCTCGCAGGCGATGGATCGCGTGAGGCAACGCCGACCCAGTGACAGCAAGGGTCCGGTTCCGTGGTGCGTTGAGGCGGCGCACCTGCATCCTCGCAAGCGATGGGTCGCGTGAGGCAACGCCTACCCAGTGACAGCAAGGGTCCGGCTCCGCCGGCCCGAGCTGTCGTCCCCCTCCAAGCGCCGCAGGCGCGCCAGAGAGGGGGAAGCCGCGCAGCGGCGCAGGGGGTGCCTCTCCCTCACACTCCCCAGACGACTTCCACCTTCGCCTTTTCGCAGCGCTCCAGCATTTCGATGAAAGGGGTCACGCGCATGCGCAGGCTCACGGGATCGAATTGCGGCGGAGGATCGCCCTGGGCCTGGGCTTCGTCCTTGGCGCGTTTGCGCTGGGCCTCTTCGTGCACCACGGCTTCGCGCAGGGCTTCGACCGCCGCGGGCATCTGCTCGGGCAGGATGATGCCTGGACCTGAGGGATCCTTGCCCAGGATCTCCAGCAGGCGTTTGGCATGGGGCTCCAGCATCACCAGCTCTCCAGTCTCGCGAGAACGGAATCGGTAGACGGACATGGTGATCTCCTTGTATTTGCTGAACAGCTCGCCACCATAGCACCGTCGAGGTGCGTGCCGCCCTGGGCCGGTGGCGGACCGCCCTGTCACCCTAGGGGTTTTCCCGGTTGGTTGCCATTATTTCAGGTCTAAACTAATTAGACATGAACACACCGCAATCGGCCCTCAAGCGCATCCTCTGCATCGGTGGCGGCCCCGCGGGGCTCTACTTTGCGTTGCTCATGAAAAAGCGCGACCCTGCGCTCACGGTCACGGTGGTGGAGCGAAACCGCCCCTTCGACACCTTTGGCTGGGGCGTGGTGTTTTCCGACCAGACCTTGGGCCATCTGCAGGCGGCCGACGCCGAGTCGGCCCGCCTCATTGGCGATGCCTTCAACCACTGGGACGACATTGACGTTTTCTTCCGCGGTGGCCGCGTGCGTTCGGGCGGACACGGCTTCTGCGGCATTGGCCGCAAGCGGCTGCTCAACATCCTGCAGGAACGCTGCCTCGACCTGGGCGTGGACCTGGTGTTCGAGACCGACGTGACCGATGACCAGGCATTGGCTGCGCGCTACCAGGCGGACCTGGTGATCGCCAGCGACGGTCTCAACAGCCGCATCCGCACCCGCTATGCACAGACCTACCAGCCCGACATCGACACGCGCCAATGCCGCTTCGTCTGGCTGGGCACCCGGAAGACCTTCGACGCCTTCACCTTCGCCTTCGTGCAGACCGAACATGGCTGGTTCCAGGCACACGCCTACAAGTTCGATGGCGACACCTCCACCTTCATCGTGGAGACACCTGAGGCCGTGTGGCAGGCCCATGGCATCGACCAGATGAGCCAGGAAGACGGCGTGGCCTTCTGCGAGAAGCTGTTCGCCCCCTGGCTGGATGGCCATCGCCTGATCAGCAATGCGACACACCTGCGTGGTTCGGCCATCTGGATCCGCTTCCCGCGCGTGATCTGCCAGACCTGGGTGCACTGGCAGGACATCGCGGGCCGGCGCACGCCCATCGTGCTCATGGGCGACGCGGCGCACACGGCGCATTTTTCGATCGGCAGTGGCACCAAGCTGGCGCTGGAGGATGCGATCGACCTGGCCCACGAGTTCGGCGTCGAGCGTCCGGCGTTGAGCGAAGCGGGCACGCCCGACGCTCAGTACGCAGCGCTCAACCGCGTCCTCACCGCCTACGAGGCGCGGCGCAGCGTGGAGGTGCTCAAGATCCAGAACGCGGCGCGCAATTCCACCGAGTGGTTCGAGCATGTGGACCGCTACACCGGCATGGAGATCGAGCAGTTCGCCTACTCCCTGCTCACCCGGAGCCAGCGCATCAGCCACGAGAACCTGCGCCTGCGCGATGCGCGCTGGCTGGAGGGTTACGAATCGTGGCTGGAAGCGCAAGCCCGTCCCGGCGCACCGCCACGCAAGCATCCCACGCCGCCCATGCTGCTGCCCTTGCAGGTACGCGGTCTCACGCTGAAGAACCGCATCGTGGTCTCGCCGATGGCGCAGTACAGCGCGGTGGAGGGCGTGGTGGGCGACTACCACCTGGTGCATCTGGGGGCTCGCGCCCTCGGTGGTGCGGGGCTGGTGATGGTGGAGATGACCAGTCCCACGCCCGAAGGCCGCATCACCCCTGGCTGCCCGGGACTCTGGAACGACGCACAGCAGGCCGGTCTGCAGCGCATCGTCGACTTCGTACACAGCGGAAGCAGCGCAAAGATCGGCCTGCAGGTCGGACACAGCGGTCCCAAGGGCTCCACACAGCGGGGCTGGGAGCAGATCGACGAGCCACTGTCCCATGACAACTGGCCGCTGCTCTCCGCCAGTGCCTTGCCATACGGAGAGCACAACCAGGTGCCACGCGCGATGACCCGCGCGGACATGGATGCGCTGACGGCGGCCTTCGTGGCCACCACGCGCCGCGCCGCCGAAGCCGGATTCGACTGGCTGGAGCTGCATGCCGCGCACGGCTACCTGCTCTCAGCCTTCATCTGCCCGCTCACCAACCTGCGCACCGACGAATACGGCGGCTCGCTGGAGAACCGCTGCCGCTATCCGTTGGAGGTGTTTGCCGCCATGCGGGCCGCCTGGCCCGAGGACCGCCCCATGAGCGTGCGCATCTCGGCGCACGACTGGGCGCCAGGCGGCAACACGCCCGACGACGCGGTGGCCATCGCGCGCCTGTTCAAAACCGCTGGCTGCGACCTGATGGACGTGTCCTCAGGCCAGACCACGCGGCAGGCCAGACCGGTCTACGGCCGCATGTACCAGACCCCGTTCGCCGACCGCGTGCGCAACGAGGCCGGCATCCTCACCATGGCGGTGGGTGCCATCACCGAGGCCGACCACGCCAACAGCATCATCGCCGCCGGCCGGGCAGATCTCTGCGCCGTGGCCCGGCCGCACCTGGCCGACCCGGCCTGGACCCTGCACGAGGCCGCGAAACTCCAGTCCCGCGCGGTCGAATGGCCTCGCCCTTACGAAAGCGGGCGCGACCAGCTCTACCGGGAGATCGCCCGCCAACAAGCCCTTGCGGCCCACACGCCATGAATCCCTCGATGCTCGACCTCGAAGCGCGCGCCCACAGCGAGCACGCGCACGAACTGCGGCTCTGGCTGCGGCTGCTGACCTGCTCGCAACTGATCGAGAAACGCGTGCGCACCGGCCTGCGCGAGCATTTCGACACGACGCTGCCCCGCTTTGACCTCATGGCCCAGCTCGAACGCCATCCCGAGGGTCTGAAGATGAAAGAGCTGTCGCATCGGCTCATGGTCACGGGCGGCAATGTCACCGGCATCACCGATCAGCTGGTCAACGAAGGCCTGGTGGAACGCCTGAACGTGGACGGAGACCGGCGTGTCTTTCGCGTGCGCCTGACCGAGCGTGGCCGGGTCAGCTTCGCCGACATGGCACGCCAGCACGAGCAGTGGATCGTCGAGGCCTTCGAGGGCCTGAGTCCGCGCGATCTCGACAACCTGCACCGCCTGCTGGGCAAGGTGAAGCAGCACCAGATCCAGCTCAACCAGAACGTCGACCCCGACGCATGAAGCCATGAAACACCCGATTCCCGATCACAACCCCATGCGCGGGCAGTACACCCCATTGGCGCAGAACCCGGTGCGCCATTTCGCGCTCCGCGTGGAGGAGGGCGTGGCCACCGTCACGCTCAACCGGCCCGAGCGCAAGAACCCGCTCACGTTCGACTCCTACGCCGAACTGCGCGACTGGTTCCTCGGCCTGCAACGGGCCACCGACATCCGCGCCGTGGTGCTGACCGGCGCAGGCGACAACTTCTGCTCTGGCGGTGACGTGCACGAAATCATCGGACCGCTCACCCGCATGAGCATGCCGGAACTGCTCGCGTTCACCCGCATGACCGGAGCCCTGGTCAGCGCCATGCGTGCATGTCCGCAACCCATCGTGGCCGCCATCGACGGGGTGTGTGCCGGCGCCGGCGCCATGATGGCCCTGGCCTCCGACCTGCGCCTGGGCACACCGGTCACCAGCACCGCTTTCCTGTTCACGCGCGTGGGCCTGGCCGGTGCCGACATGGGGGCCTGTGCGCTGCTGCCGCGCGTGATCGGCCAGGGGCGTGCCAGCGAGCTGCTGTTCACCGGCCGCGCCATGACGGCACAGGAAGGCCAGGCCTGGGGCTTCTTCAACGCGCTGCACGACAGCAGCGCACTCTTGGCGGCCGCGCACAAGCTGGCCGCCCAACTGGCCCAGGGCCCGACCTTCGCGCACGGCATGACCAAGACCATGCTGCACCAGGAATGGGCCATGACCCTGGACCAGGCCATCGAGGCCGAGGCCCAGGCACAGGCCATCTGCATGCAGACGCAGGATTTCCGGCGCGCCTACGAAGCGTTCGCGGCCAAGCAACGCCCCCAGTTTCAAGGCGACTGAGACCATGGTTGCCTTTGACCGCCCTCATGGCATGCACCCGCCGCAGGCGCAATGGGAACTGCCGTTCTTCGACGACGCACACCGTGCCCTGGCACCTGCACTGGCGGACTGGACAGCCGCGCAGCAGGTGGACGAACGCGATGACCGCGCCGCATGCAAGGACTGGGTGGCGCGTCTCGGCGCGGGCGGCTGGCTGCGCTACTGCGTGCCGGCCGCACACGGCGGCGCACTCGCCCGTCTGGACTCGCGGGCCCTGGTGATCCTGCGCGAGACGCTGGCCTTTCATTCGCCCCTGGCCGACTTTGCCTTTGCCATGCAAGGTCTTGGCAGCGGCGCGATCACGCTGGCGGGCTCGCCCGCCCAGCAGGCCGCCTACCTGCCCGATGTGGCGGCCGGCCGCAAGATCGCGGCCTTCGCACTCAGTGAACCCGACGCCGGATCGGACGTGGCCGCCATGACCACCTTCGCCAGCCGGGGCGCGCAGGGATGGCGGCTGAGCGGCAGCAAGACCTGGATCAGCAACGGCGATCTGGCGGATTTCTACGTCGTCTTCGCCAAGACAGACCCGCAAGCGGGCTCACGCGGCATCAGCGCCTTCATCGTCGATGCCGGACGGCGCGGCCTGGACAGCAGCGAACACATCCATGTCATGGCGCCACATCCCCTGGCCACGTTGCGCCTGCAGGACTGCGCGCTGCAGGAGGAAGCCCTGCTGGGACCGCTGCACGGCGGCTTCAAGCTCGCGATGCAGACGCTGGACATCTTCCGGGCCTCGGTCGCGGCGGCCGCGCTTGGCATGGCGCGGCGCGCCTTTGCCGAGGCGGTGGCGCACGCACGCCACCGCCGCATGTTCGGCCAGTCGCTCGCCGACTTCCAGCTCACCCAGGCCCGTCTGGGCGAAATGAGCGCACTCATCGACGCCGCCGCCCTCCTCACCTACCGTGCGGCCTGGCAGCGCGACTGCAGCGGTACTGGCGGAGCCGGCACCGCGGCCTACACCGCAGCCGCCGCCAGTGCCAAGCTGACCGCCACCGAGAACGCCCAGCGCGTGATCGACATGGCGCTGCAGATGTTTGGCGGGCGGGGCGTGCAGGTGGGCAACAAGATCGAAAGCCTGTACCGCGACATCCGTTCGCTGCGCATCTACGAGGGCGCCAGCGAGGTGCAACTGCTCATCCTGGGCAAACATGCGTTGAAATGAGGAGGCCGCGATGACGTCCGCCCAAACCGACCGTTTCGTGCACGACCGCCTGCCACCTCCGGAGCAATGGCCCGAGTTGCGTTTCGACCGGCCGGAGTTGCAATGGCCGGAACAGGTGAACCTGGTGGAGGCCTTGTTCGATCGCGCCGAACGGGCCGGCCACGGCGCGCGGCCGTTCCTGCGCAGCGAAGCCCGCACCCTGAGCTATGTCCAGGCACGCGAAGAAGTGAACCGCATCGCCAACGCGCTCACCGACGGGATGGGGCTGGTGCCGGGCAACCGCGTGCTGCTGCGCGGCGGCAATTCGGTGGCCATGGCCCTGGCCTGGCTGGCCACGGTGCAGGCTGGCCTCGTCGCCGTGGCCACCATGCCGCTGCTGCGCGCACGCGAACTGGGCACCATCATCGCCAAGGCCCGACCGTCCGCCGCGCTCTGCGACGCCCGTCTGCAGGACGAGCTGCGCACGGCACTGCAGGCTGATTCCGATCACGCCAGCACCCCGCTGCTCACCTTCAACGGCGATGCCACGCAAGCCGCACCGTCCCTCGAAGCCCTGGCCGCGCGCCACGGCGCTGCGGTGCAGCCGGGCCGC
Organism: Hydrogenophaga sp.; assembly: GCF_026125785.1. GTDB lineage: Bacteria > Pseudomonadota > Gammaproteobacteria > Burkholderiales > Burkholderiaceae_C > Hydrogenophaga. The sequence goes on from NZ_JAHCKL010000007.1 coordinate 53,989, forward strand.
ACCGTGTGCGCCACGGCAGGCACCGATATCGCGCTGCTGGCCTTTACCTCGGGCACCACGGGCTCACCCAAAGCCGCCGTGCACACCCACCGCGACGTGCTGGCCGCCTGCGAGACCTGGCCGCGCCATGTGCTGCGCGCCCACCCCGATGACATCGTCATGGGTTCACCGCCCCTGGCGTTCACCTTCGGTCTGGGCGGTCTGCTGATCTTTCCCATGTGGGCGGGAGCGTCGGTCTACTTCCCTTCCATCGCGTACACCCCCGAAGCCATGGTGCACTTGATTGCCCGCGTGGGCGCCACGATCTGCTACACCGCCCCCACCTTCTACCGCCAGATGGCCGCCTTCGCGCAGCAGCATGGCGTCGGGCGCCTGCGCCTGAGCGTCAGCGCAGGCGAGGGCCTGCCCGATGCCACGCGCCAGCTCTGGAAACAGGCCACCGGTCTGGAGATGCTCGACGGCATTGGCGCCACGGAGATGTTCCACATCTTCATTTCTTCGCCGCCTGACGCGGTGCGCCGCGGCGCCATCGGCCGCGTGGTGCCGGGCTATGAGGCCCGCGTGGTGGACGATGAGGGCCGCACGCTGCCACCTGGGCAGGTCGGCCGACTCGCGGTGAAGGGCCCCACCGGCTGCAGGTACCTCGACGACGCGCGCCAGGCCCAGTACGTGCGCGATGGCTGGAATTACCCCGGCGACGCCTTCAGCCAGGACGCGGATGGCTACTTCTTTTACCAGGCGCGCACCGACGACATGATCATCACCGCCGGGTACAACGTGGCGGGCCCGGAGGTCGAATCCGCGCTGATGCAGCACCCGGCCGTGGCCGAATGCGGCGTGGTGGGCCGGCCCGATGAAGACCGGGGCCAGATCGTGCTCGCCTACGTGGTGCTCAAGGCCGGCCAGGCGGCCGACGCGGCACAGGTCAAGGCGCTGCAGGAGCATGTGAAGCAGACCCTGGCCCCCTACAAGTACCCGCGCGAGGTGGTGTTCGTGCCCCAGTTGCCGCGGACCGAAACCGGCAAGTTGCAGCGCTTCGCGCTGCGCCAGCTCGCCACCGCTTCAGAGAAACCGAACGCGACATGAAACATCTGCAACCTCCCGGCTGGGCCACTCCAAAGGGTTACGCCAACGGCATCGCCGCACGCGGCACCCATGTGTATGTCGGCGGCCAGATCGGCTGGAACGCGGCACAGACCTTCGAAACCGACGACTTCATCGCGCAAACACGCCAGGCCCTGCTCAATGTGCGCGAGGTCATGGCCTGCGCTCAGGCCGGGCCCGAACACATGGTGCGCATGACCTGGTACATCGTCGATCGCGTGGAGTACAACGCCCGCCTGCGAGAACTCGGAGAGGTCTACCGCGAGGTGATGGGCCGCCATTTCCCCGCCATGACCTGTGTGGAAGTGAGCGCGCTGGTCGAGGCGCGCGCCAAGGTGGAGATCGAGGTCACCGCCGTGGTGCCCGACGCCTGATCGGCAAAGCCCTTACCAGAGCGCGGAGTCGCGCAGGTCCTGCATGCGGCGGCGTTCGCGCTGGCGCTGCAGCCTCACCCAGAAAAACGCCAGCACCGCCAGCGCGGCGCCCGCGCCAGCCAGTTCCCCCCAGGCCAGCCAGCGCCCCAGCCAGGCGCGGGTCAGCCAGGACATCAGCAGCAGTCCGGCGGCCACACCGGCAAGTGCGTACAGAAAGGGGCGAAGGGCGCGGGTCATGGCGTGGGCGTAGGGGTTCGGTCGTCTGGCAATGCCGGTCCTGGCGACAGGCTCGGCAACGATTCTCGCACCGCTGGAGCACCGATGCGCGTGGCTACACTATCAACCTTTGCCCGCCCCTGACAGACACCACATGGACCTCGTGATTCTGGCGCTGCTGCTCTCCACCGGCCTGACCGTCGCGCGCCTTCAAGAGCAGAAGAAGCGCATCGCCCTGCTCAGCCACCATCTGGGCCCCTACCAGATCGAGAAACTCATGGAGAACCTCACGCAGGGCTACCTGCGAGCCCTGGGCGAGGAGGAGCCGGCCCGCCGTGAACAGATCTGGAGCATGCTGGTCACCGCCGAACAGGAACTCGCCAACCAGTTCCAGCGGTTCACCACCGAGTTTGGCCGGCTCGACGAACCTCGCACCCGCGTCAGCCGCCTGGCGCTGGGGCTGCCCTGGGCCGAGCGCCTGCTCCCACGCCTGACCTTCGACGCTCGCAAGGCCTTTGCCATTCACGCCAGGGGGATCGCCGCGGTCGCGGCCAACAGCGCGGGCCACTCGCCACGCGACAAGGCCTTCATCATGACGGCCGAGCTCATGCTCATGCAGCACACATGCCACTGGTTCTGCCGCTCTCGCCGCGTGGCTTCAGCGCGGCTGCTGCTGCGCCACCAGACCTCCTACGAGCAGGTGGTCAACGCCGTATCCCCCGACACGCGAAGGGCGTACATGGAGTTGCTCGGCGCAGCGCGCGGTGGCTCCCTATAATCGTCGCGTGACCTCTTTCGCCTCCACCCTCCGCGTGCCAACCGCGCCCAGCCTGTTCCAGGCGGGCATGGTGCTGCGTGCGCGCATGGCCATGGGATCGGCGGGCCTGCGTCAGCCGGCCGCACATTCCTGAGCCCGGCGATACCTCCCCACTTCCTCTTTCTGCGCCAACCTTCCATCGCCGGGCCCACAAGCCGGCGCGAACGTGGCCGCCCTCCAGGCTCTCTGGGTGGCCGCACAGGTTGGAGAATTCCATGCAGACGGCAGACAACGCGGTCGAGAGACTGCTCACCGAACTCGACTTTTCACGACTGGCCCATCTGGGCGGCGGCCAGCTCGCACCCGCACTGGCCGAGGCGCTCGGCCCGGTGGACCTGGTGCCTGCGCGCGAGGTGCCTGCGGATGTGCTCACCATGTACTCGCAGGTCATCATCGAAGACCTGGGCACCGGGCAGCGGCGCAAACTCACGCTGTGCTACCCCGCCGACGCGGAACCCCATCAGGGTTTCATCTCCGTGCTGTCGCCGGTAGGCGCGAGCCTGCTGGGATTGCGTGTGGGACAGGTCGCGCGCTGGCGCACGCCCCATGGCGATGAATGCGAGGCGCGGATCGTGGACCTGCTGTTCCAGCCCGAAGCCAGCGGCGACTACGCCCTTTGAGCTACCGGCCGTTGAAGACCGGTTGGCCTCGCGCAGCCACTGCACAGATGCCGTGCCAAGCGTCATCGGTGCGGGTGACGCGGGCCATGGCGCGCGCCTCCTGCTCCAACTGGGCCTCGATGGGTTGCAGTCCCGACGACAGCAGCAGATTGCGGATCTCGCCGAAGGCACGCGTCGGGCCGGCGGCGAGCTCCCGCGCCAGGGCCCAGGCTTCATCTCGCAGGGTCGCATCGGGCAACACCTCGCTCACCAAGCCGTGGGCATGCGCCGTGCGCGCGTCCCAGGTCTGGTTGCGCAGCAGGAACTCGGCCGCCCGGCGGCTGCCGACACGGCGCGGTAGAAAGGTGGAGCCGCCCGCATCGCAAACCAGGCCAATGCCGGTGTAGCCAGCATAGAAAGACGCCGACTCGGCGGCCAGGCAGAAGTCGGCCATGGCGCTGAGCGAAACAAAGCCGCCCACGGCCAGCGCATGCACCGCCACCACCACTGGCGCGTCCATCCGGGCAAAGCGCGACAGCCCGCTGTGCAGCGCGGCGGTCGCGTTCTTGACGAATACCTGCAGGGCCTGCCGGTCCTGGTTCATGGTCTTGAGGTCGGCGCCCACGCCAAAGAAGCGGCCTTCCGCATCCATGAGCACACAGCGCACACCGGGTGTTTCATCGCATGCCGCCGCGACCCGGCTGAAGGCCTCGCAGAAACGCAGGTCCATGGGATTGCCGCGTGCGGATGCGTTCAGGCGTACGTGGGCCACGCCGCCTTCGATGGAGAGGGTGATGGGTTCGTCGGACATCAGAACAGCAGATTGGGGAGCCAGAGCACCACGGCGGGAAAGGCGGCCAGCAGCGCGATGCGCATCAGGTCCACGGTGATGAAGGGCACGATGCCCGATAGGATGGTTCGCATGGAGACATCGGGAGCGATGGAACGCACCACGAACAGATTCATGCCGATGGGCGGCGCAATCAGCCCGATCTCGCACGCCACCGTGACAATGATGCCGAACCACACCGGGTCATAGCCCAGCTTGATCACGATGGGAAAGAAGATGGGCACCAGGATCAGGATCATGGAGACCTCCTCCATGAGCGCACCCGCAACGAAGAAGATGCCGATCATGGCCAGGATCACCCAGAACGGGCTCCAGCCATTGCCGAGGACGAGCTGCTCCAGCACCTTGTGAATGCCGGTGAGGTTGATGAACTCGACGAAGACCGCTGCGCCGAACACGATGCCGATCATCATGCCGGTGACGAGCGCGCTGTCGGCCACGATGTCGACGATCTGGCGCATGCTCAAACCCTTGCAGGTGAGCGCAAACAGAAAGGCCCCCGCGGCGCCGATGCCGGCGGCTTCGGTCACCGTGAACAGCCCCCCATAGATGCCCCCCATGACCAGGCCGAACAGGCCCAGCACGGGCCACAGGCCTTGGAGCGAGGCCAGCTTCTCCGACCAGGTGGACGCCGGCGCCACGGGCGCCGCGTCCGGGTCGCGCCACATCATCCACTTGATGGCGGCCATGTAGAACAGGACGGCCATGACACCCGGTATCAACCCCGCGGCAAACAGCTTGCCGATGTGTGTCTGGGTGTTGATGCCATAGATCACCATGATGATGCTGGGCGGGATCAGTATGCCCAGCGTCGCTCCGGAAGCCAGTGTGGCGGTCGTCAGCCGGTCCTTGTAACCCAGGCTGCGCATGGCCGGAATGGCCACGCGCGACATGGTGGCGCAGGTGGCCACGCTGGATCCGCAGATGGCACCGAAACCACCGCACGCCAGGACAGTGCCCATGGCCACGCCGCCGCGCCGCCGGCCAATGAACATCTGCGCCGCCTTGAACAGGTTGCCCGATATGCCCGCGCCCGCCACCAGATTGCCCATGAGAATGAACAGTGGCAGAACCGACAGCGTGTACGCCATGGTGGAGCTCTGCGCCGAGAAGGCCATGGTGGCCAGCGCGGGTGTCCAGCCGCTGATGATGACCAGTCCCGCGAAGCCAGTGACGGCTAGGCCGACGTAGATCGGTACGCCGACAAACAGCAGCACATAGGAGGCCAGGAAGCCGTAGAGTGCCGCAGCCATCAGAACACCTCTTCAGGCTTGCCGGACGCGATGGGCCGCCCGATGAGCAGGGCCACCACAATCGCCAGAAAGGCCAGCGCGGTAACCACGCCCATGACGGCCATGAAATACCAGACGTAAGCCAGTGGCAGCCCCATCTGCGCGAGCACCTCGCCGCTTTCGCGGGCGCGGTCGCCGAAGATCTTGAACTGCCAGACGGTCGCCGCGAACACCAGTGCCCCGCAGAGGCCAGACAGCAGCACCTGCAGTTTCCGCAACCAGGGCCGTGAGACCACGTTGACGATGTCCACCGTGATGTCGCGCTGCCGGTAGGCCAGCAGCGGCAGCACCATGAACACCATGGCCATCATCACCAGCTCGGTCAGTTCGGTGCCTATGGACAGCGGTGCGTTGAACAGACCGCGGCCGACCACATCGATCACCACGATCAGCATCATCAGGAACAGCAGCAAGGCCGCCATCCTGGCCAGGAAGGTCTCCAGATATCGCATGAATGCGCCTTCGGAGGTTCAGGCCACGGCGCGGTCCAGGCCGGACCAGTAGGTCTCACGCAGCACGCGCTTGAGCACCTTGCCCGCCGGACTCACCGGCAGGCTCTCGGCAAACACCACCTGCTTGGGCACCTTGTACCCCGCCAGCTGCGTGCGGCAGTGCGCGATCAGTTCGGCTTCCTCCAGCGCAGCGCCCGCCTTGCGCACCACCACCGCCGTCACCCGCTCTCCCCACTTCGGGTCGGGCACCGCGATCACCGCCGCCATCGACACCCCGGGGTGACGCTGCACCGCCTGCTCCACCTCCGCCGAGTACACGTTCTCCCCACCCGTGACGATCATGTCCTTGATCCGGTCCACGATGTACATCAGCCCGTCCTTCGGGTCCCGGTAGCCCGCGTCCCCGGTGCGGTACCACCCCCGCTCCAGCACCTGCGCCGTGAGCTCGGGCTGGTTGCGGTAGCGCGTGAACATCGCCGGCGTGCGGATCACGAGTTCGCCCTTCTCCCCGTCGGGAACCTCCCGGCCCTGCTCGTCCAGCACCTTGAAGTCCACCAGCGGCATGGGTGTGCCGCAGGACTTCAGCCTCGCCTCGTTGACCAGGTCGTGCTGCTCGGGCCGCAGGATGCACATCGGCCCCACGCATTCGGTGGTGCCGTAGAACTGCATGAAGCGGCAGCCGCTGATCTCGGTGAGCGCGCGCTTGAGCAACTGGGCGTTGATGGCCGAGCCGGCGTACATGATCAGGCGCAGCGAGCTCAGGTCCGCCTCCCCGGCCTTGGGGTGGTCCAGCATCATCTGGATCACCGTGGGCGCGAGCACCAGGATGGTGGGCCGCGTGCTGCCCAGCAGTTCGAGCAGGCGCCCGGGCTCGAGCATGGGCATCATGGAGACGGTGCAGCCGTTGTACAGCGCCTGGATGGGCAGGGCCGTGCCCAGCAGGTGGAAGTTGGGCATGACCATCATCAGGCTGTCGTCCGCCCTCCACTGCAGGGCCGGCTCCAGGTGTTCGCTCAGGCGCATGAGGTTGAGCGCCTGGTGCGAGATCTCCACGCCTTTGCCCAGTCCGGTGGTGCCGGAGGTGTACATCAGCCAGGCGGTGTGGCGCGGGTCGCTGGGCAGGCCGGGGTCGGCCGCGGGGGCGTCGCCGAAGTAGCGCTCCAGGGCGCCGCTGGCACCGGCCTCGGGCTGCACCACCTGGTGGGGCATGCGGTGCTGACAGCGCTCCAGCGTGGCCTGCAGGGTGGGCACGAAAGCTTCGTCCACGAAGACGATGGCCGGGCGTGCGTCGTCGATGATGGCCGAGAGTTCCACCGGGGTGAGGCGCCAGTTCAGGGGCAGCAGCGTGGCGCCGGCCTTGCTGGCGGCGAACAGCGTGAGGAAGTAGGGGATGGAGTTCTTGCCGAAGAACGCCACCACGTCGCCTTCGCGCACGCCGTCCTGCACCAGGCGGTGCGCCATCTGGGAGGTCAGGCGGTCGAGTTCGCCAAAGCTCAGGCTGCGCTGGTCATCGACCAGGGCCACCTTCTCCGGTGTCGTGCGGCCGTAGTGGCGGGGGATGTCGGAAACGGTGGAGATATCGGCGTACAGCCACATGGTGGGCATCCTTGGACAAAGAGAGGTCGGACCGTTCTGACGGCGGATGCCGTCAGAACACACCATCAGCGCCCGGCGGGGCCGGCGCCGTCGGTGCGCAAGGTCTTGAGCGCGCCAGCCGGATCGCTCATGCCTTTCTGCTTCGCGCGCTCCACCCAGTCGGTCTCGATTGGCAGCACACGCTCCCGGATCGCGGCCACGGCAGCCGCCGGCATGGTGTCCACCACACCCCCACCCGCACGGAATTCATTGATCGCTTCCTGAGCGCCTTCGTCGTAGGCCTTGCCTGCGACTTTGGCCAGGTGCGCACCCGAGACCGCCATGATCAGGTCCCGGTCGCTCGCCGATATGGCGTTCCACTTGGCCTCGTTGATCACGAGCGCGACCGCACTGGCCGAGACGCCACCCGGAATCAGCGTGGCCACCGGCAGCAACTTGGTGAGGTTGAAGCTCTTGTGGTCGGAGGGATTGAACAGGGCGCCATCGACCAGGCCGCCAGAGACCAGTTCGTACATCTCGGTCACCGGCTTGATGACCGCGACACCACCCAGGTTGCCCACGGCGCGCGAGGTAGACGTGGAGTTGGTCCGAAGCTTCAGGCCCTTGAAGTCGTCCACGCTTTGCACGCGCTTCTTGGCGGTGAACAGGTGCTGGGGCGAGGTGTTGAAGATGCTCAGCAGGTGCGTGCCACGGAACTCGCCAAAACTGAGGAAATTTTTCGCGTAGACGTTGTAGAACGCCGGGCTCACGAACTCGGCCCGGTCACCGATGAAGGGCACTTCAATGATCTCGGTGAACACGAACTTGCCCGGCGAATAGCCGGGTACCACGACCGCCACGTCGGCGAGGCCATCGCGCACCACGTCGTACTGGCCGGCCACTGTGCCCACCACCTTGGGCAGCATGTCGAACTTCACGCGGCCCGCCGTCGCTTTCTCGACCTCGACCACCCAGGGATCGAGGATCTTGGTTCGCACCGGATGTCCCGGCGGAACAAAATTGGAATACCGCAACACGGTCTGCGCCTGTGCCGTTGCCGCGATCGCCATGGTCATGACGGCCGAGGCGGCCAGCTTGCCCAACAGATGTTTCATGGTTGTCTCCTGTGTCGTTGATGTTCAAAACCCACTCACACCGCGAATGCCTGTCTCTCTATCCGTTCCAAGGACCGCTGCTCACCCGTCCCTTCTCGCACGTTCGGCGAAACAGCCTTCCAGCGTAGGGATCGCAGCCGGATCCGGCTCCCAACCCTGCGGAAGGAACCACGCACGTTGCATGCGCAGCAGTTCGGCGGATGCTTCCAGCACAGCACGTTCGATACGGTCCCGCGCGGGGTGTGCCACACGTTGCGCGGTGCGCACCAGGGCAGTGACCACCCCCGCGAGCGCCTGGGCACGGGCCTGGAGCTCGCTGGTTGCGGCGTCCGCGCTGTCCAGGCTGCGCCTGGCGGCCAGCTGCGCCTCGGCCATCGCCTGCGCTACCGCCGGCGACACCTGCTGCGCATCGGCTTGCAGAGCTTCGGCCAGATCGGCGTAATGCCCCAACTCGAAACGGTTGCGCTCATGGCCGTGCAGCCAGCGTTGTCCGAACAGCTTCAGGAACCGGGTCACCAGCGTGGCCTGCTCCATGGCCAGCGGATGTCCCTTGTCGACCGCGGGCAGAACGACCTGCTCCATCGCGCGCGCTGCCGCCATCAGGGCGTTGATGCTGTGGTCCGCCATCAGGAACTCCCGAGAAGCTGGCCGCGCATTTCCTCGGCCAGTTGGTAGACGATGCCTTCGATCCAGGTCAGCAGCACGTCCTGGTGCGAGCGCCCGAGCCGCGCAACGCGGTAGGCCGTGCCCAGCGACGACGCCACCAATTGGTAGCTGTTGAGAATGCGGTAGTAACGCAGGCGCTGTGGGTCGATGGACAGCCCTGAAAGGCGTTCGTACTCGGTGTAGAACGTCTCCAGCGGAACCAGGCCAGACACCAGGAAGGTCTTGCCGTCCTCTGCGTAGTTGCCGAATAGCGGCAGCGTGATCCAGGCCAGGTCCCGGTGGCGATCACCGATGTAGCCGCGCTCCCAGTCCAGCCAGGCGGTGATGCGCGAACTGGCTTCGTCGAACAGGAAGTTGCCCGAACGGTAGTCCCCATGCAGCACGCTCACGCGGTCCAGCTCGGGCATGTGCCGCTCCAGCCAGTTGGCGGCCACGTCCATCAACGGCAGTTCCTCTCCCCGGTCTTCCTCCCAGATGCGCCGCGCCCGGTTGAGCTGCCACAGCGCCGTCTGAGTGGTACCGACAGCGGGTACATCAAAGGCACTGAAGTCGCGCCCCTGAACATCCAGTGTGTGGATGCGTGCGAGATGCTCGACGAACTGCGAGCCCAGTTGGGCGCGGAGCATGGGTCCGAAGCTCGCGCCCACGCCACCCACACGGCCTTCCACCTGCGTCGGTTTGGTCACGCCGCTGGCAAAGGCATAGATCAACGCGGGCTCCGGAAACCACGCACCCTCCGCATCCACCCAGTACACACGGGGTACCGGCAGGGTGTCCGCGAAGGCCTGGATGAGCTGCGACTCGCGCAACCGGCTGGTGGCGCTCAGCGACTCCTGCGGCTCCATGCGCACCACCAGTCGGGTCCGCGTGCGCTGGCCCTGTTGTTGCGGATCCTCCCAATCCAACAGGAAGGTGAGCTGTATCTTGGAGCCGCCGCCGGTCATCCAGCGCAGTTCGCTGACCTCGAAGTCACCTTGCACATGCGCTCGCAGGAAGCGGTCCAGGAAGCCGCCGAACTCGGCCAGTTCCACCGGGCTTCGCCTCGGCAGCAGCCGCCTGCGCATCTTGCGCGTGAGCATGGCGTCCATCTCGCGCTCGGTTGGGAACCTCTCACGCATGCGCGCGATGAAGGCTTCATCAGGTGCATCACGCAGCGCATGGTCCATGCCCCGCATGTCTTCGAGGACGTCGCGCCCCGGATCGTGGCTCATGCCGGCCCCCATGGCGATGATCTCAGCCGGTGGTGATGGCCGCGGGCCAGGCCTGCGCACGTCGGCCACGCAGCTTGGTCAGCGTCTTGATGGGCAGAACCTCCATCACCACGCCGTAGCCCACGCGATCCCCCAGCGTCCAGCGCATCAGCGCTGTGTAGCAGGTGGTGGCGTAGATGTTCCAGGGGGCACCCACATCGGCCATTGCATGCAGTTGGTAGACCTTGCCGCGCACGTCGGTGACCGTCATGGACATGGAGCTCACCGTCACGCCCAGGCGGACGCTGGAAATCTCCAGAGTGACCACGCCATACTGCTTGCCGTTCTCCAGCACGTAGCCATGCGCGAGCTTCTGATCGCGTCCGCTCGGAGCCTCCATGTCCACATGGGTGATGAGGTGGAACGCGAGGTTCTCGTCGAACTGGGCGGAGATCGAATCCATGGCCGGCAGGTCGTTCTCGCCACGCTCTCCCCAGCTGTGGTCCATGCGCTCCAGCGAGTCGACCTTGAACTCCTTGCCACGCACCTTCACCGTGCCGCGCACACGACCGGTCATGTCGAAATGGCCGTTCCAGGCACGCGCCAGGCCGGACTTGGCCATCTTCTCTTCGTGCGTGCCCACCGCGTGTGGCGTGTGCTTGATGTCGTGCACGTCGAACGGGTCCATGATGCCGTTCCAGTCGACATGGATCTCGGTGTCGTCGAAGCCGACATAGTCGATGCGGAACTCGCGCGGCGGCACGACGGCGCGGATGCGCAGGCCCGAAGGCGAGTCGATCTCGGACAGCTTCGTCGGCGCGGGCAGGTGCACCTGGCTGTCCACATACAGCAGTTCGGCCCGGTTGTCGGTCAGCGTGCCGTAGATGTAGATGTCGTTGAGCATCACCCCCAGCTTGGGCCGTGCTGCCACGTACACCATCACCAGGATATGTTCCTCAGGTATGGCAATCGGGAATATGTAGGTCTCGGCCCAGCGGTGGTCGGCGCCAGGCGGCGTGTGGTATTCCACATCACGCGCAGTGATCATCTTGTCTCCTGGTTGGTTGTCCGTTGTCCGCGATCGCATCGCGTCTGCCACGCAATGTAGCCACGGCACCAGAAACGGGAAATTGAAATCTTCGGGGCTTTGTATTCCTACAATGCATACCTAACTCGGAGATGCAACGATGAACCATCCCGCTCCCCGGCTCGTCCCGGGTCATGTCAAGACGCGCCACATGCAACTGCTGGCGGCACTGTCCGAGGATGGATCCATCCTGCACGCTGCCGAACGCCTGGGCATGACGCAGTCGGCGGCATCGCGCCTGCTCAGCAGTCTGGAGAGCGACGTTGGCGTCGCCCTTTTCGAGCGGCACGCACGCGGCGTGACCCCCACGCCGTACGGAGACATCCTCATCCGGCGCGCGCTCTCCGCACTGGCCGAAATTCAGCGCGCGACCCAGGAGATGGACGATTTCGCGCGCGGCGACCGCGTCCCCGTCTCGGTGGGCTGCCTGCTCAGCCAGAGCGCCACCTATCTGCCCAAGTGCCTGCTGCAGTTGGCGCAGACAGCGCCCGACCTGCTGCTGAGCGTGGAGACCGACACCAGCCGCGCACTGATCGAAGGCTTGATGAGCGCGCAGTACGATTTCGTGATCGCCCGCGTGCGCGATGCCACCCTTCAACCTGAACTGTTGTTCGAACCCTTGATTGCCGAGCCGATCTGCGTGGTCGTGCGCAAGGGACATCCCTACACCCGCAGGCGCAAGCTGGTGATGGCGGACATCGTGACCTTGCCGTGGATATTGCCGCCACCCAAAAGCGATCTGCGCATCCGTTTCGATGCGGTGTGTGTGCAGCAGGGCCTGCCACTGCCTCCCAGCCTGATCGAGACGCTGTCCGTTCCCGTCATGATGGGCATGCTGCAGATGAGCGATGCGCTGGTGCTGCTGCCCGACGAGTTCGCGCGTCCGTACTGCAAGACAGGGCTTTTTTCGATCTTGTCCATCGACTTGGGTGTCCGTTCGGACAACGTGGGCATTCTCACCAGAAGACACCGCCCGCGCTCGCCGCAGGCCGAACGGGCCCTGGCGGTGTTTCGCCGGACCGCCACGCGGCTGTATGGGATGAAGTTCACCGAATCCGCACGCGATCGCTGAGCCCGGCTCAGCGGGCCTCACGACGACCCGGCCTTCAGCTCACCCGCGGAGGAGCCGTACATGGCGGCAGACACCTCGCGGAACACCCTCAGAGCCTGGCGCAACGGTGGGCTGGCGTCGTGATGGCGGCGCGTGATGATGCCCACGTTCTCGGTGCGGTCGCCCAGATCCACGGCCAGCATGGACAACAGACCGCTGTCGCAGAATGGCCGCGCGAACTCACGCGGCAGGGCCACCAGCGCATCGCTCATGCGCACCACGCTCAGGATCACCGGCACGGACAGCGTCTCGATCAGACCCGCGATACGGGGCAGTCCGCTCTGCACGCAAAGCGCATCCAGTCGCACGCGCATGTCGGTCTCGGGTGGTGGCAGCACCCATTTTTCGCTGGTGACGTCCGCCAGGCCCAGGCGCCGGCGTCGGCTCAGGGCGTGTCCGGGCCGCACATAGACCTTGATGGGTTCGGTCGACAGCGGCTCGAACACCAGGTCGGGCTCCAGCGATGCGTCACGCACGCGCGCAATCACCACGTCAAAACGAGCGGCCAGCAAGCCGTCGATCAAGGTCCGGCTGCGGTCGGTATCTACCTTGATCAGCAGATCGGGCGCCTGCCGCGCGAGCTCCAGCACCGCGCGGGGCAGGAACGTGGAACTCAGGCTGAGCAGGCCGCCGATGGACAGCGGCAGGCGGTTGCCGCGCACGAAGTCCTGGACTTCATGGCCCGCGCGCGCCATTTCCGCCAGTGCGGAGACCGCCCGGCGGGTAACGATCTCGCCCACCGGGGTGGGTGACACGCCGCGCGCGTGCCGCTCGAAAAGGGCGACGCCGACGTCGCTCTCCAGGCTGCTGAGCAGGCGCGAGGCCGCCGACTGGCTCATGTTCAGCGCCTCGGCGGCATGGATCACAGAGCCCGTCTCCCGCAGTTGGGCCAGCAATTGCAACTGTCGCATCTTGAGATGCGAGGAAACGAGACGGGGTGCGCGGGTCGCCATGGCGTGTCTCCTGTCGATTTCGATGTATGTCATTGCAGCATAGCTCGCGTGCAAGAACGCAATTTATCGGCAAGGACAAACAACCTACATTGGAAGGGCCAAAGCCGCTGGACGGCACACCAAGAACACGGAGACAACATGAACCTTCTGCATCGCCCGGCTGCCGCCGCTGCGCGCTAGCGCCAAGTCGGCGCGCCCAGAGTCCCGCTTCCCCACCACCGCCCGCGCCAGCCGGCCCTGCCACCACACCGGTGGTATTGCCCGCCTGTGCGAGCTTGTGCCTCCCACATCCCAAGAGCCTATCGACACATGCATCCGAAGCTCCACCCCTGGCAGGTCTCCGACGAGAATCGCGACCACCCCGACCCCGCTTTCATCGAGCGCATGCGGCAGCAGTTCCCCACTGAACGGGAGGTGGATCTGATGCTGACGCGCAAGATGCAGCGGCGAGCCAGCCCGCCCTTCGACGGTGTCAGCTTCGAAGCCATGAGCGGCTACATCGCCGCTCTGCTGAAGGACCGCGTGGAAGGTCCCTTCTCCATCATGGACCAGCGTTGGTTTTCCGGCGGAGCCTCCAAGATCCAGATGGGCTTCACCCTGCATTGGGACGAGCCGGGTGTCGGCCCCACGCAAACGAAGCTGGTGGCGCGCATGGAGCCGGCCGAATCGCTGAATGCCACCAGCCGCGCGCGCGAGTTCGAGCTGCTCGAAGCATTTCAGGGTGTTCTCCCGGTGCCCAAGGTGTACTGGGTGGACCCGGATGGCACCTGGTTTCCAGAGCCCGCATTGATCTACGCATTTGCCGAGGGCGTCACCAAGCCGCGCTCACTGCAGGGCAAGGTGGCCGGCATAGGGACCAACTTCGGACCCGAGCTGCGCCGCCGCCTGCTGCCTGATTTCGTGGCGCATCTTGCCCGCATCCACACCTTCGACCCACAGAGCCGGCCCTTCGTGGCCTTTGACCGGCCGAGCGTGGGAACCACGCAAAGCGCGCTGTGGCAGCTCAACCGGGCGCGGCGCATCTGGGAGGAAGACCGGGGCGAGGAACTGCCGTTGATGGAGGTGGCCGCCAACTGGCTGGAGCGCCGCATGCCGAAGCTGGATCGCCTGAGCGTGGTTCATGGCGACTACCGGTCGGGCAATTTCCTCTTCGACGAAGACAGCGCGCGCATCACCGCGGTTCTGGACTGGGAGCGAGGCTACCTCGGCGATCGCCACCGCGATCTGGCCTGGACCACGGCGGAGCAGTATGGCCACTGGAGCGAGGATGGCAAAACGTTCCTCGCTTCGGGCATCGCCCCGGTCAACGAACTGCTGGAGCGCTACGAAGCGGCCAGCGGACTGCGGGTGGACCCCGCCACGCTGGACTACTACCGGGTCTTCAACTGCTACCAGATCGTGGTGACCGCGCTGGCATCGTCGTACCGCGTGGTTCATCTGGGCAAGACGCACCAGGACGTACTGATCGCCTGGATCGAGGGCGCGGCCTATGGCTCCATGGAGGAGCTGCGCCAGGCAATGGAAAGGAGCCTCTGATGGCCGACAACACCCAGAACATCCTCAAATCCGCCATCAAGTCCCTGGAGCAGGTGGTGGCGCCCGCAGTGAATCCCGAAGACCCGCTGGCCAGCGAACAGCTTCGCCTGGTGATCGGTACGCTCAAGGTTCTGCGCACCCGCCTCGACCATCTGGCAGGCCGCCAGCTCTACGAACTGGACCACTATCTGGCTCTGGCGCGCAGCCTGCGTGACGAGGCCGACGAGGTATCCCCGGAGATTGCCGAGCGCCTGTGCGCCGCCATCGAGGCCGCCGAACAGCTGCGCGCCAACCCCGACCATTCGCCCGCAGACCGCCGCCGGGTCACGCGTGCATTGGCTTCGCCCATCAGTGCCCTGGCGCGCGAAGCTTCGTCCACCCATGAGGCCTTGCGCTCGCGCATCGAGCGCAAGGTCGTGACCGATTCGCGCCGCTGGGTCGATATGCAGCGGGCCTGGTTCCTCACGCACGGCTTCGAGTTGCGCCCCTCCGAGTTGCCGGCGCTGGACACCCTCTTTCACCAGCCACCTGGCCGCGCCTGAAAGTCCCCCCACCGTTCACCGACTGGCCCTTTCCGTACCGCCCCGGAACGTCAACGCGCCGCTGCCAGTCGCGGTGCCGAAGACACCCACACAAGGAGACAAGCATGAGCATCCAACGCCGGACCCTTCTGGCCGCCTCCGCAGGCGCCCCTTTCGTCCTCACCGTGCCGCGCCATGCGCGCGCGGCCGAGTTCAACATGAAGTGGGGTTGCTTTGCCCCGCCTGACCACCCCTTGAGCACCAATGCGGTGGAGGCGGCCCGAAAAATCAATGCCGAGACCAAGGGCCGCGTGGAGATCAACTACTTCCCATCGAGCCAGCTCGGCGGCGACACCGACATGCTGGCCCAGGTGCGCGCGGGTGCGCTGGACTTCTACACCACCTCCGCCTCGTTCATGACGACACTGAATCCTTCGGTAGGCCCGAGCGCGTTGGGATTCGCCTTCAAGGACTACGCGACGATCTGGAAGGCCGTGGATGGCGACGTCGGCCAGGTGGCTCGCCGCGCCGCTGCCGCCGCCAACATCCACATCTTCGAGAAGTTCTGGGACCTGGGTTTTCGCACTGTCTCGCACGGCAGCAAGCCGGTGAGCACCCTGGCCGACATGCAGGGCATGAAGATCCGCGTGCCGGTGCTGCCCATGTTCTTCAACATGTTCAAGGCCCTGGGCGCGGCTCCGGTCAGCATGAATTTCTCGGAGCTCTACACCTCGCTGCAGACCAAGCTGGTGGACGGCCAGGAGAACCCGCTGGTCAACGTCTTCACGGCCAAGTTCTACGAGGTGCAGAAGTTCATCTCGCTCACCAACCATTGCTGGGAAGGCATGCTCATCGCCTCCAACCGCAACCGCTTCAACAGCCTGCCGGCGGACATCCAGGAGGTGATCACGCGCAACATCAACGCCGCGGCCCTGAAAGAGCGCGAGGACATGAGCAAGCTCACCGCCGACGTGCGCACCAAGCTGGAAGCCCAGGGCGTGAAGTTCAACGAGATCGATATCGCTCCGTTCCGCGAGCGGCTCAAGCAGGCCGGCTACTACAAGGAGTGGAGAGGAAAGATGGGGGATGAAACCTGGGCCGCCATCGAGAAGTACGCAGGCTCCCTGTCCTGAGCATCGGAGAGAGACGACAACATGATCACCGCCAAGGATTCCGAGTTCCACCCTGTTCCCAAAAGCAACTGGCGCTGGGCAGAGACCACGCCGCTGTCCTTCTCGGTACCCCAAGCCGGCATATTGGGCAACCTGTACATCGCGGCCCGCCCCAACCTGGGCGTGGCATTGTCGTCGGTGGGCATCGTCAAGGGCTTTCGCTTCCAGCCGCACGAGGTGGATTTCAGTGACGCTCAGATGCACCTGCCGTGCCCGGACAACTACACCCGGTACACACTGGAAAGCGGCTTGAGCGTGCATGTGCAGGAACCGCCGCGCGTGATGCGTTTCCAGTACGAGTACAAGCTCGGGGGGTGCTCCTTCGATCTGACGTTCCGCGGCCTGCACGAACCTTTCGACGCCGCCGACCCGACCCAGAACCCTCTTCTGGCGACGGCCGAAGGCCAACGCTTCGATGAGCGGCTGGGTACGCAATGGGGCAACCCCACGTCGGACCCCGACAACCCCAGCGGCCACTTCGAGCTGCTGGGCCACATCACCGGACACCTCGAACTGCGCGGCCAACGCTACGAGGTGGACTGCTACGACTGCGTGGACCACAGCTGGAGCCGGCGCACCGAGACCAGCAAGCGCGCCGTGAGCTGGATTTCCGCGGCCTTTGGCGAGGACTATGGTCTGCACATGGCCATGCTGCTGGACGTGCGCAACGGAAAGACCGTGTACGAAAGCCTGCGCAATGGCTACGCCATGGAAAACGGCGAGGTGTTTGGCTTGGTCTCCGCTACCGTGGAAGGTTATGGCAGCCACTTCTGCCCGATGAACGTGCGCATCGTGGCCACCGACGTGCGTGGCAAGCGCCACGAGGTCAGCGGCAATGCCATCGCGGTCCACCCCTGGTACAACTACAACCCCTCGCACGTGGCGTTCCAGTCGCTCATGCAATGGCGGTGCGGCAACAGGGTGGGCTACAGCGAGATGGCCGACATCTTCGGCCTGGAGTACCTGGCCGAACGCCAGGCCCTTTGAACGGAGGCCGGACCGTGAACGCCCCAGCTCCCGCAACACCCTCGCCCAAGGGTCTGGCCGCCTGGCTGCTGGGCACGCTGGAGGCCCTTGCTGCCCTGCTGATGGTGGCCATCGTGCTGCTGCTGTTCGGCGGAGTGGTCTCTCGCTATGTGTTCGCCATGCCGGTGGTCTGGATCGATGAGGTCGCGTCGGTGGCGTTCATCTGGGTCGGCATGTTGGGTGCGACCATTGCGATGGCCCGCAACGAGCACCTGCGGCTCAACCTGATGGTGGACCTGCTGCCTGCACGCGCGCGTGAGTACGTGCATGGATTTTCTCTGGCTGCCATGGCGGCGCTGTTGCTGGCGCTGATCTGGCCGGCGTATCTCTACACGCGGGAGGAATGGATCATCCAGACCCCCGCGCTGTCGATCCCCAACTCTTTCAAGGTGGGGGCCATTGCGTTCGGTTTCGCCGCCATGCTGCTGCTGATCGTGGTTTACGCCGGCCGCACTGTGCGCAGGCCGGCGCTGGCCGCAGGCGCCCTGGTGGTGGCCGCCGTGGTGAGCATCTGCTGGCTGCTGGCGCCACAGCTTGCACAGATCGGTACGGCCAGCATTCCGCTGTTCCTCGGCGGCTTCACCGTCCTCTGTCTGCTGGCCGGTGTACCCATTGCCTTCTGCTTCGGCATCGGCGCGGTCAGCCTGCTGGCCTTCACGACATCCATGCCACTGATGGTGGTGATCGGACGCATGGACGAAGGCATGTCCAGCCTGGTGCTGATTTCTGTGCCGATTTTCGTGCTGCTGGGTTGCGTGCTCGATGCCACCGGCATGGGCAAGGCCATCGTGGATTTTCTGGCCAGCCTCCTGGGGCATGTCAAAGCCGGCATGTCCTACGTGCTGCTGGGTTCGCTGTTCATTGTCTCCGGCATCTCCGGCTCCAAGGTGTCCGACATGGCCACCGTCGCTCCGGCCCTGTTCCCGGAGATGAAGCGGCGCGGCCACCAGCCACGCGAGATGGTGGCCTTGCTGGCCACGGGGGCGGCCATGGCCGATACCGTCCCGCCCAGCATCGTGCTGATCGTCCTCGGTGCCGCGGTGGGCGTGTCCATCGCAGGTCTGTTCCAGGCCGGCTTCGTGGTCGCCATGGTGCTGCTGGCCACGCTGCTGCTGCTGGCGCGCTGGAAGGCACGCCACGAAGACATGGCGGGCATACGGCGCACCCCACGCGAACGCGTGGTCCGCTTCGCACTGGTTGCCACGCCTGCGCTGATCCTGCCATTCCTGATCCGCGCACTCGTCGGTGAAGGCATCGCCACAGCCACCGAAGTCTCCACGGTCGCTGTGCTGTACGCCCTGTTGATCGGCCAATGGCTCTACGGCGGCATCTCGCCGCGCACCTTCTACCGGATGCTGGTAGACAGCGCATCCCTGACCGGTGCGGTGCTGCTGATTCTGGGTGCCGCGTCGGCCATGGCATGGACCATCACGCAGAGCGGCGTCGTGCAGCAGCTCTCCGGCTTTCTGACGACCCTGCCCGGTGGCGCCTTCACCTTCATGCTGGTCACCATAGCGGCCTTCCTGATTCTGGGTTGCCTGCTGGAAGGTCTGCCTGCGGTGCTGCTGCTTGCCCCCATCATGTACCCCATCGCGCGCAAGCTGGGCATCAACGACATCCACTACTCCATGGTGGTTGTCTGTGCGATGAACGTGGGCCTGATGATGCCCCCCATTGGTGTCGGCTTCTACATCGCCTGCCGCATCGGAGACGTCAAACCCGACGAGGTGATACGCCCCATCTGGTCCTATCTGGCCGCCCTGCTGATCGGCGTCCTGATCATCGCGGCGGTGCCGGCGATATCGCTGGTCTAGGACAACTTCAAAGCGCAGAACGCAAAGGTTCGGTACGGCACCGGGACGACATCCCGTCCCCGCAGGGCCGGCTCGTCCGCGATCAGGTCCAGCAGATCCTGCCGGACCTGATCCCGTTGCGCCTGCGGCAAGGCGCTGATGAAGCTCGTCGACAGCACACGCTTGAGAATGACATCCTCCGGTGCACCGACGTGTGCGTTGGCAAACTCCCAGCCTTGTAGTACCCCCAGACCTGCATGCGGAAAGGCGTGGCGCCAGGAGCCCTTGTAGAAGCGAGGCACATCGCCTTCATAGGCATTGACCAGGCGGTCCATGCGCTGCACCCAGGGCACCTGAGCGTCCCGCAGATTCCACACCAGCACCAGGCGACCACCGGGTCGAAGCACACGCACGATCTCGTCCAGTGCAGCCGTGTTCGCAAACCAGTGAAATGCCTGGGCACACACCACAACGTCGGCAGAAGCGGCAGGCAGCGGGATCGAGGACGCCGATCCTTGCAGGCCAACGGCACCCGGCACATCGCGGACCAGTCGCGACAACATGTCCGCCACCGGTTCAACGGCGATGGTCTCTGCCTGCAACGCCAGCAGAAGCCGAGTGAATTTGCCCGTCCCCGCCCCCAGATCGACCACGATACTGCCTGCCCGGATGCCCGCCACCTCGCCCAACCATGTGCTCAGTTCAGCTGGGTATTCGGGACGGCCTTGGATGTAGGTATCGACTGCACCACCCACGTATCCCGCCGCCGCAGCGGGGTGCACCGGTGAAGTGGCTGCTTGCCCGGAAAACAGCGAGGCCATGAAGGGCGGTAAGGTCTAAAAGAAAAGGGATGAATCTTTCGATTCATCCCTTCAGGTTTGGTTGCGCGGGCAAGATTTGAACTTGCGACCTTTGGGTTATGAGCCCAACGAGCTACCAGGCTGCTCCACCGCGCGACAAGCCTTATATTCTATCACGCTTTGTCGGCATCAGCAGCCGGGGCCGCCTCTTCCGCACGGTCCACCAGCTCAACCAGGGCCATGGGAGCGTTGTCACCCACGCGGAAACCCATCTTCAGGATGCGGGTGTAGCCACCGGGACGTGCCTTGAAACGCGGGCCCAGCTCATCGAACAGCTTGACCACGACATCACGGTCGCGCAGGCGGTTGAATGCCAGGCGACGGTTGGCCACGGTCGGCTCCTTGGCCAGGGTGATCAGGGGTTCCACCACACGGCGCAGTTCCTTGGCCTTGGGAACGGTGGTCTTGATGGCCTCGTGCGTGAGCAGCGAGTTGGTCATGTTGCGCAGCATGGCGAGGCGGTGCTCGCTGGTGCGGTTGAGTTTGCGAAGTCCGTGTCCGTGACGCATTTGAGATGTCCTTTCAGTGTTTTGCCACCAGCCGTATCAGGTACTGGTGGTTCGTCAGACAGTTTCGTGTCTTCAGTGCTTGTCAAGGCCGGCGGGCGGCCAGTTTTCCAGCTTCATGCCCAAGGTCAGGCCGCGCGAGGCAAGCACTTCCTTGATTTCATTGAGCGACTTGCGACCCAGGTTGGGGGTCTTGAGCAACTCATTCTCGGTGCGCTGGATGAGGTCACCGATGTAGTAAATATTCTCCGCCTTGAGGCAGTTGGCCGAGCGCACCGTGAGTTCGAGCTCGTCCACAGGACGCAGCAGGATGGGGTCGAACTGTTGCGAGCTGCGCTGGGCAGGCGCGTCGAAGGCGGAGAGCTCCACACCTTCGAGTTGGGCGAACACCGCGAGCTGTTCCACCAGGATCTTGGCCGAGGCACGCACCGCCTCTTCCGGTCCGATCGAACCGTTCGTCTCGATCTCCAGCACGAGCTTGTCCAGGTCGGTGCGCTGTTCGACACGGGCGCTCTCGACCGTGTAGCTCACGCGCTTGACGGGTGAAAAGGAGGCATCGAGAACGATGCGCCCGATGGAGCGGGCCTGGTCGTCGTTGCGGCGCACGCTGCCAGGCACGTAGCCACGGCCCTTTTCGACCTTGATCTGCATGTCCAGCTTGGCGCCGGCGGACAAGGTGGCAATCACATGGCCCGGGTTGACGATTTCGACATCGTGCGGAGTCTGGATATCTGCGGCGGTGACCTGGCCTTCGCCGTCCTTGCGCAGGCTCAGCGTGACTTCGTCGCGGTTGTGCAGCTTGAAGACCACGCCCTTGAGGTTCAGGAGCATGTTGACCACATCTTCCTGCACGCCATCGATGGACGAATACTCGTGCACCACACC
Source organism: Hydrogenophaga sp. (assembly GCF_026125785.1). Lineage (GTDB taxonomy): Bacteria > Pseudomonadota > Gammaproteobacteria > Burkholderiales > Burkholderiaceae_C > Hydrogenophaga. The sequence continues at coordinate 75,689 of NZ_JAHCKL010000007.1, forward strand.
GGCGATGGTGACTTCGGTCGGCGCGTGGCCCGTCATGGAAGACAGCAGAACCCGGCGCAGGGCATTGCCCAGCGTGTGGCCATAACCGCGCTCGAAGGGCTCGAGCGTGACTTTGGCGCGGTTGGTCGACACTTGTTCGACGTTGATGGTCTTGGGCTTGAGCAGATTGTTCAGCATTCAACTTCCTTCAGGACCCTCGGCTCGTTACACCGATAAGGCAGACGGAGCATGGCCCGGTACGCACCCATGGCGCGAACCGGGAACGGAATTAACGGGAATACAGTTCGACGATCAGCGATTCGTTGATGTCGGAGGCGAACTCGTCACGGTCCGGCGACTTCTTGAACACACCTTCGACCTTGTCGACCGACACATCCACCCAGCCGGGGAAGCCGATCTGCTTGGCCAGTTCCAGCGCTTCCACCACGCGGGCCTGCTTCTTGGACTTCTCGCGCACAGCCACCACGTCACCGGCCTTGACCGAGTAGGACGGGATGTTCACGGCCTTGCCGTTCACCGTGATCGCCTTGTGCGACACGATCTGGCGGGCTTCGGCACGGGTCGAGGCAAAGCCCATGCGGAACACGACGTTGTCCAGACGGGACTCGAGCAGGAACAGCAGGTTGGCACCGGTATTGCCACGGCGGCGATCTGCCTCTGCGAAGTAGCGGCGGAACTGGCGCTCAAGCACGCCGTAGGTGCGCTTGACCTTCTGCTTCTCGCGCAACTGCACGCCGAAGTCGGAGGTGCGCTGACCGGAGGTGCGGCCATGCTGGCCAGGCTTGGAGTCGAACTTGGCCTTGTCGCTGATGGAGCGGCGGGCGCTCTTGAGCAACAGGTCTGCGCCTTCACGGCGGGAAAGTTTGGCCTTGGGGCCGAGGTAACGTGCCACGTTGGTTTCCTTGTTTGTCTGCCGCAGCCTGTTGCTGCGGGAGCCATTCCTCGGAAGAGGACGGCAGTGGGCTTAGCAAAAACGCCACCGCAGGTTACTGCGGTGGCTCACGAAAAAAGCTTTTGATTCTACCGCGAGTGCCGCGGTACCGCATCAGATGCGGCGGCGCTTCTGAGGACGGCAGCCGTTGTGCGGCACCGGGGTCACGTCGGAGATCGAGTTGATGCGGATACCCAGGGCGCCGAGGGCGCGCACCGAGGATTCGCGACCGGGACCAGGGCCCTTGATCTCGACGTCGAGGTTCTTGATGCCTTGCTCAATGGCCGCGCGGCCGGCCACTTCGGACGCCACCTGGGCGGCGAACGGGGTGGACTTGCGCGAACCCTTGAAGCCTTGGCCACCCGACGAGGCCCAGGACAATGCATTGCCCTGACGGTCGGTGATGGTGATGATGGTGTTGTTGAACGACGCGTGCACGTGCGCAATGCCGTCGGCAATGTTCTTGCGGACTTTCTTGCGAACGCGGGCGGACGCGGCGGTGGAGGGAGACTTGGCCATGAGGGTCCTTCTTACCGATTACTTCTTCAGCGACTGGGCAGCCTTGCGGGGACCCTTGCGCGTACGGGCGTTGGTCTTGGTGCGCTGACCACGCAGCGGCAGACCACGGCGATGACGGAAACCACGGTAGCACCCGATGTCCATCAGGCGCTTGATGTTCATGGTGGTTTCGCGGCGCAGGTCACCTTCGATCGTGAACGCGCCGACCTGATCGCGAACTTTTTCCAGTTCCGCGTCGGTCAGGTCCTTGATCTTCTTGGAATAGGCGATGCCGCAGGCTTCGCAGATCTTGCGAGCGCGCGTGCGACCAATGCCAAAGATTGCCGTCAAGCCGATTTCAGCGTGCTTGTGCGGCGGAATGTTGATGCCTGCAATACGAGCCATGTTGGGTCCTCTGAACTAACCAATCAGCCTTGACGCTGCTTGTGACGCGGGTCGGTGCAGATGACGCGCACGACACCATGCCGCTTGATGATCTTACAGTTGCGGCACATTTTCTTGACGGAAGCCGAAACTCTCATTTTCTTCTCCTAGATATTCCTGAAACATTCAACAGCTGACCACTCACTTCGAGCGGAACACGATTCGCGCCCGCGTGAGGTCGTAGGGCGTGAGCTCCACCTTGACCTTGTCCCCCGGCAGGATGCGGATGTAATGCATCCGCATCTTTCCGGAGATATGACCCAGAACCACATGACCGTTTTCGAGTTTGACCCTGAAGGTTGCATTGGGGAGGTTTTCGATCACCTCACCTTGCATCTCGATCACATCGTCCTTGGCCATAAAACAACTCAGTTGCCGAGGGAGGTTTTGAAATTAGCCTTCTTCAGCAGCGATTCGTATTGCTGCGACATCATGTAATTCTGAACCTGTGCCATGAAGTCCATGGTGACCACCACGATGATCAACAGGGAGGTGCCGCCAAAATAGAACGGCACGTTGTACTCCAGGATCAGGAACTCGGGCAGCAGACAGACTGCGGTGATATAGATCGCACCGGCCAACGTCAGCCGAAGCAGGATCCTGTCGATGTAGCGCGCAGTCTGGTCACCAGGACGAATGCCCGGGATGAACGCACCACTCTTCTTCAGGTTGTCCGCGGTTTCACGGCTGTTGAAAACCAGCGCGGTATAGAAGAAGCAGAAGAACACAATGGCAGCCGCGTACAGCGCCACGTAGATCGGTTGGCCAGGAGACAGCGCTGCCGCGATGTCACGCAGCCAACGCGTGGAATCCCCGGTGCTCACCCAACTCACCACGGTGGTGGGCAGCAGGATGATGCTGGACGCGAAGATCGGCGGAATCACACCAGCCATGTTCAGCTTCAGCGGCAGGTGGGAGGATTGCCCACCATAAACCTTGTTGCCTACCTGACGCCGCGCATAGTTCACCAGGATCTTGCGCTGCCCACGCTCGACGAACACCACGAAGTAGGTCACCAGAATCACCAGGACGATGATGAAGATGGCCACCAGGATGTTCATGGCGCCCGTGCGGACCAGTTCCAGCAGGCCGCCCACGGCGCTCGGCAACCCCGCAGCAATGCCCGCGAAGATCAGGATCGAGATGCCGTTGCCCAGTCCGCGCTCGGTGATCTGCTCGCCCAGCCACATCAGGAACATGGTGCCGGCCACCAGGCTCACCACCGCAGTCAGCCGGAAGCCCATGCCCGGCGCAATCACCAGACCAGCCTGGCCTTCCAGCGCCAGGGCAATGCCCATCGCCTGGAAAATGGCAAGCCCCAGCGTGCCATAGCGCGTGTATTGGGTGATCTTGCGACGCCCCGCTTCGCCTTCCTTCTTCAGCTGCTCGAACGCGGGGATCACGTAGGTCATGAGCTGCATGATGATGGAGGCCGAGATGTACGGCATGATCCCCAGCGCGAACACGGTGAACCGCGAGAGCGCGCCGCCGGAGAACATGTTGAACAGGCTCAGGATGCCACCCTGCTGCCCCTGGAACAGCCGTTCCAGTTGCGCGGGGTCGATGCCAGGCACAGGGATGTGAGCCCCGATGCGGTAGACCACCAGCGCGAGCAGCAGAAAGACAAGACGGCGACGCAGGTCGCCGTACTTTCCGGTCTTGGCCAGGGACGTAGTTGCCACAGATCGCTTCCGTTCGCTACCGATCAGGCTGCGACCACCAGGGAACCGCCTGCAGCTTCGATCGCCTGCTTGGCGCCCGCCGTGGCGGCAATATCCTTGAGAGTCACCGCACGGGTGATCTCACCGGTCTTGATGACCTTCACGCGCTTGGCCAGGTGCGGCACCAGGCCAGCCTGCTTGAGCACGAGAACGTCCACCTCGGCGACGTCGAGCTGGTTGAGGTCAGCCAGGGTCACTTCGGCGTTGAACTGCAGTTGCGCGGACTTGAAGCCGCGCTTGGGCAGCCGGCGTTGCAGGGGCATCTGACCACCTTCAAAGCCAACCTTGTGGTAGCCGCCCGAACGGGACTTCTGGCCCTTGTGGCCGCGGCCTGCGGTCTTGCCCAGGCCGGAGCCGATGCCGCGACCGACGCGGCGCTTGGCATGCTTGGCGCCCGAGGCGGGCTTGATGGTATTGAGTTCCATGTCAGTGACTCCGATCAGACGATTTTGACCAGGTAGCTGATCTTGTTGATCATGCCGCGCACGGCGGGCGTGTCCTGCAGCTCGCTCACGCTGTTGAGCTTGCGCAGGCCCAGGCCACGGACGGTGTCACGGTGCGACTGCTTGGTCCCGATGGGGCTGCGCACCAACTGGACCTTGACGGTGTTCTGAGTGGTCATGATCGTTCCAATCAACCCAGGATTTCTTCAACCGACTTGCCACGCTTGGCAGCCACTTCGGCCGGGGTCGTCGAGTTCTTCAGCGCGTCCAGGGTGGCGCGCACGAGGTTGTAGGGGTTGCTCGAGCCGTGGCTCTTGGCCACCACGTCGGTCACGCCGAGCACTTCGAAGACAGCACGCATCGGGCCGCCGGCGATGATGCCGGTACCCTTCACGGCGGGCAGCATCATGACGTTGGAGGCACCGTGCTCACCATGCACGCTGTGGTGCAGGGAACCGTTCTTGAGCGACACCTTGATCATGTTGCGGCGGGCTTGCTCCATGGCCTTTTGAACAGCCACCGGCACTTCGCGCGCCTTGCCTTTGCCCATGCCCACGCGGCCATCGCCATCACCGACCACGGTAAGGGCAGCGAAACCCAGGATACGGCCGCCCTTGACCACCTTGGTCACGCGGTTGATCGCGATCATCTTCTCGCGCAGGCCGTCCTCGTTTGCTTCGTTCTTGATGTTTGCCGTAAATTTAGCCATTTTTGATTCCCGTTGGATCAGAACTGCAGACCGGCTTCACGGGCCGCATCTGCCAGGGCTTTCACCCGGCCGTGGTAGGCAAAACCGGAGCGATCGAAGGCCACCTTCTCAATGCCGACGGCCTTCGCCTTTTCCGCAATGCGCTTGCCGATGATGGCTGCAGCAGCGGCGTTGCCGCCCTTGCCAGCGCCACCGATCTGGGCGCGCACTTCGGCTTCTGCCGTGGAAGCGGAAGCCAGCACGCGCGAGCCGTCGTCGGAGATGACACTGGCGTAGATGTGCAGGTTGGTGCGGTTCACCGTCAGGCGCACGGCGCCTTGCTGGGCGATGCGAATGCGCGTTTGACGGGCGCGGCGCAGACGTTGCTCTTTTTTGGTCAACATGATCCTGGTCCTTATTTCTTCTTGGTTTCCTTGATCACGACCTTCTCATCCGCGTAGCGGATGCCCTTGCCCTTGTAGGGCTCGGGAGGGCGAACGGCTCGCACTTCGGACGCGATCTGGCCCACACGTTGGCGGTCCGAGCCCTTGATCACGATCTCGGTCGGCGTCGGAGTTTCCACCTTGATGCCGGCGGGCATGTCCATCACCACGGGATGGGAGAAACCCACCGTGAGGTTCAGCTTGGCGCCCTGCGCCTGGGCCTTGTAACCCACGCCGAGCAGCGTCAGCTTCTTTTCAAAGCCCTTGCTCACACCTTGAACCATGTTGTTCACCAGCTGACGCATGGTGCCCGACATGGCATTGGCTTCGCGCGACTCGTCCACGGGGACAAAGCTCAGCACGCCGCTCTTGTTTTCCACCTTGACCAGCGCGTTTTGCGCCAGGGCCAGGGCGCCCAGCGTGCCCTTGACACTGATCTGGTCGTCTTTGACGGCGACTTCCACCCCAGCAGGGACGGCAACCGGCAGTTTTCCAATACGTGACATTAATTTCTCCTCAATGCCCGCATCAGGCGACGTAACACAGGACTTCGCCACCGACACCGGTAGCGCGCGCCTTGCGGTCGGTCATCACACCCTGGGGCGTCGTGACGATGGCCACGCCCAGGCCGTTCTGGACCTGGGGAATGGCGTTGCGGCCACGGTAGACACGCAGGCCAGGGCGGCTCACGCGCTCGATGCGTTCGATCACGGGACGGCCGGCGTAGTACTTGAGGGCAATCTCGAGTTCGCTCTTGCCGTCGGCGTTCTTGACCTGGAAACCGTCGATGTAACCCTCGTCCTTCAGGACCTGGGCGATCGCGGCCTTGACCTTGGAAGCCGGCATCGACACGCTGGCCTTTTCGACCATCTGCGCGTTGCGGATGCGGGTCAACATGTCAGCGATAGGATCACTCATGCTCATTTGTGGTTCTCCTAGGGCTTACCAGCTGGCTTTGGTGATGCCGGGGATCTCGCCGGCGAACGCCATCTCGCGCACCTTGGCACGGGCCAGGCCGAAGTGGTTGAAAGTGCCGCGCGGACGGCCCGTGATCTCGCAGCGGTTGCGCTGGCGGGTCGGGTTCGAGTTGCGGGGCAGTTTCTGCAGTGCCAGACGGGCAGCATCGCGCTCTTCTTCCGAGCGCTTGGCGTCCTTGGCGGTGGACTTCAGTTCGTTGTATTTCTTGGCGAACTTGGCGGCGAGCTTCTCGCGCTTGAGTTCACGTTGGAGTAGTGCTTGTTTAGCCACGCGCCACCTCAGTTCTTGAACGGGAAACGGAAACCAGCCAGAAGAGCCTTGCACTCTTCATCGCTCTTGGCGGTCGTCGTGATGCTGATGTTGAGGCCGCGCAGTGCATCGACCTTGTCGTACTCGATCTCGGGGAAGATGATCTGTTCCTTGACGCCAACGTTGTAGTTGCCGCGGCCGTCGAATGAGCGGCCCGAGATACCACGGAAGTCGCGCACGCGGGGCAGCGCCACGGTGACGAAGCGATCCAGGAATTCGTACATGCGGGCGCCGCGCAGGGTCACCATGCAGCCGATGGCCTGCTGCTCGCGGATCTTGAAGCCCGCGATGGCCTTGCGGGCCTTGGTCACCACCGGCTTCTGGCCAGCGATCTTGGTCAGGTCACCCACGGCGTTGTCCATGACCTTCTTGTCGGCCACGGCTTCGCTCACGCCCATGTTGAGCGTGATCTTGGTGATGCGCGGCACCTGCATGGTCGACTTGTAGCCGAACTTCTTCACGAGGTCGGGCGCGATGGTGTCCCGGTAAACATCTTGCAAACGTGCCATGGTCATGCCACCTTGATTTCTTCGCCGCTGGACTTGTAGACGCGCACTTTCTTGCCGTCTGCCAGAAGCTTGATGCCCACGCGATCCGCCTTGCCCGTGGCACCATTGAAAATGGCCACATTGGACTGGTGGATGGGCATGCTTTTTTCGATGATGCCGCCGGTTTCGCCCTTGGCGGGGTTCGGCTTGGCGTGCTTCTTGACGATGTTCACGCCTTCGACAACCACGCGGTCTTCGCTGCTGCGAAGCACAACCTTGCCGCGCTTGCCCTTGTCGCGCCCGGCAATCACGATGACTTCATCGCCACTACGAATCTTGTTCATGATGATTCCTCAGAGAACCTCGGGGGCCAGCGACACGATCTTCATGAACTTCTCGGTGCGCAGCTCGCGCGTCACCGGGCCGAAGATGCGGGTGCCGATGGGCTCCAGCTTGGCGTTGAGCAACACAGCCGCGTTGCCATCGAATTTGATGAGGGCGCCGTCCTGGCGGCGAATGCCCTTGGCGGTGCGCACGACCACGGCGTTGTAGACCTCGCCCTTCTTGACGCGGCCACGGGGAGCGGCTTCCTTGATGGAAACCTTGATGACGTCGCCCACACTGGCGTAACGACGCTTGGAGCCGCCGAGCACCTTGATGCACATCACGGACTTGGCACCCGTGTTGTCGGCAACATCGAGTCGAGATTGCGTTTGAATCATTTGATTTAAGTCCCAACTTGAATCCTTCCGGCCACCACGGCTGGAAGCGATCAGTCTTGGGCCCGTCGTCGAAGGCGGACCCGGCTTGGTGCCAGCTCCAGCCCCTCTTCGGTGGGCAGATAGCTTTCCACAGTCTTCGCCTTTTCAAGCGAAGCCGCATAGTATGGCACGGCTTTCGCCCGCTGTCAATGGCTCGGCAAGTAGTGCTGACAAAGCGCCAGGAAAGCGGGCAGTTCGGGGTCTTGGCCGAGTTCGTCCTGCAGGATGGCGGCCACCGCCGGCGCCATGCGCGCCGCCTCGCGCGCATCCAGGAACAGCGCTCGCCAGCGCCGGGCCAGGACGTCCTCGACTGTCTGGGCGAACTCCACACGGGCGGTATGGCGCACCATGGCCTCATTGAGACCCATGCCCAGTTCGTTGCCCAGGCCCTGGCATTGCTGCACCTCGGCCCACTCGGACCCGAAGAGATGCAGGCCAGGCGGCGCATGCAGCGGCATGGTGGGCAGGCCGGTCGGGCCGGCGCCCACCAGACGGTGCGCCTCGGTTCGCCCTCCGGGGCGGCGTGGCAGCAAACCGCCGACGAAACACCGCTCCAGGACGTCCTCGGCCATGGCACGGTAGGTGGTCCACTTGCCCCCCGTGACCGTGACCAGACCATTGGCATCGGTGACGATGGTGTGCTCCCGCGACAGGGCCTGGGTGCTGCCCTCCGCCGCTTCGGGCGGCGCCACCAGGGGCCGAAGCCCTACCCAGACACTGCGGATGTCGCTGCGTTGCACGGGCCGAGCCAGCACCCGGGCGGCTTCGTCCAGGATGAACGCCAGTTCCTCCTCAAAGGCATCGGGTTCGCGAGGCAGGTCCCGGCGTGGCGTATCGGTGGTCCCCAGCACCAGCTTGCCCAGCCAGGGCACGGCGAACAGCACGCGTCCATCGCGCGTACGGGGCACGAGCAGAGCGTGCCCCCCAGGCATGAAGTCGCGATCGACCACGATATGGACCCCTTGGCTGGGACTGACCATATGGGAAGGCGTTCCCTGCCGGGACGAAGGCCGCGTGCGGTCGCGCAGGCTGTCGACCCAGACCCCGGTGGCGTTGACCACGCAGCGCGCCCGCAAGGGAAATGTGGATCCAGTGCGGCGGTCCATCACCGTCAATGTGGAAACGGCGTCGTCTGTGCGCTCCACCGCCGTCACCTCGGCGTAGTTCAGCACGCGCGCGCCGGCCGCTTCGGCACTGCGCGCCAGCGCTAGCGCCAGACGGGCGTCGTCGAACTGGCCGTCCCAGTAGCGCACCCCGCCTCGCAGGCCCTCGGTCTGCACACCGGGCAAGGCCCGCACGGTCTGCGCGCGACCCAGGAGTTCGGTGCGCCCCAGGCCGGCATGGCCAGCCATGAGGTCATAGACCTTGAGCCCCAGGCCATAAAAAGGTGTCTGCCACCAGCGGTACGAGGGCATGACAAAGGGCAGCGGCTGTGCCAGGTGCGGGGCGATGCGCAGCACCGCGGCGCGCTCGGCCAGCGCCTCGCGCACCAGCGCGATATTGCCTTGCGCCAGGTAGCGCACGCCGCCGTGCAGGAGCTTGGTGGAGCGCGAGGAGGTGCCCCCCGCGAAGTCATGCGACTCCAGCAGCGCCACGGAGAACCCGCGCAGGGCCGCATCCAGTGCCACGCCCAGGCCGGTGGCGCCCCCCCCGACCACGGCCAGATCCACCACGTCCAGGCGGGAAAAGGCGTCCAGGAGGAAAGAGCGCTTCATGGCGAAATGAGAAAAAGACAAGCAGGATGGAACCGTTCGTTATGCTAACGCCGAAATGTTCGTTTATGTTCGTTTTCATTCGGTATTTACCCTAAAGCCAGGAAAAGGCACATCCGTTATGTTCGAGGGTCCTTCCTGCCAGCCGCTCCCATGAATCTCAATCCTCGCCATACCCAGTTGCTCGACGAAGTGCGCGCTCACGGTCCACAAAGCATCGAGGCATTGGCCGAGCGCTTTGGCGTCACGCTGCAGACCGTGCGGCGTGACGTGCAGCGCCTGGCGGAAGCCGGCCTGCTCTCCCGCTTCCACGGCGGCGTCCGCCTGCCGGGCTCCACCACGGAGAACATCGCCTACCGCCAACGCCAGGCCATGCAGGCCGAAGCCAAGTCGCGCATCGCGCGGGCGGTGGCGAGCCGGGTGCCCAACGGTTGCTCGCTGATCATGAACATCGGCACCACCATCGAGGCCGTGGCACGTGAATTGCAGCACCACCGCGGCCTGCGCGTGATCACGAACAATCTGCACATTGCTTCGCTCATGAGCACCTATCCCGAATGCGAAGTGATCGTTGCCGGCGGCCAGGTGCGCAGTGCCGACCAGGGCATCGTCGGCGAAGCCACGGTGGACTTCATGCGCCAGTTCAAGGTCGACATCGGTCTCATCGGCATCAGCGGCATCGAGGCCGACGGGACGCTGCGCGATTTCGACTACCGCGAGGTCAAGGTGGCCAGCACCATCGTCCAGCAGTCGCGCGAAGTCTGGCTGGCGGTCGACCACAGCAAGTTCAATCGGCCAGCGATGGTGGAACTGGCCCGGCTGGATGACCTGGACGTGCTGTTCACCGACCAGCCCCCTCCGGCCCCGTTCGGTGAACTGCTCGCCCAAGGCGACGTGGAATGCATGGTGGCCAGCGAGCCCTCAGGGCACGCCTGATCCGTTCAAACCGGAAAACCGAAAAATGACCTACTTGCTGGCCCTGGATCAGGGCACCTCCAGCTCACGCAGCATCGTCTTCGACCGCCAGGGCCGCGTGGTGGCCATGGCGCAACGTGAATTTCCGCAGATATACCCTCAGCCAGGCTGGGTCGAGCACGACCCGATGGCGCTGTGGCAGACGCAGCTGGAGACCGCCAGAGAGGTGCTGAAGAAGGCGGGACTGAGCGCGGACCGCATGGCCGGTGTGGGCATCACCAACCAGCGGGAGACCACCCTGCTGTGGAACCGGGCCACCGGCACGCCGGTGGGCAACGCCATCGTCTGGCAGGACCGTCGCACCGAGCCGTTGTGCGCGGAGCTGCGCGAGCGGGGCCATGAGGAGACCATCCGCAGCAAGACAGGTTTGCGCATCGACGCGTACTTCTCCGGCACCAAGCTGCGCTGGATGCTGGATCACATCCCGCAGGCGCGCGCGCAAGCCGAACGTGGGGAACTGGCTTTCGGAACGGTGGACACCTGGCTGATCTGGCGGCTCACGCAGGGACGGCGTCACGTCACGGATTTCAGCAATGCGTCGCGCACCCTGCTCTTCAATGTGCACGAGCGCCGTTGGGACGAGGAGCTGATGACCTTGCTCGACATTCCGCCCAGCCTGATGCCCGAAGTGCTGCCATCGAGCGCGGCCTTCGGTCGCATGGATGCCCAATGGCTGGGCGCCCCGCTGGACATCGGTGGCGTGGCCGGCGACCAGCAAAGTGCCCTGTTCGGCCAGGCCTGCTTCCAGGCCGGCATGGCCAAGAACACCTATGGCACCGGCTGCTTCATGCTGATGCACACCGGCGAGCGTTTCCAGACCAGCCAGAACGGCCTGGTCACGACCGCTGCCGCCCAGGTCGGCGGTGCGCCGCAGTATGCGCTGGAGGGGAGCGTGTTCATCGGTGGCGCGGTGGTGCAGTGGCTGCGCGACGGCCTGAGCGCCATCCGTTCCAGCAGCGAAGTGCAAGCCCTGGCCGAGAGCGTGCCAGACGCGGGCGGCGTGGTGCTGGTGCCAGCCTTCACCGGGCTGGGCGCGCCGTACTGGCAACCCGATGCGCGCGGCAGCATCACGGGCATCTCGCGTGGCACCACCATGGCCCACATCGCTCGCGCGGCACTGGAGAGCATCGCCTTCCAGAGCGCCGCCCTGCTGGGGGCCATGGGTCGGGATGCGGTGGCTACGGGCGGCGTGCCGGTGAGCGAGTTGCGGGTGGACGGCGGCGCCTGCGTGAACAACCTGCTGATGCAGTTCCAGGCCGACCTGCTGGGCATTCCCGTGGTGCGACCAGAGGTGATCGAGACCACCGCGCTGGGCGCGGCCTACCTGGCGGGCCTGCATGCGGGCGTGTACCGCGGCACCGAGGAACTGGAAGCGCAATGGCGCGCCGAGCGCCGCTTCGAGCCGGCCATGCCGCGCGATCAGGCGCTGGAGAAGATGGCGCTGTGGGAGCGCGCCGTGCGCCAGACCACCGCACCCTGAACACGCGGCGGCAAGGGCGACAATAGCCGCATGAACACGCCTTCCTCTTCCACCATCACTTTCATCGGCGGCGGCAACATGGCCAGCGCCATCCTTGGCGGCCTGCTGAACCAGGGTCAATCCGCCGGCTCGCTGCAAGTGATCGAACCCTGGGACGAGCAGCGCGCGCGGTTGCTGCAGCAGTTCCCTGGCATCCACGTGGTGCCGCAGGCTGGGCCTGGCCTGCGGCCCTCGGCCCTGGTGGTGTGGGCGGTCAAGCCCCAGACCTTCAAGGAAGCCGCACTGGCCAGCGCACCGCACCTCGGCACAGCCCTGCACCTGAGCGTGGCCGCCGGCATCACCAGCGAGAGCATCGCCACCTGGCTGGGGACGCAGCGCATCGTGCGCGCCATGCCCAATACGCCGGCACTGGTCGGGCTGGGCATGACCGGGTTGTTCGCGCGTACGGGCGCGACAGCGGACGATCGCGCGCAGGTGGAAACGGTGATCAAGACCACGGGCGACCTCGTCTGGGTTGATGCCGAGGCACAACTGGACGCAGTCACCGCCCTCTCCGGCTCAGGACCGGCCTACGTGTTCTACTTCCTGGAAGCCATGCGCGATGCTGGCGCGCGCATGGGCCTGACACCAGAAATCGCCTATCGGCTGGCGCTGGGCACCTTCGTCGGCGCCTCCACGCTGGCGCAGCGCTCGGACGACCCGCCGCAGGTGCTGCGCGAGCGCGTCACATCCAAGGGCGGCACGACCTATGCGGCGCTCACGTCCATGGAGTCGGCGGGCGTGAAGGCAAAGTTCGAGGAAGCGCTGTTCGCCGCGCAGAAGCGCGCCGAGGAACTCGGCCGCGAATTCGGCTAGGACAAGGGCAGGCCCAGCACCACGCCGGCGAACACGGTGAAGCCCAGCCAGTGGTTGAGCCGGAAGGCCTTGAAGCAGCCCTCGCGCGTGCGGCCCCGGATCATGGCGAAGTGCCAGACCACCTGGACCAGCGCGGCCACCAAAGCCGCCCCCCAGACCCAGGGATTCAGGCGCGCCCACAGCGCGAGCGTCCAGACCCCGAGAAACACCAGGTAGAACGCCGTGACGGCGGCGACATCGGCGCGCCCCAGCGTGATAGCCGAGGTCTTCATGCCGATGCGCAGATCGTCGTCGCGGTCCACCATGGCGTACTCGGTGTCGTAGGCCAGCACCCAGAACAGATTGCCCAGCAGCAGCAGCCACGCCAGGACCGGGACTTCGCCCCGCACGGCGGCAAAGGCCATGGGAATGCCGAAGCTGAAGGCCACACCCAACACCGCCTGCGGCATGGACACGATCCGCTTGGCAAAGGGGTAGGCCAGGGTTATGGCCAGGGCCGCGAAGGACATGGCCACGGTGAGCAGGTTGGTGGTGAGTACCAGCGCGAAGGCCGCCAGTGCCAGCACCGCGCCCACAGCGAGCGCTTCGCGCGTGGACACCCTGCCCGAGGTGACGGGCCGCTGCGCGGTGCGCTTGACATGGCGGTCGAAATCGCGATCGGCCACATCGTTGACGCAGCAGCCCGCGCTGCGCATGAGAATGGTGCCCAGCACGAACACCACCAGCAGATGCCAGCCGGGGAATCCACCGGCCGCCACCCACAATGCGGCCAGCGTCGGCCACAGCAGCAGCAGCCAGCCGGCCGGCCGGTTCCAGCGGATCAGGTCGAGGTACAGCGCCAGTCGCGACGGCGCGGGGGACGCGGCGACAGCCATCTCGCGCGGCTCAGTCCTCAAGCAGGGAACGCAGCATCCAGGCAGTCTGCTCATGCACCGTCAGGCGCTGCGTCAGCAAGTCGGCGGTGGGCTCATCGCCAGCCTTGTCGGCCAGGGGAAACAGGCCGCGCGCGGTGCGTGCCACGGCCTCATGGCCGGTGACCAGGATGCGCACCATCTCCAATGCCTTGGGCGGTACGCCTGGCGCGTCGGGCACCGAGGCGAGCTTGCCGAACTGGGCATAGGAGCCCGGCGCGGCATGCCCGAGGGAGCGGATGCGTTCGGCGATCGGGTCGACCGCATTCCAGAGTTCGGTGTACTGGGTCATGAACATCGCGTGCAGCGTGTTGAACATGGGGCCGGTCACATTCCAGTGGAAGTTGTGCGTGGTCAGGTACAGCGTGTAGGTATCGGCCAGCAGGTGCGACAGCCCCTTGGCGATGGCGGCGCGGTCTTTCTCGCTGATGCCGATGTTGATGGCAGGGGCGGCGGATGCCTTGGCAGGGGACTTGGCCATGGTGTTCTCCAGAAAAAAGGTCAATGAAGGCGGAAAAAGTCTACCCAGAACGTCACGACAGACGTTTGACGCCGGGCAACTCGCAGGCATAAATGGCATTGCGCAGTTCGGCGATGGCCTCGTAGCGCGTGAAGCTGCGGCGCCAGGCCAGCACCACGCGGCGCGTGGGCGCATCGCCTTCGAAGGGCAGGTAACGCACGTACGACGAATCGCCGAAGTCCTGCCCGGGCGAGGTGGCGCCATCGATCGCCGAGGGCGGGACCGACAGGCGCGGCACCAGCGTCACGCCCATGCCGGCGGCCACCATGTGCTTGATGGTTTCCAGCGACGAGCCTTCGAAACTCTTGCGTATGCCTTCGGTGTCGTTCGAAAAGCGCGCGAACTCAGGACAGACCTCCAGCACATGGTCGCGGAAGCAGTGCCCTGTGCCCAGCAGCAGCATGGTCTCCCGCTTGAGCTCTTCCGCCGTGATGTGGCTCTTGCTCGCCAGCGGATGGGTGTGCGGCACCGCGGCCATGAAGGGCTCATCGTAGAGCGGCGCGATGGCCAGGTTGGTGTCCGGGAAAGGCTCAGCCAGCACGGCGCAGTCGATCTCGCCCAGGCGCAACTGCTCCAGCAGCTTGACGGTGAAGTTTTCCTGCAGCATCAGCGGCATCTGCGGGGTGCGGTCGATCACATGGCGCACCAGGTCGGGCAGCAAGTAGGGGCCGATGGTGTAGATCACACCCAGCCGCAGCGGACCGGCCAGCGGGTCCTTGCCGCGCTTGGCGATTTCCTTGATGGCCGCGGCCTGCTCCAGCACGGTCTGGGCCTGGCGCACGATCTCTTCACCCAGCGGCGTGACGCTGATCTCGGCCGCGTTGCGCTCGAAGATCTTGAGTTCGAGCTCCTCTTCCAGCTTCTTGATCGCCACCGACAGCGTCGGCTGCGAGACGAAGCAGGCCTCGGCCGCCTTGCCAAAGTGCTTCTCGCGTGCGACGGCGACGATGTACTTGAGTTCGGTGAGCGTCATGGGGATATTGTGCGCCCGGAGCGGGAACACCCAAAGAGCAGCGTCTTGCACCGCCTGGAGCTTGAACCCGCGCGACCACCGGCGCAGCGGTCACAACGTGGCGCCTCCCGATGGCGAGGGCGTGCGCGCTGGCGCGGCGCTCGGAGCGGCATCGGACCAATGCACCGTCTTCCTGGGCTTCGCGTTCTGCATGGCCCGCACAACCGGCTCGGGCGCCACCATGCTCCTCGCCAAGGCGTGCTCGCCACCCAGGTAGCGGCTTGCCTGGTCCGGGGACCAGCCAACAGCCGCCGGCGGCACCGCCAGCTCCGTCAACAGCAGGCGCGCCGAACCGTGCAGGCCGTCGCGGACACTGGTGTACAGCAGACTGGCCGCGGTCTCCGCGTCCAGCCTGTGCCGCTGGCTTCGTATCTGCGCCATGCGCTGCTGGTCCGGTGTCTGGCCCTGCATGGTGGCCAGGTGCTGGCGCCATTCGGCCACCACCCCGGGACCGGCGTGTTGCGGGGAAGACGGAGAAGGGTTGGACGGATTCGGCATGGGATCTCCTGGGAACCGAGGTCAAGGTGGAAACCGTGGTGCCCAATATGCCCGCGATCGGAGCGGATGATGCACGCATGCACAGGCCTCGGAAATGGCCGCATGAGCCAACACCGTGCGCGCACCAGCAGTGGGTGCACGCGGCCGCTCAGGCCTTCAGAAACTCCGAGCGAGCTCCCAGCCAGCGCGAGATGTGCTTCTCGGCCAGCCCTCGGTGGCGCGCCAGCATCAGCGGCGCGGCGCGGCGGGCCCAGTCCAGCAGGTGCGTGTCTGTCGCCAGGTCGGCAAACCGCAGCAGGGGCGCACCCGACTGCCGTGCGCCCAGGAACTCCCCCGGCCCACGGATCTCCAGATCGCGGCGGGCGATCTCGAAACCATCGCTGGTTTCAACCATGGCGCGCAGGCGTTCGCGCGCCGTCTCGCCCAGGCGCCCGCCATCGGGCGGCGAGTACATGAGCACGCAGGCCGAGGCCGCCGCGCCGCGCCCCACCCGTCCACGCAACTGGTGCAACTGCGACAGACCGAAGCGTTCGGCGTGCTCGATCACCATCAACGAGGCATTGGGCACATCCACGCCGACCTCGATCACCGTGGTGGACACAAGGACGCCCATCTGCCCATCGGTAAACAGCGACATCACCGCCTTCTTTTCAGCCACCGGCATGCGCGAGTGCAGCAGTCCCACCAGCACGCCGGGCAGGGCCTCGGTCAGTTCGGCGTGTGTGGCCGTGGCATTGGACAGGTCCAGCGCCTCGCTCTCCTCGATCAAGGGGCAGACCCAGTAGACCTGCCGGCCCTGCGCCAACTGGCCGCGGATGCGCTCGACCACCTCGGCGCGCCGGCTGTCGGCCACCACCTTGGTGACGATGGGCGTTCGCCCCGGCGGCAGTTCGTCGATGGTGGAGACGTCCAGGTCGGCGTAGTAGCTCATCGCCAGCGTCCTGGGGATGGGTGTCGCGGTCATCATGAGCATGTGGGGCTCCTGCGTGGGGGCTTCGGCAGGCTCGGCCCGGACGAAGCCGCCATCCGCTCGGGCGTGGCCTGGCAAAGCCGCTGCCGTGCCCTGCATCTTCTCTCGCAGCGCCAGCCGCTGCGCCACGCCGAAACGGTGCTGTTCGTCGATGACGGCCAGCGCCAGGCGCTGGAACTGCACCTGTTCCTGGATGACGGCGTGCGTGCCCACCACCAGCGCAGCCTCGCCGCTGGCGATCAGGTCCAGCATCTCGCGGCGCTGCTTCTTTTTCTGGCTGCCGGTGAGCCAGGCCACGCGTTTGCCCAATGGAGCGAGCAGGGGTTCGAGCCAGCCGATGAGCTTGGTGAAGTGCTGCTGGGCCAGGATTTCGGTGGGGGCCATCAGGGCGCACTGCCAACCGGCATCGATGGCGATGGCGGCCGAAAGTGCCGCCACCACGGTCTTGCCCGAACCCACGTCACCCTGCAGCAGGCGGTGCATGGGCACTTGCCGCTGGAGGTCGCGCGCGATGTCTTCGACCACCCGGCGCTGTGCGCCGGTCAGGGAGAACGGCAGCACAGCCAGAAGCTGTTCGTGCAGACCGCCGGGGCGGGCTTGCAGGGCGGGCGCGTGCAGGGCATCGCGTTCCTGCTTGGCGGT
Organism: Hydrogenophaga sp.; assembly: GCF_026125785.1. Lineage (GTDB taxonomy): Bacteria > Pseudomonadota > Gammaproteobacteria > Burkholderiales > Burkholderiaceae_C > Hydrogenophaga. Next base: position 92,968 of record NZ_JAHCKL010000007.1, read on the forward strand.
GAGCTGAGAGAGTTGCTGGGCCAGCAGTTCCTCCGCCTTGAGGCGCTGCCAGGCCGGGTGGGTGCGGTCTTCCAGCGCCGCCAGCGACACCTCGGGGCCGGGATGGTGCAGGTAGCGCAAGGCTTCGCGCAGGCTCCAGGGCGTGCGCACCACCGCGTGCAGTTCCTGCAGCAGTTCGGGCGGGAGCGTCTCGCTGAGATCGGCGCGGTGGAGCCCGCTGGCGACCGCCTTGCGCAGGTAGGCCTGTGGCAAGGTGGCGCTGGTGGGGTAGACGGGCGTGAGCGCATCCGGCAGTTCGCCACCGGCGGCATGGAAGGCCGGGTGCACCATGGTCCAGCCCATGAAGCCGCCGCGCAACTCGCCGTGCACCCGCACCCGCGCGCCGACGGCCAGCGCCTTCTGGTGTGAGGGGTAGAAGGTGAAGAAGCGCAGGGTGCAGGTGTCGCTGCCGTCGTCCAGCGTCACCAGCAACTGGCGGCGCGGGCGGTGGCCGATCTGGCTGGCGGTCACCGTGCCCTCGATCTGGGCCATCTGGCCTTCGCGTGCATCGCGCAGTTTCACGATGCGGGTCTCGTCTTCGTAGCGCAGCGGCAGGTGCAGCGCCAGGTCGATGTCGCGCACCAGGCCAAGCTTGTGCAGGGCCTTTTGCGGGGCTGACAGGGATCTGGACTGAGCGGGCGCCGTTTCCGACATGGCCGGATTGTGAACGAAGCCGCGCGCGGCAAGGTCCGATGGCACATGGCTTGCTTGATGAAGGCACATGTCTGAACAGGTGCACGCCGATACGTTCCTTCCCTACATGCGTGACGTGGCGCGTTGCGAGCAGTCCCTGCGGGAGCTGGGGCTCATGTGGCGGCTCGTCGAATCCTCTGCCCGGCTCAACTGCCCGCAGGACGCGCGCAGCATCCTGCCGATACTGAGCGCGACACAGGCCGGTTTTCGCCGGCTGGAGCACGACCTGGTGAAGAACCTGACCGACGAGAAGGTCGGCCATGTGCTGGGCGCCATCGGCACCCAGGCGCGGTTCGTCATCGACATCGTGGTGCGCAACCTGTACGAGCGCACGGCCGACGTGGGTTTCCTGGCCACGGACCGCGAACTGTGCGGCTTCGTGGCGGGCCTGCACACCGACGCGCAAGGGGTACGGCGGCGGTTGCAGGAGTACCGCAACAAGTACACGGTGTACGACGAGATCCTGCTGCTGGACACCGAGGGCCGGGTGCTGGTGCAGCTCGACGCCGATGCCCCGGTGGCGCGCAGCAGCGACCCGCTGGTGAGCGCCACGCTGGCCACCGGCCAGTACGTCGAAACCTTCAGGGCCACCGACCTGCGTCCCGGCCGGGGGCAGGCGCTCATGTATTCGCGCCGCATGCACCATCCGGACAGCGGCGCGGTGGTCGGGCTGCTCTGCCTGAGCTTCGACTTCGCGCAGGAGATGGCCGGCATCTTCCGCTCCCACGGGGACGCGGAGGGCCGAGTCAACATGCTGCTGCTGGATGCGGGGTGCCGTGTGCTCGCCAGCGCCGACGAGCGCTGGATCGCGCCCGGCACCACGGTGCCGGTCAATCCGCAGGGAACTCCACAGGTGTTCATTCACGAAGGCCGCGAGTACCTGGTGCAGACCTGCCGGGCGGAAAACTACCAGGGCTATCCCGGGCCACCGGGCTGGCAGGGCCAGGCCATGGTGCCGCTGCAGATGGCTTTTCCGCCCAGCCGGCGTCAGACGCTGGCCTCGCTGGATGCAGCCACGGCAGCCGGGTTGCTGTCCCATGCGCACAGCTTCAGCCCACCGCTGCACGAGGTGATGAATGCCACGAAGACCATCCAGCGGGTGGTGTGGAACGGGCAGGTGATCACGTCTGAGCAGCGCGAGGACGGGGCGCAGCTCAAGGCCATTCTCGACCAGATCAGCGAGACCGGCACCCGCAGCAACGAGGTCTTCTCCCGTTCGATCAGCGAGCTCTACGAAACCGTGCTCCAGTCGCGGCAGGACGGCGCCGAGGCGGTGGCCCAGTTGCTGGTGGACCTGCTGGACCGCAACCTCTACGAGCGGGCCAACGACTGTCGCTGGTGGGCCCTGACCCCGGAGATCCGCTCGGCACTGGCGAGCCCGCTGCCCGATGTCGACGCCGTCACCCGCATCCTGGACTACATCAATGGGCTCTACACGGTGTACGGCACGCTCTGCGTCTATGACGTGGAAGGGCGGATCATCGCCGCTTCACGCGGCATGCTGCCGCACATACAGGCCACGGCACCCCGGGTAGATGGCGCCACGCTGCAGCGGGTGCTGGCGCTGCCGGACACGCAGGCCTACGCCGTCAGCCCGTTTGAAGCCAGCCCGCTGGCCCATGGCCAACCCACCTACGTGTACCACGCGGCAATCCGGCACCCCGACGACGACGCCCTCGTCGTGGGCGGCATCGGCATCGTGTTCGAGTCCGAGCGCGAACTGCTGGCCATGCTCCAGGGCTGCCTCGTGCCAGATGCCGGCGCCACGGCGAGCTTCGTCGACCGGCAAGGCAAGGTGTTGTCGTCGACGGATACCGCGCTGACCGTGGGCAGCGCCATGGCGCTGCCGGCACATGTCCACGCCCTTGAACGGGGCAAGAGCCATGCGGCCGTGCTGGAGCAAGGGAAGCAGTATGTGGTCATGGCCTGCGCGGTCACCCAGGGCTACCGCGAGTTCAAGAATGCGGATGGCTATGTGGATGACGTGCTGGCCATCGTCTGCCTTGCGCTGGGCGAGGTCCGACCGCAGGCCGCTGCCGCGCGCGGCGTCTATGAGCCTCGCCCAGCGCCGGACGAGCCCCTGAGCATGTACGCCACGGTCTGCTGTGGCGAGCACATCCTGGGCTTGCCCGCCGCGTACGTGGCGCAGGCCGTGCCTTCGCGGCACCTCTCGGGCCAGCGCGCCGGCGACAGCCACGCCCGGGTGGGCCTGCTGGTGCCCCAGCAAGGCATGTCCATCGAGCGCTCGGTGTGGGTGTACGACCTCGGCCACCTCGTCGGCAGCCAGCGCAGCTTGCGGCAGGACAGCGGCGAGATCGTTGTTCTGCGGCGCGGAGCGCGCCAGATCGGCCTGCTGGTGGACGCGCTTCACGCCGTACCGGAATTCGGCCGCCAGCAGATCGTGCCCTCACCCGTGCGCGCGCCCCACGGCCCGGCGCTGGTGACACACCTGGTCAGCCCCCAAGGGGAGCAGCCCCTGATACAGCTGATCGACGTCGATGGCCTGTTTGAGCAAGTGGAAAGCGCCGCTCTGCCAGAATAGCGGGCCGTGTTTTGGAACGGGCCCTGTCAGGCCCTCAAGCGCATGTCCCCCAACACCCCTTCCTCCGCGCACGACTGGCGTGCCGCCGATTTCGATTTCCACCTCCCCCCGGAGCTGATCGCCCAGCACCCTGCGCCCGAACGCAGCGCCTCGCGCCTGCTGGACGGCGCGGGCGATGCGCCGGTGGACCGTGTGTTCCGCGACCTGCCCGCGCTGCTGCGCGAAGGCGACCTGCTGGTGTTCAACGACACCCAGGTCGTCAAGGCGCGGTTGTTCGGCCGGAAGGCGTCTGGCGGACAACTGGAAATGCTGATCGAACGCGTGCTGCTGCCGCACGAAGCCAGCGACGGCACGGCGCACGAAGTCGTGGCCCACCTGCGCGTGAGCAAGAAGCCGCTGCCCGGCGGGCGCCTGCACATGGCTGGCGGCCTGCAGGCCGGCGGGTTCGATGCGGTCTATCTCGGACGCTGGCCCGACGAGCGGGGCCAGCTCTTCCGGCTGCGCCTGCTGGGTCCGGCCGGCGAGACACCGTATGAGCTGATGGCGCGCCACGGACATGTGCCGCTGCCCCCTTACATCGACCACGCCGACGACACGGACGACGAGCGCCGCTACCAGACCGTCTTTGCCCGCGTGCCGGGCGCGGTCGCGGCGCCCACGGCCGCGCTGCACTTCGACGAGGCCGTGCTGGCCGCACTGGACGCACGCGGCGTGCAGCGCGCCAACGTGACACTGCATGTGGGCGCGGGCACCTTCGCGCCCATGAAGGCCGACCGCATCGCCGACCACGTGATGCACCACGAACGCTACGCCATCCCGCCACAGACACTGAGTGCCCTCGCCGATTGCCGTGCGCGCGGCGGCCGCGTGGTGGCGGTGGGCACCACCACCGTGCGCACACTGGAGAGCTGGGCGCGGACCGGTCTGACGCAGGGCGACACCAACATCTTCATCACACCCGGGTTCGCGTTCCAGAAGGTCGACCTGATGGTGACCAACTTCCACCTACCGCAGTCCACGCTGATGATGCTGGTCAGTGCCTTCGCGGGCTACGGGCACATCCGCGCGCTGTACGCGCACGCCATCGCGCAGCGCTACCGGTTCTTCAGCTACGGCGATGCCATGCTGCTGCAGAGGGGAAACCGCCCGTGAAACCCTTGCGCATCCTGGTGCTGGGTGGCTATGGCAACTTCGGCGCGCGCATCGTGCGCTCGATGGCGCAGGACGCGGGGATCCAACTCGTGGTGGGCGGACGGGACGCGCAGCGGGCCACGGCGCTCGCACAGGCCACAGGACCGGCGATCGAGGCGCTGCGGGTCGACGCCGCCGACGCGGACCTGCCGTCCGTGCTGCGCAGGCACGGCATTGGCCTCGTCATCCACACCGCTGGCCCGTTCCAGGCCCAGGGCTATGGCGTGGCGCTGGCCTGCGCGCAAGCCGGCTGCCACTACACCGACCTTGCCGACGGGCGCCGCTTCGTGTGCGACTTCCCCGTGGCACTGCACGAACACTTCCTGCGCGCCGGCCGCACCGCCATCAGCGGCGCGAGCACGGTGCCGGCACTGTCCTCCGCCGTGGTCGACCACCTCACAAAAGGCTGGCAAGGCATCCACACGGTGGACATCTGCATCGCGCCGGCACAAACGGCTCCGCGCGGCGTCGCCACGCTGGAAGCGGTGCTCGGCTATTGCGGTGCCCCCATCCCGGTCTGGCGCGACGGGCAATGGGTGCAGGCCTACGGCTGGGAGACGCCCTGCCGCGAGACTTTCGCGCGCATGCCGCCCCGACTGGGCGCGCTGTGCGATGTGCCCGATCTGGAGATCTTCCCCTTGCACTACCGGGTGCGGAACCGGGTGATGTTCCATGCCGCGCTGGAGGTGCCACTGTCCCAGAAGGCATTTGCCTGGATCGCAAAGGTACGTCGATGGGGTTGGCTCAGGCAGCCGCAGCGGCTGGCACCCTGGCTGCACCGGTTCGCGCCGCTGTTCGACCGCTGGGGCAGCGCACTGGGCGGCATGGTGGTGCGCGTGGGTGGCCTGGACGCACAGGGCGTGGCCCGGACCGCAGCCTGGCACATCAGCGCCGACCACGACCATGGCCCGGAGATTCCCACCATGCCCGCCCTCCTGTTCGCCCGGCGGCTGGCGCGGGGAGCGGACCTGCCGCTCGGCGCGCACACCGCCACCGGGCTGCTGTCCCTCGGCGACTTCCAGGGTGAGTTCGCCCGCTGGGGCATGGTCACCGACGAAGAGGTGAACCATGCCGGGGCCTGATCTGCGTCTGCTGCGATGGAGTCTGGTGTGCGTGTGGTCCCTTACCGCCGTGGTCAGCGTCTGGGAGTGGAACGGGCAAAGCCAGGCCTTGCTGGCCCACCTGCGTCCGGACCTGGAGTGGGCCAAACCCTGGTTGATCGGCGCCGGAGCCGCGACCGACATGCTGCTGGCGCTGTGGATGGCGCTGCGACCCGGACGCCTGGTCTATGCGGTGGCCCTGATCGGCATGCTGCTCATGACGGCCCTGGCCACGGTCATCGTGCCCGACGCCTGGCTGCACCCCTTCGCCCCCCTGGTGAAGAATGTGCCTGTCGCCGCCATCCTGCTGGTCCTGCTGCGTCATCCGGAGGCTGACCGTTGAACACCTACCTGCTGCTCAAATGGGTCCACGTGGTCTCCAGCGTGGTGCTGGTCGGCACCGGGCTGGGCACCGCGTTCTTCATGTTCTTCACCAACCGCAGCGGCAGCCTGGCGGCGCAGGCCGTCGTGTCCCGGCTGGTGGTCCGGGCCGACGCCTGGTTCACGACCCCCGCCGTGCTGGTCCAGCCCGCCACGGGCCTGGCCCTGGCGCACATGGCCGGCTGGCCCTTGGGCACACCCTGGATCGCCTGGTCCATTGCGCTGTATGTGCTCACCGGCCTGCTGTGGCTGCCGGTGGTGTGGCTGCAATGGCGCATGGCCGCCATGGCCCGCCAGGCCCACCAGGCTGGCGCCGCCCTGCCTTCGGCCTACTGGCGGTTCGCGCGCTGGTGGGAACGCCTGGGCTATCCGGCGTTTGCCGCCATGCTGGTGGTGTTCGCTCTCATGGTGTTCAAACCCTCCTTCGCATGAAGACGGCACGCTTCCTCCTCCGCTGCCTGGGCCTGGCCGCGTGGCCACTCGCAGCCCTGCCCGCGCTCGGCACTCCGCTGTACGCCGAGCGTGCGGCCTGCGCCGGCCACCCGGGCATCGCGCTCCAGGTGCCACAGGGCTGGTGCGCCGGCCTGGTCGCGGACGCGCGCGACGGGCTGCGCATGCCGCGCCGCCTGCTGGAGATCGCGCCCGGGCGGTTCTGGATCATCGACATGGGCAACTGGGAGCCGCGCCGGGGCCGGCTGCTGGAACTGCGCACCGACCTCGCCCGGGGTGAACCCGGGCGCCTGCGCGTGCTCGCCAGCGGCCTGGATCGGCCGCACGGCCTGACGCGGGGACCCGATGGGCGCATCTACGTCGGCGAAGCCGGCACCGTGTGGCGCACACCGCCTGGCGACGTGGTGCAGCGCGAAGACGTGATCACCGGTCTGCCCAGTGGAGGCGCGCATCCGCTCAAGGAAATCGCCTTCACGCCCGATGGCCGCCTGCTGATCAACGCCGGCTCGCTCACCGACGCCTGCCGCGGCGATGACCAGAGCCAGCCCGTTCCCTGCCCGGAACTCACGGGCGCTCAGCCCCATGCCGCCGTCTACGTGGCCACCCTGGGGGGCGAACGCTTCACGCTGCAAGCCCTGCGACCGCTGGCCACCGGCCTGCGCAACTCGCTCGGCCTGGCCGCCACCACGGCACGCGACGGCCAGGTGCGCCTGTGGCAGGCCGAGAACTCGGTCGACTACCCCGATGCCGGCCTGCCGGCCGAGGAACTCAACGAACTGGTTGAAGGCGCATCCTACGGCTGGCCCTACTGCGTGAGCGACACCCGGGGCCGCTCGGTGGCCGCGCGCGGCTACGAGGGCCGGGCGCGCTGCGCCAGCCACCGGCGGGCCTTTGCCGCCTGGCCCGCCCACGTGGCGCCACTGCAGTTGCTGACCGCACCCGCCGGCCTGCCCGATGACAGCCCCTGGGCCGGACGCCTGCTCGCGGTCTGGCACGGCTACCGACCAGGCGGCCAGCGCGTGGTCGCCTGGCGGCTCGACGAACACGGCCGCCCCAGCGGCCCGCGCGAAGACCTGGTCAGCGGCTGGCAGGCGCGGGCCGGTGTGCGGCCCCTGGGTACGCCGGCGGGCCTCACACTGGACGCCGACGGCCGGCTGTGGATCGTGGAAGACCGCAACCGCAGCGTGATCGTGGTCGCGCGCCAGCCCTGACAACCCTTCTCTTCACCGGAAAGCACATGCTCCAGTTCGACGTTCTCAAGACCGAAGGCCACGCCCGGCGCGGCCGCCTCACCCTCAACCACGGCGTGGTGCAGACGCCCATCTTCATGCCGGTGGGCACCTACGGCACGGTCAAGGGCGTGATGCCGGCCAGCCTGGAAGACATGGGCGCGCAGATCATCCTGGGCAACACCTTCCATCTCTGGATGCGGCCGGGACAGGAGGTGATGAAGAGCTTCGGCGGCCTGCACGCCTTCGAGCAGTGGCACAAACCCATCCTCACCGACTCGGGCGGCTTTCAGGTCTGGAGCCTGGGCGCCATGCGCAAGATCACCGAAGAAGGCGTGCACTTCGCCTCGCCCGTCAACGGCGACCGGCTCTTCATGTCGCCCGAGGTCAGCATGCAGATACAGACCGGCCTCAACAGCGACATCGTCATGCAGCTCGACGAGTGCACACCCTATGAGACCAACGGCCACATCACCACCGACGCCGAAGCGCGCAAGAGCATGGAGATGAGCCTGCGCTGGGCGAAGCGCTCACAAGACGAGTTCGCGCGGCTCGGCAATCCGAACGCACTGTTCGGCATCGTGCAGGGCGGCATGTTCGAGCACCTGCGCCAGGAATCGCTGGAGGCCCTGGTCGCCATGGACTTCCCCGGCTACGCCATCGGCGGCGTGAGCGTGGGCGAGCCCAAGGACGAGATGCGGCGCATCATGGCGCACACACCGCACCGCCTGCCCGCGCACAAGCCGCGTTACCTCATGGGCGTGGGCACGCCTGAAGATCTGGTGCAGGGCGTGGCCGACGGCGTGGACATGTTCGACTGCGTCATGCCCACGCGCAATGCGCGCAACGGCACGCTGTTCACACGCTACGGCGACCTCAAGATCCGCAACGCGCGCCACAAGACCGACCACCAGCCCCTGGACCCGACCTGCACCTGCTACGCCTGCGCCGGCCGCAGCGGCGTGAGCTGGGCCGACGGCGGCCGCGAAGGCTTCAGCCGCGCCTACCTGCACCACCTGGACCGCTGCGGCGAAATGCTGGGCCCCATGCTGGCCACCATCCACAACCTGCACCACTACCTCAATCTCATGCGCGAGGTGCGCGAGGCGCTGGACGCTGGCCGCTTCGCGGCCTTCCAGGCGCGCTTCAAGGAAGACAGGGCGCGCGGCGTGTGACCGGGCGCACCACTTTGATGCCATGAGGCGGCCCGGTACCATCCGGGCCCATGCGCGAGGTTCCCCGCCACATCCTGCCCGTCCTGGTGATCGCCCAGTTCATGGGCACCTCACTCTGGTTTGCGGTGAACGCGGTCATGCCCGACCTGCAGCGAGAACTGGGCTGGCCGACCAGCACCGTGGGAGCCCTCACCTCGGCGCTGCAACTGGGGTTCATCGCCGGCACGCTGGTGTTTGCCCTGCTGGCCATTGCCGATCGTTTCCCCCCGCGCCGGGTCTTTCTGATCTGTGCCCTGGCCGGCGCCGCGTGCACCGTGGGCGCTTGGTGGACCGTGCGCGACCAGAACGCCCTCATGGCATGGCGCTTCACCACCGGTTTCTTCCTCGCCGGCATCTACCCGGTGGGCATGAAGATCGCCGCGCAGTGGTTCACGCGTGGCCTGGGCGCGGCGCTGGGCCTGCTGATTGGTGCGCTCATCCTGGGTTCGGCCAGTGCACACGCCCTGCGCGCACTCGGCGACACCCTGCCCTGGCCCACCCTCATGCTGGGCGTGGCCGCCATGGCCGCGGCCGGCGGCCTGCTGCTGTTTTTTGCCATGGGCGATCCTCCGCATGCCGTGGCCCGGCCTGTCGGCCTGCAGTGGCGCGCCCTGGCGGTGATGTGGACCGACGCGCGCGTGCGCAGCTCGGTGCTGGGTTACTTCGGCCACATGTGGGAGCTCTACACCATGTGGGTACTGGTCCCGCTGATCCTGGCCACCCGGCTGCAGGGTACGGCGCTGTCGTGGGCTGCCTTCGTGGTGCTGGGTGCCGGCGCGATCGGCTGCGCCGGCGGGGGCTGGATCGCGCAGCGCCGGGGCAGCGCGCGCGTGGCGGGGGTGCAGTTGGCGCTCAGCGGCCTGTGCTGCCTGGCCGGTCCCTGGCTGATGCACGCACCCGCGCCACTCTTCTGCGCTTGGCTGCTGCTGTGGGGCATCACGGTTTCCGGGGACTCGCCGCAGTTCTCGGCGCTCACCGCCCGCAACACACCGCCCCAGATCGTCGGCAGCGTGCTCACCCTGACCAACAGCATCGGCTTCGCCATCTCCATCGCCAGCATCCTCCTGTTCGTCTCGCTGGCCGACCGCTTCCCCCTGTCGGCCCTGCTGCCCTGGCTGGCGATCGGCCCGGCACTGGGATTGTGGGCGCTGCGTCCGCTGTGGCGCGAGGAGCGCCGCTAGGGTGACGACACCGTGCCGTCGGCATCGAGGAACACCTGCGGATCCGGCAACGCCTGTGGCGCGACACCCATCTCCTCGGGCTTGAGCTGCTCGGTGAACCCTTCGAGCGAGCCCATGGACTTGCGATCGCGCCGGGCCACCGGGTCGGACAGCAGGTAGGCCACGCTCAGGTCGGCCAGCGCCTGCAACGCATCGCGGTGCGTGCGCTCCTGGGCGTGCGAGGCGTCGGCACCGAAGCCGATGAGCGCGGTGCGGATGTCGTTGCCGGCCTCGACCGCCGCTGCGGAGTCCGAGCGGTAGAAGCGGAACACGTCGCGCCGGTGCGCGATGCCATGCGCCTGGGCCAGGTCGATGAGCTTGTGCGTGAGGTGGTAGTCGAACGGGCCGGCCATGTCCTGCACACAGATGGTGGCGGCGCGTTCGTCGGTGTTCTGGCCAGGCGCGGCGATCGCGATGTCCAGGCTCACCATCTCCGCAATGTCGCCATGCAGCGCGGCCGACGAGCCGGAGCCGACCTCCTCGGTGATGGTGAACAGCGGATGGGCATCCACCGGCAGCTTCGCGCCGCTGTCCACGATGGCCTTGCAGGCCGCGAGCAGCACGGCCACGGCGGCCTTGTCGTCCAGGTAGCGCGAGTTGATGTAGCCCCCCGGTTGCAGTTCGGTCTGCGGGTCGAAAGCGATCCAGTCACCCACGTGGATGCCGGCATCACGCAGGTCCTGCGCGCTGTGCGCGGGCAGGTCCACGCGCACCTCCACATGATCCCAGTCCGAGGGCTGGGTGTCGATCTCGCCGCCATACGCATGGCCCGAGGTCTTGAGCGGCAGGCAGGTGCCGCGCAGTTGCTGCGCGTCGGTGAACACGGTGAGGCGCCCGCCTTCTGCAAAGCGCGAGGACCAGCTGCCAATGGGCACGATGCCGAGGCGGCCATTGGGCTTGATCTCGCGCACCATGGCGCCCAGGGTGTCCAGGTGCGCGACGATGGCGCGCGCGGGCCGTTGCTCGCGGCCCTTGAGCGTGGCGCGGATGGCACCCCGGCGCGTGATTTCATAGGGGATGCCGATGGCGTCGAGCCGGCTGGCGGTGTAGCGCACCACCGCATCGGTCAGGCCCACAGGGCTGGGGATGGCCAGCAGGTGCAGCAGGGTTTCTTCGAGAAACGGGTAGTCGATCGCCGGCAGGTTCGGGGTCGTCATGCGTGCACCTCCTCGGTGGCAGAGCCCGGGAACAGCAGATCGACGAAGCGCTGCGCCGTGGGCTGGGGTTCGTGGTTGGCCAGGCCAGGACGCTCGTTGGCCTCGATGATCACGTGCTCGGGCTGGTCGATGGCGCGCACCAGGAAGTCCAGCCCGGTCACCGGGATGTCGAGCACGCGGCTGGCGTGCTCGGCGGCGCTCTTGAGCGCGGGATGCAGTTGCCCGGTCACGTCGTGGATGGTGCCGCCGGTGTGCAGGTTGGCGGTCTTGCGCACCGCCAGTGTTTCACCGAAGGGCAGCACGTCCTCCAGCGTGAAGCCTTGCAGACCGATGCAGCGGCGGGTCTCGCCGTCCACCGGGATGCGCGACTCGCCGCCGGTGGCAGCCGCCCGGCGGCGGCTCTGCTTGTCGATCAGCTGGGCGATCGTGGACTGGCCGTCGCCCACCACGCTGGCGGGTTTGCGCACGGCGGCGGCGACCACCTGGTGGTTGATGACCACGATGCGCAGGTCCTGCCCTTCGCAGTACTGCTCCAGCAGCACGCGCTCGCCGAAGTGGCTCGCGTTCTCGATCGCGGTCTCCATGTCCTCCGTGGCGCTGATGTTCACGCTGATGCCCTTGCCCTGTTCCCCGTCCACCGGCTTGACGACGATGGCGCCCTGTTCACGCAGAAAAGCCGCGTTGTGGGCCGCATCGGCCGCCAGCGTCTGGCACGGCACCGACAGGCCAGCCTGCGCGAGCAGGCGCACGGTGACGTGCTTGTCCGCGCAGCGGCTCATGGCCACCGCGCTGGTGAGCTCGGAAAGCGATTCGCGGCACACGACGCTGCGCCCGCCCAGGCTGAGCTTGAAGTAGCCGTTCTCGGCGTCGATCACCTCCACGCGGATGCCGCGCCGCTGCGCCTCGTCGACGATGATGCGGGCATAGGGATTGAGGCCGTCCGCCTGCGTGCTGCTGTCGGTGAACAGCGGCGCGTTGATGGCGTTGCGCCGCTTCACCGCGAACACCGGGATGTTCTGGAAGCCCAGCTTGCGGTAGAGCGCGATCGCCGAGGCGTTGTCGTGCAGCACCGAGAGGTCCATGAAGGCACGGCCGCGGGCCTGGAAGTGCTCGGCCAGGTAGCGTGCAAGCGCCTCACCGATGCCGGGATGGCTGGCCTGGGGCGACACCGCCAGCGCCCACAGGCTGGCGCCGGTCTCGGCTTCGCCAAACGCCTCCGCATGGTCCAGCCCCATGGCCACGCCAATCACCTCGCCGCTGTGGCGGTCTTCGGCCAGGGCGTAGACCACGCGGCGATCGGCGCGTTGTCCCCACACACGGGCCGGGTCCACCGGCACCATCCGCCGCGCGCGGTAGATCGCATTGATGGCGGCTACGTCGGCACGCGAGCGCAAACGCCGGATGGTGAAGCCCCGGCGCGCGGCGCGCGGTGGCGTGTACTGGTTGAGCCAGAGGCGGAAGGTTTCCGACGGGTCGACGAAGAGCTGAGCCGGGGCGTGCGACACCACCACGTGCGGCTTGTCCAGGTAGAAGGCAATGTCGCGCTGGCCCGGCTGCTCCTGCAGCAGAGCCGCCGCCACGTCGGCCGGGTCGGCGAAGGTGTGGCCGGCGATCAGCCGCCCCCAGCCGCAGTCGGTCACGGCGTTGCTGCGCGCGGGCGACTGGCCGCGCGCCTCGGCCTGCGGTGTGCTGGCGCGGCCGAGCCGCAGCGCGCGTTGGGCTTGTTTGCGCATCATGACGTGTGCTCCTGCATCCAGAGTTCGAGCAGGCCGAGCTGCCAGAGCTTGGAGCCCCGCAGTGGCGTGAGATGGGCGCTGGGGTCGTCCAGCAGACGCTGCACATAGGCAGGACGGAACAGGTCTCGCTCGCGCGCGGCGCGGCTGGCCAGGGCATCGCGCACGCTTTCCAGTACTCGGCCTCGCAAGTGCTTGAGCGCCGGCACCGGAAAGTAGCCTTTGGGCCGGTCGATCACCTCGGCGGGGATCACGCGCCGCGCCGCTTCCTTCAGGATGCCCTTGCCGCCGCCCGCCAGTTTGTGGCGCGCAGGTATGCGCGCCGCCAGCTCCACCAGTTCGTGGTCCAGGAAGGGCACGCGGGCCTCCAGGCCGAAGGCCATCGTCATGTTGTCCACGCGCTTGACCGGGTCGTCCACCAGCATCACGGTGGTGTCCAGGCGAAGGGCCTGGTCCACCGGATCGCTCGCGCCCGGCGCGGTGAGGCGTTCGGCCACGAACCGCGCGGTGTGGTCCTCGCCCAGCCATTGGGGCTGCAGCAGCTGCCCCATCTCGGCGTGGTCGCGGTCCCGGAAGGCAGCCATGTAGTCGGCCACCGGTTCCCGGCTGCCCTGCAGCTTCGGGTACCAGTGGTAGCCACCGAACACCTCGTCCGCGCCCTGGCCGCTCTGCACCACCTTGCTGTGGCGCGCGACCGCTTCCGACAGCAGGAAGAAGCCGATGCAGTCGTGGCTCACCATGGGCTCGCTCATGGCGGCAATGGCCTCTGGCAGGCGATCGAGCAGTTGCGCCTCCGGCACAAAGATGCGTTCGTGGGTGGTGCCAAAACGCCGTGCAACGATCTCCGCATAGGCGAACTCGTTGCCGGTCTCGCCGCCCACGTCCTCGAAACCCACGTTGTAGGTGCGCAGGTCGCGCACGCCGGCTTCGGCCATCAGGCCCACGATGAGGCTGGAGTCCACGCCGCCGGAGAGCAGGGCCCCAACCGGCACGTCCGACACCAGCCTGCGCGCCACCGCCGCCCGCAGGCCATCGAGCAGGATCTCGCGCCAGTCGTCGAACGAGCAGGCTTCATCGACAGCGTCGCGCCGGTAGTCCAGCGACCAGTAGCGGTGTTCACGGGCAGCGCCATCCGGCTCGATCTGCAGCACGGTCCCGGGGGCCAGCTTGCGCACGCCCCGCAGCAATGTGTGCGGCGGCGGCACGATGGCGTGCAGCGACAGGTAGTGGTGCAGGCCGACGGGATCTATCGAGGTGTCCACGCCGCCCGCGTCCAGCAGCGCCGGCAGGGTGGAGGCGAAACGCAGGCCGCCAGGCAGCGGCGCGAGGTACAGCGGCTTGATGCCCAGGCGATCACGACCGAGCAGCACACGGCCGCTGTCGCGCTCCCAGATGGCGAACGCGAACATGCCGTTGAGCCGCTGGACGAAATCGGGGCCCCAGGCATGGAACGCCTTGAGCAGCACCTCCGTATCGCCATGGGAAAAGAAGCGATACCCCTTGCCCTCCAGTTCGCGCCGCAGCGCCGCGTGGTTGTAGACCGCGCCGTTGAACACGATGCCCACGCCCAGCGCCGGATCGAACATGGGCTGTTGGGCGGCCTCCGATAGGTCCATGATCTTGAGCCGGCGATGGCCAAAACCAAAGCGGTCACTCACATGCATGCCCTGGCCGTCGGGGCCCCGGGCCCGCTGGCGGCCGTTCATGCGCGCCAGCGCGTCGGCATCGACAGCGCTGCCGTCGAAGCGTATTTCTCCTGCGATTCCACACATGGGTGTTCTGCCCTCCTGGCAAGGAAAGCCGACCGCCGGGTGTTGTGGGATGTTGAAAAAGGGTGGATGCCGGGCAATGCCAGCGGCCGGTTCAACAGGAAAAGGGGCGGATCGGCTGGCGCACCACCCACGGAAACGACGCCACAGGGCGTGGCGCCCATCGGAAACCTGTCCAGGGTCTCCCAGATTCCGCAGGCTCGGGGTGCACGCGGGTTGAAAGATGAAGCGAAGCGTTCATTATATCTATTTCAATATTGATTTCAAGACTTTATCTCATAAATTCATATAATGAAATGCTGGGCCGTGTTTCAAAAGCCGGCGCCCAAACGCCGTGCTACAACACCGGGCATGGTCGAGCCCCACCACCGTCCGCACCGCCTCGTACACCTGAATGCCTGGCAACGCCAGGGTATCGCCCTGGTACCAGCGGGCCTGGCCGGTGCCGGCGGCGCGGTCTGGGCACCCGGGATCGAGCCAGCGCCCTGGCTGATGGCCTGGATCGCCTACTGCCTGGTTTACGTCGGCCTGGTCTGGCGCCTGGCGGCGCGGCTGGGTGCCGAGGAAACCCGGCAGCGCGCGCAGCGCGAGGACCCGGGCGCGGCCATGCTGTTCGCGCTCGTGATCCTGGCCGCCTGCACCAGCCTGCTGGCGGTGGTGATGAACATCCAGGACACCCAGAGCCTGCAGGGCTGGCAGCGGCTGCTGCGCCTGGTCCTCATGGGCCTCTCTCTGGCGGGCGCCTGGCTGCTGATCCAGTGCGTGTTCACGCTGCACTACGCGCGGGTCTACTACCGCAGCAGCCTGCGCCAGGGTGAGCCGGACCGGGGCCTGGCCTTTCCCGATGGCCACGACCCCGACTACCTCGACCTGCTCTACCACAGTGCGGTGGTGGGCATGACCTCACAGGTCTCCGACGTCACGGTGCGCAGCCGTCCCATGCGCCACCTGGTGCTGATGCACGGGGTACTGGCCTTCGGTTTCAACCTGGTGGTGCTGGCTGCCGCGGTCAACGTGTTCGCCAGCGCGGGGGCGCACTGACCCCTCAGGGCAGCATGGAGGCAGCGGCCTTGGCCATGCCCACGACGGCTTTCACGAAATGCGCCTCGGTGTCGAACCAGGGGTGCGCCACCGCACCGGCCACCGCAATCATGAAGGTGGCCAGGTAGGCGAAGGCTGCGGCAAAGGGCAGGTGCATGAGGAACTCCTGCCGCGCGGCAAGCACGCTTCGTGCCCTTGCGCGGAGAGCTTCACTGTACGGCGCACACGGCGCGCTTCAAGCCAGACAAGGACGGCGCACCGCGTAGGAAGCGTCCTACATCGACGGCCCCAGTTCCAGCCGCTGCGGTGCCGATGCGAGCCCTGCACGCGGCAGCCAGTCGAACACCGAATCCACCGTCACCGTCTCGATGCGGTCGGCAAAGCGCTTCTCGTTGGGGTGGTCATCGAAAGCGATGTGGGCCGAACTCACGCGGGCACCCAGCCGGGTGAGCGCGCCCAGGCGCAGCGTGGTGGGCTGGTAGGCCTTGAAGCGCAGCCAGGCCTGCGCCTGCTCGCGCGAGGCGATGCCGGGTTCGGCCGCCAGGGACAGCGTCTCCAACGCCCACTGGTTGGACTGCTGGTAGCGCGTGCTCCAGGGGTAGCTGACCATGCTGTAGTCGCGCGTGTTCATCGCAATGCCGCGCACAGGATCGGTCAAGGCCGCATAGAGCGCTGCCTGCAGCGCCGGCACGGGAACCGCCCAGGCCGCTTCGTACCGCCAGAGATCGTCCAGGAAGAACTCGCCCAGGCCCTGCCGGTAGACCGAACCCACGGCCGAGCCACATTGGTTCAGCTTGTGCAGCACACGCCAGGGTCCTGCCGAGGTCTTGTAGGCCCAGCCCAGGTGCGAGTAGCGCAGGCCGTACTTGCCCAGGTCCTGGCCCGCACGCGCCAACACGACCACCCGCGCACCGCTGCGCGCATGTTCCGCATCCAGCGCCTCGGCCGTGCGTTGCGCCAGCGCCATGCCGCGTTCGATGCCTTGTGCGGTCAGCGGCCGGGCCTCGCAGGAGCGTCCGGCCTGGGCGAAGGGCGATGCCAGCAGGGTCAGGCAGGCCGCCAGAATGGTCAACCAGGATCTCATGCGGTGCTCCTTCAGTAGGTGATGCGCTCGTTGTGCAGCAGCGCACGGCCCAGTTCGTTCGGGATGAAGGCGATCACCTCACCCGCAGCCGAGAGCAGCACGCCCGTGCCGATCACGCTCACGGTGAGCGCGGTCCCCACGCCCACGGACACGGCCGCACCGGCGCGGCTGGCCACTTCCACGCTGGCGCGGGCCCCGTCGGAGGCACGCTCCAGCACATAGACCGTGCCGCGCGCGCTCACCTCGACCGTCTTGACCACCAGCACCGCGCCGGCGGTGGAAAACGCCACCGGCACCACGCTCACCGCAGCAGCGGCGGTCGACGCGGTGACCACCACCGAAGCCACCGGCAGCGCGGAGAGCGCCAGCGAAGCCTCGCTCTGCGCACGCACAGGTGCGCTCAGGGACACGGCCATGCACGCGGCCAGAGCCGTGGTGCGCCAAAAGCGGAAAGACAACAGGTTCATGACACAACTCCTTTGCATAGGGATGAAGATGACAGCGGGCCAGCCAGGACCTCACTCGGCCGCGGCACGCTCCTGCAGTCCCTGTTCGCGGCCAGCCAGGTGCGCCTCGGCCAGATCCGCCTCATGGCGATCGCGCAAAGTCTTTGCCAAAGTGAAGGCGCTGGTGACCAGGTAGAGCCAGCTCACGCCCAGGTAGGCCCGGTAGGTGTCGTTGATCTCCATGCGCAGCAGACCCCAGCCCGTCAGCCCCATGGCGACCGCGAAGCCGCCCCAGACCACCAGACCCCACATGGGCGTTTCGCGCTGGCCGGCCAGTCGGGTCTTCTGCTGGTCGCGCACCGATTTGGACAGCACGAACACCGTGGACAGACAGAACACATAGCCCATCACCATGAAGGCGCGGTCCAGCGCCTGTCCCGGCAGCCAGGCCAGGCCTGTGGCGCAAAGAAAGACCGCCAGGCCGAACGAGACCCAGACCTGCAACTGCCAGGCGCGGGTGTCGCGCATCACGATGAAAGAAGACCGGTTCGAAGCCATGAAACACCTTGGGTGGTTGTTGAACACGGCCGCGATGTTCCGTCCGGGCACGGCAATAGGCATCCATATTCGTCACCGGTTTACATCGGCACATTTAAAAGTATCTTTTTTCGATACTTTCCCAACACCGGAGACCCAGCGGATCGCTTGACGGCCGTCAAGTCCGCACGGCAACGACCGTGGTCGAATGCCACATGGCCGACCCGACGACCTCCGACACCGTCTTTCACGCCCAGGGCCTGACCAAGGTGTACGGCGAGGGGGCGACCGCGGTGCATGCCCTGCGCGGTGTGGACCTCGCCATCATGCGCGGCGAGTTCGTGGTGCTGCTGGGGGCTTCGGGCAGCGGGAAATCCACCCTGCTCAACATCCTGGGCGGGCTGGACAGTGCGAGCAGCGGCAGCGCGCGCTGGACGCACCACGGCCGGACCCACGAACTCACCGGCGCGAGCGACGCCGAGCTGACGCGGTACCGGCGCGAGCACGTGGGCTTCGTGTTCCAGTTCTACAACCTGATCCCCAGCCTGACCGCACGGGAGAACGTGGCGCTGGTGACCGACCTGGCCGACGACCCCATGGCGCCGGAAGACGCCCTGGCGCTGGTCGGCCTGGGTGGGCGGCTCGACCATTTTGTCTCGCAGCTATCGGGTGGCGAGCAGCAGCGGGTGGCGATCGCGCGGGCCATTGCCAAGCGGCCGGCCGTGCTGCTGTGCGACGAGCCCACCGGCGCGCTGGATTGCGCGACCGGCGTGATGGTGCTGGAGGCCATCGAACGCGTGAACCGGGAACTGGGCACGACCACCATCGTCATCACCCACAACGCGCCCATCGCCGCGATGGCGCACCGCGTACTGCGGCTGGCCGATGGCCGCATCGTCGACGAGCACGTCAACCCCGAACCCGTGGCGGCAGCCACACTGCGCTGGTAAGCACGCCATGAAGGCCTTGCACATCAAGCTCTGGCGCGACCTGCGCCGGCTGCGCGCGCAGGTGGCCACCATCGCGCTGGTGGTGGCGATTGGCGTGGCCGGCTTTGTGGGGATGTTCTCGGTGCATGCCTCGCTGGAGCGTTCACGCGATGCCTTCTACCGCGACAACCGCCTGGCAGACGTGTTCGCCAGCGTCAAGCGTGCGCCATTGCACCTGCGTGATCGGCTGGCCGCCATCGACGGCGTGGCCGATGTCCGGCTCGACGTGGTGTTCGACGCGCAGATCGCGCTGGCCGACGCGGACGCACCGGTCACCGGTCGCTTCATGGGCCTGGATCTGGCGCAGGTGCACGCGCGGCGCCAGGGCCTGAATGCGTTGACACTGCGCGCCGGCCGGTGGCCCGAACGGGGCCAGGCGCTCGAAGCGGTGGTGAACGACCGCTTCGCCACCGCCCGCGGCCTGCGGCCTGGCGATCGCGTGGATGCGGTCCTCAATGGCAAGCTGGAGCGCGTGCACGTGGTGGGCACCGCGATATCGCCCGAGTACGTGTTCGCCACGCGCGGTGGCGCGCCCGACGACAAGACCTTTGGCATCTGGTGGATCGACGCCGAGCGCATGCGCGATGCCTTCGACATGCAGGGTGCCTTCAACCAGGTCTCCATGCGGGTGGACACCGGCGCGTCCAGCGATGCGGTCATCGCGGCGGCCGACCGCCTGCTGGGCGCCTATGGCACGCTGGGCGCGGTGGGGCGCGAGCGGCAGCTTTCGGCCAAGATCGTCGCCGACGAGCTCGCACAGTTGCGGGTGATGGGCACGGTGCTGCCCGCCATCTTTCTGGCGGTGGCCATGTTCATTCTCAACGTGGTGATCAGCCGCCAGGTGGCCACTCAGCGCAGCCAGATCGCGGCCCTCAAGGCCCTGGGCTATGGGGACGGCGCCATCGCCTGGCACTACATCCAGCTGGCGCAGGTCATCGCCGGCTGCGGCGTGCTGGCCGGGCTGGGCCTGAGCGTGTGGATCGGCCAGCTCATGCTGGGTCTGTACGACGAGGTGTTCCGCTTCAACCGGTTGGCGTACTTCACCGCGCCCTGGCTGGTGGCGGCATCGGCCCTGATCGCGGGCAGCGCGGCCGCGCTCGGCACCTGGAACGCGATCCGCGCGGTGGTGCGGCTCAAGCCCGCGCAAGCCATGCAGCCACCGGCGCCACCGCGCTACCGCCGCACCCTCATCGAACGGCTGGCCGGGCATCGGCGTGTGCGCACCGGCGCGCTCATGGTCATTCGCAACGTCGAGCGCCGCCCGCTGCGCGCGGCTTTCACGGTGACGGGCATCGCCATGGCGGTGGCGCTGCAGATCTCGGGCGCGTTCTGGCTGGACGCCATCGCACACATCATGGATGTGCAGTTCCGGCAGGTACAGCAGGGCGACGTGCTGATCCACTTCCACCAGCCGGTGCCGCGCACGGTCACGCGCGAGCTGCGGCGGCTGCCTGGCGTGATCGACGCCGAGCCCTACCGCAGCGAACCGGTGCGCGTGCTGGCCCGTGGCCGGACCGAGGACGCGGTGCTATTGGGTCTGGAAGACAACGCCCGCCTGATGCGCGCGGTGGACGACTCGCGCGGCGCCGTGCCCATGCCGGCACACGGCCTGGTGCTCTCCTCGCTGCTGGCGCGTGCCATCGGCGCGCGCGTGGGCGACCGCGTCACGGTGGAGTTCCGCCTCTGGCACCAGACGCTTGCCGAGGTGGAGGTCGTCGACGTGGTGCACACGCTCATGGGCATGCAGGCCTTCATGCGCCTGGACGCCATGAACGTGCTGGCGCGCGACGGCGATGGCGTGGCCGAGGCCGCGCTGCAGGTGGACCCCGTGGCGCTGCCCGCCTTCTGGGAAGCGGTCAAGCGCGCACCGGCCATCAATTCGGTGTTTGACAAGGCGGGTGCCATGGCCAGCTTTCGGCAGACCACTTCCCGCAACATGGGCGTGTTCAGCGGCATCCTCACGCTGTTTGCCATCGCCATGGCCGTGGGCATCGTGTACAACGCCGCGCGCATCACGCTCTCCGAGCGCGCCTGGGAACTGGCCAGTTTGCGCGTGCTGGGCATGACGCGCGCGGAGGTCTCGGTGTTGCTGCTGGCCGAACTCGGCGCGGAGTTGCTGCTGGCGCTGCCCGCCGGTGCCGCCGTGGGCTGGGCGCTGGCCCATCTGCTGATGCGCCTGATGTCTTCGGACAGCATCGATTTTCCGGTGGTCATCGAACCATCCACCTATGCCACGGCCGCACTGACCGTGCTGGCCGCTGGCGCCGCGAGCGCACTGCTGGTGCGCCGCCAGATCGACCGGCTGGACCTGGTCGCCGTCCTCAAGGTACGCGAATGAGCAACGACACGCACATCTCCCTGGCCGCGCGCCTGCGCCGCGCACTCCCCTGGCTGCTGGCGGCTCTGGCGGTCATGGCGCTGGCCATCTGGGCCTGGCGGCCGCGGCCGATCGTGGTCGAGGTCGCCAGCGCCGTGACCGGCCGGTTTGAACAAACCATCGAAGAAGACGGTGTGCTGCGCCTGCGGCAACGCTACCTGATCGCGGCCCCCGTCACCGCCGCGCTCGCCCGGCCCGCGCTCAAGGTAGGTGACACGGTGCGCGCGGGAGAGGTGGTGGCCACGTTGTCACCGGTCGCCTCGCAGATGATCGACGCGCGCACGCGCGGCGTGCTGCAGCAGCGGGTAGGCAGCGCCGACGCGGCGCGCACGGCCAGCGCCGCGCAGGTGCAGCGGCTGGACACCGCACTCGCCCAGGCCACCCTGGAGGCCGAACGGGCCACGAAACTGGCGCGCGAACAGTTCGTCGCGCCCTCGGCTCTGGACCAGGCCACACTGGCGCAACGCTCGGCACGCCAGGCCCTGGAGGCAGGCCGCGCGGAACTGCGCGCGGCCGAATTCGCCCTGGCCGAAGCGCGCGCGGCGCTGGCCCGCAGCGAGCCGGGCGAGCGCGGTGACGGAACCTGGCTCTTGCGCAGCCCGGTGAATGGCCAAGTGATCAAGCTGCACCTGGACAGCGCGGCACCGGTCACGGCGGGACAGGCCCTGCTGGAGATCGGCGACACCCAAGCCATGGAGGCGGTGATCGACGTGCTCTCCGGCGACGCCCTGCAGATTCGCCCCGGCACGGCGGTGCGCCTGTCGCTGGGCACCAGCGTGCCGCCCATCGAGTCCCGTGTCGACCGCATCGAGCCGGTGGCCTTTACCAAGGTGTCGGCACTGGGGATCGAGGAGCAGCGGGTGCACGTGATCGCCAGCCTGCCCGCCCACCTGTCCGGGCTGGGCGACGGCTTTCGGGTCGACGCGCGCTTCACCGTCTCCGCGCAGGACGGCGTGCTGATCATGCCCAGCGCCGCGTTGGTGCGCGACGGCAGCGGCTGGCGGGTGTTCGTGCTTGAGGGTGGCCGGGCACGCACCCGGGCCGTGAAGGTACACGCCCGCCACGCCGATGCGGCCTGGATCGAGGACGGCCTGAAGGCCGGCGAGCAGGTGGTGCTCTACCCCGGCAGCACGGTGGCGGATGGGCAGCCGGTGCGCGTGCGCGAGTGACTGCGCGGACGCGGGTCGCTCCCCCGCGCTCAGAAACCGACCGCCGCGCCATCGCGGCGCGGATCGGAGGCGGCCACGTAGCCCTCGTGCTTCGGATCGCCGGCGCGCCAGATGAACTGCCCCGCACCGAAGTCCTGGTAACTGTCGTGGATGACCTCGGCCACATGGCCCCGGTCCAGCAGGGCTTGCAGTGTGGCGGGACTCATCTGCTGCTCGACGTTGATCGCCAAGCCCTGGTTGAAGCGCCAGCGCGGCGCATCGCAAGCGGCCTGCGGGCTCTGGCCGTGGTCGAGCATGCGCACCAGCGTCTGCACATGGCCTTGCGGCTGCATGTTCGCGCCCATCACGCCAAAGGACATCACGGGTTGCCCGTCACGCGTGAGGAAGGCCGGGATGATGGTGTGAAAGGGGCGCTTGCCCGGTGCCACCTGGTTGGGGCCGGGCAGCAATGAAAAACCGTGGCCCCGGTTCTGCAGGCTGATGCCGAAGGCAGGTTCCACGCAACCGGAGCCAAACCCCATGAAGTTGCTCTGGATGAAGCTGACCATCATGCCGTCCTCGTCGGCCGCGGTGAGGTAGATGGTGCCGCCTCGCGCCGGATTGCCGGCGCCGAAGTCCTGGGCGCGCCTGGGGTCGATGAGCCTGGCGCGGCTGGCCAGGTAGGCGTCGTCCAGCAGTTGCCCGGCGCTGACTTCCATGCTGCTGGCCTCGGCCACGTAGCGGTAGGTGTCGGCGAAGGCGAGCTTCATGGCCTCGATCTGCAGGTGCTGCGCGTCCGGTCCATCCACCGGCAGGCTGGCCAGGTCGAAATGCGCCAGGATGCCCAGCGCGATCAGCGCCGCGATGCCCTGCCCGCTGGGAGGTATTTCATGCAGGGTGTAGCCGCGGTAGACCTTGCTCAGCGGCGTGACCCACTCGGGCCGGTAGGCCGCAAGGTCTTCGGCCCGCAGCGCGCCTCCCTCCGCCTTGGCGAAGCGCGCCAGCGCCTGGGCGATCTCACCCTCGTAGAAGGCCGCGCCATGCGTGTCGGCGATCTGCCGCAAAGCCCGCGCCGCCGCAGGGAAGCGGAACAGCTCACCGACACGAGGCGCGCGCCCCCAGGGCAGGAAGGCCTGCGCAAAACCGGGCAGCGGGCCCAGCTCGGGCGTGGCGGCGGCCCATTTCTGCTGCACCACCACCGGCAGCAGGTAGCCACGTTCGGCGATCTCGATGGCCGGCTCCATCAGGTCCGCAAACGGCAGCCGGCCAAAGCGCTCCGAAAGCGCTACCCAACCCGCCACGGCGCCAGGCACCGTCACGCTGTCGATGCCGCGCTTGGGCGGCGTCTTGCCTCCCGCCCCGTGGCGACGGCGGAAGTAATCCACGCTCCAGGCCGCGGGCGCCGGCCCCGCCGCATTGAGGCCGTGCAGCGACTGCCCGTCCCACAGGATGGCGAAGGCATCGCTGCCCAGACCGTTGCTCACCGGTTCGCAGATGGTCATGGCCGCCGCGGCGGCCACCGCCGCATCCACCGCGTTGCCGCCCTTCCACAGCATGCGCAGGCCGGCCTGGGCCGCCAGCGGGTGCGAGGTGGCAACGACGTTGCGCGCGAAGACCGGGATGCGCGTGGAGGTGTAGGGGTTGTGGAAGTCGAATGGCATGGGCTGGAGATTAGCGCCAACAGGCTGTAACCTGCCGGTAACTGGTTTCATGGACAATTGAAACCAAATTACATGCCGGCGCCGGGCCGGCTGACCTGTCCCAACGGAGACCGCCTTCATGTCCTTGCGCGCCACCAAGATCGTTGCCACCCTCGGCCCTGCCTCCAGCGACCCCGACCTGCTCGAAAAAATGATCCGCGCCGGCGTGAACGTGGTGCGGCTCAACTTCTCGCACGGCACGGCACAGGACCACATCGACCGCGCGGAACTGGTGCGGGCTGCGGCACAGCGGGCCGGGCGTGAGGTGGGCATCATGGCCGACCTGCAGGGCCCCAAGATCCGGGTCGGCAAGTTCGCCCAGGGGAAGGTGCAGCTGGAGCCCGGTCAGACCTTCGTGCTCGATGCCTCGCGCACCGAGCCGGGTGACATCGAAGGCGTGGGGCTGGACTACAAGGAACTGCCGCGCGATGTGAAAGCGGGCGATACGCTGCTGCTCAACGACGGTCTGATCGTGCTTAAGGTGGACCGCGTGGCCGGGCCAGCGGTGCATACCACCGTCAAACTCGGCGGCGAGCTGTCCAACAACAAGGGCATCAACAAGCAGGGCGGCGGCCTCACCGCCCCGGCGCTGACCGCCAAGGACATGGACGACATCAAGACCGCCATGGGCCTGAAGGCGGATTACGTCGCCGTGAGCTTTCCGAAGAACGCGACCGATATGGAGCTCGCGCGCCAGCTTTGCAACGTGGCCGCCGCCTCCACCGGCCACCGGCCGGGTCTGATCGCCAAGATCGAGCGCGCCGAGGCCATTCCCGAACTGGCCAACATCCTCAAGGTGTCCGACGGCATCATGGTGGCGCGCGGCGATCTGGCTGTGGAGGTGGGCAACGCCGCCGTGCCTGCGCTGCAAAAGCACATGATCCAGCTCGCGCGCGAGATGGACAAGGTGGTGATCACCGCCACCCAGATGATGGAGTCCATGATCGTCAACCCGGTGCCCACGCGCGCCGAGGTAAGCGACGTGGCCAACGCGGTGCTGGACGGCACGGACGCGGTGATGCTCAGCGCGGAGACGGCGGCCGGCAAGTTCCCGCTGGAGACGGTGATGGAGATGGCCAACATCTGTTCCGAAGCGGAGAAGGCCGAGTTCCACGAACTGTCGGCCGACTTCCAGGGCAAGACCTTCAAGCGCATCGACCAGTCCATCGCCATGGGCGCGCTGTTCACCGCCCACCACCTGGGCGCCAAGGCCATCGTGGCACTCACCGACTCGGGCTCGACCGCGCTCTGGATGAGCCGGCACAACGTGCGCATGCCGATCTATGCGATGACCCCCAACCTGTCCACCCAGCGGCGCATGACGCTGTACCGCAACGTGCGCCCGCTGCTCATGGACAACAACTCCGACCGCGACAACGCCCTGCTCGACGCCGAGGCGCACCTCAGGAAGCGCGGCATCGTGCAGGCTGGCGACGTCTACGCCATCACCGTGGGCGAGCCCATGGGCCAGCCGGGTGGCACGAACACGCTCAAGATCTGCAGGGCGGGGTAGAAGGGGCACCCCCCTGCGCCGCTGCGCGGCTTCCCCCCTCCGTAGCGCGCCTTCGGCGCTTCGAGGGGGGACGATGCCTTGGGCCGGCGGAGCCGGACCCTCGGCATCTCTGGTCTGGGGCGCCTCGCTTCGCTCGCTGGGTGGTCTTGTGCCTGGGGGCGGACCCTTGGCTCTGTTGGGGCGCTCAGTCCAGGCGCAGGGAGACGCCGGTGACGAACATGGCGTCGCCTTTGCGCAGGGTGCCTCCTGGGTCGCTGTCGTAGCGGTAGCTCAGGCCCATGGTGAGGTTGACGGCCTGGGTCATGGCGACGGTGAGGCCGGTATCGAGTACGGCGCGGTACTTGCCTCGGTCGCGCAGGTCGGGGTAAAGGGCGAATTTCTGACGCAGGCTGGTGGTGTCGGTCAGTTTGTGGCTGGACTCTTCCGAGAGGACGAGCTCCATGCGGCCGTAGGTTCCGCGCACCGCGCCAGCGATGTCGGTGGGGGTGACGTAGCGGTCGTAGGTGTAGCCCAGACCGGCCGCCAAGTCGAAGAAGCCGCGCTCGTCGCGCCACACATGGCGGCCCAGGCCGGTGGCCAGCGAGGTCCGGCCAGCGATGTTGGCCAGCTTGTCGCGCAGGTACTCGCCCGCGCCAAAGCCGAACCAGTCGGGCGAGATGTCGCGGTTGTACTGGGTGCGCAGACCATATCGTTCGGTCGTGGCGACGCCGGCGCTGCGCGCATGGTCGGCCCTGGCGTCCCAGGTCCATTTGTCCCGCTCGGTCTGCCGGGCACCCTCGGCCGAGAGGTTGAGCGAACTGGCCCGGTTGTTGCCTGACGAGACGTTGGCCCCTGCCGTCAGCAGGTAGCGCCACTGGCCATCGGGTTTGAGCGTGACCTGGGCGTGGGTGAGTGCGGGTGCCAGCAGGGCGGTGGCTGCGACCGTGAATGTCGCGATGTGGAAACGGTGTGGCATGAAGGCCCTCCTTTCTTGTGTGTGTCGGGACGACGACATGCGGCAGCCGCCGTGCGGCTGCCACAAGAAAGAGGGATTCCCCGCGACCGCCAGACAGTTCCCCGCGGTTTTGTGAAAAATCGTGACCAACGCCTGCGGCGCTGGCTGGCCCCGGGGTCAGGAATGGACCGAAGGTGCCGGGGTCCGCATCGCGCGCCTGCGGTCGAACCAGGCGAAGCCCTGGAACACGACCAGGCCGCAGAGCGTGCCCAGGAGCAGGCCGGCTGCAATGTCGGAAACGAAGTGCAGCCCTAGAAACACACGGCTCCAGGCCACCAGCAGAGCCACACCGCCGGTGGCCAGCAGCCAGCGGCGGACGTGCCGCTGCGCGAGCAGACTGATGCCGACCGCCCAGGCCGTTGCCAGCGTGGTGTGGGCACTGGGAAAGCCGGAGGTGGCGGCGTGGGCGATCCACTGGTGGCCCAGTCCCAGTTCAAAGGGGCGCGCAGAGTGGAACATGTCCCGCAATCCACGCATCGCCAGCCAGGCCAGACCCATGGCCAGGCAGGCGCCCAGCCACTGGCGGTGCCGCAGGCGCCCGGCCAGCACCCAGGGCAGCGGCGCCAGGAACGCCAGCGCTGGCAGCCAGGCGCTGATCCAGCGGGCCAGGGCGATGAGTCCAGCGGGCGTGGCGTCGGTGGCGTTGATCCAGAGAAAGAGGGTGGTGTCGAGCTGCGTCATGGTCGGGCCTTGCGAAAGTCCGGCGCAGTCTTGCGCGCAGACATTAAGGCTGTGTGAAATGGCACAGCCCGCAGTCACCCCGCGCACGACCCGAAAGTTAAAATCGCCGGTTACACCACGGTTACCAACCCAACTCGACTTAGGGGAATCACATGGCGCTCGTTTCCATGCGCGAACTGCTCGACCACGCCGCCGAGAACGGCTACGGCATCCCGGCGTTCAACGTCAACAACCTCGAACAGGTCCAGGCCGTGATGGCCGCCGCCGATGAAGTCGGTGCGCCGGTGATCCTTCAGGCCAGCGCTGGCGCCCGCAAATACGCCGGCGAGCCCTTCATCAAGCACCTGATCCAGGCCGCGATGGAAGCCTACCCCCACATTCCGCTGGTGATGCACCAGGACCATGGCACCTCGCCCAAGGTCTGCGAAGGCGCGATCAACCTGGGCTTTGGCTCGGTGATGATGGACGGCTCGCTGATGGAAGACGGCAAGACGCCGGCCTCGTTCGACTACAACGTGGACGTGACCCGCAAGGTGGTCGACATGGCCCACAAGGTCGGCGTCACCGTGGAAGGTGAGCTGGGCTGCCTGGGCAACCTGGAAACCGGCGAGGCCGGCGAGGAAGACGGCATCGGCGCCGAAGGCAAGCTGGACCACAGCCAGATGCTGACCGACCCCGAGGAGGCCGCGGTGTTCGTCAAGGCCACGCAGCTCGACGCTCTGGCCATTGCCATCGGCACCAGCCACGGCGCCTACAAGTTCAGCCGCAAGCCCACCGGCGACATCCTGGCCATCAGCCGCGTGAAGGAAATTCACAAGCGCATCCCCAACACCCACCTGGTGATGCACGGCTCCTCCTCGGTGCCCGCCGAGTTGCTGGCCATCATCAACCAGTACGGCGGCAAGATGAAGGAGACCTACGGCGTGCCGGTGGAGGAGATCCAGGAAGCCATCAAGCACGGCGTGCGCAAGATCAACATCGACACCGACATCCGCCTGGCCATGACGGGCGCGGTGCGCAAGTTCCTGGCGGAGAACCCCGACAAGTTCGACGCCCGCGAATGGCTCAAGCCCGCGCGCGAAGCCGCCAAGCAGGTCTGCAAGGCGCGTTACCTGGAATTCGGCTGCGAAGGCCAGGGCAGCAAGATCAAGGGCGAGTCGCTGCAGGTGGTGGCGGCGAAGTACGCCCGCGGTGAACTTGCACAGGTGGTGAACTGAACTTGCGATAATCCACCGGAATGGTTCAAGGCCCGTTGACTGTTCAACGGGCCTTTTTCTTGTCCAGCCGCTTCTCTTCGCCGCCCCACTGCCATGCCCTCTTCCGCCCTGCACACTTCGGCCCTGACCTCCCTGCCCCTGCTGGCGCGCGGCAAGGTGCGCGACAACTACGCCGTGGGCGACGACCGCATCCTCATGGTGGCGAGCGACCGCATCAGCGCCTTCGACGTCATCATGGGCGAGCCCATTCCCGGCAAGGGCGAGCTGCTCACCCGCCTCTCGCTGTTCTGGTTCGACCAGCTCGGCCCCAAGGGCCTGAATATCTGCCCCATCCACCTGACGGGTGACGCGCCGGAAAGCGTGGTCTCGCCCCAGGAGGCGGCGCAGATCCGTGGCCGCTCCATGCTGGTGCAGCGGCTCAAGCCGATTCCGGTGGAAGCCGTGGTGCGGGGCTACCTGGCCGGCAGCGGGTGGAAGGAGTACCAGGAGAGCCGGTCGGTCTGCGGCGTGCCCCTGCCCGAAGGGCTGCAGAACGCGTCCCGCCTGCCCGAGCCGATCTACACGCCAGCGGCCAAGGCGGCCATGGGCGAGCACGACGAGAACATCACTTTCGAGCGCACGGTCGAGATGATCGGGCCCGAACTGGCCGCGCAGATCCGCGACGTGTCGATCGCCCTGTACAAGGCGGCAGCGGCCATCGCCCTGAAGAAGGGCATCATCATTGCCGACACCAAGTTCGAGTTCGGCCTGGACAAGGCGGGCCGGCTGGTGCTCATGGACGAGGTGCTCACGCCCGACAGCTCACGCTACTGGCCGGCCGAGAGCTATGTGGTGGGCCAGAACCCGCCGAGCTACGACAAGCAGTTCCTGCGCGACTGGCTGGAGACCGCGCAGGTGAGCGGCAAACCCTGGGACAAGACGCCACCCGCGCCGCGCCTGCCGCGCGAGGTGATCGAGAAGACCGCAGCCAAGTACCAGGAGGCACTGACGCGGCTGATGGGCTGAGCGGGCGGCAGCCCGCGTTCGGCTCAGCTCAGCACCACGCTGGAGAGGCGGCGGCGGTAGGTGGCCACCGTCGGGTCCTCCGGCGGCACCTGGCCCTCGGCCACCTTGGCCTTGGGCGGCTCGATGATGTCGAGGATGGCGATGTAGGTCTTGCGCGCCAGGTCCTCGTTCCAGGCCTTGTCGCGCATCAGGATCTCCAGCAGCTCATCCATCGCGGCGGTCCACTGGTTGTAGGCCATGAGCAGTTGCGCGAGCGCGAAGCGCGAGGCGAAGTCGCGCTTGTTGGCCGCGATCGCGGCCCGCAGTTCGGCGGCGCGCGCATCCGGATTGGCCACCTCGGCCTGGGCGTCGCGCGCAGCCATCCAGCGCTGCAGCGAATCCAGGCGGCGCACGCCTGCGGCCTTGGCGATCACCGGCGCAAAAGCCACCTTGGCGTCGTCGTCCTGGCCGAGTTCGAGCAGCAGCTTCACCAGGTCGAAACGCGCGTCGTCGTTGTCGGGCGCAGACTCCACAGCTTGCTGCAATTTTTCCAGAGCGCTGGAGAGGTCGCCCTCGGCCAGCGCATCCTGCGCGTCGGCTTCGGCCTCCTCGGCCTGCAGTTCCTCGGCGCTGGGCAGGTGCTTGTCCAGGAAGGCCTTGATCTGGCCCTCGGGCAAAGCGCCCATGAAGCCGTCGACCGGCTGCCCGTTCTTGAGCAGCACGCAGGTGGGAATGCTGCGGATGCCGAAGGCGGCGGCGAGTTGCTGTTCCTGGTCGGAATCGATCTTCACCAGCTTGAAACGCCCGGCGTAGTCCGCCTCAAGCTTTTCCAGCAGCGGTCCGATCACCTTGCAAGGGCCGCACCAGGGCGCCCAGAAGTCCACCAGCACGGGGGTGGTTTGCGAAGCTTCGATGACTTCGGCTTCAAAGTTGGCGATGGTGACGTCGATCATGGGGGAGGCCTGGCTGATGGCACGCGCGGGATGCGCGGCACGCAAACGTAAAATCGACACTTTACCGGAGAGCGCCCTGCATCGGCATGCGCGCCACCGCCCGGCCCCTCAACGGGGTCGCATCGGCCATAGGCACTTTCATGAACCCCATCCAAGTGGGCGTGGTCATGGGCTCCAGCAGCGACTGGGACACCATGCAGCACGCCGTGCAGATCCTGCAGGACTTCGGTGTCGCGCACGAGGCGCGCGTCGTTTCGGCCCACCGCATGCCCGACGACATGTTCGCGTACGCCGAGAGCGCGGCCGACCGGGGCCTGAAGGCCATCATCGCGGGCGCGGGCGGCGCCGCCCACCTGCCGGGCATGCTGGCGGCCAAGACCGTGGTACCGGTGCTCGGCGTGCCGGTGGCCAGCAAGCACCTCAGCGGCGTGGACTCCCTGCACAGCATCGTGCAGATGCCCAAGGGCGTGCCGGTGGCCACCTTCGCCATCGGCGCGGCCGGCGCGGCCAACGCGGCGCTGTTCGCCGTCGCATTGCTCGCCAACGAGAACCCCGCGCTGCGCCAGCGCCTGCAGGCCTTTCGCGCCGAGCAGACCGCCGCTGCCCGCGCCATGACCCTGCCAACCCCATGAACACCGCCAAGACCCTTCTGCCCGGTGCCGCCACGCCCAGCGGGCAGCCCATCACGCTGGGCGTGATGGGTGGCGGGCAACTCGGGCGCATGTTCGTGCAGGCCGCGCAGGCCATGGGCTTCACCACCGCCGTGCTCGACCCCGACCCGGCCAGTCCGGCCGGCCTGATCAGCCACCACCACATCCGCACACCCTACGCCGACGAGCAAGGACTCGCGCAGCTCGCCCAGCGCTGCGAGGCCATCACCACCGAATTCGAGAACGTCCCCGCGCAGGCCTTGACCACGCTGGCCGCGCAGCGCACGGTCGCGCCGTCGGCCGCCTGCGTGGCGGTGGCGCAGGACCGGCTCAGGGAGAAGGCTCATTTCCTGCAGTGCGCGTCCACCAGCGGCGTGAGTCCGGCCCCGCACGCGGCCATCACCACCGATGCGCAACTCGCCGCCGTGCCAGACGACCTGCTGCCCGGCATTCTCAAGACCGTGCGCATGGGCTACGACGGCAAGGGGCAGGCCCGCGTGGCCACACGCGCAGAACTGGCCGCTGCCTGGGATGCCATGGACAAGGTGCCCTGCGTGCTGGAGAAGCGCCTGCCCCTGCATGCCGAGTGCTCGGTCATCGTGGCGCGCGGTGCCGACGGCCAGGTGGTGAGTTTCCCGGTGCAGAAAAACACCCACCGCGATGGCATCCTGGCGCTGACCGAGGTGCATGAGGGCACGCTGGACCCGGCGCTGGCGCAGCGCGCGCAGGCCAGCACGGTGGCCATCGCCAGCCAGCTCCGGTACGTCGGCGTGCTCTGCGTCGAGTATTTCGTGGTGCAGGCCCGCGATGGCACGCTCGA
This sequence comes from Hydrogenophaga sp., assembly GCF_026125785.1. Lineage (GTDB taxonomy): Bacteria > Pseudomonadota > Gammaproteobacteria > Burkholderiales > Burkholderiaceae_C > Hydrogenophaga. The sequence goes on from NZ_JAHCKL010000007.1 coordinate 124,820, forward strand.
CCTGGTCGTCAATGAAATGGCACCGCGCCCGCACAACAGCGGCCATTACACGCAGAACGCCTGCGACATATCCCAGTTCGAGGCACAGGTGCGCGCCCTGGCCGGCCTGCCGCTGCCCACGCCACGCCAGCACAGCCCCGCCATCATGGTCAACCTGCTGGGCGATCTCTGGTTCGAGGCCAACGCGGTGCGCACTCAGCGCAGCGACCGGCCTGTGACGCCGCCCTGGGCCCAGGTGCTGGCGCTGCCGGGCACCCACCTGCACCTGTACGGCAAGCTCAATGCACGCCCGGGCCGCAAGATGGGCCACCTCAACGTCACCGGCGCCAGCGTGGCGCAGGTGCGCGACACGGCGTCCCGCGCACTGGCACTGCTGGGCCTGGAAGGCCTGGCGGCTGGCGCGGCGCGCTGAGCAGAAACGACCCCGTTCCATGCCGCTGCTGCTGCCTGCCGACGACCCCGCCGCCATCGACACCGCGGCGCGGCGGCTGGCAGCCGGGTCCCTGGTGGGCATGCCCACCGAGACCGTCTATGGCCTGGCGGCCGACGCCGACAACGCCACGGCGGTGCACCGCATCTTCGAGGCCAAGGGCCGGCCCAGTGACCACCCACTGATCGTGCACCTGGCCGCGGATGGCCGCACCGGCGTGGACCACTACGCCCGCGCGGTGCCGCCGTTCGCCACGGCATTGATGCGGGCCTTCTGGCCGGGACCGCTCACCCTGATCCTGCCGCGCCGTGAAGGCGTGGCCGCGGTGGCCGCCGGCGGCCAGGACTCCATCGGCCTGCGCTGCCCATCCCATCCGGTGGCCCAGGCGCTGCTGAGCGTCGCGGCAAGCCACGGCGTCACCGGCATCGCCGCGCCCAGCGCCAACCGCTTCGGGCGCGTGAGCCCGACCACCGCGGCGCACGTGGCCGAGGAATTCGCCGCGCTGGCGGACGAGGACCTGCTCATCCTTGACGGCGGTGCCTGCCCGGTCGGCATCGAGTCCACCATCGTCGATGCCACGCGCGGGCAGCCGGTGCTGCTGCGTCCCGGCATGATCACCGTCGCCCAGCTAGAGGCGGCCTGCGGCCAGCCGGTGCGCGCGCGCGACGAGGCCGCGCCCCGCGCCTCGGGCACGCTCGAATCCCACTACGCGCCGCGCGCCAAGGTGCGGCTGATGGACGCGCCCGCCCTGCAGGCCGCGCTCGACGTGCTGGGCGCCGACGCGCGCCACATCGGCGTCTATGCGCGCAGTCCGCTCAAGGCGGCACGCGGTGTCGCGCTGCGCCGCATGCCCGACGATGCGGCGCGCAGCGCGCAGGAGCTTTTTGCCGTCCTGCGCGAGATCGACGCCAGCGGCGTGCGCCTGATCTGGGTGGAAACACCCCCTGCGGACCCGGCCTGGGACGGCGTGCGCGACCGCCTGCAGCGCGCCGCCGCCTGACGCCCGCGCGCGCTGCCCCTCCCTACTTCCAGCCCTTGGCTTCCAGGGCCTGCACCACCAGGTTGCCCATCAATTCGTTGGTGCGTGGGGTGCCGTGGAAGTTGTCGGAGAAGACATAGGTCCGCCACCAGTCCGGCCCGGTCTCGCCCACCGGTGGCGCGGCGCTGAGCGAAGCCGCGGTGCAAGTGGCGATGCTGTAGGTCGGCAGGCCCTGGCCGTCCACGCCCGTGGCGGGACAGGCTGGCGTGGTGGTGTTCGTCAGGCCGTAGGTGGCTGGCGTATCCAGCCATTTGTTGAATTCGGCGTAGAAGTCCACCACCGCCACGCGGCTGTTGCCGTTGAAGCGGGCCTTGAGCTGGGTGTTGAAGGCCACCACCCACTGGTTCACCACCGCCTTGACCTGTGCCGCCGCAGCCGGGCTGCTGGCCATGCTCACGCCCGCGAGCACGGCCAGGAAGCGCGGCGTGCGCGTGATGTCGGGCGCGGTGATCACGACGATGCGCTGCGCATCGCGGTTCAGCGCCTCCGTGGTGAGGGCGTCGGCCAGGGTGTTCGCCAGTTGGGTGGCGTAGGCCGCGCCCAAGGCCTCCAGCGAAGCAGCAGCCCCTATTTCAGCGGGGGTCAGCAACTCACCGGCCAGCGCCAGGAACGCGGCCCCGGCATCGCCGGCCGCGCCCAGGTAGGCGCCCGTGAGGTCGGCCAGGTCGTTGCCACCGCCGTCGGCCAGCAGCAGGTCCTCGGGGTTGTACAGCGGCTGCTGGGTGCGCAGGTCCTTGAGCTGCTGGACCACGGAAAAGGGCGTGGTGTCGTCTGCGGTACCCGAAGGGTTGATGCGGCCGCCGCCGACGCCGTAGCTGGTGCAGGCGGTCGCGCCCGCGTTGAGCACCACGGTGGAGGGGCCCGTCGCCTGGTAGCGCGGGCACAGGCCCGATACCGCCACGGCCGCGGCCACCTGGTCGGTCCAGATCAGGCTGGGCGCCGCCACCGTGCCCTGCACGGTGAACTTGATGCCGAAGGTGCCGCTGTCGTTGAGGCTGTCGCCCACCACCTTCACCGAGGACGTCCGCGGCGGGGTTGGCGAGGGTGGGGTCGGCGAAGAGCTGTCATCGCCTCCGCCACAGGCCACCAGAACCACAGCAAGAGTCGCCATCAGAGGCGCCAGACGGGTACGGAACAGCATGGTTTGTCTCCAGAGCAGGCTTTGAATCGAACGATCGTTCGATTCAAAGCTTAGACAGCCCACCCCGTCGCCCCTACAGGGTTAACCACGGGTGGAGACCGCCGTGGGTCGCGTGTGCGTCAGCGCCGGTCGTCCTTGCCGCCGTAGCGCAGCTTCATCACGAGGATGGTCAGGGCGAGCGCCAGCGTGATGGCATTGGCCACCACCACCGGCCAGGCCGCCAGGCTCAGGCCGTACAGGAGCCAGAGCGCCACGCCGAGCGTGAAGACGCTGTACATGCCCAGCGAGATGCCGCTCACATCGCGCGAGCGAAAAGTCAGCCAGGCCTGGGGAACGAAGCTCACGGTCGTGAGGAAGGCCGCCGCGAAGCCGATGAACTCGCTGGTCTGCATGTCCGGGGTTCAGTCCTGCTGGGCCGCTGCCCAGTCCAGCAGCGCGTCCAGGGCGGGCCGCGCGGCCGGCGCGTTGGGGTGGTTGATGAACCCCACCACCGCGTAGCGCGCGCCGTTGGCTGCCTGTACGTAGCCAGCGATGCCGGTGACGTCGCGCAGGGTGCCGGTCTTGATGAAGGCGTTGCCACGGGCCAGGCTGCCCGGGCTGCGCGACAGGCGCGACGCCGTGCCGTTGACACCCGCCACCGAGAGCGACTGCACGAACTGCGCCCCTTTGGGGTGCGTGGCGGCGTGGCGCAGCAGCGTGGCCAGCGCCTCGGGGGTGATGCGCTCGTCGCGCGAGAGACCGGAGCCGTTGTCCAGCACCGGCGCGGGCGTGCGCGGACCGAAGGTGCGCTGCCACCATTGCGCGAGCACTTCACGGGACCGCTCGAAACGGCCGGGCTGCGCTGGCTGCCACTGTCGGCTGGCGATGCTGCCTTCGGTGGCGTAGTTCACCGGCGGCAACTGGCCCAGTGTGAGGAACAGCTGCTGCGCCATCACGTTGTTGCTCCACTGGTTCACGTCCACGATGATCTCGGCCAGTGGCAGGGACGGTGCCTCGTACAGCAGTTGCGCACCCGGTGGCGTGAGTCCGCTGCGCACCCCGCCAGTGATGGCACCGCCCGCGGAGCGCCACATGCCCTCCAGCGCACGGGCGGCGTAGCTCGAAGGGTCCTGGTAGGCAACCGGCCACTTGAGTTCGCCGCAGCTCAGGGGATAGCGGCCCTCGAAGCGGATGCTGTTGGCGTCGTCGAAGCGCGCCCGCAGGCCGCCGCGCCAGTCGCCACAGGCACCGCTGCGGGCCAGCGGCACGCTGGCGTCGATGGCCAGGCGGGCCATGGGCGGTTCGCTGAGCACCTGCGCCACGCCATTCACCGGGTCGGGCCGGAAAGTGAGGATGACCGACTTGAAGTTGACCAGCAGCGCATCCGGCGAGGCGTTGTAAGGACGCAGGGCCTCGCCGTCGAAGGCCCCGGGATCAATGGCCGGCAGCTCGAAGGCACTGTGGTCGAGCACCATGTCGCCCAGGATGACCTGCACGCCCAGGTCCTGCAGCTTGAAGAAGGCCTGCAGGATGCGCTCAAGCACCAGCTTGGGGTCGCCGCCGCCGCGCACGTACAGGTTGCCGCGCAACACGCCGTTCTCGATGGAGCCGTCGGTCAGGAAGCGCGTGGCCCAGGTGAAGTCCGGCCCCAGCATGTCGATGGCCGCATAGGTGGTGACCAGCTTCATCACCGACGCTGGGTTGACCGGTACGTCGGCGCGGTAGCGCAGGCGGTCCTGGCCGCCCGGCTCCACCGGCACCACCAGCGCCGACAAGGCACTGGCCGGCACCTGCGCCCGCTGCAGCGCGGCCAGCACACCCGGCGGCAGGGAAGCCCCGCTGGCGCTGGCAGCCGTTTGCGCGCCAACGGGCAGGCCCCACGAGAAGGCCAGCAGACCAAGGAGCAGGGCAACGAAACGTACGAAAGCTTGGGGCATGGCTGTCCGATTATGGAACGCCTCGGCCAGCGGATGCTGCTGCCGCTGCGCCATTGAGGCGCGGGCGAGACAGGCCGCACGCCGCCACCGGCGCCAGAGGGTGGCCGATAATCCCCGGATGCCCTTTTCCCGACTGCTTGCCATCGAAACCAGCACCGACACGCTCTCGGTCGCCGTCGGCTCGGGTGAGGCCACCGGTCCCTGCTGGCAGCACACGGGGCCCGGTGGCGCACAGGCATCGGCCACGCTGCTGCCGCTGGTGCAAGCGCTGCTGGCCCAGGCCGGCTGGCCGCTCGCCAGCCTGGATGCGGTGGTCTTCGGCCGCGGTCCCGGTTCGTTCACCGGCCTGCGCACCGCCTGCGCCGTGGCCCAGGGACTGGCCTACGGCGCGCGCAGTCCGTCCGGCCTGCCGGTACTGCCCGTGGACACCCTGCTGGCGCTGGCCGAAGAGGCGCGCTGGACGCAGGCCGCGCAGGGTCTGCCGGCGGCAGACACGATCGTCGCTCTGCTCGATGCCCGCATGGGCGAGCTCTACGTGGCGCCCTATGCCCGGGAATCGGACGGCCTGCGCGCCACCGCGCCTGTGCGCCTGTGCGCCCCGGCCGACCTGCCCGCCTACCTGGACGCCCATGTGCCCGCCGCGCACCGCGTGCTGCTGGCCGGCAACGCGCGCGCGGCCTATCCGGACGCGCTGGGCCGGCTTGCCAGCGACCACCTCGCCGTGCTGCCCACCGCCACGGCCTTGCTGCGGCTGGCGCAGCCCCTGCTGACCGCGGGTGCTGCGGTCGCCGCGCGCGACGCATGGCCCTTGTACGTGCGCGACAAGGTGGCGCTGACCACGGCCGAGCGGGAATCACCGCGCGCGGAGGCCCGCCCGTGAACAGCGGCTGGAGCACCCTGCCCGCGCCCGGCGACGCACTGCCCGCTTGGGCCAGCGGCCTGTGGCCAGGACCGGCGCTGCCGCTGCGGCCGGCCGCTGACGCGGCGACCCCTGCGGCGCAGCGCCGCGTGACCTTCACCCCCATGAAGGAAACCGACCTCGACGCGGTGCATGGGGTGGAGACGCGCGCCTACGCACACCCCTGGTCCCGCAAGCACTTCAAGGACTCTCTGCAGGCCGGTTACCCGGCGGTGATGCTGATGGGCGAAGCCTTGCCGCACGAACGCGAGCAGGCCCTGCGGCTGCTGGGCTACCTGGTGGCAATGCCTGGTGTGGACGAAGTCCACCTGCTCAACATCACCATCGCCCCGGAGCACCAGCGCCAGGGCTGGGCGCGCTTCATGCTGGACGCCCTGGTGCTCTGGTCACGCGGCCAGAACGCGCAGTGGCTCTGGCTGGAGGTGCGTCAGGGCAACACACCCGCGCGCCAACTCTATGAACGCTATGGGTTCCGCCAGGTCGGCCTGCGCAAGGCCTATTACCCCAACGGCCACTTCCAGCGCGAGGACGCGGTGGTCATGAGCCTGCGGCTGGACAACCCCGCTGGCGAGGGCTCCACGCCATGAGCCAGGCCCCCGATACCTCCTTCGTGCCACGGCTGGACGCCCGCCAGCGCGCCATGCTCGCGGAAATGGGCGTGCGCGTATGGGCGCCCAGGACGCGACCCACCGGCGCCGCAGAGGCAACCTCCGAGCCGCCCGTGGCAGCGCCACGACCCGCCCCCGCACCAGTCGCGGCCGCATCCCCACCAGCAGCCACCGGCCTGCCCGTGCCTGCAACGGTCATGGCGCAGCGCCCCGCGCGGGCCGGTGAAGTGCAGTCCATGGACTGGGCCACGCTGCGCGAGACGGTGGCCCAGTGCCAGGCCTGCGGGCTGTGCAAGAGCCGAAAGAACACGGTCTTCGGCGTGGGAGACGAACAGGCCGACTGGATGATCGTCGGCGAAGCACCGGGTGAAAACGAAGACCTGCGTGGCGAACCTTTCGTGGGCGCGGCCGGCCAGTTGCTGGACAACATGCTGCTCGCCACCGGCCGCAGCCGCGATGGCCGCGGCGCGGAAGGCGCCTACATCGCCAACGTCCTCAAATGCCGCCCACCGGCCAACCGCAATCCGCAGCCCGAGGAAGTGGTGCAGTGCGAGCCCTACCTGGCACGCCAGGTCGCGCTGGTCAAGCCCCGCGTCATCGTGGCCATGGGCCGCTTCGCGGTGCAGTCGCTGCTCAAGACCACGGAACCCATAGGCCGGCTGCGCGGACGCGTGCACCGTTACGAAGGCGTGCCGGTGATCGTGAGCTACCACCCAGCCTACCTGCTGCGCACCCCTCTCGACAAGGGCAAGGCCTGGGCAGACCTCTGCCTGGCCATGCACGTCATGGAGCAACCGCCTGCGGGCGACTGAAGGGGCCATGTTCACCTACGTCTGCCTGGGCACCAACGACGCACCGCGTGCCGCCGCCTTCTACGACGCGGTGCTCGCACCGCTGGGCCTGCAGCGGGTGGACACCAGCGGCGAACCCGACTGGGAAGGCTGGCATGGCTGGGGCACCTACGAAGACCAAGGCGCGCGTGAAGTCGCGCTCTGGCTGTGCCCGCCGTTCGATGGACGCGCCGCCACCGTGGGCAACGGCACCATGGTGGCCTTGCGCGCCCGCAGCTGGAAAGCCGTGGACGCGTTCCATGCACAGGCGCTGGTGCATGGCGGACGCAGTGAAGGCGAGCCCGGCCTGCGGCCCCAGTACAACCCGGACTTCTACGCGGCCTACGTGCGCGATCCCGACGGTCACAAGCTGGCCGCGGTATGCAGGGGCTTCACGGCGCCGCAGGGCGCCTGAGACCTGTCCCGTTGTGCCGTGCGGGCTGCGCGCGCATGGACACCCTTCAGCGCAACCAGGCCGCCGGTACCGCGGTCAACCTGCGCTCACCGCACGCGACGGCCACAACACGGTGGCGATGGCGAACATGATCAGCGCCACGGCGGCCCAGTCCTGCCAGTGCAGCACCTCGCCCAGGAACAGCGCGCCGCTGAACACGCCCAGCACGGGAATGAACATCACCGAGAGGGTGGACGCGATCGGGGGCAGGTCGCGCGCCATCGACAACCAGACCACCTGCGCGAAGGCGAACACGCCCAGCGCGTTGTAGATCATCGCGGCCCATACCGATGGCGTCGGCCAGGCCCAGGCATCGCGCTCGAACACCGTCGCCAGCACCGTCATCCACAGCGTGGTCAGCACGGTCATCCAGAAGGAAATGGTGAGCGTGGTCTGTGGCATGCGGGTGCGGCGCAGCAACTGCGTGCCCAATGCCCAGGTCGCCGCCGCCACGAGCATCATCAGCACCCCCAGCGGAGCGCCCGAGAGCTGAATGAACTCGTGCCACAACAACAGCACCACGCCCGTGGCGGCAGCCGCCACGCCGCCCCAGGCACGCCCGGCCAGCTTCTGGCCGAACCACCAGGCGCCGACGATGGCGGAGAACACTGGCATGGTGTAGCCCAGGATCGCGGAGCGGCCGCTGGACAGCGTGGGAATCGCCAGCATCACCAGGGTGTGCCAGGCCACCATGTTGAACACGGTCAGCATGCACAGCTCGGGCCAATGGGCGCGCTCGATGCGGAAAGGCACGCGTCGCCAGACCAGCACCAGCGCCAGCACCGGCAGGCCGATCCACATGCTGATGGTGCGGAAGGTCAGCGGCGGGTAGCCAGTCACGCCCATCTTCATGATGGGCCAGTTGAGGCCCCAGACCAGCGTGAGAAGAATCAGAAGAATGAGCTGCCGGCGGGACAAGGTGTGCATGGCCGAGATCTTAGGCGGGCATCGGACGACGCTCCGTCGAGCGCAGGACAAGTCCCCACGGGAAGCCGCCATCCGGTGTGAAGGCGCAAACCGCAGCGACAGCCGCAGCCATCGCGAGGATTTGCAACGCCGCCATGGGTGCGAAGGCGCGATGCCATGGGCAGTCATTTGCAGGGCACCACACTAGAATCCCGGCATGACATTTCTCGACAAGCTGCGCAGCGCCGAGCGCCTGAACCGTTCCATGCTGTGCGTAGGGCTGGACCCCGATCCGGCCCGCTTTCCCGCCCACCTGCAAGGCGATGCCCGACGCATCTACGACTTCTGCGCGGCCATTGTCGAGGCCACCGCAGACACCGCCCTGGCCTTCAAGCCGCAGATCGCCTACTTCGCGGCGCACCGCGCGGAAGACCAGCTCGAACGGCTCATGGCACACATGCGCAACGTGGCGCCACAGGTGCCGGTGATCCTCGATGCCAAGCGCGGCGACATCGGCAGCACCGCGCAGCAGTATGCGATCGAGGCGTTCGAACGTTATGGCGCGGATGCGGTGACGCTTTCACCCTTCATGGGTTTCGACTCGGTACAACCTTATCTGCAGTACCACGGCAAGGGCGCCTTCCTGCTGTGCCGCACGTCCAACCCCGGCGGGGACGACCTGCAGAGCCAGCGCCTGGCGAGCGTGCCGGGGCAGCCGCTGCTGTACGAGCATGTGGCGAGCCTGGCGCAGGGTCCGTGGAACCTGAATGGCCAGTTGGGCCTCGTGGTCGGCGCCACCTACCCGACGGAGATCGAGCGCGTGCGATCGATCGCACCGCATCTGCCGCTGCTCATCCCGGGCGTCGGCGCGCAAGGCGGCGATGCAGCGGCCACCGTGAAGGCCGGGCTGCGCACGCAGGGCGCGGAGACCACCGGCCCGATCATCGTGAACTCGTCGCGCGCCATCCTCTACGCCTCCAATGGCACGGATTTCGCGGCCGCGGCGCGCGCCGCAGCGCTCCGCACGCGAGACGAACTGCAGGCCGCGCGCACCTGAATTTCGACCAGCGGCGCCCGCGCCGGACCAGGCGGCATGACCGTTCGGCGGTTGCCGCAGACGCGCCACACCGAGCTGTAACCACATGAAAAGCGCCCCCGCCGTGGCGGGTGGTGCTGCCTACACTCGCGCTCGACGAACCGAGGAGGAACCCCATGTCGGAGATCGAAGCGCCCCTGCGAAACCTGGATGAGACTTCCCCCGAGCAGGCCCCAGGCCCAGGCTTGGCCACCGTGGCCGCGGCTGCCGCCGCCGCGGCGGCGCTGGCGGCATGCGGTGGAGGTGGCGGCGGAGAAAGCGCGAACGAGCCGCCCGCCGTAGGCGTGGTGGATTTTTCTCTCGCCGGCTTCTCCTATGCCGCACCAGCGAGCGACGCGGAAGCCGCGCGCTTCCTCCAGCAGGCCCAGTTCTCCTCCACGCCCGAGGAGATCGCCGAACTGCGCAGCTCCACATACGCGCAATGGCTGGCCAACCAGTTCGTGCGCAACCAGAGCATGACGGGCTGGGACTGGCTGGAGAACCGGGGCTATGGGTCGGTGGACAGCAACAGCTACTTCTTCAACCACTATCCCGCCGACTTCATGATCTGGAACCAGTTGCTCTATGGTCCGGACATGATGCGCAAGCGCATTGCGCTGGCACTCTCCGAGTTCTTCGTGAGCTCGCTCGCGTCGGCCGAGTTCACCTGGCGTGCGCACGCCTACGCGGACTGGTGGGACACACTCAAGCGCAACGCCTTCGGCAACTACCGCCAGTTGCTGGAAGACGTGACCCTGCATCCCGCGATGGGTTATTTCCTCAACACCAAGGGCAACCAGAAGGAGAACGTCTCCACCGGCCGTGTGCCGGACGAGAACTACGCGCGGGAGGTGATGCAGCTTTTCAGCCTGGGCGTGTACCAGCTCAACCTGGACGGCACCGTCAAGACCGATGGCAGCGGCAAGCCGCTGGAGACCTACACGCAGGACGACGTGACCAACCTGGCGCGCGTCTTCACGGGCTACGACTTCGACCGCTCCGACGGCGTGCGCCACACCGTGCCGGGGCAGACGTACACCATCGAGTCGCGCGAGTTCGCGCGCAAGCCCATGGCGCTCACCGCCAGCCGCCATTCCATGCTGGCGGCCACCTTCCTGGGCACCACCGTACCGGCCAACACGCAAGGCAAGGACGCCTTGCGCGTGGCCATGGACGCGCTGTTCAACCACCCCAACACGGCGCCCTTCTTCGCGCGCCAGATGATCCAGCGACTGGTCACCAGCGATCCCAGCCCGGCCTATGTGTCGCGCGTCGCGGCACGCTTCATCGACAACGGTGCCGGCGTGCGCGGCGACCTGCGCGCGGTCTGGGTGGCCATCCTGCTGGACGATGAGGCCCGTGGTGCGGCCAGCCTGGCAAGCACCACCTTTGGCAAGCTGCGCGAGCCCATGCTGCGCTTCATCCAGTGGGCGCGCACCTTCAACGTGGTGTCCAACGCGGGCAGCTGGAAGATCTTCGACCTGGGCAACCCGGCCACGCAGCTGGGCCAGAGCCCGTTGCGCGCGCCCTCGGTGTTCAACTTCTTCCGCCCCGGCTACGTGCCGCCGGGCACCGCACTCTCGGCCTCGGGTGCCACGGCCCCGGAGTTCCAGCTCGTCAACGAGTCCTCGGTGGGCGGCTACCTCAACTTCATGCAAGGCGTCATCGAGCGCGGCATCAACTGCCCCAACCCGGCGGTACCAGAGGCCGCGTGGACCAGCTACGCCTACGACGTCGTCGCCAACTACGCGCGCGAACTCTCCATGGTGACCAATGCGAGCGCGCTGGTGAACCACCTGTCTCTGGTGCTGTGCGCGGGCCAGCTCTCCAGCGCGACCAGGCAGACCATGGTCACCGCGCTGGAAGCCACCACCGTGACCAGTGCGAGCACAGACACCCTCAAGAACCGCCGCGTGTGGGCCGCGATCCTGATGGTCATGGCCACGCCCGAATACCTGATCCAGAAGTAACAGGGACCACGCCATGCACTTCATCCAGCCCGACAAGCACACGCGGCGCGCCTTCCTGCGCCGCGCCGGCCAGCTCGCCTTCACCGGCGCGGCCTTGCCCACCGCCCTGAACCTGGCCGCCATGGCCGATGCCGCCGCCTTCGACGCCACCGACTACAAGGCCCTGGTGTGCGTGTTTCTCTATGGCGGCAACGACTACGCCAACACCGTCATCAACTACGACAACGCCAGCTACGACCAGTACAGCGCGGTGCGAGGCGGTGGCGCGGGGCGCACGGCGGGTGGCATCGCGCTGGCGCAGGCCGACCTCGCGGCGACCCTGCTCAACCCCGACACCCCACTGCCGGGTGGGCGCCAGTACGCACTGCACCCGGCCATGACCGGCCTGGCCGGCCTGTTCAACAGCGGCAACGCCGCCGTGCAACTCAATGTGGGGCCGCTGGTCGTCCCTCTCACGCGCCAGCAGTACCAGGGCAGCAACCGCACCCTCTACCCGATCCCGCCCAAGCTGTTCTCACACAACGACCAGCAGTCGGTCTGGCAGTCCTCCCAGCCGGAAGGCGCCACCACCGGATGGGGTGGCCATATCGGCGACCTCGCGCTGTCCTCCAACAGCAGCCGTGTGCTCACCTGCATCTCGGTCACCGGCAATACGGTCTTCCTCTCGGGCGACCAGGCCCTGTCCTACCAGGTCAGCACCAACGGCGCGGTGAAGATCAATGCGCTCAATGGCAACGTGTACGGCTCCTCGGCCGTGCGCGGCGCCATCACCCAGCTCGCGCTGCAGACCCGCTCTCACGTGCTGGAGAACGAGTACAACCTGGTGACCGCGCGCGCCGTGGGCGCCGAGAGCGCGATCTCATCGGCTCTGGCGGCCTACCCGGCCACCAACGCGGCCTTCAGCGCCTTTCCCACGGGCAACAACCTGGCGGACCAGCTCAAGCTGGTGGCGCGTCTGATCGCCGCACGCAACGAACTGGGCAACCACCGCCAGGTGTTCTTCGTCTCCATGGGTGGCTTTGACCTGCACGACAACCTGTTGAGCAACCAGGCCACGCTCATGGGCCGGCTGAGCGGCGCGCTCACGGCGTTTCACGCGTCCACCGTGGCACTCGGCGTGGCGAACCAGGTCACCGCGTTCACCGCGTCGGACTTCGGCCGCACGCTCACCTCCAACGGCGACGGTTCCGACCATGGCTGGGGCAGCCACCACTTCATGGTGGGCGGTGCCGTGCAGGGCAAGGCCTTCTATGGCAAGGCGCCCCCGGTGAGCGTGGGCAACTCCACCACCGATGCCAACGACCAGTGGCACGTCGGCCAGGGCCGCCTGCTGCCCAGCACGTCCGTGGACCAGTACGCCGGCACGCTGGCCACCTGGTTCGGTGTGCAGGGTGGCGAGATGGCCGGCATCCTGCCCAACCTGACGAACTTCAACAGCGCGGACTACCCGACCAACCTCGGCTTCATGGCGTAGAGGCCCCGCACCGCGACGGCTGCGCGGCACACCGCTAAGATGGCCGGCCCCGCCTCTCTCAGGGACCGCCATGATCGATCTGTACACCGCTGCCACGCCCAATGGACACAAGGTATCCATCGCGCTGGAAGAGCTGGGCCTGCCCTACACGCTCAAGGTGCTCGACCTCACCGCGGGGGAGCAGCGCACGCCGGCCTTCCTGGCCATCAACCCCAACGGCCGCATCCCCGCGCTCATCGACCGCGCGGCCGAGGACTTCGTGGTGTTCGAGTCCGGTGCCTGCCTGATCTACCTGGCCGAGAAGACCGGCCGGCTCATGCCCACGGACGCCAGGGGCCGCTCACGCGTACTGCAGTGGCTGATGTTCCAGATGGGCGGCGTGGGACCGATGATGGGCCAGGCCAACGTGTTCTTCCGCTACTTTCCGGAAAAGATCCCCGCCGCGATCGACCGCTACCAGGGGGAATGCAAGCGCCTGTTCCGTGTGCTGGACGGGCACCTGCGGGACCACGAGTACCTGGCGGGCGACTACTCCATCGCCGACATCGCCAACTGGGCCTGGGTGCGCACGCACCGCTGGTCCGGAGTGTCTATCGACGACCTGCCGCATCTGCGGCGCTGGCGCAATGCGATCCGCCAGCGTCCGGCGGTGCAGCGCGGCATCGAGCAACCGCCCGCCAAGGTGGACCTCGGGCGCGATGGGGACGAAGGCGCCGCGCGCTTTTCCCGCGAGGCCCTGAGCATGGTGGAGACCGGCAGGAGTCAGACACCATGAAGCTCTACGTGGCACCTCGCGCGCCCAACCCGCGGCGCGTGCGCATGTTCCTCGCCGAAAAAGGCATCCAGGATCTGGAACTGATCGACGTGGACCTCAATGCCCAGGCACACAAGGCCGATGCCTTCCGACGCAAGAGTCCGCTGGCGCGCATACCGGTGCTGGAGTTCGACGACGGGCGCGTGCTGAGCGAGACCCGCGCGATCTGCACCTGGTTCGAAGGCCATACGCCCGAACCCAACCTGATGGGCACGAACGCCGAGGAGCGCGCCTTCATCGAAATGGCCGACCGGCGCATGGAGTGGTACCTGATGCTGCCGCTGGCCAATGCGATCCGCCACACGCACCCAGGCCTGGCGCCGCTGGAGCAGCCGCAGATCGCCGCCTATGGCGAGTCGCAGCTCCCGAAGGCCCTGGAGACCGCCGCCTGGCTCGACGCCGAACTGCAGCGCCAGCCCTGGGTGGCCGGCGAACGCTTCACCATCGCCGACATCACCGCCTTCTGCGCGCTGGAGTTCTCGCGCCTGCTGCGCTTCAAACCCGCCGAGGCGGGACTGCACGCGCTGCAGGCCTGGCGAGACCGCGTGGCGCAGCGGCCCAGCGCCCAGGTGTCCTGAGTCAGCCTTTGGGCAGGGCCGCGCGCTCCAGGGCACGCTCCATCGCCGGCAGCGACCGCAGGCCAAAATCCAGGCGGGCCTGCAGGCCGTCCTGCAGGCGGGCCACCACCTCACCCGACAAGGACGCCGGCACGCGCGCCAGCAGGCCCTGCGCGGTGCTCAGGTCGTTCAGGCCGCCGAGCAACTCCTGCGCCTGCGCCAGCAAAGCGGTGCTGCGGGCCATGCGCCCGGCAGGCAGCAGGCCGCCGAGGAATTCCTGCGCATAGCGCAGCTTCTTCAGTTCGATGCGCAACTGGTGCCGCCCCTCCGGCCCCTGCCGGCGCGCGGTGCGGGCCTCGCGCCGCAGCCGCGCATGCCGTTCGCGCAAGGCGTCGCCCGCCCAGGAGACCAGAACGCTGTCCCGCGTCGGCGCCGTGCCGCCGACCGGATCGGCGGGAGGCAGGCGCCACACAGCGTGCATGAAGGCCAGCAACCTGAGCGCATGCGCGCTGCCGCTGAGCGTCTGCAAGGCGCGAAGCCCCGCCTCTCGGCGCTGCGACGCCACCCATTCGCCCAGAGCACTGGCTTCGGCCTGCAAGCCCGCTTCTGGCGCCAGCTCGGCCAGCAGGCCCGGCAGCCATTCGCCGGCGAACACGTCCCAGTCCCGCGCTTCGCCCAGTTGCCCGGCCACCTCCCGCCACTGCGCGGACCAGTACCCGACGAACCGGCCCGGCAGGTAGGGCGCGAACAGGCGCAGGCCGGTGCGCAGGCGGCGCAAGGCCACCCGCGCCTGGTGCACGAATTCCGGATCGGGTAGGCCGCCCTCCAGCGGCGGCTGGCGCAGCCCCGCCGCATTGGCCTGCAGATGCGCCAGGCACGCGAACGCGGCGGCCCGCAGCGCCTGCACCGGGTGCATGCCGGCTTGCAGTTGCAGCGGCTGAGCCTTCACCGGCTGCAGCCGCTCACCCATGAACAGGGCGTAGCCCCGTTCCGCCTTGCTGCGATCGGCCGGCAACAGCCGCAACCCCTGCTCCGACCGGCCTTGCGGCCCCAGGGCCAGCGTGTGCGCCAGGTCCAGCAGATCCCCGACCGGTCCCTCCAGCAGCTCCAGCTCCAGTTCCAGAATGGGCAGGCGATGGCCATCGCCCGCGCTGCCGGTGGCGATGACACCCTGGTCCAGCGCCAGCTCGACCCGCGCCGCCCCGTGCGTGAGCAGCCATGTGCGGCGGGTGAAGTCGGTGCGAAAGACCGGCACGAGCTGCCAGGCCACCCGGCCCAGTTGCTCGGCCAAGGCACTGTCATCGACCAGCGAGGCGAAATCGAAGCGCCCAGGCCGGCTGGGCGCCTCCCACTCACCGCGCCGTGACAGCCCGCCCACCGAACTGCCCGCCGTCTTGACCGTCAGCAGCGTGCGCCGGCCCACGCGCCGCTCCCGCACCGCCAGGCGTTGCGCACGCAGGGCCAGTGCGGCGGTGTCGTAGTAGGTGTTGAGCAGGCGCGCACGCCGTGGCGCCTGCCCGGCCAGCAGAGGATGGGCCAGCAGGCGCGGCAGGTCGTCGGGGTGAAGTTCGAGCTTGAGTTCGGTTTCCTGGGCCATGGAGGGGCGGCGCCATCGGTTGCGGCGCAATGGGTCGACGCGGGAGTCTGCCATTCATTCGAAAGCCGAACCACCTCACCCTTGTGACAGCGCTGGCCAACGCGGGCATTACACCCTGTAACCAGCACCCTCCGAGGTCCTCCGAAAATCCCCAAAGCCGTGCACGGCCCAGCCCCTCCACCCCTCCACCCCTTCACGACGAACACGCCCCATGTCCCGACTCCTGCCGCTTCCCTCGCTGCTGTTGACCCTCTTCCTCAGCCTGAGCGCAGGCACGGCCCTGGCCGGCAAGCCGGACTGGGAAGACAAACCCGGCAAGGGCCACAAGCACCGGCCCGAGGCCCGGCACGACGACCGCTCCAGCCCACAACTCCGCCCCGACAGGCCGCGAGACCCACGCCGCGAGGCGGCGCCGCAGGTCAACATCCAGGTGCAGATCGGTGGCTACTTCGGTGAGCCGCAGCGTCGCGCGGCCTACGACTACTACGAACCACGCTTCAAGTCGGGCCACTGCCCGCCCGGGTTGGCCAAGAAGCACAACGGTTGCCTGCCCCCCGGCCATGCCAAGCGCTGGGAGATGGGCCGGCCGTTGCCGCGCGACGTCGTCTACTACCCCGTGCCCAGCGGCGTTTCGGTGCACCTGGGCGTGCCGCCTCCGGGCTACAAGTACGTGCGCGTGGCCGCGGACATCCTGCTCATCGCCGTCGGCACGGGCATGGTGATCGACGCGATCGAGGACCTGGGACGGCTCTAACGCTTCGCATGCGCACCTTCGTACGCCTGCTGTGCTGCCTACCCGCAGCTTCGCTTGCCCTGGTGGTGGGTGACCCTGCCATGGCACAGGACGAAACCGTCAAGCTCGACGCCAGCCGCGACTACCTGATCGGGGCGTCCCTCACGTCCTCGGCGCCCATGCTGGGCAGCGACACCTCCCAGCGCCTGCGACTGAGGCCGATGTGGGCCTTCCAGCTCGGGCGCTTCCGTTTCGCCACGTCGGGCGCCAGTGCGTTGCTGACACAAGGCCGCCAGACAGTCGACACGGGTGTGAGCACGGTGGTGGCGGGCAGCGACCGCTGGTCGCTGAGCACGTCGCTGCAACTGGATGAAGGCCGTTCGTGGGACGGCGATCGCATGTTCCAGGGCTTGCCCGACGTGCGCGCCACGCTGCGTGGCCGACTGGCCGCCAACATCGCGCTGGGCAAACGCTGGAGCGCGTCGCTGCGCGGTTCACAGGATCTGCTGGGGCGAGAGGGTGGCCTGCGCATCGACAGCGGCCTGAACTACCGCTACCCCGTCTCTTCGCAGACGCACTGGGATTTGGCACTGGGTGCGGGTTGGGCCAACGGCACCTTCCAGCGAACCTTCTACGGCATCGCGCCCGATGCGGCCGCGGCCACCGGCCTGCCCATCCATCAACCCGGCTCCGGCTGGGACAACACCTCGCTGAGCTGGCGGCTCACCTCCGCGCTGAACCGCCACTGGGTGATGTACGGCGGCGTGAGCGTCTTGCAACTGCAGGGGGCGGCCGCCAGCAGCCCGCTGACGGGCCGGCGGACAGCGTACGGTGCGACGGTGGGACTGGCGTACCGGAATGACTAGAAGGCCCCCACGCTCCACCGCTGCGCGGGTCGCTGCCCCCCGAGGGGGCTGACCCCGCCTTGGGAGCGGCCCGGCGGCGGGGTCCATGGCCCCCCACGCTCCACCGCTTCGCGGGTCGCTGCCCTCCGAGGGGGCTGACCCCGCCTTGGGAGCGGCCCGGCGGCGGGGTCTGTGGCCCCCACGCTCCGCCGCTGCGCGGGTCGCTGCCCCCCGAGGGGGCTGACCCCGCCTTGGGGCGGCCCGGCGGCGGGGTCCGTGGCCCCCACGCTCCACCGCTTCGCGGGTCGCTGCCCCCCCGCTCCGGGTGGGTGGCTTTCAATTTCTTTGCAGTAGCCGGGCCAGATAACGCCCCGTGTGGCTGTCCGGGTTCGCGGCCACTTCTTCAGGCGTGCCTTGCGCCACCACGGTACCGCCGCCCGAGCCGCCTTCGGGGCCCATGTCGATGAGCCAGTCGGCGGTCTTGATGACGTCGAGGTTGTGTTCGATCACGACGATGGTGTTGCCGGCATCGCGCAGTTGGTGCAGCACCTTGAGCAGCAGTTCGATATCGGCGAAATGCAGGCCGGTGGTGGGTTCGTCCAGGATATAGAGCGTGCGACCGGTGTCGCGCTTGGAGAGTTCCAGCGCGAGCTTGACGCGCTGCGCCTCGCCGCCGGAGAGCGTGGTGGCACTCTGGCCGAGCTGTATGTAGGACAGGCCGACATCCAGCAGGGTCTGCAGCTTGCGGTGCAGAGTGGGGACGGCGCTGAAGAAGGCGTGCGCCTGCTCCACGGTCATGTCCAGGATCTGGGCGATGTTGCGGCCCTTGTACTGCACGTCCAGGGTCTCGCGGTTGTAGCGCCGGCCGTTGCAGACCTCGCAGGGCACGTAGACGTCGGGCAGGAAGTGCATCTCGACCTTGACCACGCCGTCGCCCTGGCAGGCTTCGCAGCGCCCGCCGGCCACGTTGAAGCTGAAACGCCCAGGCCCGTAGCCGCGCTCCCGCGCGGTGGGCATCTCGGCCATGAGGTCGCGGATGCCGGTGAACAGGCCGGTGTAGGTCGCAGGGTTGCTGCGCGGCGTGCGGCCTATGGGTGACTGGTCGACGTTGATGACCTTGTCGAAGTGCTCGATGCCCTCGATGGCCTCGTGCGCGGCGGGCTCATCGTGTGAGCGGTACAGCGTACGCGCCACAGCCGCGTAGAGGGTGTCGTTGACCAGGGTGGATTTGCCGGAACCGGACACGCCGGTCACGCAGGTCAGCAGGCCCACGGGGAAAGACACGTTCACGCTCTTGAGGTTGTGCCCGCTGGCGTTGACCACGCGGATCTGCTGCTGCGCCTCACTGGCGGGCGCAGGCACCTTCGCCGCGCGGCGGCTGGCGAACCCCGAGGCCACCGGTGAAGCCGTGTCCGCCGGGCTGCCCGTGACCGGCAACCATGGCGTGCGCCGCGTGGGCACCGCGATCTGCCGCGTGCCCGCGAGGTACTGGCCGGTCAGGGATTCGGGCGTGGCCATGACCTGCGCGCAACTGCCTTGCGCCATCACGCGGCCACCGTGCACGCCGGCACCGGGGCCCATGTCGATGACGTGGTCGGCGGTGCGGATCATGTCCTCGTCGTGCTCGACCACCAGCACGGTGTTGCCCAGGTCGCGCAGGTGCTGCAGCGTGGCGATGAGGCGGTCGTTGTCGCGCTGGTGCAGGCCGATGCTGGGTTCGTCGAGCACGTACATCACGCCGGTCAGGCCGCTGCCGATCTGGCTGGCCAGGCGGATGCGTTGCGCCTCGCCACCTGAAAGCGTCTCGGCACTGCGGTCCAGGCTCAGGTAGTTGAGCCCCACGTCGTTGAGGAACTTCAGGCGCTGCCGGATCTCGTTGATGACGCGCGCGGCGATGTCGCCCTTGGCCCCGCTGAGCGTGAGGCGCTGGAAATAGGCGTACGCCTCGCCCAGCGTGACGTGGCTGATGCGGTAGATGGGCTGCTTCTGCTCGCCTTCACCCACGAACACATGCCGGGCTTCGCGGCGCAGGCGCGAGCCACCGCAATCGGGGCAGGGCTGCACCGCGCGGTAACGCGCGAGTTCTTCGCGCACGGCGGCGCTGTCGGTCTCGCGGTAGCGCCGCTCAAAGTTGCGGATGATGCCCTCGAACGTGTGTTTCTTGCTGACCTTGCGGCCCTTGCGCTCGCCCGATTCCAGCGCGTAGCTGAACTTGATCTCTTCATCGCCGGAGCCAAAAAGAAGCACCTGGCGAACCGCGTCGTCCAGGCGCTCCCAGGGCGTATCGACGTCGAACCGGTAGTGCGCGGCCAGGCTCTCGACCATGGCGAAGTAGTACCCGTTGCGCCGGTCCCAGCCCTTGATCGCGCCGCTGGCCAGGCTCAGCGTCGGGAAGGCCACCACGCGGGCGGGATCGAAGAACTCGGTATGCCCCAGGCCATCACAGGTCGGGCAGGCCCCCATGGGCGAGTTGAATGAGAACAGGCGTGGTTCGAGTTCGCCCACCGTGTAGTGGCACAGCGGACAGGCAAAGCGCGCGGAGAACGCGTGCTCGCCGGGCGCCTCGCCGTCCATCTCGAGCGCCATGGCGCGTCCGTCGGCCAGCCGCAAGGCCGCCTCGAAACTTTCGGCCAGACGCTGGCGCAGCGGGTTCACGCCATCGCTCTCCTCGTCGGCGCGCACCTTGATGCGGTCGATCACCACGTCGATGTTGTGCTTTTCCGTCTTCTTGAGGGCGGGCAAGGCGTCGAAGTCGACCACCGCGCCATCGACGCGGAAGCGCACATAGCCCTGCGCCTGCATGTCGGCGAACAGCTCGGCGAATTCGCCTTTCTTCTCGCGCGCCACGGGTGCCAGGATCATGAGGCGCGTGCCCTCGGGCAGCGCCAGCACGGTGTCCACCATCTGGGCCACGCTCTGCGCGGCCAGCGGCAGGTCGTGGTCGGGACAATGCGGCGTACCGGCGCGCGCGAACAACAGCCGCAGGTAGTCGTGGATCTCGGTGACGGTGCCGACCGTGGAGCGCGGGTTGTGGCTGGTGGCCTTCTGTTCGATGGCGATGGCCGGCGACAGGCCTTCGATCAGGTCCACGTCCGGCTTGTCCATGAGCTGCAGGAACTGGCGCGCATAGGCCGAGAGGCTTTCGACATAGCGGCGCTGGCCCTCGGCATAGAGGGTGTCGAAAGCCAGGCTGGACTTGCCCGAGCCCGACAGTCCGGTGATCACCACCAGTGCGTGCTTCGGGATATCAAGGTCGATGTTGCGCAGGTTGTGCGTGCGCGCACCCCGCACGGAAAGAACGGCCGAGGCGGCGGACGGCGCGGGCACAAGCGGGTTCTTGAGCTGCGAGGGCAGGTTCTGGTTCAAGGCGCGATCGGATTTTCTGGGCAACCCGACATGATAAGGCGGCGGGCCACGCCATGCCAGGCACGTCTTTGCGGCGAATCAAGGGGAACTGTCGCCATCGCGGACAATAGGCGTCTTTGCCGATGACCCATCGCCCGCCTTGTCCTCCCTGCAGCCCGCCGCCTCACAGCCAGCCGCCCCGCTGACCGACGCCACCCAGATGACGCCCGAAGAGCGCCGCTCCAGCGCAGCGCTCGCGGCCATCTATGCGCTGCGCATGCTCGGGCTGTTCCTGGTGCTGCCGGTCTTCGCGCTGCAGGCGCGCCACTACCCCGGTGGCGACGATCCTGCGCTGGTGGGCCTGGCCATGGGCGTCTACGGCCTCACGCAGGCCTTCCTGCAGATCCCCATGGGCATGGCCTCGGACCGGCTGGGGCGCAAGCCGGTCATCCTTGCCGGCCTGGCCATCTTCGTGCTGGGCAGCGCGCTGGCTGCCTGGGCACCCACGCTGCACTGGCTGGTGGCCGGCCGGGCGCTCCAGGGCGCGGGCGCCATCTCGGCGGCGGTCACCGCGCTGCTGGCCGATCTCACGCGCGATCAGGTGCGCACCAAGTCGATGGCGCTGGTCGGCATCAGCATCGCGCTCATGTTCGCGCTCTCGCTGGTGCTGGCCCCGGTGCTGGCGGCCCGCATCGGCCTGTCCGGCCTGTTCGCGCTCACCGCCGTGCTGGCGCTGGCGGGCATGGCCGTGGTGGCCTGGGTCGTGCCGCCCGAGCCGCCACTCCCGGCCGTGGCCGCGCGTGGTGGCCTGCGCGAAGTCCTGGGCCATGCCGAACTGCTGCGCGTGAACCTGGGCGTCTTCGTGCTGCATGCGGTGCAGATCGCGATGTGGATGGCAGTGCCCGCCCTGCTGGTGCAGGCGGGCGTGGCCAATGCCGACCACTGGCAGGTCTACCTGCCGGCGGTGGTGGCCTCTCTGCTGATCATGGGCGGCGTGCTGTTCCGCCTGGAACGCATGGGCCATTTCAAGGCGGTCTACCTGGGTTCCATCGCGCTCGTGGTGCTGGTGCAGATCGGGTTCCTGCTGGTGCAGGACTCGGCCTCGCTCTGGCCCGTGGCCGTGCTGCTGTGCCTCTACTTCGTGGGCTTCAACACGCAGGAGGCCAGCCAGCCCAGCCTGGTCTCGCGCCTGGCGGCACCGCGCCAGCGCGGCGCGGCTCTGGGCGTGCAGAACACGCTGATGTCGCTGGGCATCTTCGTGGGCGGCAGCGTGGGGGGCCTCATCGCGCGGCAATGGGGCAGCACGGGCATCTTCACCGCCAGCGCCACGCTCATGCTGTTGTGGCTGGTGCTGGCGTGGCCCATGAAGGCCCCGCCAGCCGCCGGGTCAGCCTCGCGGCACTGAGGCGGCGGAAGGATCGGCCGGCGGACTGGCGGCAGGCGGCTCGCGCAGCGAACGCATCATGAGGGTCGACATGGTGCTGTAGAGCGGTCGGCTGATCATGCGCGACACCAGACTGGACAGCAGCGCGCAGGCCATCAGGCTGAGCACCATGCCATGGCCGTCGGTCATCTCCATGACGATGATCATGGCGGTGATCGGCGTCTGCGTGACAGCGGCCAGGAAGCCGCACATACCCAGCGCGATCAGCGCCGCGCCATGCGGCGAGCTCAGCAGCCAGGCCACGTCCGCGCCCAGGCCCGCACCGATCGACAGGCTGGGCCCGAAGATGCCCCCAGGCACACCGGTCCATGCCGACAGCCAGGACGCGATGAACTTCAGGCCGGTGAACAGCAGCGGCTGGTGCACGCTGGCGACATCGGCCGAATGGTCCAGCAAGGCCTTGGTGTGTTCATGGCCCACCCCCACGGTCTGCCCCTGGCTCACCACGGCAATCACGGCCACGGCCAGGCCGCACAGCGCGGCGAACGCCACCGGACGTTTGCGGCGGTAGGCACAGAAGCGGTCCGGCAGGCCAGTGAACGAGGCCAGCATCAGGCGCGAGAGCAGGCCACCCAGCAGGCCGCAACCGATCGCCACCAGGGCTCCCGGCAGCAGCAGTGCCCACCACGACACCGCCTCCACCCGCACACGGCCAAAGTAGGACAGGTTGCCAAACGCCGAGACAGCCACGAGGCCGGCGATCACGATGGCCGCGAGCATCAGGCCGCTGCTGCGGTCGAGCAGGCGGCGCGAGAGCTCTTCGATGGCAAACACGATGCCGCCCAGCGGGGTGTTGAAGGCTGCGGCGATACCGGCGGCGCCACCCGCCACGATGAGTTCCCGGTCGCTGATGCCCGAGGCGGGCGACAGCCAGCGCCGCGCGTGCAGCATGATCCCCGCAGCCACCTGGACCGAAGGGCCCTGCCTGCCAATCGACAGTCCGGCCAGCAGACCGCCGGACACCGCCAGGATCTTGGCCACGCTCAGGCGCAGCGAAACGAAGCGCGAACGCTCGCGCAGGGGTGTGGCCGGGTCCAGCGCGGTCAGCACCTGCGGCACGCCGGAACCCACGGCACCCGGTGCCCAGCGCCGCACCGCCCAGACCACCAGCGCGGTCAGCGCCGGCGTCCAGAGCAGCGGCGCCCACCACCACTGGCCACGCATCCGGCCATACACATCCAGGGCCGCATCGGCCAACAGGGTGAACGCCACCACGGCAAGACCGGTGAGCACCGCGTAGGCGATGACGATGGCACGGTCGATCCACTGGCGCGCGCCGCCCATCTCGTCGCGCAGGTTCTGCAGGAAATCCGGTTCACCCTTCATGGCCGGTCAGTGTAAGGGCGCGTCCGGGGCGAACCCGCAGTTGCGGCACAATGACAGGTCATCTTGCGGCCGCGCCCACGAGGGTTGCCGCCTCCACCTCAGGACACCACCATGGCATCAGTCAACAAAGTCATCCTCGTCGGCAACTGCGGCCGCGACCCCGAAATCCGCTACCTGCCCTCGGGCCAGGCCGTGGCCAACGTCAGCGTGGCCACCTCCAGCCGGCGCAAGGACCGCAACAGCGGCGAGATGATCGAGGACACCCAGTGGCACCGCGTCACGTTCTACGACCGCCTGGCCGAGATCGCTGGCGAGTACGTGAAGAAGGGCCGCCCGATCTACGTCGAAGGCCGCCTGAAGTACGGCAAGTACACCGGCCAGGACGGCATTGAGAAGAACACGGTGGACATCATCGCCACCGAGCTGCAGTTGCTCGGCGGCCGTGAAGGCATGGGCGGAGGTGGCGAAGAAGGCGGCGGTGGCGGCGGCGGCTACGCCCGTCCGGCGGCCGCACCGCGCGCGCCCGCGGCCGCACCGCGCCAGGCCCCGGCGGCCGCCCCTGCACGCCAGTCCAGCGGTTTCGACGACATGGACGACGACATCCCGTTCTGAACACAGCCAACCCACACGTACAGACGCCCGGCCCGGGGCCTTCATGGCCCCGGGCCTTTTTCATGGTGGCGAGCCCGCCGCACGCGCGGCAGGCGAAACCGGGCGACCGGGGAAATTTTTTCCCGAACATGGGGAAAAACAGAAAACAGATTCCCCCTGGAGCGCCCATTCATGGGCAAAAGGGACAGGGCTTGCCCTGGGTGGCCCGCAGAATCTGCGGCACCGCACCGTCGCCTCGCAAGAGCCCGCACCCATGGACATCTACCTCGACGCCAACGCCACCACCCCGGTGTTGCCCCAAGCCCAGGCCGCCGCGCTCGCGGCCATGAACGACTGCTTCGGCAACCCCAGCAGCACCCACACCAGCGGCCTGCGGGCCCGCGCCCTGCTGGAACGGGTGCGCGCCGACGCACGCCGCGTGCTGGGGGCGCCCACCGGACAACTGCTGTTCACCAGCGGCGCCACGGAAGGCATCCACACGGCGGTGCTGTCGGCACTCTGTGATCTGCGCGAACAGCGCGCCCGCGGCGCGCAGCGCGGCCAGGCCTCGCTGCTGCTCCACGGCGCCACCGAGCACAAGGCGGTACCTGCCGCCCTGGCGCACTGGAACCGGATCCTGGGGCTGGGCCTGGTGCTGAAAGCCATACCCGTCGGGCCGGATGGCCACCACGATCTGGACTGGCTGCGCCGCCATGCGCCCGAGGCGGCGCTGGTCTGCACCATGGCCGCCAACAACGAGACCGGCGTGGTCAGCGACCTCGACGGCATTTCGGCGGCGCTCGCGGACAGCCGGCCCCTCTGGCTGGTGGACGGTGTACAGGCGCTGGGCAAGCTGCCCCTGCGGCTGCTCGAACGGGGCATCGACTACGCGCCGTTCTCTGGCCACAAGCTGTACGCCCCCAAGGGCGTGGGCATGCTGTATGTGCGCGAGGGCGCGCCTTTCACCCCTTTGCTGACAGGTGGCGACCAGGAAGGCGCGCTGCGCGCGGGCACGGAAAACATGAGCGGCATCGCGGCCCTCGGCGCGGTGCTGGAGGCGCTGGAAGATGGCCAGACCTTCCAGGCTCCCACCGCCCTGCGAGACCGCCGCGAGCGCCTGATCGCGGCCCTGCGGGAAGCGTTTCCCGCGCTGGTGCTCAACGCGCCGGTCGAACACGGCCTGCCGACCACCCTCAACTTCGCCGTGCCGGGACTGGCCTCCAAACAACTGCTGGATCTTTTTGACGCTGCCGGCATGCGCGTGAGCGCAGGCTCGGCCTGCGGCGCGGCCAAGGCCCAGCCCAGCGAGGTGCTTCTGGCCATGGGCCTCTCGGAGTGGCAGGCCGCGTCAGCGGTGCGTCTGTCCATTGGCGCCGCCGATCCCGCGAGCGCCATCGACGAGGCCTGTGCCCGCATACGCGCCTGCGGCGACGCGCTGCGCGCCGGCGGCGCGGCCAGCGCATCACCCGAGCGTTCGTTGCAGGCGGCGAGGCCGTTGGCCGACAACGTGGGGCTGAATGCCGCGCAGGTGCAGGCGCTGATGCGCGCCTCGCCCAGGCCCTTGCTGGTGGACGTGCGCGAGGCCAGCGAACAGGCCGTGTCCGGCGAGGCGGTCCTGGGGCCGGGGTTCGACTGCACGCGCGCGCCCTTGTCGGCCTTGTCCAGCCACCTTCCGGACTGGCTCGGACTGCCGGTCGATGTACCGGTGCTGTTCTTCTGCCGCAGTGGCAACCGCAGCGCCCAGGCCGCGCGGGCGCTGCGCGACCTGGGCCGCGAGCAGGCCTGGAGCCTGGAAGGTGGCCTGGCGCTGTGGCCGGTGCACGCAGCGACGCGTGCACCGGACTGAGGCCGCCGTCAGGCCAGAAGCGCCCCGACCCGCTGGTGCAGCAGTTCGGGCGACACCGCAGCCGGGGCCAGCGGGGTCCCCACATTGAGGCCGACACGGTTGAAGAAACCGCGCCGGAACGGCCGCACCATGGCCACCCGCTCGCCGTTGCGTTCCTCGACCCGGCTGAAGTAGGAGCCCCAGAGGTTGGTCAGGCCCATGGGAATCACCGGCGGCTGCAGGCCTTCGCGCGCAGCGAGCTCCAGGATCTTCATCACACCGCCCTTGAAAGGCTGCAACTGGCCGTCGCGCGTGATGCCTCCTTCAGGAAAGATGGCCAGCAGCTCTCCCTCTCGCAGGGCGGCGGCGGCAGCAGCGAACGCCGCCTCGTAGGCCGCCGGGTCTTCCTTCTGCGGCGCGATGGGAATGGCCTTGGCCAGACGGAACAGCCAGCCCAGCAGCGGCACACGGAAGATGCGGTGGTCCATCACGAACCGGATCGGCCGCGGGCTTGCGGCCATCAGCAACACGGCATCGACAAAGCTGACATGGTTGCAGACGATCACGGCCGCTCCCTCGGTGGGAATGTGCGCGTCGCCACTTACACGGAAGCGGTACACCAGCCGCGACGCCACCCAGGCCACGAAGCGCAGCAGGTATTCGGGCACCAGCATGAAGATGTAGAACGCCACCACCGCGTTGGCCAGTCCGACCAGCAGGAACATCTGCGGGATGGTGAAACCGGCGTGCAGCAAGGCGCCGGCGATCACGGCGCTGGCGATCATGAACAGCGCGTTGAGGATGTTGTTGGCGGCGATGATGCGCGCGCGGTGCGTAGGTTGGCTGCGCATCTGGATCAGCGCGTACATCGGCACGCTGTAGAGGCCGGCGAACAGGCTGAGCAGGGTCAGATCGGCCAGCACGCGCCAGTGGCCCGGCACCGCGAGGAACTCCGCCACGCCCAGCGTGGCCGATGGCGGCAGGCCACGCGCGGCGAAGTACAGGTCGATGGAAAACACGCTCATGCCGATGGCGCCCAGCGGCACCAGGCCGATTTCCACGTGACGCCGTGAAAGCACCTCGCACAGCAGGGAGCCGGTGCCGATGCCCACCGAGAACACGATCAGCAGCAGCGAGGCCACCTGCTCGTTGCCGTGCAGCACCTCCTTGGCAAAGCTGGGGAACTGGCTGAGGAACACCGCGCCGAAGAACCACATCCAGCTGATGCCCAGCACCGAGCGGAACACCACCGTGTTGCCATGCGCCAGCCGCAGATTGCGCCAGGTCTCGGTCACCGGGTTCCAGTTGATCTTCAGCCCGGGATCGGTGGCCGGTGTCGCCGGCACGTAGTGCGCCGTGAGCCGGCCCAGCAACGCCAGCGCCACGCAGCTGAGGCCCACATGGTGCGCTCCGATCTCCGGCACGGCGATGATCAGACCGCCGGCCAGGTTGCCCAGCAGGATGGCGACGAAGGTCCCCATCTCCACCATGCCGTTGCCGCCGGTGAGCTCGCGTTCGCCCAGGTGGTGAGGCAGGTAGGCGAACTTCACCGGACCGAACAGGGTGGAGTGCAGGCCCATCAGAAAGGTGCAGAGCAGCAGCAGGGGGATCTGCGCGGTGAAGAACGCCCAGGCCGCCAAGGCCATGATCAGGATTTCCAGGCGCTTGACGAACACAATCAGCGTCCGCTTGTCGTACTTGTCCGCAAGCTGGCCACTGGTGGCCGAGAACAGCAGAAACGGCAGGATGAAGAGCGCCCCGATCACCAGGCCAGCCAGCGCCGGAGGCAGCCAGCCCACCTGCAACTGGTAGGTCACCATGACGGTGAAGGCGAACTTGAACAGGTTGTCGTTCGCGGCACCGAGGAACTGCGTCCAGAAAAACGGTGCGAAACGGCGCTGGCGCAGCAGGCTGAACTGCCCTCCCTGGTGGACCGCATGGTCGGCGGGCACCGCCGCCGGATCAGGGGTGGTTGCGGATGTGGACATGGTCTCCTCCTTCAGGACGCAGTGGTATTGGAATGTCTGCTCGCTGCCGCACGGCGTGCCGTCGGCGCATTCTGCCCGAGACGCACCGCTCGCAGCGCGGCGATCACTGGCCATGCGGCCGCTGCCGCGCACAGGTGTTTGAGCGTGTGTCCCGAGACCAGGCCTCCGGTGAACTGGAAAACGCCCTCGTCGGCCATTTCCAGCAGCTTGGCCAGTGCATACAAGGCCAGCACCCATCCCAGACGCACCCCCAGCGCGCCGGCCACGGGCGGCTGCAGGGCCGCCCAGCCGATAAGCACCATGCCACCGAACTGCACCACCACCCAGGGCAGCACATGGCCGTGGCTGAACGGAAGCACGGCGGAAGCCAATGCGGTGAGCAGCGCCAGACACAGCGCCTGCGAGGCCAGCGAAGGGCTCGCCCGCTCGGCGACCGCCAGCGAGAGTGCGCCGGCAAAGGTCACGGCCATGCCCGCACGGTCGATCACCAGTCCCAGCGGGTCGGGTTGCAGGTGGTACCAGGCCGAGCCCAGGGCCGTGAGCACCAGGCCACCGAAGAACACCAGCAGCGCCTGCCAGGTATCGACCGCGACGTGCCGGCGCCCGAGCACCCACAGCCCCAGCACGCCGGCCGCCGCCAGCGGCAGGTTGCTGAGCACGTCCATGGCGTTGGGCAGGCCGAGAAAGCTGCGCGCATCCACGAACGGATGCCCGTGGGCGTAAAGGGTGGCGTGGCCGTGCGGGTGCACCGCCAGGCCCAGCCAGGACAACAAGGCAGGTCCGGCCAACAGCGCCAGCAGCCAGAGTCCGAGCCAGCCCAGGCCCAGCGTGCGCATGCGGGAGACAGCCAGGGTGCGAGAGGGAACGGAAGGGGTGGGCACGGCGTTGCTCCTGTTGGAAATGGAAGGCGCAGTGTGCGAGCCAGCCTCGCCAGGAAGCATCGCTTTCCGATACAGTGCAAACGACACGTTCAACAGGTATCGAATTTCAATACCCATTCACCGCCATGAGCACCACCACCGACCTCGTGCATGCCATCAAGAAAGAACTCAAGGCCGCCCAGATGACGTACGCCGATCTCGCGCGCGCCATGGACATGGCGGAGTCCAGCGTCAAGCGCATGCTGGCCAAGGGCGACATGTCGCTCTCGCGCGTGGACGCGATCTGCCGTGCGCTCAAGCTGGACTTCGCGGACCTGTCGCGCCGCGTCGCCGACGCCCAGCCCCTGCTGCGCGAAATGACCCAGGAGCAGGAGCGCGCCGTGGTGGCCGACAAGAAGCTGCTGCTGGTGGCCATCTGCGTTCTCAGCCAGTGGACGGTGGAGCAGATCACCTCCACGTACCGGGTCAGCGAGGCCGAGTGCGTGAAGTGCCTGGCACAGCTGGACCGCATCGGCATCATCGAATTGCGCCCGCTCAACCGGTACCGCCTCAAGCTGGCCAAGACCTTCCGCTGGCGTCCGCATGGGCCGGTGATGAACTACTTTCGGGACAACGTGGTGCTGGACTATTTCTCGGGCGGCTTCGACCGTGCCGGGGAAGGCCTGATGCTGGTGCATGGCTCGGTCAGCCGCACCCTCGCCCCCATGTTCCTCGAACGCCTGCAACGCGTGGCGCTGGACTTTGCCCAGCAACACCAGACGGACCAGAAACTGGCCGAGCGCGACCGCGAGGGCTACACCCTGGTGCTGGCGATGCGCAGTTGGGAGTTCGAGGCCTTCAGCCAGCTCAGGCGCTGAGGGGTTCCCCCTGCCCCGGCCGGTGGCCGGCGCTGGCATGATGGCGGACTTTCCCACGAACGACGTCATGACCGACTCCCCTCTCCCGAACACCGACAGCGCGCCACCTGCCAGGCCCGCGCGCCACGCCGGCCGCCGCCGCAATCCGCAGGCCGGACAGGCCACACGACAGGTGCATCCCGCGCCACAGCGCCAGCAGCCCCATCCGGTGCTGGAGCAGCTCGCGCAGCTCTACCCGGCCTTGTTCGGGGAAACACCCCGCCCCCTCAAGCGCGGCATCTTCCAGGACCTGCTCGACGCCCGGCCTGACCTGCTGGAAAGCGAGAGCCTCAAGGCGGCGCTGGCGCTGCACACGCGCTCCACGCGCTACCTGAGCGTGGTGGCATCGGGCCAGCAGCGCCACGACCTCGCCGGCCAGCCGGTGGAGGCGCTCACGCCCGAGCAGGTGCACCATGCGCTGATCGAGGTGTTCCGCCGTCGCCAGAACCGCTCCCCCGAGGACCTGCGCCCCAAGCTGCGCCAGCGCATCGCCCAGGCGTTCGAGGCCTCGGGCCTGGGACAGGAAGCCTACGCCGCCGCAACGCGCAGCCGCGACGAAAGCGTCAACGAACTCACCCGCGAGGCCCTGGCCGAAGCCTCGTCCCGGGCCGCGCGCGACGAGGCCTTGCTGCGCGCCTTCGAGGCCGGCGGCCAGCCGATCGAAAGCTTCGCGGCCGCCTATGGCATGGGACTGCCCGACACCCAGCGCACCCTGCAGCGCGCCCGCGTGCGGCGCAACGCCCGGCCCTGAGCCGTGACCGCGCCGCATCCCGACATCGAATCCCGCTACGCCTGGTGGCGGCTGATGGCGTCCCTGGCGCTCATGACGCTGGGCGGTTCGGGCATGTACGCGGTGACCGTGGCGCTGCCCGCCATACAGGCAGATTTCGGCATCGACCGCGCCAGCGCGTCGTTCCCTTACACGGTCACCATGATCGGCTTCGGCGTGGGCGGCATTCTCATGGGCCGGCTATCGGACCGCCATGGGGTGATGGCGCCGGTGCTGGTGGGCGCGGTCTGCCTGGGCCTGGGCTTCATCGCGGCGGCGGCATCCTCCAGCCTCTGGCAATTCAGCCTGGCGCAGGGCCTGCTGATCGGCCTGCTCGGCACCTCAGGCTCGTTCTCGCCCCTGGTGGCGGACACCTCGCGCTGGTTCACCCGCCGGCGCGGCATTGCGCTGGCCATCTGCATGAGCGGCAACTACACCGCCGGCGCGCTCTGGCCGCCCGTGCTGCAGTACTTCATCACGCACGGCGGCTGGCGCCATGCCTTCACCGTGGTGGGCGTGGTCTGCCTGCTGGCCATGCTGCCGCTGGCTCTCATGCTGCGACGGCGGCCGCCGCCACTGGCGGATGCGCAACCCGCGCCCGCCGGCGGTCCTGTGCGCGTGCCCGGGGTTTCGCTGGAGCGGCCACTGGGCCTGTCGCCTGGCACCGTGCAGACCCTGCTGTGCGTGGCCGGGGTCGCCTGCTGCGTGGCCATGTCCATGCCGCAGGTGCACATCGTGGCCTACTGCACCGACCTGGGTTTTGGCGCGGCGCGCGGCGCGGAGATGCTGTCGGTGATGCTGGGCATGGGCATCGCCAGCCGGCTCGTCTCGGGCTGGATATCGGACCGCATCGGCGGGTTGCGCACCCTGCTGCTGGGGTCGGTGCTGCAGGGCGTGGCACTGCTGCTGTTCCTGCCCTTCGATGGCCTCGTGCCGCTGTACCTGATCTCGGGCCTGTTTGGCCTGTTCCAGGGCGGCATCGTGCCCAGCTATGCGCTGATCATCCGCGAGCATTTCGCCCCGGCGCAGGCCGGCGTGCGCACGGGCACGGTGCTCATGGCCACGCTCTTTGGCATGGCGCTGGGGGGCTGGATGTCGGGTGCGATCTTCGACCTGACCGGCTCCTACCATGCAGCCTTCGTCAACGGCATCGGCTTCAACCTGCTCAACATCGGGATCGTGCTGTTCCTGCTGAACCGGGCACGCGCCAGCGGCCAGGGTCCCGGCGCGCTCAGGCCGGCGCCGGCAGCGTGAACACGGTGAGCACGCCGGTGTAGCCATAGAGCCGGTGGTGGGCGATCTCGCCACCCGCGAAGAAGCCCACCAGCGGCACGTCGCCCAGCGCGCGGCGCACCGTCTGCAGTTCGGCGCTCGGACTGCCGAAATGCGGCCCCCCGCGGCCCGCACAGCTGACATACACCGCCCCCGCCATGCGCCGCGCGGGATGCGGCAGCGCGTCGGGCCCCGGGCTGGCCAGCGCGGTGGCCGTGCTCAGCCCCAGCTCCTCCGGCTCAAGTTCCTCGCGCACCTCGGCACAGACCCGCACCAGGTCGGCCCGCGCCGCCTGCGGATGGCGTTCGCAGAACGCCAGGCGGGTGCCCGTCGGCACCGCACCGGCGATCGCGATGCCGCGCCGTGTGGGGTCCAGCCCGATGATGTGGCGCACCAGCACGTCGGCGCCAAACTGGCCGCGCATGCGCGAGGCCTGGTTGCCCGAGTCACGGGCATCGACATCGATCGGCAGCGTCAATCCCACCAGGGTGGCGCGCAGCCGCTGCATGGCCACTTCGGGCTGCTCCAGCGCGATCTGGCGTTCGCGCAGCAGCACCTCCAGCGCGGGCTCACCGTCCAGCTCAAGCACCAGGTTGCCTTCTGCCGCCGTGACCACCCGCTCGGGGCCCACAGGCTGCGCGCCCTGGGTGACGCGCGAGACCAGGCCGACGCCGGCCCCGAACGCCACCCCGCTGAGCCCACCCCGGACCACCCCGCCCGCGGCGCCTTGCCCGCTGAGATTGCCGGCGCTGCCGAGCGCGAACTGCACGCTCTCGCCACGGCTGCCCACCAGGCCGCCGAACACGTAGCCGCTGCGCGTGCGCTCGGCCACCTCGGCGATCAGTTCCGCCAGTTCCGGCGTATGGCCATCGGCGTGCACCAGGGCGGTATGCGCCTCGAAGCCGCCCGATCCGGTGTCGCGTCCGCTGGCCGAAAGCGGGGCCACGCCGCTGAACACGCGGTACTGGTCCGGACTCAGGTCGCACAGCATCACGCTCATCGCCGGCTCGTCGAAATACTCCACATTGCTGGCCGACACGCCCACACCCACCGTGCCGGCCCAGTCCGTCACCTCGGGCAACTCAGCGCCCAGGTACTCCAGGATGGCCCTTGCCTCGTTGGCGTAGTGATCGGTGATGTAGAGCAGACCCAACGAAGGCGCGTTGGCGAAATCGGGCTGGGCCATCTGTGCGCGCAACTGGGCCAGCACCAGGGCGGCGGCCATGCGCCACTGCGGGTGGGTGGCATGGGCGGAGGGAAACAGTCTCATGGTGTGCGGGTCAGCGTCCCCGTGTCTTGGTCGCGGCGCGCTTCTTTGGTGCGGCCTTGCGCGGAGCGGTCTTGGCGGCGCGCGCGACGGTGTCGGTGAGGTTGCGCGTGACCTTGCCAGCCATGCCGGTGGCGGCCTTCACGGCCTGCCCCGTCAGCCCACTGGCGACCTGCCGCGTGGTGTCCAGCGCCGACTGCTTGGCGGCGTCCTTCATCGCGTTGGTGGCGATCTGCTGGAACTGCTGCGACAAAGCGCCCCACCACTGGACCGGATCGATGACGCCACCAGCCGCCGGCGCGGCGCTGGCGGTCTTGGACTTCACCGCTGCCTTGGGCTTGCGCCGGGCGGGTGCGCGGCCGGACGGCGCCTTCGCAGGCTCACCGTAGGTGCGGGGCGGAATCTCCAACCCCGGAAACTGGGCCGGCGCGGATGCGGCGGGCGCCGCCGCCGCGCCGGTGAGACCGGACAGGGTGTCGGCCGCCTTGATCTTGAGCGCATTGGCCACGTCGCCCATGCTGAAGTTCATGGACTTGAGCGTGGACAGCGTCATCTTCTGCACCTCCAGCGCCTGGATGGTGGCGCCCAGCGCTTTGGTGTTCTGGTCCAGCCAGTAGTGCACCGCCTTGAGTTCCTCGATGCGCTTTTCCAGGTCTTCGACATTGAAGGTCGGCGCGACCCAATGGCCGAGGTTGGGCAACTGCGGAATGTTCTGGCTGATGCCCTGCACCACGCCGCCCGCGGCCTGGCCGGCGAGGTTCTGCAGAAAGTCGAAGCCGGGGACGAACTTGCCGAAACCGCTGGTGCTGGAGGCGTCGCTCATGGGGATCTCCTGTCGTGCCGAGGTGGCCGTGGGTTCAGGTGTCCGCGCCGTAGCGGGGAGCACGGCGCTCACGCAAGGATGCCACACCTTCGCGCACGTCGGGGCCGGCAAAGCCCATGAATTCAAGGGCCAGCGAGGTATCGAAAGCCGGCCCGGCCTGGCGCAGCCAGTTGTTCAGCGCGTACTTGGTCCAGCGCAGCGCCGTCGCGCTGCCACTGGCCAGCCGATCGGCCACCTCGTAGGCCTTGTCGAGCAAGGCCGCATCGTCCACCGCGAGCGAGACCAGGCCGATG
This sequence comes from Hydrogenophaga sp., assembly GCF_026125785.1. Lineage (GTDB taxonomy): Bacteria > Pseudomonadota > Gammaproteobacteria > Burkholderiales > Burkholderiaceae_C > Hydrogenophaga. Next base: position 158,848 of record NZ_JAHCKL010000007.1, read on the forward strand.
CGCTCGGCCTCTTCCCCACTGATGGGGTCGCACAGCATGAGGTAGTACTTGGCCTTGGCCAGCCCGCACAGCAGCGGCCAGACGATGGCCGCGTGGTCGCCCGCGGCCACGCCCAGGCGGGTGTGGCCATCGACGATGCGAGCGGACTTCGCCGCTATGGAGATATCGGCCAGCAGGCCCGCCACCAGCCCGGCGCCCACCGCCGGCCCGTGCATGGCGCTGACGATGGGTTTGTCGCAATTGATGACGTTGTAGACCAGGTCGCGCGCCTCTTTCCATACCCGGGTGCGCACGTCGAAATCCGTTGCCATGTCCTGTACCAGCGCCAGGTCGCCGCCCCCGGAAAACCCCATGCCGCTGCCGCGCAGCACGGCCGCGCGCACACTGTCGTCGCGCCCCACATCGCGCCAGATCTCGCAAAGCTCCCAATGGCCTTCATGGCCCGCCGTCGGCAGCTTGCCATTGCCACCCGGGCCGTCGGCGCGCATGCGAATGTCCAGCACCGAAGGCACACCGCCCACCGGCGGCCCCCGGCGGGTGATCTCCAGGGTCTGGTAGCGGCTGTAATCCAGGGGCGTCATGCGGGTCTCCTCGGAATGTTCGAAGGTGTTGAAGGCGGGGGCTATCGACCGTCCGTCCAGCGGCCGACCGTTCGTCCATTGTGCTTGACGTGGGTCAAGCACACCCGGCACCGAGAGGCGCAAGATGCTTCACGACACCCAGGAGATGACCATGACCGCCTCGATATCCGACACCTTCAAGGCACAGCTCGAAGCGCAGCGTGCCCAGGCACTGGCGCAGTTGCAGGCCCAGCGCGGCGGCACCTTGAGCCGCGCCGAATCGGCCGCCGACGCGCTGGCTCAGGCCAGCGACGATCAGGCCACAGCCGCCACCGAACGCGGCCTGGCCTTCACCCTGGAAGAGCGGGAGTCGGCCGAGCTGGTCGCCATCGACGACGCGCTGCGCCGCATTGCCGACGGCAGCTATGGCCTGTGCGTGAGCTGCGGCGCCTCCATCCCGGCCGCGCGCCTGCACGCCAACCCGGTCGCCCTGCGTTGCGTGAACTGCCAGGATGCCCTCGAACACGGCACCCCCAGCCGCGCCTGAGATGCTGAACCTTCCCCCGGACCTTTCTCGGAGCCTGCCCATGACCACCTTCCACGCCGTCGTCTGGATCGACCACAGCGAAGCCCACGTCCTGCTGTTCGACCGCGAGCATGTTGAGGCGCAGCGCATCAAGGCACGCAGCCACCACACGCCCAAGCACGGCAACCCCGGTACCGACAACGCGTACTACGAACAGGTGGCGCATGCGCTGCAAGGCGTCGCGGAAGTGTTGATCACCGGGCCGGCGAACGCCAAACTGGAGTTCCGCGCGTTCTGCCGCCAGCACCACCGCGCCATCGACCAAGCCGTGGTCGATGTGGTCAACAGCGACCACCCGACCGATGCCCAGCTCGTGGCCATGGCGCGCCGCTATTTCCTGCGCTTCGACCAGACCACGGCCGACCCCTCGCAGCGCTGAGGCGGCTATGCTCGGGGCCATGAACCCGACCCTGAGCACACGCAGCCTCTTTCACTTCGCTTTCCACGTCACCGATCTGGACGAGGCGCGCCGCTTCTACGGTGGCGTGCTGGGTTGCCACGAAGGCCGCAGCACCAGCACCTGGGTGGATTTCGACTTCTTCAGCCACCAGATATCGCTGCACCTGGGCGAACCCTTCAAGACCTCGCGCACCGGGCAGGTGGGCGACAAGCTGGTGCCCATGCCGCATTTCGGCCTGGTTCTGCTGCTGCCCGAATGGAAGGCCCTGGCCACCCGCCTGCAGGACGCCGGCGTGGACTTCGTCCTGCCACCGCAGGCGCGCTTCGAAGGCCAGCCCGGCGAGCAGTGGACCATGTTCTTCTGCGACCCGTTCGGCAACCCGATCGAGGTGAAGGGGTTCGCTTCACTCGACCAGATCTACGCGGTCTGAGCACACCCCCATCCCGGCAAGCCCTTCGACAGGCTCAGGGCGAACGGAGAGGGTTTCACGCCGACACCGGATACACCCCGGCCGCTCCCAAGGCGGGGTCAGCAGCGACCTGCGCAGCAGCGGAGCGTGGGGGCGCAACCCGATCCGCCGCCGGGCCGCCCCAAGGCGGATCAGCCCCCCCGGGGGGCAGCGACCTGCGCAGCAGCGGAGCGTGGGGGCGCGATCTTCTGGTCGATCGCACCAAAGAGGCTCTGGCCATCCTTGCCCTTCATCTCGATGCGGATGGTGTCACCGTACTTCATGAACGCGGTGGAGGGTTTGCCATCCAGGATGGTCTCGATCGCCCGCTTCTCGGCGATGCAGCTGTAGCCCTTGGGCCATTCCTTGCGGCCGTCGATCTCGACGCCCTTGTTGCTCACCGTCCCACTGCCCACGATGGAGCCCGCTCGCACGTTGCGTGTCTTGCCGATGTGGGCAATGAGTTGGCCAAAGTGAAACGTCATCTCGGGGCCGGCCTCGCACATGCCCACCTTGCGGCCGTTCCATGTGGACTGCAGGGTCAGGTGCACGCGGCCACCCTGCCAGGCGTCACCCAGTTCGTCGGGCGTGATCGCCACCGGGCTGAACGCCGTGGCCGGCTTGCTCTGGAAGAAGCCAAAGCCCTTGGCCAGCTCGGCCGGAATCAGGTTGCGCAGTGAGACGTCGTTGGCCAGCATGAGCAGGCGGATGCCATCCAACGCCTGTTCCGGCGTGGTCCCCATCGGCACGTCACCGGTGATGACCGCGATCTCCGCCTCGAAGTCGATGCCGAAGTCCTCGCTGGGGCAGACCACGTCGTCGCACGGGCCGATGAAGTCGTCGCTGCCGCCCTGGTACATCAGCGGGTCGGTGTAGAAGGAATGCGGCACCTCGCTGTCGCGTGCGGCGCGCACCAGCTCCACGTGGTTGATGTAGGCCGAGCCATCGGCCCACTGGTAGGCGCGTGGCAGCGGCGCCATGCACTGCGCCGGGTCGAACGGGAAGGCGTGGCGCGCCTTGCCCTGGTTGAGGGTCACATACAGATCCTGCAACTGCGGGCTGATGAAGTTCCAGTCGTCCAGCGCCTGCTGCAGCTTGTGCGCGATGCCGGTCGCATAATGCGCCGTGCTCAGGTCGCGGGAAACCACCACCAGTTGTCCGTCGCGCGAGCCGTCTTTGTAAGTGGCGAGTTTCATGTGCAAGTCTCCTGCTGCCGTGGGTTGGATGGAAAGCATTCTGCCCCCGGGGGGAGGGCCATGCGCGGCTCACCATTACGGATAGTGAAACCGGTTAACCTATGCGTAAATCCGGATTCTAGACCATTGCCGGCATCAGGAACCTGAACAGCCGTCCACCGTCCAACCCCTGTGCTTCACGCCACCATGCCCACCCGCCCCCGCGACACCGGAACCCCCCGCTCTCCCGCACCCGATGCCAGCGAGCGCGACGACGCCGAACCGTTGCGCGCGGGCATCCAGTCGGTCGAGGTCGGGTTCGAGTTGCTGGACGCGCTCTCCCAAGCCACTGGTGCACTGATGCTGCGCGACCTGGCCGCCGCCGCCGGCATGAGCGCGGCCAAGGCGCACCGCTACCTGGTGAGCTTCCAGCGCATGGGTCTGGTCATGCAGGACCCGCTCAGTACCCGTTACGACCTGGGTCCCGCCGCCCTGCGCCTGGGGCTGGCGAGCCTGTCGCGCATCGACGCGGTGCGGCTGGCCCGTGCGCGCATCGACACCCTGCTCACGGAAACCGGGCACACGCTGGCCATAGCGGTCTGGGGCAACCAGGGGCCGACCATGGTGCACTGGGTCGAAGCACCCCAGTCGGTGCCCGTGACGCTGCGCCTGGGCGACGTGATGCCACTGCTCACCTCGGCCACGGGCCGCTGCTTTGCCGCCTTCATGGGCGACAAGGAACGCGACATGCAGCGCATGGCGCCCATGATCCGCAACGAGCTCGCCCAGGTGAAGAACCTGCCCCGCACCGGTCTGCCGCTGGTCGACGTGCCGCAGACGCCGCAGGAAGTCCAGGCGGTGCTGGACGAAACCCGCCGCCGTGGCCTGGCCCGCGTGGTGCACAGCCTGCTGCCCGGAGTCGGCGGCTTCTGTGCCCCGGTATTCGACGCCCAGGGCCGCCTGGCACTGGGCCTGGTGGTGCTGGGCTCGGTCGCCACCCTGGACACCGATTGGGACGGCGCCACCGCCACCGCCCTGCTGCGCTGCGCCCACCAACTGAGCGCCGACCTGGGCCATTCCGCCACGGCGCCGCCCGCCTGACGTGACCACCGCGCCCAGCCCCACCCCTCTCCTGAAGCCGCGCCGCTCCACAGTGCTGGGCCTGGGGGCGGTCGTGCTGCTCGCGCATCTGGTGCTGTTGAACGGCGGCCTGCCAGACCTGTCGGCCGCACCGGCGTCCACGCCTCCCCCTGTGCAACCGGCCCTTGCGCCAACCGCCACCACCCACGGCGCCACGGCGCCCGCACCGGTACCGGTCGCGCGCGTCAGCACCGTGCGTTGGATCAGTCCGCGGCCGGTAGTGGCGCAGGCGCCCGAGCCTGTGCCCCTTGCGGTAGCGGCCAGGCCGTCCTCCCCACGCAAGCCGGCCACGCCCACCCGTCCGGCGGCAAGCGCCGAGCTGGCGCCTCCGGCACCAGCGTGGGCAGAGCCCGCACCGTCTGAAACCGAGGCCCAGCCAGAGCCAGCCGTTGTAGCGGCGGCGGCCGTCGAAGCCCCGCCGTCACCGCCCACCAGCGATGCGCTCCCGACAACAGCCATGGCCTCGGCGGCACCCCACACCGCCGGTCCAGCGGGTCCCGCGCTGCCACCCTCCCTTCCTCCACCTTCGGCCCGGCTGCAGTTCGAGGTCCGGGGATCGGTGCGTGGCAACCCCTACCACGCCAGCGGTACGCTGGACTGGCAGCATGGCCAGAGCCGGTACGACGCGCGCATGGAGGTGCGGATCTTCCTGCTGGGCAGCCGGGTGCAGACCAGCAGCGGCCAGGTGGGTCCAGAAGGGCTGCTGCCCGAACGCTTTGCCGACAAGGCGCGCAGCGAGCGCGCGGCGCACTTCGAACGCGACCAGCACCGCATCCGCTTCAGCTCCAATGCACCGCAGGCGGAGCTGCAACCGGGCGCCCAGGACCGGCTGAGCCTGTTCTTTCAGATCGCCGGGCTGCTGCACGCCAGGCCACAGGCCTACGCCGCCGGGCAGGTCATCGAGATGCAAGTCGCGGGCACAGGGGATGCGGAAACATGGCGTTTCCAGGTGGGAGAGGAGAGCACGCTGAGCCTGCCCGCGGGCGAACTGCGGGCCCGGCATGTCGTTCGCCTGCCGCGCAAGGAGTTCGACAGCACGGTGGAAATGTGGCTGGCACCGAGCCTGAACCACCTGCCCGTGCGCCTGCGCGTGACACAGCCCAACGGCGACACGGCGGACCAGCAACTCAGCGAGATGCCGGGTTGAGCACCCGGCCCGCGTCCGCGCTTTGTGCCGAAAAAGACACGCCTCTTGAAGTCCAGCGCCCCGCAACCATGTAAAGCTCGTTCCCGTTCTCATTCCAGCGGGGTTTTGCCGATATAAGTTCATCAGGAACGCAGGTTTTTGTTTTCAAGGATATTTCAGTCATGAACATGCTCTACGACTCGGAAGCCTTCGCTGTGGTCCACATCCTTGCCAACGCCCCCGCCGAGGGCGAAGACAAGGCGGCCGACGGCCCGCAGATTCCACGCCACGGTTTCGAGATCGTGGACAAGCGCACGGGCAAAGAGGTCTACCTCGACGGCTCCTGGGCCGAGATGTTCCAGTTGCAGATCACCGCCTGGCAGCAGAACACGCCCTCGCAGGAAGAGGTGGAAGACACGCTGGAAGGCTATGCCACGCTGGCGCAGATGCCGGTGGTCATGCATTGAGCAGTCTGCGGACGAGACGCTCTCCCCCCGCCACAGCCCGGACCATGCCGGGCTTTTCTTTTTATGCCTTGCGGTAGCGCCAGCGGTAGAAGGGTTCGGCCAGGATCAGCACCGCGACCAGGCGGCAGACCTGGAAGGCGGTGACCACGGGCACGCCCAGTTGCAGCACCTTGGCGGTGATGGACATTTCGGCGATGCCGCCCGGCGAGGTGCCCAGCACCAGGGTGGCAACGTGCAGGCCGGTGAGCCGGGACATCAGCCAGGCGAAGCCGGCGCACAAGGCCATCATGCAGAAGCTGCCCAGCGCCACCGAGGCCAGCCAGCGGGGTGCCGTATGGACGAAAGCCGGCGTGAAACGCACGCCCAGGCTCACCCCGATGACGAGTTGCGCCGCGTTGGACAGGCCCTGCGGCACAGCCGACAAGTTCACGCCCAAGAGCGTCAGCACCATGGTCACCACCAGCGCCCCCATGAACCAGGGGTTGGCCCGGCCCAGGCGCTGCATCGCCAGCGCGCCCAGCAAGGTCAGGCCGGCCAGCAGCGCGAGGCCCGCAGGCTGCACGTCACGGATGGCGGGAGGCAGCGTGTCCAGGCCGCGCATGCCCCAGAACTGCATCGCAAAGGGAATGGTCACCGTCACCAGCAGCACGCGCAGGCTGTGTGCGGCGGCCACGAGATCGGTGCGCGCACCGGCACGCTCGGCGATCAAGGTCATCTCCGAGGCCCCACCGATGGCGCTGGCGAAATAGGTGGTGCTGCGCAACTGACCTGCTGGCAAGGCCGCGAGGTGGCCGGCGTGCAGGCGGGCCAGCCAGGCACCAAACACCAGGCCCAGCGCCAGCGCCCAGGCAATGCCCAGGCCGATGGCCCACCACAGGCTGGCCACCAAGCGCCCGACCTCGGGCGTGAAATACAGCCCCAGCGCCACGCCAATCACCCATTGCCCCGCGTTGCGCAGCGGCGTCCAGCTCTCGGTCGGCGCCCCCGCCATGGACGACACCGAGGTCGCCAGCAGCGGGCCGATCATCCAGGGTATGGGCGTGTGCAACCAGACGCACAACAACGCGGCGGCCAAGGCAAGAAACAGGGTCAGCAACACGCGCGGCCAGGACGCTGGCCGCCACGCGGATGAAAACGGCGCAGGCATTCGGATTCGGCTGGGACGGGCGATAGTATCCTCGCATGCGCTTTCAAACTGCTGTCTCCCTGGTCATGGCCGCCGGCCTGCTGGTCGCCTGTGCCCAGAAACCCCTGCCACCCTCGGTGCCCGCCTTGCTGGCGCAGGTGCTGCCGACCCCGGTGCTGCTGCTGGGCGAGCAGCATGACGCCTCCGAGCACCAGGCGCTGCAGCGCGACGTGGTGCTGGCTCTGGCGCAGCGCGGCCAGTTGCAGGCACTGGTGATGGAGATGGCCGAGCAAGGCCGCAGCACCCAGGGTCTGCCGCGCGATGCGGATGAGGCGCGCGTGCGCGAGGCCCTGGGCTGGACGGACCAGAGCGGCTGGCCCTGGCCGGTGTATGGCCCTGTGGTGATGGCCGCGGTGCGGCAGGGCGTTCCGGTCTTCGGTGGCAACCTGCCGCGCGCGCGCATGCGCGATGCGATGCGCGATGCAACGCTGGATGGGCGGGTGGCCGACCGTGTGCTGCGGCAGCAGCAGGATGGCATCCGCGACAGCCACTGCGGCCTGCTGCCTGAGACCCAGATCGCGCCGATGACGCGCATCCAGCTCGCACGGGACCAGGCCATGGCGCAGACCGTGGTGCAGGCGCTGGCCCCCGGCAAGACGGTCGTTCTGGTGGCGGGCAATGGCCATGTGCGCCGCGACCTGGGGGTGCCCCTGCACCTGCCGCCGGGGCAGGACTACCGTGTGGTGATGGCCCAGGCGGGCGACAACGCCGTGGCCGGACAACCGAACGATGCGGTCTGGCGCACCCCGCCGCTGCCCGCGCGCGACCACTGCGCCGAACTGCGCCAGAGCATGCCGGCCCGCTGAGGCGCGCGGTCAGGCCACGCGCTTGATGGCGTCGGCCAGGGTGCCGACCATGGTCTCGATCTGGCCGCGCTCGACGATGAAGGGCGGCGCAAACACCAGGTTGTCGCCAGCGTTGCGCACCAGCACGCCGCGGTGGAAACAGTCCAGGAACACGTCGTAGGCGCGCTTGCCGGGCAGGCCCGGCAGGGACGCCAGCTCCACGGCGGCGGCCAGGCCGTAGCTGCGGATGCCGATCACGTTGGGCAGCCCCTTGAGCGCCGCATGCATGGCGTCACCCAGCACCGGCGCCATCTGGCCCGCGCGCTCGAACAGCTGCTCCTCGCGGAACAGGTCCAGCGTGGCGATGGTGGCGGCGCAGGCCACCGGATGGCCGGAGTAGGTGTAGCCATGGAAGAACTCGATGGCGTGTTCGGGAGCGGAACCGTGCGCCCCCATCATGGCGTCGTAGATGCGGTCGCTGCACACGACGCCGCCCAGCGGAATCACGCCGTTGGTGACGGCCTTGGCGAAGTTGAGCATGTCCGGCTGCACGCCGTAGTGGTCGGCGGCGAAGGCCGTGCCCAGGCGGCCGAAGCCGGTGATGACTTCATCGAAGATCAGCAGGATGCCGTGCCGGTCGCAGATCTCGCGCAACCGCTTCAGGTAGCCCTGGGGCGGCACGTACCAGCCGGCGCTGCCGGCCACCGGCTCGACGATCACGGCGGCCACGTTGCTGGGGTCGTGCAGCGGCAGGATGCGGTTCTCCAGTTCGAGCAGCGGATCCTCGGTCCAGACCGGCTCCGTGTTGTGCACGTAGGCATGGTTGACCGGGTCGTGGATGAACCGCAGATGGTCCACGCGCGGCAGCAGCGCGGCGCCGTACACCTTGCGGTTGGCCGGAATGCCGCCCACGCTCATGCCGCCAAAACCGACCCCGTGGTAGCCGCGCTCGCGACCGATGAAGATATTGCGATGGCCCTCGCCGCGCGCGCGGTGGTAGGCCAGCGCCACCTTCATCGAGGTGTCCGCCGCCTCCGAGCCGGAGTTGCAGAACAGCACCTTGTTCAGGTCGCCCGGCGCCATCGCGGCGATCATTTCCGCCGCCCTGAAGGCCTTGTCGTTGCTGGCGTTGAACGCGGTGGAATAGTCCAGCGTGTCGAGCTGGCGCTTGATCGCTTCGTTGATGGGCTTGCGGTTGTGGCCCGCGCCCACGCACCACAGGCTGGAGATGCCATCGATCACCTGGCGCCCGTCGTGGGTGGTGAAGTGCATGCCGTCGGCCGCCACGAAAACGCGCGGGTCCTTGTGGAAAGCACGGTTGGGGGTGAAGGGCAACCACTGGTTGTCCATGCGCAGGTCGTTGTAGGCCATGGCGGGAAGTCTCCTCACACAAAAGTTTTCAGTCCGCGGATTGTGGCACCGGCGAAGACGCGCGCATGGCGCCACTGCGCGCGTTCGCGCCAGGGCCAGGGAAGCTCTGCTGCGACAATGCGCAGGTCATGCAAAACACCTACGTCCTCACCCTCTCCTGCCAGGATCGCCCCGGCATCGTGCACGCCGTCTCCGGATTCCTGTTCGAGAACGGCGGCAACATCGAGGAAGCCGCGCAGTACAACGACCCCGACACCGGCCTTTTCTTCATGCGGGTGCAATTCGCCTGCGACCGGTTGCCGCAGGACGAACTGCGCCAGCGGCTGGAAGGCTTTGCCGCGCCCTTCGGCATGCGCCTGAGCCTGCACCCGCTGGCCGAGCCGATGCGCACCGTGCTCTTCGTGAGCAAGGAAGGCCACTGCCTCAACGACCTGCTGTTCCGCTGGAAGAGCGGCCTGCTGCCACTGGATATCCGGGCCATCGTGAGCAACCACCGCGACTTCTACCAGCTCGCCGCCAGCTACAACGTGCCCTTCCACCACATCCCGGTGACCGCGGCAACCAAGGACCAGGCCGAAGCGCGCCAACTGGAGATCATCCGCGGCGAAAGCGCCGAACTGGTGGTGCTGGCGCGCTACATGCAGATCCTGAGCAATGAGCTCTGCCGCGAACTCTCCGGCCGGGCCATCAACATCCACCACAGCTTCCTGCCCAGCTTCAAGGGCGCCAAGCCGTACTACCAGGCACACGACCGGGGCGTGAAGCTGATCGGCGCCACCGCCCACTACGTGACCGCCGACCTGGACGAAGGTCCGATCATCGAGCAGGACGTGGCCCGCGTGGACCACACCGACACCGTGGAAGACCTCACCGCACTCGGCCGCGACACCGAAAGCCAGGTCCTGGCCCGCGCCGTGAAGTGGCATGGCGAACACCGCGTGCTGCTCAACGGCCACAAGACCGTGGTGTTCAAGTGATACAACGCCCCGGACAGCGGCGCAGCGCGGGGACCACCCCCGGGCCGCCCCAAGGCAAGGTCAGCCCCCTCGGGAGGCAGCGACCCGCGCAGCGGTGGAGCGTGGGGGCCACCGACCCCGCCGCAGGGCCGCCCCAAGGTGGGGTCAGCCCCCTCGGGAGGCAGCGACCCGCGCAGCGGCGGAGCGTGGGGGCCACCGACCCCGCCGCCGGGCCGCCCCAAGGCGGGGTCAGCCCCCTCGGGGGGCAGCGACCCGCGCAGCGGTGGAGCGTGGGGGCCACCGACCCCGCCGCAGGGCCGCCCCAAGGCGGGGTCAGCCCCCTCGGGAGGCAGCGACCCGCGCAGCGGTGGAGCGTGGGGGCAACATGACCCGGATTCCTCCCATCCAGTGCCTGCTCACCTTCGAGGCCCTGGCACGGCTGCGCAGCGTCACGCTGACCGGGGAGGAACTCAACGTCACACCCAGCGCGGTCAGCCACCGGGTGCGCCAGCTCGAGCAGATCCTGGGCTCCAAGCTGTTCGGCCGCGCCGATTTTTCCCTCACCACCGCTGGCAGCGAGTACCTGGCCCATGTGCGCGAGGGCCTGGCCAGCCTGCAGCGTTTTCCCGGCGAGGGCGCCGCGCCCGGGCGGCGCAAGCTGCGGCTGGCCGTTACGCCCACCTTCGCGCGCTCCGTGCTGCTGCCTCGCCTCAAGCAGTTCAATGAGGCCTACCCCGAAATCGACCTCACGCTGCAGGTGAGCATTCCGCTGCTGGACGTGGTGGCCGAAGACGCCGACCTGATGGTGCGCTTTGGCACCGGTCGCTACGCCGACGTGGAGCACCTGTGCCTGATGAAGGACGACGTGACGCCACTGGCTTCACCGGCCTTCGCGCGCGAGCAGGGTCCGTTCGAAAGCGCACGGGACCTGGAAGGCGTGCCGCTGCTGCGCAGCCCGCTGGATCCCTGGCGCACCTGGTTCGCCGCCCACGACCTGGACTGGCCCGAGCCTACGGAAGGCTCGCAGTTCAACGACGTGGGGCTGATGTGCGACGGCGCGGCGGCGGGCATGGGTGTGGCCCTGGCGCGCCTCAAGCTGGCCGCGCCCTGGCTGGAGAACGGATCCCTGGTGCCGCTGTACGAGCGGCGTGTACCCAGCCCGCACGCCCACTACCTCTGCTGGCGCACCGGCACCATGGACCGTTGGGAGTGCGCGGAATTTGCGGAGTGGCTGCGGCACAGCGTGGGCTGAACCCGTGCGGCATTGCCGGACCACCTCAGGCGATTTCCGCCTAAGGATATGACGAAACATTGATTCCCTCCGCGTGCGTTGGCGCGAAGAATCCAGGGCTTTCTTCTCCCTGGACTTCTCATGAGCGACATCGCTGCACGCTACCCGGCTGCCGCTTCCGGCGACCCGCCTCCCTCACCCCACCAGCCCGCACGCACGGCCCATCCCGTGCTGCCGAACATCCGTCGCGACGCCTGGCTGCCCTGGATCGTGCCCGCCGCGACGCTGCTGGCTTGGCATCTGCTGTCCATCACGGGAGCCCTCTCGGCCTCGGTCATGCCGGGGCCCACCCACGTGCTCGCGGCGGCGCTGGAGCTGTGGCGCAACGGCACGCTGTTCAACGACATCCTGGTCAGCCTGCGCCGCGTCTTCCTGGGCTTCGCGCTCGGGTCCGCGACCGGGCTGGTGCTGGGGTTCATCGTGGGACTGTCCACGCTGGCGCGCGGTCTCCTGGACCGTTCGATCCAGATGGTGCGCACCATTCCCCACCTCGCGCTGGTGCCGCTGATGATCCTCTGGTTCGGCATCGGCGAAGAGCCCCGCGTGCTGCTGGTGGCGCTGGGCACGCTGTTCCCGGTCTACCTCAACACCATGGCCGGCATCCGCAACGTCGACCCCAAGCTGATCGAGCTGGGCCAGTCCTACGGCCTGGGCCGGCGCGAACTCATCACCTCCGTGGTGTTGCCGGGCGCGCTGCAGCCGATCCTGGTTGGCGTTCGCTACGCGCTGGGCGTGGCCTGGCTGACCCTGGTGGTGGGTGAAACCATCGCCTCGCGCGACGGCATTGGCTACCTGGTGCAGAACGCACGCGAGCTGCTGCGCATCGACATCATCGTGCTGGCCATCCTGCTGTACGCGCTGGCGGGCTGGCTGGCCGACTTCATCACGCGCAAGATCGAGGCCCGGGTGCTGCGCTGGCACCCGGCCTACCAGCCGGGGCAGGAACGATGAGCGGCGCGGCGCTCACGCTGACGCAGGTGTCCCGGTCGTTCGGCGACCGCACCGTGCTGCACGCCATCGACCTGCAGGTTCCTGCTGGCCAGTTCGTCTCCCTCATCGGCGCCAGCGGCGTGGGCAAGTCCACGCTGCTGCGCCTCCTGGCCAGGCTGGACCAGCCCACCACCGGCCGCATCGAGGTGGGCGACGGCCCCCGGCCCGCCGAGACGCGCATCATGTTCCAGGAAGACCGCCTGATGCCCTGGCGCACCGTGCTGCGCAACGTGACGCTCGGCCTGAGTGGGCGCGACGACGATGCCCGCAGGCTGCTGGCCTCGGTGGGCCTGGCGGGGCGCGAAGGCGAGTACCCGCTCGTGCTGTCGGGCGGCCAGCGCCAGCGCGCCGCGCTGGCGCGCGCACTGATTCACCAGCCCGAGTTGCTGCTGCTGGACGAGCCTTTCGGCGCGCTCGATGCGATCACCCGCGCCTCCATGCAGTTGCTGCTGCTGCAGTTGCTGGCGGCCCAGCCGCGCACGGTGGTGCTGGTCACGCACGACGTGGAGGAAGCGCTGCTGCTGTCCGACCGCGTGCTGGTCATGCGCGACGGGCGCATCGCACGCGACCTGGTGGTCGAGCAACCGCGGCCGCGCCACCGCGGTGACGCCCGGCTCGCGGCCCTGAAGGAGGAACTGCTCGACGACCTGCTGGCCGCCGAAACGCCCAACTGACCGCCAGTCGCCCTCCCTATCTCATCCTGTTTTCTTTCTCTCTCTTCTCTGCCCAAAGGACACCTCATGTCGACACGCGAACCCCTGCTCATCAACCGCCGCCGCGCCCTCCAGACGGGCGCGGGCCTGGCCCTGGCCGGCACCGGCCTGCCGACGCTGGCGCAAACCGGTGCGCTGCCCCAACTGACGGTGGCCATCATCGGCGACGGCCGCACCGGCATCTGGGCCACGCTGCGCGCTGGCGAAAACAGCCAGCGCGTGGAATCCCGGCTGGGCACCAAAGTGGCGTTCCAGCCCGGCTTCACGGCTTCGCTGCCGGTGATGGAGGCGATCAAGGCGGCCGGCGTGGACTTCACTTTCGCCACCGCCACCGCGGTGGTCAACGCTGCTGGCGCCGGCGTGCCCATCGTGCCGCTGGCCGCCTTCCCGCTGCCCGGCAACACCGTGGATCTCCTGGTCAAGGCGGATTCGCACATCCGGTCCGCCGCCGACCTCAAGGGCAAACGCATCGCCCACCAGAACGGCACCACCGGCACCTACAGCCTCATCAAGTACCTGGAGAGCGGCGGCCTGCGCCTGTCTGATGTGCAGGCCGTGAGCCTGTCCGGCGCCGATGCGTACACCGCCTTCGCCCAGGGCAGCGTGGACGCATGGATCCATTGGCAGCACGCCGCCTCGCTGGCCCAGGCCCGCCTGGGGGACCGGGTGCGCACCCTGCCCAACGTCAAGACCTACGACTACGCCTTCTACGTCGCCCGGGCCGACGTCGCCGAGAAGCACCCGCAGACGGTGGCTCGCCTGGTGCGGGTCATCCGCGACACGCAGGCGGCCATCAACAAGGACCCGGCCGGCACCGTGGCGCTGTGGGCCTCGCAGGGCGGCTTCGCGCCCGACAGCCTGGAACGCAAGGTGTTCGAGAAGCTGATCGCCGACCGGCGTTTGTCCGAGTCGACGGCCACCGGCCTCAAACCCGTGGACGAAGCCGCCGCGGCTTCCACCCAGGATCTGGCCGACAACTTCAACGCCCTGGGCGTGCTGCCGCGCCGCATCGACGTGCGCAGCTTTCTCCTGGACAGCCGTTTCGACGCCATCAAGCGCGTGGTGGCCAACGAACTCGCGCAGGCATGACCATGACACACGCCAACACCTCGGGCCAGATGCACCTGGCCGCTTTCATCACCGCCGGCCCCGGCCGCCCGGGCGGCTGGCGCTACCCGGCCTCCGAGTCGCGCTGGCTGGACCTCGACTAATACAAGAGCATTGCCCGCACGCTGGAGCAGGGGCTGTTCGACATGGCCTTCTTCGCCGACATCCTGGCCGTGCCCGACCGCTTCCAGAACAGCAACGACAGCCAGTTGCGCTACGGCGCACTGGGCTCCCTGCGGCTGGACCCCGTCGTGGTGCTCACCGCCATGGCCGCGGTCACGCAGCACCTGGGCTTGACCTCGACTCGCTCCACGAGCCACTACCAGCCCTTCGAGGTCGCGCGCTCCTTGGCCACGCTCGACCACCTGAGCGCAGGGCGCGCCGGGTGGAACGTGGTCACCTCGTTCCAGGACGCCGAGTCCCGCAATTTCTCGCGCCGCGAGCAGATTCCGCGCGAGAAACGCTACGACCGCGCCGATGAGTTTCTCGAGGTCGTGCACCAGCTCTGGGACAGCTGGGAGGATGACGCCCTGCGTTTCGACCGTGCGGCGCCCTTGTTCGCCGAACCGGCCAAGGTGCACCACATCGACCACGAAGGCGAGTGGTTCAGCGTGCGCGGCCCGCTGAACGTGCCGCGTCCACCGCAGGGCTACCCCGTCATCGTGCAGGCGGGCGCCTCGGACCGGGGACGCGACTTCGCCGCCCAGTGGGCCGATGTGATCTTCGTCAGCCACGACTCGCTCGAAAGCGCCAAGGACTTCTACAGCGAGATGAAGGCACGCGTGCGTAAGAAGGGGCGGGATCCGGCCAGCCTGAAGATCCTGCCGGCGGCCACCCCGCTGGTGGGCGAGACGCAGGCACTGGCCGAAGAGAAGAACCGCCTGCTGCAAAGCCTGATCGACCCTGTGGCCGGCCTGTCCACCTTGTCGTACCACCTCGACGTGGACCTGGGGCAGTACCCCCTGGACTCGGCGCTGCCGGACATCAACGTGCCCGGCGTGAAAGGGCACTACGACGAGGTGCGCGAAGCCACCGACCGCGACAAGCTCACCTTGCGTGAACTGGGCCGGCGCTATGGCAGCCGCTACGAAGGTGACCTGGTGGGCACGCCGGAGCATGTGGCCGACGGGCTGGAGCGCTGGTTCCGCGAGGGCGCGGCCGACGGCTTCATGATCGCCGCGCCCTACCAGCCCGGTGGGTTCGAGGAATTCGTCCGCCTGGTCGTGCCCGAGCTGCAGAAGCGCGGCCTCTTCCGCACCGCATACAGCGGGCAGAGCCTGCGCGACCACCTGGGCCTGGAGCGCCCCGCCCACGGTGCCTGGCGCGAACGGGCCACGCCCCGCGTCGACCGGAAAGCCGCATGAGCACCCGCCCAACTACCCCGAAAACGGCGCGCGCCACCACCCGCCAGGGCACAGCAATCAAGACCGGCCGCGCGGCGAAAGCGCCAGGCGAAATCGTCGGCATCCAGGCCGGCACCACCGCGCTGACCGGTCGCTTCATCGTCAGCGCGGGCACGAACCCCTTTGTCTCCGACACACGGGTCAGCGCCGGCGGGCCGGGCGAGGCGGTGCAGGCGGGCCAGTTGCTGCTGGCCAGCCTGGCCTCGTGCGGGCTGGGCCTGATCCAGGGCCGCGCCGCGGAACTGGGCCTGCCCCTGGGCAACGCGGTGGTGGAAGCCGCGTTCCAGCGGCATGCGACGGACAAGACCCGCTACGCCTGGATCCGCCTCGCCTTCCGACTCGAAGGCGTGACGGCCAGCCAAGCCCGCAAGCTGCTCGCGCACTTCACCGGCCACTGCCCGATCTACAACACGCTGCGGCGCGGCGGCACCGTGCAGGCCTCTGCCGAACCCGCCTGAGGGCAGCGACACCCCGCCACAGCGTGGGCCGATTCCAACAGCCCCGCAAAAAGCACGAACAAAGCGTTACATTCTTCGACACCCCGTACCGGAGGGGGGTAAGAAATGACGCGATTGTGGCGATGGCTGCCCTGGGTGGCCCTGGTGATGCTGAGCGGCTGCGCGGCCACGGGCCCGCGCTTCGCCGAGGTGCAGGGCGGGTTCCCGGACCTGCGGCCCGGCTACGGGCGACTGCTGGTGTACCGCACCGGCATCGTCGGTGCCGCCGTGCAGCCCGACGTGCGGCTCAACGGCGAAGTGGTGGGCAAGTCTCTGCCCGACGGCTTCTTCTTCGTGGACCGGGCCGCCGGACGCTACCGCGTCTCGATGCGCACCGAAGTGGAAACGGCGCTGGACGTGGAGCTGAGCGACGGCGCCACGGTCTATGTGCAATCGGGCATCACGCTCGGGCTGTTCGTCGGCCAGCCCCGGCTGACGCTGGAGACCGCCGGTTCGGCGCTGCCCCAGCTCGGCGGGCTGGCCTACACCGGGTCCGTGCCGCTGGTCCCCGGCCGTTCGGTTCCTCGCGCCAACGATGCCACGCCCACCGGCCCCAGCCCGGCCCCGCGCGCCACGCCCACCGGGGTGACGCTGGACGACCTCGGCGGGCTGATGCGCCCCGCCCGCTGAAAGGAATGCCCATGCTTCGCACCTTGCCCGCCGCTGGCGGCCTCGTCTGCCTCCTGGCCAGCCAGGCGGCTCTCGCCCAGACGGCCGGAGCCGCTGCGCTCGCACCCGAGGTGCTCTTCGAGCGCGTCGCCCCCAGCATCTGGGTGGTGCGCACCTACGACGACGCTGGCCGCCCGGTGGCCAGCGGCAGCGCGGTGGTGATCGGGCCCGGCAGCCTGGTCACCAACTGCCACGTGCTCACGCGGTCGAAGAAAGTGGCGGTGGCGCGCGAGAACGTGACCTACGGCGCCACGCTCGAACACCCCGATGCCGAACGCGACCTGTGCCAGCTCAAGGTGGCCAACTTCAACGCCCCGGCCGTGACCGTGGCACCGGCGGACAGCCTCAAGGTCGGCTCGCGCGTCTACGCCATCGGCAATCCGCGTGGCCTGGAGACCACCATCAGCGACGGCCTGCTCTCGGGCATACGCCGCAGCGAGAACAACGACTTCACCGCGCTGCAGATCACCGTGCCCATCTCGGCCGGCTCCAGCGGAGGCGGCCTGTTCGACGCCCAGGGTCGCCTGATCGGCATCACGACCTTCTACATCAAGGAAGGCCAGAACCTGAACTTCGCCTTGCCGGCGTCCTGGATCGCCGAGGTGCCGGAGCGGGCACAGGCAGCGGTCGCCAAGCACCGCGAACGCCATGCGGCCAGTACCGTGGTAACGGCCGCGGCAGCTCCCACGGCCACCGGAGACAGGGTCTTCGAGTACGCCCTGCGCGACCGCAACACCGGTGTCTCGCAACCGGTGGTGTACCGGCTGGACCGCATCGACGGCGACAACCGCATCTACAACCAGGGCAGCCGCGTGGAGAACGCCAATGGCGAGATCATCAAGCGCGGCGCCCCGATCGGCGGCGAATACGACATGGCCATGCCACCGGGCGGCTGGGTCAGCCGCCCACCGGAGCGAGGTGCCACCTGGCAACTGCGCTACGAGCAGACCGGGCAGGAAATGCGCCTGATCCGCATGGACCTGACCGCGAGGGTCCTGGACGAGTCCACCCTGCGGATAGGCAACCGCGATGTGTCGGTGGTGCGCGTGAACTTCACCGGGCACACCTACCGCGGCTTCAGCTACCTGATGTCGTCCGGCAAGTACGAGGCCAACGCCTGGTACGCGCCCGAACTCGGGCGCGTGGTGCGCTTCGACGCCCGCTCGCGCGGCGGCAACGGATCGACCTACTTCATGGTCGACGAGAGCCTGGACCTGGTCGGCATCCGCGCCGAGTGAGGGCGCCGCGCGCCCTCACGCCATTCACTCGATCACCAGGCGCTGGCCGGCCGACACGGCCTTCTTCGGCAGCGTCAGGTGCAGGACCCCGTTCTCGTACCTGGCTCGCGCGGCGCTGTTGTCGATGTCCTGCGGAAGCTGGAAGCTGCGGGTGACGGCACCGTAGAAGCGCTCGCTGCGCAGCACCTTCTCGCCCTCGGTCTGGCGGTCCTGCTGGCGCACCTCGGCGCGCAGCGTAACCACGTCACCGTCGATGGTCACATGGATGTCGTCGCGAGACACGCCAGGCACTTCGGCGTCCACAGCATAGGCTTCCGGGGTTTCCTTGACGTCGATGCGGATCTGCTGGGGAAGCGCGTCGCCGTGCAGCGGCTTGACATAGAAACCGGGCGCGACGTCCTTGAAGAAATCGTCGAGGAAACCACGGCGGGCGATCAGACTGTTCATGGTGATGACTCCTTGGCTGGTGGGTAACAACGGCGCCGGTGGCGCCTCTCTCTGTGCACCGAAGCTGAAGGTCGGTGGCGGCGATTTCAAGAGGTCGCCGACCGGTGGCGAACGCCGGCATCACAAAGCGCTGCAAGATTCTTCATGCACGGACCACGGGCCCTGGCCTACACTGATTCCGACCATGAACGCACCGACCACCTCCGCCGAATCCTCCCCGGTGCAGCGCGCCGCTCGCCAGGCCGATGTCGTGCGGGCCCTGCTGGCCGCCCTGCCCGCGCACGCGCTGCTGTGGCAGGCGGAGGACACCGTGCCCTACGAATGCGATGGCCTCACCGCCTACCGCGAACGCCCCCTGGTGGTGGCGCTGCCCGAGACCGAAGCGCAGGTGGCCGCCGTGCTGAAGATCTGCCACGGGCTGGACGTGCCCGTGGTGGCGCGCGGCGCGGGCACCGGGCTCTCGGGCGGGGCCATGCCGCACGCCTGGGGCGTGACGCTGTCGCTGGCCCGGTTCAACCGCATCCTGCAGATCGACCCGCTTGCCCGCACAGCGGTGGTGCAGGCCGGGGTGCGCAACCTCGCCATCTCGGAGGCGGCGGCGCCGCATGGCCTCTACTACGCGCCGGACCCCAGCAGCCAGATCGCCTGCACCATTGGCGGCAACGTGGCCGAGAACTCCGGCGGCGTGCACTGCCTGAAGTACGGACTGACGCTGCACAACGTGCTCGCGGTACGCGGCTTCACGGTGGAAGGCGAACCGGTGACCTTCGGCGGCGAAGCGCTGGATGCCCCGGGACTGGACCTGCTGCCCCTGGTCATTGGCAGCGAGGGCATGCTGGCCGTGACCACCGAGGTGACCGTGCGGCTGGTGCCGCGCCCGCAACTGGCGCGCTGCATCATGGCCAGCTTCGACGACATCCGCAAGGCGGGCGACGCGGTGGCCGCGGTGATTGCCGCCGGCATCATCCCGGCCGGCCTGGAGATGATGGACAAGCCCATGACCGCCGCCGTGGAAGATTTCGTTCACGCAGGCTACGACCTGGACGCCGAAGCCATCCTCCTGTGCGAGAGCGACGGCACCCCTGAGGAGGTGGAGGAAGAGATCGGCCGCATGAGCGCGGTGCTGCGCGGCTGCGGCGCCACCGCGATCGCGGTCAGCCGCGACGAGGCGGAGCGCCTGCGCTTCTGGAGCGGGCGCAAGAACGCCTTCCCCGCCAGCGGGCGCATCAGCCCGGACTACATGTGCATGGACTCCACCATTCCGCGCAAACGGCTGGCCGACATCCTGATCGCCATCGCGCGCATGGAAAAAACGTATGGGTTGCGCTGCGCCAATGTGTTCCATGCGGGCGACGGCAACCTGCACCCGCTGATCCTGTTCGACGCGAACGACCCCGACCAGTTGCGGCGCTGCGAGCGCTTTGGGGCCGACATCCTGGAGACCAGCGTGGCCATGGGCGGCACCGTCACGGGCGAGCATGGCGTAGGGGTGGAGAAGCTCAACAGCATGTGCGTCCAGTTCTCGGCCGAGGAGAACGCGCAGATGTTCGGTGTGAAACGAGCCTTTGATACCAAAGGTCTACTCAATCCAGGCAAGGTCATTCCCACGCTGCAACGTTGTGCTGAATACGGCCGCATGCTGGTGCGCGCGGGCACCATTTCGCATCCGGAACTGCCCCGGTTCTGACTGTCAAATATCACGCTTGCCCCACAAGGCCCTGGGGTAAAGTCGAGTGCGATGAGTGCGCCGCTTCCCTCGCAAGACCGACGTCTGGATTCGCACAGGCCCGAGAACGCGGCACTGGAGCGCGAGCGTGCCTTGCTGCTGGAACTGGAGACGCTGCGCGCGGAAAACGAGCACCTGCGCCGCAGCTATGCGGAGCAGTTGGGCGGGCAGGTCGCTTCGCGCGACCACCGCGTCGACGGCCGTCGCGCGGCTTTGCCTCTGCCACTGGAAATCACGCTGGATGCCGCTGCCGCGCCGTCTCCGCGCAGCGCACAGATCGAGTACGAGGCTCTGTTCTCGGCGCTCGCCAGCGTGTTCCCGATCGGCGTCTTCCGCGTTGACCAGGCGGGCATGCTCACCCACGTCAACGAGCAGTTGCAGCAGATCTTCGCGCTCGACAGAGAAGATTTTCCCAACTTCGGCTGGCTCGGCCGGGTACACCCGGAAGATCTCGAACGCGTCCAGCAGCATTGGGTGCAGGCCATTTCGCGTGCCGAGAGCATGAGCGTGGAGTTCCGCCTGGTCAGGCCGGGCGACGAGGTGCTCCACGTGCTGGTGCGCAACGCGCCCTTGCACGATGCCCAGGGCGTCGTCACCGGTCAACTCGGCTTCGTACAGGACATCACGCCGCTGCGCACACTGGAGGCCGATGCCCGCATCAAGGACGAGCTCAACCGACAGATCATCGCCAGCAGCCCCGACTGCACCAAGGTGCTGGACCTGCAGGGCCGTGTGGTGCAGATGACCGCACAGGGGTGTCGCCTGGTCGAGGTCGACGACTTCGACCAGGTCCGCCTGAGCGACTGGTCCACCTGGTGGCCAGAGGACGGCGCGGTCCTGGCGTGCGAAGCGATCGACGGCGCGCGCGATGGCCAGAGCGCGCGCTTCGTGGCCTACGGCAAGACCTTCAAGGGCACGCCCAAGTGGTGGGACACCATGGTCACGCCGATCTGCGACTCGCAAGGCAAGCCGGTGATGCTGCTGGCGGTCTCCCGCGACATCACCGCGCTGCACCAGCAGCAGGAAGAGATCCAGCACTTCAACAGCGAACTGGAACAGCGTGTGCGTGAACGCACCGACGAACTGGCCGAAGCGAAGGAGCGCATCGCCCTGGCCCTGCGCGACGCTCAGACCATCTACAACCAGGCTCCCTGCGGCTACCACTCGGTGGACGCCAACGGCGTCTTCGTGCTCATGAACCGCACCGAGCTGGACTGGCTCGGCTACGAGCGCGAGGACGTGATCGGCCGGCTGAGTTTCCGCGATCTCTTCGATGCGCCCAATGTCAAGGTGTCGGAAGAACGGCTGCAGCGGCTCATGCGCGAAGGCCGGCTCGAACCGATCGAGCTGAGCATGCGGCGCCGCGACGGCAGCTCCTTCCTGGCCCTGATCAGCAGCACCGCCGTGTTCGACCGGCACGGCCGTTTCGTGCGCAGCAACAGCACGGTCATCGACATCACCGAGCGCAAGGCGGCCGAAAATGCCCTCGCGGCACAGCGCAATTTCCTGCAGGCCATCACCAACAGTGTGCCGGTGCAGCTCGCTTTCTTCGACCGCGACCTGATCTGCCGCTTTGCCAATGCCAGCTACGCGCGCTGGGTGGAGGGCGACACCAACCGGCTGTTGGGCCGCCACCTGAGCGAGATCGCCCGGCCCCAGGACTTCGAGAACGCACGCGCACGGCTGGCCGCGGCCCTGCTGGGCGATATCCAGCGCTTCGAAGGCGAACGCGCCTTCCCCGATGGCCACCGCTTCTACGCCAGCATCGAATACACACCCTACTGGCAAGACGGCCAGGTGCAGGGCATCCTGATCCAGATGATCGACATTTCGGAGCGCAAAGCCTCCGAGGACCGGATCTACCAGGCCAACCTGCAACTCAACGACGCGCTGCAGCAGGCCCAGGCGCTCTACAACCAGGCGCCCTGTGGCTACCACTCTCTCAATGCCGAGGGCGTGTACGTGTCCATCAACGACACCGAACTGGAGTGGCTGGGCTACTCCCGCGAGGAAATCGTTGGGCGCAAGCACTTCCGCGATTTCATGTTGCCCAGCCAGACCAACCTGCTGGACAGCCGCATGCAGAAGATCCTGATGGACGACGCGCTCGACGCCGCCGAATACGAGCTGCGCCGCCGCGATGGCAGCACCTTCCACGTGCTGCTGTCCTCGTCCGCCGTGCGCGATGCGCAGGGCCGCTTTCTGCGCAGCAACACCACCGTGGTGGACATCACCCGGCGCAAGGCAGCAGAGACCGCATTGCGCGACAACCAGCGCTTCCTGCAGACCATCACCGACCATGTGCCGGGCCTGATCGCGTACCTCGATGCCAATCTGGTGCTGCGCTTTGCCAACGCCGAGCACCAGCGCGTCTTCGGCCTGGACCCCGGGCAGATCGTCGGACGCCACGCGAGCGAGAGCCTGCTGCCCGAGGCCTGGGCCGAAGCCCGTCCGCGCATGGAGGCCGCGCTGGCCGGACAGGCCCAGCACTTCGAGACCTGGCGTCCGACAGTCGATGGCAGCGACATCTACATGAGCGTGACCTACCTGCCCGACCTCAGCGAAGGCGTGGTGAAAGGCCTGTTCCTGCAGATGATCGACATCACCGAGCGCAAACGCATCGAGGAACGCGTCATCCACCTCAATGAGGAACTGGAGCAGCGCATCAGCGAGCGCTCGACCGAACTCCTAGAGAGCGAACGGCGTTTCCGCCTGATGGTGGACAACCTGCGCGACTACTGCATCTTCTTCATGGATGCCGACGGGGTCATCACCGACTGGACCGACAGCGCGCAGCGCATGGACGGCTACCCGCCGACCCAGATGGTCGGCCGCCACTACGGCGTGCTGTTCGATCCCGAGAACCCGGAGCACGGCAGGATCAGCGCCAACCAGATGCTGCGCCTGGCCGCCTCCCGCGGGCAACACGAGCTGCACAACTGGCATACGCGCAAGGACGGCACGCAATACTGGTCGCACTCGGTGCTGATCGCCCTGCGAGACGACAGCGGCGAACTGCGCGGTTTCGCCAAGATCAACCGCGACATGACCGAGGCCAAGCGGCTCGACGACCTGATGCGCAACATCAACGACGAGCTGGAAAACCGCGTGGTCGAGCGCACCGAACAGTTGCTCGCCGCCAACAAGGACCTCGAATCCTTCTCGTATTCGGTCTCTCACGACCTGCGGTCGCCGCTGCGGCACATCTCCAGTTTCGTCAGTCTGCTGGAAGAACACCTGGGTGGCCAATGCGATGAAGTCAGCGCACGCTATCTCAGCACCATAGGCAATTCAGCGCGGCACATGAGCCAGCTCATCGATGGCCTGCTGGCGTTCTCGCGCCTGGGCCGCTCCGCGGTCAACCTCACGCCGGTGGACTTCACGCTGTTGGTGGACGCCGTGGTGGGCCAGCTCAGCCACGACACCGAAGGCCGCGTGGTCGACTGGGTGGTCGCTCCCGACCTGCCCGTGGTGCAGGGCGATGCCCTGTTGCTGCGCG
Source organism: Hydrogenophaga sp. (assembly GCF_026125785.1). Lineage (GTDB taxonomy): Bacteria > Pseudomonadota > Gammaproteobacteria > Burkholderiales > Burkholderiaceae_C > Hydrogenophaga. The sequence continues at coordinate 182,628 of NZ_JAHCKL010000007.1, forward strand.
AAGTCTGGGCCAACCTGTTGGGCAATGCCTACAAATACACCCGCCCGCGCGAGCGTGCCCGCATCGAGGTCGGCTGGAGCGTCGACCCCGTAGTGGGTTACACCTTCTTTGTCCGTGACAACGGTGTGGGTTTTGACACAAAATACGCCCAGAAGCTTTTCGGCGTGTTCCAGCGCCTGCACCGCGCTTCCGAGTTCGAAGGCACTGGCATAGGTCTTGCACTCACACGCCGCATCATCGAGCGGCATGGAGGCAGCATCTGGGCCGAAAGCCAACTCGGCGAAGGCAGCACCTTCTACTTCTCGATCCCGTTCGAAGGCCCCTTCGGGTTCGAGGCTCCCGTTGACTCCATGCCGGCCGCCCTGGAATCATGACCAAAAATGCCGATGCCATCCTGCTCGTCGAGGACAACCCCGACGACGCCGAACTGACCAAGCTGGCGCTGGCCCGCCATGGGCTCGACGGCCGCGTGACGCATGTCTCCGACGGCATGCAGGCGCTGGACTACCTGCACCGGCGCAACAGCTTCATGAACCGCTCGGGCAGCAACCCCATGCTGGTGCTGCTGGACCTGAAAATGCCTCTGCTGGACGGCATCGGGGTGCTCAAGGAGATCAAGGGCTCGGAGAACCTGCACCACATCCCGGTGGTGGTCCTGACCTCGTCGACCGAGCCCAGCGACCTGCTGCGGGCCTATGACGCTGGCACCAACGCCTACATCGCCAAGCCGACCGAGTTCTCGCAGTTCCTGAGTGCGATGAAACACGTCTGCGAGTTCTGGATCAACATCAACCAGACCGCGCCGCAGTTGCCCGGCGCGGGCGTCCGCACCACCGGCTTTGGCGACCTGATCTGAGCAGCGCGTCCAGACACGTCAAAAAGCACAACGGCGCCTGAGGGCGCCGTTGGTACGAGAAGCGGGAAAGCCGCTCAATAGATGTCGGAGTCCGCCCACTGCGAAGAAGGCCCTTCGCCTGCGGTCACTGGCATGTCCAGGTTGAGCACGAAGACCACCTCGCCGCCGAAGCGGCCCACGCCCAGGCTCTTCATCAGCACCTGTTCCTGCTCGGGCCGCTCCATGCGCAGGAAACAGATGGCCTGTTTGGTCCCTTCGTGCATGGCTGTCAGGATGTCCAACCGCGTGATGCGCCCAAACTCGCTGCAGAGCTGGTGCAGCGCGGATTTCAGACTGGAAACGTCGCTGTATTGCCTGAGTTCGGCGAGTGTGCTCACAATGAACTCCCTCCAGTTGCGAGTCGGTCAAATGGAAAGCGTGGGGGCGGGTGGCGCCAGAGACTGACGAGCACCAATGGTAAACCAAAGGCAACAAAATCTAACAACAAGGTAACAAATAATCGGCGTGCCTGGCCCTCACGTGCGGTACTTCACGCCTGGCAAGACCGTGGCGGGTGTCCCTGGCGTGATGTGCTCGGTATGCTCGGCCGACCCCTTCACCGCAACATCGATGGCAGCCACCCCCGACCACCTCACACCCGCCCCGCCCGCCGAGCGCGCGGCACCGCAGCCGATGAGCAGCCCTCGGGTCGAGTTCGACCGAGTCGCCGAACTGGCCACTCACCTCGCGGGTGGTGTGGGTGCGCTGCTGATTGACGTCGGGCACGAGCGGCATGAGATCCGCGGCACGCACGGCATGCCCCAGGCAACGGCAGAGGCCTTGCTGGAGGCCTGTGCCACCCTGCTGGACGAGCCGGCCACGCCCGGCTGGCAGGCCCTCCGAACGCCCGGCCATGCCTGGCGCAGCGCCCGCTGGTGGCCGCTGCCGCCAGCCGGTGGTCTCACGCCGGTCCAGGCGGGTCTGCTGCTGCTGGACACCGCTACCCGACCGCCCAAGGAGAGCGCCTCCCCCGAGCTTCACACGCTGGCCAGCCACGCTGCGGACGTGCTGGCGCTCTCGCGCCGGCACGACCAGATCGAGCAATACAACGCGAACATGCTGCGCGAGAGCGAAAGCCGGCTGAACCTCACCGAGCACACCGCCGGCGCGGGCAGTTGGTCCTTGCAACTGGCCACCCGCGAGGTCGTCCACTCCGATGAGTTCGCCACTATACTGGGCCTGGGTGATCTCGAGCGCGTCAGGGACCTGGAGTCGATGGTGCAACGCTATGCGCCGGAATGGCGCAGCGGCATCCGCCAACGCCTGGACCGCTGCGCGCAGAGCGGCGAACCCTTTGACGAAGAAATCCAGATCGTGGTCGAAGGCAGCGGTCCCAAATGGGTGCGCACCGTGGGCACCGCCGTGCGCCGCGCCGATGGGGAGATCGTGCGCATCCAGGGCGCGATCCAGGACATCTCCGCGCAAAAACAGGCCCAGCAGGACACGCTGCGCCTGGCCATGCGGCTGACCACCACGCTGGCCAGCATCACGGAGGCCTTTGTCACGCTGGACCGCCAGTGCTGCTTCACTTACCTGAACCAGGAGAGCGAACGCCTGTTGCAGAAGACCACTGGCGAACTGCTCGGCCTGGAGGTCTGGCAAGGCTTCAGTCCCGGTCTGGCACAGCGCCTCAAGGAACAGCTCTCGCGGTCGCTGAACACCAACCGCAGGGTCGAGCTGGAGGACTACTTTCCCACCTTGGGCAAGTGGCTGGAGGTGCGGGCCTATCCCTTTGCAGAAGGCTTGGCGGTGTACTTCCGCGACGTGACGGAGCGCCGCCGCTCGCAGGAACAGCTCATGCTGCTGGAGACCAGCGTCTCGCGCCTCAACGACATCGTCGTGATCGCCGAGACCAGCGCCACGGGCCAGCAGGAGCCCAACATCGTTTTCGTCAACGACGCCTTCGAGCAGCACACCGGCTATTCGCGGGCCGAAGTGCTGGGGCAGACGCCCCAGATGCTGCTCGAACTCGACCCCAGCATCAGCAAGCTGCAGGAGCTGGTGCGCGGCCTGCAGAACCGGCGCCAGGCCCGCACCGAACTGATGATCCGCCGCAAGAACGGCGCCATGTTCTGGGTGGAACTTGAAGTGGTCTCGGTGCAGGCCTCCGCCGAGGAAGTGACGCACTGGGTGGCGGTGGGCCGCGACATCACGCAACGCAAGACCGCAGAGGACATGATCCGCCACCTGGCGTTCTACGACGCGCTCACCGACCTGCCCAACCGGCAACTGCTGCTGGACCGCCTGCAGCAGGTGCTGGCCGCCAGCTCACGCTCGGGCCAGCACGGTGCGCTGATGTTCATCGACCTGGACAACTTCAAGATCCTCAACGACACGCTGGGGCACCACATGGGCGACCAGTTGCTGCAGAAGGTGGCCCAGCGCCTGACCAAGAGCGTGCGCAAGACCGACATGGTGGCCCGGCTCGGTGGCGACGAGTTCGTGATCATGGTCGACGACCTGAGCACCGACCCGGAGGCGGCCGCGTTCAAGGCCCGTGCGCTGGCCGACAAGGTGCTCAACACCTTGCGCGAGCCCTTCCAGCTCACTGGCGGCCACCAGCATCACGCCACGCCCAGCATCGGCGTGACACCCTTCAACGGTCAGCAGAGCGACGTGGGTGAGTTGCTCAAGCAGGCCGACCTCGCCATGTACCAGGCCAAGTCCATGGGCCGCAACACGGTCTGCTTCTTTGACCCCGACATGCAGGCGTCGATGATCGCGAACGCCACCGTCAGCTCGGACCTGCGCGTGGCCCTGCGCGAGAAACAGTTCGTGGTGTACTACCAGCCACAGGTCGACCGGGTCGGTGTGATCACCGGCGTGGAGGCGCTGGTGCGCTGGCAGCACCCGGAGCGCGGCTTCATGCGGCCGGCCGAGTTCATCCCCGTGGCGGAAGACACCGGCCTGATCCTGCCCCTGGGCCAGTGGGTGCTGGAGACCGCCTGCGAACAACTGGCCGCCTGGGCCGACCGCCCGCAGACGGCCAACCTGAGCATCGCGGTGAACGTGAGCGTGCGCCAGTTCCGCCACCCCGACTTCGTCGACATGGTGATGGCGGCCATCCAGCGCACCGGCATCCGGCCGCACCGGCTCAAGCTGGAGCTCACCGAAAGCCTGCTGGCCGACCGCATGGAGATCACCATCGAGAAGATGGGCATGCTCAAGGCCCTGGGCGTGACGCTGTCGCTCGACGACTTTGGCGTGGGCTACTCCTCGCTCTCCGTGCTCAAGCGCCTGCCACTGGACCAGCTCAAGATCGACAAGGGCTTCGTGGCCGACGTGCTCACCGACCCCAACGACGCCGCGATCTCGCGCGCCATCATCGCGCTGGCCCAGAGCCTGAGCCTGCAGGTGGTGGCCGAGGGCGTGGAAACGCAGGAGCAGCGCGACTTCCTGGCCTACCAGGGCTGCGACCAGTTCCAGGGCCACCTGTTCGCCAAGCCACTGCCGATCGAAGCGCTGGACGCGTTGCTGCAAAACCCCACCGCCGGCATGCTGGTCATGAGCTGAAGGCTCCACCCTGCGCCGCTGCGCGGCTTCCCCCCTCTGTGGCGCGCCTTCGGCGCTTCGAGGGGGGACGATGCCTTGGGCCGGCAGAGCCGGACCCTTGGCATCTCTGGATTTGGGCGCCTCGCTTCGCTCGCTGGGGTGTCTCGTGCCTGCGGCCGGACTTTCGGCATCTCTGGGCCTGGACGCCTCTCGCCTCGCTGGCGGCTATACGTGCAGCAGCAGGAACCGGCGCTCCCAGGGGCTGATCACGTCAAAGTACTCGCGGTACTCGGTTTCCTTGATCGCGCTGTAGGTCTGGATGAAGTGCTCGCCGAAGAGGTCGACCAAGGGTCGGCAGGCCATGAGTTTTTCGACCGCTTCGTCGAGGTGGCGTGGCAACTGGTGGGGTTGTTCGTAGGCGCTGCCTTTGAGCGGTTCGCTGGGCTGGATGGCGTGCTTCATGCCCAGGTAGCCGCAGGCCAGGCTGGCGGCAATGGCGAGGTAGGGGTTCACGTCGACGCCGGCGAGGCGGTTCTCCACGCGGCGCGCCTGCGGGTCGGAGTGCGGCACGCGAAGGCCGCAGGTGCGGTTGTCGTATCCCCAACTCAGGTTGATCGGCGCGGACGTGAAACGCGAGAGCCGGCGGTAGGAGTTCACGTAGGGAGCGAAGAAGGCCGTGGCCGCAGGCAGGTAGGTCTGCAGTCCACCGATGTAGTGAAAGAAGGCCGCCGAGGGCTCGCCGTCGGGGCGGCTGAAGATGTTCTGTCCATCCTGTATACCCACCACGCTCTGGTGCACGTGCATGGCGCTGCCTGGCTGGCCCTGCATGGGCTTGGCCATGAAGGTGGCGTACATCTGGTGGCGAATGGCCACCTCGCGGATGGTGCGTTTGAACAGGAACACCTGGTCGGCCAGCGGCAGTGGGTCGCCGTGGTCCAGGTTGATCTCCATCTGCGCGGTGCCCATTTCGTGGATCAGCGTATCGAGCTGGATACCTTCGGCCTCGCACCAGTCGTACATGACATCGAAGATGTCGTCGTACTCGTTGATGGCATCCATGGAGAAGCTCTGCATGCCGGCCTCGGTGCGCTTGGTGCGGCCCACCGGCGCCTTGAGCGGGATGTCTTCGTCGGGTTCCACCTGCACCAGGTAAAACTCCATCTCGGGCGCCACCACGGGCTTCCAGCCTTCGTCCGCATAGAGCTTGAGCACGCGGCGCAGCACGTTGCGCGGCGACAGGTCGACGGCCACGCCGTCGAAGCTGAAGCAGTCGTGGATGATCTGCGCGGTCGGCTCCTTGGCCCAGGGCACCGGCCGCAGCGTGTCGGGGTCGGGCCGGAGTTGCATGTCCGGGTCGGCCACCGAGGTGTAGTCCTTCTCCGGGTAGTCACCGGTGACGGTCATGGACAGCACGGCCTCGGGCAGCCGCAGGCCGACCCCGGGGTCGTATTTGTGGCGCGGCACGATCTTGCCGCGCGCCTGTCCCGCCATGTCGGGAATGAGGCACTCCACCTCGGTGATGCGGTGCTCGTCGAGCCATTGCTGGATGCGCTGAACGTCGTCGGTCATGGTGCGGGTTCCGTAGGAGGAGGCTGCCGGCCCGTGGGATCACCAGTTGGTGATGCGCGGGTTGTCGAACGTGTAGTGGTTGGGCACGGCGATGTTGGAGAACGAGAACGAGAGGCTCACGTCCAGCGCGCTGACCTGGTGCCACCAGCCCAGCGGCAGGAACACGGTCTCGCCAGGCTCGACCACCACGTCCAGCACCGTGGCCTGGCTGAACAGCGGGTGGCGGTCCAGGTCGGGCTGGTCCAGATTGACCGGGCTGTACACCTCGAAATGGTTGTAGAGCAGTGGTGTCTGCAGCGGCGAGATGAAGCGCCAGCGCTTGCGTCCCACGATCTGCGTGTGGCAGAGCATCAGCGTGTCGTGGTGCAGCGGCGTGACGGTGCCTGCCGGGCCAAACCAGAACGAGGCGCGGCGCGCCAGTTGCGAGGGGTCGCAGAAATCGGGCAGCGTTCCGATGTCGTCCAGCAGCGGCGCGAAGCCCGGCCGGCTCAGCATCTCGTTGTTGGCGGTCAGGTAGTAGTCGTTGGTTTCACCGCCAGCCAGCACACGGTCGACGAAGTCGGCCAGACGGGTCCGGCGCTGGTGGTCGAGCTTGTTGACTTCGTAGTTGGGGTCGGCGCTGCGCTCGGACTGGATCTCCACGTCCAGGTGGCCGAAGCGCTCGCGCAGATCCTGCGGTGACCAGCGCCGAAGGGCCGGCCAGTCGCGCGCCACGTCGGTCAGCACCACGGGCCGGCTGCCGATGACGTATTTCTCCAGGAACTCCCCCAGCGGCACGCGGCTGCGCTTCTCCACATGGCCATAGAGCGGGTCGAGTTCCAGCAGCTTCTGCTGGTTGGCCACGACGGACACCAGCTTGGACTGCAGTTGCTGGAGTTTGCGCGCCGCGAGAAAGGCGGGGTCGTGCGCCATCGCCTCGATGGCCGGTTCGCATTCGGCGGGATCCAGCCCGGCCTGGGTCATGGTGGCCAGCATGGAATCCGGCGTGCAGTGGCGCAGCAGGTTCTCCGCGATCCACTGGCGCCAGCCGGCGTCCAGGGAGCGGAAGCCGGTTTCGATCGGGCGGGGGGCGGGCGGTATGGCGGACGGGTTGCTCATGCGAGCGCCAGTATCGCACCACCACGCCCGTCCACGGGGCCGCTTTTCAGTGGGCGAACAGCGCCACGTTGCCGCCCGCCGCGGTGGTGTTGATGGTCAGCGTCTGCTCGGCGCAGAAACGGGTGAGGTAGTGGGGTCCACCCGCCTTGGGACCGGTGCCGCTGAGCCCTTCACCACCGAAGGGCTGCACCCCCACGACCGCGCCGATCATGTTGCGATTGACGTACACGTTGCCGACCCGGGCGGCGGCGGCCAGCGCCAGCGCACGGCTGTCGATGCGCGTCTGTATGCCCAGCGTCAGGCCATACCCCAGCGCGTTGATCTGCCCGACGACCACCATGGGATCGCCCTGCCAGCGCACCACCTGCAGCACCGGGCCAAAGATTTCCTGGCGCACATCCGCGATGGCGGGGACCTCGAACATCTGCGGAGCGATCTGGCAGGGCATGGACACGCGCGGTGGCTGCGACACCGGCAGCAGGGCGCGCGACTCCGCGTGCAGGCGCCGCAGGTGCTGGTCGATGCCATCGAACGCTTCCTTGTCGATCACCGGCCCGAGGTCGGTCGCCAGGTCTGCCGGGTTGCCCGCCACCAGTTCCCGCGCCGCGCCCTGGACCATGGCGATGACGCCGTCGGCAATGGCCTCATGGACGCACAGCAGGCGCAGAGCCGAGCAGCGCTGCCCGGCACTGCGGAACGCGCTCTGCACCACCGCATCGACCACCTGTTCGGGCAGTGCGGTGCTGTCGACCAGCATGGCATTGATCCCACCGGTCTCCGCGATCAGCGGCACGATGGGGCCGTCCTTGGCCGCCAGGGCTCGCTGGATGATCTTGGCCACCTGGGTGGAGCCGGTGAACACCACGCCGGCGATGGCCGGCTGCGCCACCAGGGCCGCCCCGACCGTCTCGCCCGGACCGTGCAGCAACTGCAGCGCGGCCTCGGGCACACCGGCGGCGTGCAGCAGGCGCACGGCCTCCACGGCGATGGCCGGCGTCTGTTCGGCGGGTTTGGCCAGCACGGTGTTGCCCGTCACCAGCGCCGCGGCCACCTGGCCGGTGAAGATCGCCAGCGGGAAATTCCACGGGCTGATGCAGACCCATGCGCCACGCCCTTCCAGGCGCAAGGTGTTGCTCTCACCGGTCGGACCGGGGAGCGAAGTGGGCGCGAAGGTGCGTTCGGCCTCGTCGGCGTAGTAGCGCAGGAAGTCGATCGCCTCACGGACTTCGGACACCGCGTCGCCCCAGGTCTTGCGGGCCTCCTTGACCAGCAAGGCACACAGCGGAGGCATCTGCTGCTGCATGGCGACGGCGGCACGGCGCAGCGTCGCGGCGCGTTCGCCCACCGGCGTCTTGTTCCAGCCGGCAAAGGCCTGCACGGCCCTCTGGCTGGCCACCGGCACCTTGTCGACGGGCGTCTCGGGCACCGAGGCCACGACGGTGACAGCCAGCGCGTCGAACAGGGACTGGCGGTGCTTGGCCACGGCCAGATCCAGGCCTTCGCTGTTGGGTCGCCCGGGGCCGTAGATCTGGGCCGGCAAAGGCAGCGCATCCGGCTCGTGATCGACCGGCAGGGACTGCTCCAGCGGAGACACCAGGAGTTCATCCATGCCGATCGAGGCATCGGCCAACTGGTGCACGAACGAGGAGTTGGCACCGTTTTCCAGCAAGCGCCGCACCAGGTAGGCCAGCAGGTCGCGGTGAGCACCCACCGGGGCGTACACCCGGCAACGCACGCGCGGATTGCGCAGCACCTCCCGGTAGACGCCCTCGCCCATGCCATGCAGACGCTGCAGCTCGAACGGCGCCCCTCGGCCGGAGGCCATCTGCAGGATCGCCGCGATCGTGCCCGCGTTGTGCGTCGCAAACTGCGGATAGATCGCGTCCGGCGCTTCCAGCAGCGCGCGCGCACACGCCAGGTAGCTCACGTCGGTATGGGGCTTGCGCGTGAACACCGGGTAGCCGGGCAACCCCAGTTCCTGGGCCCGCTTGATCTCGGTATCCCAGTAGGCCCCCTTGACCAGGCGGCACATGAACTTGAGGTGGTACTGGCGTGCGAGCGCGGCCACGTGCTCGACGAGTTCCACCGCGCGCGTCTGGTAGGCCTGCAGGGCCAGGCCAAAACCTTGCCATTGCGGCCGGCGTTGCGCGACCAGGCGGGCCAGGGCCTCGAACACCTCGAGCGAGAGCTCCAGCCGGTCGACTTCCTCGGCGTCGATCGTCAGATTCAGGTTCGCCGACGCGGCCGCCTCGCACAGCAGCCAGACCCGCGGCACCAACTCCTCCAGCACGCGCTCGTGCTGGGCGTCTTCGTAGCGGGAGTGCAGGGCGCTGAGCTTGATCGAGATGCCGTCGTTCTCGGCAGGGTGGCGCGCGGGATCGGCCTGCCGCGCAATGGCGGCGATGGCCTTCTGGTAGCTCGCCAGGTAGCGCTGGGCATCCTCGTCGGTGCGCGCGCCCTCGCCCAGCATGTCGAAACTGAAGCTCAGGTGTTCCTGCCACTTCTTGGCGTCCGCCGCCGCCTTCATGCCGTCTTCGATGGTCTGCCCCAGCACGAACTGGCGCCCCAGCAACTGCACCGCACGCAACGTCGCCGCCACCACGGTGCGCGCACCCAGCTTGGCCAGCAGTCCAGGCTCGTTGCCAGCCTCCGGCAGGAATTTCTTGGACATGGCGATGGCGGTCGACGACAGGCGCGCCAGCGTGGAGTCCTCGGCACCATCGAAGTCGGCGCGGCCGAGCTGATCCGCGGTGAGCGCGATGGCGGTCTCCGCATCCGGCACGCGCAGCAGGGCCTCGGCCAGACGCATCAACGCCAGTCCCTCAGCACTGGAAATCGGGTACTCCTTGAGCAGGCTCTCCATCGCCCAGAAGGGCGGTGGGTTGCGGCGCACGGCGTGTACCCACGGCGCAGCCACGATCGCCGCAGCCGACCAGTCCAGCGCGCCGGTCAACGCGGCGAGGCGGTGTGCCAGAACCCCGGATTCGGGGCGGTAAGGAAAGGGAAGACGGTCTTTCTGACGCGACATGAGATGCTCCGGGCTCAGCCCTAGAAATTGTGATAGTGCGTATGCTGACCGGCCACATGAAGAATTTTTCTCCATAAAGTCATCTATTGACCGGATAATTCACACCCATGTCTGCCACCGAATCCGACCTGGACCGCATCGACCTCAAGATACTGAAGATGCTGCAGTCCGACGGACGCATCACCAATCTCAAGCTCGCCGAAACCGTGGCGCTCTCCCCCACGGCCGTGCTGGCCCGCACCCAGCGCCTGCAGCGCGATGGCTACATCCTGGGCTACGAAGCCCGGCTGAACCCGCTCAAGCTCGGGCGCGGCATGATGGTGTTCGTGGAAGTGCTGCTGGACCGCACCACGCCCAACGTGTTCAACGAGTTCAAGGCCGCCGTGCATGTGCGCGACGAAATCATGGAGTGCCACATGGTCGCCGGCGGATTCGACTACCTGCTCAAGACACGCATGGCCGACATGGCGGCCTACCGCGAATTCGCCGGCAACGTGCTCTGGCAACTGCCCGGCGTGCGCGAAACGCGCACCTACGCGGTGATGGAAGAGGTCAAGGACCGTTCGCAGCTGCCGTTGTAAGCGGCTACTTCGCGCAGTCGCTGGCCTCGTAGGCATCACGCTCTTCCTGATAGCGCTCCAGGCGTCGAAGTTCGCTGGTCTGGTGAGCATTCCAGGCCGCCGTCCAGGACTCATACGCTTCCAGATTGACCCACCCACCATCCTTCACCACATAAGGCTCGACCCACTCTTGCCGGCCCTGCATCTCGCGTTCCCAAAGCGGGATGAACGCCGACATGAACTGGACGTAGGGATGCGAAGTCATCGCGTCCTTCACCAGAACATGGGCTGATGAATAGGTCAGCGTATTCAACCTGACCACGGTGCCATTGGCCGGATTGCCGTAGGAGGCCAGTTCATCGGGCCACGAAGGTGAATCGAGCCAGTACCCGAGAGGTATGCGGTCATAGGTGCATTCCTGGGTCCAGATGGGATCGGCCCAACCATCCAGCGGAAGGTAGCCCCATGAACAATGTTCATGGCCTCCCATTCCCTTGCCTGCAAAGTCGATACGTCTCCATCCACTCCGAGGCTCTTCTCCCAGCTCACCGCTCAGGTCAAGCGTCCAGCGACCGTCTTTCCTGACGAAAGCCTTGGGCACGCTGTAGGTTTCAACCACCCTTTCCAACTGGTGAGATACATCGTCAGGCGCGCGAACCAGTTCAGGAGGCGGTCCACCGAGCCAGGGGCGCGGCTCGAATCCGGGAAACGGGGGTTTCGGCTTGCGAGCAGACTCCAGCTCCTGCATGGCCACACGCACGTGCCCGTGCGTTCTCGCTGCCGTGGGTACGGCCGGATTGAGGTAGATCTCCAGCAGGCCATGCCCGATCAGATCGCGCTCGCCATTCAGCCCGGGTGGGCGCTCGGCGTAGCCGGGGATGCGATCCGTGTTGGCCGCCACGGCACCCACAAGCCGCAAACCATTGATGACGAGGTCTTTGTCGGCCAATGTGTGAGGTCCAGACAACGTCGGCGATGCCGGCGCCACATGTACCACCTTGACCGACCCCGCATCGGTCAAGGTCAGCGCGTGCGCGTACGCCAGGTTCACGAAGAGGTTGCCCTGCGAATGTGCCAGGAGAAGCAGGCCCTTCTGGCGACCCACCCAGTGGCCGATCTGCGCCTTCTGACGCTCGGCCACCACCACGGAGTTGGGGTCTCCCAGGCCATGCGTCAACTTCTGGATCGCCGCTGCGCGAACCAAGTCAAAGACGCTTTCGAGCGCGTCCTTGAACAGCGGCACCGCGGCGATCAGCGCGCTCCACCAACGGCCTTCGCCTTTGGCGGCTGAAAAGAAGAGCTCGAACCGCCCGGCCAGCAAGCCACCGTGCTCCTGCAACCGCTGCTCGAACGTCTCGACGAAGTCGGCGAAGCCTTCGGTGTCGTTGTAGAAAAGTTCGTAGGTGATGGGCTTGCCGTTGGGTGTCTCGATCAAGTACGTTTGTCGAAGAAAGTAAAGCGCATTGTTGGCCTGCTCCTTGGTGTTCTGCACACCGTTGAAGAACCCAAACACGACTCCTTCTGCCTCGCAAATTCCCTCGGCTCTAACCTGCAGGGGAGTCAATGCAAATGCCAATGCAAAGATCAAAGTACATAAAACCGTCCTCGATCCTTCGAACAAGCGCTCAATCACAGGTGTCTCCCGTTGGAAGTCGGGAGACTGTTCCGCTAACCGCCTTGTTGTACGCCATGTACGCCCTCAATCGCAGCAGGGTGTTGGTCGTCAGCGCCTCCAATTCTTGCGACATCCGGAAGGCTTCCTTGAAGCCTTCCACCCCTGGAAAAACGGCACCTCGACAGTTCACGGCGCGCATGCCATCCTGCGAAACCGCCTCCACTGCAAAGGCATCGTTCGTGTCCACTTGCAATGTCTTCTGCAATGCCCGCGCGGTCTGCATTGCCACCTTCCGTTGCGCTGGCTCGGCGTACTTCCTTTCGATGTATCGCTCGATATCGTCCCGAACGCCGTTGCTGTTGTTGTCAATCCCGCCCAGGCTCGTGCTGCGCTCGAGCACGGGAATCTCGCCGCTCGCTTCCAGGCGTGCAATTTCTTCCTGAGGCGTCAGCCCGGACGCCGATGGACGGGCATCACCGCCACCCCCACAACCAACCAGCGTCATCGTCAAAGTGGTCAAAATGACGAGCCCCAGGATGGGACCTGCGCGCCACATACGTTCTTCCTTCATCTGATGTCCTCCCTGAACGCCCTGCGAACGGCACACGCACTACCGCAGTGGCCGCGACTTCGGCCCGCCAATATAGGTCTTTGGAATTACTCATGCTCCGGGGAGTAGCGCAATACCGCGTGCGTCTTTCCGTTGTGACGCATGGCCTGCCGCGTTGACAGTCCCCTGCAGCGCCGCACAATGAAGCACCTTGTCACCGGAGTCGTCATGATTCGCCCCGTAGCCCTGCTGTTCTGCGCCTTCGCCCTGCCCGCCCTTGTCCATGCCCAGAGCACCAAACCCGGCCTCTGGGAAGTGACCCAGAAGATGGGAGGCAGTCCGCAGATGGACCAGGCCATGGCGCAGATGCAGAAGCAGATGGCCGCGATGCCGCCCGAACAGCGCAAGATGATGCAAGACATGCTGGCCAAGCAGGGTATGTCCATGCCCACACCATCGGCCGGCGGTGGCATGGCGGTCAAAATCTGCATCACGCCCGAGATGGCGGCTCGCCAGGACCTGCCGGTGCAGACCGAGGGCGAGTGCACCAACACCATCCTGTCTCGCAGCGCCAGCGAGATGAAGATGAGTTTTGTCTGCAAGAACCCGCCCGCGACCGGTGAAGGCACCTTCACCTTCCAGGGCGATACCGCCTACACCTCCAAGATGCTGGTGCGCGCCACGCACCAGGGCAAGCCGCAGACCATGAACATGGAAGGCCAGGGCAAGTGGCTGGCCGCGAGCTGCGGGTCGGTCAAGCCGCTGAAGTAGCCTGTTGCGCGGTCCGGCTGCCGAAGATCGCGCGGCCCACGCGCACCAGCGTCGAACCGGCGGACACCGCCGCCTCCAGGTCATCGCTCATGCCCATGGAGAGGGTGTCGAGTTCGAAGCCGCCCGCGCGCAGTTGGTCCCACAAGGTCCTTGCGCGCAGGAATACCTCGCTCTGTTGCTCGAAGCTGTCACTCGGTTCCGGAATGCACATCAGGCCGCGCAGTCGGAGACGCGGCAGCGCCGACACCGCATGGGCCAGCGCGTGCAGTTCCGAGGGCGCCACGCCCGACTTGTTCGGTCCGCCATCCACGTTGACCTGCAGGCAGATCTGCAACGGCGGGTGCTCTGGCGGACGCTGCTCGTTGAGCCGCTCGGCGATCTTGAGGCGGTCGACGGACTGCACCCAGTCGAAATGCGCGGCGACCAGGCGTGTCTTGTTGCTTTGGAGAGGGCCGATGCAATGCCATTCGATCGGCGGTGCGCAGGGCGCTCCGGGCGGTACACCCTCGCGCAGCGCCAGGATCTTCTCCACCCCTTCCTGCACGTAGTTCTCACCAAAGGCACGCTGACCGGCCGCGTGCGCCTGACGAACGGCGTCGGGGCCGAAGGTCTTGGATACCGCCAGCAGTGTGACCTCGGTCACATCGCGCCCAGCCTGCCTACAGGCGCGCGAAATACGCTCCCGCACGGCTTGGAGATTGCGTTCAATCGTCGTCATAATCCGCCGTCATCACCCTACACAACACGGAACCCGGGATGGACATCACCCAACTGCTGGCCTTCAGCGTCAAGAACAAAGCGTCCGATCTTCACCTCTCCGCCGGCCTGCCGCCCATGATACGGGTGCATGGCGACGTGCGCCGCATCAATGTCGAGCCCCTGGACCACAAGCAGGTCCACGGCATGGTCTACGACATCATGAACGACAGTCAGCGCAAGCAGTACGAGGAGTTCCTCGAATGCGACTTCTCTTTCGAGATCGAGGGCCTGGCGCGCTTTCGCGTCAACGCGTTCAACCACAACCGGGGCGCCGGTGCCGTGTTCCGCACCATCCCCAGCAAGATCCTCACACTGGAACAGCTCAACGCACCCAAGATCTTTGCCGATCTGGCGCTGCGTCCGCGCGGCCTGGTCCTGGTGACCGGCCCCACGGGTTCGGGCAAGTCGACCACCCTGGCGGGCATGGTCAACCACCTCAACGAAACCGAATACGGCCACATCCTCACGGTGGAGGACCCGGTGGAATTCGTGCACGAGTCCAAGAAGTGCCTGGTCAACCAGCGTGAGGTGGGCCCGCACACGCTGAGCTTTTCCAACGCGCTGCGCTCGGCCCTGCGCGAAGACCCGGACGCCATCCTGGTGGGCGAAATGCGCGACCTCGAAACCATCCGGCTGGCCATGACCGCGGCGGAAACCGGCCACCTCGTGTTCGGCACGCTGCACACCTCCAGCGCGGCCAAGACCATCGACCGCATCATCGACGTGTTTCCGGCCGAAGAGAAGGACATGGTGCGCGCGATGCTGTCCGAATCGCTGGTGGCGGTGATCTCGCAGACCCTGTGCAAGACCAAGGACGGCTCGGGCCGCGTGGCGGCGCACGAAATCATGCTGGGCACCAGCGCCATCCGCAACCTGATCCGCGAAGCCAAGGTGGCCCAGATGTATTCCGCCATCCAGACCGGCAACGCGGTCGGCATGCAGACGCTGGACCAGAACCTGGCCGAACTGGTCAAGCGCAATGTCATCAGCCCGGCCGAAGCTCGCGGCAAGGCCAAGATTCCGGAGAACTTCCCCGGGTGAGGCCAGGTCTGGCGTTCAGCGTTCCGCGTTGAGCGTCCCCGCCTGGCCCTCGTCCACCGCTCAACGCCCAACCCTCTACGACCATGGAACGCGACCAGGCATCGAAATTCATCAACGATCTGCTCAAGCTGATGCTCAGCCGCAGCGGCAGCGACCTGTTCATCACGGCCGAGTTTCCGCCCGCGATCAAGGTCGATGGCGCCATCGTCAAGGTGTCGCCGCAGCCGCTGAACGCCACGCACACGCTGGCCCTGGCGCGCGCGATCATGAACGACAAGCAGGCGGCGGAGTTCGAACGCACCAAGGAGTGCAACTTCGCGATCTCGCCGCCCGCCATCGGGCGCTTCCGGGTCAACGCCTTCGTACAGCAGGGCAAGGTCGGCATGGTGCTGCGGACCATCCCCTCGGTGCTGCCGACGATTGAAAAGCTGGGGCTGCCACAAGTGCTCAAGGACGTCGTGATGTCCAAGCGCGGCCTGTGCATCCTGGTCGGCGCCACCGGCTCGGGCAAGTCGACCTCGCTGGCGGCGATGGTGGACTGGCGCAATGAAAACTCGCACGGCCACATCATCACCATCGAAGACCCGATCGAGTTCGTGCACCCGCACAAGAATTGCGTGGTCACGCAGCGCGAGGTGGGCCTGGACACCGACACCTGGGAGGCCGCCCTCAAGAACACGCTGCGCCAGGCGCCGGACGTGATCCTCATGGGTGAGATCCGCGACCGCGAGACCATGGAGCACGCGATCCAGTTCTCCGAAACCGGTCACCTCTGCCTGGCCACCCTGCACGCCAACAGCGCCAACCAGGCCCTGGACCGCATCATCAACTTCTTCCCCGAGGAGCGTCGCGCCCAGTTGCTGATGGACCTCTCGCTGAACCTGCGCGCACTGATCTCCCAGCGCCTGGTGCCACGCCAGGACAACAAGGGCCGCCACGCCGCGGTGGAAATCCTGCTGAACTCGCCGCTGATCTCCGATCTGATCTTCAAGGGCGAGGTGGCCGAGATCAAGGAGATCATGAAGAAGAGCACCCAGATGGGCATGCAGACCTTCGACCAGGCGCTCTTCAACGCCTTCGAGGCCAACATCATCACGCTCGAGGATGCCTTGCGCAACGCAGACTCGCTCAACGACCTGCGCCTGCAGATCAAGCTCAACAGCCAGCGTGCCAAGTCGACCGACCTGGCGGCCGGCACCGAGCATCTCACCATTGTTTGACCCCCCCCCCCCCCCGGGGGCGCGGCGGGCGGGGGGCCCCCCCGG
>NZ_JAHCKL010000008.1 GCF_026125785.1 Hydrogenophaga sp.
CTGATGGATTCGATGGCCCAGAAGGCAAAGGCCTCCAAGGCGCTCGCCTTGGAGGCCCATGAGTTGCGCCGTGCGGCTTGGGCCGCGTTCGAGGCGGCTCTGTTCGAGCCTAGTGCCTGAAGTCGACTTACAGAGATGTCTCGTTGGTCTGGGTTGTGCCTGACAGGCGAAGCCGGTCGAGATGATCGGCCCAGTCCTGCAGCATCTGGCGGCGCTCGTCCAGATATTCGTGGCGGTTGTAGGTAGCGCGAGACTTGTTGCCGTGTACGTGGGCCAGACAGCGTTCGATCACGTCTGGGTTGGCCTGGAGCTGGTTGAAGTGCGTACTGAACGTGGACCGATGGCCGTGAGGCGTGCCCTTGCTTTGAAACCCCAAGCGGCCCATCAGTGCGTTCAAGGAGCCGCGAGCCATTGGGCGCTGTGCGCTGCGCCTGTTTGGGAAGACGAAAGGGGAGGTCCCCGCAGCCATGGCCTTCCATGAGGTAAGCAGTGCGATAGCTTGGCGCGACAGGGGGACGCAATGGGGGAGGCGCTCCTTCATTCGTTCCTTGGGAACCTCCCACTTGGCCTCATCAAAGTCGAATTCACTCCAACAGGCGCCGGTCACCTCTCCTCTTCTACCGGCGGTGAGGATGAGAAGTGTCATCGCCACCTTGGCGTGCTGTTGCATCTCGCGTCTGCGCTGACTGGCGGTGGGGGCGCTAATGCCCTTTTCGGTGACCTCCATCCAGCGCTCGAACGCGACATGGAAGGAGCTCTCCTTCTTGAGCTTCTCGGCCAGGATGTTGGCCTCCCGCATACGCTGCCGTTCTGCATTCGGGTTCTTGCCCGCTTTGACCAATTTCCGCGCGGCATCACGGAGGGCGCGTGCCTCCTTGAGCGGAAGTGAATCCTTGTCGTACACGCCGATGGAGTGCGTGTTCTCCTTGCCGCTCAGTTTGAAGCGGTACTGCCAGAGCTTTTCTCCGGAGGGCCGAACAACGAGGTGAAGGCCACCTCCGTCACGGAGCTTGGCGCCCGGCTTGGCATTTTTGATTTTTACGTCGGTGAGCAGGTTCTCTTTTCCCATGCCACCTATGTTACCCGCTGAGTTACCCGCCTATGTGCTCCGCTGTAGCTGATTTTTGTTGGATCACGCTAGACGTCGTTCTTGTCTAACTTATTGAATTTAATTGAGTTTTTTCGAGATTTTGTACGTGACTGGTCGTGGATGGATGTCAATTGACATTCCAGGTGGCGAGCTTCATGGCAGGGTTTCCAGAAAGGCGATCATCTGTTGTACGTTCTCGATGGGCCTGGGGTTGGTGGCGGTCCAGCGGTCTTGCATGACGCCTTCGGCCAGGCGAGGGATGTCCCGCCGATCGAAGCCCACCTCGGCCAGTGAGCGCGGCATGCCCAGGCTGCGGATCAGCCGGTCCAGCAGCGCGCTCGCGGGGGCGTGGGCGTCGCCCAGCGATGCGCTGATGCGCAACTGGCGTTCGCCGTTGAAGCCCTGGTTGAAGGCCAGCGAGGAAGGGGCAACCACACAGGAGGTGTGTCCGTGCGAGACCCCGAAGCTGCCGCCCAGCACGTGGCCGGTGGCGTGGCTGATGCCCATGGGGATGCCGGCGGCCAGCGGCGTCATGGATTGCCAGGTGGCGGTCATGCAACGCCCGCGTGCGGCCAGATCGTGCGGTTGTACGTGGCTGCGCGGCAGGGCCTCGACCAGTGTGCGCAGCGCACTTTCGGCGAGCGCATCGCCGTAGGCGTTGGAGCGCAGCGAACCCAGGGTCTCGACCGCGTGGTCGATGGCACGCACGCCAGTGGAGATCCACAGCCAATGCGGCGTGTGCAGGGTGATGGCGGGATCTAGGATGATCGCGCGCGGCACCATCCGCCGGTGGCCGAAACTCTGCTTGCGGCATTCGCGTTCGTTGGTGATGCCGCCGGTCTCGTAGAACTCGGCGCCCGACAGTGTGGTGGGCACGGCGATGACCGGCACATCCGGCCCTTCAAAGGCCGGTGGCAGGCGCTGTCCTTGCGGATCGACCTGCACACGGTAGGCATCCATGCCTTCGTGCGTGGTCAAGCCATGCTTCAGGCACAGTGCGACCACTTTGGTGGTGTCGATGATGGAGCCGCCACCGATGGCCACCAGCGCATCCGCACCCGCAGCGCGGGCCTGGGCGGCAACGGCCAGGACGGCCGCGCGCGAGCTGTGCGGCGGCACTTCGTGGAAGGTGCCCACATGGCGCTCACCCAGCGCCTGCTGCAAGGCTGCGACCGCGGGCGTGGCCGTGGCCAGTGTGCGGCTGCAGACGATGAAGGCGCGGCGCCGTCCGGTGCTCTCGAGTTCGTGGGTCAGTGCCGTTGCGACCGGTTCGCCCACATAGATGCGTTCGGTGGCGGATTGCGCATGGACCGCGCGGCCAGGCTCCAGGCTCATGGAGGCGTGCGGGTGTAGGTGACGAAGGCGAACGGCAGGCCCGCAGCGGACGTGTGGGTTTCGCGCGCGGTTTCTTGCCATTCGGGCCCGAGTTCCGGCGCATGCGCATCCCCCTCGAAGTCCTGCGCGATCTCGGTCACTACCGCGCTGCTGGCCAGCGGTACCGCGGCCGCGTAGATCTGCGCACCACCGATCACCCAGGCATCGGCACCGGCCGGGCAGTGCGCCAGTGCCTGCTCCAGCGAACCCGCGCGCAGTGCTCCCTGGGCCTGCCATTGCGGGTCGCGGGTGACCACGATGTTGAGGCGCCCGGGCAGCGGGCGAAATCGCGGCGGCAGCGAGTCCCAGGTCTTGCGGCCCATGATGACCGGGCTGCCCAGCGTGGTGCGCTTGAAGTGGGCCAGGTCCTCAGGCAGGTGCCAGGGCAGTTGGTTGTCGCGCCCGATCACGCCATTGGCTGCGCGCGCGTAGATGAGGTGCAGGCGCGGCCCACTCACACGGCCACCGGTGCCTTGATCGCTGGGTGATGCTGGTAGTCCAGGATCTCGAAGTCGTCGAGCCCGTAGTCGAAGATCGACGGCGGTCGGCGCTTGATGCGCAGCGTGGGGTAGGGGTGTGGCGCGCGCGAGAGCTGCAGCGCCACCTGCTCCTGGTGGTTGCTGTAGATGTGGCAGTCGCCGCCGGTCCATATGAACTCACCGACCTGCAGATCGCACTGTTGCGCGAGCATGTGGGTCAGCAGCGCATAGCTGGCGATGTTGAAGGGCACGCCCAGAAAGATGTCGGCGCTGCGCTGGTAGAGCTGGCAACTGAGCTTGCCTTCGGCGACATAGAACTGGAAGAAGGCGTGACAGGGCATCAGCGCCATCTTGTTCAGGTCGGCCACGTTCCAGGCGCTCACGATGATGCGTCGCGAATCCGGGTTGGTCTTGAGCTGGCGGACAACCTCGGCGATCTGGTCGATGTGGCCGCCTTCCGGCGTAGGCCAGCTGCGCCACTGCACGCCGTACACCGGGCCGAGATCGCCGTCCTCTCGCGCCCACTCGTCCCAGATGGTGCAGCCGCGTTCCTGCAGCCACTTCACATTGGAGTCACCACGCAGGAACCAGAGCAGTTCCACGATGATGGCCTTGGTGAACACCTTCTTGGTGGTCACCAGCGGGAAGCCCTCGTTGAGGTCGAAGCGCATCTGGTGGCCGAACACGCTGGTGGTGCCGGTGCCGGTGCGGTCGGTTTTTTCCACCCCGTGCGTGAACACGTGGCGCATGAAGTCTTCGTACTGGGAGCGGATGGTGCGCTGTTGCGGCTGGCTCATGGGCGTTGGCTGGTCTGGGTGCCGTTGATCACGGGCGAGGGCGGCGTGATGCGTTCGTCGAAAGGGTGTTGCTGCAGGGCAAAAATCTCCCTGATGCGCCGAATGTACCCCTGTGTTTCAGGAAAGGGCGGCACGCCACGGTAGCGCTCCACCGTGCCTTCGCCTGCATTGTAGGCCGCCAGTACCAGCGGCACATTGCCCTGAAAGTAGGCCAGCAGCCACTGCAGGTAGGAGAGGCCGCCGCGGATGTTCTGCTCCGCATCGAAAGGCTTGTTCACCCGGAAGCGCGCTGCGGTCTCCGGGATGAGCTGCATCAGACCCTGCGCGTTCTTGTCGGAGAGCGCGTGGACGTCGAAGTTGGACTCTGCGCGGATCACGGCGAACGCCAGCCCCGGCTGGATGCCGAACTGCGGCGCGAGCTTGTAGACGATCTTCATGATGCGCTGGCGCTCGGGCGTGTTCACCAGCTCGCGGTAGCGGGTGGTGATGGCCTCCATGTCGGCCGCCTGCTGCGCGGCCTGCCGCTCCTGCTCCACTTTCTGCTGTTCCACCCGCTCGGCCTGAAGAACGCATTCGGGTTTGTCGGCGGGCGTCCCGAGGCGCTGGAACATGGCTTCGGCATGCGTGTCGCCCAGCAGGGCGGCGCGTGCGAACCAGTGGGCGGCATAGCCATCGTTGCGCTGCGTGCCACGGCCATTGGCGTAGAGCCAGCCCAGGTTGTAGGCGGCGACCGCATCGCCAGCCAGCGCGGCCTGGCAGTACAGCCGGATGGCGGCGTCCACGTCGCGCTTGACACCCTCGCCGTGTTCCAGCGCCTGGGCCTGCTCGCGCCAGGTCTGGCGCTGGGCGGCGTCCACCGCCGCCTGCGCCGTGCCGTTGCAGAACAGGGCAAGCGCCAGCAGCCAGCCGGTCGTGGAAATGCGTGCGAGCAGTGTCATGGCGTGTGGAGAACGCGTCCGGGGTTCATCACCTGGTCAGGGTCCAGCGCCTGCTTGATGGCGCGCATCAGCGCCAGGGCGACCGGGTCCTTGTAGTGCGGCAGGTGGGCGGCCTTGAGGCTGCCCACACCGTGCTCGGCGCTGATCGAACCATGGTAGCGCGCCACCGCGTCGAAAACCAGACCGTTCACCCGGCTCTCCTGCTCCAGCAGGAATTTTTTGGCATCTCCGCCTTCGGGAGCCTGCACGTTGTAGTGCAGGTTGCCGTCGCCGAGGTGGCCAAAATTCACCAGCCGCACGCCCGGCACTTCGCGCTCCAGCAGGGCGTCCGTCTCGGCGCAGAAGGCCGGGATCGTGGAGACCGGGATGCTGATGTCGTGCTTGATGTTCAGGCCTTCCTCGGCCTGGGCCAGCGGAATGCTCTCGCGCACATGCCAGAGCCCGCGTGCCTGCGCCAGGCTCTCGGCCACCACCGCGTCGCTCACCAGGCCCTGGGCAAAGGCGGTCTCCAGCAGGCGCTCGAACTGATCGCGCGCGTGCGTTTCGGACTCGCTGTCGCTGTTCTCCAGCAGGACGCAGTACGGGCTTTCCCGCCACAGCGGCGTGCGCAGTTGGGGGAAATGCTTGTCCACCAGGCTGAGCGCGAACTGGCCCATGACCTCGAAGCCGGTGAGGCCCGCGCCCAACTGCCGGTGCGCCAGTCCCAGCAGATCCACTGCCGCCTGCAGGCCGGGCACGGCGGCCCAGGCGGTAAGCTGTGCGGCCGGCAGCGGGTACAGCTTGAGCGTGGCGGCGGTGATCACGCCCAGCGTGCCTTCGCTGCCAATGAACAGGTCGCGCAGGTCGTAGCCGGTGTTGTCCTTGCGCAGGCCGCTCAGGCCGTGCCAGACCTCGCCCTGCGCGGTCACCACCTCCAGGCCCAGGCAGAGTTCACGTGCGTTGCCATAGCGCACCACCTGCGTGCCGCCGGCATTGGTGGCAAGGTTGCCGCCGATGGTGCAACTGCCCTCGGCCGCCAGGCTCAGGGGCAGCAGGAAGCCTGCCTGTTCGGCCGCGTCCTGCAGGTTCTGCAACACGCAGCCGGCCTCCACCGTCATGGTCAGGTTGGCCGCGTCGATGCCACGCACCGCGTTCATGCGGGTCAGGCTCAACACGACCTGCGTGCCGCTGTCGTCGGGTACCGAGCCAACCACCAGGCCGGTGTTGCCGCCCTGCGGCACGATGGACACGCCCGCTGCCGCGCAGGCCTTCACCACGGCGGCCACTTCGGCGGTACTGCCCGGGCGAGCCACCGCCAGCGCCCGGCCGCGCGCGCGTTTGCGCCAGTCCTGTTCCCAGGCGGCAAGGTCGGCGCCGGGGTCGTCGTGCGTGAGCACGTGGGCGTCCCCCAGGGCCGCGCGCAACGCAGCGAGCAGTTCGGCGTGTGGGGCGTGGCTCATGGCTGGACAGCAGGCGGCAGGTTGGCGGCGGCGCGCAGGCGCATGCGCACATGCAGGGCGCAGGCCGTGAACAGCGCGATGCACAGCAGCACCTGCAGGCTCGCCAGCAGCGTGGACATGCCGCTCTCACCGCTGGTGGCGCGCACCACGCCCTCGGCGAAATACAGCCAGACCAGCAGGCTCACCCAGCGGTAGGTGTACATGCGGTTCTTCAGCAGGCCGGCCAGCGGCACGGTCAGTGGCAGCACCTTCAGCGCCCACCAGGAACCTCCCTCGCGCAGCGGTGCCAGCCAGAGTTCCCAGGCCAGGCCCAGCGCGATCAGGCCCAGCAGGCTGCCCACGGCCAGCCAGCGGGTGAAGCGCACGGCTGGCGATGCGGGGACGGAGGCGGAGGGGAGGGCGGCGGCAGAGGACGGCTGAGACATGGCAGGGGGCTCGCGGGGCAGGTGGCATGATACCGGGATGACCCTGACCGAGCGCCTGCGGGCCATCGAGACCCTGGCGCGCGCGCTGTGGCGCGACGCGCTGAAATTTCCGTGGGCCAACACGGCCATCACGCTGCGCGAACGCTTCCGGGAAGACCGCCTGGGCATCACCGCCAGCAGCCTGACCTTTACCACCACCATCTCGCTGGTGCCCCTGTTCACGGTGGCACTGGCCGTCTTCAGCGCCTTCCCCATGTTCGAGCGCCTGCAGATCACGCTGCAGCGCTGGCTGGTGCAGAGCCTGGTGCCGCCGGACATCGCCAAGCAGGTGCTCATCTACCTCAACCAGTTCGCTGGCAAGGCCGGGCAGATGGGCTGGGCCGGCGCCCTGGTGCTGCTGGTGACCGCGCTCGCGCTCATTCTTACCATCGACCGCAAGCTCAACGACATCTGGCGCGTGCGCCAGGCCCGGCCGCTGACGCAGCGCATCCTCGTGTACTGGGCCGTGCTCACGCTGGGCCCGCTGCTGCTGGCGGGCAGCCTGACCGTGACCTCGGTGGTGGTCAGCGCCTCGCGCGGCGTGATCGCCTCGCTGCCCGGCGGGGTGCGGCTGCTGCTCGAATCCCTGCAGTTCCTGCTGCTGGTGGGTGGCATCGCCGCGCTCTACCGGTATGTGCCCAACACGCGCGTGCGCTGGAGCCATGCGTTGCTGGGGGCGCTGTTCGTGGCCACTGCGCTGGAGGTGGCCAAGAAGGTGCTGGCGTTCTACCTGGCCCAGGTGCCCACGTATTCGGTGGTCTACGGCACCTTCGCCACCGTGCCCATCCTGCTGGTGTGGATCTACGTGGCCTGGGTGATCGTGCTGCTCGGCGCCGTGGTCGCGGCCTACCTGCCCAGCCTGCTCTCCGGCATTGCGCGCCGCGGCGACACGCCGGGCTGGAACTTCCAGCTTGCGCTGGAACTGCTGGCGCAGCTCAAGGCCGCGCGCGACACCGACTTCAAAGGCCTGAGCCTGCAAGGCCTGGCCCAGGTGCTGCGGGTCGATCCGCTGCAACTGGAGGAACCGGTGGCGGCCCTGGTGGCGCTGGACTGGCTGGGGCGGCTGGATGAGGACGTCGAACGCTACGTGCTGCTGGTGGACCCCTCGGTCACGCCGGTGGCCCCGCTGGTGGAGCGCCTGCTCCTCGCCCAGCAGCCCCATACCGAACGCTTCTGGTTCGAGAGCCACTGGGGCCGGATGACTGTGGCGCAGGCCTTGGGAACCTGAGGCGATCGGCCCCTCATTCCACCGCGAAATCCGCCCGCAGGAACCCCCGGAAGCGCGCCCGCCCGCCCCTCACGGGCACCTGCGTCAGTCGGTAGCGTGGGAAGCGCCGCAGGAAGCGGCCGATGGCGACGCGGCCCTCCAGACGCGCCAGGCTCAGCCCGGCGCACTGGTGGATGCCAAAACCGAAGGCCAGGTGCTTGTTGCCCTCGCGCGCGAGGTCGAGCACCTCGGGTTGGGCGAACTGCGCCGGATCCCGGTTGGCCGCGCCTATGCACAGCGTGACCAGCGTGCCGGCAGGCACGGCCACCTCGCCGATCCGCGTGTCCTTCACGGCACGGCGGTTGCCCAGTTGGTTGGACGATTCGAAGCGCAGGAACTCGTCGACCGCGAGGCTGAGCATGGCTTCCTGCGCGGCCTCATCGCCGCCGGCCTGCGCCATGGAAGCGAGCAGGCCGGCGAGCGCCTGCGGGTGTTCCTGCAGCGTGATCAGGCCGTTGCCGATCAGGTTGGTGGTGGTCTCGTGGCCCGCGTTGAGCAGGAAGATGCAGTTCTGCAGCAACTCCGCTTCGCTGAGTTGCTCGCCACCGGCCTCGCCCAGGATGAGGCGCGTGAGCACATCGCGCTGCGGGTCGCCCGGCTGGCGGCGGCGCGCGGCCACCAGGGTGCGCAGGTAGTCCAGCATGTCGGTGACGGCCTGGTTGCCCAGGGCCTGCTGCTGTGGCGTCAGCGTGGGTTCCAGCGCGCCCAGGATGGCCAGCGACCAGGCGCGCAGCGGGCCACGCTCGGTGTGTGGCACGTCCAGCAGGTTGCCGATGATTTCCACCGGGATCGCGGAGGCGAAGTCCTCGATCAGGTCGCCACCGCCTCGGGCCTCAATGCGGTCGAGCAGCCCGTCCACCAGCGTCACCAGGCCGGGCTCCATCTCGTCGATGGCGCGCCGGGTGAGCGCACCCATGATGAGCCGGCGCACCCGGGTGTGCAGCGGCGGGTCATTGAACACCAGGCTGGTGGTGTGGTGCTCGAACAGTGGCGAACCGCGACCGTACTTGGGCGCGAACTCCACCTGCTTGTCCGAACTGAAGGCCGCTGCGTCGCGGTAGACCGCCATGAGGTCGGCGCAACGCGTGAGAAAGAGGGAACCATCGGGCATGCGGCGCACGGGCTCGCTGGCGCGCAGGGCGGCGTACACCGGGTAGGGGTTGGCCAGGAAGTCGGGCGGCAGGGCACGCAGATCGAAGCCGCGCGCGATCTCCTGCGCGCGGTCTGGCGCCATGGCTGGGGTGATGTCCGTGAGGTTCATGGCCGCAGGAAATCGCGCAGTGCCGCCAGCATGGCGTCGGGCGTCTCGTTCATCTGGTGGTGGCCCACGGGCAGGCTGGCCACCTGCACCTGCCGGCCTGCCGCGCGGGCTGCTTGCACCAGGGCCTGTGCGGCCTTCGGGGGCGTCATCTGGTCCTGGTTCCCGAGCACGAACAGCACCGGGCAGGTGATGCGCGCGATGGCCGCCTCGCCACCCGCATAGTTGTCGCAGGCCACGAAGCCCCGGTGGAAGACGTTGACCTTGGGGTTGCTGCGCAGCACGCGGCGGTTGAGCGCCACGTTGGCGCCATGCACCCAGGTGCCCGGGCCCAGCGCGGATGGCGGAGCGGCCAGCGTGCTGCGGGAGAACACATTGATCATCTGGATCGCCTTTTCGGGTTCCTTGAGCGAGGACTCGATCAGCGCTGGCGACACCTTCATGGGCGCAGCCGTGCCGACGAGCACCAGATGGCTCACACGTTCGCCCAGGCGCGCGGCGGCTTCCAGCGCGATGAGCGACCCCCAGCTGTGGCCCACCAGCGCGGCGCGCTGCACGCCGGCCGCGTCCAGCAGGGCGGCGATGAAATCGGCCGCGGCCTCCACCGAAGCCGGCGCCTCGCCTTCGCTGCGGCAGTGACCAGGCAGGTCCAGCGCCAGCACGTTCCAGCCGTGGTGCGCGAGGTAGCGGCTCTGCAGGATCCACACGCTGTGGTCGTTGAGCACGCCGTGGATGAAGACCACGGTGGGCTTGCCGGCATCGAAAGGCTTGCCGCCGGTGTAGCAATAGGTCTTTGCGCCGTTGACCAGGAGTTCCATGTCGGGTCTTTCGTCTGTTCCCCTGAACTTGTCCATCGGGGCGGGTTGGGGTGGTTGGGAGGGGCTTCGACAGGCTCAGCCCGAACGGGAGGGGGCTCAGCCCGAACGGGAGGGGGCTCAGTCCGAACCGGGAAGTCGCCACGAACCGGGGGCTTAGCCTGCCTTTTCTGCGGCTTTGAGCGCGCGCTTGAGATCGTCGATCAGGTCATCAGGGTCCTCCAGTCCGATCGACAGGCGGATCGTGCCCGGCCCGATGCCTCCGGCAGCCAGTGCTTCGTCGCTCATGCGGAAATGGGTGGTGGAAGCGGGGTGGATCACCAGCGAGCGACAGTCGCCCACGTTGGCGAGGTGGCTGAAGAGCTTGAGCGCCTCGATGAAGGCTTTGCCTTGCGCGCGTGAGCCTTTGATGTCGAAGCTGAAGACGGAGCCCGCGCCCCTGGCGCCGAAGCGCAGCAGCTTTTGCGCCAGTGCGTGGCTGGGGTGCTCCGGCAGCAGCGGGTGGCCCACGCGGCTCACCAGCGGGTGGCTGGCCAGGAACTGCACCACTTTCTCGGTGTTGCCCATGTGCCGTTCCATCCGCAGCGAAAGGGTCTCGATGCCCTGCAGGATCAGCCAGGCGCTGTGCGGGCTCATGCAGGCGCCAAAGTCGCGCAGGCCCTCACGCCGCGCGCGCAGCAGAAACGCACCCACCGTGCTCTCTTCAGTGAACACCATGTTGTGGAACCCTTCGTACGGCTCGGAGAGCTCCGGAAAGCGGCTCGAGGCGGCCCAGTCGAAGCTGCCCCCATCCACCACCACGCCGCCGATCACGGTGCCGTGGCCGCTGAGGAACTTGGTGGCGGAGTGGTAGACGATGTCGGCGCCCAGCTCCAGTGGCCGCACCAGGTAGGGCGTGGTCAGCGTGGAGTCCACCAGCAGGGGCACGCCGGCCTCGTGGGCGATCTGGCTCACGGTGGGGATGTCCAGCACGTCCAGGCCGGGGTTGCCCACCGTTTCACCAAAGAACAGGCGTGTGTTGGGCCGCAGCGCGTCGCGCCAGCCGTCGATGTCGCCCGGCTTGACGAAGGTGGTCTCGATGCCGAAGCGGCGCAGCGTGTAGTGCAGCAGATTCTGGCTGCCGCCATAGAGCGCGGTGCTGGCCACGATGTGCGAGCCCGCGCCCATCAGCGTGGCCACGGCCAGGTGCAGCGCCGCCTGGCCGCTGGCGGTGGCGATGGCACCTATGCCGCCTTCGAGTGCGGCCATGCGCTGCTCGAACACCGCGTTGGTCGGGTTGCTGATGCGGCTGTAGACGTGGCCCGCGCGCTCCAGGTTGAACAGCGCCGCCGCGTGGTCGCTGGACTCGAAGACGAAGGAGGTAGTGAGGTGGATGGGCACCGCGCGCGCACCGGTGGCCGGGTCGGGCGCGGCGCCAGCGTGCAGGGCCAGGGTGTCAAAGCCGGGGTCAGCATAGCCGGGCATGGGTAATGTCTCCTGGGCAATGGATGTGGAAACGGTGGAAGCGGCCCACCACCGGACCGTGCCAGGGCAGGTCGGGCCCCTGGAAGGGGCGACCCGCGCAGCGGCGCAGCGTGGGGAATTCGGGGATTGTGGGCTATATTGCACGAACGCCAGCCCCGCTGGAGACACCCCTACACAGAGATCAAGGCAAGCCGAGGAGAACGGTCATGAAAGTCAGCGACATCCTGCGCGTCAAGGGCGGCACGCTCTACACCATCCAGCCGGAAGAGTCCCTGGAGCAGGCCGTGGAGACCATGGCGCAGTTCGACATCGGGTCCCTGGCCGTGATGGACCATGGCGACCTCGTGGGCATGCTCACCTTCCGCGAGATCATCCACACCCTCGCACGCAACGGTGGCCAGCTTGGCGGCAAGACGGTGCGCACCGTGATGGACGACCACCCCATGAGCTGCACCCCGGAGACCGAGCTGGACCAGGTCCGCCCCATGATGCTGGAGAGGCACACCCGCTACATGCCGGTCATGGACAACAAGATGCTGATGGGCGTGATCAGCTTCTACGACGTGGCCAAGGCCGTGGTGGACAGCCAGAACTTCGAGAACAAGATGCTCAAGGCCTACATCCGCGACTGGCCTGAGGAAGAGACGGGCAAGAGCGAGCCCAATTTCCCCTGAGCAGGCCGGGGCCGCTCACTCCGTCGCAGAGTGGATCATCTCCCGCACGCGCGGGTAGATCTGCTGGTTCCACTTGCGCCCGCTGAACACGCCGTAGTGGCCCACGCCGGTCTGCACGTGGTGCGTCTTCATGTAAGGCCGCACGCTGCTGCACAGGTCCTGCGCGGCCACGGTCTGGCCGATGGAGCAGATGTCGTCGCGCTCGCCTTCCACGGTCATGAGCGCGGTGCGGCGGATGGCGGCGGGGTTGACGGTGCGGCCGTTCCAGGTGAGCACGCCGCGTGGCAGGTCGTAGGTCTGGAACACCTTTTCCACCGTTTCCAGGTAGAACTCGGCGGGCAGGTCGTTGACCGCCAGGTATTCCTCGTAAAAGTCCTGGATCACGCCAGCCTCTTCGGTGCGGCCGGCCAGCAGGTGGTCGTAGATGTTGCGGAAGGACTGCTTGTGCCGGTCCGGGTTCATGCTCATGAAGGCGGTGAGCTGCACGAAGCCTGGGTACACGCGGCGCATGAAGCCCGCGTGCGGCAGCGGCACGTGGCTGATGAGGTTCTTCTCGAACCAGTCGATGGGTTTGCTGGTGGCCAGCCGGTTCACCTCGGTGGGGTTGACGCGGCAGTCCACCGGGCCCGCCATCAGCGTGAGACTGCGCGGCTGGGCCGGGTTGTCGTCTTCCGCCATGACGGCCGTGGCCGCCAGCGCGGCCACGCAGGGTTGGCAGACCGCCACCATGTGCGCGCCGGTTCCCACCGCTTCGGTGAAGCGGATCATGTAGGTGATGTAGTCGTCCAGGCCAAAGGCGCCGTGGCGCAGCGAGACATCGCGCGCGTTGTGCCAGTCGGTGATGTAGACATCGTGGTCCTGCAACAGCGTGCGCGCGGTCTCGCGCAGCAGCGTCGCGAAGTGGCCAGACAGCGGTGCCACCAGCAGCACCTTGGGCTGGGGCTCTACCCCTTCCTTGCGGAAGCGCAGCAGCGTGCCGAAGGGCAGCGTCAGCACCACCTCCTCGGTCACGGGGATCGCCTGCTCGCCCACCATCACCTGCCGGATGTTGTAGGGGGGGCGCGTGTGCGTGAGCCGCATGCGGGAGATCACGTCGCACGCGGCGGACATCTTGCGCAGCAGCGAACCTTCGGTGTTCTTGAGCCAGAGCGCCGCACTCAGGTGCTGGGCGCTCATGCGCAGGGGCGAGACCAGGTCGGATTGGAGCTGGTAGGCCTGATACATCATGGTGTTGTCCTGGTGGGAACGTGCCCTCGGTGCAGGCAAGTTGCGGGCCAACCCTCGTCCGCACCGGTGAGGTGCGCACCACCAGCACCGAGTTGGCACAGGCCTTGCTGTGACGTGGTTCCCAGAGGAGCAACCCACCATGGCCAAAGCGGTACTGACCATCAGCAGCAAGAACTACGGCGCCTGGGCCCTGCGCGGCTGGCTGATGGCGCGGCTGGCCAAGCTGGACTTCGTCGAGCATGTGATCCCACCCGACGACCCGGCCATGAAGGCCGAGATGCTGCTGCTCTCCGCCTCCATGCGCGTACCCGCGCTGGAGCACGACGGCATCCACGTCTGGGACACGCTGGCCATCGGCGAGTACCTCAACGAGATCAAGCCCAAGGCCGGCCTGCTGCCCGCCGACCGGGCCGCGCGCGCCCACTGCCGCGCCATCTGCGGCGAGATGCACTCGGGCTTCTCGGCCATGCGCTCCTCGCTGCCCATGAACATCAAGGCCTCGTTTCCCGGCTTCAAGCTGTGGTCCCGCGCGCGCACCGACATCGACCGCGTCGAGGCCATCTGGACCGAGTGCCTGGATACCTACGGCGGCCCGTACCTCTTTGGTGAGAAACCCTGCATGGCCGACGCCATGTTCGCCCCGGTGGTCACGCGCTTCATCACCTACGAGGTGGAGATCTCCGAAGCCAGCGTGGCCTACTGCGACACCATCATGGCGCTGCCCGCCATGAAGGAATGGGTGGCCGCTGCCGAGGCCGAGCCGGACGACATTGACGAGCTCGACGCCGAGTTTTGACTCACCCCCGCCGCGCCTTCTGGGCGGGCGGGCAGGGCGTGCGCAGCGCTATTTCCAGGGCGTGGGCGGCGGAATGTCGCAGACCGGGTCCACGTCCACGGTCTTGAAGTCGGCGGGGGAGACGATCTCCAGGTACTCCATGTCGGGCGAGTAGTCGAACAGGTAGTGGCGGATGCCAGGGCGCTGGTGCACGCAGTCGCCGGCCTGCACCAGGGTGACCTGGTCCTCGTACATGAACTTGGCCCAGCCCTTGACCATGATCACGATCTGGAAGTCCGCCTCGTGGCGGTGCCAGCCGGTACCGCCGTCGGGCGGCATATTGGCCTTGACCAAATGCGCGATCACCTTGCCGTGCGTGGCCTCGGCGATGCCCAGGTCGCGGTACAGGAAGAAATCGCGCAGGCCACCGCCCTTGTACTCGCCTTCATCGGCCTTGACGTGGGAGAACAGCGTGGAGGTTCTGTCGAGCATGGAAGCGCTCCTTTCTGGGGATTCACAGCCACAAATCTGCTGCGGTGCAGCACGAAGCACGAAATGTTCCCGTGTCACTTCGGCCCGGCGGGGCATGAAAGCGGCTGGTGCGTGCACCAGACTGGCTCACCGGCGCACCAGCAGGCCTCGGGGATAATCGGGTCCCATGAGCGGCAACACCTTCGGCACCCTGTTTTGCGTCACCAACTTTGGTGAGTCCCACGGCCCGGCCATCGGCTGCGTCATCGATGGCTGCCCGCCGGGCATGGCACTCAGCGAGGCCGACATCCAGGGCGACCTGGACCGCCGCCGACCCGGCACCAGCAAGTTCGTCACCCAGCGCAACGAGCCCGACACGGTGGAGATCCTCAGCGGCGTCTACGAGGGCCGGACCACCGGCACGCCCATCGCCCTGCTGATCCGCAACACCGACCAGCGCAGCAAGGACTACGGCAACATCCTGCAGACCTTCCGCCCCGGCCATGCCGACTACACCTACTGGCAGAAATACGGCATCCGCGACCCGCGCGGTGGCGGCCGCAGCTCCGCACGCCTGACCGCACCCACCGTGGCCGCCGGCGCAGTCGCCAGGAAATGGCTCAAGGAACGCTACGGCACGACCTTCCGCGGCCACATGACGCAGATCGGCGAGATCGGCATTCCCTTTGAAAGCTGGGACCACGTCCCCAACAACCCCTTCTTCGCCCCTGTGGCCGATGTCTCCGAGATCGAGGCCTACATGAGCGAACTGCGCAAGAGCGGCGACTCCTGCGGCGCGCGCCTGCGCGTGACCGCACAAGGCATGCCCGTGGGCCTGGGCCAGCCGCTGTACGACCGGCTCGACGCCGACATCGCGTACGCCATGCTCGGCATCAACGCCGTCAAAGGCGTGGAAATCGGCGCCGGATTCGACAGCGCCGGGCACCTGGGCAGCATGCACGGCGACAGCCTCACGCCCGAGGGCTTCAAGGGCAACAACGCCGGGGGCGTGCTGGGAGGCATCAGCACCGGGCAGGACCTGGAAGTCTCCATCGCCATCAAACCCACCAGCTCCATCCTGGTACCGCGCGAAACCATAGACACTTCCGGCCAGCCCACCGAGGTCGTCACCAAGGGCCGTCACGACCCCTGCGTCGGCATCCGCGCCACCCCCATCGCCGAAGCCCTGCTCGCCCTGGTGGTCATGGACCATGCCCTGCGCCACCGCGCCCAATGTGGCGACGTGAAACTGCCCACCCCCGACATCGCGGCCAAGTCGCGCACGTGAACGGACACCTGCTCGAACCGAGCGCTCGCCAGATTGAGCAGAGTCCGCAGCCTTTTGGAGCGAGCCCTGATCCGTTCATAGCGCGTCCTCGTCGGTCCCGGGTCGGTCCTGGCTGCTTCGGAGTAAGTCCTGGCCGGTTCGGAGCGAGTCCTGGCCCGTTCGGAGCAAACCCTGGTCCGTTCGAATGGAGCTCCGATCCGTTCGGACTGAGCTTGTCGAAGTCCTCACCAACCACGCACGCGCGTTTCGACAAGCTCAACGCGAACGGACATACGCTCAACGCGAACGGATGCAGACCCAATGGAAATGGATATCGACCCAATGGGAGCGGATATAGGCCCAACACACACGGATGCAAGTCCAGCGCGTACCAGCGGAAGCCCAGGCCGAACGGTGACCTGACGACGCACCAGAGACGGAGAGCACCGTGAGCCAGAACAGGCACCTGCTCGCCTTCTCCTGGCTCAGCGCGAGCTACTTCGCGCACATCGGCTTTTTCAACCCCTACCTCCCGCTCTGGCTCAAAGGCCTCGGGTTCGGTCTCATCGCCATCAGCGTGCTGACCTCGGTGCAGTCCGCCACGCGGCTCTTCGCGCCCTACGTCTGGGGTTCCCTGAGCGACCGCAGCGGCGAGCGCGTGCGCCTGCTGCGCTACGGCGCCAGCGCCGCGCTGCTGCTCTCGCTCGGGCTGTGGTTCCAGTCCATCGGCCCGGTGCTGCTGTTCGTGGTGCTGCTGCTCATGTTCAGCCACACCAGCGGCATGATGCCCATGAGCGAAGCCGCGCTGGCCCATCTCGTCAGCCGCGAAGGCAGCTTCGACCCCCGGCGCTACGGCCGCGTGCGGCTCTGGGGGTCGCTCGGTTTCCTGGTCACCGTGCTGGCCGCCGGCCTGTGGTTTGAACGCTTTGGCCTGCGCGACTTCCCCCTATGGGCCACGGGCACGCTGGCCGCCGTGGCCTTGAGCACCTGGCTGCTGCCGGACCTGCGCGAACCGCCGCACCCCGGCGGCGAACCGCGCCCCCGCATCGCTCCCGTGCTGCGCCAACCCGCCGTGCGCTGGTTCTTCGCCGCCATGTTCTTCCATGTGCTCGCGCACATCTTCATCTACATCTTCTTCTCCCTCTACCTCGACGCCCTGGGCTACAGCAAGGCCGCCATCGGTCTCTTCTGGGCCGTTTCGGTGGTGATTGAGATCGGTTGGTTCTTCACCCAGGGGCGCTGGCTGCCGCTGCTGTCCTTGCCCGCCTGGCTGGTGCTGGCCGCCGCCCTCATGGCCCTGCGCATGGGCCTTACCGCCGGCCTGCCCCTGGTCTGGCCCCTGTTGCTGCTGGCCCAGACCCTGCACGCCATTACCTTTGCCGCGCACCACACCGTGTGCATCGCCCTCATCACCCAGTATTTCCCGGGCCGCCTGCGCGGGCGGGGCCAGGCACTCTACAGCGTGCTCGGCTACGGCCTGCCCGGCGTGACCGGCGGCCTGGTCGGCGGCGTCATCAGCGCGGCCTTCGGCCTGGCCAGCGTATTCTGGCTGTCGGCATGTTGTGCACTGGCCGCCTGCCTGTGCGCCATCCGCATGCGCACACTGCCGCCGCCGCGGCCAGCCCGCGAAACCATTCGTGCCTGAACAGGCGTGACTGGTGGCGGCAACGCCCACTCTCGTCAAGCTGCACGCCCAACCCCATCGCGCGGGGCCACGATTCCCCCCGACCGCTCGGCGCTCGCCTCGGGCGGGAAGGAAGGACGACCGTGATGCACAACAGCCTGCCCCCCATCCACCTCGTACTGCTCATCGCCCTGCTGGTCTGGTCCGTGGCCGGCATCGCGTGGCTGCTGCCCATGAAATGGCGCCTGCTCAAGCGCGTGGGCTTCGACAAGAGCAATGGCTTTCTTCTGGAACTCGCCTTCAAGGGCGACCACGACGCCCAGAAACTCCACCGTTGCACCCGAGCCTATCTGGCGGTCGGGATCCTCTGTGCGCTGGGGCTGGCGCTCATCAGGGGCAGCGCGGCGGGGTGAGACGAGGGCGGTATGCGCCTCCGCATGGCATGCACCGGTCTTCGCGGCTCAGCCGGTCGGAGGCGAGGCAGATGCTTCCATTTGAACGGAGAGCACAGGGAATTCTGGCGCCATGTTGTCCCATGGGGAGATCTCCAGTTCAGGTCAACGCAATGCGGAATCATGCCCGTTGCGCAAAACTCCTCTGGACCTTTATTGAGTAACGCATGTCTTCTTTTGAAATCTTTGTAGTCGTTGTCGTGACGGCTACAGCGTGCTTTGGAATGATGAGCTACGTGTTGGAGCGTTTTTTTTACAAACGACCCGTGACTGCGCAAGAGGTGCGAGCAGGTTTTATTTACTTGCTTCTTCTGGTTGCCATCGCTTTTGCCATTTTTGAAATGTTGAAGCGGGTACTTGTTGGGTGATTGAAGATGGCCGGATAGACGACAGTGCCGCAATAGAGACGGCCAGACCGACGCGGGCGAACTGATGACGCTGGCGCAGGCAGGGGTGCTCAGGCTGAACGTGGCGTACACGGAGCACGGCAGCGGCACGGCGCTGGACGCGCAGGGCAGCCAGCACCGGCAGACGGGCAGCTATGTGGCGGCAGATGGCAGCACGCGGGCGATGAACGACGTGTGGTTTGCGGTGGATCTGGGGCAGACGGTGGACCTGAACCCCGTGCCGGTGAGCGAGGAGATCGCTGCGTTGCCGGACTTGGCGGGCATGGGCAATCTGCCGAGCCTGCACCAGGCCATGGCACGTGATGGGAGCCGAACAACAGCAACGAGGAAGAGACGCATGGCGCAGCGCCTGTGCCGCCATCGCGTGGTGGGGCCGACTGCAGCCTGAGCGGGCTCGACTTCTCCCTCAGTCTGCAGCGCGTGTACCCCTATCCGTAGTTACTGTCGCGGACCAGTCGCTTGGTGCCGCATTTCGATCGGAACGAACCAGGGTTCGTGGCGCTGTGTTGTTCATCCGTAAATAAATTCCCTCTTTCTGAGGCGCTTGAATGACGATGCGAATCTGCAAGCGCATGGCATCGAAAGCTTGGTTCGAATTGCTGTGGTTATGTCGTAGGGGTCTGTGCAAATATGTGGATGGCTGTCTTGCTATTTCTGGTTGCTATTGTTGCATTTTTTGTGGCAATGCTTGGGTATGTTGCGCTGCTCTTGAAGCTTAAAAGACCTGTCTATTTTTTTGACCTGCCAGATTATGGTCGATGTGGATATCGATTGGCATGGTGTGTTTATTGGATTTGGGGCGTCTCTGTCGGTGTGGCTTTGATTGGTGTGGCTCTTGCTCTCGTTTTATTGAATGATGCGATTGGTTTAATTTGTGCTGCAACTTGGCAAGAGACTTTTCCTGGTATGTCTTTGATTGTGTTGAATCAAAGAAGTGAAGGTTGGTTGGTGAGCTGTTTGCAAATACCAAAATCTTGGCTTGTGCAGTGGGGCATGACTCTATCGACTGGATTTTTTGATTAACAGATGACCGAAGGCCATTCCTGCCGATTTTGTATCGTAATGGTCAAAAAAGAAAGGTAATGGGATATTTAATGTGGATGCATTTCTAACTATTTTGGTCGACATAGTCTTTTACTTCTTTGGAAAAGGCGCATGGCTGATCCTTCGATTTTTGAGGGTTCCTGTGAAAGATCTTGGGCACAGCGGCTATGTAGTGGCCGGACTGCTCTTGTTTATCTTTGTGCTTGTTGTGTTATTTATATTATGGGGGTTGGATATGCTTGAATCATCGTCGACATGGATGTCTGTAATGGATTCAAAGGTTGGGAAATCCATTCTTTCTGTTGAATGGTGATAAATGTGGAGGTCTATTGGCGTGATGTATTTAATGAATGGAACTCTTTTGTGTCCTGAGTGGCGTCCCTTTGGCCTTGATTTTTGATTGACTCTATCGAGTTTTTGGGCATGAAAAAGATGAAGATTTTTATCAATATTGGCGTGGCGATTCTGTTGTTCTTGGCGCTTATAGGAGGGCTATTTTTCTCAGTCGATGATTATATTTCTTGGGTGCCGTTGGGGATCATTCTGGGTGGATGCTTTTCGATAGCTTTGGGCTGGCATTGGTTTGTGATTTTTCAGCGAAGTACGAAGTACTGTGAAGTGAAAGAGGGGGCCGCCTTGGCACATCCGATGCGGGGAGAATTGTTGTGGTTGCAGGCTTGCCATCCTCCCATTTTCTTCGGTAACTTGAATAGGCCTGCCCATGAAATTCGGCAACTTATATATTCTCATTTTCTTTCAGGGTTTATTGGGGGAGTGTGCGCCTTTTCCGTCGGCATGCTGGTTTTGATTGGAGGGGGGTATGCCTTGAGTGAGGGGTTGTTTAGATCGCTGTTTTCCACGAGGTTGGGAGAGGGCGCGTTCGTTTCGTTTTTGTTGTATGTGTTTATTTCGAGTGGTGGTGCTATTTCCTTTGGTTTGCTAGGCAAATTGTCAAAAAGGTCGAGTAGATATGGGGCTTGATTTCTTGGAGCTAATTTTTCAGATGATCGGCCGAGGTCTGTGCTGGGGGTTGCGATCGATCACCGGTTGGAAATGCCATTTGTCTGATAGTGGATATGAGATTTTTGGCTTCTTTTTTTTCTTGATCTTCATCATTGTCTCGATACTTATTTTTGGGGCGGTAAATGTCTAAATTTACAAAATTTCTAATAAAGCTTGGTGTAAACAGTGCTGCAGTTGACTCCATCGGCGGAAGGGTCGTGGGTGCAACATCATCTTTGAACTCAAGCAATGCTGGCGGCTATATGGATCCCAATAAAATTAATGGGTATACATACAACGAAGCTGATGGACAATGGTACGGTTATCCACCGAAGCCCGATTATGGGGTCTATGGTTGGTTTGATCCCGCCTCACCAGCCGCACAGGCTGAATTAAACCAAGCGCGGTACTGGCGAGAGATGAATAATCATGTCGAAGGAGCATCGCCAAGCCAAGGAGAGGCCGGCTCGCTTAGTAGCCCCTCGTTGCGGGATTTGATCAATCGCCTTCCTGAGGTTATTGATAGATATCAAGAAATAGCTCCGGATATTTGGGGTGAATTAAAGAATTACTTTGGGTTCGATTTAAATGGGCTGGTGGCAAAACTCCGCGACTTCTTCAACCTGGCCCAATCCCAGTCCTCCCCGATCATCCTGGACCTGAACGGAGACGGCGTGGTGGGCACGACGGCGCGCGGAGAAACCGGCCCGGGTTTGTTCTTTGATCTGGACAACACGGGGTTTGCCGAACGCAGCGGTTGGGTGGGCAAGGGGGATGGCCTGCTGGTGCGGGACCTCAATGGCAACGGCCGGATTGACAGCGGTGCCGAGCTGTTTGGCAACCACACGAAGCTGGCCGACGGCAGTCGGGCGGCCCACGGCTTTCATGCGCTGGCCGAGCTGGACAGCAACCGCGATGGCGTGGTTGACGCCCGGGATGGGGAGGCGGCGTTCGCCAGGGTGGGATCGAGTTCAACAACTACGGCCACAGCAGCCTGACGGACTACCTGGTGCAGGTGCAGAAGGGGGTGGGGTGGGTGTTGATATGAGGGGGTGGGTGGGGTGTTTGGGTGGGTGAGGTGTGGGTGAGGGCTTCGACAGGCTCAGCCCGAACGGAGGAGGGACTCAGTCCGAACGGAGGAGGGACTCAGCCCGAACGGAGGAGGGACTCAGCCCGAACGGAGGAGGGACTCAGCCCGAACGGGGGAGGGACTCAGCCCGAACGGGGGAGGGACTCAGCCCGAATGGGGGAGGGACTCGGCCCGAACGGGAATGGCTCAGTTCGAACGGCATGGTGGTGCTCAGTCCGAGTGGAGGGAGCCTACCTGGCCGGGCGGATTTCCTCGTCCCGTTCGCCCTGAGCCTGTCGAAGGGCTTTTCCCCGATCATCCCGAGCTTGCCCTACGGGGGGATCTGTGTGCGAGGGCTTCGGCCCTTTGGCCAGCTCCAGACAGTTTAGGTAGCCCCGTGGGCTTTTCTGGCTTCAGGACTTGCCTGCCGCTGCCTTGCGGGCGAGTCCTTCGATGCCCAGCAGGTAGCCGTCGGTGCCGAAGCCGACCACGATGCCCGCCGCCACCGGCGAGATATAGGAGTGGTGGCGAAAGGTCTCTCGGGCGTGCACATTGGAGATGTGCACTTCGATCACTGGCAGGGGTTTGACGCCGGCAATGGCGTCGTGCAGTGCGACCGAGGTGTGGGTGTAGGCGCCGGCATTGAACAGGACGCCCATGAGTTCACCTGCCTTGAAGCGTCGGCCGGCATCATGGATCTTGTCGATCAGCGCGCCTTCATGGTTGCTCTGGAAGGCTTCCAGCTCGAAACCCAGTTTTTGGGCGTGGGCGCGGGATTCGTTCTCTACGTCCGCCAGTGTGGTGGCGCCGTAGACCGCGGGTTCCCGGGTGCCGAGCAGGTTGAGGTTGGGGCCGTTGAGCAGCAGGATGGTGGTGGGCATGTGGAAGCTCCTTCTCTGTCTCTGTAGGGGTACCTGGCGGCGGGTTCAGACCAGCGGCACGGTGAGCTGCTGGATGACGGCACGGGTGTCCGGGCGCACGCCGCGCCAGAGCGTGAAGGCCTCGGCGGCCTGTTCCACCAGCATGCCCACGCCATCGGCCAGGGTGCCTGCGCCTGCGGTGCGCGCCTGGCGCAGGAAGGGCGTGAGGCCTTTGCCATACACCATGTCGTAGGCCAGGGCACCGGGGGCGAAGACGCTGTCGGGCAGCGGCAACGCCGTCTGCGTGAGGCCGGTGGAGGTGGCGTTGATGACCACGTCGAAGGCCTCGCCGCTGAGTTCGTCCAGGCCACCGGTTTGCAGCGTGACATGGGCGGCGAAGGCCTGGCGCAGGGCATGGGCCTTGTCGGCGGTGCGGTTGGCCACGGCGAGCAGGGCCGGGCGTTGTTGGGCAATGGGCAGGATGGCGCCGCGCGTGGCACCGCCAGCGCCCAGCAGCAGCACGCGCTTGCCGGCCAGCGTGAAACCCTGGTTGCGCTGGATGTCGTTGACCAGGCCGGAGCCGTCGGTGTTGTCCGCGAAGATGCGCTCGCCGGGGCCGAACTTGAGGGTGTTGGCCGCGCCGGCCAGGCGGGCCGTTTCACTGGGGTCGGTGGCGATCTCGAACGCCTGCAGCTTGAAGGGCAGGGTGACGTTGCTGCCGCGTCCGCCTTCGGAGCGAAAGCGGTTGAGGGTGTCGAGGAACCCGTCCAGGGGGGCTTCGATGGCGGTGTAGGTGAGATCCTGGCTGGTGGCCTTGGCGAAGAGGCCGTGGATCAGGGGGGACTTGCTGTGGCCGATGGGGTGGCCGATGAGGGCGTAGCGGTCGGTCATGGTGATGGTTCAACGAAAGGACCGATTGTCGCTTAAGCGGATGCAGAGGCCCTGATACGGCCACGGTCAAGCGCGCCTGCCTACCATGTGGGCCATGAACCCACCTACCCCTGCTTCCCTGAAGATCGATTTCGTGTCCGACGTGTCCTGCCCCTGGTGCGCCGTGGGCCTGGGCGCGTTGGAGGAGGCCCTGCGCCGGCTGGACGGCGAAGTGGCCGCGGACCTGCATTTCCAGCCCTTCGAACTCAATCCCCGCATGGGGCCGCAGGGGCAGGACATCGGCGAGCATTTGAGGGAGAAGTACGGTTCCACGCCAGAGCAGCAGGCGCAGATCCGCAACACCATCCGCGCGCGCGGCGCCGAAGTGGGGTTTGCATTCAACCCCGAGGGTCGCGGCCGCATCTGGAACACCTTCGACGCACACCGGCTGCTGCACTGGGCCGACGAAGAAGGCGCAGCGGGCCAGCAGCATGCGCTGAAGAAAGCCCTGATGGCCGCCTGCCATACCCGCTCCGAAGCCATGGGGCACCACGGTGTGCTGCTGGCCTGTGTGCGGGAGGTCGGGCTCGACGAGGCGCGTGCCGCGCAGATACTGGCCAGCGACGAGTTCGCCCAGGCCGTGCGCGAGCGCGAGGCCTTTTACACCGGCCATGGCATTCATTCCGTGCCCGCCGTGATCATCAACGACCGGCATCTGATCTCCGGCGGTCAGCCGGCCGATGTGTTCGAGCAGGCCTTGCGCCAGATCGCCGGCGGCGCGGCGGCGGCGTCTTCCTGAGGCGGCTTTAGCCGGGCCGTGCCAGTGCCTTGGCGATGCGGTGCCGGCCCACGCTGGCCTTGGGCACCTTGCCGGGCAGGTGACTGAACCAGGCGCGCACGTCCTCGTCCAGCCCGATACCGTGCATGTAGTTGTAGATCGCCTTGCGCAGACCCACGCCCAGCGCATCGTGGTCCACCCCCGTGGGGTCGAAGAAGCCCACGTCGTTGCGCGCGAAGGTGGCCGGCGGCTGGGGCAGGAGTTCGATGCCATAGGCGGCCGGGTCCTGCCCCACGGGCGAATGCACCGTGCAGGCGAAGCGGTGGAAGAAGCCGCTCTGGATGCAGCCGTTCTCGAACAGCTGGCGCACGTACTCCAGTGCATCCACTGTGTCTTGCACCGTCTGGGTGGGAAAGCCGTACATGAGGTAGGCGTGCACCAGAATGCCCGCATCGGAAAAGCCCTTGGTCACACGCGCCACCTGTTCCACCGACACCCCTTTTTTCATGAGGGCGAGCAGGCGGTCAGAGGCCACTTCGAGCCCGCCGGACATGGCGATGCAGCCGCTGTCGGCCAGCAGTTGGCAGAGGTCGGGTGTGAAGGTCTTCTCGAACCGGATGTTGCCCCACCAGGAAATCGGCAACTGGCGGCGCAGCAGTTCCTGGGCCAGCGCCTTGAGCGCCTTGGGTGGTGCTGCCTCGTCCACGAAATGAAAGCCGGTCTGGCCCGTCTCGCCGACGATGGCCTCGATGCGGTCGGCCAGCGTGGCGGCAGAGGCGGTTTCGTAGCGGCCGATGTAGTCCAGCCCCACGTCGCAGAAGCTGCATTTTTTCCAGTAGCAGCCGTGCGCCACGGTGAGCTTGTTCCAGCGCCCGTCGCTCCAGAGCCGGTGCATGGGGTTGAGCATGTCCAGCAGGCTGAGGTAGCGGTCCAGCGGCAGGCCGTCCCAGGTGGGCGTGCCCACGTCCTCGAAAGGAATGTCGGGCTCGACGAAGTTGATGTACCTCACCGCCGCGTCCGCGCCTTCGCCTTCTCTCGTGAAAGTGCGCACCAGGCGCTGGCGTGAACGCTGCCGGCCCAGGTACTCCAGCAGGGCGAGCAGGGGGCGTTCGCCCGCGTCCAGCGTCACGTAGTCGACGAAGTCGAACAGCCGCGGCTCGGCCAGTTCGCGCAGTTCGGTGTTGACGAAGCCGCCGCCCAGCACGATGGCGATGTGCGGGTTTTGTGCCTTGATGGTCTGTGCGATGCGCAGCGCTGCATACAGCGCGCCGGGGAAGGGCACGGAGAGCAGCACCACGTCGGGCCGCTGGCGCGCCAGCGTGGCCAGTGTGAGGGTGTGCAGCAGCTCGTCGATCAGCGTCGGTGGCGCGGCCAGCGCGGCGGCCATGGGGTCGAAGCTGGGCTGGCTGCTGGCCAGCGATTCGGCGTAGCGCACGAAGGCAAATCGCTCATCCACGGCATCGCGCAGCACGTCGGCCAGGTCATTGAGGTAGAGCGTGGCCAGATGGCGGGCCTTGTCTTGCACGCCCAGTGCGCCAAAGGCCCACGCCAGCGGGTCGCCATCTTCCTCCCCCAGGGCGGCGTCCACATAGACCGACAGCGCGTCGAAGCGCGGGCCCTCGGGCAGCAACTCGCGCGCCGCGATGCGGTGCGCCAGCGTCGAGTCGCGCCCTTGCAGGAACGCGATCACCGGGCCGATGGTGGTGCGGTAGCGCTCGAACTGGTCCAGGAAGGCATGCACGCTGGCCGAGCGCCGGGTCTCCGGCAGCGCCAGCGCGCGCCCCTGCACCGCCTGCAGTCCCGCGGGCGTGAACACCTGCAACACCAGCGCCAGCGCCAGATCCACCTGCACCGCGTCGACACCGCGCGAACGCAGGAAGCCGGTAAGGTAGGCCGTCGAGGGGTAGGGCGTGTTGAGCTGCGTCATCGGCGGAATGACGCTGAGCACGCGCAGGCTGGGGGTTTTCATGGCGGGTCCGTGGAGCTGGGGCGATCTTACGGGCTGCAGGCCATACGCTCCCAAATGAGGGTGGACGGTGATGCTTGGCCGTTCTAGCATCCCCGCTGGGCCGGATGGCCGGCCGCCTACGGTGTGGGAGTTTGCTCATGGACAAAGGATGCCTGTTCCGAACAGTGGGCCTCGCGGGTCTGCTGCTGTGTCTGGGGTCTGGCGCCACCGCGCAAGGCCGGCTCGAGGCCGACGTGCTCAAGCTCTATGGCGGGGTCTATGCGGTGGATTGCGCGCAGCCGCAATCGCCCCGCGTGCGGGTGGGCGCGGATGCCATTCTGGTGGAGCAGGGCGACCGGCGATTGACGGCGCAGTCCCTGCAAGCCTCGCATTCCTTCTTCGGCCAGTCCGCGCCGCCCGGGTTCTTCGTGGCGCTGATGGGCATGATCCAGGGTCGGCACGACATCGTGTTTCTGGTGCAGGGCGATGCCCGTGGCCAGTACCTTGCACTCGATGGCAACCCCACGGTGCTGGCCAACCTGGGCGGGCTGGCGAAGTCGACGTTCCGCAGTTGCGATGCGGCCATCAACCAGCGGGTGGCAGGCGAGATGAAGGCGGAGCAGCAGGCCCAGGCAGCGGCGAGGGCGCCGGTGGCCAGTGGTACGGCGAAATGGCCGTCGGAACTGATTCGGGATGCGCGTTTCAAGACGGCCTATGGCCGCACGCTGGGGCCATTGGCTGGCCAGGCCTGGTTGGCGCGCATGGATGGCCCGGGGGTGGAGCTGTCGCAAGCCCAGGTGGCGGGAGAGCGCTACCAGCTCGCCGCCTTCTGCAAACAGCACGACTGCGGGGACCACAACGCGGTGTTGCTCTACGATGCGCCGCGCGCCAGGGTGTATGGCCTGGTGCACATGGCCGGGCGTAACCAGTTCATTGGCTCGCCGCCACAGCCGGTGGCGGCCGAGTTGAACCGCCTGTGGCGCAGGGAGTGGCGGCAGGGGCGCTAGATAGAGTGCTGAGTGCGCGGAGGGCTTCGACAGGCTCAGCCCGAACGGGCGTGGTTTCGTCCGAACTGGCATGTTCCTTCCGAACAGGAGACGTTCCATCCGACGGGAGTGGCGGGGCCAGGCGCGGTGAGGAGCATATGTGCTCCGTTCGCCCTGAGCTTGTCGAAGGGCTTGCACAGACAGATCGCGCGAGGGCTGAAGGGCCTTTGCCGTGCCGGGGGTTTCAGCACTCGACGATGTTGACCGCCAGCCCGCCGCGCGAGGTTTCCTTGTACTGCGTCTTCATGTCCGCGCCGGTTTCCCGCATGGTCTTGATGACCTTGTCCAGGCTGACGTGGTGCACGCCGTCGCCACGCAGGGCCATGCGCGCGGCGTTGATGGCCTTGACCGAAGCGATGGCGTTGCGCTCTATGCAGGGAATCTGCACCAGCCCACCCACCGGATCGCAGGTGAGGCCCAGGTGGTGTTCCATGCCAATCTCGGCCGCGTTCTCCACCTGTGCGGGTGTGCCGCCCAGCACGGCGCAGAGCGCGCCGGCGGCCATGGAGCAGGCCACGCCCACCTCGCCCTGGCAGCCGACCTCGGCACCGCTGATGCTGGCGTTTTCCTTGTAGAGAATGCCGATCGCCGCAGCGGTGAGCAGGAAGTCGACCACGCCCTGGTCGGTGGC
Organism: Hydrogenophaga sp.; assembly: GCF_026125785.1. GTDB lineage: Bacteria > Pseudomonadota > Gammaproteobacteria > Burkholderiales > Burkholderiaceae_C > Hydrogenophaga. The sequence goes on from NZ_JAHCKL010000008.1 coordinate 27,531, forward strand.
GCCTGGCACGAAGCGGCGGTAGTAGTGCAGCACCGCGGGCACGATGCCGGCCGCGCCGTTGGTGGGTGCGGTCACGACCCGACCGCCAGCGGCGTTCTCCTCGTTCACCGCCAGCGCGTACAGGTTGACCCAGTCCAGAACCTGCAGCGGGTCCTTCAGCGCTGCTTCGGGGTGGCTGGTGAGGTCGTGCCAGAGCTGGTGGGCGCGGCGGCGCACCTTGAAGCCACCTGGCAGCAAGCCCTCGGTGGCACAGCCGCGGCGTACGCAGGCCTGCATCACTTCCCAGATGCGCAGCAGGCCGGCATCCACCTCGGCATCGGTGCGCCAATGGCGTTCGTTGACGCGCATCACGCCCGCCACCGAGAGGCCGTGCGCCGCGCACTGCCGCAGCAACTCGTCGGCACTGCGAAAGGGCAGCGGCAGCACGGTGGCATCGGGGGCGATCACCTTGTGCCGCGAACCGTCTGAGGCCGCTTCCTCGCTGACCACGAAGCCACCGCCCACCGAATAGAACGTGCGCTCGGCCAACGGTGTGCCCTGCTCGTCCCAGGCGGTGAAGCGCATACCGTTGGCGTGAAAGGGCAGAGGTCTGCGGTAGAACAGCAGATCGTCGGCTTCGTTCCAGCCCACGCCGTGCTGGCCCATCAGCGGCAGGCGCCGTTCGCTGCGGACTTGCTGGACGAGTGGCTCGACGCCGTCGACGTCCACCGTCTCGGGTTCGTGGCCGCACAGGCCGAGAATGACTGCCTTGTTGCTGCCGTGGCCCTTGCCGGTGGCTCCCAGAGAGCCGTGGAGCGCGCACTGCACCCGCGCCGCCGAGGCCAGAAGGCCGGCCGACTGCAGTCCGGCGGCGAACATGCGGGCGGCGCGCATCGGGCCCACGGTGTGCGAGCTGCTGGGGCCGATGCCGATCTTGAACAGATCGAAGGTGGAGACGGCCATGCGGTGCCCCGTCGGTTCAGGTCAGCTCTGTCAGGGGCACGCAGCTACAGAAGAGGTTGCGGTCGCCATAGACGTTGTCCACGCGGCCCACGGGCGGCCAGTACTTGGCATGCGCACGGGTGGAGGCGCTGGCCGCGCCGGTCTCGCGTGAATAGGGGCGATTCCAGTCCCCCTTGAGAAGGCTTTCCGCGGTGTGCGGCGCGTTCTTCAGCGGGTTGTCGTCCTGCGGCCAGGCGCCTTGCTCCACCTGCCGGATTTCCTCGCGGATGGCGATCATGGCGTCAATGAAGCGGTCGATCTCTTCCAGCGTCTCGCTCTCGGTCGGCTCCACCATCAGGGTGTTGGCCACCGGGAAGGACAGCGTGGGGGCGTGGAAACCATAGTCCATCAGGCGCTTGGCCACGTCCTCGGCCATCACGCCGCTCGTGTCCTTGAAGTGCCGCAGGTCCAGGATGCACTCGTGCGCCACATGGCCATTGGCGCTGGCGTAGAGCGTCGGGTAGTGCGGTGCGAGCCGCTTGCTGATGTAGTTCGCCGCGAGGATGGCGGCCTCGGTGGCGTGCTGGAGACCGTCGGCACCCATCATGCGGATGTACATCCAGCTGATGGGCAGCACCGCCGCGTTGCCCAGGGGAGCCGCCGAGATGGCGCCCACACCATGGACCGGGATGCCGCCGGTCGCATGCCCAGGCAGGAAGGGCACGAGGTCCTCCACCACGCAGACCGGGCCCACGCCCGGGCCGCCGCCGCCGTGGGGAATGCAGAAAGTCTTGTGCAGGTTGAGGTGGCTCACGTCGCCGCCGAACTCGCCCGGCGCGGCCACGCCCACCAGGGCGTTCATGTTGGCACCGTCCACGTAGACCCGCCCGCCGTGCCGGTGCACCAGCGCGCAGAGTTCCTTGACCGTGGTTTCGAACACGCCGTGCGTGCTGGGGTAGGTGATCATCACCGCCGCCAGGTTGGCGCTGTGCTGCTCGCACTTGGCCTGAAGGTCGGCCATGTCCACATTGCCGTTCTCGTCGCATTTGGTCACGACCACCTGCATGCCGACCATCTGGGCAGAGGCGGGGTTGGTGCCGTGGGCGCTGCTGGGAATCAGGCAGATGTTGCGGTGCGCCTCTCCGCGCGATGCATGCCAGGCCTGGATGACCAGCAGGCCGGCGTACTCCCCTTGCGAACCGGCGTTGGGCTGCAGGCTGATGCCGGCGTAGCCCGTGGCCTGGCAGAGCCAGGCGCGCAACTGCTCGTCCAGCAGGCGGTAGCCCTCGCGCTGGTCGGCGGGGGCGAAGGGGTGCATGTTGGCGAACTCCGGCCAGGTGATGGGGATCATCTCGCTGGTGGCGTTGAGCTTCATGGTGCACGAGCCCAGCGGGATCATGCTGCGGTCCAGCGCGAGGTCCTTGTCGGAGAGCGCGCGGATGTAGCGCAGCATGCCGGTCTCGCTGTGGTGGCTGTTGAACACCGGGTGCGTGAGAAAGGCGCTGGTGCGCCGCAGCCCTTCGGGGATGCGCGGCTCGATGCCTTTCTCGAACGAGGCGAAGCCGGGCGCGCGGACCCCTTCGCGGGCAAACACCGACCACAGCTTCTCGATGTCCTCGCGCACGGTGGTTTCGTCCAGCGAGATGCTGACGTACTGTCCCCAGGACAGGCGCAGGTTCATGCCCGCGGCAAGGGCCCTGGCTACTGCGGCCTGCGCATCGGCGGCACTGGCTGCCCTGATCGTCACGGTGTCGAAGGCGCTGTCGCTGGTGAGCTGGCAACCCAGTTGCTCCAGGCCCTGGGCCAGGATGGCGGCGTAGGACGCGACCCGTTGCGCAATGCGCTTGAGGCCCTGCGGTCCGTGGTACACCGCGTACATGCTGGCCACCACGGCCGGCAGCACCTGCGCGGTGCAGATGTTGGAGGTGGCCTTTTCGCGGCGGATGTGCTGTTCGCGCGTCTGCAGTGCCAGCCGGTAGGCAGGTCGCCCGTGCACGTCCACGCTGACGCCCACCAGGCGGCCGGGCAGCGAGCGCTTGAATTCGTCGCGGCAGGCCATGTAGGCCGCGTGCGGGCCGCCCGCGCCCATAGGCATGCCAAAGCGCTGTGTGGTGCCCACCACGATGTCGGCCCCCCACTCCCCGGGCGGCGTGATGAGCGTGAGCGCCAGCAGGTCCGCCGCGGCGATGAAGGCCGCGCCCTTGGCCTGCACCCTTTTCACGTCGGCGGCGAGGTCGTCGATCCGGCCGCTGGTGCTGGGGTACTGCGCCATCACGGCGAAGTAGTCGTCACCGGCGAGCGCGGCGTCCCACTCGGGTGCCGAGTTGGCCAGCACGACCTGGATGCCCAGCGGCCGGGCACGCGTCTGCACCACCTCGATCGTCTGCGGGTGGCAGTCTCCGCCCAGCACGATGGTGTTGCCCTTGGCCTTCACCGAACGCCGGGCCAGGGTCATGGCCTCCGCGGCGGCGGTGGCCTCGTCGAGCATGGAGGCGTTGGCAATGGGCATGCCGGTGAGGTCGCAGACCATGGTCTGGAAATTCACCAGTGCCTCCATGCGGCCCTGGGAAATCTCGGCCTGGTAGGGCGTGTAGGCGGTGTACCAGGCCGGATTCTCCAGGATGTTGCGCAGGATCACGCCCGGCGTGTGCGTGCCGTAGTAGCCCTGGCCGATGAAGCTGCGCAGCACGCGGTTCTTGCCGGCCAGTGCCTTGAGTTCGGCCAGCGCCGCGGCTTCGGTGACGGCCGCCGGCAACTGCATGCCCTGGCTGCGAGCGATGCTGCGCGGCACGATGCCCTCGATCAGCGCGCGGCGCGAGGCCTCGCCGATGACCGAGAGCATGTGGGTTTCGTCGGCCGGCCCGATGCCGATGTGGCGGGCGACGAACTCGGACGGGTTTTCGAGCTCACCGAGGGGTTTGACGGACGGCATCAGCATGGAGGTAGGCCTTTGACCGTTCGCGGGTTCCGTGCGTCCTGAGCTTGTCGAAGGACGAAGGGCCGCGAACGGGGTTATGCGGGAGGGCTTCGACAGGCTCAGCCCGAACGGGTGTTTCAGGCGTTGGCGGCGAAGGCGTTGTAGGCGGTCTCGTCGAGCAACTTGTCGATCTGGCCGGCGTTGGACAGCCGGACTTTGAAGAACCAGCCAGCGTCCAGCGGGTCGCTGTTGGCCAGCGAGGGATCGTCACGCAGGGATTCGTTGACCTCGGTGATCTCGCCGTCCACCGGCATGTAGACGTCCGCGGCGGCCTTGACCGACTCGACCACGCCGGCCACGTCCTTCTGCGCGAAAGTCTTGCCCACTTCGGGCAGATCGACGAACACCACGTCGCCCAGTGCGTCCTGCGCATGCACGGTGATGCCCACGGTGGCGATGTCGCCCTCGACGCGGATCCATTCGTGGTCTTCGGTGTACTTGATGGTCATGTGGGCTCCAGTGGTTGAAAGAAGAAACAAGGGTAGACGGATCAGCCGCGGTGGTAGCGGTTGGGCACGAAAGGCATGGCGGTCACTTCCATGGGAACGGGCTTGCCGCGCACGAGGGCCTGTATGCGCGTACCCACGGCCGCATGCTCCGGACGCACATAGCCCATGGCCACGGGCCGGTCGGCGCTGGGGCCGAGCAGGCCGCTGGTGACTTCGCCGATGCTTTCGCCGTCGGTGTTTTGCAATTCGGTGTGTTCGCGCACGGGCACGCGCTCCAGGGCGACCAGGCCGACGCGCTTGCGCGGCAGCGCGTCGCGGCCATCGAGCTGGGCCAATATGCGGGCCGCGCCAGGGAAGCCACCAGCGCGTGCCCCACCGGTGCGGCGCACCTTCTGGATGGCCCAGGTCAAAGCGGCCTCCACGGGCGTTGTCGTGACGTCGATGTCATTGCCGTAGAGGCACAGGCCGGCTTCCAGGCGCAGCGAGTTGCGCGCGCCCAGGCCGATGGGCTTGACTTCCGGTTGGGCCAGCAGAGCCCGGGCGAGGGCTTCGGCACGGTCACCGGGCACCGAGATCTCGAAGCCATCCTCGCCGGTGTAGCCGCTGCGGGTGATGAAGAGATCGGCGCCGTTCCAGTCGAACGCGGCGCCGGTCATGAAGACCAGTTTCTCCACGCCCGGCAGGAGGCGCTGCAGCGCGGTCACCGCCTGCGGCCCCTGCAGGGCGAGCAGGCCCCGGTCGGGCAGCGGAATGACCTGGCAGCGCGAGCCGATGCGGGCCTGCATGTGCGCGATGTCACCGACCTTGCAGGCGCCGTTGACGATGACGAAGAGATCGGTACCGCGGTTGACGAACATCAGGTCGTCGATGATGCCGCCCTCGTCGTCGAGCAGCAGGCCGTAGCGCTGCTTGCCGACGGCGAGATCGATCACGTCCACCGGCATCAACGACTCGAAGGCGGCGGCGGCTTCGGGGCCGACCAAGCGGAGCTGCCCCATGTGCGACACGTCGAACAGGCCGGCGGCGGCACGGGTGTGGTGGTGTTCGGCCATCAGGCCGGCCGGGTACTGCACCGGCATGGAATAGCCCGCAAAGGGCACCATGCGGGCGCCGAGTTCGATGTGCAGCGCGTGCAGTGGGGTCTGGAGAAGATCGGTGTCGGACACAGGGGACTCGCAGGCAGAAGGGCAGACCCCGGAGGGCGGAACACGGTGCATCCGTGCGCTGCCCCACTGTCCGCTCTACCTGAGAGATTCACACGGGCGATACCGCGCTTGCTCCTTCGGTGGACGGCCTCGGGGACCGCCTCTCTCCAGGGGGGACGCGGGCCTCTCGGCCCGCGTTTGCCAGTCCTTTTGCCTGAGCGTTCAGGGCTGCGTGAGCTGCCTCCTGCGCCTTCGGCGGCCTCCGCAAGGGGAGGCGCTCTCCTGACAGTTCGAGATTCTAGTGCACGACTTCGGCGTGGGGCCTACATCCCGGAATACGTGGGGCCTCCGCCGCCTTCCGGCGTCACCCAGACGATGTTCTGCGTGGGATCCTTGATGTCGCAGGTCTTGCAGTGCACGCAGTTCTGCGCATTGATCTGCAGGCGGTCGGTGCCGTCGTCGTTCTTCACGAATTCGTACACGCCGGCTGGGCAGTACCGGCTTTCGGGGCCGGCGTACTGGGCCAGGTTGATCTGCACCGGCACGCTGGCGTTCTTGAGCGTGAGGTGGGCGGGCTGGTTCTCTTCGTGATTGGTGTTGGAGACGAACACGCTGGAGAGGCGGTCGAATGTGAGCTGGCCGTCGGGCTTGGGGTAGCTGATCTGCGGCATCTCTGCGGCGGGGCGCAACTTCTCGTTGTCCCGCACCGTGTTGTGCAGCGTCCAGGGCGGCGAGGAGACGCCGACCTTGGGCAGGAGCCACTGTTCGATGCCGGTCATGAGCTTGCCCATGAGCGGGCTCTTCTTGAACCAGAGCTTGAAGTTGCGCGTCTGCTGCAGCTCTTCGTTGAGCCAGCTCTTTTCGAAGGCCTGGGGATAGGCGGCGAGTTCGTCGCCGGCACGGCCAGCGACCACCGCCTCGAAGGCCGCCTCCGCCGCGAGCATGCCGCTCTTGATGGCGGCGTGGCTGCCCTTGATGCGCGCCGCGTTCATGTAGCCGGCGTCGCAGCCCACCAGGGCACCACCGGGGAACACGGTTTTGGGCAGCGCCTGCGGGCTGCCGTTGTTGATGGCGCGCGCGCCATAGCTCAGGCGCTTGCCTCCTTCGAGGTGGGCGCGGATGGCCGGGTGGGTCTTCCAGCGTTGCATTTCCTCGAACGGCGACATCCAGGGGTTCTGGTAGTCCAGTCCGATCACAAAACCCAGCGTGACCTTGTTGTCTTCCAGGTGGTAGAGGAAGCCGCCGCCAAAGGTGTCGTCGGTCATGGGCCAGCCGGCGGTGTGCACCACCAGGCCTGGCTTGGCCTTGGCGGGATCGATCTCCCACAGCTCCTTGATGCCGATGGCGTAGGTCTGCGCGTCCTTGCCCTCGTCGAGCTTGAACCTGGCGATCAACTGCTTGCCAAGATGGCCGCGAGCGCCTTCGGCGAAGACGGTGTACTTGGCGTGCAGCTCCATGCCGAGCTGGAAGTTCTCGGTCGGCTCGCCGTCCTTGCCCAGGCCGAGGTTGCCGGTCGCCACACCCTTGACCGAACCGTCGTCGTTGTAGAGCACTTCGGCCGCGGCGAAGCCGGGGAAGATCTCCACGCCCAGTGCCTCGGCCTGTTCGCCGAGCCACTTGACGATGAAGCCCAGGCGCACCACGTAGCAGCCGTGGTTGTGGAAATTGCGCGGCACCAGCCAGTCGGGCGTGCGGCTGGAGCCGGTTTCGGTGAGCACCAGCAGATCATCGCCGGTCACGGGCTGGTTCAGGGGAGCGCCGCGCTCCTTCCAGTCAGGGAAGAGTTCCGTGATGGCGCGGGGGTCCATGACCGCGCCGCTGAGGATGTGCGCGCCGGGTTCAGAGCCCTTTTCCAGCACGCACACGCTGATGTCGCTGCCTTTTTCGGCGGCCAGTTGCTTGAGCCGTATGGCGGTGGACAGGCCGCTGGGGCCGCCGCCGACCACGACCACGTCGTATTCCATGGCTTCGCGCGGGCCATAGGTTTCAAGAATGTCTTGGGGCGTCATGTGAGGGTCTCATTCTGGCGGGAGATCGGCTCCCGGGGAGGGGCTTGGCGGCTGCGTGGGCCGCGGTTGCGCTGGTGGCGCTCGCGGGCAGTCCGGTGTCGTGGTTGTGACCGATTTTAGTGGGCCATGGCGCACAATCCCTCGGACGGGCCTGCCAGGTTCGCCGGGTGCTCCAGCCGCACGCCGGTTTTTTGTTTTCAAGGAGGTGTTCCCATGGCATACAGCCTGGATCTTTCAGGCCGCGTGGCCTTGGTCACCGGCGCATCCGGCGGCCTGGGCGAGCAGTTTGCCAAGACGCTTGCGCGGGCAGGTGCCGCCGTGGTGCTGGCGAGCCGGCGCACCGACCGGCTCATGAGCTTGCGCGCCCACATCGAGGCCGCCGGCGGCGATGCGCACGTGGTGGCTCTGGACGTGACCGACCTGGCCTCCATCAAGGCGGCGGTGGCGCACGCGGAGACCGAGGTCGGCGCCATCGACATCCTGATCAACAACTCCGGCGTGAGCACGACGCAGCGCCTGCAGGATGTGACCGAGGAAGACTACGACTACGTTTTCGACACCAACACCAAGGGCGCGTTCTTCGTCGCGCAGGAGGTGGGGCGGCGCATGCTGGCGCGTGCAAAGGGGGCAGCGCCCGGCACCTATGTGGGGGGGCGCATCGTCAACATCGCATCCATGGCCGGGCTCAAGGTGCTGCCGCAGATCGGTGTGTACTGCATGAGCAAGGCCGCCGTGGTGCAGATGACCAAGGCGATGGCGGTGGAGTGGGGCCGGTTTGGCATCAACGTCAACGCCATCTGCCCGGGCTACATCGACACCGACATCAACCACCACCATTGGCAGACCGAGCAGGGCCAGAAGCTCATCGGCATGCTGCCCCGCAAGCGCGTGGGCCAGCCCGCGGACCTGGACGCGCTGCTGGTGATGCTGTGCTCGAACGACAGCCATTTCATCAATGGTGCCGTGATCGCTGCAGACGACGGGTTCGGCGCATGACGGCCGCCACGGTTGGGCGGCCGGTGGGTTGGCCGCCCGGCATGGCCGGTGGCGTCGCCGCCGGGCTGGGGGCCGGGGCCTTCTGGGGCACCACGTTCATCGCGCCCTTGCTCACGCCGGGTTTCAGCTTCATCGACCTCACCGTGGGACGCTACCTTGCCTGCGGCGTGCTGGCCGTGGTCCTGCTGTTGTGGGCGGGCCTGCGCGGCCAGGCCCGTTGGCCCACTCCCCGTCAGATGGGCGCCGCGCTCTGGCTGAGCCTGCTGGGCTACACCGGTTACTACCTCTTGCTGGTGCTGGCGATCCAGGCCGCCGGCGCGGCCTTGCCAGTGCTCATCATCGGAACGATCCCGTTGTGGATCATGCTGCTGGGCAAGCCGCTGGGTTTGCGGTGGCGTGCCCTGGTGCCGGGCGTCCTGCTGACGGCTGCGGGCATGGCGCTGATGGTGCGTGCCAGCGCGCACGGTGCAGACGGTGCTGTCGGCGATGGTCCCGGCTTCTGGCTGGGCATCTTCTATGCCGTGCTGGCCATGGCCGCCTGGACCGCGTTCGGGTTGCTGAACGCGCGCTGGCTGCTGCGGCATCCGCAGGTCAATTCCACCGAGTGGGCCAACTGGCTGGGTGTGGCCGCCGGCCTGGGCGCGCTGGCCATCTGGGCGGTTGCGGGCAGCGACCTGGACGTGCTGGTGCAGCGCCCGGGCTTGGGCCCGTTCCTGCTGGTCTGTGCCGTCACAGGCATTGGCGCCGCCTGGATCGCCTCCGTGCTCTGGAACATGGCCAGCCGCCGCCTGAGCCCCAGCCTGGCGGGTCAGCTCATCGTGAGCGAGACCGTGTTCGGTCTCGTCTACACCTTTGCCTGGAACGGGCAATGGCCCGCGCCGGTGCAGTGGGCAGCCTGCCTGCTGTTCGTGCTGGGTATCCTTGCGTCCATCCAGGCGCACCGTTGACGACACGCTTATCTCCTCATGAAGTACGAACTGCCCGAACACAAGAAACAGGTTTTCCGCATGACCATCCCCATCCGCTGGGGCGACATGGACGCCATGGGCCATGTCAACAACACGGTCTATTTCCGCTACCTGGAGAACATCCGCATCGAGTGGATGCGCAGCATCGGCTGCGAGCCCGACCCACAGGGCGAGGGGCCGGTGATCGTCAACGCCTTCTGCACCTTCCACAAGCAGTTGGAATACCCGGGCGACGTGGTCGCCACCATGTACGTGAGCGATGCCGGACGCAGCAGCTTCGAGAGCTGGTGCGAGCTCGCACGTGCCGATGATCCGGGTACCGTGTATGCCTCGGGCGGCGCGACGACTGTGTGGGTGGATTTCCCGAAGCAGAAGTCGGCGCCGCTGCCCGACAGCATCCGCGCGCACCTGGATTGACGCCACCGCCGGGGTCGGCCCGGCCGCACATTTGCTTGCACACGCATCCCGGTGACCGCCTAGCATGGAGCGATGCCCGCTCGCTCTCATGCTCTCTCCACCGCCGCGCTGTTGGGCGCGGCCCTCCTGGCGGCGGCCTGCGGGGGCGGCGGTGGCGAGGGGGACGGCGCCGTGCCTGGGGCAGGCGGCCCATCTCCGGCCACGCCGGGCAGCCCGGACTTCGTACCCACGACGGCGGCGCTCACGGTTACCGAGCTGGCCACGAACCTTCCCAACCCCTGGAGCCTGGCCTTTCTGCCGGATGGGCGCATGCTGGTGACCGGGCGTACCGGCGTCCTGCGCCTCTACGCCGCCGATGCGGGTTCGTTCCAGAGCATCGGTGGCTTGCCATCGGTCGCGTCGGCGGGGCAGGGCGGGCTGCTGGACGTGGCGATCGACCCGGCCTTTGCGTCCAACCGCCGCATCTACCTGAGCTTTTCGGAAAGCGACAGTGGCAACGCCACGCTCAATGGCACGGCGGTGGCGCGTGCCGAACTCGACACCACCGGGGCGACGCTGGCCAATCTCCAGGTGATCTACCGCCAGACGCCCAAGGTGGCCAGCAGTGGGCACTTCGGCTCGCGCCTCGTGTTCGACCGCGAAGGGCATCTTTTTGTGACCATGGGTGACCGGCAGAACAGCGACCAACGCCCTTACGCGCAGGATCTCTCGCGTGGTAACGGCAAGGTGGTGCGCATCACCACGGCTGGAGCCGCCGCACCCGGCAATCCCTCGCTCAGCGGTGCGCAGGCCGGCTTGTGGAGTTACGGTCATCGCAACCCGCAGGGTGCGGCGCTTCATCCGGACACCGGGGAACTGTGGACCAGCGAACATGGCCCGCAAGGAGGCGACGAGGTGAACCTGACCCAGGCCGGACGCAATTACGGCTGGCCCGTCATCAGCCATGGACAGGAGTACGGCACCACCACACCCGTTGGCGAAGGCACTGCCAAGGCGGGCATGGAGCAGCCGGTGGCGTTCTGGGAGACGATCGATGGCTCGGCATGGAGCGGTGGACAGAAGTCGTCCATTGCGCCAAGTGGCCTGGCTTTCTTCACGGCCGATGAGCCTGCGCACTGGCGGGGCAGCCTGTTCGTGGGCGCGCTCGCGGGCCAGGCCTTGTGGCGGCTGCAACTGGACGGAGCCCGCGTGGTCGGGCGCGAGCGCTTGCTGGCGGCCCGCGGCGAACGCATCCGCGACGTTCGCCAGGGGCCGGATGGCCGCCTGTACCTGCTGACCGACGGTGCCGTCGGCAAGCTGCTGCGCATCACCGGCGGCGGCTGATCGCAGTGCCGCTGGACGGTTTGCCTTACGGCTTGTTTTCGCGGGCCTTGGCCTTGTACTCGATGTCATCGGCGTACAGGCGGCCATCGCGGCGGTCGATATCGATCTCTACATAGTGGCCGACGCGCAGGTCCTCGAAACGCTTGTAGTCGTTCTCGTAGTCGGTCTTGTCGGTGACGTAGATCTGCTCGCCATTGACGGCGAAGCTGCGCGCGGAGAGGTCGATGGACTGGATGCGGCCCTTGATGTCTTCCGCATGGGCGAGGCCCGTACCCAGCGCCAGGGCACTGATGAGCAGGAGTTGGCGGACGGTGTTTGAACGAATGCCGGACATGGATGGCTCCCGGTGGTTTGTCATGGGGCCATTGAACCGTCCGTGGGCCTGGCGCGCTGTTTTCTTTTGTTGGGCGGCGGTATCCGCCCGTAAACCCGGCCTTGTCCTACAACCTGCGGCTAGCGCAGGTGTCAACCCTGAGGCTTGGCCTTGGGGACGCGGCCCATGAGGTAGAACTCCGGATTGGGCATCATGTTGCTGAAGCTGGCCAGCCGGTTGGACAGACCGAAGAACGCGGTGATGGCGGCGATGTCCCAGATGTCCTCGTCGGAGAAGCCGTGGGCGTGAAGAGGCGCGAAATCGTCCTCGGCGATTTCATGCGAACGCAGGCAGACCTTCATGGCGAAGTCCAGCATGGCGCGTTGGCGGGGCGTGATGTCGGCCTTGCGGTAGTTGACGGCTACCTGATCGGCCACCAGCGGCTTCTTCTCGTAGATGCGCAGGATCGCGCCGTGCGCCACCACACAGTAGAGGCACTGGTTGGCCGCGCTGGTGGTGGTGACGATCATTTCGCGCTCGCCTTTCGTGAGCGAGCCGTCCTCCTTGAGCATGAGCGCATCGTGGTAGGCGAAGAAGGCGCGCCATTCGGCCGGGCGGCGTGCCAGCGCCAGGAACACATTGGGCACGAAGCCCGCTTTGTCCTGTACTTCCAGTACGCGGGCCTTGATGTCGTCGGGCAGGTCTTTGATCTCAGGGGCGGGATAGCGGGTCATGGTCTCCTCCGGGTGGATGTCGCCGGCTTGTCGGCGCGGCCATCGTACAGCGCCAACAGGGCGGCCGAGTGCCGGTATGCTGCGGGTTTCGCTCTCAAGCGGTTTCCCCTTTTCTCCTTTTCTTTTTCGCAAACCGTCCTCAACCCGTCTTACCTGGAGTTGCATCCATGAGCACCCCCCAAGCCGCCACCCTTTCCCGCCGTCTGGCGATTGCCCTTGGCGCCACACTGTGCATGGGCCTGGCCCAGGCGCAGACCACGACGCGCATCCTCGTCGGTTTCCCGCCCGGAGGCGGCACCGACGCCATCGCGCGCATCCTCGCCGAACGGCTCAAGGACGAGGTCGGCCATTCGGTGGTGGTGGAGAACAAGCCCGGCGCGGGTGGGCAACTCGCGGCCCAAGCCCTCAAGGCGTCGGCACCGGACGGCGGCACCGTGTTCCTCAGCCATGACCACAGCATCACCATCCTGCCCATGGTCACCAAGAACCCGGGCTATGAGCCCGCCAAGGACTTCGTGCCCGTGGCGGGCTTTGCCACTTTCGTCAATGCGTTTGCCGTCTCGGCGGGCACGCCGGCGCAGACCTTCAAGGCGTACGTGGACGGCGTGAAGGCCGCCGGGGGCAAAGGCTCGGTGGGCATTCCCGCGCCGGCTTCGGTGCCGCAGTTCCTGGTGCAGGTGATCGCGAAACAGAACGGCCTGGACCTGGTGGCCGCACCCTACCGGGGCAGTGCGCCGCTGATGGCCGACATGCTGGGCAATCAGATCCCCGCAGGTGTAGCTTCCATCCCGGACTTCATCGAAAACCACAAGGCCGGCAAGCTGCGCGTGGTCGCGGTGCTGGGCTCGCAGCGCCAGGCCGCCATGCCCGACGTGCCCACCTTCGCCGAACTGGGCCTCAAGGGCTTCGAGGACGTGCCGTACTATGGTCTGTTCGCACCCGCTGGCACACCCAAGGCCGCGCTGGACAAGCTGGCCCAGGCCGTGCAGAAAACCATCTCGCAGCCCGACGTGCGCGAGAAGCTCACCGCGATGGGACTGACGGTGGGTTTCATGAGCGGTGAGCAGCTCGGCGCTCGCGAAGAGGCCTACCGCAAGGTCTGGGCAAAAATCATCCAGGACAGCGGCTTCCAGCCGCAGTGAGGTAGCCCCCACGCTCCGCCGCTTCGCGGGTCGCTGCCCCCCGAGGGGGCTGACCCCGCCTTGGGGCGGCCCGGCGGCGGGGTCTGCGGCCCCCACGCTCCGCCGCTGCGCAGGTTGCGGCTCTCTGCCGGGCTTTCAGCCTGCCAGCAGGCGGTGCATCAAGTCTGGCGTGCTGTGGGCTTGGTATTTGCGCATGAGCCGCGCGCGATGGATCTCCACGGTGCGGTGGCTGATGCCCAGGGCCTTGCCGATCTGCTTGCTCGTCAGTCCATCCATGAGAAAGGCCGCTACCTCGCGTTCGCGGGGTGTGAGCTCGGCCTTCACCGTGCGCTGTGAACTCAGGTCTTCGAAGCTCCATATGCCCGCAGCGTGCGGTGCATGGCGGTCCAGTGCACGGCCGGTGACGTGGCACCAGAAGGTCTCACCCTTGAGGCGTCCGCCCACGCGCTTCATGATCCGGTTGTCGGCGTAGGTGCCCTTGCGGCCCATCAGGGGCTCGATGCGCGCTCCGGTGCGTTCGTACTCGTCGGCGCTGGGGTACAGGATCTCGAAGCTCTGGCCGACCAGTTGTTCCCGGCTGGCACCGAACATGTCGCACAGGGCCTGGTTGCAGTCCACCATGGTGCGCTGGCGAGAGAGCGCCAGGCCCACGGGAGCGAGGTCGAAGGCCAACCGGTAGTCGATGTCCATGCGGGTTTCGCTTTACGAAATACTACGTATGTCTTTACGTAGTATCGTAGCGCCTTCCCCGGTTGTTCCCAGGAGACTCGCACGTGAACAAGATTTACCCGAGCGCGGCCGACGCGCTGAAAGGCATCGTGGCCGACGGCCAGTTGCTCGCCGTGGGAGGCTTCGGCCTTTGCGGTATTCCCGAGGCGCTGATCGACGCGCTGCGCGACAGCGGCGTGAAGAACCTGACCGTCGTTTCCAACAACGCTGGCGTGGACGGTTTTGGCCTGGGCAAGCTGCTCGACACGCGGCAGATCAAGAAGATGATCAGCAGCTACGTGGGCGAGAACAAGGAGTTCGAGCGCCAGTACCTCGCGGGCGAACTGGAGCTGGAGTTCACGCCGCAGGGCACGCTGGCGGAAAAGCTGCGCGCCGGTGGCGCGGGCATTCCCGCTTTCTTCACCAAGACCGGTGTCGGCACCATCGTGGCCGGCGGCAAGGAACTGCGCGAGTTCGACGGTGAGACCTATGTGATGGAGCGCTCGCTGGTGCCGGCGGTATCGCTGGTGAAGGCGCACCGGGCGGACAAGTCGGGCAACCTGCAGTTTCGCCTGACCGCGCGCAATTTCAACCCGGCCGCGGCCATGGCGGGCAAGATCTGCGTGGTGGAGGTCGAGGAGATCGTCGAGACCGGCGCGCTGGACCCTGACCAGGTGCACCTGCCCGGTATCTACGTGCACCGCATCGTGCACAACCCGAACCCCGAGAAGCGCATTGAAAAGCGCACCATCACGGAAAAAGCAGGAGCCTGACATGCCTTGGACCCAGGACCAGATGGCCGCACGCGCGGCACAGGAACTCGAAGACGGTTTCTATGTGAACCTCGGCATCGGCATCCCGACGCTGGTGGCCAACCACACCGGTGACAAAGAGGTCTGGCTGCAGAGCGAGAACGGCATGCTCGGCATCGGACCGTTCCCCACCGAGGACCAGGTGGACGCCGACCTGATCAACGCCGGCAAGCAGACCGTGACCACGCTGCCGGGATCCAGCATTTTCGGCAGCCACGACAGCTTTGCCATGATCCGCGGGGGCAAGATCAACCTCTCCATCCTGGGTGCCATGCAGGTCAGCGAGAAGGGCGACCTGGCCAACTGGATGATCCCGGGCAAGATGGTCAAGGGCATGGGCGGGGCGATGGACCTGGTGGCCGGCGTCAAGCGCGTCATCGTGCTGATGGAGCACGTGGCGAAGAAGAAGGACGGCACCGAGGACCTGAAGATCCTGCCCGCCTGCACCCTGCCGTTGACCGGTGTGGGCGTGGTCGATCGCATCATCACCGACCTGGGGGTGATCGACGTGACGCCGCAAGGGCTCAAGCTGGTGGAACTGGCGCCGGGCGTTACGCGCGAGTTCATCCAGTCGAAGACGGGTGCCCCCCTGATCTGATTTGGATAGGGTAGGCGGGTATACTTCCGCCTCACCCGTCATTGGGGAGTAGCCGACCTGCAAGCCTTTTGCAGGGGTCTGCGTCAACACACTTGGCCCCCACGGCCATGGCGCAGACAGCATCCAGCCTGGCAAGACCTTTGACCGCACTGCCTCCGGATGGGCCGGGGATGCCGTGTGGTCTTCTGGTTTGCGCCGGCCCTGGAGTCCTGTCTTGGAAGCATTCCTCATCTCCACCGGCATCGTCGCCCTCGCCGAAATGGGCGACAAGACGCAATTGCTCTCGCTGGTGCTGGCCGCCCGTTTCAAGCGCCCCTGGCCCATCGTCTGGGGCATTCTGACCGCCACCTTGCTCAACCACGCGCTGGCCGGCGCCGCGGGGGCCTGGATCATGGCCACCATCGGGCCGGACGTGATGCGCTGGGTGCTGGGCGTGTCCTTCATCGCCATGGCGGTGTGGATGCTGATTCCCGACAAGCTCGACGACGACGAGGCCGTGCCCAAGCGGCAGATGGGTGTGTTCTTCGCCACCACCTGGGCCTTCTTCCTGGCCGAGATGGGCGACAAGACGCAACTGGCCACGGTGGCGCTGGGTGCCCAGTACGAACCGCTGTTCGCGGTGGTGATCGGCACCACGCTGGGCATGATGCTGGCCAATGCGCCGGTGGTGTTTTTCGGTGATGCCATCACGCGCCGGGTGCCGATCAAGGTGGTGCACGTGGTCGCCGCGCTGATCTTCGCGGTGCTGGGCGCGCTGGCGCTGTTCGGGGTAGGGGTGGCGACTGCCGTGGGTTGACCGGGACGTGCCTGCTGTCAGCGCGCTGACAGGGTCATGGATGCGTGGACGGTGGTGTACCAGGCATGCATCTGGCGCAGGGCCTCGTTCCTTTGCTCGCGGCTCAGACTGGCCGCGATGTCGCGTTGCTCGAAGAGGTCGTTCCGGATGTCGAAGACCTTGAGCCTGTCGTTCTCGTGCTCGTAGACGTACTTGAGCGACCCTTGGCGCATCGCCATCGACGACTCTTCCAGGGTGCCGTTGTGAAACACCCTGCGCTGAGGGTCATGTTCGGTGAGCAGGGAGACACCGGGCAAGCGTCCGCCCACCATGGTCAGGCCCAGAAGGTCGGCCACCGTGGGGAGGATGTCAACCTGTGACCGGGGGCCGGCCACACGCCCAGGCGCCTTGCCCAGGGACGTCGGCAGCCGAATGAGCATGGGGACGTGCAGGACCTCGTCGTGCACGGAGATCACTCTGGCGCGCTGTCCATGTTCGCCGAAGGTGTCGCCATGGTCGCCCAGCACCATCAGCACCGTGTTCTCCCGCAGGCCTCGCTGGTCGAGCTGGGAGACCAGATCCTGCAGAAAGCTGTCAATGTAGGCGATGCAGTTGAGGTACTTGTGGTGGTCCGGCGTGACGCCTTCCCTGAAGGTTCTGTTGGGCCAATGGGCGGGGGTGGCGTAGGCATGGTGGCCCACATTGGTCATCACCTTCAGGAAGAAGGGGGTGTTGCTGCCGCGCTGCTCGTCCACCCAGGCCATCAGGGGGTCCAGCATCACACGGTCTTCCAGGCCGAAGTAGTTCACCCGCTCGGAGACCGGGCGCTTGAAGTCTCGTTCGCCCACCACCTTGTCAAAGCCGAAGTTGGCCAGGATCTGGGCCTCGTTCTCGTACTCGTCGTGTGTGGTCGAGAAAAAAGCTGAGCGGTAGCCGTGTTCCCGCAACAGCCTGGGCAGGCTGGCAAAGCGCGGATGGCCAGCTTCGCGCTGGGCCCAGTAGGCCACGGAGTTCGTTGCGCCCGCATAGATGCCCTGCAGTGCACTGATCCACGCAACCGAGGTCCTGGAGGAGGGGGCGTACATCTCTTCCACCATGAGCGACTGCTGGCTCAGAGCCAGCAGGAAGGGCGTGTTGGACAGCGCCGGATCGTGCAGCCCGGTCGAACGCGCCCGCACGGACTCCAGCATCACCACCACGACATTGAACTTGCGCGTCTGCGCGGAACCCTCCAGCCGCAGCCCCATGGACTGGCGGGCAAGGTCCAGGCCGGCGTCGCGGGCGGCCTGCGAGAGCATGTCCGGCACCGCGAGGTCGATGGTCATGCGGGAAACCACGTTGCCTTTGAGCCGTTGATGACCGTCGGTGGACAGCATCTCGGGCATGGCCAGCAGGGCCAGGCCCGGCCAGAGGAGCCGGCCCATCTGGAAGCGCGCAGTCGCCGCGCCACCGCGTGGCTTGAGGGGCGTGCTGGCCAGCAGATAGCTGGCCAGCAGCAATGCCGGCAAGGGGGCCAGCCACCACAGCAGATCAGGCAGCCGAACTTCCGTGCCGGCCAGGTCCCAGACATCCTCGGCATTGGCTATGAAATAGAGCAACAGGGCCGCGCTGCCGTTCACGCCAGTGACGAGGTAGTGCGCGAGTTCCAGCGCCAGCACGAGCGCGATCAGCAGGTTCAGGCCGACCAGTGCGGCGAAGGCCGTGCGGGTCCATCGTTCGGGCAAGGCCCCCAGAATGGCCATGCACAGCAGCAGGTGTGCGCCGGCATAGGCCAGGTCGGCGCGGAACAGGGTGTACAGGTACCAGATCTCGTGTCCCAGTTCGCCATAGACGCGGGCCAGCCACGCCAGGCCAATGGGGGATTCGAGCAGGAGCGGGTTGCCGCTCCAGAGCGCACGTCCCGTCTGCAGCACCGCCAGCAGGACCAGTGGCAGCAGGACGATCGCCAGGGCGCGCGCCCCGCGGGAGAGTGTGGGCCGCAGGCGCAGCGCCAGATACGTGAGCAGGGCCGCGGCAAGCACCACGCTGAAGGACTGGGTGAGCACTCCCGCAAGCCAATGGCCCAGCGAGGGGCGGGTCCAGCCATCGGTGTTGCCCGTGACCGGCCACAGCGCAAAGCCGAGCTTGTAGGTCTTGATGGCCATCACCAGCGACAGCATGGGCATCACCAGCGCCAGAGCCAGACGCACGGTCCGCGGCTGGATCGGCAATGCCAGGGCGGACCATAAGGTTCTGCCCAGCCCGGCTGTCGCTGTCTCCATAACTCATCCCTTCGTGGTTTTCTTGTTTGTGACGTTTGGATGACATTGTGCTGGCCCGTAGCTGCTACAGACAACATGAGGGCGATGTAAGGCTAGGATCGCGCCATGATTTCCGGATCCTGGCGTTCCGCCATTGAGGTCGATGCCTTCGCGAGCCTCACGCTGGCCATCCTGTTGCTGTTCATCGGCAAAGGGCTGACGCGGCGTGTCGAATGGCTGCGCCGCAACAACATTCCCGATGCCGTGATCGGTGGCGTGCTCTGCGCGCTGGTGGTGTGCGCGCTGTACTACGCGTTGGGCCTGCGCGTGGGTTTCGGCCTGGGCGCGCGCGACATGCTGCTGCTGTACTTCTTCGCCGCCATTGGCATGGGCACCGACATACGCACGCTGCGCGAGGGTGGCCGGCCGCTGGTGGTGCTGCTCACGCTGGCCTGCCTGTTCATGGTGCTGCAGAACGGGCTGGGCATGGCGCTGGCCGGCGCGTTTGGCATGGATCCGCGCGCCGGACTCATGGCCGGCTCGATTTCATTGACCGGCGGTGTGGGTACCACTTTGGCGTGGACGCCGTACTTCACGGAAGAACTGGGGATCGCCACCGCCGGTGAACTCGGCCTGGCCTCCAACATGGTCGGCCTGATCGCCGCCTGCGTGGTGGGTGGGCCGGTGGCGGCCTGGCTCATGCGCCGCCACCGCGTTGTGCCTTCGGGTGCCGCAGATGTGGAGGTCGGCACGCGTTACCAGGACGAAGCTCACGCGCGCCTGGACTACCACGGCGTGCTGCTGGCGCTGCTGTGGCTCAATCTCGCGCTGATCCTGGGCAACGGTGTCAATGCGCTCATTGGGCTGAGCGGCCTGCGTCTGCCGGATTTCGTAGGATGCCTGTTGGCGGGCATAGGTCTGCGAGGAGTGGGGCAGTGGCTTGCACCCAGTGGCGGACGCCTGTGGGACTGGGCCAGCATGCGCCTGGGCGTGGCCCTCATCTGTGACATCTGCCTTGGCCTGTTCCTCACCATGGCCTTAATGGGGCTGCAGCTCTGGGAACTGGAGCCGGTGCTGCGCTTCATCGCGACGGCCATGGCGCTGCAGATCCTCCTGGCGGTGCTGTTCACCGTGTTCATCGTGTTCCGTTGCATGGGGCGGGACTACGAGGCGGTGGTGATCTGTGCAGGCTTCGGGGGCATCACGCTGGGCTCCACGGCCACCGCCATCGCCAACATGGGCGCCATCGTGCGCGCCCACGGAGCCGCCCCGCGCGCCTTCATCGTCGTGCCGCTGGTCTGCGGCTTTTTCATCGACCTGGTGAATGCGCTGGTGATCGGGCTGCTGGCGCGCTAGGGGTGGGCCGAGAGGCGCTAGAATCCGCTTCCACTGCGGGTGTAGTTCAATGGTAGAACGGCAGCTTCCCAAGCTTCATACGAGGGTTCGATTCCCTTCACCCGCTCCATGAATCGCCAGCTCTGACGCTGGGAGACCTTGTAAATCAAGGGCTTACCAAGATTCGACTGTGCATGGTTCCGTGACACGTTGACATCAACCCAACGAAGAAGAAATCATGTCCAACGGCACAACCGCCCCCAGAAGCTACGCCAGCGCCTACGCCAAGGAACGCCGCGCCCCTCTTGGTTGCCGAACGCATCGCGCAGGCCGACAGCTATCTGACTGAGCGTCTGGAACGGGGCTCCAAAAGACGCATTCGGTCTCCGTGCTTTCATGGCGGGGTATCAACCGGGTGTCAGATCCAGATGGTCTTTCAGCAGACGCGGTTCGGGTAGTGCCAGACGCGGCAACGCCGCGATGCGTCCGACCAGACCCGAGGGATCTACCTCCAGATCGACGAGGCATGACGCTTTGTTTGCTGCCCTCGTGAGGAGGAAACCGTTCGGTAGCGTCAGCGACAGGATCGAGCGATAAGGGGCGCGATCGCCTGTCGGACTCATGGGATGCTGGCGGCGCGACGACGTCGTGCAACGATCCTGGTCTGGGTTGACTGCCTGTTATTTTTTCGTTCAAATATGAACCTTTATTGAATAAATAAGTTCATATTTGAGGCAATAAATGATGTCGTCTTCCGAACAGAAGCGCTCCGGCGCGCAGGTGGCCATGCCGCAGCCCGTCGCGCGCGCGCTGCGCCACCTGGGGCAAGACATCTCGGCGGCGCGGCGCATGCGCCGGCTGAGCCAGGAAGATCTGGCGCAGCGCATCGGCACGTCCCTAAGCACCGTCCGGCGCATGGAGGATGGGTATGCCGGCACCGCGCTGCACACGTTCTTGCGCGCGCTGCACGTGCTGGGCCGGCTCGACGACCTGGCCCGGGCGATGACTCTGGAGAACGACGCGCTCGGCATGGAACTGGTTCGGGAGCAGTTGCCGCAACGGGTGCGCACCTCGTCCGGCAAGAAGCGCCCGGCGGTTCGTTCGAAGACAGCGGCCGGCGAAGGCGACACGCACGGGCACTCCGATGAATTGGAGGGATTCTGATGGCAACGCCTCGACCTTCCCGGCGCCCGGACCTCGAAGTCCACCTGGGGGCGAGCGGCCGGGTCCTGGGGCGCTTGCACCTGGGCAACGGCAGGCGCAGCGCGTTCAGCTACGACGAAGGCTGGCTGCGGGATCCCCGGTTCTTCACGCTGTCGCCCGACCTCCAGCCGATGGCCGGTGTGCAGCATCCCCGGCAAGTGTTCTTCCTCGCGCTGGAGGACACCGCGCCCGATGCCTGGGGCGAGCGCGTGATCCGGCGCGCCCATGCGAGGTTGCGGCAGGAAGACCGCGACACGCCCGCATTGAACCCCGTGGACTTCGTGATGTGGGTGGACGACGAGGCGCGTGTCGGCGCGCTGCGCCTGTTCGATCCGCAGGCCGGTGCCTACCTGCGCGACGGCGGGCCGCACAGGCATGTGCCACCGCTGGTGGAGCTGGACAGGGTGCTGCACGCGGCGCGCGCCCTGGAGGACGGCACGGAGAGCGCGCAGGATCTGCGCTACCTGCTCGGGCAAGGGACGTCACTGGGCGGCGCGAGGCCCAAGTCCACGGTGCGCGATACCGATGGCCGGCTGGCGGTAGGGAAGTTTCCCAGCCAGGCGGACCGGCGCGACGTGATCCGGGGCGAAGTGCTGGCCATGCAACTGGCGGCCAAGGCCGGCATCCGCGCGGCGCCGGCCCGCGTGGAAGTGATCGGTGGCACGGCGGTCGCCGTCGTCCGGCGTTTCGACCGCACCGACGATGGCAGCCGCATCCCTTACGTGTCGGCCGCGACGATGCTCCAGTCCGATGGCCGCGATGCGACGCACGCTTACTCCGAACTGGTGGACGTGCTGCTGCAAGCAGGTGCCGATCCAATTGCCGACATCCATGAGCTGTGGCGCCGACTGGTCTTCAACTTCCTGATCTGCAACACCGACGACCACCTGCGCAACACCGGTTTCCTGTACGACGCGCGCCAGCGCGGCTGGCGCCTGTCGCCGGCCTTCGATCTGAACCCGATGCCGGGCGACCGTCGCGAGAGCAAGACCTGGCTGACCGAGGACACCGGCGTCATCGACAGCCGGGGCATGCTGATGGGTGCCGCGCCGTATTTCAGGCTGGAGACGGCGCAGGCCGAGGCGATCTGGAGCGAGGTGGCCCAGGCTGTGGCGGGCTGGCGCGCAGTGGCCCGAGGCTTGGGCATGCGCGGTACCGACCTGCTGGATTTCGAACCGGCGTTCGTCGAATCGACCACGCCCTGACGACATCGGCAGGAAATGCCGCTACGGCCGAGAATCGTCCTGGACTGTTGTCGCCAACGCCGCGCATAGCGAGCGATAGCCGATGCGTTCCTGTTCCAGCCGCAGTTGTGGCCGGATTCGATCATTACGCAAGTCGTCGTACCTGCTTGTGGTGCAGGGCAAGGGCGCGCTGGGCATGTGAGGATCTTTCCATCGTCCCAAATATCAATCAACGATTTGAGTGCGGCGTGATGCTCCCTTCACCCGCTCCATCCTCTTCTGCCCGAGTGCCTTTCCAGACCGACGTCACTTCAGCACGTCGCCGATGCACAGGTACTTGATCTCCACATAGTCGTCCATGCCGTGGTGCGAGCCCTCGCGGCCAAGGCCGGATTGCTTGACGCCGCCGAAGGGTACGTGTTCGGTGGCGAGGATGCCGACGTTGATCCCGACCATGCCGTATTCCAGTGCTTCGCCCACGCGGTAGATGCGGCCGATGTCGCGGCTGTAGAAGTAGCTGGCCAGGCCGAACTCGGTGGCGTTGGCGGCGTCTATGGCCTCCTGTTCTGTCTGGAACTTGAATACCGGTGCGAAGGGGCCGAAGGTCTCCTCCCTCGCGCACAGCATGTCGGCGCTGGCGTCGGCCACCACGGTGGGTTCAAAGAACTGGCCGCTGCCCAGGCTGGAGAGGCGCCGGCCGCCGGCCACCACGCGCCCGCCCTTGGCCAGGGCGTCGTCCACATGGCGCTGCACCTTGGTCAGCGCGGCTTCCTCGATCAGGGGGCCCTGGTTCACACCTTCGCCGAAGCCGTTGCCGACCTTGGCGGTCTTCACCTTGGCGGCGAACTTCTGCACGAACTCGTCGTACACACCGGCCTGCACGTAGAAGCGGTTGGTGCAGACGCAGGTCTGGCCGGCGTTGCGGTATTTGCTGGCGAAGGCGCCCTCCACGGCGCTGTCGACGTCGGCGTCGTCGAAGACGATGAAGGGCGCGTTGCCGCCGAGTTCGAGTGAGAGCTTTTTCACCGTGGGTGCGCACTGGGCCATCAGGATGCGCCCGACCTCGGTGGAGCCGGTGAAGCTGAGGTGGCGCACCACGTCGCTGGCGCACAGCACCTTGCCCACGGCGATGCTGTGGTCGGCGTCGGCGGTGATGACGTTGAACACGCCGGCGGGGATGCCCGCGCGGATGGCGAGTTCGGCGGCGGCCAGAGCCGTCAATGGGGTAAGTTCGGCCGGCTTGATGACCACCGGGCAACCCGCGGCCAGCGCGGGCGCGACCTTGCGGGTGATCATGGCGAGCGGGAAGTTCCAAGGCGTGATGGCCGCGCACACCCCAATGGGCTGGCGGATCACCATCAGGCGCCGGTTGTTGTCGAACTGCGGCAGGGTTTCGCCATTGACGCGCTTGGCCTCTTCGGCGAACCACTCCACGAAGCTGGCGCCGTAGGCCACCTCGCCCTTGGCCTCGGGCAGGGGTTTGCCCTGCTCGGCGGTCATGAGCCGGCCGAGGTCATCCTGGTGGGCCATCAGCAGGTCGTACCACTTGCGCAGGATCTGGCTGCGCTCCTTGGCGGTCTTGCCTTTCCAGGCGGGCCAGGCGGCGTTGGCGGCGGCGATCGCGGCCTCGGCGTCCTGCGGACCCAGGTTGGCCACGTCGGCCAGCTTCAGGCCGGTGGCGGGGTCGTTGACGGCGAAACGGCTCTGGCCAGCCACCCACTGCCCGTTGATGAGGCCATCGGTCTTGAGCAGGCTGGGGTCGTTCAGCAAGGAGAGGGGGGAGGTCTTGGTGTCCATAGTCTGTCTCCGTGGCTGGGCGTGAAAACTTAATATGTTAATCAATTGCCTGAGAGGGCTTCCGGCGAAGGTCGCGCCTTGTTGGAAAATAGCAGGTTTGGCGCCATGCGCGCCCTTCAGTTTCCCGACCATCACAAGGCTCCCATGACCCGCCCCGCTTCTGTTGCCGACATCCGCAAAAGCTTCCTGGACTTCTTTGCCTCCAAGGGCCACACCGTGGTGGCGTCCAGCCCGCTCGTGCCTGGCAACGACCCCACGCTCATGTTCACCAATTCGGGCATGGTGCAGTTCAAGGATGTGTTCCTGGGGACCGACAAGCGGCCTTACGTGCGCGCCGCCTCGGTGCAGGCCTGCCTGCGCGCCGGTGGCAAGCACAACGACCTGGAGAACGTGGGCTACACCGCGCGCCACCACACGTTCTTCGAGATGCTGGGCAACTGGTCTTTTGGAGACTACTTCAAGCGCGAGTCGCTCACGTGGGGCTGGGAACTGCTGACCGAGGTCTACAAGCTGCCCAAGGAGCGCCTGCTGGCGACGGTCTACATCGACGACGATGAGGCCTACGACATCTGGACGAAGGACATCGGCCTGCCGCCCGAGCGCGTGATCCGCATCGGAGACAACAAGGGCGGCAAGTACAAGAGCGACAACTTCTGGATGATGGCGGACACCGGCCCCTGCGGTCCGTGCAGCGAGATCTTCTACGACCACGGCCCGCACATCCCCGGTGGCCCGCCCGGCAGCCCCGACGAAGACGGCGACCGCTTCATCGAGATCTGGAACCACGTGTTCATGCAGTTCGACATGAAGGAAGACGGCAGCGTGGTGAAGCTGCCCGCGCCCTGCGTGGACACGGGCATGGGTCTGGAGCGCCTGGCGGCGATCCTGCAGCACGTGCACAGCAACTACGAGATCGACCTCTTCGAGGCGCTCATCAAGGCCGCCGCCCGGGAGACGCACACTAGCGACCTCGCCAACCCTTCGCTCAAGGTCATCGCCGACCACATCCGCGCCACCGCCTTCCTCGTGAGCGACGGCGTGATCCCCAGCAACGAAGGCCGTGGCTACGTGCAGCGCCGCATCGTGCGCCGCGCCATCCGCCACGGCTACAAGCTGGGCCAGAAGACGCCGTTCTTCCACAAGCTGGTGCCGGACCTGGTGAAGCTCATGGGTGACGCCTACCCGAACCTGGCACGCCAGGAGCAGCGCATCATCGAGGTGCTCAAGGCTGAGGAGGAGCGTTTTTACGAAACCCTGGCCAATGGCATGGAGATACTGGATGCGGCGCTGGGAGACGGGCAGAAGGTGCTGCCCGGCGACGTGGCCTTCAAGCTCCACGACACCTATGGCTTCCCGCTGGACCTCACCAACGACGTCTGCCGTGAGCGCGGTGTGGCCGTGGATGAGGCCGGCTTCGATGCCGCGATGGACCGCCAGAAGGCGCAGGCGCGCGCGGCCGGCAAGTTCAAGATGGACAAGGCGCTGGAGTACAGCGGCGCGGGCAACACCTTCGTGGGCTACGAGAAGCTGGAGGCGCCGGCCAAGGTGGTCGCGCTCTACCTCGATGGCACGCCGGTGCAGAGCCTGCAGAGTGGCCAGAGCGGCGTCGTGGTGCTCGACAGCACCCCGTTCTACGCCGAAAGCGGCGGGCAGGTGGGTGACGAAGGCACGATCAAGGCCGCCGCCGCGACGTTCGTGGTGAGCGACACCCAGAAGATCAAGGCCGACGTGTTCGGTCATCACGGCACCGTGGCGCAGGGCACGCTGTCCGTGGGCGACACCGTGACGGCCAGCGTGGACACGGCGCTGCGCGCCGCGACCGTGCGCAACCACAGCGCCACCCATCTGATGCACAAGGCGCTGCGCGAGGTGCTGGGTGACCACGTGCAGCAGAAGGGCTCGCTGGTCAACGCCGAGCGCACGCGCTTCGACTTCGCGCACAACGCGCCTCTGACGGACGCGCAGATCCGTGCCATCGAGGCCCAGGTGAACGCCGAGATCCTGGCGAACGCCGCCACGCAGGCACGCCTGATGGACATCGAGTCGGCGCAGAAGACCGGCGCGATGATGCTGTTCGGCGAGAAGTACGGCGACACCGTGCGCGTGCTCGACATCGGCAGCAGCCGCGAACTCTGCGGCGGTACCCATGTGCAGCGCACCGGCGACATCGGCCTCTTCAAGGTGGTGGCCGAAAGCGGTGTGGCCGCGGGTGTGCGCCGCATCGAAGCGATCACCGGCGCCCATGCCCTGTCCTACCTGCAGTCGCTGGAGGACACCGTGTCGCAGGCCGCTGGCGCACTCAAGGCGCCCACGGCCGAACTGACGGCGCGCATCGCGCAGACGCTGGAGCAGGTCAAGTCCCTGGAGAAGGAAGTGGCCGCGCTCAAGGGGCGCCTGGCCTCCAGCCAGGGCGACGAACTGGTGGCCCAGGCCGTGGATGTCAAAGGCATCAAGGTGCTGGCCGCGGTGCTCAGCGGCGCCGACGCCAAGACGCTGCGCGAGACCCTGGACAAGCTCAAGGACAAGCTCAAGACCGCGGCCATCGTGCTGGCGGCGGTGGAGGGCGGCAAGGTTCAGTTGGCGGCCGGCGTCACGGCCGACAGCGTGGGCCAGGTCAAGGCGGGCGAACTGGTGAACTTCGTGGCCCAGCAAGTGGGCGGCAAGGGCGGCGGCAAGGCCGACATGGCCATGGCTGGCGGCACCGATGCGGCGAGCCTGCCCAAGGCGCTGCAGTCGGTGCAGGCCTGGGTCGCGGAGCGCCTCTGAAGCTCAGCCGTCTTCGTCGGGCCAGTCCAGGGCGAGCTGGCTGCGAAAGGCGCGCGCCTCGCCCGTGACGGGGTCGTCGAATGCGATGGCGCGTGCCAGCAGGCGCAGCGGTTGCGTGAAGTCTTCCGCCTCGGCAGGCCCGCGCCGCACCCGGGGGTAGAACTGGTCGCCGGCGATGGGCATGCCCAGCGCATTCATGTGAACGCGCAGCTGGTGGCGCTTGCCGGTGACCGGTGTGAGCCGGTAGCGCGCCCAGCGGCCGCGAAGCTCCAGCAGATCGACGTGCGTCTCACTGTTGGGCTGGCCCTCCGGGGTTTCAACCATGCGGAAAAAGGCCTCCACGTCTTCCTCGATGCGGCTGCGCCGGGTCAGCGGAACCCTGAGCTCCGGTTGATGGCGTGCGATCGCCTCGTAGTCCTTGCGCACCACGCGCTCGCGGAACAGCGCGTGGTAGGCGTTGCGCTCCTCCGGCCGGATGTTGAACACCACCAGTCCCGCGGTTTCGCGGTCGATGCGGTGGATGGGGTTGAGCGTGTCGATGCCCGTGCGCTGCTTCAGCCGCACCATGAGGCTGTGCCGCACATACGGGCCGCTGGGCGTGACCGGCATGAAGTGGGGCTTGTCCGCCACCAGGAGCCGTTCATCCTGGTACACGATGCGTTCCTCGAAGGGAATGGCCTTCTCCTTGTCGAGTTGCCGGTAGTAGTAGAGGCGCGCGCCGGGCTCGCAGGGAGCCTGCGCCGCCACGGAGTGCCCCTGGTCGTCGAGCACGTCGCCGCTGGCCAGTCGCCGTGCCCACTCCAGCGGGTCGATCGCGGGCAGGCGCTCGCTGAGAAACGCCAGCACCGACGGCCAGGGCGATGGCCTGGTGGAGGGCAGCGCGACGCAGCTTGGCGAGACGCCGTCTCGCGCGGGAATCAGCGGATTCTTCGGGCGGTGCGCCACGGCACGGGCTTCAGTGGCGCCGGAACACCAGATCCCACACCCCGTGGCCCAGCTTGAGGCCCCGGTTCTCGAACTTGGTCAGCGGCCGGTAGTCCGGCTTGGGCACGTAGCCGCTGCCACCGGGCGCGGCCGTGTTGTGCAGCAAAGGCTCGGCGCTGAGCACCTCCAGCATCTGCTGGGCATAGGGTTCCCAGTCGGTCGCCAGGTGCAGGTAGCCGCCGGGCTTGAGGTGGCGCGCGAGCCGGTTCACGAACGGTGCCTGTATGAGCCGGCGCTTGTGGTGCCGGCTCTTGTGCCAGGGGTCGGGGAAAAAGATGTGCACGCCGTCCAGGCTGTTCTCGCCAAGCATGTGGTCCAGCACCTCCACCGCGTCGTGGCGCAGGATGCGGATGTTCCCCAGTCCCTGTTCGCCCGCCAGCTTGAGCAGGGCGCCCACGCCCGGTTCATGCACCTCGCAGCAGAGGAAGTTGTCCTGCGGCCGCAGGCCGGCGATGTGCGCGGTGGCGCCGCCCATGCCAAAGCCGATCTCCATGACCAGCGGCGCCGCGCGGCCGAAGGCGGCGGTGGCGTCGAATGCGCCCGGCGCGTAGTTCAGCAGGAAGCGTGGGCCGAACTGCTCATAGGCTCGGGCCTGTCCGGGTCCCATGCGGCCCGCCCGCAGCACGTAGCTCTTCACCTCGCGCAGGTAGGTGTTCTCGGGTGGCGCGGAGCGCGGCTGGGCGTGGCGGGGGTCGGTCATGGGCGGCGGTCTGAGGCGCGCTCCAGGGGCGGGCGCGGCGGGCTATTTTAGGTGGGCCAGGCCGCCGTCCAGAGTGCCAGCGCCGCTGCCGGCACATGGCTCTCCCGGGCGTCTGGCAGGCCCAGCGCGGCGGCGGCCTGGCGCAGCGCGGCCAAGGGATCCGCCAGATCCAGAGCCTGTGCCCCGTTTTGCTTGCTCAGTTTCTCGCCGTTCGCGCCCAGAACCAGCGGTGCGTGCAGGTAGTGCGGGGTCGGCAGGCCCAGCGCCCGCTGCAGCAGGATCTGGCGCGCCGTGTTGTCGGCCAGGTCCTCGCCCCGCACCACGTGGGTGATGCCTTGGTCGGCGTCGTCCACCACCACCGCGAGCTGGTAGGCCCAGAGGCCATCGGCGCGCAGGAGCACGAAGTCACCCACCTCGGCGGCCACGTCCTGCACCTGTGGCCCCAGCCGGCGATCGGTCCAGTGCACCGGCGGCTCGCCGGCCACGTCGAAGCGCCAGGCGCGGGCCGGCTTGCCTTGCAGACCTCCGCGGTCGGGGCGGCAGGTGCCGGGGTAGATGGCCGCATGGTGGCGTTCGCGCGCCACGCCCTGCGCCTGCAGCGCGGTCTCGATGTCCCTGCGCGAGCAGCCGCAGGGATAGGCCCGGCCGGTGCCGGCGAGATGGTCCAGCGATGGCCGGTAGCGCGTGCCCTGGTCCGATTGCCAGCGCACCGGCTCGTCGCTCACCAGTCCGCAGGTGGCCAGTTGTTGCAGGATGAGTGCGTCCGCGCCCGGCACGCAGCGTGGCGTGTCCACATCCTCGATGCGGACCAGCCAGGTGCCGCCATGGGCTCGGGCGTCGAGCCAGCTGGCCAGCGCGGCCACGAGCGAGCCCGCGTGCAACGGGCCGGTGGGGGAAGGGGCGAATCTGCCACGGTAGGTGGCCATGGGAGGCAGGAGCGCGTCAGGCGATCGCCAGGGCCAACGCCAGCCCGGAGACAAAGGCGTCTTCGACGCGGTGACCCAGGCACCAGTCGCCGCAGGCGCCTATGCCCAACTTGTCGTCAAACAGATGGCTGCGGCCCAGCGGTGTCTGGGTCTGGGCGAAGCGCCAGCGGTGTACCTCGGCGTGGCTGGGCGTGGCGCGGATGCCGGTGATTTCGGCAAAGCCCTTGAGCAGCTTGGCCTTGGCGCGCTCGGGGTCGTCCTCCAAGTGCTTGGCCGACCACACCGGGCTGGCCTGCACGGTCCAGCGCTCGATGGGGTCGCGCCCCGGTTTGCTCGATTCCCTTGTGAGCCAACTGATGCGGTGGTGTGTGCTGCGGGCCGCATTCCACTGCGGCCCCAGGTGAGCCAGCCCGGGCTGCATGGCCTGCGGGAAGGCCACCATGAGTGTCCAGCAGGGCGCCACATGCACCGCCGTGAGCGCCTGGCGCAGTTCCGGTGCCAGGCCCGATGCCAGCAGCAGGTCGTGCACCTGCGGGTGCGGGATGGCGAGCACCACGCGGTCGAAGCCGCCCAGCACCTGTTGGCCGCCTTGTGCGTCCTCGGCGCGAAGCTGCCATTGCTCCGGATGAAGGGCATCGCGTTCGATGCGGTTGACGTGCGTGTCCAACAGGGTACGGGCCAGCAGCCCGCCATGCAGCTCAGGGTGGGCCAGCGGCTGCGCCCAGAGCGAGACCAGCGCGTCCATTCCCGGCGAGGCCACGAAATGCGGTTCGCTGGGCGGTGGCGCGCTGGCCAGCACATGGCCGAGTTCGTCCAGCACGCGTACCGTGCTGGCGCTCCAGGGGCGCACCACGGCGCTGGTGTTCGTGGCGCGCAGCGCGGCGTCGAAGCGTGCGTCGCGCACCGTGAAGTACTGGGTGCCGTGGTCGAAGCCGCCGAATTCCGTGCGCCGCGTGGCCATGCGCCCGCCAAAGCCACGGCTCTTCTCGAACAGGGTGACGCGGTGCCCGGCCTGCAGCAGCGTGCGCGCGCACGCCACGCCAGCCATGCCGCCGCCCACCACCGCGACGTGCAGTGGCATCTTCTCTGCCGCAGCGGCGGCTCGGACACGGGACGCAGGGCGGGTGGCGCGGGCGCGTGGGGCTTGAGGCATGTCTCTGGGGCGCGTTGTGCGGTGTTGTAGCGGGTGTCGCCGACTGTATCAGCCCGCTCGCGGTTTGGCAGCGCGGTACGTCACAACTGGTGGTGCTGGTGCAGCAGCGCATGGCGCGTCTTGGCGCTTTGCAGCCGGTCCAGCCACCAGCGCAGCGCGCGCCCGGTGTCGCCCGCGGCGCGCGGCGCCCGCCAGGCGTAGGCGACGCGCAGGCTGCGGTTGGGCCGCTGCACCGTCTTCACCACCAGCCGCCCGGCATTGATGAACGGCTGGGCCAATGCCTGCGGCAGAAAGCCGCCGCCGAGCCCACGCAACTGGGCCTCCAGCTTGTGCTGCATGGTGGGCACCGTGAGCACGTCTTGCCCGGGCAGCAGGTTGTGCGTCACGCCCCGGCCGCGCTGGGTGCTGTCGGCCACGGCCACCGCGCGGTGCTCGCGCAGTTCTTCGTCGCACAGGCTGTGCGTGGCGGCTGCCAGTGCGTGGTGGGGCGCCACGGCGTACACGAATGCCACGTTGCCCAGGTGCGCGGACTGCACGTCGCTGAGCGCCAGGTCGCCGGGCACGCCCAGTGCGATGTCGGCCTGTCCGCTCTGCAGCGCCTCCACCGTCCCGGACAGCGTCTCGGCACGCAGTTTCAGCCGTGTCGGCGCGCCTTCGGCGTAGAAGGCTTCGCACAGCTCGAACAGCGTGGCGCGGGCGATGATGGCATCGGCCGCGATCGTGATCTGCGGCTCCCAGCCGGTGGCCACGCGCTTGACACGCTGCGCTACCGCATCGAGCTCATGCAGCAGGTATTCGCCTGAGCGCAGGAGTTCGGCGCCAGCGGGTGTCAGCACCGCGCGGCGCGCACTGCGGTCGAAGAGCAGCACATCCAGGGCGTCCTCGATCTGCCGCACGCGGTAGGTCAGCGCGCTGGGCACCATGCCGAGCTCGCGCGCGGCAGCGGCCATGCTGCCAAGGCGGGCAACGGCTTCGAGCAGGCCCAGGTTTTCGGGCGACAGGGCGGCGCGAGGCGAAGAGGAGGGCATGGTGGGCTGGCTCAATCGTTCAAATGATTTGAATGATGCCATCAAATTCGTGCAGACAAAACGCCATGAATGCGGCCCAGAATCCTTCCCATGCCAGCCGCCATGCCTTGAGCAAGGTGGCCAGCCCTACCGACAGAAAGGAATCCACCATGCTCCAGATCCGACGCTCCGATGCCCGCGGCTATGCCGACCACGGTTGGCTCAAGAGCTTTCACTCCTTTTCGTTCGCCGAATACTTCGACCCTGCCTGGATGGGCTGGGGCAACCTGCGCGTGATCAATGAAGACCGCATTGCCCCCGGTACCGGCTTCGGCACCCATGGCCACCGCGACATGGAGATCATCAGCTACGTGCTCCAGGGCAATCTGGCGCACAAGGACAGCATGGGCAACGTCAAAGGCATTCCGCCGGGCGACGTGCAGCGCATGAGCGCTGGCAGCGGTGTGCGCCACAGCGAGTTCAACCACGCACCCAACAGCACCACGCACTTCCTGCAGATCTGGATCGAACCCAACGTCAGCGGCATCGAGCCCAGCTACGAGCAGAAGAGCTTTGCCGACGCCGAGAAGCGTGGCCGCCTGCGGCTCGTGGCCTCCGGCAGTGGCGCCGATGGCTCGGTGAAGATCCACGCCGATGCGGCCATGTACGCGGGTTTGCTCGACGGTCAGGAGAGCGCCGAACTGGCGCTGGAGCCTGGGCGCAAGGCTTATGTGCATCTGGTGCGCGGCGCGCTGGAGGTCAATGGCCAGCGCCTGCAGGGTGGCGACGCAGCCGCGCTGACCGGCGAGAACCTCGTCAGGCTGGGCAATGGCGAGGACGCCGAAGTGCTGGTATTCGACCTGGCCGCCTGAGCATCTTTCTTTTTTTCCTCAACTGCTTTTTTTTCAAGGAGCCTTTCCCATGAACGCACTGCAAAACCCCCTGGCCCTGATCGGCCGCATCCTGCTGGCCATCGTGTTCGTGCCCGCGGGTTTCAGCAAGATAGCCGGCTTCACCGGCACCGTCGGCTACGCCACGGCCATGGGGCTGCCGCTGCCTTCCGTGGGTGTGGCCATCGCACTGGTGATCGAACTGGCGGGTGGCCTGGCCCTGCTCATCGGCCTGGGCACGCGCTACGCCGCCCTGGCACTGGCCCTGTTCACCCTGGTGGCCAGCTACTACTTCCACGCCTACTGGGCCCTGCCGGCCGAGCAGCAGATGATGCAGCAGCTCATGTTCTTCAAGAACATCGCCATCACCGGTGGTCTGCTGGCTTTCGCCGCCTTCGGTCCCGGCGCACTCAGCGTCGACGCCCGCCGCAAGGCCTGATCCCTCATTTCGCACAGGAGCATGCACATGACCAAGATCGTTGTTGTCTACCACTCGGGTTATGGCCACACCCAGCGCATGGCGCAGTCGGTGGCCGATGGTGCCGGCGCGGACCTGCTCGCCATCGACGCCGATGGCAACCTGCCTGAAGGCGGGTGGGACACGCTGGACGCGGCCGATGCCATCATCTTCGGCTCGCCCACCTACATGGGCAGCGTGAGCTGGCAGTTCAAGAAATTCGCCGACGCCTCCAGCAAGGCCTGGTTTGCCCAGAAATGGAAAGACAAGGTCGCTGCCGGGTTCACCAACAGCGCCGGCATGAACGGCGACAAGCTCAGCACCCTGAACACGCTGTTCACCCTGGCCATGCAGCACGGCATGGTCTGGGTCAGCCAGGGCCTGATGCCCAGCAACACCAAGGGCGCCCAGCGCAACGACGTGAACTACCTGGTGAGCTACAGCGGCGCCATCGCCCAGAGCCCGTCCGATGCGGGCGCGGCCGACATGCTGCCCGGCGACCTCGAAACCGCACGCCTGTTCGGGCAACGCGTCGCCGCCGTGACGGCGAAGTTCAAGGGCTGATCCCGATGTGATGAGGTCTTCATGCCGCAGTAACATCCGCGGCATGAAGATCCTCAGCATCATCCCCTGGGCCGACTGGCTGGCGCTGGCCGGCTTCCTGACGCTCTGGGTGGGGTATGCGTGGTTCGCGCGGCTTTGGGGGCGGCGGGTGGGCTCACTGATCCAGACCACCAACCGCTACCGGGCCTACTGGATGATGCAGACCACCGCGCGCGACCCGCGCATGCTGGACGGCCTCATCACCCAGACGCTGTCCAACACGCCGGCGTTCTTCTCGTCCACCTCCATCCTCATCATCGGTGGCCTGTTCGCCTTGCTGGGCACGACCGACAAGGCCACCGAACTGATGAGCGAGATCCCGTTCGCGCAGGCGACCACCCTGGTCGTCTTCGAGTTCAAGATCCTGGTGCTGATCGCGATCTTCGTCTACGCCTTCTTCCGTTTTTCCTGGTGCATGCGGCAGTACACCTTTGTCGCCCTGGTGATCGGCGCGATGCCGCCGGCGGAAGACTTCGAGGCCGGCAAGGCGGACCGCCGGGCCTATGCCCAGCGGGCGGCCGGCATGGTGGGAGCGGCCGCCGAGACCTTCAACGACGGCCTGCGTGCCTACTACTTCTCCTTTGCCGCACTGGCCTGGTTCATTTCTCCCCTGGCGATGGTCGTCGGCACACTGGCGGTGGTGGCCATTCTCTACAGCCGGGAGTTCCGTTCGGAAGTCCTGCACCTGCTCAAGGACGAAGAGTCTTCGCTGGAGTGAGGGCGCGGCGGGGTGGCGCCTTCTAAAATGGCCGGATGTTTTCTCACCTGCGCCTGCACACCGAATTCTCCATCGTCGATGGCACCAACCGCATCGACGACGTGGTGGCAGCGGCGGCGGCCGATGGCCAGCCCGCCCTGGCCATCACCGACCTGAACAACCTCTTCGGCGCGATCAAGTTCTACAAGGCCGCGCGAGGCGCGGGTATCAAGCCTCTGATCGGCGCCGAGGTGATGCTGCACGGTTTTGCCGAAGACACACCCGGTGCCATGCCCGGCAGCCACCAGCAGCAAGCGGCGCCGCGCGTGCTGCTGCTGGTGCAGGACCGCCAGGGCTACCTCAATCTCTGCGAACTGCTGGCGCGCGCCTGGACGCGCAACAGCTCACGCGACCAAGCCCTGGTGCACCGGGAGTGGCTGCAGGAGTGCCATGCCGGCCTGATCATGCTCTCCGGCGCACAGGCCGGTCCGGTGGGGCAGGCGCTGATGCAGGGAGACCAGCAGCGGGCGGCCGATCTGGCGCTGCAGCTCTCCAGCCTGTTTCCACACCGTTTCTACCTGGAACTGCAGCGCGCCGGGCGCACGGACGACGAGCGCCACGTCAGCCAGGCGGTGCAGCTGGCGGCCCGTCTGCACTTGCCAGTGGTCGCCACCCATCCTGTGCAGTTCCTGACGCAGGACGACTACGAAGCGCATGAGGCACGGGTGTGCATTGCCGACGGCGAGATTCTGGGAAACAGCCGGCGCGTGCGCCGCTTCACGCGCGAGCAGTACTTCAAGAGCTCGGCCCAGATGGAGGCGCTGTTTGCCGACGTGCCTTCCGCGCTGTCCAACACGGTGGAAATCGCGCGGCGCTGCAACCTCACGCTCGTGCTGGGCAAGCCACAACTGCCCAATTTCCCGACGCCGCTGATCGACGGCGTGCCCATGCCCATGGAGGACTTTTTCCGCCAGTCTTCCTTCGAGGGGCTGGAGGAGCGCCTGGTGCACTTGTACCCGGACCCTGTACGGCGGGACCAGGAGCGCCCGCGCTACGTCGAGCGGCTGGAGTTCGAGATCAACACCATCCTCAAGATGGGGTTCCCGGGCTACTTCCTCATCGTGGGCGACTTCATCAACTGGGCCAAGAACAACGGCTGCCCCGTGGGCCCGGGCCGCGGTTCCGGTGCTGGCTCTCTCGTGGCCTATGCGCTGAAGATCACCGACCTCGACCCCTTGCAGTACAAGCTGCTGTTCGAGCGGTTTCTCAATCCCGAGCGGGTCTCCATGCCCGACTTCGACATCGACTTCTGCCAGGGCAACCGCGACCGTGTCATCGACTATGTGAAGGAGAAGTACGGCAAGGACGCGGTCAGCCAGATTGCCACTTTTGGCACCATGGCCGCGCGCGCCGCCATTCGCGACGTGGGCCGCGTGCTGGATTTTTCCTACGGCTTCTGCGACGGCATCTCCAAACTGGTGCCCAACAAGCCGGGCATGTCGGTCACGTTGCAGTACCCGCCCAACCCCAAGAAGGAAGGCGACAAGAACAACTACGCCATCGAGATGGAGCCGCTGCTGGCCGAGCGCATCGAGAAGGAAGACGAGGTCCGCACGCTGATCGAACTGGCGCAGAAGCTCGAGGGCATGTCGCGCAACGTGGGCATGCACGCCGGTGGTGTGCTGATCGCGCCAGGCAAGCTGACCGACTTCTGCCCGCTCTATGCGCAGCCCGGCAGCGATTCGGCGGTCAGCCAGTACGACAAGGACGACGTGGAGGCCATCGGCCTGGTGAAGTTCGACTTTCTGGGGCTGGCCACGCTGACCATCCTGGAGATCGCACGCGAATTCATCATGAAGCGCCATCCCGGGCAGGAGAACTTCCGCTTCGAGGACGTGCCGCTGGACGATCCCAAGGTCTATGCGCTTTTCTCGCGCGGCCAGACCGAAGCCGTGTTCCAGTTTGAAAGCCGCGGCATGCAGGGCATGCTCAAGGACGCCAAACCCAGCCGCCTGGAAGACCTGATCGCCCTCAACGCGCTGTACCGGCCGGGTCCCATGGACCTGATTCCCAGCTTCGTCAACCGCAAGCACGGCCGCGAGCCCATCGAGTACCCGCACCCCTTGGTGGCGGAGATGCTGTCGGAGACCTACGGCATCATGGTCTACCAGGAGCAGGTGATGCAGACCGCGCAGATCCTGGGCGGCTATTCGCTCGGTGGCGCAGACATGCTGCGCCGGGCCATGGGCAAGAAGAAGCCCGAGGAGATGGCCGAGCACCGCATCATCTTCCGCGCGGGTGCG
The DNA here is from genome assembly GCF_026125785.1 of Hydrogenophaga sp. Classification (GTDB taxonomy): domain Bacteria; phylum Pseudomonadota; class Gammaproteobacteria; order Burkholderiales; family Burkholderiaceae_C; genus Hydrogenophaga. The sequence goes on from NZ_JAHCKL010000008.1 coordinate 64,063, forward strand.
GCCAAGAATGGCATCGATGAACGCAAGGCCGACGAGGTCTTCGACCTGATGGAGAAGTTCGCGGGTTACGGCTTCAACAAGTCGCACGCAGCCGCCTACTCCCTGCTGGCCTACCACACGGGCTGGCTCAAGGTGCACTACACGGCCGAGTTCTTCTGCGCCAACATGACCGTGGAAATGGACGACACCGACAAGCTCAAGGTGCTGTTCGAGGACGCCCTCAAGATGGGCATGGGCTTCGAGCCACCGGACGTCAACCGGGGCGTGCACCGTTTCGAGCCCATCAACAACAAGTCCATCCGCTACGGCCTGGGGGCCATCAAGGGCACGGGGCAGCAGGCCATTGAAGCCATCGTGGCCGCGCGCGAAGGCCGGGGCGAAGGCCCGAGCGGCGGCGAAACCGGTCCCTTCAAGAGCCTGTTCGACTTCTGCCGCCGCGTGGACCGCACGCGCCTGAACAAACGCACGGTGGAGGCCCTCATCAAGGCCGGCGCCTTCGACTCGCTGCACCTCAACCGGGCCGAGTTGCTGGCGTCGGTGGAGCGTGCCTTTGATTTCGCCGCCGCGCAGCAGGCCAATGCCAACCAGGGCGGCCTCTTCGACATGATGGGCGAGGACGACCATGGCTCCAGCACGCAGGAGCCGGACCTGGTGGCCACCACACCATGGGGTGTGAAGGAGCGGCTCACCCAGGAGAAGACCGCCATCGGCTTCTACTTCTCCGGGCACCTGTTCGACGAGGTGGAACGTGAGGTGCGGCGCTTCGCCCGCACGCCGCTGGGTGACGTGGTGGAAAGCCGCGACCCGGTGATCCTGGCCGGCATCGTGACCGACTTCCGTGTCATCAACGGCCAGCGCGGCAAGCTGGCCCTTTTCAAGCTGGACGACAAGACCGGCGTGTTCGAGACCAGCGCCGACGAGAACCTCATCAATGCCCACCGCGGCCTGCTCAAGGACGACGAACTCATCATCGTGCAGGCGGTGGCGCAGCCTGACCGCTTCTCAGGCGGTGTGCGGCTCAAGATCCAGCAGATCTGGGACCTGGCCGCCGCGCGCTGCCGTTTCGGCAAATACCTGCGCGTGGCGGTCAATGGGCATGCACCGGCGGTGGCCGAACTCGTGCGCGAGTTCCCGCCCAAGCGCGAGCTCACCGAGCGGGGCGAGCTCGTGCGTGGCCTGCCGGTGCGCCTGGCGCTGGAGCGCCAGGGCGCGCGCTGCGAGATCCAGCTCGACGACCGCGCGCTGTTCTTCCCCACCGACGCCGCATTGGCGAGCTGGATGGCGCAGGCGCACGAACAGCGGGCGGAGATCGTGTTCGATCTGGCTTGACGCTGTTGGGACAAGCTGTTGGCGTCGGTTTCCGGCCTCGCCGCCTGGCTGCGCCACCATGCGGTGAAGCGCGGTTGACCCTGCTCAGTCCAGAGGCCGCAGGCCGATCACCAGCGACGACGGCACCGTGCCGGTGGTGTCCTTGGGCAAGGTCGCCGTGCGGTCGATGGCGCGCAGCACGGCGTCGTCCCAGGCCGCATTGCCGCTGCTCTTGACCAGACGGCGCGAGGTGATGGTGCCGTCGGGGGTGGTGCGCACCTCCACCTCGGCGCGCGGGTTGCCTGGTGCCACGTCGGTGAACACCACATTGGGCCGGATGCGCGCGGCCACACGGCCCGCATAGCCGGGGGTGGGGCCGCTGGACTGCTGTGCGGTGCCGGTGCTCTGCGAGCCGCCGGTGGCGCCCGCCTGGCCCATCATGCGCTTGATCTGGTCGTCGCGAAGCTGATCCAGGCGCTTGGTTTCGGCGGCCTGGCGTTCCTGTTCGCGTTTCTGTTCGGCCAGTTTTTGCTGGCGTTCTTTCTCTGCGGTGGCCTTCTTCTCGGCCTCGGCTTTTTTCTGCGCCGCCAGCTTCTCCGCTGCGGCCTTGTCCGCCGCGGCCTTCTTGCGCGCGGCCTCTTCCTCCCGGGCCTTCTTCTCTTCCTCGGCCTTTTTCTTGGCTTGCGCGACCGCGATATCGGCTTGCGTGGGCGCGGGCGGCGGCGGTGCTGCAGCCGGTGCCGGGGCGGGCGTCGGTGCGGGGGCAGGGCGCGGTGGCTCGGGAGGCGGTGGTGGGGGCTGCACCGCGCGCGGCGCGGCCTGCTGTGGCAGGCGGGACCAGACCTCGGCCTCGAACACCGCAGGTTCGCCATCCTGCCGCCAGTTCACCCCCCAGGTCAGGGCTCCGATGAGCAGCGCATGGGCCAGCAGCGCCAGTCCGAACGGCCTGCCCCAGCGCCGGTCGCGCGGCGGGGTGAGGTCGAGGTGGTCTGCGGTGGTCTGCATGGCGCGTGGACGAGGTGCTCAGCGCGAGGTTTGCACGGAGAGGCCGACGCGTGCAACGCCGGCCCGCTGCAAGGTGTCCATGACGCGAACAACGGCCTCGTATTTCACGTTCTTGTCCGCGCTGATCACCACCGGCACGCCGCCCTCGGGCATGCTGCCCTTGGCGGTCTGCAACTGCTGCACGCGCGCGGCGAGCTGGCCCAGTTGCACCGGCTGCGGGTCACCGCTGTCCGATCCCTCGCTCACCTTGAGCTGTTCGTCCTTGTCGATGAGCACGCGCACGAAGCGGTCCGGCTGGCGCCCGGCCTGACCCACGCTGGGCAGCGCGATCTGGCTCGGCGTGATCAGGGGCGCGGTGACCATGAAGATGATCAGCAGCACCAGCATCACGTCGATGAAGGGCACCATGTTGATCTCGTTGATGGTGCGGCGGCCGCGGCCGCGCTTGGATACGGCGGGCATGTCAGTGTCCCGAGGGCGTTGTCGACTGCGATGGCGCGTGCGCGCCCAGGTTGCGCTGCAGGATGTTGGAGAACTCTTCCATGAAGGTCTCCATGGCGTTGGCCACGCGGTCGATGTCGTGCGCGAAGCGGTTGTAGAACACGACGGCGGGGATGGCGGCAAAGAGGCCGATCGCGGTGGCGACCAGGGCCTCGGCGATGCCCGGGGCCACGGTGGAGAGCGTCACCTGGGCCAGCGCGGCCAGCCCGGTGAAAGCGTGCATGATGCCCCAGACCGTGCCGAAGAGGCCGATGTAGGGCGCGACGGAGCCCACGGTACCGAGGAAGGAGAGGTTGGCTTCGAGCGCATCGAGCTCGCGCTGGAAGCTGGCACGCATCGCGCGGCGTGCGCCATCGAGCAGGGCGCCGTTGTCGGTGATGCGCCGCTCGCGCAGTTTCTGGTATTCGCGCATGCCGCTGGCAAAGATGCGCTCCATGGGGCCTCCGTGCCGTGCGCTCTGGGCGGCTGCCGCATAGAGCTCGTTGAGGTTGGCGCCCGACCAGAATTCGCGCTCGAAGTCGTCGTTGTGGCTGCGCACCAGCTTGAGTGCGAAGACCTTGCGAAAGATGGCGGCCCAACTGATCACCGACATCACCACGAGCAGCAGCACCACGGCCTGCACCACCCAGCTCGCGTTGAGCATCAGTTGAACGATGGAGAGATCTTGGGTCATGGGTTTTCGGAGGCGGTTGAACGGAGAAAAGTTTCGCGTGCTCAGGTGGCGGGTGACGCCAGTGCGCGCAGGATGGCGTCGGGCATGCGCTGTGGCCGCAGGCGGGCGGCGTCCACCCAGCCAATGCGGATGGAGCCCTCGCACAGCAGGCCGCCTGTCTGGCCGGGTTCCGGGTTCTGCCGCAGCGCGCGCTGCTCGATTGTCAACGAGGCCCGACCTGCTTCCTGCACGCGGGCTGTAACCAGAAGCAAATCATCCAGGCGGGCAGGCTGGTGGTAGCGCAGCTGGGTGTCGGTCACCACGAACATGCCGCCGACCTCGTCGCGCAGCCGTTGCTGCGCGAAGCCCAGCGAGCGCAGCCATTCGGTGCGCGCGCGCTCGAAGAACTTGAGGTAGTTGGCGTAGAAGACGATGCCTCCGGCATCGGTGTCTTCCCAATAGACGCGCACCGGCCACGAGAATGCGGCTTCGGGGCCCAGGGTGGCGCCGCGTCCGCTGCTCACAAGGCCTGCTCCAGGCGGGTGACCGCTTCCTGCAGCTGCGCCATCGCGTTCGCGGTGGAGAAGCGCAGGTAGCGGCCCGGTTCGGCCACGCCGAAGTCCCGCCCTGGTGTGGTGGCGAGCTGGCAGCGGCGCATGATCTCGAAGGCCAGCGCCCAGCTGCCGCCCTCGTCGGGCTTCGCACCGGCGGGCGGCAGGCCCCAGCGCTCGCACAGGCCGCTGACGTCGGCCCAGGCGTAGAACGCCCCGTCGGGCATCACCGGGACCTGCAGGCCCAGCCGGTTCAGTTCGGGGATGAAGTAGTCGCGTCGGGCCTTGAACGCGGCGCGGCGGCGCTCGTATTCGGCCAGGCTGTCGGGCGCGAAACAGGCCAGCGCGGCATGTTGCGCCAGCGTGCTCGGGCAGATGAAGAGGTTCTGCGCCAGCCGCTCCACCGCAGGGACCAGGGCCGGTGGCAGCACCAGCCAGCCCAGCCGCCAGCCGGTCATGCTGAAGTACTTGGAGAAGCTGTTGATGCTGATGACCTCGTCGCCCAGCCCGTCGGGCAGGCCCAGGGCGCTGTGGCCGTAGGCTTCCTCGTAGCTCAGTCCCAGGTAGATTTCGTCGACCAGGGTGATGCCGCCGCGGTCGCGCACGCGCCTTGCGATGCGTTCGAGTTCTTCGCGCGCGATGGAGGTGCCGGTGGGGTTGGAGGGCGAGGCCAGCAGGACGCCGCGCGTGGCCGCCGTCCAGTGCGCATCCACCTGTGCGGCACTGAGCTGGAAGCGCTGTGCCGGGCCACTGGGTATGAGCACCGCCCGTCCCTCCGCCGCCTGCACGAACTGGCGGTTGCAGGGGTAGCTGGGGTCGGGCATCAGTATCTCGTCGCCCGCTTCGATGAGCGCCAGACAGGCCAGTTGCAGTGCCGCCGAAGCACCCGCCGTGACGACGATGCGACCCGGGTCGATCGAGAGTCCGAAGCGCGTGGCGTACCAGCCGCTGATGGCCTCGCGCAGCGGGGGCAGGCCGGTGGCGGGTGTGTACTGGCTGCGGCCTTCGTGAATGGCCCGTTGAGCGGCCTCTGCCACCAGCGGCGGTGCGGTGAAGTCCGGCTCGCCGATGTTGAGGTAGATCATCGGGCGCTGGTCCGCCGAGGCCTGCGCGGCCATGGCCGATGCGGCCTTGGCCAGCTCCATCACGTAGAACGGTTCGATGCGCTGCGCGCGCCGGGCGATCCTCATGAGGCCGAGGTCTTGCGTGCGCCGCCGCGCGCAGGCGCGGCCGCGACTTCTGCCGGGCGCAACTGTGCGGCGAGCTGGTGCAACACACCGTTGACGTACTTGTGGCCATCGGTGCCGCCAAACGACTTGGCGAGTTCGATGCACTCATTGAGCACCACGCGCCAGGGCACGTCCAGGCAGTGCTGCAGTTCGTAGGCGCCGATCCAGAGCACGCCGTGCTCGATCGGAGAGACCTCTTCCAGCGGCCGGTCCAGGCGCGGCTTGATCAGCGTGTCGAGTTCGGCGGCCTGTTCGATGCAACCGTGCATGAGCGCATCGAAATGCGCGCTGTCGGCCTTGTGGAAGCCGGCCAGGTCCCGGGTGAACGCGTCGATGTCGATGGCCGCATTGCGGCCCACCAGGTGCTGGTAGAGCGCCTGCAGGGCGAACTCGCGCGCCCGCGTGCGGGCCGACTTGTCGGAGGCCTTGCGGTTGGGGCCGGCGCTGGCGGTGGAGTCGGGCGAGGAGGTCACCATGGTCAGCCGATCTCCTGCAGCAGGTGCGCCATCTCCACGGCCACGCGTGCCGCGTCACGGCCCTTTTCGGTCTGGCGTGCCACCGCCTGCTCCAGGTTCTCGGTGGTGAGGATGGCGTTGGCGATGGGGAGCTGGTAGTCCAGCGAAATGCGGGTGACGCCGGCGCCGGATTCGTTGGCCACGAGTTCGAAGTGGTAGGTCTCGCCGCGGATGATGCAGCCCAGGGCGATCAGTGCATCGAAGTCGTCGCGCTCGGCCATGGCCTGCAGCGCCACGGGCACCTCCAGTGCGCCAGGCACCTTGACGTGGGCGATGTTCTTGTCCTGCACGCCCAGTGCGAGCAACTCGCTCAGGCAGGCGTTGTAGAGGGCGTCGGTGATGCCCTCGTTGAAGCGGGCCTGGACGATGCCGATGCTGAGTTTTCTGCCGTCGAGCACGCTGGCCGTGCCTTTGTCTGCGCCGAACATGGGGGATTCCGTTTCTTCTGGATGGTGGGAGAGGGTCAGTCGTTGTGGCCGAGGTAACCGGTGATCTCGAGGCCATAGCCGGTCATGCTGGGCATGCGGCGCGGGTTGCCCATGAGCTGCATGCGCAGCACACCGCATTCGCGCAGTATCTGTGCGCCCACGCCGTAGGTGCGCAGGTCCATGCGCCCGCGTTCAGGCGCCTGCGCCGAGCGGGCCGTGCCTTCGAACTGGGCCAGCAGCTGGGCGGCGGATTCGCCGCAGTTGAGCAGCACCGCCACGCCCGTACCGGCTTTCTCGATATGGCGCAGGCTGGCTTCCAGGCTCCAGGAGTGCATAGCCCGGCCCACCTCGAGCACGTCGAGCACCGACAGCGGCTCGTGCACGCGCACCGCCACGCTGTCCTGCGGGCCCCACTGGCCCTTGACCAGCGCCAGGTGCAGCGCGCCGCTGGGCTGGTCGCTGAAGGCGGTGACGCTGAATTCGCCGAAGGCGGTGTTCATGGTGCGGGTGCCCAGCTTGCGGACCAGGCTCTCGTTGCGGCTGCGGTGTTCGATCAGGTCGGCGATGGTGCCGATCTTCAGGCCGTGTTCGGCCGCGAACAACTGCAGGTCGGGCAGGCGGGCCATGGTGCCGTCGTCTTTCATGATCTCGCAGATCACGGCCGCGGGGCTGCAGCCGGCCATGCCGGCGAGATCGCAGCCGGCCTCGGTGTGGCCTGCGCGCATGAGCACGCCGCCGTCCACCGCTTGCAGTGGGAAGATGTGCCCTGGCTGAACCAGGTCCGACGCTTGCGCGCCGGCCGCGACGGCCACCTGCACGGTGCGGGCCCGGTCGGCGGCGGAAATGCCCGTGGTCACCCCTTCGGCGGCTTCGATGGACACCGTGAAAGCGGTGCCCATCTTGGTGCCGTTGCGCGGCACCATCGGCGGCAGGCGCAGGCGCTCGCAGCGTTCGCGGGTGAGCGTGAGGCAGATCAGGCCTCGTCCGAAGCGGGCCATGAAATTGATGGCCTCGGGGGTGACATGGTCGGCGGCGAGCACGAGGTCGCCCTCGTTCTCGCGGTCTTCTTCGTCGACCAGGATCACCATGCGGCCGGCGCGGATGTCGGCGACGATGTCCTCGACGGGTGAGATGGTCACGGGGGCCAGCGGTTCTCGGGCGTTCATGTGGATTCCTTGGGGGTGTTCAGACCGGCGCCCAGCATGCGCTCCACGTAGCGGGCGACGGTATCGATCTCGAGGTTCACCGGGCTGCCTTCGCGCAGGCTGCCCAGTGCGGTGTTCTGGACGGTGTGGGGAATGAGGTTGATGCTGAACTCGCAACCTGCGGCGAGGTCGTCGACCCGGTTGATCGTCAGGCTCACGCCGTTGACGGTGATTGAACCCTTGTACGCGAGGTACTTGCCGAGCTCGGGGGGGGCCATGACACGCAGTTCCCAGCTTTCGCCGACCTGGGCGAAGCGGGTGACCGAGCCGACGCCATCGACGTGGCCGGAGACGATGTGGCCGCCCAGCCGGTCATGGGCACGCAGGGCTTTTTCGAGATTGATGGATGGGCCTGCCTTGGCGAGTCCGGTGGTGCGGGCCAGTGACTCGGCCGAGATGTCGATGGTGAAGCGATGGGCAGGGAGGTCCAGGGAGGTGACCGTCATGCAGGCGCCGTTGAGCGCGATGCTGTCACCCAGGCCGACGTCGTCGAGGTACCCGGCGGGCGCCTCGATCGTCAGCCGCTTGCCATGGTCCAAAGAGCTGCCCAGGTCGTGGAGGTCGGCGATACGCCCCACGCCGGTGATGATGCCGGTAAACATCGGCGTATTTTCGCAGGTTTGCCCAAGGGCGCTTTTCCGCCCGGCCGGTGGTCATTGTTCCCAGCAGATCCGGGCGTCCAGCGGAACGGGTACCTGCGCGGTGGGGGCTTGCCCGCGCCGGCCGGTCTGGTCGAGCTGGAAGGCGCCGCAGGGGTCCGCCATCTGCGCGGCGGTGGGCATGGCGACGAGGCGGAAGCCGCGGCCATCGATGGAATCCACCGAGAGGGTGTAGCGATGCCCTTCCACCACCAGGTCACCTGGAGCGATGTCCTGGGCCAGCGGATAGCTGCCATGCACGGTGGCCGTGCGCTCCATGGCCTGCGCCAGATGGAGCAACGCGGCTCGGGCATGGGCGCGGTGGCCCCGCATGACGTACTGCCGGTAGCTCGGCACGGCTGCCGCCAGCAGCACCGACACCAGTCCCAGCACGACCACGGTTTCCAGCAGCGTGAACCCTTGCCCGCGGCGCATGCCTTTCATCTCAGCATCTCTCGCCAATCCACGCGCGCGCCCGGCCCGTTGGCGCCGAGCAGGGAGGTCTGGTCGGTGCACAAGGCTGCCGTGCAACCTGGACCGTTGCGCAGGGAGATCAGTTCCAGCCGGTTGCCCGCGCCTGGCAGACCGATGAACTCGCTGGACGGAGCCTGCACCCGGCTCACTTTCGGGGCGCCCCGGGTGGCCCCTGCCAGGGCGAACACCGGCGTGGCGGAGGGCCAGCCAGAGATCACGTTGAGCACGGAGAACCAGTGTTCGTCCTGGCGCACGCCGGCCTCGCAGCGCTCGCCCGTACCAGGGTCCGCGGGCACGGTGCTGGCAATCAGAGCCTTCTGGCCTTCAAAGTACACCGGTGCCTGCAGCACCCGCTCGCGGCTGCGCGGGAGGTCCAGGTACCAGCCGCGCGCACTCACGGCCTGGTCGCCCCGTGAGTACGCCACACTGCGCTCGGTGGACACCTGGTGTGTCGCAGGCGCCATATCCGCGGTGGCCGGGGTCTCGGCAGGCCACTGGATCACCTCCTGCCGCACCAGCGACTGGCGCCCCATCGTTGCGGGTATGGGGTCGGTGTCCAGAATGGTCAGGCGGCCGTTCTGGCGGTCAAAGCCGCTTTTGTCCCATACGCTGTAGATGGTCTGCGTCTGTGCCAGCGTCGAATCGATCTCCTGCAGGTGCTGGCCGGTGCCGAACAGCAGTTGGACGCCGCCCAGCGGGTGGGCCATCCAAAGCGGCGCGCTGGTGATGGGCTGTGCCCGGGCCGGCGTTGCCGCGTCCCGGGCGACGAAGAATGGCGTGCAGGCAGACGGGGCGCGGCAGGTTTCTCCGGTGCCGCCCCACGCGGCGACACCCCAGTCGGCCTCGCTGGGGCCAGCGAGATTGAATTTCCAGAGTTGCCCCTGGAGATCTCCCGCATAGGCCATGTCCGCCGTGCCGTCGCCGTTGGCGTCGATCAGGCGCGGCGCGGCCAGGCCATTGGAGCGGCCGGTTTGCGGGTCCGCCACCAGACGCACCATCCGGCGGTCGCCGTCCAGGTACTGGATGAGCAGCACGGGGCGCTCGTTCATGCTGTTGACGCCGTTGCCCAGGACCAGGGCCCAGCGGCCGTTGTTGAGGCGCGTGATCTGCTCGCTGCGGCCGTTGCCGGCGCTGTCAACCACCGGCGCGCCGTAGATGTGGCCCACGTCCTCGTGGCCTTCGAAGGGCGCCGCGCCGTCGCCGGGGAAGCTGCGGTCGAGCAGCACGGAGGAGGGGGAGAGCGCATTCGGGTCGGTCACGTCCAGCACGACATAGCCCCGCCCCCCGCCGGCCAGGCCGCTGGCCAGCACGGTGCGCCACTGCGGTTGGGAGGCGCCAGGCCCGCGCAGGTCCGCGTCGCCGGTGAAAGGGCTGCCGTCCGCGGTATAGCGCGCCACGTAGGCGGGGTCGGTGTAGGCGCGCAGGGAGGCGTAGGCGGCCTGCGGCACGTAGGCCGCGCGCTCGGCGCCTGTCTGCGCGTCGAAGGCGTGCAGCATGCCGTCGTTGGCGCCGACGAAGACCATGGGGGGGCGCTGGGCCATGCGGGCGCGAAAGTCCGCGTGGCCCGGGTGCTCGAAAGCCAGCCGCAGCGGCCGGCCAGTGAACCAGAGACGCGCGTTCACGATGCTGCCCAGACGCGAATCGCGCTGGCGCAGCGGCCCGCCGTATTGCGTTTCCAGGAAGCGGTGGCCGCGCAGGTAGTCCAGGCGTTGGCGTGCGCGAGCGAGGCTGTCGTCGCCCCGCAGGAGATCGCGTTGGGCAGATGACAGGCGCGACCACTCGAAGGCGATGCCACCGCGGCCGTCGTGGCTGAGGATCAGGCGTTTGGCCGGATCCAGCAGGGGAGAGTCGAGCCAGGTCGAGGCGCGCCACACCGGCTCCGCGTCGGGCGCGGCCTGGTTGGGGCCGAAGCGGTGTGCGCTGACGTCGCCGCTCCAGCGGCGGGGGTCGTAGCCCGCCACGAAAACGAGGCCGTCGCTGCGCAGGCGCTGGGTGTTGCTGGCAATGCTCACGCGGGTGGGCGGTGCGCTGGGGACGATGTCTTCGATGAGCCGGTCCAGTGCCGCGGCAAGGCCGTTGGCATCGGGCGCGGCCTGGTAGCGGCCCCGGCTGTTGAGTGCCATGTGCCACAGGTCGGGCCTTCTTTCTGCCTGCTCCTCGGTCGGCCTTGTCCGGGGCGTGCCGGTGCCATGGCAGGCCGGCTGGCCTGGTCCGTTGTCCGGGGCGGTGCAGAAAGGGGAGGGCCAGTGAGCTTCGCCGCGGATGAGGCCGCCCAGGCCGGCAAAGCCCTCACCCGCCCAGTTGGGCTGGACGGTCCAGTGAGAGGCTTGCCGCAGGCCGATGACGTGGTTCACCATGTGCTGCCAGGTCGCTGGATCGTTGCGCGGGTTCCAGTACGGCTGCAACAGGGCGGGCGCGCTGGCGGTGCCGAAGTTCTCGGCGGTGCCGGCGACCGACCAGCGTGGCGGCACCTTGTCGGGCAGGTCTGGTTGCAGGTCGCGCGACCAGTAGTGGAAGGCCAGGTCCGCCAGCGTGCTCGCGCTGGCCGTGCCCCAGGTATCGCTGTAGAGACGGGCCTGGTCGGATGCCGGCGCGTAGTCCGCGCCGTCGGGCAGCCGCATGGCCTGGTGGTCCGGGTTGTCGCCGCGCGCGACGGGCTGGCTGGAAGCGTCCGGGGCGCCGTTGCTGAGCAGCACGTGGTAGGCCTTGCGGCACGCCAGCACGGGTTCGGCCTGCTGGCCTGGCACGGCGGCCCAGGGGCTGTGGGCGTCCTGCGCCTGGGCGCTGAGGTATTGGCCGGCCGTATCCACCAGGTCATGCAGTGGTGAGCCGGGCGCCAGGCGGAGCTGCGCGGCCCAGGCCAGGAAACGTTCGCGGTGTTCTCCCGCCAGCGGCTGCAGCGTATTGATGCCCTGGCATTCGGTGGGGGGGCCTGGCAGGCCGCGGCAGCCATGCGCCGACTGCCACGCCAGACGGATGCGGGCTTCGCCCAGGCGAGGGGCGGCGAAGGCCGCTTTCAATGCTTGGCGCAGGTCCCGCAGGCCCTGGTTGCCCAGGCTGGACGCGTTGTCCACCGAGACGATCACGTTGGGTGCGGGCTCCGTGGACAGGTGCGGTGGGCGTTGCGCAAGCAGCAGCGGGGTGGCCTGGCAGGCCAGGGCCGCCAGTGCACCGGCGGTGGACAGGAGCAGGCGCAGCGTATCGGTGTGTCGCATGGGGGTGGTCCGGGTCAGGGGTTCTGGTTCTGGGGGCGCGGCACGAAGACGGTGCGCAGGTGCACGCGCGTGCCTGGCTTGAGGCCTTGTACGTAGGCGTGGATGCGGTAGATGAAGGGGTGGCGGCGATCGGGCACCGGCAGGTCGGCCACAGGGGTCAGGATGGCGGCGGCGTCGGCGTAGCGAAACACCTCGACCCAGTACCAGGCGGCGGACCTCGCCGGGTCCAGCAGTGGGTGTCCATCGGCTCCCGGCTTGGCGCCCGTGTAGCGGCCGTAGGTGGCGGCAATGGCTCGGTCGCCTTCACCCGCGGTCATGGCCGCCAGGTCCTCGGTCCAGGCCTTGGCGTCCAGGGCATCCACCGAGGCCGGCATGCAGATGCCCTGCAGGCATTGGCGGTAACCGCCTGCGAGGCGAGGGCCCAGGATGTCCAGGTCGTCGTCGTCCTGAGGGAAGTACACGCCCGTGCCGGCGGCCTGCCTGCACGCGCTGTCGATGCCGGCGGTCCGCCCGCACGGCTGGCCGTCTGCGCGCAGCCCCAGAATGTCCAGTTCCGCGTCGCGCACCAGTGCCTCGGCGGCGGCAAAGGCGCGCTGGGCGTCGCTGCCGCTGCCTGCGCGGCGTTCGCCCAGCCAGCCAGTCTGCAGGCCGCCGAGCAGCGACACGCTGGCCAGCAGCAGCACGGCCATGACCACCAGGAGCGCGACGCCCCGCTGGCGGTCCAAGGTCTGGCGGCTCATGCGGACGCGTTGCGCAGGTGGATCACGCGCATGAACACGCGGCGGATGCGGCCGTCGGCCGGCACGGTTTCGTCCTGGCAGCCGGTCAGGCTGGCGCCCCGTCCCGCCGTTCTCAGCGGGCTGGCCAGCCGCAGGCAGACCCAGACCCCCTGTACCTGGCCCCAGTCTGTCGGGGTTTCCTGGTACTGCAGGCTGTCGTCGGCCACACGCACGGCGTACCGCACCTGGAAGTCTTCGACGCCCTCGACCAGGGGGGCCGGGTTGGCCTGGCCGGAGCCCTTGCAGCGCAGGTTGCCCGCCACAAGTTCGAACGCGCTCTGCACACGGTCGCCGGTGGGGGGATTGCCCAGGCAGTCCCTGGCGTCGACAGCCGCGTCCGCGTCCGTCGCGGTGCGCAAGGTGTCCGGCTTGCCGGCGGCTCCTTGTTGGCCGTCTACCGCTCGCGGCAGTGCGGTGGCGTCGCTTGCGACCGGCCCGGCGCCGAACGCCACCTGGGCACCGCCACCGACGTTGAGCAGCCTGCGTCCACCTGCAGGCCTGACCTGCTGTTCGATGATGCGCAGCGCGATGTCGGCGTCCTGGTACAGGCGGGTGACCTCGCCGAGCAGGCCCGCGCTCAGCCTCGCGTGCGAGAGCGTGCCGATGGCGGCGATGGAGACCAGCATGCCGATGACCAGCGCGACCAGCAGCTCGACCAGGCCAACGCCCGCCTGCCGTGTTCGTGCCGTGGGGGGCTGCAGGGTGCCTGGAGCGCTCATGGCCGGATGTAGACCAGATGGCAGGCGTAGCCGGCTGGGCAGGTCGCGTCGGCCTCGTCGGCATCGGGCACCGCGTTGCCGGCGCCGTGGCCTGCGTAGAGGGCTACAGGGTCGGTCCAGCCGAGCAGCACGCCCAACTGGCTGGGGTCGGTGCGCGAACGGAACACGCGGGCCTCGCCGCCGGGCAGGGTGCTCCGGACGGTGCGTTTCCATTGCCAGAGGTCATGGCGGGCGAGCTGTTCGCCGGAGCAGACATCGCGCAGGCAATCGGCGGTTTTCTCTGGTGTGTCGCCCCATGCGGTTTCGTAGAGTGGCAACGGCGGTGGATTGACTACGGTGCGGCGAGCGAGGGCAGGGTTCGTCTGGACCCGTTCCAGCAAGTCGTTGGCCATTTGCACGGCGGCGGTGCGTGCGTTGGCGTTGCGTGCATGGGCCAGCGAACCGGCCTGCAGGCCGGCCAGCCCCAGCACACCCAGCGCGAGGATGAGCATCGCGACCAGGCTTTCGATCAGGCTGATGCCCGACTGGCACCGGCCGCCTCGGGAGCGCTTCAGCATTGGGTCGCTCCTTTGACGGTGCGCACGCGGCTGCCGGCCGGAAGGCACACCAGGACGCCATCCGCTGCCGAAAAACCGTTGCCGGCCGGGAACAGTTCCATGCGGGTGCCGGCTTGTGTGACCTGGCCGTAGCGGTCCAGTGCGATCGAACCCGGGTTCACCACGCCCGCTTTTCGCAGCACGGTCTGCGCCGGCAGCGCGCTCTCCTGCAGCACGGTCTCGTCCTTGTCCAGGGAGCCGTTGCCGTTCGCGTCGGCGAACAGACGCCAGCCGCAGCGCCAGTCGCCTGCCCCGAGCACGGCCTCACCGCAGGGCTCCAGGCGCCTGAACACCACCGGCTGACCGAGCCGGAGCGCCTCCATGCGGGCGAAGTGGAGGCTGCCGATGAACTGGTTCTTGAGTGCCTCGACCCGATGGGCGCGCGTGAGGCTGGCGAAGCTGGGGGCGGCGGATACCGCGAGCGCGCCCAGCACGGCGAGCACGGTCAGCAGTTCCAGCAGCGAGAAGCCTCTGGTGGCGGGGTGGAGGCGGACCGAAACGGGGGAAGAAGGTGGCGCCATTTGCATGGCGGCACTGTATCAGCAAAAAAGAGTACTAAAGACCTCTTTCAGGGAATACGCTGAGTTGAAAAGTGATCTTATCCGGCTGGCCTGGGTGGATGGGTCAGAAAGGCATCATGGCCGTTGACGCGGGCGCGAAGCCGCAGGTCGCCACCCACCAGGTCGGCTGACACGTAGTGCAGCGCGGTAGCGTCGTCCAGACGTTCCAGGGGCGTGATGTCGGCCAGGCCCGCACCGGGTCCCAGCAGGCTTGGCGCCAGGTAGAGCAGCAACTCGTCCACCAGGCCTTCGCGCAGGAAGGAGCCGTTGAGCTTGTGCCCCGCCTCCAGATGAAGTTCGTTGATTTCCCGCCGGCCCAGGTCCGTCAGCAGACCCGACAGGTCCACCTTGCCTCGCAGGCCTCCCGGCATGGGGATGAGGGTGGCACCGCGTGCGCGCAGGGCGGCCATCTTCGCCGGGTCTTCGTCGCTGGCATGGTAGATCCAGATCTGCCGCGCCAGGCCGTTCGCCGGGGTCTCGAACAGGCGGGCGTTCGCGGGTGTCTTCAGATGGCTGTCGACGATCACCAGGTGCGGCTGGCGAGGTGTGTCCACCAGGCGCACATCCAGCATGGGGTTGTCCTCCAGCACCGTGCCGACACCCGTGAGCACCGCGCAGGCGCGTGCGCGCCAGGCATGGCCGTCGGCGCGGGCTGCTCCGCCGGTTATCCACTGGCTCGTGCCGTTGTGCAGGGCGGTGGTGCCGTCCAGCGAGGCGGCCACCTTCATGCGCACCCAAGGCTGTTGCCTGATCATGCGGCTGAAGAAACCGATGTTGAGTTCGCGCGAGGCGTGGGCCAGCCCATGGTCGTCTGGCAGCAGCTCGACGGCCACGCCGGCATCGCGCAGGCGTTGCAGGCCGCGGCCCGCCACCAGCGGATTGGGGTCCGTGGTGGCCACCACGACCCGGGCGATGCCAGCGGCGGCCAGGGCGTCGCAGCAGGGTGGCGTGCGCCCATGGTGCGAGCAAGGTTCCAGGGTGACGAAGGCCGTGGCGCCCTGGGTGCTCTCCCCGCGCGCCTGGGCATCGCGCAAGGCCATGACCTCGGCATGCGGCCCACCGGCCTGTTGCGTGTGGCCCTGGCCGATCTCGCGGCCATCGGCGTCCGTGAGCACGCAGCCCACGCGGGGGTTGGGGTTGGAGAGGTAAAGCGCCCGTTCGGCCAGCGCCAGGGCGCGGGCCATGGCGTCGGCGCCGGTCACCTCCAGCAGCCGGTGGTGGATGCCGCGCCCTTGGCGCCCAACTGGTTGAGCGTGAGCGTGCCACATCGCGTGTCGCCGGCCTGGGGGGCGCCGGGCACGGCCTGGAGTTGGTAGGCCGTGGCGCTCGGGTTGGCGGCGAAGCTGAAGGCGTAGATGCCCGCGAGGTCGGTGCGGCAGGTGAGGTTGGGCAGTTGGGCGCTGGTGAGGTCGGTGGTGCAGCCGGCGCCGGTCTTGTTGTAGGACAGGCAGGTGGTGTAGTTGCGCTCCACCCACTGCGAAAGCTCCATCAGGCAGCCGCTGGCCGTGGCGCGGCGCGACTTCTGGATGTAGTTGAGGTAGCTGGGGTAGGCGACCGCGGCGAGGATGCCGACGATGGCGATCACGATCATCAGTTCCACCAGCGTGAAGCCGCGCTGGTGCAGCAGATGCGGGAAGTGGGTGCGGCGGCGGAAAGTGGTCATGGGTAGGGGTCCTGTGGCGGGCGCGTCAGTCCCGGATGATCTCGCGCCAGGTCAGGCGGCCTTTGACCGGCACCGCGCCGGTGTTGACGCGGATGTCCTCCACCGTGCCCTTGGAGCCGCCGACGGCCAGACGGTTGCCCACGAGGATGGCCTCGCCGGGCATGCCCACGCCGAGGTCGATCGAGCCGATGTAGGCACCGCCGAGCAGATCGTCGAGGAATTGGCCATTGTCATTGACGTCGAAGAACGGTTTGGTCAGGCGCGCGCCAGTGTAGGGGTTGATGGCATTGAGGTAGCCGTTGCCGCCCGGGGTGCATTCGTCGACCACCGGGATGATGGAACTGAAGATCAGCGTGGGCTCGGCCAGACGGAAAATTCTAGCGGCGGTGGTCACGCGCTCGCCGGATGCGGGCAGGTCCAGGTAGAAGCCTGACTTGCCGGACATGTCGTTCGCGGCCGCCGTCGCAAAGGTTCGCACGAGTTTGCCATCGAAGGTGCCGGTCTGCGAGACGGTTCTCGACACCAGGTTGGCGCGGCCATTGATGGCGGAGCCTTCGTCGATCAGGCCATACAGCGTCTGCACGCGGGTGTCGTTCGGGTCGCCGGTGCGGAAATAGCTGCCGGTGCCGAAATGCACGAAGCGCTTGCCGAAGTTCACGTCGCTGGACACATCGTTGCGCGCGATGTTGATGGGCGCCGTGATGGGTTGCGGGTTGTTGGCGTTGTCCCGGGCCTGGAAGATCGGTGATCCGCCGTTGGCCAGCGCCCAACTGGCCACGGTAGTGCCAGAGACATCGAACTTCCACACGTTGCCCTTGAGGTCGCCCGCGTAGATGAAGTCGACCTTGCCATCGCCGTTGGCGTCGAACAGGCCCGGCGTGGCCAGGCCGTTGTCGCCGGCCACGCCGGTGTCGATGGTGGTCACCAGCGCACCGGTGACCATGTTGAAGATGTAGAGCACAGCCTTCTGGTTGGTGCTGTTGTAGCCATTGCCCACGATCACCACGCGCTCGTCGTTGTTCATCGTGGCGAGTATGGGACGGCCCAGCATGTAGCCCAGGTTGGCGTCCGCCGTGTTGACGTATTCCCAGAGCACGTTGGTGGTCGAGAAGCCCGCGGGGTTGGTCACGTCCAGGCCGAACAGGCCCTTGCCGCCACGGCCCAGCGTGGCCACCAGGTAGTTGTTGGTGTGCACCGGCGTGCGCGCAGAGACGGCGATGTCGCCATCCACGAAGTACTCGTGCTGGTCGTTGTAGGCCGGCGAGGCGAGGTTCTTCATGCGCGGCAGCATGGGGCTGGGGATGTGGGCGAACAGCTCCACCCCGGTGCGGGCATTGAAGGCATGCAGCATGCCGTCGTTGGCACCCACATAGACCGTGTCGGTGTCCTTCACATAGGCCGGCGAGGAGTGGGTGATGTCGCCCAGCACCGTGGCCGGTGAGCGGTCGCGCAGGGTGCCACCTTCCTGGATCTCCAGGGTGCGCACGCCGCGCAGGTAGTTCAGCAGGTTCTCGCTGGTGATGTGCGTGCGCTCATTGGCAGACAGGCTGGCCCAGTTGAACAGCTTGCCTTTTTCGGGTCCGGTGACATCGGACCAGTAGGTGATTTTGCGCGAGCCGGCCACCGGTATGTGGTCTGCCGCCCGCCAGGACGCGATGGAGCCCACGCCCGCGTCGGTCACTGGGTAGGCCGAGAGGTCGCCGGACCAGCGTGTGCTGTTGAACGTGGCCTGGTAGACCAGCGAGTCGGTGGAAAGCACGGTGCTGTTGGCGATGATGTTGCCGCCGCTGCCGCTCTTCTCGATGATGTTGTCAAACGCCTTTTTCAGTGCCTCGCGCAGTTTCAGCGGGTTCTGCACCAGGAAGTAGGTGTCGGGTACACCGTCGCTGTTGGAGTCCCACTCGAGCGGCAGGTCCGGCGTGTTGCTGTTGTTGCGGTCCACGAAGCCCCCCCACTTGGCGGCGTACCACAGCGGGTCGCGCAGCAGGGTGGCGCCGCCCGTGCCTGAGTTGGGCGTGAAGGTGAAGACGGAGGGCGTGCTGCCGATGGTCGGCAGCGAATTGCATCCCGTGGGTGGCGTGGTCGCGTCGCAGTAACCCGGTGCGCGCCCCGCCGGCACGTTCAGGAAGTACGAACCGGAGCCCGTTTCATCGCGCGCCACCAGGTACACGCCGTCGGCTGTACTTCCTGAAATGACGTAGCCCATGTGCTGGTAGATGCCGCCGGCCTGGTAGGTCGGCTCCACGGTGACGGACAGCGTGTTGTCTGCGTTGGCCTTCACCGTGTACTTCGCGATGGCGTCCATGTCGTGGTCGGCACCTTGCTCCACGTCTTCGAAGTTGATCTGGAAGACGGCCTCGTACCGCCCTTCGTTCACGGTGGCGTCGATGTCGGCGGTGCCCGAGTTCGCGATGCGTTCGACGTAGAAGTCCACGATCTGGTTGGTGGGCTGGTACTGGCCCTTGGTGGCCGAGATGCTGGAGCCCCCCACGGACTTGGAGAACGGCACCAGGCTGATCACCTTGCCGTTGGGCAGCTTGGCTTCGATGCGCGGCAGCGGCGAACTCAACGCCACCACGTAGTTGTCCACGGACTGCTTGCCCTGCAGCGAGGTGCGCAGGTCGGTCGCCTTGGCGTAGTAGGCCATGGAGGCGGAGTAGTAGCTTCCCTGCTTGGTTGGCTCTTCCGGCGCGAGTCCGCGGATGGTGCCCAGCGAGGTCACGCTCTTCGGTGTTGGCGCCGTGTCGTAGGTCGTATTCGACTGACCGATGAAGCGCTGGCCGGTGATGTTGGACTCCACCGCGGTGATGGTGTCGCCCAGGGCCTTGACGTCCAGTCCTGTGATGTCGCCGGAGTAGCTGTTGAAGTGGCTTCCGGGCAGGCTGTCCGAATCGAAGGATGGGTTGATGTCCGAGATGGTCAGGAAGTTGGCGCGCGAGCAGTACGAGGCCTTGGCTGCGCTGGTGGCCTCATAGGGGTCGTCCCAGGTGACATTGGACAGACCCACTTCGGTGTCCACGGTGGTGGTGCCCATGAAGGCGGTGGTGGCGCTTTTCTTGCCCGCGAAATAGCGCGTGGCTTCGTACAGCATTTCACCGATCGGGTTGCCCCAGTCCGGAAACTCGCCCTCGTTGGGCGCGCGCGTGGTCACCCAGCCGTTCTTGTAGGACTGGTCGGTGCTGCCGTTGTTGTAGCCGCGGATGCGGATGCGGTCGAAGGTGCGCACGATGCGCGCGTTGCTGGTGAACACACCGGTGTTGGTGTTGACCTCGTCCTTGAAGGAAGAAACGACCTTGCGCAGGCGCCCGCCACTCATGTTCTTGTCGTAGCTGCCGGAGAGCAGGCCGAACAGCATCGCATCGGTCTCACCGTACTCGTGCAGCAGCCCCACGGGCTTGTACTGGCCATTCGGGTACTGCTTGCAGTCGTTGTGGTAGGTGGCCGTACAGACCAGGACGCGCACGGTGAAATTGCGCTCCGCTCCTGTGCCGCTGGGAAAGCTGCCGGTGGACAGGCTGTCGTGCAGCACAGGACGTTCCTTGGAGGCCCATTCCCAGATCCGGCGGTTGTTGGGAACGTTCTCGCGCACGCGCAGGATAGGCGCCCGGTTGCTGCAACTGTCCAGCGTGCTGCAGTTGCGGTCGTAGTTCGCGGTCAGGTTCCCGAAGAAGTGTCGGCGATTGTCGGCAGTGGGCTCCGCCAGCGGTGTGTAGTCGCTGATCTTGTAGCCATCCGTGGTTGCGTTGTGGTATTCCTTGCCCCAGCTGTGCGCGTCCTGCGGAATGTAGGCGCGGCGCAGAATGGTCTGGGTGTTGGTGCCCGTGCCGTCCCCATCCACTTCCCGATAGCCCCCGTACAGCACCTTGCGCAGGGCGTCGATGCGGCTGGTGGTGACGTAGTTGAGCCAGTTGCCCGACCAGCGGTGCGTGGTGCTTCCCGAACAGCGGCGGCTGTCGTCGGCCGTCGCGCCGGGGCTGAACAGGCCGGTGTTGTCGTTGCGGTCGGCCTGGTTGCTGCTGGCGCCGGTGTAGGCGTAGCACAGCGTCGAGTCGTACAGCCCATAGTAGGTGATCGAGGGCTTGAAGCGGACATCCAGCGTGCCATCGCCATCGACGTCGCTGGCGTCGTTGTAGGCCTCATAGAAGAACTTGTGGTCCCGTCCGGCCACCAGCATGGTCATGGGCTTGGCGCTGATGGTCGCCCCCAGTGGCTTGCTGGGCCAGTCCAGCGCCTGCACGCTCAGCGTGGTCGACACGATGGCGGTGATCGACGCGATCTTCAGCGCAGTGTTCAGGTGTGACAGACATTTCATGGCGAGGCTCCCAGGGAAATCGTTCGACTCATTCGGCCGCGAAGATGGACTGCAGCGTCACCGACGCACGGTCGGCGCCAGCGTTGCTGCGCGCGGTGATGCGGTAGCGCTTGCAGTCGTTGCCGGCTGAGGGCGTGCCAGGCTGGCAAGGGAAGGTGTTGCCCAGGTATTCAATGATGTACTGCGGGGTGAGGCTGATGGGCCCGTTGGCCACGGCGGCGGCGTCGTGCCAGCCGCTGAAGCTGCTGTCGGCCCACCGCGCGGTGGCGGCGGCATTGGGCGCGCCGCACACCCCGTTGACGCAGGGCGTGAGGGCGGCTGGCGTGGGCACCGTGGCCTCCACCAGCGCCTCGGCCTCACGCAGCGCAGCCTCCGCCGCCTGGAAGGACAGGCTGCGGTCAAAAGTCTGCGCGGTCATCTTTTCTTCCAGCGTCACCGTGCGCAGCGCGCTCAGACCCACCAGGGTCATGATCACCAGCAGGATCAGTGCAACGACCAATGCCACGCCGCTTTCGCGGTGTGGCATGGGGTGTGAAGGGAGGGGGCGTTCGGTCTTCATCAGGAGAGTCGGTTGCGCAGGTTCACGACATGGATGAGCTGGCGCTGCAGCGGTTGCTGATCGGTGCCTACCGGCGCCTGGGTCTGCAGTGTCAGTTTCAGGCGGACCGCCACCACCTGGGCCGTGGCTCCGGTGGTCCAGTCGGTGATCGCGTCGGCTTTCACCCAGTTGGAGTCGAGCACGCCGGTGGCGGTGTTGCGCAGCAGGTAGTCCAGTTGCATGTCGCGCACGCCTTCGGCGATTTCCTCCATGCCGGTCGCGTTCGCCCGGAAGAGCGAGCGTCCGCCGCGCTGGTTGTTGCCGACATACCAGGTGCTCGCGGTGTAGCGGGTGACGAAGCCCCCTGGCTGGAAGCTGCGCGAATTGCCCGTCGCGGACGAGCAGTCCGTGGGATAGCCCAGGCCCTTGCTGCAGTTGTCCGTCGCGCCGGCACCGTTGGCATGCAGCACATTGGCCGAGGTGCCGGACGTGGCGTTGGTGAGCTTGGCCAATGCGGCGGACTGGCCGTCGCACACCACGACGTAGTCGTCGGTGGCAAACCCATGGTCGGCCGTGTTCAGGGTGATCTGGGCGGCATCGGCATCGTGCGCCGTGATGGTGACGCCGTCGAACATGCCGCCACTGAGCACCCGTATGGCGTCGGTGCCCGCCACCCGCGAGCTGATGGCGTTGTTCGTGGCGACGATGCCCGTGGCCACCTGGTCGTTGTCGAAGCCCTGCAGCACGCCGGCGGCCCAGTCGGCCCACCAGGCCGTGCCCGAGTTGTTCAGCACATTGGCCATCAGGCTGGCGCCGCAGAGATTGCCGCCAGCCTGGCGCACCTCGCGAGCCATCAGTTCAAACGAGATGCGCGCGTTTTCCTGCAGCCGGCCGAGATCCTCGTTGGTGCGGAACGTCTGCTGGTTGGTCATGAAGATGTTGATCACACCACCGATGAGCAGCAAGCCCAGCACCAGGGCGACCATCAGTTCGACGATGCTGAAGCCGGCCTGACGCCGCCGGCCCATCTGGCGAGAAGAGAGGGGAAGAGGGCGGCTCATAGTCGGCTCTGGGTCTCGAAACGCTGGGCGCCCAGGCCGCCGGCGCGGCTGTCGTCCCAGGTGATCTGGATGGTGCAGACGCCATCGACGTCGCAGTTGATGGCGCCACAGGTCGCCTCGTCCGCGCCCAGGCTGATCTTGAGGCTCTCGATCCAGTCCTTGCGGTTGTTGTCCGCCAGGGTGCTGCCGGTGATGGCCAGTGGGCTGCAGATGGGCGTGATGACGCCCGCGCTCACCGTGCCGGTGTTGTAGGCCAGGGACACGGCGGCGGAGCGGTCCGCCCGCATGGCGTCGAGCATGTAGTAGCTGAGCATCACGGCCTGTCCACGTGCGTAGCTGCTCTGGTTGGTCTTGAGCGCGTTGGCCTGCAGGCCTGCCATGCCCAGCAGGCCGAGCGCCAGGATCAGCACCGCGACCAGAATCTCGATCAAACCCACGCCGCGCTGCCGCCGGCTCAGGGGCGGTCGCGACACGGACGCAGGCAGGGCAGGGCGCTGACGGTTTCTCATAGGTCGGGGCATGAGGCGGAGACGGAACTCGGGGTATGGGTGATGACACGGCCAGCCGCCGTGATCTCGACATCTCTGGCGCGCCGGCTGTCCGCCAGCGCGCCAACGGTGCTGCAGACCTGGAGGAAGCCGGACTGCGCGGCGCCGTTCATCAGCTTGGGCCGGCCATCGGCGCCGAAGGAAATGAAGTTCGCCACGTCGGCCGTGCCCTTGAGCGCGATGTTGGGCGGCGAGGCGGCCTGACTGGCCAGTATGGTTTCGCCCGTGTCCACGGAGGCGTCGGTCGAGGAGCGGGTCGTGTCCACGAAAACAATCCAGCCCTGGGTCCATTGGCCTGCGTTGGTGCATTGGGTGGCGTTGGCACTCTTGCACAGCGTGACCCGCGTCCCACGCCGGATCGCTTCGGTGCGGGCCAGCGCCATCGCACTGACCAGGTCGTTGGTCGTTCCGGTCAGGCGGTTGGAAGCAATGGCGGACTGGAAACTGGGTACCCCGAAGGCCAGAATGATGGCCATGATCGCCACGCCGACCATGAGTTCGATCAGCGTGAAGCCTGCCTGGGCGGTGGAACGGTGCCCAGGCGAACAGGTAAATGAATGTTTCACGGCTGAATTGTGGGCGGGATACCCGCAGCCGTACCGGACAGACGCCGAAGTGCCGTCTGGGCAGGATGGACGGTCGAAGCCGTACGGAAGATCACGAAAAGGCCGGTCGGGAGGGGGAAGCTGCCTCGCGGAAACGCCCTTCCTGGCTACTTGCGGACCTCGTCCACCAGCGCGCGGAATTCGTCAATGTCCTCGAAGCTTCGGTAGACGCTGGCAAAGCGGATGTAGGCCACTTTGTCCAGCTTCTTGAGTTCGCGCATCACCATTTCGCCCAGGCGCGCAGCGGCCACCTCCCGGGCGCCCAGGTTGAGCAGCTTCTCCTCGATGCGCTCGATCGCCGAATCCACCTGCTCGGTGCTCACTGGCCGCTTGCGCAGTGCCAGCGAGAACGAAGCCCGCAGCTTGGCCGGCACATAGTCCACCCGCCGGCCGTCCTTCTTCACCACGGCCGGAAAACTCACCTCCGGGCGCTCATAGGTGGTGAAGCGCTTCTCGCAATGCCCACACTGCCGCCGACGGCGAATGAAATCCGCGTCTTCCGAAACCCGGGTCTCCACGACCTGGGTTTCGAGGTGGCCGCAGAACGGGCATTTCATCGGTACACGGGGAAGCGCGCGGTCAAGGCGTTCACTTTGGCTCGGACCGCCTCGATATTGGCCGGGTCGCGCGGGTTGTCCAGCACATCGGCGATCAGGTTGGCCGTCTGGCGCGCTTCTTCGTCCTTGAAGCCCCGGGTGGTCATGGCCGGCGTACCGATGCGCACGCCGCTGGTCACCATGGGCTTCTCCGGGTCGTTCGGGATGGCGTTCTTGTTGATGGTCATGTGGGCGCTGCCCAGCACGGCCTCGGCCTCTTTGCCTGTGATGCCCTTGGCACGCAGGTCCACCAGCATCACATGGCTTTCGGTGCGGCCGCTGACGATGCGCAGGCCGCGTGAAGTCAGCGTTTCGGCGACGATGCGTGCATTTGTCAGAACTTGCTGCTGGTAAACCTTGAATTCAGGTGTCAATGCCTCCTTGAAGGCCACCGCCTTGGCCGCGATCACGTGCATCAGCGGGCCGCCCTGCAAACCGGGGAAGATGGCGCTGTTGATGGCCTTTTCGTGCTCGGCCTTCATCAGGATGATGCCGCCGCGCGGGCCGCGCAGGCTCTTGTGGGTGGTGGAGGTCACCACGTCGGCGTGGGGCACCGGGTTGGGGTAGACGCCCGCGGCGATCAGGCCTGCGTAATGCGCCATGTCCACCATGAAAATCGCGCCAACGGCCTTGGCCACCTTGGCGAAGCGCTCGAAGTCGATGCGCAGGCTGTAGGCCGAGGCGCCGGCCACGATCAGCTTGGGCTTGTGCTCATGGGCCTTGCGCTCCATGGCGTCGTAGTCGATCTCTTCCTTGTCGTTCAGGCCGTAGGACACCACGTTGAACCACTTGCCGCTCATGTTCAGCGGCATGCCATGGGTGAGGTGCCCGCCCTCGGCCAGGCTCATGCCCATGATGGTGTCGCCGGGCTTGAGGAAAGCCAGGAACACCGCCTCGTTGGCCGAGGCGCCGCAATGGGCCTGGACGTTGGCGGCATCGGCGCCGAAGAGCTGCTTGACGCGGTCGATGGCGAGTTGTTCGGCCACATCGACGAATTCGCAGCCACCGTAGTAGCGCTTGCCCGGATAACCCTCGGCGTACTTGTTGGTGAGCTGGGTGCCCTGGGCGGCCATGACGGCCGGCGAGGCGTAGTTCTCGCTGGCGATCAGCTCGATATGGTGTTCCTGGCGCGCATTCTCGGATTGGATGGCGGCGAAAAGCTCGGGATCGGTTTGCTCGATCAGGATGTGGCGGTCGTACATGGCAGTCCTTCAAGACGTGGAACCTTGCGCGAAGACAAGGGCTGCCCAGGCGAACGGCTGAACACCGGAGCGGGTCCGGCGGCACGCTTCCCAGTGGTTGTCCCTGCGCCGGTCGTGCAAGCGTCCAGGCAGGGGGGCCACGTCAGCGCAGTCTGAGAGCCAGAGGTTCCCGGATGCGCCTATCGCCAGTTGCGTACCCGGCTAGTTTAGCCGAGCTCAGGAGCGGGTCAGGCTGCCGCCAGCGGCCGGCATGGGGTGAAGGGCCGGACCCTCCGCCTCCAGTTCGCTGCCCGGTTTGATGGCCGGAGCGGGCGAGGCCGCATTGGCGGCCGGTGCCACCACCGGAATGGGCGCGGCCTGCGGGGGCACATAGCGCGGCAAGGGTTTGCCTTGCGCCACGCTCTGGATGCGCAGGTGCTCGGCCATCACGCGGTTGACGTACCAACTGCCGTCGGAAGTGACGGCGCCTACGTACAGGCGCAGCCCGCCTTCGATGGAGCCGGCGCGCTTGATGCAGTCCTGCAGCACGCGCACGCCCACCCGCAGGTTGGACACCGGGTCGAAGGCGGCGAGCTGGCCGCCGAAGTCGTCGTACTTGTCGGTGTGCACGCGCGTGAGCACCTGCATCAGCCCTTGCGCGCCCACCGGGCTCTGGGCGAAGGGGTTGAAGCGCGACTCCACCGCCATCACGGCCAGGATCAGGGTCGGGTCCAGACTGGCGCGGGTCCCGATGTCGTAGGCCTCGGCCACGAGAGCCCCCAGGGGCTCGGCGGCCACGCGGTACTTGCGGCTGAGCCAGTAGGTCACATTGGCCTGCTGTTTGGGCAGGGCAGCGGGCAGTGCAGCGGTGACGCGGTCCACCGCGCTGGGTTCGGCGGTGTACACCGTGTCTTCGGCCTGGGCTTCCTGGCGCTCCAGCAGCCAGCCCAGCAGTTGCTGCTCGGCGCTCTGGCGCAGGTCGGCGCGCGCGGCGAGCGTGATGAGGGCCACAGCCAGCAGGGTGCCTAGCAGAGCCAAGCTGTTGTGCGTGATATCGAAGAAGCCCTGGTAGGTGTCACGCAGGGCGGTCTTCAACGAGGCCACGGCACCTGAGGTGCTCTTCTGTTGTGGCGAAACCTGGTTCGCGGTCATGTCGTCGCTCCTTGAGCGCTGTCCGTTCCTGTCGTGGGGCGGGGCAGCGGGATGGGTCGCCATCGAACCTCTGACCTCATGGGAACAGAGGCTGACTTAGCCTTCTGGCAGCGTTGCGGGTTTACCCTGGACGGGCAAGCGAGCGGATGGTAGGGAGTTGATAATATCCAGTCAATGTTTATGATTGGATTTTTTATTCATTTTGGTAATGAACAACTGTAAGTAAACGTTGAAAAATGGGCTTCGCTAGCGCCAGGCCTTGGTGGCACAAGGCTTTCAGCGGGGCGCTTCTGTTACGACCGTTTGTCGGCTGGCAAGCACCTTTCGCGTTCCAAAACGTGATTTCCGGGGGGTGAATGGGGAGAGGGCGAGCGATTGAAAATTCGCATGGCCATTGGTCGGCCAACGTCTTGATCCCCGTACGCACCGGGAGTAACCTGAGGTCGTCTGTTCGATGACAGACAGCAGCCGATGACGCGGTGATCCGCTGATCGGCCCCATCGGGAGCAATCTGTTGCTTCCAGGCTGGAGGGACATCCAACTCCCACCGCCAAACCCGACGGCAAGTGCAGTTCGCCCGCCGTCAACCCCGGCAGATCCGCTCTGCCGGGGTTTCTTTTTTGGGGGGCTTCGTGGGGTGAGCATCTGGTGTGGGATGCGCTTGGGCGACACTGTCGCCCTGTGTCCGTTCTCCATTGCCCATGAATTTACCGACCTTCTCCTGGGCCGCCTCCCGCTGGCTGAGGCGTTTGCTCATTGCGCTGGGTGTCTTGGCGCTGGTGTGGCTGCTGAGCTGGCTGGCGGTACCGCCCTTGCTGAAGTGGCAACTGGAGAAGCAGGCCAGCCAGGCCCTGGGCCGTGCCGTCACGGTGCAGCGGGTGGACTTTCGGCCCTGGTCGCTGGAGCTCTCGATCGAGGGCCTGCAGGTCGCCGGCCTGCCGGGGAGCGGGCCGCAGTTCACGATGGCGCGCGTTTACGCCAATGCCGAGTTGCAGTCGCTGTTCCGCCTCGCGCCGGTGATCGACCGCCTCAGCCTGGAGCAGCCCAGGCTGACGCTGCGCCATCTGGGCGAGGGGCGGTACGACATCGACGATGTGCTGCAGCGCCTGCGGCCGTCCGAATCCGGGAAGCCTGGGGAACCCAGCCTTTTCGCGCTCTTCAATATGAGCCTGGTCGGCGGGGAACTGGAGTTCATCGATGACGCCAAGGGCGTGACCCACCGCCTGACCCAGCTTGAGGTGGGGGTGCCCTTCCTGAGCAACCTGCCGTCTCGCCGCGAGGTGGTGACCGAGCCCAGGCTGGCCTTCGTGCTCAACGGCAGTGCCTTCGACTCGCACGCCAGCAGCACGCCTTTTGCCCAGTCGCACCGCACCGACGCCCGCGTGGAGATTCCCGCGTTGGACCTCACGCCCTACCTGCCCTACTGGCCAGCACAGTGGCCCTTGCAGCCGCAGGCGGGCACGTTGGAGTTGGCGTTGAAGGTCGACTTCGAGGACCGGGACGCACCGCGTCTGGTGCTGTCCGGGGCTGCCGCGCTTTCGGGGCTGCGCATCGTGGAGCGCGCGTCCGCCGCGTCCGAGGCGGTGGCTCTGTTGTCTTGGGAGCGGCTGGCACTGGACCTGCACCGTGTGGAGCCACTGGCACGCCGTGCCGAGTTGACCCGGGTGCTGCTGAAAGCGCCGCAACTGCATCTCTCGCGCGACGGGCAGGGGCGTCTCAATCTTGAGCGCATGGCGCAGGCTTGGAGTGCTCCGGCTGTTGCTGCTGAAGTTCCCGCCACCCCCGCAGCCCCGGCCCCGCCGGCGCCAGACTGGCAGGTCCAGGTGGGGCAGGTGGTGCTGGAGAGTGGCTTGCTGCAGTGGTCGGATGCCGCCGTGAGGCCGGCCGCCGATCTCCGCCTGGAAGACATGCAGGCACAGGTGCAGGACCTGCGCTGGCCAATGGCCACGCCAGCGGCGTTCGAGTTGCGGGCGCGGCTCGGGCAGACTCCGCTGTCCGTGCAGGGCAGCGCCTCCGCCAGAGAAGCCCAGGCCCAGGTGGCGCTGGGGGAACTGCCTCTGCCAATGTTCGCACCCTACCTGCAGCAGGTGTTGGTACCCGAGGTGGACGGCCGCCTGAGCGCCGACCTGCAATGGCGCTGGCAGGCTGCGCAGGACACCCGGCCCCAGGTGCTGGTGGCGGGGGTCTCCAGCCTGCGCCTGGACCGCTTTCGCCTGGGCCCGGCCCGACGGCCTCTGGCCAGCCTCGCCGGCCTGGAGGTGCGTGAGGCGGTGCTGGACCTCGCGGCGAACAAGGCCGACGTCGGGCAGGTGAAGGCACGCGGCCTGCAGGTTCAGGTGCTGCGCGAAAAGGACGGCCGCTGGCAGGCGCAGGACTGGGTGCGGGCCGCGCAGCCGGCCGCGGAACAAGCCCCAGGGGTACCTTGGCGCGTGACGTTGGCCGATGTGTCGCTCGACGCCGGCCATGTGGCGCTGGAAGACCGCCTGCCCGCCCGCCCGGTGAGCCTGGACCTGCGCCAGATCCGGCTCCAGGTGCGCAACCTGCAGCCGCTGGCCGCCGAGCAGCCGGACATGCCCGTCTCGCTGCAACTCCAGCTCGCGGGTGGCGAGCAGGGCCGTGTACGCGAGGCCGGCAAGCTGTCCTTGAACGGCAACCTGCGCCTGCCAGGGGAGGGCGGTGCGGGACTGAGGGTCAAGACACGGGTGCAGGCCGAACAGGTGCCTCTGCACGTGCTGGAGCCGTACTTTGGTGACGCTCTCAATATGGAGCTCGTGCGCGCCGACGCGGGGTTCCGCGGCACGGTGGAGGCCGCCATGCCGGCCTCGGGCTTGAGCCTGGCGTTGGAGGGTCAGGTGTCGGTGGATGACCTGCAGGCCAATACGCTGGCACCGGCGGAAGACCTGCTGGCCTGGAAGTCGCTGCAGGTGCGTGGGCTGCGGTTGGCATTGGCGCCTGGCCAACCTTTGCGCCTGGCGGTGCAGGAGACCGTGCTCAGCGACTATTTCGCTCGCGTGATCGTGGATGAGAGCGGGCGCTTCAATCTGCAAGGGCTGGTGAAGTCCAGCGACAGCGCGCCTGCGTCGGCGCAGGCGGCCTCGTCGCCGCCGGCCGACATCCGTTTCGGGCCGGTCAGTCTGGTCCATGGCCGAGTGCTGTTCTCCGACCGGTTCATCAAGCCCAACTATTCGGCCAACCTCAGCGAGGTCACCGGCAGCCTCAGTGCCTTTGGCAGCACGTCGGCAGGCGCTCAGCCGGCCATGGCCGACCTAACGCTGCGAGGGCGGGCGGAAGGCACGGCGTCGCTGGAGATCGACGGCCAGCTCAATCCGTTGGCGCAGCCACTGGCGCTGGACATCCGCGGGCGGGTGCGCAACCTCGAATTGCCGCCGCTCTCGCCCTACAGCGCGAAGTACGCCGGCTATGGCATCGACCGCGGCAAGCTCAGTGTGGACGTGTCGTACAAAGTCGAACCCGATGGCCGCCTGAGCGCCAACAACCAGATCGTGCTCAACCAGCTCAGCTTTGGCGAGCGTGTGGCAGGCAGCGAAGCGCCCAATCTGCCGGTCAAGCTCGCGGTGGCCCTGCTGGCCGACCGCAACGGGGTGATCGACATCAACCTGCCGATCAGCGGGTCGCTGAACGACCCCGAGTTCCGCATCGGCCCACTGATCTTTCGCCTGATCTTCAATCTCATCGGCAAGGCCGTCACCGCGCCGTTTTCGCTCATCGCCAGTGCCTTCGGAGGCGGTCCGGAAATGAGCCAGGTGGCCTTCCCGGCGGGCCGAGCCGTATTGGACGGCGCGGCCCGCCAGCAGCTCGATGCGGTGGCCAAGGCGCTGGCCGACCGCCCGGCACTGCAGGTGACCGTGGTCGGCCATGCAGACCTCGAGTCCGAGCGCACGGGCTATCAGCGCGCCCGGCTGGATCAACTGGTACTGGCCGAAAAGCGACGTGTGCTGGCCCGCACCGGGACGCCACCGGCCGAAGGCCTGACGGTCTCGCCCGACGAATACCCGGCCTTGCTCAAGGAAGCCTACCGGCGTGCTGATATCCCCAAGCCGCGCAACCTCATCGGCATAGCCAAGGACCTGCCCCAGGCGGAGATGGAGGCCCTGCTGATGGCGGCAGCGCCGGTCTCGCCGGACCTGCTGCGCGAACTCGCGGTGGCGCGTGCGGTGGCGGTGAAGGACTACCTCGCGAGCCGTGAACTGGCGCAGGATCGCCTGTTCCTGGGCGCGCCGTTGCTGGGCCGCCAGGGTGACAACTGGCGGCCGCAGGCCGAGCTCCGGTTGGCCCCGCGCTGAACCGGGTGCCCGCTGGGGCATGGGCCGCGAACTGCGGCGACAATACGCCTGGGTCCGCGCCGCTGTGGCGCGCGCCACGTTTCGTCCAGGTTTCTTTTTCCATGTCGCTGTTTTCCCTGCGCAAAGCGCCGTCCTCGTCCAACGCTTCCGACCCCACCGTGAACACGCCCCAACCCTCCAAGCCCGCCAGCGGCGCCGCGACCCATCCGTTGGATGCCCTGACGGGCGGCGCCTTTTCCGCGCCGACTTCCGGCGAGCGCGCCGCGCGCATCCGCACCTGGCTGGCGGGCGAACCTTCGCTGGAGCAGATGAACGAGGTGTTCAAGGAGCTGTCGCACCGCGACCGTGGCGCGGCCAAACCCTTGAAGGAAAAGCTCGACGAACTCAAGCGCCAGAAATCCCAGGAACAGATGTCGGTGGAGTGGGCGCAGAAAGCGCAGACGCTGCTGGAGCAGTCTCGCCTGAACCTGGCCGACGCGCTGGCCTGGCAGCGCGATGCGGCGCGTGCCGGTGCGCCCCTTTCGCGCGAACCGCTGGCCGCGCTGCGCCAGTCGCTGGCCGAGCGCGTCAAGGCCATCGAGGACCTGCAGCACCGCGTGCAGGTTGAACGCGAAGCCGCCGTGCTGATTGCCCAGCGCATCGAGGTGCTGTCCACCAAACCCTGGCGCGAGGCGCAGCAGACCGCTCCGACACTGCAGGCCGACGTCAGCCAATGGCAGGCGCAGGCCAGCACGCTGTCGCAGGATCCGCAGTGGGCCAGCGTGGACGCCAAGTTCCCCCCGATGCTGGAGGCCTCGCGCCAGCAGCTCCAACTGGTGTGGGACGCTTTTGAAAGTGCATTGGCTCAGGCCATCGCGGCCGACGCGGATGCCCAGGCGCCGCTGCCGGCGGTGCCTGTGTGGGCCGACGAGCTGCGTGCCGCGCGTGGGCAGGAGAACCCCGTCACCAGCGAAAAGTCTGCCCAGGATGCCCAGGCTCAACAAGAGCGCCGTGCCCGTGCAGCGGCCGAACTGGAGCCCGCGCTGGCCGTGCTGGAGCGCGAGCTTGCCGAGGGCCACGGGAAGGCCACGCCCAAAGCCGCGGCCGACGTGCGCAACCTGCTCAAGAGCCATGGCCGTGCCGTTGGCGCGGCGCTGGAAGCCCGCGCCAACACGGCGCTGGCCCAGGCCGGTGAACTCGAAGGCTGGCAGCGCTGGCGTGCCGACCAGTTGCGCGAGGAACTGGTGGCCAAGGCGGAGGCCTTGCTCAAGGCGCCCGAGGGCCAACGCCTGGGTGGACGCAAGATGCAGGAAACCCTGCGCGGTCTGCGCGAGCAATGGAAGACCACCGACCAGGGCGGCCAACCCAACCATGCGCTCTGGAAACGTTTTGATGAAGCCTGCACAGAAGCGCACAAGGTGGTGGAGGCCTGGCTGGTGCAGATGCGCCAGCAAGGCGAAGCCAACAAGGCGCAGCGCACGGCCATCATCGACGAGTTGCGCGCCTGGACGGTGGCGCACGCCGAGAGCACCGACTGGAAAGCCCAGGTGCGGGAGTTGCATGCGTTCTCGGAGCGCTGGCGCGAGGCGGGCCATCTGAGCGAGAAGGCGTTCGCCGAGATCCAGCCGCTCTGGAAAGACGTGGTGCACACCGCACACGCCCGGCTGGAGGCGGCACAGGACGAGAGCATCGAGCGGCGCAAGGCCTTGATCGCCGAGGCCGAGCAGCTGGGCCAGGCCCCGGCGCTGCGCATCGACGCGGTCAAGGCACTGCAGCAGCGCTGGCAGGCAGAAGCCCATGCCGTGCCGCTGGAGCGCAAGCAGGAACAGAAGCTCTGGGAGGCGTTCCGCCAGCCCATTGACCAGGCCTTCGCGCGCAAGAGCAGCGAGCGCGAGAAGGCAGCGTCCGCATTGAGCGCGCACGACCAGCGTGTGCTGGAAGCCTCGCGTGCGCTGGAAACGGCCAGTGCGGGCGGTGATGCTCAGCAGATCCGTGCGGCCATGACCGCCCTGGAGGCAGCCCTCAGTGCACGCCCTGAATCCGTTGAGGCACCCGCTGCGGACAAAGCGGAGGCCGCCAGCCCGGCCGACGGTGCCGCCGTGGCCGCCGCACCGGCCCGCAAACTGGTGGCCATGCGAGGTGACGATCGGCCAGGCATGAAAAAGGCCGAGCCTGCGGGGCGCGATGCGCGCCGTGATGGCCGGCCCGCGCGCCCCGAGGGAGGCGGGCGGGGTGCGCCTTGGCGCGAGGAGCGCGAGCCGCGCGGTCCCCGCCTGGGCGATACCGCGTTCCGCGCGCAGCGCCAGGCCCTGGAATCGGCGCAGGCCAGTCTGCGCAAGCTGGCCGCACAGGCGCATGGCGAGGTGCTCACGCAGTTGCAGGGAGCCTGGGAGCAGCGCGACGCCGAACAACTGCCCGCCGCCCAGGCCCTGGGTGCGCGCGTGAGCGCGGCCGGCCGCGCGACCTGGGCCGCCGCCGTCTCCGCGCCAGCGTCAAAGCCGAATGCGGAGGCCCTGCTGCGCCTGGAGATCGGTGCGGACGTGCCGACCCCGGCCGATCACCTGAGTGAACGGCGCATGCTGCAACTGCAGTTGCTGACCCGCCGCCACGCGGCCGCGCCAGCGGATACCTGGGTGGAGGACGTGGCTGCCGTGCTGGCGGGCCCGTTCGAGGCTGGGGCGGCACGCCGTCTGCAGAACGTGCTCAAGGCCTTGCTCAAGCGTTGAGTGGCGGTCCGCGCGCCGGGTGGTGAGGCCGATCAGGCGGCGCGGAAGAAACCGTCGTACAGCGGCATCAGCTCGGGGAACTCCTGCGCGAAGCGCTCGCGGCTGACGAAGTAGGCCTCGCAGGTGACGGCGAAGAACTCGGCCGGATCCTTGGCGGCGTAGTCGTCCAGCCAGGGCGTTTCGCCACCAAAGCGCTCGGCCATGGACACCGCCTCGCGGAAGCGGTCGTAGGCGGTCTGCATGGTTTCTCGCCAGAGGTCCCGGGCCTGCGCGGGCTGGCGCGTGCCCATGAAGCCTGACGGCAGGGGCGGTGCGCCATCCGGCACGTCGCCCAATTGCATGCCGCGCATGTCCATCTTGTGCACGAACTCGTGGATCACCACGTTGTGGCCCTGGTGTGCACCCTCGCTGGCGCGGGCCACGTCCTCCCAGCTCAGCATCATGGGACCACGGTCCATGGCCTCTCCCGCCAGGACTTCGTCGTAGTGGTGCACCACACCCGCGCTGTCCATGGTCTTGCGCCGTGCCACGACCGCCCCGGGTTGCACGACGATGCCGACGAAGTCGCCGTACCAGTCCAGCAGCTCCAGCGGATCGCGTACCGGTTCGCCTGAGACGCCGCGCATGTGCAGCAGTGGCAGACAGGCCTGGGCCGCAATGGCCAAGGCCATG
The DNA here is from genome assembly GCF_026125785.1 of Hydrogenophaga sp. GTDB lineage: Bacteria > Pseudomonadota > Gammaproteobacteria > Burkholderiales > Burkholderiaceae_C > Hydrogenophaga. The sequence goes on from NZ_JAHCKL010000008.1 coordinate 97,775, forward strand.
GCATCGGTGACCACAAGGCCGTTGGCCCCATGGAACTCCTTCTCCAGCAGGAAGTGGCTGCTCAGTGCACGCAGCCGGGCCTGTTCCTGCTCATCCAGCGAGGCCAGAAAGGCGTGGCTGTCCAGGGTCTTGCGCCACAGCCTGTCGGGTACCGGAGGCGGGCGGCGCAGCCTGCGCGGCAGCCAACTCTTCAGCAGGTCGAGCACGGGGGGGTGGCTCCGTCGGGCGACAACCTCAGGCGTCGCAGGCCCTGGCTGTCGAGCCGCAGAACTTCGGCTCGCGGGGGGGTGGCGCCGGCATCCCAGTCGCTGAGCACCACGCGGCACAGACCGGGCCCACCGAGCGCATGCTCGCCGGGGCGGTGCGTATGTCCGTGAACCAGCGTGGCGGCCTGGGCACTTTGCAGCCATTCGCGGGCTGCAGTGGCATCGACGTCCGCCCAGAGGCTGGGGTCGTGCCCTGTGTCGCGCTTGCGTGCTTCACTTTGCGCGCGCAGCCCACGTGCCACCGCCTCGCGTTGTTCCAGTGGCTGCGCCAGGAACTCGCGCTGCCATGCCGGTGCGCGCACCTGGGCGCGAAAGCGCATGTAGTCGGTGTCGTCCAGACACAGCGCATCTCCGTGGCTGAGCAGCCAGCGCTGCCCCAGGAAGACGAGCACGGTCGGGTCTTCCAGGCCTTGCATGCCGCAGGCTTCCAGTGCCTTGGGCCCCAGCAGGAAATCGCGATTGCCGTGCAGGAAGAACACCGGTGTGTGCAGGCTGTGGGCATGCAGTGCCTGCGCGCAGGCACGCTGGAATTCACGCTCGCCCGTGGCGGGCGTACCGGCGTCGAGCACATCGTCGCCCACCCACACCTCGAACAAATCGCCCAGGATGAACAGCGCGTCCGCGGCGCGCCCCAGCGGGGGATGCGCCAGGTACCGCTGCCAGGCCTCAAAGGTACCGGGCTCACTGGCCTGCAGATGCAGGTCAGAGATGATATCCACCACCTGCCAATGCGCGGGCGCGCTCAACTCGGCGAAGCGGCCTGCGTCCTTCACCCCAGGCCTTTCCCCGAAAAGGAAGACCCGCAGCCCTCACGTGACCGAGAGCCCCTGCGCCCTCCACCCAGAGATGCCGAGGGTCCGGCTCCGCCGGCCCAAGGTACCCGCGCGAGCGAAGCGAGGCGTCCCGATCCCAGAGATGCCGAGGGTCCGGCTCCGCCGGCCCAAGGCATCGTCCCCCCTCCCAGCGCCGCAGGCGCGCCAGAGAGGGGGGAAGCCGCGCAGCGGCGCAGGGGGGAGCCTCCCATCACACCTCGACAGCCTTCTCGATCACGACGTCCTCCTTGGGCACGTCGTCGTGGAAGCCCTTGCGGCCGGTGGGCACGCCCTCGATCTTCTTGACGATCTCGGTACCGGAAACCACCTTGCCGAACACCGCATAGCCCCAGCCTTGCGCGCTGGGTGCGGTGTGGTTGAGGAAGCCGTTGTTGGCCACGTTGATGAAGAACTGGGCCGTGGCCGAATGCGGATCGCTGGTGCGGGCCATGGCGATGGTGTAGGTGTCGTTCTTGAGACCGTTGTTGGCCTCGTTGGCGATCGGTGTGTCGGTGGCCTTCTGGTTCATGCCCGGCTCGAAGCCGCCACCCTGCACCATGAAGCCAGGGATCACGCGGTGGAAGACCGTGTTGTTGTAGTGGCCCTTGTTCACGTACGCCAGGAAGTTGGCCGTGGACTGGGGCGCCTTCTCGGCATCGAGTTCCAGCGTGATCACGCCATGTCCGGCAATGTGAAGTTCGACTTTGGGGTTGGCCATGTTCATTTCTCCAGGGTGGCTTTGAGGATGGTGATGGGTGTGCGGGGCACGTTCTGGTGCATGCCCATGTCCCCCACCGGCACGGCGCGGATCTTGTCCACGACATCCATGCCGGCGATCACCTTGCCGAATACGGCGTAGCCGTACCCGTCGGGTTTGGGGGCGTTGAGGTTGGCATTGTCGACCACGTTGATGAAGAACTGGCCGGTTGCCGAATGGGGGTTGGACGTGCGTGCCATCGCGATCGTTCCACGGTCGTTCTTCAACCCGTTGCCGGTCTCCAGCGGAATGGGTGCGCGCGTGGCCTTCTGTTCGAACCCGGAGGTGAAGCCGCCGCCCTGCACCATGAAGCCGTCGATCACGCGGTGAAAGATGGTGCCGTCGTAGTGCTTGTCACGCACGTACTGCAGGAAGTTGTCCACGGTCTTGGGCGCCTTGTCGGGGTAGAGCTCGAGCACGATGTCGCCCATCGAGGTGTTCAGCCGGACCTTGGGGGCGGCGGCACCTTGCGCGGCCACGGACAGCGGCAGGCTCATCGCGGCCAGGACCGTGACCAGCAGTCGGCGCGAGATGCCGGCGCGGGCGAGGAGGGTAGGGGTCGTCATCAGATGCTTCCTTCAAAAAAGATGGTCCAGCGGTCGCGCTCGCGCGTCCAGTACTGCCGCTTGGTGACGCCTCGGCTGTACCCGGCGGGTACCTCGCCGAAGGTGACCACCATGGTGTCCTCCTGGTCGCGCCAGCGCAGCACCGACAGGTCCTTGAGTTGCAGTTCGCGCCCACCGTTGGAGCGCAGTTCGGTTTCCACGCGCGGCCACCACTGGGCGAGGTCGCGTCCCTGGTTCATGAACCGTTCGGAATAGAAGCCCTTGAGCCGGTCTGCATCGCCCGTGCTGCGCGCCAGGCGCCAGGCCTCCAGGACCTCGTTGAACTGCTGTCGTTCATCAGCCAGCGCATCGGGCTGCACCCACTGCAGTTCCGGCGCGATCACCACCGGCGTGGTCCGGATGCGCACGGTGGCCAGCACCCGCTCCAGGTCTGGGTTGGAGAGCACGACGCAACCATCGGAGGCCTGTGGCGCGCGCGCGAACTGCTCGCTGGGCGTGCCGTGCAGCCAGATACCGCTGCCTGTCTTGCCGCGCTGCACGTCCAGCGGATTCGGGTAGTTGATGGGCAGTGCGCCCACGCCATACAGGTCAGGCAGATTGGCCGGGTTGAGGGTGCTGGTGATGAAGTAGACGCCGGTGGGCGTGCGCTTGTCGCCCTCGGCGACCTTCTCGATGCCCTGCAGTCCTACCGAGATGTAGTAGTCGCCCAGCAGTTTGAGCTTCGGCTGCGCATCGGCCCCGGCGTCGGCCTGCGGCCTGGCATTGAGGTTCTCGAACAGGTAGAGGCGCGAGCGCGCGGCATCGATCGCGATGGCGTGGCGGTTCTGGTTGGAGAGCGTCAGGAACTGCGTCGGAATGGCCCCTTCGGGTGGCCGTTCCGTGAGGGCGCGCAGGCGTCGGCGTGATTCTTCGCGCAGCGTGTCCAACTGCTGTGCGCCGGCCTGCGCCGTGGTGTCGGGCACATCGCCCAGCAGGCGCACCGGGCGCGCCTGCAGGCTGAGCAGGTCGCCATAGAGGAGTTGGGCGAGCTGGAAGTTCGGGTGGTCGCGCACCAGAACCTCGGCCCTTTGCAAGGCCTGCCTATGCTGGCCCTGGCCGATGAGCTGGTAGATCCCGATCAGCCTCGCCTCCGCATCTCCCATGAGCGGCTGGATCTGCTGCAGACGCTCCGGTGTCAGTGGTGCGCTGGTCAGGCCCGAGCGGCTGTTGCCCGCAAGCCCGCGTGCCAGGTCGTCCATGCGCGCCAGCGCGCTGTCGATCAGAGCGGGTGGGCGGGCCAGGGTGTAGGCGTTCCCGTCCGTGGGGTGCTGGGGGATGTGAGGCAGGCGACCCAGGGCCAGCGTGCCGAGCAGTGCCAGCACGAGCAAGGCGAGCAGCCCCGCAAGCGCCCGGCCCCGGGGCGTGCGCCAGCGCATGCCACCGTTGCCCGGTTCCATCAGGTCCCCCGGCAGGCCGGCATGGCCTCGCTGCGCAAACCGCCGGTTGGCCATCAGGATCCCGTGGATTCCCGCACGATGAGCCACCGGTTGCCGCTCTTGACGAGGTCCAGGGTCTTGCGGCTGGTGACGTTCAGGGTGTCCGAGGCGTATTCCTGGCGGAAGCGTGCCGTTGCGCGGTTGGCGTCCACCGCGGTGATGGTGAGTTCACTCACTTCCACGCCGATGCGCGAACGCGGCTCGATGCGTGCGCGGCGCTCGGCCTCCCATGCGGCGCGGGACTGCCCGCCGGGTGGGGTGAAGCCCGGGCCGTAGGCCGCGAGGTAGCTGGCCACATTGCGCGACGACCAGGCCTTGGCCCATGCCGCCACGGCGGCCTCCACCTCGCGCTGTGTGTCACCGCCGACCGAGGGCGCAGCGGCCGCAGCGGAGGCGGGCGCGGGCGCCGGAGCGGCCGTGGATGCGGTGGGCGCGGGGGCCGCAGCGGGTGCAGGCGCGGCCGCAACAGGCGCCGGCGGCCGCGCAGGTGCCACTGCTGGCGCAGTGGCAGCCGCCACCGGCGCGGCCAGGGCACCGGCCTTGCCGGTGTTGCCGGCGAACAGGTTGCGGATCAGGCTGAGCTTGGGTGCCACGGCGGTGTTGCCCGCATCGAGCTGCAAGGCCTTGCTGTAGGCCTGGCTCGCGAGCTTGGCATACACGTCGCCCAGGTTTTCATGGGCGGTGGCATAGCTCGGGTTGGTGCGGATCGCCATCTCCAGCGCGGCGCGGGCCTTGTCGAACTGGCTCTGGCCGGCATAGAGCACGGCCAGGTTGTTGTAGGGCTCGGGCAGCTCGGGGTAATCCTCGGTGAGCTTGGCGAAGGTGGTGATGGCCTCGGCGGACTTGCCACTCTCGGTCTGGATCACGCCCTTGAGGAAGCGCATCTGCGGGTCGCGTGGTTTGCTGGCCAGGTACTGGTCGGCCTTGTACATGGCTTCGTTGTACTGGCCGGCGCGCACCAGGCGGTTGACCTCGGCGTACTCGTCGGATTGCGCCCAGACCGTGGATGTGCCTGCCAGCAGCGCCATCGCCACGCCGAGCACGGCATGGCGCAGACGCAGGGTCCGTGCGTTGGACGGCGCGGCGGTGTTGAAGCCGGACTGGGATTTCGCGGAGTGGCGCATGGGACCTCGGAGGCGAACCCGGCGTGCCGGAATGGGGCGGCGCCGGTGAAACGTTGATCGAAGGCCCGCAGCCGCACAGGGGTGCACCAACGGGCTGGATATACTGGCGGATTGTATCTGAGGGGGTCCGGTTCCCTGGGGCTTGCCGGGCCATCCGCAGCACTGGCGGGCCCGGGTGTTGCAGGGTGTCACACAAGGCACTGCCACCGATGCCCGGATGCTGAACATTGCCTTCGTCGTCTCCTGCCCGCTGCCGCTCCATGTCCCTGAAAATCCACAACTCGCTGACCAGACGGCTGGAGGCGTTCCAGCCTATCGAGCCAGGGCATGTGCGCATGTACGTCTGCGGCATGACGGTGTACGACCTGTGCCACCTGGGCCATGCCCGCTCCATGCTGGCCTTCGATGTCGTGCAGCGCTGGCTCAAGGCCAGCGGTTACCGCGTGACCTATGTGCGCAACGTCACCGACATCGACGACAAGATCATCGCCCGCGCACTGCAGAACGGCGAGACCATCACCGCGCTGACCAACCGCATGGTGGACGCGCTGCACCAGGACGCCGATGCCCTGGGCATCGAACGGCCCACGCATGAGCCGCGTGCCACGGAGTACGTGCCGCAGATGCTGTCGCTGATCGAGCGGCTCGAATCGCGCGGCCTGGCCTACCGGGCCGAAGGCGGCGATGTGAACTTCGCGGTGCGCAAGTTCGACGGCTACGGCAAGCTCTCCGGCAAGTCGCTGGACGAGTTGCGGGCCGGCGAGCGCGTGGCCGTGAACGACGGCAAGCACGACCCGCTGGACTTCGTGCTCTGGAAGGCCGCCAAGGCCGAGGAACCGGCAGAGGCCAAATGGCCCAGCAACTACGGCGCGGGCCGCCCAGGCTGGCACATCGAATGCTCGGCCATGAGCTGCGAGATGCTGGGCGAGACCTTCGACATCCATGGCGGCGGTGCGGACCTGCAGTTCCCTCACCATGAAAACGAAATAGCCCAGAGCGAGGGCGCCACGGGGCAGCCGCTGGCGCGTGTCTGGATGCACAACGGCTTTGTGCGCGTGGACAACGAGAAGATGTCCAAAAGCCTGGGCAACTTCTTCACCATCCGCGAAGTGCTCGGCAAGTACGACCCCGAGACCGTGCGCTTCTTCGTGTTGCGGGCGCACTACCGCAGCGCGCTCAATTACAGCGATGCCCATCTCGACGATGCGCGTGGCGCACTCAAGCGCCTCTACACCGCCTTGTCGCAGGTCGCTGCGGCACCACTGGAGCGCATCGACTGGGGGCAGCCGCACGCGCAGCGCTTCCGTGCCGCGATGGACGAAGATTTCGGCACGCCAGAGGCCGTTGCCGTGCTCTTCGAACTGGCCAGCGAGGTGAACCGCACGCGCGATGCGGACCTGGCAGGTCTGCTGCGCGCGCTGGGCGGCGTGCTCGGCTTGTTGCAGAGCGATCCGGCCGCCTACCTCCAGGCCGGCGGTGCACATGGCGACGGGCCGGACGAGGCCGCGATTCTCAGCCTGATCGACCAGCGTGCCGCCGCCAAGAAGTCGCGCGACTTCGCGCTGGCCGACTGCATTCGGCAGGACCTCCTCGCACAGGGCATCGTGCTCAAGGACGGTCCCGCCGGCACCACCTGGGAGCGTGCCTGATGGCCACCGCCAGCAGCCTGCCGCAGGACGCGCCCGCCTACTGGGCGGACGCCTGCCGGCACCTGATGAAACGGGACCGGGTGATGAAGAAGCTCATTCCCCAGTACGGCGGCGCCTGCCTGCAGTCGCGCGGCGATGCCTTCGTCACGCTGGCGCGCAGCATCGTGGGTCAGCAGATCTCGGTGAAGGCCGCGCAGTCGGTGTGGGACCGGTTCGAGTGCCTGCCGCGCAAGATGACGCCGGCCTACGTCCTCAAGCTCAAGGTGGACGACATGCGCGCGGCCGGCCTCTCCGCGCGCAAGGTGGAATACCTGGTCGATCTGGCCCTGCACTTCGCCAACGACCAGGTGCACGTCAAGGGCTGGGCGACGATGGACGATGAGGCCATCATCGCCGAGCTGGTGGCCATCCGCGGCATCGGTCGATGGACCGCAGAGATGTTCCTGATCTTCCATCTGATGCGGCCCAACGTATTACCGCTGGACGACATCGGTCTGCAGAATGGCATCAGCCAGTGCTACTTTTCCGGCGAGCCTGTCAGCCGCAGCGAGATCCGCGAAGTGGCGGGCTCCTGGGCTCCGTATTGCAGCGTGGCGACTTGGTATATTTGGCGGTCGCTCGATCCGCTGCCGGTGAGCTACTGAACCCGCCGGCCCGTCGGGACGTCGTTGACAAGACAAGGAGTTGACCTTGGCCAAAAAGACCTTTCTGGATTTCGAGCAGCCGATCGCCGAGCTCGAAACCAAGATCGAGGAACTTCGCTATGTGCAGACCGAATCCGCGGTCGACATCTCCGAGGAAATCGAACAGCTCGCAGGCAAGAGCCTGCAACTCACCAAGGACATCTACAGCAACCTCACGCCGTGGCAGATCACCAAGATCGCCCGCCATGCCGACCGGCCCTACACGCTGGACTATGTGCGCGAGATCTTCACCCACTTCGTGGAACTGCACGGGGACCGTCACTTCGCCGATGACCTGAGCATCGTCGGCGGCATGGCGCGCTTCAATGGCCAGCCCTGCATGGTGCTGGGCCATCAGAAGGGGCGCGACACCAAGGAGCGCGGCCTGCGCAACTTCGGCATGACCAAGCCCGAGGGGTACCGCAAGGCGTTGCGCCTCATGAAGCTGGCCGAAAAGTTCAAGCTGCCCGTCTTCACCTTCGTGGACACGCCCGGTGCCTACCCCGGCATCGACGCCGAGGAGCGCGGCCAGTCCGAGGCCATCGGCCGCAACATCTTCGAAATGGCGCAACTGGAGGTGCCCATCATCTCCACCATCATTGGCGAGGGCGGCTCTGGTGGCGCGCTGGCCATCTCCGTGGCCGACCAGGTGCTGATGCTGCAGTACTCGGTCTATTCGGTGATCAGCCCCGAGGGCTGTGCATCCATTCTCTGGAAGACCAGCGACCGCGCCAGCGATGCCGCCGACGCGCTGGGCATCACCGCGCACCGCCTCAAGGCCCTGGGCCTGGTGGACAAGATCGTCAACGAACCCGTGGGCGGCGCGCACCGCGACCACAAGCAGATGGCCGCTTTCCTCAAGCGCGCCCTCAACGACGCCTGGCGCCAGGTCGCCGACCTCAAGGTCAAGGAACTGCTGGAGCGCCGCCACGCGCGCCTCAACAGCTACGGCCGCTTCACCGACACGAAGGCCAAGTGACCCTCTGCGGGCCGGCGCTGGCAGGGTGGTGTGAACGCCACCCGCTGGCGGTGGCCGGGTCCGCTCCCCTTGCCGTCGCCTACAGCGGCGGTGCCGACTCCACCGCTTTGTTGCTGGCGGTCCGCGACCGCTGGCCGGACCGGGCGCGTGCGTTCCATGTGCACCACGGCCTGCAGGCCGCCGGCGACGACTTCGAGGCCCATGCGCGCGCGTTTTGCGCGCGGCACGGCGTGCCGTTGCGCGTGGCCCATGTGCAAGCGGCTCACGCGCCGGGGCAGAGCCCGGAAGACGCCGCGCGCCGTGCACGCTACGAAGCCCTGGCGCGCATGGCGCAGGAAGAGGGCGCCTCCTGCGTGCTGCTGGGCCAGCACGCCGACGACCAGGCCGAAACGCTGCTGCTGGCGCTCAGCCGGGGCGCCGGCCTGCCCGGCCTCGCGGCCATGCCCGAGCACTTCGAGCGGCATGGCGTGGTCTTTGGCCGGCCCTTGCTCGACCTGCCGGCGCAGGCCTTGCGTGCCGTGCTCAACGAGGCTGGCCACGCCTTCGTGGACGACCCCAGCAACGCCGACGCGCGCTTCACGCGCAACCGCATCCGCGCCACGCTGATGCCCGCCTGGGCCGAGGCATTCCCCGGTTTCCGGCTCCTGCTCGCGCGCAGTGCCCGGCACGCGGCCCAGGCACAGCGCCTGCTCGATGAGCTGGCGGCGATCGACCTTGCTGCCTGCGGCACGCCGCCGGCCATCACGCCGCTGCGTGCGCTCTCGCGCGAGCGGCAAGCCAACGCCTTGCGCGCCTGGCTGCGTAGAGAAGAGGGCGTGGCACCCAGTGCCGCGCAGCTTGAAGAACTGCTCGACCAGATTGCCGCCTGCACCACACGCGGCCATCGCATCGAGATCAAGGTCGCCAGCGGCTGCGTGGTCCGCGACGGCGAACGCCTGTGCTACCGCGCGGGCTGACACCCCCCATCCTATAATCTCAGGGTTTTGCCTGATGCAGCCGCGTCCGTGCGGACCAGCGGTCCGCGCACCGCCGATCCGGCAACCCGAGACGACTCACCAACCCGATCCAACCGATGGCTTTGATAGTTCACAAGTACGGCGGTACCTCCATGGGGTCCACCGAGCGCATCCGCAACGTGGCCCGGCGCGTGGCCAAATGGCACCGGGCCGGCCACCAGATGGTGGTGGTGCCCAGCGCCATGAGTGGCGAGACCAACCGCCTGCTCGGCCTGGCCAAGGAGCTGGCTCCGGCGAAGACCGGCACCGCCTATGGCCGCGAACTCGACATGCTCGCGGCCACCGGCGAGCAGGCGTCTTCCGCGCTGCTGGCCATTGCGCTGCAAGCCGAAGGCCTGGAGGCGGTGAGCTACGCCGGCTGGCAGGTGCCGATCATGACCAACAACGCCTACACCAAGGCCCGCATCGAGTCCATCGACGACGCGCGCATCCGCGCCGACCTGCAGGCCGGCCGCGTGGTCATCGTCACCGGCTTCCAGGGCATGGACCCTGAAGGCAACATCACCACGCTGGGCCGTGGCGGCAGCGACACCTCGGCCGTGGCCGTGGCGGCTGCACTCAAGGCGGCCGAGTGCCTGATCTACACCGATGTCGACGGCGTCTACACCACCGACCCGCGCGTGGTGCCCGAGGCCCGCCGCCTGGCCCGCGTGAGCTTCGAGGAAATGCTGGAAATGGCCAGCATGGGCAGCAAGGTGCTGCAGATCCGCTCGGTGGAGTTCGCCGGCAAGTACAAGGTGCCGCTGCGCGTGCTCTCCAGCTTCACGCCCTGGGACATCGACCTGAACGAAGAAGCCGCCTCCGGCACCCTGATCACTTTTGAGGAAGACGAAGACATGGAACAAGCCGTCGTTTCCGGCATTGCATTCAACCGCGACGAAGCGAAGATCTCGGTGCTCGGCGTGCCCGACACCCCGGGCATCGCCTACCAGATCCTGGGCGCGGTGGCCGACGCCAACATCGAAGTCGACGTGATCATCCAGAACCTCTCCAAGGACGGCAAGACCGACTTCAGCTTCACGGTGCACCGCAACGACCACCAGAAGACGCTGGACCTGCTCAAGACCAAGGTGGTGCCCGCGCTCGGTGCCGCCGAAGTGGTGAGCGACGCTCGCATCTGCAAGGTCAGCATCGTGGGCATCGGCATGCGCAGCCACGTCGGCGTGGCCAGCCGCATGTTCAAGTGCCTGAGCGTCGAGGGCATCAACATCCAGATGATCTCCACCTCGGAGATCAAGACCTCGGTGGTGATCGACGAGAAGTACATGGAGCTCGCCGTGCGTTCGCTGCACCGCGAGTTCGACCTCGACCAGACCGCCGACACCATCGCGGGTTGAGCGTCTTCGCCGGGGCTGGAGCCCGTTGAAGTTGAGGCATAATACGCAGCTTCCGGAGTGATGACCGAGTGGCCGAAGGTGCTCCCCTGCTAAGGGAGTATGGGGTGTAGAGCCTCATCGAGGGTTCGAATCCCTCTCACTCCGCCAGAATTCAGTCCAGACTGATCCAAACTGGTCCCAAAAGCCCGCGCAAGCGGGCTTTTTCATTGGGGAATTTGCCCCCTCGATGAGAAAGCCAAAAATAGGTGCTCTCGAGCGTGGTGCTCCCTGTCCGGAGGGCGCCGATGTTCAGCGCGAGAGCAGGCTCTGTGAGCCCCGGTCGATCGCCTCGCCATCCCTGTTATTGGTGGTGACGAACACGCGCCGTCTGTCCGTGCGCACGCCAATTCGTTGGCCGTTGTACCCGAACATCCAGACTTGGCCATCCGCGCCGGTGTGCAGCCCCATGCCATAGGCCGGCGCCGACTGCCAGTAGCCTTTGGCCACCAAAGGCGAGGCGGCCTCCTTGACGAACTGGCGCATGCAGGCGCTGCCGGCCTGATCGGTCAGTCTTTCCAGGACGTACAGACCGATTCGGGCGAAGTCGCGCGTGGTGGCGAACACCAGTACCTCGGCGATGCCGTTGCCCTCGCTGTCGACGAACCAGGCGGCGGACGACTCGCCACCGGCTTCCTGCCAGACCGTGGCTTCAAACCAGGCCTGCAACGGCTGCCCGGTGGCTTCGCGCACCACCAGGCTCAAGGCTTCGGAGTCCAGTCCGTTGTAGATGAATTTCTCTCCAGGCTTGAAGCGACTGGGCGCACCGTGTTTGCCGATCAGCTCGGCCAGGCTCATGCGGTGCTCGACCATGGCGTTGAAGTCTCGCAGGTTGTGAATGCCAATGTAGCCATTGCCTCCCGGGTCCTCGGCTCCGCTGGTGTAGCGCAGCAGATCGCGCACGCTGGCGCGACCATAGGCCGTCCCCTGCAATTGCGGTGCATAGGCCTGAGCGAGGTCGTCCAGGCTCTTGATGCGGCCCGCGCACAGCGCTTCTCCAACGGCCAGGGCGGTCCAGCTCTTGGTGACCGAGTAGGCGCCGATCATCGAGTCGGCCTGAGCGCCTTGGCCGTAGCCTTCGAAGAGCACCAAGCCGTTTTCCAGCAGCAGGGTTCCGTAGGTGCCACGGGCAAAGCTCTGCACCGCCGAGATCACCGGTCGTGTGGACTCGTTGTCGGGAGCCGGTGGCAGCGGGCGCACGTTGGATGCGGGCTTGAAGCGGTAGACACGGGCGGCGTTGGCCTCCAGGCCGCTGCGCACCGCTTCCGGGTTGTCCATCTTGTGCCAGGGCTGTGCCCTCAGCGGGAGCGTGAGCGCACCGAGCAGCACGGCGACCAGCAGGCGCAGGGACATCGGCAACAGCATGGCAAGCAGTCTCCTGTCTAGAGCGTGTCAAGGCGGCTGGGTTCGCGCCAGAAAGAAGATGTCGCGCACCCAGGTGTTGCCTTGTCCCCGTTGAAGCACGCCACCGGGTTCCTGGGGTCTTGACCACCCGGTGCAGCACAGGGGCTGCTGAAGAGGGGATGGGCGCAATCTACGACATAGCCGTTGCCGGCACAAGAGAGCTTCTCTGGCCGCGTTCTACGCAGCCACCACCTGCCGCATGCGCCGAGCGTCCTGGCGGTAACGCGGTGCGAGGCTGGCTTTCTGGCGGTCGCTCAGGATTTTTCCCGAGAGCTGGAAGAACTTGCGCTCCTCCTCGCGCAGGTGGTGGTGCACCTCGTGGGAGAGTTTCCTGGCCAGTGGCTTCCATTGCGCCGGGTCGTGGCGCGCACGGGCCAGGTCCTCCACGCATTCGTCGATCTCATGGTGTTCCGCCAGCGCGTGCCGCGAGGATTTCAGCCCCATGTCGTCGAACAGGATCTGGGCGTACAGAAAGCGCTCTTCGGCGGCGGCGTGGGCGGCGAGCTCCACGCGCAGTTCCTGGAACAGCGACCAGGCCAGAGGGTTGTCGGGGGCGGTGCGCAGCAGGCGCCGGCACAGCTTGCGCTGCAGTTCGTGGCTTTCTCGCAGGGCTTCGTAGATGTTGTCCATGAGGGGTGCTCCTTTCTTTCTGTGCCAGCCCAAGGCTACGCGCCTGCACCGTGCCCGCGCGTAGGACATCGCCGACTCGGGATGTCGGACAGGCTGGTGCCTCCGTTACGATGCCGGCATGGGTATCAAACGTTTTGACCATGTGGCCATCCCCACCGCGCAGCCAGAGGCGCTGATGGCGTTCTACGCCGCGCTGGGTTTCGGTGTGCCCACGCCCGAGGCGTGGCGGGCGACCGGCAAGCCGTTCTTTGCCATCCAGTTCGGCGAGAACAAGATCAATGTGCACGCGCCCGCCGCGTGGCAGAACCCGGACTTCAGACTGCGCGGTCCCACCGCCGTACCGGGGTGCGGTGATTTCTGTTTCGTCTGGGACGGCACGGTGCAGGAGGTGCTGGAGCTGCTGGCCCGGGTGGGTGCCGCGGTGGAGGTGGGGCCCATCGAGCGCGTGGGTGCGCGCGATGGCGGCACTGCGGTGGGCACCAGCGTGTACACCCGCGATCCCGACGGCAATCTGCTGGAATTCATGGTGTACGCCTGAGGCCGTTGGCCGGCACCGCACAATGCGGGCCATGCAGTCACATACACCTCAAGGTATTTCCACCGCGGCCTTTGCCACCCTCCTGCTGATCGCCTTCATGATGGGCGCGAACCATGTGGCCGCGCGCCTGGCGTTCGACCATGGGGTGAGCGTGGCCACCGCCGTGGCGTTTCGCAGTTGCGTTACCGCGCTGGTGGTCAGCCTGATCCTGCTGGCCTACCGTGTGCCGGTGCAACTGCAGTCCCGGCACCGCAAGGCGCTGTTGCTGATTGGCGTGCTGGTGGGTGTGCAAAGCCTGTGCCTGTACGCCGCGGTGGCACGGCTGCCGGTGGCGCTGGCGCTGCTGGCTTTCAACACCTACCCGTTGTGGACGGCGCTGTGGGCGCGCGTGGTGTACGGCCAGCGCGCTGCGCCGCGCGTGCTGCGCGCCATGCCGGTGATGCTGATCGGCTTGGCCCTGGCGCTGGACGTGTCCGGCGCGGCCTCGGGACTGGGTGCCACCGGCCACTGGGCGCGCATCGGTGTCGGGGTGGCGTTCGCGCTGGCGGGCTCAGCCAGCTTCGGCCTGGCGCTGGTTGTCACCCAGCACGAGACGGTGGGGCTCGATGGCCGGCTGCGCACGGCGACCACCATGGGCATCGTCGCGCTCATCGCGCTGGCGGCTTCGGGCTTCCAGGGCGGGCTGTCGCTGCCCACCGAGCCGGTCGGCTGGATGGGCCTGGCGGGCCTGACGTTTCTCTATGGCACCGCCTTCACCATCATGTTCACGGTGCTGCCGCGCCTGGGCGTGGTGGGCAATTCCGCCATCATGAACATCGAGCCCATCTTCGCGCTCGTGCTCGCCTGGGCCATCCTGGGGCAGTCCATCGCACCGGTGCAGGTGGCCGGTGGTCTGGTGGTGGTTGCCACGGTGATGTGGCTGGGCTTGCGCAAGGGCTGAGTGGCGCCGCTGTCGCCCTCAGTCTCTGGGGTCGATGGAAGCGCTCCAGCGCTCGTTCCAGTCGCCGCCGCCTCGCAGGTGCTCGATCTGCCGCCGATCGCGCTTGGTGGGCCGTCCCATGGGCTGGCTCAGCGCCGGCTCGGGGGCGACGCGGCGCAGTTCGGCCGCCTCGCGGCGCAGCCGCTGGGATTCGGCGGTTTCCTCGTAGAGCAGGGCGGCCACGGGTGCCGGCCCCCGCACGCCGCTCAGGCCCCGCACGGTGACCGTGCGTGTTTCGTGTCCGATGCGCAGCTCCAGCACGTCGCCCGGCCTGAGCTCGCGCGCGGGCTTGGCCGGCGCGCCATTGACGCGCACGCGGCCCTTGTCGATCTCTTCGCTGCTGAGGCTGCGCGTCTTGTAGAAGCGCGCGGCCCAGAGCCATTTGTCCAGCCGTACTTTGCCTTCAGATGTCATGGTGAGGGGGTGTGTGGTCGGGTGATTCCAGCGGCAGGCGCACCGTGGCGTCCAGGCCGCGCACCTGGCCATGCTGCTCGCGGTTGTCGAGGTCGATGCTGCCGCCCAGGGACTGGACGATCTCGCGGCAGATCGCCAGGCCCAGGCCCGAGCCCGACAGGCTGGGGCCCCGGCGGTGGTCGGTGGCGAACGGCTGGAACAGCCGCTCGCGCAGAGCGGGCGAGATGCCCGGCCCTTCGTCGCTGACGGTGAGCGCGGCGGTCTGCCCGTCGGTCACCAGGGTCACCGCCAGGCGCGAGGCGGCCGGGGTGTTCTTGATGGCGTTGTGCAGCAGGTTGCGGCTGAGCTCGCGCAGTGCCCATTCGTGTGCCCGCACCGGTGCCGGGTGCGCGTCGAGCGAGAAGTCCAGCGAGCGTTCGGCGATCAGCGCGGAGAGGTCCAGCGCCACCGCGCGCAGCACCTCGGACCAGTCGACCACGGGTGTGCTCTTCTCCTGCCGCAGTTGCTCCACCTTGGCCAGCGCGAGCATCTGGTTGGCCAGTTCGGTGGCGCGTTCCACGGTGTGGCCGATCTCCTCCAGCGCCTGGCGCGGCTCCACGTCGCCGCGCAGGGCGGACTGCACCTGCGTCTTGAGTACCGCCAGCGGCGTGCGCAACTGGTGCGAGGTGTCGCGCACGAAGCGCTTCTGGTGTTCGAGCAGGTGCGCCAGGCGCTGCATGTGCTGGTTGGTCGCCTCCATCAGCGGCAGCAGTTCGCGCGGCGCGCTCTCCGTGGCCAGCGGGGAGAGGTCGTTCTCCGTGCGCGCGGCCAAGGCGTGGCTCACCGCACGCACCGGGCGGGTGGCGCGCTGCACCACCAGCACCACGACCAGCACGACCACCACCACCAGGATGGCCTGGCGCCAGAGCGTGTCGGTGAGGATCTGGCGCGCCTGCGTCTGCCGCAGTTCCAGCGTCTCGGCCACCTGGATGGTGGCCATGCCCAGGCCCTGCACGCCGGCCACCGGCTGCAGCAGCACGGCCATGCGCACCGGCACACCCCGGTAGTCGTCGTCGTAGAAACTCACCAGCGCGGCGTAGATGTTGTTCTGCGGCACCCTGGCGCGTGGCGCAGGCAGGTCCTCGAAGCCCGAGACCATTTCGCCCTGGAAGCCGCTCACGCGGTAGAAGAGGCGGCTGCGGTTGTCCGCCTCGAAGGCCTCCAGCGCCGAATACAGCATGGTGGACTGCACGCGCGCCTCGCTGCCCTGGCCGCTGACCTGGAGCTGCTCTCCCAGCGACTTGGCGGTGGCCAGCAGCGTGCGGTCATAGGCCGTGTCCGCCGCCGCCAGGGCCTGCCGGTACAGCACCAGCGTGTTGATCACCATGAAGGCCACCAGCGGCAGCAGGATGCCCACCAGCAGGTTGCGGCGCAGCGACGTGGCCGCGCGCCGGGGCGGCCGTGCGGGCTTCATGCCTCGGCCTTCTTGAGCAGGTAGCCCAGGCCACGCAGCGTGACCACCTGGGCGCCGGTGTGCGCGATCTTCTTGCGCAACCGGTAGGCCACCACCTCGATGGCCTCGGGCTGCACCTGGCTCTCGCCGGGGAACACCAGTTCGAAGAGCCGTTCCTTGGCGATCGCATGGCCCGGCTTGGCCAGCAAGGCGCGCAGCAGGGCCAGCTCCCGTGGCGCCAGCTCCAGCGGCTGGTTGTCCACGTACACCGCGCCACTGTCCTTGTCCACCTGCATGCCGCACCAGGCGGCGCTGCGCGTCGCCGCGCTGGCCGCTTCCGCACTGGTGGAACGCCGCACCAGCGCGCGCAGGCGCGCCTCAAGCTCGTCCAGGTCGAAGGGCTTGGGCAGGTAGTCGTCGGCGCCCGTGTTCAGGCCCAGGATGCGGTCGCCCACGGTGCCGCGCGCGGTGAGGATGATGACCGGTGTGGTCAGGCCGGCCGCGCGTGCCTGGCTCAGGATCTCCAGGCCGTCCATGCCGGGCAGGCTCAGGTCCAGCAGCACCGCGTCCGGTAGGCTGGCCTGCCACAGGGACAGCGCGCGTGCGCCATCGTCGCAGCCCATGACCTGTATGCCTCGGCGCTCGAAGCTGCGCCGCAGGGTGGCCTGCATGGTGGGGTTGTCTTCGATCAGCAGCAGCTTCATCTGTGGCGGCATTATGGTCGGCGGCCAAGGCCGGCGCTGTCGGGCCCTAGGGTTTTCACCAGGGTCTTGGACAGCGAACTGACAGGGTGCAAGGCCAAGATGCCAGGGTCGTTTCATTCCCTCATTCCAGGAGACAAGCCATGCGTCGCGACACCTTCCTCAAATCCCTTGCCGCGCTCGCCGCCGCGGGTGCCCTGCCCAACGCCGCCTGGGCCAGCGCGAACATCAAGATGATGATTCCGGCCAACCCCGGCGGCGGCTGGGACGGCACCGGCCGCGCGCTGGGCGACGCCATGCGCGATGCCGGCGTGGCGTCTTCCGTGACCTTCGAGAACAAGGGCGGAGCGGCCGGCGCCATCGGCCTGGCCCAGTTCTTCAACGCCGCCAAGGGCGACCCCAATGCCCTGATGGTGATGGGCGCGGTGATGCTGGGCGGCATCATCACCGGCAAGCCGCCGGTGTCGATCACGCAACTCACGCCCATCGCGCGCCTGACCACCGAATACAACGTCTTCGTGCTGCCCGAAAACTCGCCCTACAAATCCATGAAGGACGTGGTCGAGCAGCTCAAGAAGGACCCGGGCAGCATCAAGTGGGGCGGCGGTTCGCGCGGCGCCACCGAGCACATCGCGGCGGCCCAGATCGCGCAGGCCGTGGGCGTGCCCGCTTCCAAGATCAACTACGTGCCTTTCCGTGGGGGCGGCGAGGCCACCGCAGCCATCCTGGGCGGCAACGTCACCATCGGCGGCAGCGGCTACAGCGAGTTCCAGCAGTACATCGAGAGCGGCAAGATGCGCGCGATCGCCGTCACCTCCGGCCAGCGCGTCAAGGGCATCGATGTGCCCACGCTCAAGGAGCAGGGCATCGACGTGGAGATCGGCAACTGGCGCGGCGTCTACGGCGCGGCGGGCATCACCCAGGCCCAGCGCGATGCGCTGACCGCCATGATCGTCAAGGCCACGCAGAGCAAGGCCTGGGCGGCCGCGGTCGAGAAGAACAACTGGACGCCGGCCCTGCTCACCGGCAAGGCCTTCGACGAGTTCGTGGACCGCGACTTCTCCTCCCTGCGCGCGACCATGGTCCGCGCCGGCATGGTCTGATCCTTTCCTGACCCCCCTCCGCGCGCCCCACGGGCGCGCCTTGAAGAAACCGCCGCCCGGCGCCGCGCGCGCCGGGTCGGCCATGGCCGTCTTGGCCGGACAAGGAGCGTCCATGGACACCCCCCAGCCCACTTCCTCTGTCAACCACCGGTCCGGGCAACTCGCCATGGGCATCGGTGCCTTGCTGGTCGCCGCCGTGCTGGCCGTAGGCGCCTGGTCCATTCCCGCGCAGGCCGGCTACGCGGGCGTCGGCCCGAACTTCCTGCCCTGGGTGGTCAGCGCGGTCATGGCGGTCTGCGGCATCCTGCTCATTCGCCAGGTGCTGACCGGCGGCTACCGCGACATGCCCGAACCCTCGGGCGCGCCGCGCGGCGACTGGCGCGCGCTGGCCTGGGTCTCGGCCGGCGTGCTGCTCAACGCGGCGCTCATCACCACCATCGGCTTCATCCTGAGCTGCGCGCTGTGCTTCGTGCTCGCGGTGCGCGGCCTGCGCGGCAGCGAAGGCAAGCCCGCTGGCGACGCCTGGCAGACCATGAAGGACGCGGTGGTGGGCGTGCTGATCGCCGCGCCGGTGTTCTGGCTGTTCACCCAACTGCTGGCCGTGAACCTGCCCGGCATCACCTCCACCGGCTGGATCTGACATGGACACCATCAACCTCCTGCTCAACGGCTTCGCCACCGCCGGCACGCCGATCAATCTGCTGTGGGCCTTCGCGGGCTGCGCGCTCGGTACCGCCATCGGCGTGCTGCCGGGCCTGGGGCCAGCGGTCACGGTGGCCATGCTGCTGCCCATCACCGGCCAGGTGGAGCCCACCGCGTCCATGATCTTCTTCGCCGGCATCTACTACGGCGCCATGTACGGCGGGTCGACCACCTCCATCCTGCTCAACACACCGGGTGAGACCGGCACCATGGTGACCGCGCTCGAAGGCTTCAAGATGGCCAAGAACGGGCGCGCGGGCGCGGCCCTGGCCACCTCGGCCATCGGCTCCTTCGTGGCCGGCAGCATCGCCACCATCCTGGTCACGCTGTTCGCCCCCATCCTGGCCACGTTCGCGGTCAAGCTGGGTCCGCCGGAGTACTTCTGCCTCATGCTGCTGGCCTTCACCACGGTCAGCGCGGTGCTGGGGCAGAGCACCTTGCGCGGCCTCACGGCGCTGTTCTTCGGCCTGGCTATGGGGCTGGTCGGCATCGACCAGATCACCGCCCAGGTGCGCTACACGGCTGGCGTGCTGGAGTTCATGGACGGCATCGAGGTGGTGCTGGTGGCCGTGGGCCTGTTCGCGGTGGCCGAGGCGCTCTACAACGCGCTCTACGAAGGCCGCAGCGCCAGCAGCATGAACAAGATGAACAAGGCGCACATGACGCGCCAGGAATGGCGCCGCTCCTGGCCCGCCTGGCTGCGCGGCACCGCCATCGGTTTCCCGTTCGGCACCATTCCGGCCGGCGGTACCGAGATCCCGACCTTCCTGAGCTATGCCACGGAGCGCAAGCTGGCCTCGCCCGAACACAAGGCCGAGTTCGGCAGCATCGGCGCCATCGAAGGCGTGGCCGGCCCCGAGGCCGCCAACAACGCCGCCGTGACCGGCACCCTGGTGCCGCTGCTCACGCTGGGCATTCCCACCTCGGTGACGGCCGCCATTCTCCTGAGCGCGCTGCAGAACTACGGCATCAACGCCGGGCCGCAACTGTTCCAGACCTCGTCGACGCTGGTGTGGGCCCTCATCGCCTCGCTGTACATCGGCAACGTGATGCTGCTGGTGCTCAACCTGCCCATGGTCGGCCTGTGGGTCAAGCTGCTCAAGATCCCGCGCCCCCAGCTCTACGCCGGCATCCTGATCTTCGCCACCGTGGGCGTGTATGGCATGCGCCAGAGCGCCTTCGACCTCTTCCTGATGTACGGCCTGGGCCTGCTCGGGGTGGTCATGCGCCGGTACGACTTTCCCACCGCGCCGGTCATCGTCGGCCTGATCCTGGGGCCCCTGGCCGAGGCGCAGATGCGCAACGCGCTGTCCATCGGTGAGGGCAACTGGATGGTGTTCTTCGAGCGCCCGATGTCGGCCACGCTGCTGGCGGTGGTGGTCGCGGTGCTGGTGGTGCCGCGGCTGCTGTCGCGCCGCGGGCTGGGGTAAGAGGGCCGGTCCCCGCTCATGCCTGGCCCGGCATCGCCTGCCGCATGGCCTCGATGAACCGGCGCAGGCGTGCCGGGTAGAAGCGTGCGTGGGGGTAGATCAGGTGCAGCGGCAGGTGAGGGGCCTGCCATTGCGGCACCAGTTGCACCAGGCGGCCGGCGCGCAGGTCGTCCTCCAGCATCCACTGGGACCCGATGCCCACGCCCAGGCCCAGCACCGCCGCGTGGCGCAGCGCGTACAGGTTGTCGGTGCTCATGCGCGGCTGGATCGCGAAGCGCTGCACCTCGCCCGTGTGCACGTGCGCCAGAGCAACCTCCGTGCGGTAGTACGTGCTCAAGGCCAACCACGGCAGGCGGGCGAGATCCGCGACCTGCCGGGGCTTGCGGGCGCCTTTGACCAGGCTGGGCGCCGCCACCACGATGCGGGGCACATCCATCAGCTTGATGGCCACCACCGACGGGTCGCGCACCTCGCCCACCTGCAGGGCGCAGTCCACCCCGGCACCGATCAGGTCGTGCACGTCGTCGCGCAGCAACCACTCCACGTTCACGCCGGGCTGGCGCTGCAGGAACTCCGTGAGCGGGCGCACGAGCTGTTCCTGTCCGAAGGCGTGCGGCACGACCACGCGCAGGCTGCCGCGTGGCGCCTCGTCCTCCCCGCGCACATCGGCTTCGAGCGCCTCCCAGCTTTCGATCAGGGACTTGGCGTGCTCGTAGCAGCGCTCGCCGTCCTCGGTCAGCCGCATTGCGCGCGTGGAGCGCTGCAGCAGGCGCAGGCCCAGTGAACGCTCCAGCGCCTGCAGCCGGCGGCTCACCGTGGGCTGCGTGGTCTGCATCTGCGCTGCCGCGCGCGAGAGGTTGCCCGCCTCGACGATGCGCACGAAAGTCTGCATGAGTTCCAGGCGGTCCGCAGCGGGCGGGGTCGTGGATAGGGTGCGCTTATTCATGCGCTGATCGTATATCTCAAGTGCGGCTCTCGGGGCTACCGCTGTTCCATTCCTCTGGGCAAACTCCTGCTCCACGCATTCCGAATCTCCAATCACCATGTCACTCATTCAAAAAACGCATGTTTCAGGCCTCGGTGCCACGGCGGGCGACCAAGCCCTGCCACCCTCGCTCGTGCTGCTGCTGGCCAGTGGCGCGGGGCTCTCGGTGGCGTCCCTGTACTACAGCCAGCCGCTGCTGGGCCTGCTGGGCGCACAAACCGGTGCGGGCGCGCAGGCCCTGGGCCTGGTGCCCATGCTCACCCAGCTGGGTTATGCGCTGGGCATCCTGCTGACCGCGCCACTGGGTGACCGGCACGACCGCCGCACGCTGATCGTCCTCAAGTGCGGGCTGCTGGTGGCGGCGCTGCTGTGCGGCGCGCTGGCTCCTTCCATTGGCTGGCTGATGGCGGCCAGCCTGGGCATTGGTCTGGCCGCCACGGTGGCGCAGGACATCGTGCCCGCGGCCGCCACCCTGGCGCCCGACGCCCGCCGTGGCCAGGCGGTGGGTTCGGTCATGACCGGCCTGCTGCTGGGCATCCTGCTGTCGCGCGTGGTCAGCGGCTTGACCGCCGAGCACCTCGGTTGGCGCGCGGTCTTCCTGCTCGCCGCGTTGCTGGTGGCGGTTCTGGGTGTCGCGCTGTGGCGTGGCCTGCCGCGTTTTCAGCCCACCACCACGCTGCCGTATGGCGCGCTGATGGCGTCGCTGCTGGGCCTGTGGCAACGCCACCCGGCGGTGCGCCGCGCGGCGCTGTCGCAGGCGGCGCTGGGTGTCGGTTTCAGTGCCGTGTGGTCCTCGCTGGCGCTCTGGCTGTCGGGCGCACCGTTCCACCTCGGCAGCGGCGCGGTGGGGGCGTTCGGCATCGCAGGCGCGGCCGCCGCGCTGTCGGCACCGCTGTTCGGCCGCCTGGCGGACCGCCGGGGTCCGCACCGCGTCGCCCTGCTGGGCAGCGGTATTGCACTGGTGTCGTTCGCGTCCATGGGACTGGCGCCCTGGTTGCCGCGCGACGCGCAACTTGTGCTGGTGGTGGTCGCGGTGGTCGGCTTTGACCTGGGTTTCCAGGGCGCGCTCATCTCCAACCAGACGCTGATCTATGGTGCCGAGCCGGCCGCCCGCAGCCGCCTCAACGCCGTGCTGTTCGTTGCCATGTTCAGCGGCATGTCGCTGGGCTCGGCACTGGCCGGGGGCCTGTTCGCCCACTTCGGCTGGCCGGGGGTCGTCGTGCTGGCCTCGACCTTTGCGGTGCTGTCCATCGCCATCCGCGTCTGGCCCGGGGAGCGCATACCGGCTGGGGGTACCATCCGGCCATGAGCCACGACGATCGCCTGCCGCGCGATGCGCAAAGCATCCTCGAACTGACCGCGAGGTCCATGTTCGACCTGTTCGCCAACGCCAGCGAAGGCATGATGCTGGTGGACCGCGAGGGCAGGGTGGTGTGGATCAACGACCAGTACCGCCGCTTCCTGCCGGCGCTCGGCTTCGAACGGGAAGAAGACTTCGTCGGCCACCCGGTTTCCAGCGTGGTGCACAACACGCAGATGCACCAGGTGCTGGCCACGGGCAAGCCCATCCTGATCGACCTGCTCACCAACCGCGCCGGCACCTTCGTGGTCAGCCGCATCCCCCTGCGCGACGACGCGGGCGAGGTCATCGGCGTGCTGGGCATCGTGCTCTTCGACCATCCCGAAACCACGCTGCAGCCCCTGATCAGCAAGTTCGCGCGCCTGGAGCAGGACCTGAACGAGGCGCGCCGCGAACTGGCGAGCCAGCGCCGCAGCAAGTACACCTTTGCCAGCTTCGTGGGCAGCAGCACCGCCGCGCTGGAGGTCAAGCGCCAGGCGCGCCGCGCGGCGCAATCGGCCAGCCCGGTGCTGCTGCTTGGCGAGACGGGCACCGGCAAGGAACTGCTGGCCCATGCCATCCACGCGGCCTCGCCGCGCGCGGGCCGCCCGTTCGTGAGCGTGAACATGGCGGCCGTGCCCGACACGCTGCTGGAGGCCGAATTCTTCGGGGTGGCGCCGGGCGCCTTCACCGGGGCCGACAAGAAAGGGCGCGACGGCAAGTTCCGCATCGCCGACGGTGGCACGCTGTTCCTGGACGAACTGGGCGACATGCCCATGTCGGTGCAGGTCAAGCTGCTGCGTGCGCTGCAGGAAGGCGAGATCGAGCCGCTGGGTTCCAACAAGCTGGTGCGTTTCGACGTGCGCGTGGTGGCCGCCACCTCGCGGGATCTCCAGCAGATGGTGCGCGAAGGCAGCTTCCGCGAAGACCTGTATTACCGCCTCAACGTGCTGCCCATCCGTGTGCCGCCGCTGCGCGAGCGCCGCGACGACATCACGCTGCTGATCGAGGCGCTGTGCGAGGACATCGCCGCGCGCGGTGGTGGCGCGCAGCTCGAACTCGGCGCCGATGCGCAGGCCCTGCTGGCGGCGCAGCCCTGGCGCGGCAACATCCGCGAGCTGCGCAATGTGCTGGAGCAACTGGCCCTGCGCAGCGACTCGCCCCACATCGGCGCCGCGCAGGTGGAACTCGTCCTGCGCGAAGCCGGTCTGCCTGCGCTGGCGCCCACGCGCGCTTCACCGCGCGCCGATGATGCCGGCGGTCCCTTGGGCGAAGCCCTGCTGCGCCCGTTGCCCGAGCAGATCGCCGAACTGGAGCGGCGCGCCATCCAGCAGGCGCTGGCCCGCACCGACGGCAACCGCACCGCCGCCGCGCGCCTGCTCGGCATCTCCCGCGCCAGCCTGTACGACCGGCTGGCGGCCATGGGCATGCTGTCTGAAAACCAGACGGTCGTCTGAATTTCAGACAATTCCAGCCGTCTGAATTTCAGACGATGGCGGCATGGGCCACCAAAAAAGCCTTTGAAATCAACGGCGAAGAGCGTTGGCACGAAGTCTGCAAAGTCAGGCCACGGCGCGCCGCGCTGTGACCGTTCCAACCAGGAGACAAGACATGACTCACCTCACCCGCCGCCTCGCGGTCATCGCGCTCGCCTGCACGGCCTCGCTGGCCATGGCCCAGTCCAACAAGGGCGAAATCCGCATCGCCCACATCCACAGCAAGACCGGCCCGCTGGAGGCCTACGCCAAGCAGACCCAGGCCGGCCTGATGATGGGCCTGAGCTACGCCACCGGCGGCACCATGATGGTGGGCGGCAAGAAGATCGTCGTGATCGAGAAGGACGACCAGGGCAAGCCCGACGTGGGCAAGAGCCTGCTGGCCGCCGCCTATGCCGACGACAAGGTGGACCTCGCCATCGGCCCCACCGCTTCGCCGGTGGCGCTGGCCATGCTGCCCGTGGCCGAGGAATACAAGAAGATCCTGCTGGTGGAGCCCGCCGTGGCCGACTCCATCACCGGCGACAAGTGGAACAAGTACATCTTCCGCACCGGCCGCAACAGCAGCCAGGATGCGGCCGCCAACGCGGTGGCCCTGGACCAGCCCGGCAACGTGGTGGCCATGCTCGCCAACGACAACGCCTTTGGCCGCGACGGCGTGAAGGCCGCCAAGGAATACATCAAGAAGGCCAAGATCGTCCACGAAGAGTACCTGCCCGTGGGCACCACCGACTTCACCGCCGGCCTGCTGCGCATCGTCGACAAGCTCAAGGACCAGCCCGGCAACAAGTACATCTCGGTGGGCTGGTCGGGTGCGCCCACGCCATTCCCCAAGATCGCCGAGATGGACCTGGAGAAGCGCTACGGCATCAAGCTCGCCACCGGCGGCAACATCCTGCCGGCCATGGTCGCCTACAAGCAGTTCCCCGGCATGGAAGGCGCGCTGTACTACTACTTCGGCATCCCCAAGAACCCGGTGAACGACGCCATGGTGGCCGAGCACTACAAGCAGTTCAAGGCACCGCCGGACTTCTTCACCGCTGGTGGCTTCTCCGCCGCCATGGCCGTGGTGACCGCGCTCAAGAAGACCAACGGCGACACCAACACCAACAAGCTCATCCAGACCATGGAAGGCATGAGCTTCGACACCCCCAAGGGCACCATGACCTTCCGCAAGGAAGACCACCAGGCCATGCAGAGCATGTACCACTTCAAGATCAAGGTCGACCCGGCCTTTGCCTGGGGCGTGCCGGAACTGGTGCGCGAGATCAAGCCTGAGGAATTGAACATTCCGATCCGGAACAAGCGCTGAAGGAGGTTGGGCGTCGGGCGTGCGGCGTCGAGCGCCCGTCACGCCAGACACCCAGCGCTCAACGCCCAACACCCAACCGGAGTGCGCCTCGGCGCACCGCCCCCATGCTTGAAACCCAAGATCTCACGGTCCGCTTTGGCGGGCACGTGGCGGTGAAGGCTGTGTCCTGCGCGTTCGCGCCAGGCACGCTTACCGCCATCGTCGGCCCCAACGGCGCGGGCAAGACCACCTACTTCAACCTGATCTCCGGGCAGATCAAGGCCAGTGCCGGGCGCGTGCGGCTGGGTGGCCAGGACATCTCGGAACTGGGAGCGCCCGCGCGCGCCAAGGCCGGTCTGGGTCGGGCGTTCCAGCTCACCAACCTGTTCCCCAACCTCAGCGTGCTGGAGAACGTGCGCCTGGCGGTGCAGGCCAGGGCAGGTGCCGGCCTGAACCTCTGGCGCATCTGGAGCGACCGGCGCGACCTGCTGCAGCGCGCCGAGGAAGTGCTGGAACTGGTGGCCCTGGCCGACAAGCGCGACGCGCTGGCCGCGAGCCTGCCGCATGGCGACCAGCGCAAGCTGGAGGTGGGCATTCTCATGGCGCTGGAGCCGCAGGTCTTCATGTTCGACGAACCCACCGCCGGCATGAGCGTGGACGAGGTGCCGGTGATCCTCAACCTCATCCGCAGGCTCAAGGAAGACCGCAGCAAGACCATCCTGCTGGTCGAGCACAAGATGGACGTGGTGCGCGAACTCTCCGACCGCATCATCGTGCTGCACAACGGTGAACTCGTGGCCGACGGCGACCCCGCCACCGTCATCGCCTCGCCGGTGGTGCAGCAGGCCTACCTGGGTGTCAACCCGGAAGACAAAGAAGAGGAGGCCAGCGCATGAGCGAGAACCTGCTCACCCTGAAAGGGGTGCATACGCACATCGGGGCGTACCACATCCTGCACGGCGTGGACCTGGCCGTGCCGGCCAACCAGCTCACCATGCTGCTGGGTCGCAACGGCGCGGGCAAGACCACCACGCTGCGCACCATCATGGGCCTGTGGCACGCCAGCCAGGGCTCGGTGACGCTCGACGGCGTGGACATCACCCAGCGGCCCACGCCCGACATTGCCCAGAGCGGCGTGGCCTATGTGCCCGAGAGCATGGGCATCTTCGCCGACCTGAGCGTGCGCGAGAACATGCTGCTGGCCGCGCGCGGCGCGCGCACGCTGGACGACATCGACACCCAGCGCCTGGAATGGATCTTCGGCCTCTTCCCGGCCATGAAGAAGTTCTGGCTGCACCCGGCCGGCAAGCTCAGCGGCGGGCAGAAGCAGATGCTGGCCGTCTCGCGCGCCATCGTCGAGCCGCGCAAGCTGCTGCTGATCGACGAACCCAGCAAGGGCCTGGCGCCGGCCATCATCCAGAACATGATCGCGGCCTTCCGCGAACTCAAGGCCGCCAAGACCACCATCCTGCTGGTGGAGCAGAACTTCAACTTCGCGCGCCAGCTGGGCGACAGCGTGGCCGTGATGGACGACGGCCGCGTGGTGCACAGCGGCTCCATGGCCGAACTGGCCGCCGACGAAACCCTGCAAGCGAAGCTGCTCGGCCTTTCCCTGGGAGCGCACCAATGACCACCACCCTCAAGGAACTCGACTGGAAGCCGCTGGCCCTGGTGCCCGTGCTCGCGCTGGCCGCGCTGCCGGCGGTGGGCAGCCCATCCACCTGGCTCACGCTCACGGTGGCGGGCCTGGCCATGGGCATGATCATCTTCATCATCGCCTCCGGCCTCACGCTGGTCTTCGGCCTCATGGACGTGCTCAATTTCGGGCATGGCGTGTTCATCGCGCTGGGCGCCTTCGTGGCCACCACCGTGCTTGGCGCCATGGGCCACTACACCGGCGCCGACAGCCTCTGGCTCAACCTGGTGGCGCTGCTGCCCGCCATGCTGGCGGCCATGGCCGTGGCCGGCGCGCTGGGCTGGGTGTTCGAGCGCGTGATCATCCGCCCCGTGTACGGCATGCACCTCAAGCAGATCCTCATCACCATGGGCGGCATGATCATCGGCGAGGAACTCATCAAGGTGATCTGGGGCCCAGAGCAGATCGCGCTGCCACTGCCCGAGGCGCTGCGCGGCTCCTTCATCTTCGGCGACGCCGCGGTGGAGAAGTACCGCCTGCTGGCCGTGCTGGTGGGCGCGGCCGTGTTCGCCGCCATGGTCTGGACGCTCAACCGCACCAAGGTCGGCCTGCTCGTGCGCGCCGGCGTGCAGGACCGCGAAATGGTCGAGTCGCTGGGCTACCGCATCCGCCAGCTCTTCATCGGCGTGTTCGTCGTCGGCAGCGCCCTGGCCGGCCTGGGCGGCGTCATGTGGGGCCTGTACCAGCAAAGCGTGATTCCCCAGATGGGCGCGCAGGTCAACGTGCTCATCTTCATCGTCATCATCATCGGCGGCCTGGGCTCCACACTGGGCGCGCTCATCGGCGCACTGCTGGTCGGCCTCATGGCCAACTACACCGGCTTCCTCGTGCCCAAGGTAGCTCTGTTCTCCAACATCGCGCTGATGGTGGCGATCCTGCTGTGGCGTCCGCAGGGCGTGTACCCGGTGACGAACCGGTGAAAGGGAATCGCGTCATGCCGATCCATCAGCCCTATCACCCACCGTCCGGGCGGCGCCTCGCTGTGCGAGCCCTTCGACTGGCTCAGGGCGAACGGAGGTGGGGCGGGGGGGGGGGGGCTCCTCTTCTGCTCCGGCTCGGCCATGCTCCGGTTGCCATCAGCCCTTGCCTGGGGGTAGACCATTGTGTGCGGGCCCTTCGACAGGCTCAGGGCGAACGGAGGTGGGGCGGGCGGGGGTTTTTTCATCCTCTGTTCGAAATCAGCGGTAACCCATGCTGGCTTGGTCCCGTCCCGTTCGAACCGAATCTCCCCCCGCTCGGACTGAGTTTGTTCCCTCCGCGCGGGCTGAGCTTGTTCCCTCCGTTCGGGCTGAGCTTGTCGAAGCCCTCTTGCCATGTTCGCCGGCAAGCACCCACCAGCCGGCCCCGTGTGAAGGGCACTTTCATCGCGCACCGCAAAGGACGCTTCCCATGCTAGCCAGACTCCTCTCCAACGACCTGCCGCGCAGCCGCTGGCTCAGCGTGCTGCTGGTGGTGCTGTTCCTCGGCCTGGCCTTCGCGCCGTTTCTCTTCCCCGGCGTCAAAGCGCTCAACGTGGCGGCCAAGGTGCTGATCTTCGTGGTGCTGGTTGCCAGCTTCGACCTGTTGCTGGGCTACACCGGCATCGTCAGCTTCGCGCACACCATGTTCTTCGGCATCGGGGCCTACGGCGTGGCCATCGCGCTCAACGCGGCCGAGTCGCCCTCCTGGGGCGCGATCGCCGTCGGCGTGCTGGCCGCGCTGGCCATCTCGCTCGTGCTCTCGCTGCTC
Source organism: Hydrogenophaga sp. (assembly GCF_026125785.1). Taxonomy (GTDB): domain Bacteria; phylum Pseudomonadota; class Gammaproteobacteria; order Burkholderiales; family Burkholderiaceae_C; genus Hydrogenophaga. Next base: position 126,343 of record NZ_JAHCKL010000008.1, read on the forward strand.
ATCGGCCTGTTCTCGCTGCGCGTCAAGGCGATCTTCTTCGCCATGATCACGCTCGCCGTGGCCTCGGCCTTCCTCACCCTGGCCTCGCAGCTCTCGGACTTCACCGGTGGCGAAGACGGGCTCACCTTCCGCGTGCCCGAACTGCTTTCGCCCGGCTTCTCCCTGACCGAAGAGCCCTTGCAGACGCCGCTGGGCGAGGTCGACCTCAACGGCCGGCTCATCACCTACTACCTGATCTTCCTCGCGGTCACCGCCATCTTCCTCACCATCCTGCGCATCGTGAACTCGCCCTTCGGCCGCGTGCTGCAGGCCATCCGCGAGAACGACTTCCGCGCCGAGGCGCTGGGCTACCGCACCGTGGTCTACCGCACGCTCTCCAACGTGCTCTCCGCGTCCTTCGCCACGCTGGCCGGCTGCCTGCTCGCGCTCTGGCTGCGCTACAACGGGCCCGACACCTCGCTGTCCTTCGAGATCATGCTGGACATCCTGCTCATCGTCGTCATTGGCGGCATGGGCACGCTCTACGGCGCGCTCATCGGCAGCGTGCTCTTCCTGGTGGCGCAGAGCTACCTGCAAGACCTGCTGCGCCTGGCCGGCAGCGCCACCGAAGGCATCCCCCTGCTGCCCGCGCTGCTCACGCCCGACCGCTGGCTGCTCTGGCTCGGCCTGCTCTTCGTGCTCTCGGTCTACTACTTTCCCACCGGCATCGTCGGCAAGCTCAGGGAGCGGACCGCCCTGGCCCGCATGAAGAAGGGGAACGCCCCATGAAAACCCACGCACCGGTCACGCCGCGCTCGCGCTACCTCCACTGCGCCGGCCGTGAGATCCACTACATGGACTGGGAGCCCGCCCACCCCAGCGGCCCCGTGGTGGTGGCCTGGCACGGCCTGGCGCGCACCGGGCGCGACATGGACCCGCTGGCCGCGCACCTCAGCGCCCAGGGCTGGCGCGTCATCTGCCCCGACACCATCGGCCGGGGCCTCTCCCAGTGGAGTCCACGGCCCGAAGCCGAGTACTGCCTGGACTTCTACAGCCGCATCGCCACCGCGCTGGTGGACCAGCTCGCGCTCAAGCGCTTCCACTGGGTTGGCACCTCCATGGGCGGCGCCATCGGCATGGTGTGCGCCGGCGGCCCGCTGCAGGGCCGCATCGAACGCCTGGTGCTCAACGACATCGGCCCCAAGCTCGCCGACGCCGCCGTCCAGCGCATCCGCACCTACGCCGGCAACCCCGCTGCCTTCGACACCGTGAGCGAACTGGAGCAGTACTTCCGCACCGTCTACCAGCCCTACGGCTACCTGAGCGACGCGCAGTGGCGCCTGCTCACCGAAAGCTCCACCCGCCGCCTGCCCGACGGCCGCGTGACCCCGCACTACGACCCCGCCATGGTGCGCCAGTTCACCGACCACCCGCACGACTACGACCTCTGGCCGGTCTACGACCGCATCGACATCCCCGTGCTCTGCCTGCGCGGCGCCGAGTCCGACCTGCTGCTGGCCGACACCGCCGAAGCCATGCGCGACCGCGGCCCGCGCGCGCTCGTCGTCACCATCGCCGGCTGCGGCCATGCGCCCGCGCTCAACGTGCCCGAACAGTTCGAACTGGTGCAGCGCTTCCTGGCGGGGCACTGAGCCGCTTTCTGAAAAATACGGCTCAACAAATGAGCCGTATTGGGGCCATTTGCGGCTCAAACGGCGGTTTGATACCCTGAGGCGGTATCTGGCCGTGCGATGCCTGGGTTACAGTCCGCCCGCTCACGAAAAAGGTGAGCCGGGCCTGAGAACCCGAATCCCACGGCGAAGGCCGTTTGAACCGACAAGGACAGCGGCCTTTGTCGTTCGTGCTCCCATGTTTATGGCGGCTCGGACGGGAGACCCGCGAGGGTCTGCCGGTTCCCGTGGGATGCCCGGTTCTCAGCCCGTTCGGGCCGCCGCCACTCTTCAAAAGTGGCGGCGGCAAACCCAGACGAACAGGGAGTGCCGCATGCCCAGCCGGTTGCACAAGCAAAGAAACCTCGCCGTGCTGATCGACGCCGAAAACGCGTCCCACACACTGACCCGTCCCATTCTTTTGCGCGCCGCCTGCTACGGCGTCCTGGCCGTGAAGCGCGCCTACGCCGACTGGTCCCGCCCCGGCATGCGCCGCTTCAGGCAACTGCTGAACCGCAACGCCATAGAAGCCGTCCAGCTCTTCAACTACACCCAAGGCAAAAACGCCGCCGACATGGCCCTGAGCCTCGACGCCATGGACCTCCTCTACATGGGCCAGCTCGACGGCTTCTGCATCGTCTCATCCGACAGCGACTTCACCCCCCTGGCCATCCGCATACGCCGCGAAGGCCTGCGCGTCTATGGCTTTGGCGGAAGGCAGACGCCGAAGGCGTTTGTGGCAGCTTGCAATGGGTTTGTGTTTACGGAGACGATTGAAGGGGTGAGGGCGGGCTGAGGGGCTGGTTTGCAGCGGTTGCAGGCGGTCAGTCCGGACATGCGGGGGACCGCTCCTGGCCTAGGCGGTCATTCACAATGCCGGTGCTGCTGCCGTCAGCGCAGAGCGGCGTCGAGCCTTTTGCTCTAGAGTACGGCTTCGCCGCCCGCCGAGCGTATTGGTTAAGCCTCGCAGGAACATACTCCGCCCCCTACATCTCTCAGGCTGCGACCGGTCAGCGGTCTACAATCTCACGTAGTACCAAGTATCATCGAAAGCGCCAGAAATGATGCGAATTAAGGTTGAGGACTTCTCCTGTATTAAGAAAGCCGATCTCACTTTTGGCCGACTTACCGTTTTGATCGGGCCCCAGGCGAGCGGAAAGAGCGTCCTATCAAAGCTCGCTTACTTCTTTCTGGATCTAATCTCGGAGCAGTACGAAAGACTACTGGAACAAAAATCCTTTGAGGCTTTTGCCGAAGACATTAAAGGCTTGTTCTCAGACTGGTTTCCGGTTGCAGCTTGGGGCAATAACAAGTTCAAGATCGAGTTCGAGTTGGGTGAGTACAAACTTCGACTTACGCGCACCTCCTATGATGAGTCTATTAGGAACAATCTAAGGCTTTGGACCTCACCACTTGTCAAGGAACATTACAAGCGAACGTCCGAACTGACAAAATCCCTACGTCAAAAGGCCTCGCGCCGTAACAGTCAGGCGCACTTCGTCGATGTCGAACTGGGTTATGAGGTTCGCGAAGCCGCGACTAAGATCTTGCAAGAGGAGATTGGCGCGGACTTTGTCTCTTACCAGACATTTATTCCCGCCGGTCGCTCATTCTTCACAACCCTTGGTCGGGCGTTTCTGGCTTTTGACCAAGGCCGAACGCTTGATCCTGTTACGATTCAATTCGGCCGACTTTACAGTTCATTTCAAGAAGAACTTCGCTTCTTCTCAATGCGGCGCGGCGCGTCTCAAGTTGAGGAACAACTTGGAACTATCCTTGGTGGTGCGATTATTTGGGAAGGCGATCGGCCAGCGCTTAAGTCAATCGATGGCCGGATCGTCCCGTTTTCCGCACTCTCGTCGGGACAGCAGGAGTTGCTCCCTCTTGTCTTGGCGCTTTCAAGCGTCGCGCGCGTGACCTCGAGATCTCGACAACGCTCGCATCTGCTCTACATTGAAGAGCCTGAAGCGCATCTTTTTCCTAGCGCTCAGAGCGCTTTGGTACAGCGCTTGGCGGCTTTGATAAACGGACCGTCCAGTCTCCGAAGATTGGCGATTACAACCCATAGCCCGTATGTCTTGAGCAAGATAAACAATCTTATCAAGGCCGGTGCACTTGCGACCACATTGCGCGCCGATAAATTGCAACGATTGAACGGTCTTATTTCTGAGGTCTGTCGCATCAACCCCGGTGATGCTCGGGCGTACGCCATAGTGGATGGAGTCCTCCACGACATAGTTGACGACGATGGCCTGATTGCAGCCGACTATCTTGACTCCATATCCGGTGAAATCGGGCAGGAGTTCTCCAATCTGCTGGACTTAGAGTTCACCGAATGATTCCTGAAAAATGATGCTCATCTACACAGGCATCGAATGTCAAAGTATCAGATCCGAAAAGTACATCTGCAGTGTTTTTGAACCCTAGCAGGTCCCAATTTCGTCTGATTCGTTTCGATGGGTGCACTGTCAAGGGCAAAGTCGCTTGCGACTGGATAGTTGAGAAGCCAGGTGTCGGTCGCGTTGCTGTGGAACTCAAAGGCTCGGATGTGGATCACGCTGCTCTTCAAATTGAGAGTGCTTTACGCTACATGCGAGATAACGGCCTAACCGATTTGCGAGTTGCCGGACTGATCATTTGCAACAGGTACCCGAGCGTCGATACGAAGGTTCAGCGCTTGAAACAACGTATGGCTAAGGCATTTCGTGCACCGCTGAAGGTGAAGACCGACGGCCGTAATCTGTCCTTCGAGGCAATTTTGACGATGGGCTTGAATTAGCCGCGTACTAGCGAGGCCTAACGCCGCGCTCAACATGAATGCCAACGGTAGGCCACCATGCCCAGGCCGCGGGTATGCGGTACATTGTTTGCGGCTCGGTTTTGGTGGCCTGCCACCGTCACCCGGTTAGCTCCACGTTAATAGGCCACTTCCCCGGGCCGGCCCAGCACCCGCTTTGGGCGCAGAACTGCCGACCGGGCGATGACGGCGAATGTCTTTGGCCAGTCTCAACCCGCCATTCCTCGAATCACTATGCCGGAGCACTCCCCAGCGAATTGCCCAGCAGTTGCAACTCCATAGGTTGCGATCCAACCCCGAACTGTTTACGCAACTCCCCCAACGGCCTGTATTGACCCAGTGAATGCCTGCGCCGTAGCGCGGCGGTCCCCTGGGGCCTGAGGCTTCGCCGTGGGCGAAGCGGGCGCAGCGGCACAATGGCGCCTTCCTGGACTCTGCGACAGGCCGTTGATGAAACACCACGTCTCTGTGCTGGCGGCAGCGTTGCTGGCCGCTTGTGCCTCTTCGCCGGTGGTATCCACCGACTCCCTGGGCATCGCTTTCGTGCGTGTGCCCGCTGGCGAGTTCCAGATGGGCAGCGATGAGTCGCCCGAAACGCTGGAGAAGGCCTACCCGGGGCTGGAGCGTTCGCGTTTCGAAGGCCTGTCGGACGAAGCGCCGGTGCACCGTGTTCGCATCACGAAGGCCTTTGAAATGAGCCGGCACGAGGTGACGGTGGGGCAGTTCCGGGCCTTTCTGCGGCGCTCGGGCCATGTGCCCGAGTCGGTGGCGGACGGCACCGGGGGCTATGGCTACAACGCGGCCTACGATCCGGCGACGAGCAGCCGGGGCGATGCGTTCGAGGGCCGTTCGGTGAAGTATTCGTGGGAGAACCCGGGCTTCGCGCAGGGGGACGATCACCCGGTCGTCAACGTCACCTGGAACGACGCGGTGGCGCTGGCGCGCTGGCTGTCTCAGCAGGAGGGGCGCACCTACCGCCTGCCCACGGAGGCGGAGTGGGAGTACGCCTGCCGCGCGGGTGGGCGTGGCCGGTACCAGCATGGCGACGACCCCGCCGGCCTGACGCGCGTGGGCAATACCTTTGATGAGCAGGCCGCAGAGAGCTGGCCGGCCTGGCGCGAGCGCGCGGTGCCCGGCCGCGACGGCCACGCGTTCACCGCGCCGGTGGGCTCGTACGCGCCGAACGCCTTTGGCCTGCATGACCTGCATGGCAACGTGTGGGAGTGGGTGTCTGACTGGTACGGGGAGGACTACTACGCGCGTTCGCCCGTGGACGACCCCCAGGGGCCGGCGGAGGGCAACGTGAAGGTGCGCCGGGGCGGCTCCTGGCACACCTGGCCGCTGTACACGCGCTGCGCTTTCCGCAACTGGAACACGGTGCAGACGCGCTACACGCTGGTGGGCATACGGCTGGTGCGCGAGCTGCCGGCGCCCTGAGGGCTGCGCCCCCGGCTGCCGTCAGGGCGGTGGCTTGAACGCGCCCGCGCCGGGGGGCGTGGGTGGGTCGCACAAGGGCAGCACCAGGCTGGCCCGCAGCCCGCGCCCGTGGTCGGCGCTGTCCAGTTGCAGTTGCGCGCCGAGCAGTTGCGCGTAGCGCGCCACGATGGACAGCCCGAGCCCCGCGCCCAGGCCCTGGCGTTCGCCTTCGTGGCCCTGGGTCCAGCGCTGGGTGAGTTCGCGGCGGGCTTCCTCGGGAATGCCGGGGCCGTCGTCCACCACGGCCAGGGTGCAGGTGCCGCTCTCGGGGTGGGCGGCGAGCTCCACGGTGATCGTGGGTCCGCCGTAGCGCAGGGCGTTGTCGATGAGGTTGTCCAGCACGCCTTCGATGAGCGCGGGGTCGGCCCGCACGTGCGGGTGTTCGGCGCCGGCTTCCAGTCCGCGCGCGCCCAGGTCCACGCCGCGCGCATCGGCCTTGTCGAGGTGGCGCAGCACGGCTTGGCCGACCAGGGGCGCCAGCTGCAGGCGCTGCATGTGCAGGGCCAGCGCGGCTTCGTCGGCCAGCGCGAGGTCCAGCAACTGGCTGACGAGGCGGCCGGCGCGTTCGGCGCTGGTGGTGATCTGCCGCAGCTGGGCCTGCGAGACGGCGGCGTCGGGGTGGGCGAGGCCATAGTCGGCCAGGGCGCGGATGCGCGCGAGCGGTGTGCGCAGCTCATGGGCGACGTTGCCGAGGAACTCGCGCTGCGAACGCACGCTGCGGCCCAGGCGGCCAAACAGCTCGTTGACGGCCAGGCCGACCTGTTCGATTTCGTGCGTGGAAGGCGAGATGGCCACGGGTGTGAGGTCTTGCGCGTCGCGGTCGGCCAGCGCGTGCTGCAGCCGGGCCAGGGGCTGCAGGTCGCGTTCGATGCGGCGCCACAGCCAGAAGGCGAGCAGGGCCAGCAGCAGGAGCAGCGGCAGCGCGCCGAAGAGCAGCATGCGCTGCACCAGCGCGGCGCGCACGTAGGTCGTGTGCGCCATGACCACGTGGTAGGTCTGGCCGTCCACGTCGTGCCTGAGCGTGACAGCGCGCACGGGCAGGCCCTGGTAGATGATGTCGCTGTAGCGGAAGCGCTGGCTGGCGTCGGGCAGGGGCGTGGCGGGTAGCCGCTTGCCCGCCAGCAGGGAGCCGTCGGGCCGCAGCACGGCGAAGTGCACGGTCTCGGCCTGGTCGAACAGGGCGGCGGTGAGTTCGCTTTCGCTCAGTTGCAGGGCCACGTCGCCGTCTTCGTGCATCTGCACGTGCGAGGCGATGGAGTAGGCGTCGTCCACCAGGGCGCGGTCGAAGGCCTGTTCGGTGAAGTGGCTGGCCACGCCCAGCGTGGCCACGGTACCCGTGAGCCAGGTCAGCACCAGCGGCAGCATCACGTGCCGCAGCATGCGGATGCGCAGTGAGGGGGTGTGCGCGGCCGCCGGTTCGCTCAAGCCTCGGGCTCCAGCAGATAGCCGATGCCGCGCAGCGTGCGTATGGAGGCGCCGCTGCCGGCGAGTTTCTTGCGCAGGCGGGAGATGAAGGCTTCGAGGGCGTTGTCGCCCAGCGCGTCGTCGAAGCCGGAGAGCTTGTCCGAGAGTTCGCGTTTGCTCACGGCGTGGCCGGGCGGGCTCATGAGTTCCCACAACACCTCGAATTCGCGCGCCGGCAGGTCCAGCGGGCTGCCGCCGACGCTGAAGCGCCGCGCGCGCCGGTCGAGCTCCAGGTCGGCGAGGCGGGCGCGGTCGTCGGTGCCGGTGGCGCGGCGCACCAGGGCGCGCAGGCGGGCCTCGACTTCGGCCAGGTCAAAGGGCTTGCCCAGGTAATCGTCGGCGCCGCTGTCCAGGCCGTCGATGCGTTCTTCGGTGCGGTTGCGCGCGGTCAGCACCAGCACGGGTGTGCGGTCGCCGCGCGCGCGGGCTTCGCGCAGCACGGTGAGGGCGTTGCCCATGGGGCTGCCGGCGCGCGCGTGCCGAGGCAGGTTCAGGTCCAGCAGCACGGCGTCAAAAGGCTGCACGCGCCAGAGGTGCGCGGCATCCTGCACGCTGCCGGCCGTGTCCACGCGGTGGCCAGCGTGTTCCAGGCTGCGGGCGATCACCTCACGCAGCACGGCGTCGTCTTCTACCAGCAGGATGCGCATGGACGGAGGCTAGCAGATGAGGGCGCGGGCGCCATTTCAGTCGGTCATGGCCAGGTCCGGCGTGTTGCCGCGGTCCGCCTTGCGCGCGCGCAGGTTGCTGCGCAGGGTAGACCAGAAGGCCCACAGCAGCAGGGCAGCGGTGACGCTGAGCAGGGTGGCGCTGATGGGGCGCTGCAGGAAGACCATGGGGTCGCCGCGCGAGATCAGCAGGGCGCGGCGCAGGTATTCCTCCAGCATGGGGCCGAGGATGTAGCCCAGCAGCAGCGGCGCGGGCTCGAAACGCAGCACCATCAGCAGGTAGCCCATCACGCCCAGCGCCGCCACGGAGTAGATGTCGAAGGTGTTGTTGTTGACGCTGTAGACACCGAGTGCGACGAAGACCAGGATGGCCGGGTACATCCACGCGAAGGGGATGCGCAGCAGCGCCACCCACATGCCGATGGTGGGCAGGTTCAGGATCACCAGCATGATGTTGCCGATGGCGAAGCTCACCACCAGGCCCCAGAACAGGTTGGGCTGCTCGGTGATGAGGTTGGGGCCCGGCTGTATGCCATGGATGATGAGCGCGCCCAGCATCACGGCCATGACGGCGTCGCCCGGGATGCCGAGCGACAGCGAGGGCACGAAGGCAGTTTGGGCGGCGGCGTTGTTGGCGGACTCGGGGGCCGAGACGCCCTCGATGGCGCCTTGGCCGAAACGGCTGGGGTCGCGCGCCAGCCGCTTCTCGATGGCGTAGGCCATGAAGGCCGCGATGGAGGGGCCCACGCCGGGCAGCGCGCCCAGCGCCGATCCCAGCGCGGAGCCGCGCGCCATGGGTTTGACCGTGGCCTTGAACTCGTCGCGCGTGGGCACCATGGAGCGCAGGCTGACCGCTTCCACCTTGCGCTGGGTCTCGGCCGAGTTGACGCTGCGGATCACTTCGGCCACGCCGAAGAGGCCCATGGCCAGGGCCACGAGGTTGATGCCGTCGGTGAGTTCGGGCACGTCGAAGGCGTAGCGCGAGGCGCCGCTGTTCACGTCGGTGCCGACCATGCCCAGCAGCAGGCCGAACACCATGGCGCAGAGGCCCTTGATGGCCGCACCGGAGCTCATGGACGACGCCGCCACCAGGCCCAGCAGCATCATGGAACAGAACTCGGCCGGGCCGAACTTCAGGCCTACCTCGGCAATCAAGGGCGAGAACAGCGTGAGCAGGATCAGGCCCGACATGGCGCCCGCCAGCGAGGCGATGGTGGTGACGAACAGCGCCACACCGGCCTTGCCTTTGCGCGCCATGGGGTAGCCATCGAGGCAGGTCACCGCCGAGGACGGCGTGCCCGGCAGGTTGAGCAGGATGGAGGCGGTGGAGCCGCCGTACTGCGCGCCGTAGTAGACGCCGGCGAGCATGATGATGGCCGCGGTGGGCGGGATGTGGTAGCTCAGCGGCAGCAGCAGCGAGATCGCCGCGAGCGCGCCGATGCCGGGCAGCACACCGACCACGGTGCCCAGGAAGACACCGAAGAAACAGTAGAGGAGGTTGATGGGTTCGACCGCGACTTGCAGGCCGAGCCAGAGGTTGCCGAAGAGGTCCATGGTGGGTGTCCTTGGTTCGGGTCAGTGGCTCCAGGGCCAGATGGGCAGGATCATCTGCAGGCCGATGGGGAAGATCAGCGTGGTGAGCAGCGCAACGACGGCGCACACCACGAGGCGGGTGCGCATGGCCATGGCCGATGGCACCAGCGAGACCAGGGCGGCAATGAACGCGGCGAGCACCACGCCCAGCAGGTGCAGTGCGAGCGCGAAGACCAGCAGGCTGAGCACGCACCAGAACAGGTTGTTCCACTGCACCTTCACCGGTTCGCCGCGCCGCCACCAGGCCGGGATGGCCACGAGCAGGCCCAGCACCGCCAGGACCCAGCCCAGCAGCACCGGGAAATAGCCTGGCCCCATGCGCGCGGCGGTGCCGGTCTCGTAGTGCATGTGGCCGTAGACGGCGAAGAAGAGGCCGGTGCCCGCCATCAGCAGGCCACCGATCACGTCGGGTATGTCTCTCTGGGTCTTCATGGAATGTGGGTTGCGCCGAGGCGCCGTGGGTGACGGTTTCGGCGCACGCACACACACGCGCACACGCCGGCCTGGCCTCGCGCCCATGGGGGGCGGTGTCGAGGCGGTGGGCCAGCTTAGAAGGGCTTACCTGACCGGAACCTGATCCCGGCCGCTGGTCGCCGCGGCGCTCAGTCGCGCGCGCCCAGGGCCAGCGCGCGTTCGCGGCTGGCCTGCAGGTCCATGGGGTTGTCTGCGGCCTGTGTGGGCCAGCCCTGCAGGTGGCGTTCGGCCAGGTCCACCAGCGCGTGCACCCACTCGGGCTGGTCGTTCAGGCAGGGGATGTATTCGAAGTGCGAGCCACCGGCCTGGGTGAAGGCGTGGCGCGCTTCCATGTTGATTTCCTCCAGGGTCTCCAGGCAGTCGCTGGTGAAGCCGGGGCAGGCCACGTCGACGCGGCGCACCCCCTGGCGGGCGAGTTCGACGAGGGTGGGTTCCGTGTAGGGTTCGAGCCACTTGGCCTTGCCAAAGCGCGACTGGAAGGTGACGCGGTAGCGGTCCTTGGGCAGGCCCAGTTGTTCGGCCAGCAGGCGCGCAGTCTTCTGGCATTCGCAGTGGTAGGGGTCGCCCAGGTGCAGGGTGCGTTCGGGCACGCCGTGAAAGCTCATCACCAGCAGTTCGCCCTGGCCGTGCGCGGCCCAGTGAGCCCGGATGCCGCGCGCCAGCGCGCGGATGTAGCCAGGGTCGTCGTGGTAGCGGTGGACAAAGCGCAATTCCGGCAGGTTGCGCACCGGCCGCGTCCAGGCGGTCACCGCGTCCACCACGCTGGCGGTGGTGGTGCCGCTGTACTGCGGGTAGGCCGGCAGCACCAGCACGCGCGTCACGCCCTCGGCCTTGAGCTCGTCCAGCACGGCGGGAATGGACGGGCTGCCGTAGCGCATGGCATGGCGCACCGTGACCTGGTGGCCGCGCTCGTGCAGCAGGCCGCGCAGCAGCGCGGTCTGCTTCTCGGTCCAGACCTTGAGGGGCGAGCCCTCGGGCGTCCAGATGCTGGCGTACTTGGCGGCGGACTTGGCCGGCCGCGTGCGCAGGATGATGCCGTGCAGGATGGGCAGCCAGGCCAGGCGCGGGATTTCCACCACGCGCGGGTCGCCGAGGAATTCCGCCAGGTAGCGGCGCAGGGCCGGGGCGGTGGGCTCGTCGGGCGTGCCGAGGTTGCAGAAGACGATGGCCGTGCGGGGCGCTCGGCCATGGGGAGTCGCGGGTTCCGGGCGAAAGCTCATGCGCTATTCTCCCGCACACATGAATACCCCCGCCCCGGATGGCGGCGCACGGCTGGACCCCGCCCGCGTGCGCGCCATCACCATCGATCTGGACGACACCCTCTGGCCCATCTGGCCCACCATTGCGCGCGCCGAGGCGGTTCTTTCGGCCTGGCTGGCGGAACGCGCGCCAGCCACCGCGGCGCAATGGGGCAACCCGGCCTTGCTGCGCGAGGTGCGCAACCAGATGCAGGCCGAGCGGCCCGATCTGGCGCACGACCTGAGCGCGCTGCGCCGGGAGTCGATCCGCCGCGTGCTGGAGCGGTCCGGCGACGACCCCGCGCTGGCCGAACCCGCCTTCGAGGTCTTCTTTGCCGAACGCCAGCGCGTGGACCTGTTCGAGGACGCGCTGCCGGCGCTCGAATGGCTGGCCAGCCGCTACCCGGTGGTGGCGCTCTCCAACGGCAACGCGGACCTGCGGCGCGTGGGCCTGGCCTCGCATTTCAAGGGCGCGCTGTCGGCGCGCGAGTTCGGCGTGGGCAAGCCCGATGCGCGCATCTTCCATGCCGCGGCGCGGGCCGCGGGCGTGGCCAGCGCGGATGTGCTGCACGTGGGGGACGACGCCCACCTGGACGTGCTGGGCGCGCTCGGCGCGGACATGCAGGTGGCCTGGGTCAACCGCGAAGGCCACGCCTGGACGCACGCCCCGCTGCAGCCGCACACCACCGTGGCCGACCTGATGGCACTGTGCCGTCAGCTCGGCTGATCCTGCCTTTTTCCCCTTCCTTCGCCCGATCTCATGAGCCTCACCATCCACGGCATCGTCACCTCCCGCGCGCTGCGGCCTTTGTGGGCCGCCACCGAACTGGGGCTGGACTTCGTCCATGTGCGCCAGAACTACCGCGACGGTGCCACCCGCACGCCCGAGTTCCTGGCCCTCAACCCCAACGGCCACGTGCCGGTGGTGGTGGACGCCCGGCCGGAGGGCGAGGTGGTGGTGTGGGAGAGCATGGCCTGCGCGCTCTACATCGCGCGCCACCATGGCCGTGGCGACGGCAGCGACATCGCGCCGGCCACGCCGCGCGAAGACGCCGAGGCCCTGCGCTGGAGCTTCTGGACGGTGAACGAGGTGGAGGCCGATGCGCTCAGCGTGCTGATGCACCGCGTCTCCATGCCCGAAGATCGCCGCAAGCCCGAGCTGGCCGATGCGGCCGAGCGGCGCCTGAAGGTGCCGCTGCGTGTGCTGGAGCAGCACCTGCAGGGCCAGCAGGCCGCGGGCCAGGCCTACCTGGCCGCCGCCCGTTTCACCGTGGCCGACCTCTGCGTGGCCAGCGTGCTCAACTGGGCGCGCTCATCGCGCGTGCTGATGGAGAGCTTTCCGCTCACGCACGCCTGGCTGCTGGGCTGCGTGGAGCGCCCCGCGCACCTGGCGGTGAAGGCGCGGGGCTGAACACGCGCGGCGGTGTGCCGCGCGCCCAGGAACACGCAGTGACGAAGGCGGTGCGCTCGGTGCGTGACCCGCGCCGGCTCCTGGATCACCGCCAGGCCGGACCGGGCCTACCAGCCCCAGAGCAGTTGGCGGGCGATCCAGCCGCCGACGCCTTCCTCGCGCTCCACGCGCACCCAGCCGGCGCGCTTTTCCCGCGTGCGCAGCAGTTCCCCGTACTCGGCCTTGCCCACGATGCGGTGCTGGGTGCCTGGGCCGCTGCGGATGTTGGCGACGCGGGACTTCACGATGTGATGGGGGGTGCTGCCGGTCAGCGAGCGGGCCACCCAGCCGCGGTCGCCTTCGAAGTCGCTCACCTGGATCCAGTTGCCTTTGCGCTGCTCGACTTTCAGGGGATAGCCCTTCTTGAGTTCCCACAGCACCGGTGAGCTGGTGCTCGGGCCTTCGCGCATGTTGAGCGTGCTGCCGTTGACACTGACCATGCTCTGGGCCTGGGCAGTTCCCAGGGCCAACAGGCTCAGGCTGGCGGTGGCGATCAGTTGTCGGGCGGTTTTCGTCCAGTTCATCCGCAGATGCTCCTTTCCTCGGGTTACACAGAAACACCTGTGTGAACCCCTCGTGCGCCGGAGGTTCCTCGGAATGTGGACGGTTTTCAGCCCAGGGCCAGATGCGCGGCGGCGATGCCGCTGCGCACCGCTCCCTCCAGCGTGGCGGGGTAGGGGCCCTGCACATGGTCACCGGCGGCCCACAGGCCGGGCGCTATGACCGCCCCGGGCCGGGGCTGGCCCGGCAGGCAGGCGAAGGTGGCGCGTTTCTCCACCACGGTTTGCAAGGCCTGCAGGCCCGGCAGGCCGAGTTGACGGGCGCCCTGGGCCAGCACGCGCGCCTGCAGTTCCTCCCGCTCGCCACCGCTGGCGCTGACCACGAAGGCCAGCAGGCCCTGCGCGGCGGGGTCCTGCGGGGCAAGCTGGCCGCGGTCGAACACGAATTGCGCCGGCGCCTCGGTGCCGCCACCGCGCAGGGCCAGCAGCGGGGCCGCCAGGCGTGCGCCCGGGGCCTGGGCATAGACCGTGGTGATGGCGGTGTGCGGCAGGGCGGCGGCCACCTCGGCCCATTGGCGCAGCGGGGCGGGGGCGTCGGACACCTGGGCCATGGCCTGCGCGGCGGGCGTGGCGGCGGTGGCCCAGATCACGCGCTCGAAACAGTCTTCGCCCGCTTCGCTGGAGAGGCACCATTGCGTGCCGTGCCTGCGCAGGCCGGTGATGCGGCGGCCGGTGTGGACGCGGGTGCGTTCGCCATGCCGCTGTTGCAGCCACCGCTGCGCCGCCACCGGGAACAGCGCGCCCAGGTCGGTGCGCGGCAGCAGCAGGTTGGAGGCGCCAAAACCCTCGGCGCCCTGGCCGAAGAGGGCGTCGCGCATCACACGCAGGAACACCTCGCCGCTGGCCTCGTGGGTGGGCACGTTGAGGGCCGAGACACACAGAGGCTCGATGAGTTCGTCGCGCACGCGCGCGGGCAGGCCCTCGCAGAGCGCAGCGACCGTGGCATCGGGCGCGCAGGCAAAACCGGCGCGTTGCCACGCCAGGGAGGTGCGGACCAGGGCGGCGCGCTCGCGCCAGGACCAGCCGCGCGCGGTGGCGATGGCCGCCACCGCGTCCAGCGGCGCTGGCCAGCGCGCGGCCCAGGCCGGCGTGGCCAGGCCGGATCCGTCCGGGTAGGGCAGCGCCAGCGGCAGGCGCAGCAGCAGGGCCTGCGGGTCCAGGCCCACATGGCGCATGAGCGCCAGTGTCTCGCGGTAGGCGCCGATCAGGATGTGCTGGCCGTTGTCCAGTGTCAGTGACCGGCCATCCGCCAGCTCGACCACCAGCGCACGCGCCCGTCCGCCCAGGGTGCGCGCCGCTTCGAATACCGTCACGTCCCAGCCGGCATCGGCCGCCTTCACGGCCGCGGCCATGCCCGCCCAGCCCGCGCCGACGATGGCCAGCCGCCCCTTCAAAGCCGTCCCAGGGCCTGGACTTTCCAGGCCAGCCAGAACTTGCGCAGCGGCGTGAGGCTCACGCGGCGCGTGAGCACCAGCATGGGCTCGGCCTGGATCTCGCGCAGCAGGGTGCGGTAGATGCTGGCCATCATCAGGCCGGGCTTCTGGGCTCGCCGGTCGGCTGCTGGCAGCAGGGCCAGCGCATCGGTGTACGTCTGCAGCGCGCGCGTGCACTGGAATTGCATGAGCGCGGTGAAGCGGCGCTGGAAGTCCGCCGCGTCGGTGCCCGGCGCGGCGCCCCGTTGCAGCAGCTCGTGCGCGCGCACGTTGAAGCTCTGCAGCTCATTGACCGGCAGGTAGATGCGGCCGCGCACGGCGTCTTCGCCGACGTCGCGGATGATGTTGGTGAGCTGGAAGGCCAGGCCCATGCGGTGGGCGTATTCGGTGGTGCGCACCTGCGTCTGGCCAAAGATGCGCGCCGCGACCTCGCCCACCACGCCGGCCACCAGGTGGCAGTAGCGCTGCAGGTTGGCGAAGTCCAGGTAGCGGTTCTGCTCCAGGTCCATCTGGCAGCCGTCGATCACCGCCGAGAGGTGGCGGGCCTCGATCTCGTAGGTGCGGGCCAGCGGCATCAGGGCCTGCATCACCGGGTGGCTGGGGCTGCCGGCGTAGGCCTGCGCCACCTCGCGCCGCCACCAGGCGAGCTTGGTCTGGGCCACGCCGGGGTCGCTCACCTCATCGACCACGTCGTCCACCTCGCGGCAGAACGCGTAGAACGCGGTGATGGCGGCGCGGCGCTCCGCCGGCAGGAACAGGAAGGCGTAGTAGAAGCTGCTGCCGGAGGCGGCAGCCTTTTGCTGGACGTAGTCTTGGGGGCTCATCGTGGTCTGGGTCTGTGGCCAAGTGTACGCACCGCGGGAGCGGGCCCGCCGACCGGTGTCCTGGCTGGTCGGATGGGCGGGTGGCGCCCGCCTTAAGCCAGCGTTAACCTGAGCGGCACAAGATGGACAGGATTCCCTGACGAACAACCCCCACGAGGTGATTTCATGATGAAGAACCCCACGAACCGACGCGTCTTCCTGCTGCAGGCCGCCACGGTGGCCGGCGGCACCCTGGTGCTGCACGGCGCCGCTCACGCGCAGGCGGCCAACATGGTCAGCGAGAAGGACGCCACCGCCATTGCCCTGGGCTATTCGGCCGATGCCACCAAGGTCGACACCAAGAAGTACCCCAAGTACGCCGCCGGCCAGAAGTGCGCCGGCTGCCAGCTCTTCACCGGCAAGGCGGGCGATGCGGCGGGTGGCTGCGGCATTTTCCCGGGCAAGATGGTGGCGGCTAGCGGCTGGTGCAGCGCCTACGTCAAGAAGTGACGCGACGCGGTTTTTTCGTCTTGAAACCCGTGTATCCGGCCTGAAGTGTCTACAGTGCTGGCATGCCCCCGCGCGCTGCGCTGGGGCCGGAGATGAATAAGCATGCAGATCAAGGAACTGGCCCGTGCGACGGGCGTGGACGTCGAGACCATCCGCTTCTATGAGAAGGAAGGCCTGCTGCCCGAGCCGGCCCGGCTGGACAACGGCTACCGCAACTACGCGCAGCCGCACCTGGAGCGGCTGGCTTTCATCCGCCACTGCCGCGCGCTGGACATGCCGCTGGCGGACGTGCGTCGCCTGCTGGGCTTCGTGGACGATCCCGAGGGGCAGCGCCTGGATGTGGACCACCTGGTGGATGAACAGATCGGGCGTGTGCGCGCGCGGCTCAAGAGCATGCGCGCGCTGGAGAAACAGTTGCTGCAACTGCGTTCGCGCTGCGACGGCGCGCACGAGCAGGGCGCGGCCTGCGGCATCCTGGACGAACTAGTGTCCGCCGCGCACGGCGAAGCCTGTGCCTGCCACCCAGCAGCCTCCCGCCCGGTGAGCGCTTGAACGCGCTGTAGCGCGCCGTTGCGCCTGTTACGTAACAGGCCTGCCCGCCGCGCTGCCGCCACACCTAGGATGGGTATGCAGGCGGCAGCCGCTGCCTGCGCTTCTTCAACCCACACCCAGGAGGACGCATGGCACAGAGCGCACACATTGTCGGCAAGGTGGAGTTCCGCGAAGGCGACGGCCCCAACCTCGTGATCCGCCCTGGCCCGGTCAGCGTGGAAACCGGCCTGATCGACGCCACGCTGAGCTGGGAAGACGAGGACACGCACAACTCGGCCGCCATGCCCCTGATCGACTTCACGCGCTACATCGCCGAAGGCAAGATCACGCTGGCTTCCTGACGCCCGCCGGGCTGCCGGCGCGGGCGCCTCAGGTCATCTGGATGCGCGCGAGTTGCGGGAACATGTGCCTGCGCGCCTCGGCGTCGTTCTCGGTCTTGAAGCTGTGCCGCTGGCGCATCGCGTCGATGCGCGCAACCGCCGGCCGCGCGTTGATGGTGTCCAGCAGCCTGTGGATCTGCGGGTAGCGGGCGCGGGCTTCTTTCTCGTCGATGCCGAACATCATGGGAATGAGGCGCGCCCAGCCCCAGCAGGCCATGTCCACGATGGAGTAGGCGTTGCCCACCAGCCAGGTCTGCTGGGCCAGCCGGGCCTCGATGATCTTCCAGTGCCGGTCGGCCTCGAAGTCGTAGCGGTTGAGCGCGTAGGTTTTCTCGCCTTCGACGTAGACCCGGAAATGCACCGCCTGCCCGGAGAAGGGGCCGACGCCGGAAGCGATGAACATCAGCCATGAGAGCAGCTCGTGGCGGTGGGAGGCGTCCGGCAGGAACTGGCCGGTCTTCTCCGCCAGGTAGAGCAGGATGGCGTTGCTGTCGAACACGGCCCGGCCATCGTCCACGATGGCGGGCACCTTGGCGTTGGGGTTGATGGCCAGGAACTCTGGGGCGAACTGCTCGCCCTTGCGCGTGTCGATGGGTACCGGTGTGTACGCCAGCCCAGTCTCTTCCAGCAGGAGCAGGACCTTCATCGGGTTGGGGGCGAAAGTGAAGTAGAGGTGGATCACGGCACGGGTTTCCTGCGGTTGGGGAATTTTGGGCTAATGGTAAGGCCATTTTTTCCGCCCGCGTGCCGAGGCCTCACTCAGATGGCCACGCGCGTGCCCAGTTCCACCACCGCATTGCCGGGCAGGCGAAAGAACCCCACCACCCCGACCGCGTTGCGGCTCATGGCGGCGAACAGGTGTTCGCGCCAGTTCGCCATGCCACCGCCGGGCGTGGGCACCACGGTCTCGTGGCTGAGGAAGTAGCTGGTCTCGAATACGGGGATGTGCAGGCCGTGCGGTGCCGTCAGCGCCAGGGCCTTGGGCACGTCCGGTGTGTTCATGAAGCCGAAGTGCAGCGTCACGCGCCAGAAGCCGTGGCCCAGCGGTTCGACGTCGACGCGCTCTTCCATCGGCACCCAGGGCACTTCGTGGAACACCACCGTGAGGATGACGTTGCGCTCGTGCAGCACCTGGTTGTGCTTGAGGTTGTGCAGCAGCGCCTGCGGCACGGTGGCCGGATCCGCCACCGGGTAGATGGCGGTGCGCGCGGCGCGTGGCACGGACCTGGGGTCCAGGCTGTCCAGGAAGGGTTGCAGCTCCAGGCCGTCGCGGCGGATGCTTCGCAGAAGCAGGTCGCGTCCGTGCGACCAGGTGCTCATCAGGCCGAACAGGACCAGGCCCAGGGCCAGCGGAAACCAGCCGCCGTCGAAGAATTTGATGGCGCAGCCGGCGACCAGCAGGGCGTCGATGGCCAGGAAGAACAGGGTAGCGCCAACGGCCAGCGGGGCGGGCATGCGCCAGCCTTCGCGCACCACAAAGTAGGTCAACACCGTGGTGATCATCATGGTCAGCGTCACCGCGATGCCGTAGGCGCCGGCCAGCGCGGAAGAACTGCCGAAACCCACCACGGCGGCCAGCACGCCCAGCATGAGTGCCCAGTTCACCGCCGGCATGTAGATCTGCCCGGCCTCGCGCGCCGAGGTGTAGCGCACCGTCAGCCGGGGCAGGAAACCCAGCTGAATGGCCTGCTTGGTCATGGAGTAGGCGCCGGAGATCACCGCCTGCGAGGCGATGATGGCCGCCAGCGTGGCGAGCACCAGCGCGGGCAGCACCGCGTTCTGGGGGAAGAGGCGGTAGAAGGGGTTCTCGATCGCATCGGGCGAGGCCATGAGCAGCGCGCCCTGGCCCATGTAGTTCAAGGCCAGTGCGGGCAGCACCAGGCCGGTCCAGGCCAACTGGATCGGCCGGCGGCCGAAGTGGCCCATGTCCGCGTAGAGCGCTTCCGCGCCCGTGAGCGCCAGCACGATGGCGCCCACGGCGGCGAACACCTTCCAGCCCCGTTCGGTGAGGAAGTCCCAGGCATGCAGCGGATTGAGCGCGGCGAGGATGGCCGGTTGTTCGACGATGTGCAGCACACCCGTCACCGCCAGGGTGATGAACCAGAGGGTGATGACCGGGCCGAACAGCCGTCCGACCACGGCGGTACCGAAGCGTTGAACCAGAAACAGGCCAACTACGATGGCCACCGTGATCGGCACCACGTAGGGCGTGAGCACCGGCGTGACCAGCTCCAGCCCCTCCATGGCGCCGAGCACCGAGATGGCGGGCGTGATCACGCTGTCGCCGTAGAAGAGCGTGGCGCCAAAGACGCCCAGCAGCAGCAGGGCGCGGCGCAGCGCCGGGCGCGAACGCACGGCGTGGGCGGCGAGCGCGGTCAGCGCCAGGCCGCCGCCTTCGCCCCGGTTGTCGGCGCGCAGGATCAGGGTCACGTACTTGAGCGTGACCACGAGCATCAGCGCCCAGAAGATGACCGACACGGCGCCGATGAGGTTGTGCGTGTTCAGCACCACGCCGCTGGCGGGGGAGAACACCTCCTTGATGGTGTAGAGCGGGCTGGTGCCGATGTCGCCGTAGACGACGCCAATGGCGCCCAGGGTGAGTGCGGCGGTGCCCTGGCGGCGCAGGGGGCGCGCGTCGACCGCGGTGGTGCGGGCTGTCATGAAGAGGTCCTGAAGTGGAGATGCGCCGCAGCGTACCGGCGCCCGCATCAGGAACGCATAAGTCAGGGCCTAGTCTTCGCCTTCCACCAGCCGGTAGCCCACGCCAGGCTCGGTCAGCAGGCGCTGGGGATCGGCCGGGTCGGTTTCCAGCTTGGCCCGCAACTGGCCCATGTACAGCCGCAGGTAGTGCGTGTGCTCGGTGAAGTCCGCGCCCCAGACATCGGCCAGCAACTGGCGGTGCGAGACCACTTGCCCGGCGTTGCGCACCAGGCGTGCCAGCAGCTTGAATTCGGTCGGCGTGAGGTGCACATCCACCCCGCCGCGAACAACGCGGTGCGCAGGCAGTTCCACGAGCAGATCGCCATGGGTGTAGCGGGTGATGGCCGCGCGCGCGGTGGTGCCGCGGTGGCGCAGCGCCACGCGCATGCGGGCCAGCAGCTCTCCCAGGCTGAAGGGTTTGACGAGGAAATCGTCTGCGCCAGCGTCGAGCAGGCGGATGCGGGGCGCTTCGGCCTCGCGCGCGGAGATCACGATCACCGGGGTGCTGCGCGTTCGCCGCAGCTCGGCCAGCAGCGCCTCGCCATCTCCGTCGGGCAGGCCCAGGTCCAGCAGCACGATGTCGACGCCCTGGCCATGCGCCAGCAGCGCGCGCGCATCGGCCAGGCTGGCGGCGGCCAGCACACGGTAGCCTTCCACGTCGAGCGCCGCGCGCAGGGTGGCTCGCAGCTCGCGGTCGTCTTCCACCAGCAGCACGCCCAGGCTCATGCCGTCGCCTCCGGGGCTTCGCCGGCCGTGGTGGAGGCCAGCGGCAGCGTGCACTCGAAACTGCAGCCGCCGCCATGGCGCATGCGCAGCGTGAGTTCGCCGCCGTGCGCGCGCGCGATGGTGCGGCACACCGCCAGGCCAATGCCCGCGCCGCGCCTGGGGCCGCCGGGGGCGGGGGCGCCGCGCTGGAAGGCGTCGAAGATGCGCTCGCGCCACTCGGGCGCGATGCCTGGGCCGCGGTCGAGCACCGACAGGCGCAGGCAGCTGGGCTCCAGCGCAGCGCGGATCTCCACCGGCTCGGCGTCGCCGCCGTACTTCAGCGCGTTGTCCACCAGGTTGTCCAGCAACTGCACCAGCAGCACGGCGTCGCAGCGCAGCAGCGGCAGACCCGGTGGCAGGCGGGTTTGCAGGGCGCGCCCCGGGTGGCGCTGGCGCGCGCGGCGCAGCACGCTCCCCACAATCTCCTCGGCCGACTCCCAGTCCAGGTGCAAGGCCAGGCCTGGGGTGTCCAGCCGCGCCAGTTGCAGGGTGTTGTCGGCGATGCGGCCCAGTTGCCCGGCCTCGTCGACGATGGTGGCGGCCAATTGCCGGCGCTGGCCGTCGGACAGCCGCGCGTCCTGGTCGTGCAGCGAGGACGCCGCGCCGAGGATGGTGGCCAGCGGCGTGCGGAAGTCGTGCGAGATGGCGGCCAGCAGGGTGCTGCGCAGCGCGTGCGCGCGGGCTTCCTCGCGCGCGGCCGTGGTGGCGCGCGCGGCCTCCGCGCGTTCCAGCGCCAGGCCCATCTGGTCGCACAGGGCCTGGGCGTGTTCGCGCAGCGCGGTGTCGGGCTCGCCGGGCGTCTCCGGCAAGGGCAGGCGCGCCGCGCCATGGGCGGCCTGGCGGCCGCGCAGCGGCAGGTACCAGGCGGTCTGCTCATCGTGCCGGCCGGTGCCCGGGCCCATGGCCTGCGCCGCATGCAGGGCGTGCGACAGGCCTGACCAGCCGTCGGCGTCCGTCTCGCCCAGTCGCCCGTCGGGCAGCAGCAGGGCCACGGGCCGCTCCACCAGGCTAGCGAGTGTGGTTTGCAGGTCGGCGGCGCGCGAGCGCGGGTCGTCCGTGTCGCGCAGGAGGTCGCCGAAGGCGCGCAGTTGCCGCGCGCGCGAGGCGAGCAGCCGCTCGGCCTCGGTCAGCCTGCGCTGGCGTGCCATCAGCAGCGCGACGATCCAGCTCACGGCCAGCATGGTGAGCAGCAGCAGCGCGTGCTGCCGCAGGTCGACGTTGAGCAGGCCCAGTGGCGGCACGAAGGCGACGTTGAACGCCAGCACCGCCAGCGCGCAGGCCGCCATGGAGGCCAGCGGCGGCAGCCACAGGGCGGCGAGCGCGGCCGCCAGCACCAGCAGCAGCGCGAGGTTGGCCAGGTCCAGCAGATCGCGCAGCGCGAACATGGCGGCCCAGGCCAGCGCCCAGACCACGGCCGCTGGCCAGTGCCGGGAGGCCGGAGGAGGTGCCGGTGTCTGCGTGTGCGTCATCGGACGCAACGTAGCACAGCCGGCATCAGGAACGCATCAGGCTGCCTGTGGTTGCAGGAATACGCGCGCCTTCTTCGGCGACACCACCAGCGTATCGCCCTCGCGCAGGCCCAGTTCCCGGAACTGTTCCGAGGGCATGCGGGCTTCGATCAGCGGGTCGTGTCCGCCGGGTGCCTGCGCGTCCACCGGCAGCAGTTCCAACCGGGCGACGGGGCCGACCACCACGGCGCGGTCGAGCCGGGCCACGATGCCGGGCAGGCCGGCGGCGTAGCGCTGCACCTCCAGGTCGTGCGGGCGCACGTAGGCAAAGGCCTGGGCGTCGCGCGCGCTGGCGTGCTCGGGCGTGTCGATGGACACGCCGTCCAGGTGCAGCAGGCCTTCGTTGGCCCGGCCGTGGAACAGGTTCACGTCGCCCAGGAAGCCATACACGAAGGGGCTGGCCGGGTGCTCCCACACTTCCTGCGGCGCGCCGACCTGCTCGACCTGGCCTTGGTTCATGAGCACCACGCGGTCGGCCACTTCCAGGGCTTCTTCCTGGTCGTGGGTGACGAAGACGCTGGTCACGTGCAGTTCGTCGTGCAGGCGGCGCAGCCAGCGGCGCAGTTCCTTGCGTACCTTGGCGTCCAGCGCGCCGAAGGGTTCGTCGAGCAGCAGCACCTTGGGTTCCACCGCCAGCGCGCGGGCCAGGGCAATGCGCTGGCGCTGCCCGCCGGAGAGTTGCGAGGGGTAGCGCTCGGCCAGCCAGTCGAGCTGCACCAGCTTGAGCAGGTCCATCACCTTGGTCTTGATCTGCGCGTCGCTCGGGCGCTCGCCGCGCGGCTTGACGCGCAGGCCGAAGGCGACGTTCTCGAACACCGTCATGTGGCGGAACAACGCGTAGTGCTGGAACACGAAGCCCACGTTGCGTTCGCGCACGTGCACGTCGGTGGTGTCTTCGCCGCTGAAGAGGATGCTGCCGCTGTCCGGCGTTTCCAGGCCCGCGATGATGCGCAGCAATGTGGTCTTGCCGCAGCCGGAGGGGCCCAGCAGCGCGAGCAGTTCGCCCGACTGGATGTCCAGGTTGATGTTCTTCAGCGCCTGGAAGCTGCCGAAGTGCTTGTGGATGTGGCGGATCTCGATGCTCATGACGCTTGTCCCAGCAGGTTGGTGGTGGCGGCGGGCGTGGGGCGCTCCGGCGGCAGTTCGGCCAGGGCTTTCATCTCGCGCTCCATGTTCCATTCGGCCACCGACTTGATCACCAGCGTGACCAGGGCCAGCAGCGCCAGCAGCGAGGCCACGGCGAACGCGGCAACGGACTGGTATTCGTTGTAGAGGATCTCGACGTGCAGGGGCATGGTGTTGGTCTGGCCCCGGATGTGGCCTGAGACCACCGAGACCGCGCCGAACTCGCCCATGGCGCGCGCGTTGCACAGGATCACCCCGTAGATCAGGCCCCACTTGATGTTGGGCAGCGTGACGTGCCAGAAGGTCTGCCAGCCCGACGCGCCCAGCACGATGGCGGCCTGTTCCTCGTCGCTGCCCTGGGCCTGCATCAGCGGGATCAGTTCGCGCGCGATGAAGGGAAAGGTGACGAAGATGGTGGCCAGGATGATGCCGGGCACGGCGAAGACAACCTTGATGTCGTGCTCGGCCAGCCAGGGCCCCAGCCAGCCCTGCGCGCCGAACACCAGCACGTAGATCAGGCCCGCGACCACCGGCGAGACCGAGAACGGCAGGTCGATGAGGGTGATGAGGAAGGACTTGCCCCGGAACTCGTACTTGGCCACGGCCCAGGCCGCCGCGACGCCGAACGCCAGGTTCAGCGGCACGGCGATGGCGGCCGTGATCAGCGTGAGGCGGATGGCGGACCAGGCGTCCGGGTCCTTGAGCGCTTCCCAGTAGGCTTCAAAGCCCTTGCGCAGCGCCTCGGTGAACACAGCCGCCAGCGGCAGCACGAGGAAGAGGAACATGAAGGCCAGCGCCACGCCGATCAGCGTGCGCCGCACCCAGGGTGCTTCGGTGCGGGCGGCGCTCATTGCAGGTTCCCTCCGGCGCGCTGGCGCTGCCAGGCCTGCAGGCCGTTGATGAGCAGCAGCAGTGCGAAGGCGAACAGCAGCATCACCAGGGCCACGGCGGTGGCGCCCGCGTAGTCGTACTGCTCCAGCTTGCTGATGATGATCAGCGGTGTGATCTCGGAGACCATGGGCATGTTGCCGGCGATGAAGATGACGGAGCCGTACTCGCCGATCGCACGCGCGAAGGCCATGGCGAAGCCGGTGAGCAGGGCAGGGGCGATGCTGGGGAAGATGACGCGCCAGAAGGTCTGCCAGCGCGTGGCGCCCAGGCAGGTCGCGGCCTCTTCGAGTTCCTTCTCCGAGTCTTCCAGCACCGGCTGCACGGTGCGCACCACGAAGGGCAGGCCGATGAAGATCAGCGCGATGACCACGCCGTTGGGGTTGAACGCGAGCTGCACGCCCAGCGGTTCGGTGAACTGGCCGATCCAGCCGTTGCCGGCCAGCAGCGCGGTCAGCGAGATGCCGGCCACGGCGGTGGGCAGGGCGAACGGCAGGTCCACCAGGGCATCGACGATCTTCTTGCCCGGGAAGCTGTAGCGCACCAGCACCCAGGCCACCAGCAGGCCGAAGAAGGCGTTGACCGTGGCCGCGATCAGCGAGGCGCCGAAAGTCAACTTGTACGAAGCGATCACGCGCGGCGCGGTGACCGCTTCCCAGAACTGCGCCCAGGTGAGGGTGAAGGTCTTGAAGAACAGCGCCGAGAGCGGGATCAGCACGATCAGGCTGAGGTAGAGGATGGTGAAGCCCAGCGTGATGTTGAAGCCGGGCAGCACGCGGCGGCGCGGCCGCGCGCGCGGGGTGTAGGGCAGCGGGCCGGGCGCGGCGCCGGCCAGCACGGCGGAAGGCACGGGCGCCATGGTGTTACTTGCCGGCGGTGTAGATCTTGTCGAACTGCCCGCCGTCGTTGAAGTGCACCTTCTGCGCTTCGCCCAGCGAGCCGAAGTAGTCGGCCACGGTGAACAGCTTGATGGGCTTGAAGGCCGTTGCGTACTTCTTCAGCACCGCTTCGTTGCGCGGACGGATGTTGTGCCTGGCGGCGATCTCCTGGCCTTCAGGGCTGTAGAGGAAGTCCAGGTAGGCCTTGGCCTCGGCGGCCGAGCCCTTCTTGTTGACCGTGCGTTCGACGATGGCCACCGGGTTCTCCGCCACGATGGAAGCGCTGGGGTGCACCGCATCGACCTTGCCGGCGCCGAACTCCTTGTCCACCGACACCACTTCGGACTCGAAGGTCACCAGCACGTCGCCGATATTGCGTTGCAGGAACACGCCGGTGGCGTCGCGCCCGCCTCGCGCCAGCACCGGCACGTTGGCGTAGAGCTTCTTCACGAACTCGGCGGCATCGGCGTCGCTGCCGCCCTTGCTGCGCACGTAGCCCCAGGCGGCCAGGTAGGCCATGCGGCCGTTGCCGCCGGTCTTGGGGTTGACCACCACCACCTGCACGCCGGGCTTGATCAGGTCGTCCCAGTCCTTGATGTTCTTCGGGTTGCCGTTGCGCACCAGGAACAGCATGGTCGAGGTGGTGGGCGCGGCGCTGTTCGGGAACTTCTGGCGCCAGTCCTTGGCCACCACGCCCTTCTCGGCCAGGAAGTCGACGTCGGTCGTGGTGTTGAAGGTCACCACGTCGGCTTCCAGACCGTCGGCCACGGCGCGGGCCTGCGCGCTGGAACCGGCATGGGACTGGTCTACCTTGATGTCCTTGCCCGTGGTCTTTTTGTAATGGGCGACGAAGGCGGTGTTGATGTCCTTGTAGAACTCGCGCGCCACGTCGTAGGAGACGTTGAGCAGCGAGGTGGTCTGTGCGCCGGCCAGGGCGGAGGTGGACAGGGCGATCGCGGCGAGCGTCGCGCGCAAGGTGTTTTTCATGAGGGAACTCCGGAACGGAAACAGGATGTAGCGAATTCTGGGCGCCGGGTTTGAGAATCCCAACGACTTTGTTTTTGTTTTCTTATATGGATCGGATATATAGACCGCCTCAGGCCGGTTCGGTCTGGCGGATTTCGGGCACCCGAGCGCCCAGGGACTGCAGCAGCGCCAGGCCCAGGGGCCATGGGCCGTGGCCCGAGTCCACGTTGATGTGGCCGGCGTCGTTCAGCCGCACGAACTCGCTGCCCCAGGCGCGGGCGTAGGCGCCGGCGGTGCGCACCGGGCAGAACGGGTCGTTGGTGCTGGCCACGAGGATGCTGGGGTAGGGCAGGCGCTGGTAGGGCACCGGAGCGAAATCGGCCAGCACGCCGCGCCGCTCCGGGTCGGCCGGGGCCACCAGCAGGGCGCCGGCAATGCGCTGGGTCACCTCGTCGGGCAGGTGCACGGTGGCGATGCAGCCCAGGCTGTGCGCGGCCACCAGCACCGGGCCGGGGGCGCGCAAGATGGTTTCACCCAGGCGCGCCACCCAGGCCCGGCGCACCGGCGCCACCCAGTCGTCCTGCTCCACGCGCAGCGCCGAAGGCAGGCTCTCGCTCCACAGCGTCTGCCAGTGGCCCGGGCCGGAGTTGCGCCAGCCGGGCATGATGATGACGGTCGGTTCGGCCATGCGCGTGGCTCCCGCGTTCAGCGGTTGGGCTGCGGGGTCAGCCGCAGGTACGGGCGCACGGCGCGGAAGCCTTTGGGGAAACGCTGCGCGATCTCCGCCGGGTCCTGCAGGCTGGGGACGATCACCACCTCGTCGCCGTCCTTCCAGTTGGCCGGCGTGGCCACCTTGTGGCTGTCGGTGAGCTGCAGCGAATCGATCACGCGCAGGATCTCGTCGAAATTGCGCCCGGTGCTGGCCGGGTAGGTCAGCGTGGTGCGGATCACCTTCTTCGGGTCGATGATGAACACGCTGCGCACCGTGGCGGTGGCCGAGGCGTTCGGGTGGATCATGTCGTAGAGCGTGGCCACCTTGCGGTCCGCATCGGCCAGGATGGGGAAGTTCACCGTGGTGTTCTGGGTCTCGTTGATGTCCTGCACCCATTTGCCATGCGAGTCCAGCGGATCGACGCTGACCGCGATCGGCTTGACATTGCGCCGGGCAAACTCGCCTGAGAGCGCCGCCGTCTTGCCCAGTTCGGTGGTGCACACCGGCGTGAAATCAGCCGGATGGGAAAACAGCACCACCCAGGCATCGCCCGCCCATTCGTGGAAGTGGATCGGGCCGGCGGTGGAGTCCTGTGTGAAGTCGGGCGCGGTATCGCCCAGGCGAAGGGTGCTCATGAGGTTCGCTCCTTGAAAGTAGGCAGAAGCGCATTCTCTGGAGCCCGCTCAAATAACCAAACGACTATGAAGTAGTTTGTTTATAGGTGCCAGGCATATGACTTGGCCGCCTGCGGCATCGGCGCGGTGGGGGACATGCCGATGTGTCCTTGGCGCAATCGGCGGGCGCGGCGGCCGGCTCAGTACAGCCGCACCGCGACGTCGAAGTGCCAGGTGCGGCGGATCTCGATCACGTCGTATTCGCGCGCCAGTGCCGGCGGGAAGGGTGGGTAGTTGGCCTGGCTGTGCACGATGCGCGGGATGGCCTCGTCGAGGGCGGGTACGCCGCTGGAACGCAGGAAGGTGATGGACTCCACCGAGCCGTCGCTGCGGATCGCCACCGTGACGACGGGCTGGGTGTGCGCCTGTTTCGCTGCCTCGCGCACCATCTCGAAGGTCATGTTCATCTGGATCTTGCGCGCCCAGGCCTCGGCGTAGCGGATGAGCTCGGCGTTGGGGTCCGTGCGGCCGAACAGGCGGTAGCGGCGCAGACTGCTGGCCTGCGGATCGCGCTGCGCGGCCGCAGCCGCCGCCTCACGTCGGTCCGCTTCTTCATTCAACTGCCGGCCGATCTCGCGCAGCCGGGCTTCGCGCTGGGCTTCGTAGGCCTGGCGCTCCGCCGCCAGCCGGGCCGCTTCGGAAGTCGCCGCCGCCTGCTGGCGCGCGGCCTCTTGTTGTGCGGCGGCCTGACGCTCACCCTCCAGCCGTGCCGCTTCGGCCTGCGCGGCAGCCTGGCGGGCGGCTTCCTCGCGTTGCGCGCTGGCGATGCGTTCGGCCTCCTGGCGCGCGGCTTCGCGTTCGGCGGCGGCGCGCCGCTGGGCTTCCTGCCTTGCGGCCTCGGCCTGTGCGGCGGCTTGGCGGGCGGCTTCCTCGCGTTGCGCGCTGGCGATGCGTTCGGCTTCCTGGCGCGCGGCCTCGCGTTCGGCGGCGGCGCGCCGCTGGGCTTCCTGCCGTGCGGCTTCGGCCTGTGCGGCGGTAGCCTGGCGGGCCGTTTCCTCGCGTTGTGCGCTGGCGAGGCGTTCGGCTTCCTGGCGTTGTGCCGTGGCCTGGCGCTCGGCGTCCTGTCTTTCCACTTCCAGCCGCGCGGCTTCGGCCTGTGCGGCGGCATGGCGCGCGGCTTCTTCCTGCCGTGCCAGAGCGATCTGCTGTTCCATGGCGAGGCGTTCCTGTGCCTGCCGCTCGGCCTGGGCCTGGGCCTCGGCTTCAGCTTGTGCTTGTGCTTGTGCTTGTTGCGTGCTCTCGGTGCGCTGCGGTTCCTGCTCCCGTTGCGCGGCTTCGGCGTGGGGTTGTTGGGCATCCGGTGCCTGTGGCTCCTCTGGCCGGGCTGCCATCGCCTGGCGGCTCAGGTCTTCCTGTCGCCGGGCTTCCTCGCGTGCGGCCTCGGCGGCTCTGGCTGCGGCCAGCTGCGCCGCTTCCTGGCGTGCGGCCGCCCGGCGTGCGGCTTCCAGGCGCGCCGCTTCGATCCGCGCAGCCTGCAGGCGGGCCGCCTCAAGCCGCGCTGCTTGCGCGGCGGCGGCCTCCCGTTGCTGGGCGACCCGTTCGGCGTAGTCGAGCAGCGTCAGCGGGGTTGTTGCGTCCGCCGGCGAAGGCGCTTTAGCCGGGTCGGATGCCGAGGCTGCGTCAACGGGGTCGGCCGAAGGCTGCGGCGCTGGGTTGAGCACCACGCGCAGCGCGGGGACCTCGGCCCGCCGGTCCTGCCACGGCAGGCTGAAGCCGGGCAGCAGGCCGAGGCCTGCGCTGCCATAGGTGAGGGTCAACAACAGGGCGTGAAAGAGCAGAGACCCCAGCACGCCGAGCCGCATGGCGCGGCGCTCGGCCTGGTCAGGGGTCAGGCGTTTGCGCCTGCGCCGCCGGTGCGGGCGTGAGGGCGTGGAGCCTGAAGGCGGTAGCGTGGATGGGCGGGTGCTGGCGGAACTCAAGCAGCGCCCTCCGCCGGCCGTGGCCGCGCCGTCCGCTTGAGCCGCAGTTCGGCCCGGCCTTGCCATCGGCCCTGGCTGCGCTCAAGTGTTCCGCAGAGGTTGGTGCACCACATCCGGGTGATTGTCCTCTCCAAACCCCTGCTTCCGGGGTGCCGAATCTCACGGTTGCGCCAGGTGAGGCCGGCGCCGCGCCCCGAGGGGCTGGGCGATGCGGGTGATTCCGCTTTACGAATGGTTGGACTATTGGTAAATTGACATGGTACGAATACAAAATGTATTTGTACAAAACAATCAGCCAAAACCACGTTAGGAGACTCCCCATGACCTGGAACCGCCGCGACCTTCTGCTCGCTTCGGGCGCCCTTGCACTGGCCCCCGCGCTGCGGGCCCAGAGCTTTCCCTCCCGGCCCTTGAAGATGATCTACACCTACGCGCCGGGCGGCGTGGGTGATGCCCTGGCGCGCATGACCGCCGCGTCCATGGGCAACTACCTGGGCCAGCAGGTGGTGGTGGAGAACCGCACCGGTGCTTCCGGCTCCATTGGCGTGCAGGCGGGCTGGCGTGCCGCACCGGACGGCTACACCATGGTGATGACCACCATCACGACGGTGGTGCAGTACCCGCTGGTCACCAAGGACAACAGCTTCGACCCGGCCACTTCCCTGGTGCCGCTGGCCAACCTGGCGATGAATCCGCTGTGCCTGCTGGTACACCCTTCGCTGCCGGTGACGGATTTCCCCAGCTTCGTGGCCTGGGCACAGCAGCAGTCTGGTGGCGTGGACGTGGCGGTGTCGGGGCCCACGCTGGAGGTGGCCACGGCCCTGCTGGCGCATGGCGCCAAGCTGAAGTTCAACACCATCCGCTACCGGGGTGGTGCGCCGGCCTTGCAGGCCGTGCTGGGCGGTGAGGTCAAGGTCTGGTTCGAGTCCATCAATGGCGCCATGCTGGCGAACGCGCGCGAAGGCAAGCTGCGCCTGATCGCGGTGACCTCGCAGGAAGCCTTCTCGCTGCTGCCGGACGTGCCGCCGATCGCCCGCTTCCTGCCCGGCTACGTGCAGGACATCAACTTTGCGCTGTGGGCGCCGCCGGGCACGCCGGCCGAGATCGTGGCCAGCCTCAAGGACGCGATCGCCAAGGCGGCGGCGGAACCGGACATGAAGGACAAGATCGCCAAGAACGGCGTGGTGCAGGCGGCCGAAGGCGGCGAGTACGTCACGCGCGTGACGCGCCGTGAAGCGGCGGCGATCAAGCGGGCCATGGAACTGGTGCCGTCCATCAGCTACGGTGGCTGAAGCGTCCGCGGGAAAAGGCGGCGCGCTGCCGCATGCCCTGTGGGCCCTGCTGTTCGGCAACTTCGTGGTGGGCTACGGCGTGTCCGCCGTGCCCGGCACCCTGCCGGAGATCAGCGCCTCGCTGGGCGTGTCGATCTCCCGCGCCGGCCAGCTCATCTCGGTGTCGTCCCTGGTGGTGGCGTTGAGCGCACCGCTGGCCGCCGCGCTGCTGCCGGGCTGGGACCGCCGGCGCCTGCTGGCGCTCACCATGGGCTGGTACGGCGCGCTGCATGTGCTGTGTGCGTTCATGCCCAGCCTGGGCCTGCTGATGGCGGTGCGCATGCTGGCCATGGTGTCGCCCGCCATCTTCACCCCGCAGGCGGCGGCCTGCGCCGGCCTGCTGGCGCCGCCCGCACTGCGAGGCAGGGCCATCACCTTCGTGTTCCTGGGCTTCTCCGCGTCGGCGGTGCTGGGCATGCCGATCAGCGCATTCGTCAGCGGTACGCTGGGTTGGCGCCAGGCCTTCGCTCTGGTGGGCCTGTGCAGCCTGGCCAACGCGCTGTGGATATGGCGTTCCCTGCCGGCGGACGTGCGCCCGCCGGCCATGGCGCGGGACGCGTGGGGGCGCGTCTTCCGCTCGCCCGCGGTCATGAGCTGCCTGGGCGTGACGCTGATGTTCGGCTCCGCCCAGTTCACGCTGTACGCCTATTTCGCCCCCTATTTCAAGCAGCAGGTGGGCGTTTCGGCGGCCCAGCTGTCGCTGCTGTTCATGTGGCTCGGCGTCTTCGGCCTGGCAGGCAATACGCTGCTGTCGCGGCGCATCGACCGCATCGGCGCGCCGCGGGCCTTGCTCATTGCACTGGGCCTGGCCTGCGTCACGCTGGCGGCCTGGCCCCTGGGCACCGGGTTCGCGGCCATGGCACTGGTGCTGGTGCCCTGGGCGCTGGGCTACTTCGCGGCCAATTCTTCGCAGCAGGTGCGGCTGGCCGGCATCGCGCCGTCGCTGGTGTCGGGCTCCATCGCGCTCAACACCGCGGCCATCTACGCCGGCCAGGGCATAGGTGCGGCCATCGGCGGCGTGGTCATTGCCCACGCGGGCTGGGGATGGCTCAACTGGGTGGCTCTGGCGGGCATGCTGCTGTCCATGGCCGCGAGCGCGGGCGCGGCCCGGCTGGCGGCGCGACAGCGTGATCTGCGAGGATAGTGGCTGGCCGGAACCAGGCACGGCAGCCTGCCCGGAAACACCACAGCAAGGACGCGATCATGATCGACCACATGGGTATCAACGTCAGCGACATCAGGAAGAGCAAGGCCTTCTACGCTCTGGCGCTGGCGCCGCTGGGCTATGCACTGGTGATGGAGCTGCCCGCTTCGGTCACCGGTTACGCCGACACGGCCGGCTTTGGCGAACCGCCCAAGCCGGATTTCTGGATTTCCGGCGGCACGCCCAACCAGCCGCCGATCCACGTCGCCTTTCGTGCATCGACCCGCGCGCAGGTCGATGCGTTCCATGCGGCCGCCATCGCCGCCGGCGGGGTGGACAACGGGCCGCCCGGCCTGCGCCCCCACTACCACGCCAACTACTACGGTGCGTTTGTCCGCGACCCCGACGGCCACAACATCGAGGCCGTCTGCCACGCGGCCGTGTGAATCAGGTCACAGCGCTTCGACGATGCGGATGTCCCGCACCGCGCCGTCTCCCAGGGCCTTGAGTGCGAGCTGGTATGCCGGGCTGTCGTGCGTGGCGACGGCCTGCTCCACGCTGTCGAACTCAATCAGCACCGCGCGCTCGTTGACCGCCGCCTCATAGACCTTGGCCGGCAGACCGCGCGCCAGGAAACGCCCGCCCGCCGCCTGGATGGCGGGGCCGGCGATGCGCGCGTACTCGGCCAGGGCGGCGGGGTCGCTGATGGAGCGGTAGGTGGAGATCCAGTAGGCCTTGGGCATGTCGAGTTGGGCTGCTGCGGCTTTCGCTGCAGAAGGTTCATCGGCGGGAGGTCAATCCCGATCAAGTCTTTTTTGGACTTGACCGGCGCAGTATAGCGAGCGAGTAAAGGTGACTTTGATCAAGCCGGTCGGCGGCACCTCATGACGCGCATACCCATGCAACTGGAGAAAACCCGTAGCACCGCTATGGGGTGAATGACCGGTTGGGTATTTCCAACTGGTCTCGAATGCAAGTTTTGGGGAGAAAACGCCAACCTTGACAGGGGCCGCCATCAGAAAACTTTAAGCCCGTTAAATTGGGTGAGCTTTTGGCTTTTGCCATCGCTCAAACAAAGGGGGCTGCAGGTGGGAGGAAGCGCCGTATCGACATTGCCGGCACTGGGGCAGATTGCGCCTCAGAGTCCACCCACTCCCACCGAAGAGGCCTTGGGCGCTTCCACAGATGCTGACAATGCGAGGGGGCCTCACACGCCGACCTCCATTCCCCTCTCATCGCGCTCTGCCTCGTCGCGCGATTTCATCAAATCCCTTGCGAACCTGCGGTCATCGCCCACGCATTGGGTATCCCGGCCAGCCGGGCCGTTCTGGCCGAAGACGTGCTTCTCGGCGCCAGGCATGTTGGACTCAAAGCCAAGCTGACCCGCACCAGTATGGAGCGGCTGCCGCACGTCCCATTGCCTGCGCTGGCCATGCTTCGCGATCCTCGCTGCCCCGATGGCCCGCCGCGCATGGTCGTTCTGGCCCAGGTCAATGCGCAGCGGGTATTGCTCCACGATCCGGCGGCAGGCAGGCCCACCATCGAGTCCCTGGACGTGTTCGCCGACCAGTGGACGGGCGAATTGATCCTCATCTCGAGCCGTGCAAGTCTGGCGGGTGAGCTGGCCAAGTTCGACTTTTCGTGGTTCATCCCCAGTCTGGTCAAGCACCGCAAGCTGCTGGGCGAGGTGCTGTTCATCAGCTTCATGCTGCAGCTCTTTGGGTTGGTCAGCCCCTTGTTCTTCCAGGTGGTGATGGACAAGGTATTGGTACACCGAGGCATGACCACGCTGGACGTGCTGGTGATCGGCCTGGTGGTGGTCTTCGAGTCGGTCTTGACCTACCTGCGCACCTACGTGTTCAGCCATACCACCAGCCGCATCGACGTGGAGTTGGGCGCAAGGCTGTTTCGGCACCTGGTGCAATTGCCCCTGGCCTATTTCCAGGCGCGACGGGTGGGCGATTCGGTGGCCCGCGTGCGAGAACTGGAGAACATCCGCAGTTTTCTCACCGGCAACGCGCTCACCGTGGTGCTCGATGTGCTGTTCTCGGTGGTGTTCATCGCCGTCATGCTGTTCTACAGCGTCACGCTCACGCTCATCGTGCTGGTGAGCCTGCCGCTGTACTTCGGGCTGAGCCTGGCGATCGTGCCCGTCCTGCGGCGCCGGCTGGACGAGAAGTTCGCCCGTGGTGCTGAGAACCAGGCCATGCTGGTGGAGACCGTCACCGGCATCCAGACCGTCAAGGCCACGGCGCTTGAGCCGGCGTTTGGCCGTCGCTGGGATGGCCAACTGGCCGGCTATGTCTCGGCGGGTTTCAAGACACAGAACGTGGCCACCCTGGGGCACGAAGGCATCAACTTGATTGGAAAACTCGTCAACGCCGCCACCCTGTGGTGGGGCGCCCACCTGGTCATGGACCAGCAATTGACGGTGGGCCAGTTCGTGGCCTTCAACATGTTTGCCCAGCGCGTGTCTCAGCCGATCATGCGCATGGCCCAGCTCTGGACAGACTTTCAGCAGACCGGCATTTCCATGGCGCGCCTGGGCGACATCCTGAACAGCCGCACCGAGGTGCCTCCCACCAACGCCGCCCAGTTGCCACCGCTGAAGGGTCATGTGCAGTTCGATCAGGTCACCCACCGCTACCGCCCGGAGGCGGCGCCTGTGTTGCATAGCGTCAGCCTGGACATTGCTGCGGGCGAAGTGCTGGGCATCGTGGGGCGATCCGGCTCGGGCAAGAGCACGTTGACCAAGCTGGTGCAGCGGCTGTATTCGCCTGAACAGGGGCGCGTGATCATCGACGGCATCGACATCAGCCTGATCGATGCCGCTCAGTTGCGCCGGCAGGTGGGCGTGGTGCTGCAGGAAAACCTGCTCTTCAACCGCAGTGTTCGAGAAAACATTGCGATCACCGATCCGGCAGCGCCCATCGAGGTCGTGGTGCAGGTGGCCAAGCTGGCCGGCGCCCACGAGTTCATCAGCGAGCTGCCCGAAGGTTATGACACCGTGGTGGGTGAGCAGGGAAGCACGCTTTCGGGCGGGCAGCGTCAGCGCATTGCCATCGCCCGGGCGCTGTTCGGCAATCCGCGCATCCTGATCTTTGACGAAGCCACCAGCGCGCTGGACTACGAGAGCGAGGCCATCATCCAGCGCAACATGGCGCGCATCAGCAAGGGCCGCACCGTGATCATCATTGCGCACCGCCTCTCGGCCGTGCGACATGCCAACCGCATCGTGGTGATGGATCGCGGTCGGATCGTGGAAAGCGGCACCCATGACACGCTGGTGACGCAGCCTGACGGACACTACGCGCAACTTTGGCGCTTGCAGGATGCCCGGCTTCCGGAAGAGCCTGCGCAGGACGATGGAGCGCAGCCAAGGGCATCGCAAACATCTGAAGGGACGAGCCCATGAGCCATGCGCCTCATCCCGTGCTTGCGCTGCTTGGACGGTATGCGTCCATCTTCAAGCTTTCGTGGGCTCACCGCAAGGAAATGGCCGGCCCTGCGCGCCTGGC
>NZ_JAHCKL010000009.1 GCF_026125785.1 Hydrogenophaga sp.
GCCCTGCTACTCCGCGCTGGCTTGTTGCACGGTGGCGGCGGCGTCGAGTTGCATGCGCTGCAGTTGAGCGATGGCGTCGAAGCGGCGGCGCAGTTCGGCGGGCAGGGGGATGGCTTCGCTTTGGCGGGCGATTTCCAGCGGGTCCATGTGCACGCCGTTGTCGCGGAACTCCAGGTGCAGGTGCGGACCGGTGGAGGCTCCGGTGGAGCCCACGTTGCCGATGAACTCACCCTGGCTTACGCGCTGGCCGGTGCGCACGCCAATGCGGCTGAGGTGGGCGTAGACGGTGGTCTGGTTGTTGCGGTGGCGAACGTAGATCACGTTGCCATAGCCGCGTTGCACGCCGGCGAATTCGACGGTGCCGTCGCCGATGGTGCGCACGGGCGTGCCGGTGGGGGCGGCGTAGTCCACGCCCAGGTGGGCCTTGCGTTCGCCCGAGATCGGGTGGAAGCGCACGCCGTAGCCGCTGCTCACGCGGGTGAATTCGAGGGGGGACGAGAGGTAGTAGCGGCGTGAGCTCTGGCCGTCGAAGCCGTAGTAGCCGCCCTTGTGCCCGGGCTCTTCGAACCAGACGCCGGCGTGGGTACGGCCGTTGTTGACGAACTCGGCGCTGAGCACGCGGCCCGTGCGCAGGCTTTCGCCGTCGGCTTCCAGGCTCTCGAAGACCACGCTGAAGCGGTCCCCCTGACGCAGGTCGCGGCGGAAGTCGATGTTGCTGGAGAACATCTCGGCCAGTTGCACGGCGACCGAATCGGGGATGTTGGCTTCATCGGTGGCGGCGAACAGCGAGCTGCGGATCACGCCTGAGGCCAGGCGGGCGGAGGCGGTGAGCTGGCCCTGTTCCAGGCGCGAGGCATAGCCGCCACTGGGGGTGGCTTCGACGACAAGGCGCGTGAAGGTGTTGCCTTCGGTGGAGGTCAGCCAGCGCGACGTCAGGCGCAGCAGGCTTTGGCGGTCGGTGGTCTCGACGCTGACCAGGCGGCCGGCGCGGCCGGAGAGCAACTGGCGGGCCGTCGGGTCGCTGCGCAGAAAGGCCTGCGCTTGCGGGTCGACGACGCCCAGGCGCTGCAACAGGCTTTGGGCGGTATCGTCGCGGCGCGTGGTCTCGGTGCGGAACAGCACCAGCGGCTGCACATCGGTCAGGGGTGCGAGGTTGGACTGGATCAGAGCGGGCGTGTCGAGGGCCTCGACGACCTGACGCACGGGCAGGTCGGCGGCATCGGGGGCCAGCGGCGCAATGCCGAAGGCGGTCACACCGGTACCGAGAAGGAGGACACCCAGACCGCCCATGATGCGGCGGGGGTGCCGCGCCAGGCTCTGGCTCGTGGCATCGGCAAAGCGTGCCAGCTGGAGGAGAAGCGGTCGAATCAAAACGGGGGTTCCGGCAAGGGCATGCCCGCAGGCTGCGGGCACAACGCACAAAAAAAGAGCGCTTGAGTCACAACAAGTTCACTCAACCGCCCGGGGGGTGACGAGATGCCCTTGTTATCGTGCAAAAAGCGCGCCAACTAAAATCTGTCACCCTGGCCGCGCAGTATAGCCACTGCGACCCTTTCCGCATTCGAAGAAACGCGTATGAACCCCAGTCCGGAAGAAACCAAAAGTACTCTCTTGAACGATGCCTCGCCGCAAGCGCTGACGGACGGCGTGCGGGAGGCCCTGAGCGTGACCTTGCGCGGGTGCGAAGAATTGATTCCTCAGGCCGACTGGGTCAAAAAATTGTCACGTTCGCAGGCCACCGGCAAGCCGCTGCGCATCAAGCTTGGTCTGGACCCGACGGCGCCCGACATCCACATCGGTCACACCGTGGTGCTCAACAAGATGCGCCAGTTGCAGGATCTGGGGCA
Source organism: Hydrogenophaga sp. (assembly GCF_026125785.1). GTDB lineage: Bacteria > Pseudomonadota > Gammaproteobacteria > Burkholderiales > Burkholderiaceae_C > Hydrogenophaga. The sequence goes on from NZ_JAHCKL010000009.1 coordinate 1,848, forward strand.
CCAGGTGATCTTTCTCATCGGGGATTTCACCAGCCTGATCGGCGACCCCTCGGGCCGCAACAGCACCCGTCCCCCGTTGACGGCCGAGCAGATCAAGGCCAATGCCGAGACCTACTACAAGCAGGCCAGCCTGGTGCTGGACCCCGCGCGCACCGAGATCCGCTACAACAGCGAATGGAGCTTGCCCCTGGGCTCCATGGGCATGATCCAGCTGGCCGCCAAGTACACCGTGGCGCGCATGATGGAGCGCAACGATTTTCACCAGCGCTTCACCGCCGGGACGCCCATCAGCGTGCACGAGTTTCTCTACCCGTTGATGCAGGGCTACGACTCGGTGGCGCTGCAGAGCGATCTGGAGCTCGGCGGCACCGACCAGAAGTTCAACCTCCTGATGGGGCGCCATCTGCAGGCCGAGTACGGGCAGGAGCCGCAGTGCATCCTGACCATGCCGCTGCTGGAAGGGCTGGATGGCGTGGACAAGATGTCCAAGAGCAAGAACAACTACATCGGCATCACCGAAGACGCCAACACCATGTTCGCCAAGGTGTTGAGCATTTCGGACACGCTGATGTGGCGCTGGTACACCCTGCTGTCGTTCCAGTCCATGGCGCGGATCGACGCCTTGAAAAAGGCGGTGGACGAGGGGGCGAATCCCAAGGATGCCAAGGTCGCTCTGGCCAAGGAGATCACCGCGCGCTTTCACAGCGCGGCGGCGGCCGACGCCGCCGAGCAGGACTTCATCAACCGCAGCCGGGGTGGCGTGCCGGACGAGATTCCCGAGGTATCGCTGTCGGGCGCGCCGCTGGGTATTGCGGCCCTGCTGAAGTCCGCCGGCCTCGCGCCGTCCACCAGCGAGGCCAACCGCCTCATCGACGGTGGTGGCGTTCGGGTGGACTCCAGTGTGGTCAGCGACAAGGGTCTGAAGCTGGCTGCGGGGGCCTATGTGGTGCAGGTGGGCAAGCGCAAGTTCGCGCGTGTCACGCTGAACCCCTGACGGCCGCCCGTCCGTCCGTCCTGCCTCAGCGCCCGCCGGCTTTCTCCAGCATGGTCACCATCGCGGTGTAGCCGCGCGACCGCGCCAGCGCCAGGGGTGTCTGGCCATTGCGGTCGGTCAGTGCGAGGCTGGCGCCCGCATCGATGAGGGCGCGCAGCGTGGCCTGGTGGCGTGCGCCGCCGTCGCCGAGCACGATGGACTCGATCACGGCGGTCCAGTGCAGGTTGTTCACATGATCCAGTGGCGCGCCAGCCGCAATGAGCTGCCTGACCACGCCGTCGTGGCCCAGGTGGGCGGCGGCGATCAGGGCCGTGCCGTCGTAGCGGCTGGTGGTCTGCCCGGCGCTGGCGCCCAGTGACAGCAGCAGCCGCAGCGTGTCTTCGTCGTCGGCCACCGAGGCGATGGTCACCGCGTCGTAGCGGTCGTTTTCCAGTGCGTTCAGGTCCGCGCCAGCCCGTGCCAGCGCGCGGATCACACTGTGCTGCCGTGCGAAGGTGGCCACATGCAGCGGTGTGCGGCCTCGGTCGTCGCGGGCGTCCAGCATGGCCTTGGACGCACCGGCCACGCGCGCGGCGTCGCCGGTCTGCGCAGCGGCCAGCAGGCCCTGGTACCCCCGGACCTCGGCGGCGCTGGGCGCCACCTGGGCCAGGGCCGGCCCTGCCAGCAACACGGCCAGTGTCAGCGCCAGGGAGGCTCTCATTTCAGAAGGTCCGCCACTTTGGCGATGCCCGCCAGGGCGCATTGTTCGTCCAGATGGCCGCCAGGTGCGCCACCCACGCCCACGGCACCGATGACCTCGTTGCCCACGCGCACCGGCACACCGCCGCCCAGCACCAGGAAGCCGGGAATGTCGACCAGGGTCTGCGCGCCGGGGTTCTTCTGTACGTTCTCCAGCATGGCGCTGGTGTTGGCGCGCGCCGAGGCCGAGGTGAACGCCTTGCCTTGGGCCGCGCCCACGGTATGCGGGCCCGCGTTGTCGGCGCGCTGCAGGGCGCGCAGGGTGCCGGCGCGGTCCACCACGGCGGCGGTCACGTTGTGGTTGTTGGCGGCGCAGGCCGCCACGGTGGCGGCGGCGATCTGGTTGGCCAGTTCCAGCGACATGTTCTTTTCGGTGCGCACGGCTTGTGCGCTGGCGGCGGTGGCCGCCAGGGCGAGGGCGAGGACAGCGTATTTCATGGGTTCTCCGTGGAGGTTCGGTCGCGGTGCGATTCACCGTGGGAGAACTGTAGGAATTCGGGCCCGCCGCGCCCATTCGGGCGGCTACGCGCGGGCTTCCGTAGAACTACGGAGTGGTGCGATCGTCGTTCTCGACCAGCGCCGCGTACCGCCGGATGAGTTGCGCCAGGGACTCGGTCCCGAGCTTGCCGAACAGGTTGGCGCGGTGGGTTTCCACGGTGCGCGGCGACAGGCCCAGGGCGCGGCCGATCTCCTTGTTGGTCAGGCCCTCGACGATCAGGCCCAGCACCTCGCGCTCGCGTTCGGAGAGTTGTGCGTAGCGGTCGCGCGCGGCGCGGTCGGCCTCATGGCGCTGGCGCGAACGCACGTGTTGGCGCACGGCCTGCTGCAGGGCTTCGAGCAAGGCCTCGTCGTTCACCGGCTTTTCGAGGAACTCGGCTGCGCCGGCCTTGAAGGCCCGGCGGCACATGTCCACCGTACCGTGACCGGTGAGCATGATGACGGGCTGGTCCACGCCTTGGGCCACCAGGTGGTCGAGTACCGTCAGTCCGCTGATGCCCGGCATGCGCACGTCCAGCACGATGGCGCCTATGCCCTCGCGGTCGAAGTGGGCCAGGAAGTCCTGCGGGTCGCCCCAGGCTTGCACGCGCAGGCCCACGGTGCCGATCAGCAGTGCCAGGCTTTCGCGCACCGCCTGGTCGTCGTCGATCAGGTGGACGGTGGGGGACAGGGTGTCGCCGCTCATGAGGGGGCGTCCTGCGCCCGAGGCAGGCGCAACCGGAACACGGCGCCGCCCTCGGGCCGGTTGGCTGCCGTCAGCGCACCACCCATGCCTTGCGCCAGCGACTCGCACAGGCTCAGGCCCAGGCCCAGGCCGCCTTCCCGGGTGGAAAAAAACGGCTCGAACAGGCGCGGCAGCACCTCGGGCGCGATGCCCTGGCCGCTGTCGCTCACGCTCAGTTCGGCCTGCTCCTGGCGTGGTGTGAGCGCCAGCACGAGGCGGCGGCGCTCCACGGGCACCTGCTCCAGCGCCTGCAGGGCATTGAGGATCAGGTTGTGCACGATCTGCTCCAGCGCGACCGGGTCGGCCAGCACGTGCAGGGACGCGGGGCCCTGCACCGAGGGCGTCACTTCGCGCCGCCGGCTCTCTGGCTCCAGGAGGTAGAGCGCGTGACGCACCGCGGCGGCCATGTCCACCGCCTGAGCCTGGCCCTCGGAACCGGGCCGTTCGACGGCGCGCCGCAGCCGGCCCAGCACATCGGCGGCGCGCCGGGCCTGTTCCGCCGCCTGTGCCATCGCGCCGCGCGCCGTGGCGAGTTCAGGAGGCTCTTCGGCCAGCAGGCGCTGGGCTGCCTGGGTGTTGGCCAGCACGGCCGTCAGCGGCTGGTTGAGCTCATGGGCCATGCCAGCGGCCAGTTCACCCAGGGCATTGAGGCGGCCGACCTGGCCCAGCCGCAGCAGTTCTTCGGCGCGGCGCTGCTCACTGCGCTGGCGCAGCAGTTGGCGCAGCGCGGTCAGCACCGCCATCACGGCGACCACCCAGGCCAGCATGCGACCCCAGGGCAACTGGTCCCAGCCGATGTTCCGCTGTGCCACCACGTCGAAGGGTTGGCTATCGGCGGCCAGCACCTTGTGAAAACCCAGGCGCCAGCCACCGCCCGGGCCTTCGCCCGGCGCCACACGGCCAGGCTGGATCACATGTACCTGCCCGTCCAGCACCAGCGCCACGCGGACCGGGCTGCCTTCGCGCGGCATGGGCCATTCTTCCCAGGGCACCATGGCGCGCAGGTCGATGGTGAGCGCGTAGCTGGTGGGGGTGGCCGCCAGCACAAGGCGGTAGCGGCCGCCCGGCAGATCGGGTGAGGCCAGCGCGGCGCGGCGGCTCTGGCGCGAGCGCGCCTCGGCCTGTGCCAGAGCCTCGTCGTCCCAGTGCTGGTCCGCATCGCGCCGCTGCACGGCCAGGATCTGCGGGTAGAGCGCGGGCAGCCGCTGTTCGGGCGGCGCTGCCTGCATGCCATCGCGCGCTGGCTGCAGCAGTGCCAGCGTGGACAGGATGGCGTCGTGTTGCACCACCCGCTGGCTCAGCAACCGGTGCACGATGCGCGCATCGGTTTCGAAGAGGGCGCGTTGTTCGTCCAGCCAGCGCTGCGCGAGCCAGGCGGCGCCGGCCAGTGCCACCGCCAGGCCAGCGGGCACCCACCACCAAGAGCTCTGCCAGGAACGCTGTCGCATGCGGCGGATTCTGGCACGCCATCAGCCGGCACAATGGGGGGCATGACACCCGCCACCACCCGACTCCTCACGCCCAAGCGCCTGCTCATGGCCTCGATCGTGGTGGCCATCATCACCATCACGCTCAAGACCCTGGCCTGGGTGGTCACCGATTCGGTGGGCCTGCTGTCGGACGCGATGGAATCCCTGGTCAATCTGGCCAGCGCGGTGTTCGGTCTGGTGATGGTGACCGTCGCGGCGCGTCCAGCCGACGAAGACCACCCCTACGGCCACCACAAGGCCGAGTACTTCTCATCGGGCTTCGAGGGCATCCTCATCATCGCGGCGGCGCTGGGCATCATCTGGGCCGCCGGGCACCGTCTGCTGGATCCGCAGCCGCTGGAGCAGGTGGGTTGGGGGCTGGCGTTGTCGGTGGTCAGCTCGGCGCTCAATGGCGTGCTGGCCTGGGTGATGCTGCGCGCAGCGCGGGAGCACCGCTCCATTGCCCTGGAGGCCGACGCCAAGCACCTGTTCACCGACGTCTGGACCTCTGTGGGTGTGGTGGTGGGCATTGGGCTGGTGTATTTCAGCGGCTGGCTCTGGCTCGACCCGCTGATCGCCATGGCGGTGGCGGCCAACATCCTCAAGGAAGGTTTTCATCTCATGTGGCGGTCGTCGCAGGGGCTGATGGACGAGGCCCTGGAGCCCGAGGTGATGGCCACCATTCAGCAGACCCTCGATGGGTTCACCGGCTCGGGCGACAAGGCCCCGATCATCCGCTTCGATCACGTCAGTTCTCGGCGGGCCGGCCAGCGCCGCTTCGTCGACCTGCACATGCACATGCCGGCCTCATGGTCGCTGGGGCGGGCCGCGGCGGTGCGCACCAGCGTCGAGCAGGCACTGATGAGCGCAGTCCCGGGCCTGCGCGCCTCCATCCAGTTGCTGCCCAGCGACGTGGAGGCGCACTTCTACGACGAGCGCGACCTGAAATGATCGCCCTGCTGCAGCGCGTGTCCGAGGCGCGCGTGGACATCGACGGCCATACCGCAGGCGCCATTGGCGCGGGCCTGCTGGTGCTGCTGTGCGCCGAGCCGGACGACACCGAAGCCGTGGGCGAGCGGATGCTGGCCAAGATCCTGAAGCTGCGCATCTTTGGCGACGAGGCGGGCAAAATGAACCGCAGCGTGCAGGACGTGGGCGGCGGCCTGCTGATCGTGAGCCAGTTCACCCTGGCGGCCGACACCCGCGGCGGCAACCGGCCGGGCTTCACCGGCGCAGCGCCCCCCGCGCTGGGCGAAGCGCTCTACGACGCATTCCTCGCGGCCGCGCGCCAGGCGCATCCCGTGGTGGCCAGTGGGCGCTTTGGCGCCGACATGAAGGTTCACCTTGTGAACGACGGACCGGTCACCATCCCGCTGCGCATGGCCTGAGTCAGGCGTATGGGTCGGGCTCGCCCAGGCCCGCCAGGATCTCGGTCTCTCGCGCCTCCATCGCATTCGCATCGGCCTCGCTGGTCTCGTGGTCCCAGCCTTGGGCGTGCAGCGTGCCATGCACCAGCAGATGGGCGTAGTGCGAGGCCAGTGGCTTCTTCAGGGCGGCGGCTTCGCGGGCCACGACCGGGGCACAGAGCACCAGATCGGCCATCACCACCGGATCGTCGGCGTAGTCGAAGGTCAGCACGTTGGTGGCGTAGTCGCGGCCGCGGTAGTCGCGGTTGAGGGTCTGGCCCTCTTCGGCATCGACGATGCGCACCGTGATCTCGGCATCACGCGCCAGCGCATGGCGTATCCATCGCCGCACCGCGTGGCGCGGCAGGGCGGCCCGGTGAGCGTGGGCGTCGGCCAGTTCACCGAACTGAAGGGACAGGCTGAGGGCAGGCAGGGCCATGGCGGAGGATCAGGGGGCGGGAAGGGCGCGGCAGTCGGCCAGCAGCGGGCGTTCACGCGCGGTGTGGTCGGCCGCCATGAAGTTCAGGAAACCTTCGCTGCCCTTGGTGTACCAGCGTAGGCTGTGCTGTTCGTCCAGGGCGATGTAGCGCGCGCCCGAGGCGGCAGGGCGGTTCTGCAGCAGCGCGGTGCGGCCACCGTGGTGGAGCGCGGCGAAGGCCGTGCCATCGGTCAGGTTGAGATAGACCACGTCGAGTTCGGTGCCCCCTTGGCAGCGGTAGCGCACCGTCTGGCTGCTGAAACTGTCGGCGAACACCGTCTGGCCGCTGGGTGCGGGCGTCTTGTCGGCGCCTGGCAGTTTGAGGGCGCAGCCTCCGGCCAGCGTGACGGTGGCGGCCAGCACGGCAACGGTGCCTGGGGCGGTGGAGCGACGGGGCATGGGTCCTCCTGGCGGATGGGTGGTGTGCTCAGGGGGCTGCGCTGCGCCGCGCGCGCCGTGTGGGCGCCACGTCGGCAGTGGGGCGCTGCGCGTCGTACGCGTCCACGATGCGCGCCACCAGCGGGTGGCGCACCACGTCGACGCTGCTCAGGCGGGTGATGGCGATGCCTTGCACCCGCTTGAGCACGCGCTCGGCGTCGATCAGGCCGCTGAGCTGGGTGGGCGGCAGGTCGATCTGGCTCACGTCACCCGTCACCACCGCCTTGGAGCCGAAGCCGATACGGGTGAGGAACATCTTCATCTGTTCGGGCGTGGTGTTCTGTGCCTCGTCCAGGATCACGAAGGCGTGGTTGAGCGTGCGCCCGCGCATGAAGGCCAGGGGCGCGATCTCGATCTGCTGGCGCTCGAAGGCCTTCTGCACCTTGTCCGCGCCCATCAGGTCGTAGAGCGCGTCGTACAGTGGGCGCAGGTAGGGGTCGACCTTCTGGCCCAGGTCGCCAGGCAGAAAGCCCAGCTTCTCGCCGGCTTCCACCGCCGGCCGGGTGAGCACGATGCGCTGCACCGCGCTGCGCTCCAGCGCATCGACCGCGCAGGCCACGGCCAGGTAGGTCTTGCCCGTGCCGGCCGGGCCGATGCCAAAGGTGATGTCGTGCGTGGCCATGTTCTCCAGGTAGCGCGCCTGGTTGGGCGTGCGCCCGCGCACCTCGCCGCGCCGCGTCTGCATGGCCAGGGCGTCCTCGCCGGGCGCGGCCAGGGCGGTGTCGCCGCTGAGCATGAGCTGGACCTGCTCAGCCGGTATGGGGCGCCGTGCCATCTCGTAGAGTGCCTGCAGCACCTCCAGGGCCTGGGTGGCCCGGGCCTTGGGGCCTTCGATGCGGAACTGCTCGAAGCGGTGTGCCACCTTGACCTGCAGGGCGGCCTCGATACTGCGGATGTGGCTGTCCATGGGGCCGCAGAGGTTGGCCATGCGCCCGTTGTCGGGCGGGGTGAAAGTGTGTCTGAGAATCAAGCCGATAATTCCGCCAAAGGAAAACCCGATGATAGGCAAGTTGACCGGCATCCTGCTGGAGAAGAACCCGCCCCAGATCCTGGTGGACTGCCACGGCGTGGGCTACGAGGTGGACGTGCCCATGAGCACCTTCTACAACCTGCCTGCCAGCGGCGAAAAGGTGGCCCTGCTCACCCACTTCGTGGTGCGGGAGGACGCGCAGATCCTCTACGGCTTCGGCACGGCGGCCGAGCGCGAGGCGTTCCGCCAGCTCATCAAGATCAGCGGCGTGGGACCACGCACCGCGCTTTCCGTGCTCTCGGGCATGAGCGTGGCCGACCTGGCCCAGGCGGTGAGCGCCCAGGAGAGCGGCCGCATCATCAAGGTGCCGGGCATCGGCAAGAAGACCGCCGAACGCCTGCTGCTCGAACTCAAGGGCAAGTTGGGTGCCGACCTGGGCCCGGCCGGTGGCGCGGCCACGCACAGCGACGCGCAGAACGACATCCAGCAGGCGCTCATGGCCCTGGGCTACAGCGACAAGGACGCCACCGCTGCGCTCAAGGCACTGCCGAAAGACGTGGGCGTGAGCGATGGCATCAAGCTGGCGCTCAAGGCGCTGGCCAAGTGAGCATGCGATGAGCATCCAGACCGACGACTTCACCCCCGCGCCGCGCGTCGTCTCGGCCAGTGCCGCTTCGCCCAAGGAAGAGGCCATCGAGCGCGCGCTGCGCCCCAAGTTGCTGGACGAGTACGTGGGCCAGCAGAAGGTGCGCGAGCAACTGGAGATCTTCATCGGCGCGGCGAAGAAGCGCAGCGAGGCGCTGGACCACGTGCTGCTGTTTGGCCCGCCCGGTCTGGGCAAGACCACGCTCTCGCACATCATTGCCCAGGAGCTGGGCGTCAACCTGCGCCAGACCAGCGGGCCGGTGCTGGAGAAGCCCAAGGACCTGGCGGCACTGCTGACCAACCTGGAGCCCAACGACGTGCTCTTCATCGACGAGATCCACCGGCTCAGCCCGGTCGTCGAAGAGATTCTGTACCCCGCGCTGGAGGACTACCAGATCGACATCATGATCGGCGAGGGGCCGGCCGCGCGCAGCATCAAGCTGGATCTGCAGCCGTTCACCCTGGTGGGCGCGACCACGCGCGCGGGCATGTTGACCAACCCGCTGCGCGACCGTTTCGGCATCGTGGCGCGGCTGGAGTTCTACACCGCCGAGGAGCTGGCGCGCATCGTGCGGCGCAGCGCCGGCCTGCTGGGAGCGCCGATGGAGGAGGCTGGTGGTTTCGAGATCGCGCGCCGCTCGCGCGGCACGCCGCGCATCGCCAACCGGCTGTTGCGCCGTGTGCGCGATTTCGCCGACGTCAAAGGCTCGGGCACCATCACGCTGGACATCGCCAGCCGCGCGCTGGCCATGCTCGACGTCGACCCGCAGGGCTTTGACCTCATGGACCGCAAGCTGCTGGAGGCGGTGATCCATCGCTTCGATGGCGGGCCGGTGGGGCTGGACAACATCGCGGCCAGCATCGGCGAGGAGCGCGACACCATCGAAGACGTGATCGAGCCCTATCTGATCCAGCAGGGTTTTCTGCAGCGCACGCCGCGTGGACGCATTGCCACGCTGGCGGCCTACCGGCACCTGGGTGTGGCGGCGCCACAGAGCGGCGCCAGTGAACTGTTCGGCGACTGATCCCGGCTGCGTTTCCAGGGTCACGCGTGAAGACATCCTGGCCCTGGTCGCTTTGCCTCGTGGTGGCGCTCAACGCGGGCATCTGGCTTTTCAACGTGGGCGACGGCCTCAGCCCGTGGCGGCCGACATCGGCCGAGCTGTTCGCCTGGGGCGCGAACTCCGCTTCGGCCGTCGTGCAATACCACGAGTACTGGCGGCTGCTGAGCGCCCCCGTGCTGCACGCGGGCGTGGTGCACCTGCTCATCAACATGACGGCGCTCTGGGTGGTGGGGCGGCAGGTATGCCCATGGCTGGGCAATGGCGCGGTCCTGCTGATCTGTGGTGGTTCGGCCCTGGTGGGCAGTGCGGCCAGCCTGCACGCCGCTTCGCGCTACGCCGTTTCGGTCGGCGCCTCGGGGGCGGTGTTTGGCCTGGTGGGCGCGCTGCTCGTCGGTCTGGTCGTGCGGCCTGGTTTGCGGCGTGCGCCTTTGCTGGCCGGTCTGGCCGGGATGCTGGTGCTGGTGGTGGCCCTGGCGCTGACAGGGCGCGGCGGCGACCACGCCGCCCATGCCGGCGGGCTGGTGGGCGGGGCGGCCATGGCCTGGCTGCTCTCTGGCCGCACGCGCATGCGCTCCCTGTCCGCGCTGGGTTTGCTGGCGCTGATGGTGGGCGGTCTGGTGGCGGGCGCCTCACCCGGGGTGGACCACCACCGCACACTGGATGCCCAACTGGCGCTGGACGCGCTGCAGCCGCGCCGTGAGCAGGCCGAGCGGGCGTTGCGAGCAGATGTGGAGGCCGCTCGGCTCGGCCAACTGAGCGATGCGGAACTCGCGCAAGCCATGGCTCAGCGCCACATCCCGGCTTTCCAGGCTCTGGTGGAGGGGCTGTTCCAGGTGCGCCTGCGCGGCAGCCTGCCCGGCGTGTCCGACCTGCAGGAGCACTACGCCATCCGTGAAGAGATGATGGTGATGGAAGTCGGTCAGGTCCGTGGCACGCTGGATCCCGGCTATGCGCGCCAGCGCATGGCGGAACTCAGGCAGCGGCTGCAGACCGTGCGCGCGCGGCTGGATCAGGCCACCGCCGAATCCACGCCCAGCCGCTGAGCTTGCACGGCGTCCTCGGGTGGGCGTGTGCGCAGCAGCCCGGCCACGATCAGGCACTGCGCCGCGTAGTAGGTGGTGAGCACCCAGAAGCCCGGTACGGGCAGTGGCGCGACGAAGCGGTTGACCGCCAGCAAGGCATCGCTGGCCATGAAGCACAGGGCGCCGAAGGCCACCATGCGGGACGGGGTGTCGCGCAGCACCATGGCCCGTCCCAGGGCCTGGGCTGCCATCAGCGAGATGGCCGCCACATACGCGGCCACCGGCGCGCGCAATCCGGTGGGCAGGCCGCTCTGCCACAGCACCACCAGCATGGCCAGCGCCAGGGCCAGCACCCACGCCAGCGCCTGGCGACTGGGCAGCCAGCCGACGCCGCCTTGCCGGAACAGCGCGATGTAGGCCAGATGGGCCAACAGGAACGCCGCCAGGCCGGCAATGAAGTGGCCAGGCAGCATCAGAAACACGTCGCCCGCGAGCGAGGCCGCCAGGGCGGCGAGCAACCAGGGTGCGATGCCGCGCAGGCGTCGGGGTGCCTCGCGCCAGGCCGAGACCACCACCGCCAAGGCCACCAGCATGGTCAGCGGCTTGAAGACGAGGTGCAACACCGTCCAGCCCAGTGCCGAGCTGGCCATGGCCAGCGCCGCGCATTCGATCAGCAGCGCTTCGCCCATGCGGATGCGGCCTTGCATCACGGCCCCCAGGGCCCACTGCGCGGCCAGCAACACGGTGAAGACCACGCCGCTGCGCCACAGCGGCCAGGTATCGGCCAGCCAGAGAAAACCCGCCACGCCGGCCAGCAATGCGAGGAATTGCACCGCCGCGAACACCCGCACGCCGCGGCCCATGGGCGGTGCGAAACGCTGCACGCGTGCCATGTCGAACGCCGCCGACGGGAAACGGGCCGCGACGTCCGCCGGACGCCAGCCCGGGGGCTTGAACCAGACGCGCAACTTGTCGCGCCAGCGGCGCGTGTGCCAGGCGTCGCGCAACAGGCTCCAGTACACCTCGGCGTTGGCCCACAACGGGTCCCAGCTGTCCAGCGGCTTGCGCGTGCCATAGACGCAGCGCTCGTCCTCCTCGCGGAAACTGCCGAACAGCCGGTCCCAGACGATGAGGATGCCGCCGTAGTTGCGGTCCAGGTATCGGTCGTTCACCGCGTGGTGCACGCGGTGATTGGACGGGCTGCAGAACCAGCGGTCGAACCAGCCCAGCTTGCCCACCTGTTCGGTGTGCACCCAGAACTGGTAGAGCAGGTCGATCAGCGCCACCACGCCAAACACCAGCGGCGGCACGCCGGCCACCGCCATCGGCAGGTAGAAGATCCAGCCCAGCAGCGCACCCGAACTGGTCTGGCGCAGCGCGGTTGAGAGGTTGTAGTCCTGACTCTGATGGTGCACCACGTGGGCGGCCCAGAACACGGCGCACTCGTGCCCGGCGCGGTGCAGCCAGTAGTAGCAGAAGTCGTAGAACACCAGCGCCAGCAGCCAGCCGGCCCAGGAGGTCCAGAAGGCCTCGCCGGGTCCGATGGCGACGTGCGCATAGACCAGGGTGTACAGGCCTATTCGCAGCAGGCGGGTGAACACCGCGCTGATCTGGCTGAGCATGCCCAGGCCGATGCTGGTGATGGCGTCGTCGAGCCGGTAGGTGTTGCGCCGCCGGCGCAGGCCCGTCACGTACTCGATGGCGATCAGCGCCAGGAACACCGGCGTGGCCAGCACGATGATCTGGCTGGGGCTCATGGGGTGGCGCTGGCGAGGGCGGAGAAGGGCATGCGGCATTGTGGCGGTGGCCCCGTTGGCGCGGTGCTGGCGTCAACCCGTACGTGACAGAATCGGGCATGCCTGCCTCGCTGCCGCCGCCCGCCGCGACCGCCCCGGAAAGCGCCACCACCGCGCTTTACCGCGCTGCGCTTGGCCCGGTGAACACCGGTGACTACCTGCCGCTGTTCGCGCGTTTCGACGAAGCCGGCCGCGCCGGCCCGGCCTGGAACTGGGCCGCCGCGCTCATCACGCTCAACTGGCTGGTGTTTCGCCAGCTATGGATGGCGGCCCTGGTCTACGTCGCCTGTGCCGAAGGCCTGGCCTTGCTGGTTATCGGCCTGGGCCGCAACGTCCTGCATTGGCCGGCCGCGGTGGAGTGGGGCGTGCTGGGCGCCTTGCTGGTGCTTTGCGTGGCCATTCCCGGTGCGTATGGCAACGCCTGGTTGCATGCGGACGTGCGGCGTCGGATGACGCGCGCGGTGCGTGAAGCGCGCACCGTGAAAGAGGCTTGCACCGCCCTCCAGCGGCAGGCCAGCACCGGGCGGCGGCTGTGGGCGCTGGTGGTGCTCAACCTGTTGCTTGTGGTGGCGCTCCTGGTGGGTTACCGCGCGGTCGAAGCGTTGCGCGCCGGCCCGGAGGACGCAGCGCCCCCGTCAGAGAACTCGGTGACCGGGTCGGTGCAGGAGCAGGTGGCCGCGCCGCAGGCAGAGCCCGATGCCTCGGCGCTGGCCACGCCCTCGGCGGAGGTGGCCGAGGACGCGCCAGCAGCCTCTGCGCCCGATGCCGGCGTGCCTCCCGCAGAGCCAGCGGCTTCGGAGCCCTTGACGACCGTGGAGACCGAGCCTGCGCCCGCCGAGGCTGAACCGAAGTCCGCTCCGAAACCCATTCTGGCGCCACCGACGCCCTCGCGCACCGAGCGGGTGCCGGCCGCGCAACAGGGCTTCGTCATCAACGTCGGCCTGTTCGCCGACCCCGCCAACGCCGAGAAGGCCCATGCCCGCCTGCTCGAAACCGGCTTGCCCGCCAGCCTGCAGGTGCTGGACATGCCCAAAGGCCCCCGCACCCGCGTGCGCGCCGGCCCCTTCACCGACCGGCCCGCAGCCGAAGCCGCTGCCGAGCGCATACGCGCACTGGGCCTCGAAGCACAGATCACCAGCCCCTGACCCGCGAAGCGGCGGAGCGTGGGGGCGACGGACCCCGCCGCCGGGCCGCCCCAAGGCGGGGTCAGCCCCCTCGGGGGGCAGCGACCCGCGCAGCGGTGGAGCGTGGGGGCGACGGACCCGCCGCCGGGCCGCCCCAAGGCGGGGTCAGCCCCCTTGGGGGGCAGCGACCCGCGAAGCGGCGGAGCGTGGGGGCGAGGGACCCCGCCGCCGGGCCGCTCCCAAGGCGGGGTCAGCCCCCTCGGGGGGCAGCGACCCGCGCAGCGGCGGAGCGTGGGGGCTACACCCTCACCACACCGCGCCGCGCGCATCGACGGAGACGATGCGCTCGACGTGTCCTGCGGCCAGGCCGCCGCGCACGCCGACCATGAAGTCGTGCAGGTTGACGGTGGGGTCGCAGTGGCCTGGCACCAGCCAGACGGTCTCGCCCGGTTCGGGCAGGGCGGTGCCGGCGCCGCCGGTGCGAAGCAGGCCGTGCTCGTCGCCGCCGTTGCCGTAGCGCAGGCCGCCGGGGAACCAGACCGCGGGCAGGCCGCTGTCGATGGCATGGCTCTTGTGGCCGGCATCGCACACGGCATGCTGGGCGCTGCGGCTCATGACCTGGCTCTTGACGAACAGGGCATGTTCGAACACCGGTGCCTGCGGCGCGGGTTCGTTGAGTGCGTAGTCGGCGTCCATGAACAGGTAGGAGCCAGCCTGCAGCTCGCCCCAGACCCGGCTGGACGATTCGAGCACGAAGGTGCCGGTGCCGGCACCGGTGATGAGGGGCACGGAGAACCCCCCGGCCTGCAGGCGCTCGCGTGCCCGCGCCGCCGTCCAGGCGGCCTCGCCAATGGCCTGGGCCCGCTCGGCCGCGGTGCGCCGGTGCTGGGCGCTGCCATGGTAGGCCTGCAGGCCTGCGAAATGCAGCACCGGGTTGGAGAGGATGCGGTGCGCCAGCACCAGGGCCGTCTCGCCCGGTGGCACGCCGCAGCGGCCATGGCCGACGTCGATCTCCACGTAGACGTCCACCTTGTGTTCCTCGCGCACGCCCGCATCCGTGAGGGCGTCGGCCAGTCGCTCCACGCCCAGCGCGCTGTCGACCACCAGGCCAAAGCGGGTGGGCAGGTGGCGCACCGCCTGCGCCAGGCGGCGCAGCTTGGGCGGCGCCAGCACTTCGTTGGTGATCAGCACGTCGTGCACGCCGCCGTGCGCCATGACCAGAGCTTCCTCGGTCTTCTGCACGCACACGCCGACGGCGCCGTGTGCGATCTGCAGCCGTGCCAGTTCCACGCTCTTGTGCATCTTCGCGTGCGGCCGCAGGCGCAGCCCGCGCTCGCTGGCAAAGGCCGCCATGCGCGCGAGGTTGCGGTCCATCGCGTCCAGGTCGATCACCAGGGTGGGCGTGTCGATGGCGGCCACGCCCTGGCCGATCCATTCCCGCGCGATCTGCCAGCGGCTGGCGGGTTCAGGTGGTGTGTTCATCGAGGGCGCTTCCGGACTCGGTCTGAAGGTGTTGGGTGTCCGCCCAGCCCACCAGGCTCAGGCCCTCGGGTGACCAGAGCAGGCGGTTGATGGCGGTGTTGGGCAGTTCCCAACTGCGCGGCGCCTGCAGTTCCAGGCGTGTGGCGGCGCGGTAGAGGATATCGAGCACACCGCCGTGCGCCACCATCAGGACTTGTTCGCCCGGGTGGCGCGCGGCCAGTTCCAGCACCGCGGGGATCACGCGCCGTTGCAACTGTTGCAGCGATTCGCCGCCCGCGGGCGCGAAATCGGGCATGCGCTTGCGCCAGGCCAGCGCCTCGGTGGGCCAGCGCGCTTCCAGCTCGGCCCAGGTGTGGCCCTCGAACTGGCCGAAATGGCGCTCCCGCAGCCCGCGGTGGGTGGACACCGCCATGCCTTTGACGCGGGCCACCGCATCGGCGGTCTCGAAGGCGCGGCCCAGGTCGCTGGCGTAGATGGCCGAGATCGGTTCGTCCTGCAGCGCCGTCGCCAGCCGCCGGGCTTGCCAGCGGCCATGCTCGTTGAGCGCGATGTCGGTGTGGCCCTGGATGCGCGTGGCGCGGTTCCAGGCGGTTTCACCGTGGCGAACGGCCAGGATGCGGGTGATCTGCAACGGGTTTCCTGCGGGATGGATGAACGGTCAGAGCGGGACTGTAGCGGTTTGCGGACAGGCTGCAAACGGATGCGGAGTCGCTCCGGCGTTGCGACACAATTCATCCCCATGACACCGACTCCGCCCGACGCGGATTTTTCCACCCTTTTCAACTTCCTGCCGATAGGGGCCTACCGCAGTTCCCCGGACGGTCAGATGCTCCGGGCCAACCAGGCGCTGGTGGCGCTCAATGGCTACCGCACCGAGGCCGAGCTCATACAGGGCGTGAAGGACATTGCCGTCGAGTGGTACGTCGACCCGGTGCGCCGCGCCGAGTTCCGTCGCCTGCTGGAGCGCGACGGCTATGTGCGTGGATTCGTCTCGGAGATCTACCGTCACCGCACGCGCGAACGGGTCTGGATCAGCGAGAACGCGCACGCGGTGCGCGGTCCACATGGCGAGCTGCGGTTCTACGAAGGCACGGTGGAGGACATCACGCCGCTGGTGCGGCACCAGAAGGCGCTGCACGACAGCGAGGAAAAGCTGCGGCTGGTCACCTCGCAGATGCCGGGCATGGTGTATTCGGTCTTTGTCACACCAGACGGCCGCCGGCGCTACGACTATGTAAGCCCGGGTGTGCGCGAGATCTATGGCCTGGAGCCCGAGGACCTGCTGCGCGACCCGCTGGTGGCTTCGCGCTACCGCCATCCTGAGGACGTGGCGCTGTTGGAGCAGGACATGCAGCACATCCGCAAGGGCGAGCCCGTGGACCTGGGCGGCGAGTTTCGCATCGTCATGCCCGATGGCCGCATCAAGTGGGTGCTGCGCCGCTCCTACACGGTGTCCAGCGACGAGGAGGGCACCCACCGCGTCGGCGTGCTGCTCGACATCACCGCGCGCAAAGAGGCCGAGGCGGCCCTGCACGCGAGCGAACGCCTGTGGAAGCTGGCGCTGGAGAGTGCCGGCGACGGTGTCTGGGACTGGAACGTGCAGACCGGCGAAGGCTTTGTCTCACCGGGCATCCGGGCCATGCTGGGGTTTGACGACGAGGTCGACCCGGACATGGAGGCGCTTACGCATCCGGACGACGTGGCCCAGATGCAGGCCGATCGCCAGGCCCATTTTGAAGGCCGCATGCCCAGCTACCGCAACGAGCACCGCATCCGGTGCAAGGATGGCACCTGGAAGTGGGTGCTTTCGCGCGGCATGGTCATCTCGCGCGACGAAGACGGCAAACCGCTGCGCATGGTGGGCACGCACACCGACATCACCGAGGTGAAGCTGGCCGAGGCGCAGCACCGCGCGCTGGAGGTGCAGTTGCGCGAATCGCAGAAGATGGAGGCCATCGGCACGCTGGCCGGTGGCGTCGCGCACGATTTCAACAACCTGCTGGCGGCCATCCTGGGCAACCTGGTGCTGGCGCGCGAGGACGTCGGGCCCCACCATCCTGCGCAGGAGAGCCTCACCGAGATCAACCGCGCGGCCATCCGGGCCCGCCAGTTGGTGCAGCAGATCCTCACGTTCAGCCGGCGGCAGACGCAGGAGATGGTGCGCCAGCCGCTGACGCCGCTGGTGGAGGAGGCGCTGGGGCTGATGCGTTCGCTGCTGCCGGCGGGCGTCCGCCTGATGACGCGTCTGCCCGGGCGCGGCCTGCCGGTGCTGGCCGACGCCACGCAGATGCAGCAGGTGCTCATGAACCTGTGCACGAACGCCTGGCAGGCCATGGACGGACGCCCCGGGGAAATCACCGTGGCCTTGCGCGAGGCGCAGGTGGACCCGGCCCAGGCCCTGCAGCTCGGAGGGCTGCCCGCCGGGCTCTACGCCTGCCTGAGCGTGGCCGACAACGGCCAGGGTATGGACGAGGAAACCCAGCGCCGGATCTTCGAGCCGTTCTTCACCACCAAGGCGCCTGGCGTGGGTACCGGCCTGGGTCTGGCGGTGGTGCATGGCATTGTCAAGGCGCACCGTGGCGCCATCCAGCTCCACAGCCGCCCGGGTGAAGGCACCCGCTTCGACGTTTTCCTGCCGCTGGCGCCGCTGTCGACAGACAGGGACTCGCTCAGTGCCGTGCCTTCTCCGCCCCCCTTGGGCGCGGGAGACCTGGTCGCGACGGACCGGCATGTGATCTACATCGACGACTACGAAGCGTTGGTGTTCCTGGTGGGCCGGCTGCTGCGCAAGCACGGTTACCGCGTCAGCACCTTTGACAATGGCAGTGCGGCGCTGGCATGGCTGCGCGCCCATCCGCAGGAGGCGGTGGACCTGGTGGTGACCGACCAGAACATGCCGGGTATGGCGGGCGTGGACGTGGCGCGCGCCGTGCGCGCACTGCGGCCGGCATTGCGGGTCGCGATCGTCTCCGGCCACGTCAACGACCGCCTGCTGGCCGATGCCGCCTCGGCTGGCGTGTGCGAGGTGCTGGGCAAGCAGGACAGCATGGACGCCCTGAGCGAGGCGATCCGCGGACTGCTGGAGCGCTGAGCGCGTAAGGCCGCTCAGCGCGGGACTTCGATGTCCACCTGGCGCAGCCCGTCCGGTGGCGTGGGGAAGCCCCGCAGGGCCGCATCCAGCATCGCCGACCACAGGCCGTTGGAGCTGTTCCAGCGGCCATCGTGCGCCGCACGGGTTTCGTAGACCACCTGGCCGCTGGCGGCATGCCGGACCACGATGGAGACCTGTCGCTTGTAGTAGGGCGACTCCATGCGCATGAAGACCGGCGCCCAGATCACCTGGCCGGTACCGGTGACGATGTAGTCCCGGCCTGGAATGCCGAAGCCCGGTCCGAAGCCGCGCCAGCCGTCGTACGGGTCCTCCCAGGGTGCGCGGGGCAGCCGCAGCGTGGCGGCGTTCACCTGCACCGTCCATGGGGCGGCGGCCATGCCTTCGGCGCGCGTCCAGCCGACCTTGGCCAGCGCCAGCGCGGTGAGGTTCTCCAGTTCGTCCTGCCCGGTGACACCGGGGCCCTGGGTCTGCGAGGGCAGGCGCTCGAAGCGGTAGATCTGCGGCGCCTGTGGCACCGCCGCAGGCGCACTGGCGCCGGGCCGGTCGCTCCAGCGGGCGAAGCTCTGTACCTGGTTGTCCACCAGGTACACGCTGGCGCAGCCGCTCAGGGCGACCATCGCCACCGCGGCCAGCAGACCGCGGAGCCAGCCGAGGCCAGCGGGTTGGGTGCTTGCTTGTTTCATGGATGGGCCTCCAGCGCGGCGGGGCATCCCGGTTTCAGCAGGCCTCGGGCGTTGTCGCCGCAATCGGTATGACCCCGCGCTGCGCGGTGGCGTTCCCGGTCTTTACAGACGGGTCGGCCAGCGCCGGTTCGGGCAGAGGCTCATGGTCGAAGGCCTTGTCGCCGTTCTCATCGGCCTCGCCGGTGGCGCGCAGCGCCGTGAAGGGGTGCAGGTCGCGGTCCATCAGGTGGCTGGGCACCACGTTCTGCAGCGCGGTGAACATGTTCTCCACACGGCCGGGGAACTTCTTTTCCCAGTCCTGCAGCATCAGGCTCACCTGCTTGCGCTGCAGGTTGTCCTGGCTGCCGCACAGCGTGCAGGGGATGATGGGGAACTGCCGGATCTCGGCCCAGCGAGCGAGGTCACGCTCGGGCACGTAGGCCAGCGGGCGGATCACCACATGGCGGCCGTCGTCGCTCACCAGCTTGGGGGGCATGCCCTTGAGCTTGGCACCGAAGAACATGTTGAGCAGCACCGTCTGCAGGATGTCGTCGCGGTGGTGTCCCAGCGCGATCTTGGTGGCGCCCAGTTCGCTGGCCACGCGGTAGAGGATGCCGCGGCGCAGCCGGCTGCACAGGCTGCACATGGTCTTGCCCTCGGGGATCACGCGCTTGACGATGGAGTAGGTGTCCTGGTTCTCGATGTGGAAGGGCACGCCGAGCCGGGTCAGGTAGGCCGGCAGCACGTCGGCAGGGAAGCCGGGTTGCTTCTGGTCCAGGTTGACCGCGATGATCTCGAAGCGCACCGGCGCGCGCGCCTGCAGCTTCTGCAGGATGTCCAGCAGGCCGTAGCTGTCCTTGCCGCCGGAGAGGCAGACCATCACGCGGTCGCCCTCCTCGATCATGTTGTAGTCGACGATGGCGCGGCCGACCTCGCGGCACAGGCGCTTTTCCAGCTTGTGGTTTTCGAATTCGATGTCCATGGGTGAATGCGGGCAGCGCGGCGGAATCCACTCCGCCGGGACAAGCATGGTACCCGCAGGCGTCAGAACGTGGCCAGGGTCGCCACCACCGTGGCCGACATGGCCAGCGTGGCCAGCCAGCCCAGCCAGCGCAGGCGTCGGCCGATCACGTGCTCGCCCATGGTCTGCCGCCGGCTGGCCAGCAGCATCATCACGGCCATGATGGGCACCGCGATCACGCCATTGAGCACCGCGGCCCAGAACAGTTCGCGCACCGGGTCCATGGGGGTGAAGCAGAGGACCACGCCACCCACCGTGGCGGCCGAGATCACCCCGTAGAAGGCCCGGCCTTCGCCCTTGTCCAGGCGGGCGCTGAGCGTGCCGCTCCAGCCGGCGGCCTCGGCCACCGCGTAGCCGGCCGAGCCGGCCAGCACCGGCACGGCCAGCAGCCCGGTGCCGATGATGCCCAGGCTGAACAGCAGGAAGGTGAAGTCGCCGGCCAGGGGGCGCAGGGCCTCGGCGGCCTGGGCCGACGTCTGGATGCTGGTGATGCCCGCCGCATGCAGCGTGGCGGCCGTGCTCAGGATCACGAAGAAGGCGATCAGGTTGGAGAACCCCATGCCGATCAGGGTGTCCAGACGGATGCGCCGCAGGTGGCGGCGCACGCTGGCGCGTGAGTGTGGCGGCCCGTCGCGTGTGTCCTCCATCTCCTGCGCGGCCTGCCAGAAGAACAGGTAGGGGCTGATGGTGGTGCCGAACAGCGCCACCACCATCAGCAGGGCTTCGTTGCTCAGGTTCAGCCGTGGCAGCACCAGTTCGCGCAGGACGGCCCACCAGTCCAGGCGCACGGTGAACACCACCGCCACGTAAGCCAGCAGCGCCAGGGTCAGCCACTTGAGGCCCCGCACATAGGTGCGGTAGGGCAGGAAGACCTGCAGCAGCAGGCTGACAACGCCGAAGCCCGCGGCGTACAGGTGGGTCGAGCCGCCGATCAGCAGGCGCAGCGCCTCCGCCATGGCGGCGATGTCGGCCGAGATGTTGAGCGTGTTGGCGACCACCAGAAGACCCACCGTGAGCAGCAGCACGCTGCGCGGAAAGGCGTCGCGGATGTTGGCCGCCAGGCCCTTGCGCGTGACGTGGCCGATGCGCGCGCTGATGACCTGGATGGCCGCCATCAGCGGCAACGTGAACACCACCGTCCAGAGCAGGGAGAAACCAAACTGCGCGCCGGCCTGGGAGTAGGTGGCGATGCCGCTGGGGTCGTCGTCGGCGGCACCCGTGATCAGACCTGGGCCGAGCTGGCGAAGCCCCTTGTTCAGCCTGGCCCGCAGCGCCGCTGGCTTCATGCGGGTCGGCCGGCGGGCCCGTTGGTCACCACTGGCCGCTTTCCATGCGGATGGCGACCTCGCAGTCCTCGAAGATCTCCAGCTTGGCGATCTTCACCCGCACGCCGATCACGCCGGGCAACTGCATGAGCCGGCGCGTGAGCTTGCCGATCAGGCTCTCCAGCAGGTTGACGTGCTCGGCGGTGCATTCGTCGATGATGATCTGGCGGACCTTGCGGTAGTCCAGCACATGGCCGATGTCGTCGTCGTGCGGCATCAGTGGCTGCGTGCCCTGGTTGAGCTCGGCGTCCACCTGGATCGGTTGCGGCGAGGATTTCTCGTGGTCGAGGATGCCCAGATTGGCATTGAAGCGCAGGCCGCTCAGGGTAAGGATCTGGGTGCCCGCGTAGGTCAGGGACTTCGGCATGGTGCGCTCACATCAGGGAGAAGTCGCGCTCGAAGCGCATGAGGTGCTGGCCGCCGTCCACCAGCAGCGTGGTGCCGGTGAGGGAGCCGTTGGTCAGCGCGAAGGCCACGGTGGCCGCCACATCCTGCGGCGTGGACGAGCGGCCCAGCGGGGATTGCCGGTGCAGTTCGGCGAACCTGTCGTCGCTGAGCAGGTGACTGGTGAGCGTGAGACCGGGGGCGACGCCGACCACCCGCAGGCGCGGCGCCAGCGCCAGCGCCAGCATGGTGTTGGCGGTTTCCAGGGCGGCCTTGGACAGCGTGTAGCTGAAGAAGTCCGGGTTCAGGTTCCAGAGTTTCTGGTCCAGCAGGTTGACCACCACACCCTCGCCGTCGCGCGCCTCCAGGTGGGCATGCAGCGCCTGCGCCAGCAGGATGGGCGCGCCGGTGTTGGCGCGCAGGTGGGCGTCCAGCGCGGCGAAGCCGAAGGTCTGGGCGCTGTCGTGCTCGAAAGTGGAGGCGTTGTTCACCACCGCGTCCACCTGGCCGAAATGCGCCGCCACGGCAGGCAGCAGCGCGCGCACCGAGTGCTCGTCGGCCAGGTCGGCCTGGAAGGTGGCTGCGCTGTCCGCCCTGCCGCTCAGCGCGTTGCAGTCCTCGGCCGTCTGCTGGGCTTCGGCCTGGGAGTGCCGGTGGTGCACCGCGACGTTCCAGCCCGAGCGGGCCAGCAGCAGCGCGATCTCGCGGCCCAGGCGCTTGCCGGCGCCGGTGACGAGGACCGTGCGCGGGGTGGTGGAAGGGGCGGGGGCGGTACTCGACATGAAGGACAATCCGGGGGTGCGGACCCCCATGGCCAATGACCCCGAGAGTGTAGCGAGCCCCCTGCTGGCGCGGGTGCGCGAGGCCATCGTGCAGGCCGGCGGCTGGATCGGCCTGGACACCTTCATGGCACTGGCCCTCTACGAGCCCGGCTTGGGCTACTACGCGGGGCGCGCGCGCCAGTTCGGCCACCTGCCGCAGGACGGCAGCGACTTCGTCACCGCGCCCGAACTCACGCCGCTGTTTGGCCGCACGCTGGCGCGCCAGGTGGCGCAGGCGCTGCAAGCCACCGGCACCGACGAGATCTGGGAATTCGGGGCCGGATCGGGCGCGCTGGCCCTGCAGGTGCTGGATGCCCTGGCCGCGAACGGCCAGCCGCCCGCACGCTACACCATCGTGGATGTCTCGGGCAGCCTGCGCCAGCGGCAGCGCGAGACCCTGGCCCCGCACGCCGGCCGCGTGCACTGGGCCGACGCGCTGCCCGACCGCATGGCCGGCGTGGTGCTGGGCAACGAGGTGCTGGATGCGATGCCGGTGCAACTGCTGGCCCGGGTCGGCGGCGCGTGGCATGAGCGCGGCGTCGCGCTGGACGGCGCCGGCCGCCTGGCCTGGGCCGATCGCCCCACCACATTGCGGCCGCCGGTCGAGGTGCCAGGCGAGCACGACTACCTGACCGAGATCCACCCCCAGGGTGAAGCCTTCGTTCGCACCCTGGCCGACCGCCTTGGGCGCGGCGCGGCGTTCCTCATCGACTACGGTTTTCCCGAGGCCGAGTACTACCATCCGCAGCGCGCCATGGGCACCCTGGTCTGCCACCGCGGCCACACCAGCGACGCCAACCCCCTGGCCGAGGTGGGTGAGAAGGACATCACCGCCCACGTCAACTTCACCGGCGTGGCCCTGGCCGCGCAGGACGCCGGCCTGGCCGTGCTGGGCTACACCAGCCAGGGCCGTTTCCTCCTCAACTGCGGGTTGGTGGAGGAGGCCCGCGATGCCGGTGTGCGGGACAACGCGCTGATGCAGAAGCTCGTGAACGAGCACGAGATGGGCGAACTCTTCAAGGTACTGGCGCTGGCGCCAGCCGCCAGCAGCACGGGCTGGGTGCCCATGGGCTTCATGGCCGGCGACCGTACCCACCGTCTGTAGGCGTTGCCATGATCCGCTGGATGCTCGTCATCTTCCTGGCCTTGCTGCTCATCAGTTGGTTCACACCGCTGCTGCAGAAACTGGGCTTTGGCAAGCTGCCCGGGGACTTCCGCTTCCGCGCCTTCGGGCGCGAATGGTTCCTGCCCTTCACCACCACCATCGTGCTCAGCTTCGTGGCCAGCCTCATTGGCCAGCTCATCTGAGCATACCCAAGGGAGTGTCTTGAAGCGGGAGGGAACAGCCCCATCTGCGCTGGAAATCCCTTCCGGAGCCGTTCATGAATGCCGATGCCCCGCTGCACGTCGTCTGTCCCCATTGCCACACCACCAACCGGGTCGCCGCGGACGCCCTGGTGCAGGCGCCGGATTGCGGCAAGTGCCACCAGCCCTTGTTCGAAGGCCATCCCGTGGCGCTGGACGAAGCCGCGTTCGAGAAACACGTCGCCCGATCGCAGTTGCCGGTGCTGGTGGATTTCTGGGCCGCCTGGTGCGGCCCCTGCCGCATGATGGCGCCGCAGTTCGAGGCCGCCGCCCGCGAACTGGAGCCCCGGGTGCGCCTGGCCAAGGTGGACACCGAGCAGGCCCAGGCGCTGGCCACGCGCCTGCAGATCCGCAGCATCCCCACGCTGGCGCTGTTCGTCGGTGGCCGCGAGGTGGCGCGCCAGCCCGGCGCCATGGGCGCGGCCGACATCGTGCGCTGGACGCGCTCGCACCTGCGCGGCTGAGCCGGACCCGGCAGCAACCCAGCACCCACGCGGGTTGATCCGGCCGGTGCCGGTGCCGCGCGGTATGGTCGGGGCCATGTCCGTCGCGCCACACCCCTCTCCTTCCCTCCCGTCCCAAGGACGCGGCCGCCTGCTGGCCGATATCGGCGGTACCCACGTCCGCTTTGCCTGGCAGGACGCCTCCGGGGCCCCGATCGAACACGTCAGCGTGCTGCGCGTCGCGGAGCAGGCCTCGCTGCAGGACGCGCTACGCACCTATCTGGCCGGCCTGCATGGGCGGCGCCCGAGTGAGGCCGCGTTTGCCATGGCCAACCCGGTCACGGGCGACGAGGTGCGCATGACCAACCACCACTGGGCGTTCTCCCAGGCCGCGCTCAAGGCCGAGTTCGGCCTGCAGTCCCTGCGCGTGCTCAACGACTTCACCGCCCTGGCCCTGGCGCTGCCGCACCTGGCGCCCGACGAACTTCGCCAGGTGGGAGGCGGCTCTGCGCGCGTGGACGCCGCCATCGGCCTGGTTGGGCCGGGCACTGGGCTGGGCGTCTCGGGCCTGCTGCCCGATGGCCGCGGCGGCTGGGTGCCGCTGCAGGGCGAGGGCGGGCATGTCACCCTGCCGGCGGCCACGCGGCGTGAGCGGCTGGTCATGGATGCACTGGTGCGGCGCCATGGCCACGCCTCCGCCGAGCGCGTGGCCAGCGGCATGGGCTTGCTGGACACCTTCGAGCTGCTTTGCGAGGCCGACGGTGCGGACACGGCAGGGCTGGACAGCGCGGCCGCCGTCAGCGGCGCGGCGATGGCAGGACGGCACCCGCAGGCCGTGGAGGCGTTGGATATGTTCTGCGCCGTGCTCGGCGCGGTGGCCGGCAACCTGGCGCTCACGCTGGGTGCGCAGGGTGGCATCTATATCGGTGGCGGCATCGTGCCCAGGCTGGGCGACTGGCTGGACCGTTCGCCGTTCCGCAGCCGCTTCGAGGCCAAGGGGCGCTTCGAGACCTACCTCGCGTCCATTCCGGTGTGGGTGATCACGGCGAGCCAGTCACCGGCTTTGCTGGGTGCAGCGCGCGCGCTGGACCGGCGCTGAGCGGTCTCAGTCGCTGTCCTCCTCCAGGTTCCAGCGGAAGCCGCAGCGCTTGCAGCACACCGGTACCCAGGACGCCTGGGGACGGTGCTGTGCCTCCACCAACTGCAACTGGCCATAGGCCTTGCATTGCGGGCAATTGGCCTGGTTGGCCATCTCCTCGGCGTGCATCAGCAGGTAGATGTAGCGCCGCAGCGACCACAGCGTGATCACGCCGCACACCACGATGAAGGCAAGGTCCAGGAACTGCTCGCCGGGCGTGCCTCCGCCCAGGGCCTCCAGGCTGGCCAGCAGGGCCACCGCGGAGAGCAGGGCCAGGGCCATGTGCGCGTGGCTGGAGAGCAGCTCGCGCTCGTACCACTTGCGAAATCCCATGCGCCGGATGCCGTCGGCCAGCGTACGGTTGAGGGGATTGCGGTTGGGCATGGTGAGCGCCTGAAGATGTGCCATGTTGGCACAGGGCGTCAGGCGCACCAAGCGGGGCGTGCGATTCCCCACGTCCGCCCTGGGATTCAGCCCTCGCTGCCGAGCTGGCGCCAGGCGAATGCCGGCGCGCGGCCTTCACGGTCCTGTCCCGCGTACACCATGAGGTGAGGCACCGGAATCTGTATCCCTTTGGCGTCGAACGCGGCCTTGAGGCGGCGCAGGTACTCGCGCTTGATCCCCCATTGCTCCAAGGGCTGGGTGCGGAAACGGCAGCGGATGACCACGCCGGAGTCGGCCCAATTGTCCACGCCGGCGATCTCCATTTCGGCCAGGATGAGGGGAGCGAAGGCCGGGTCACCGCGCAGCTGTTCGGCCACGTCGCGCATCACGCCCATCACATCCTCCACGTTCTCCCGGAAAGCCACGCGGATGTCCATGACCGCGTTGCTGAAGTCGCGCGTCATGTTGATCACCGTGTTGATGGTGCCGTTGGGCACGTAATGCACGTTGCCGTCGTAGTCGCGCAGTTGCACATAGCGCAGGGTCACTTCCTCGACCAGGCCCGCGTGGTCGCCGATCTTGACCACGTCGCCCTGGCGGATCTGGTTCTCCAGCAGCAGGAAGAAACCGGTGAAGTAGTCCTTGACCAGGCTTTGGGCGCCAAAGCCCACGGCCAGGCCGACCACGCCGGCCGCGCCCAGGATGGGCGCCACCGAGACGCCGACCTCGGCCAGCACCAGCATGCCGGCCACCAGGCTCACCACCACCGCGATCAGGTAGCGGAACACCTGGTCCAGGGTCTGGGCGCGTTTGGTGGCTTCGCGGTCGTCCAGGCGGCTGGCGATGCGTTCGCGCAGCGTGCGCACGGCGCGGTGCAGCAGCTTGACCAGCAGCCACGCCGCCAGGACGATGAGCACGATGCGCGTGAGGCTGGCGGCTGCCCCGCCCAGGTTGGCCCACCAGCGGCTGGCGATGTCGATGAGGTTGTCATTCATGAGGGGTCCTCCGAAAAGAAGAAAAGGCAAAGCGGGCGACGGCCCTGCGGCCGTCGCCCGCGGCGAAAAGGTTCACGGAGCTGGAATGGCCGCCAGCGAGGCGAGGAAGCGTTCGCGCCACCAGTGCACGTCCTGTGCGCGTATCTGCGCCAGCAGGACCTGGTGGCGGCGCTGGCGTTCCTCCAGCGGCATCTGCAGAGCGCGCTGGATGGTCTCGGCCGTGCGCGCCGTGTCGTAGGGGTTGACCAGCAAGGCCTCGCTCATCTGCTCCGCGGCGCCCGCGAAGCGCGAGAGCACCAGCACGCCCGGGTCTTGCGGATCCTGCGCGGCGACGAACTCCTTGGCCACCAGGTTCATGCCGTCGCGCAAGGGCGTGACCAGCGCCACGCTGGCCGCGCGGTACAGGCCCGGCAGGCGTTTGCGGGCCACGCTGCGGTGGATGTAGCGCACCGGCATCCAGTCGAGTTCGCCGAAGTTGCCGTTGATCGCTCCGCACAGGCTTTCCAGCTCCTGGCGCAGCGCGGCATACGCATCGACCGATTCCCGGCTGGGCGCGGCGATCTGGATCAGCGTGGCGCTGCCCAGGTTTTCGGGGTAGCTCTGCAGCAACTGCCGGAAGGCCTTGAGCCGTTGCGGCAGACCCTTGGAGTAGTCCATGCGCTCCACGCCCACCAGCAGGCGGCGGCGCGAGTATTCGTCGCGCATCTGCGCGTACATCTCCTGCGACTCGCGGCCTGCTCCCAGCTCCAGGAACTCGTCGACGTCGATGCCGATGGGGAAGGCCTGCGCGCGCAGGGTCTTGCCGAAGGCGCGGAACTCGTGCTCGCCCAGCACGTCCGCCGGCGTCTCGGTGCCGACGTAGCGGGCGAAGTGCGAGACGTCGGCCTCGCTCTGGAAGCCCACGAGGTCGTAGGCGAACAGCGAGCGGATCAGCCAGTCGTGTTCCGGCACCGCGGCCAGGATCAGCGGCGGCGGCAGCGGGATGTGCAGGAAGAAGCCCATGCGCTGGCGGCAGCCCATGGCGCGCAGCTCGGCGGCCAGCGGGATCAGGTGGTAGTCGTGCACCCAGACCACGTCGTCGGGCTGCAGCAGGCCGGCGAGCTTGTGCGCGAACATCTGGTTCACGCGCCGGTAGCCGGCCACGTAACCGGCGTCGAAGTCCGCCAGATCCAGCCGGTAGTGGAACACCGGCCAGAGCACGCCGTTGCTGTAGCCCAGGTAGTAGCTGTCGTGGTCTTCGCGGCTGAGGTCCACCGTGGCCAGTTGCACGCGCCCGGCCTGCTGCAGGTGCAGGTCACCCTCGCCGGGCGTGCCGTTCTCCACCACCTTGCCGCTCCAGCCAAACCACAGCCCGCCCGACGCCTCCAGCGCCTGCCCCAGGGCCACGGCCAGGCCGCCCGAGGCGGTCTTGCGCGGGTCGGCGATGCGGTTGGAGACGACGACGAGGCGGCCCATCAGATCACCGAGTCCCAGGGGGCGGACAGCCGCACCGCCGCGTTGATGATGCCCACCATCGAGTAGGTCTGCGGGAAATTGCCCCACATCTCGCCCGTGGTGGCGTGGGTGTCTTCCGACAGCATGCCCAGCGGGTTGCGCGCGGCCAGCATGGTCTCGAAGATGGCGCGCGCCTCGTCCGCGCGGCCAATGCGCGCCAGTGCGTCGATGCGCCAGAACGTGCAGATGTTGAAGGCGGTCTCCGGCTTGCCGAAATCGTCGGCGGCTTCGTAGCGGCGCATGTAGGGGCCGTCGCACAGGTGCGCTTCCAGCGCGGCCAGGGTGGCGATGAAGCGCGGGTCGCGGGGGTCGATCAGGCCGACCTCGGCCATCAGCAGCACGCTGGCGTCCAGGTCGCGGCCGCCGAAACTCTCCACGAAAGCCTGCCGCTCCTCGTTCCAGGACTCCCGCAGAATGCGTTCGCGCATGGTGTCGGCATGTTGCTGCCAGTGGCTGGCGCGCTCGGGCAGCGCCAGGGTGCGCGCGATCTTGGCCAGGCGGTCGCAGGCGGCCCAGCACATCAGCGCCGAGCTGGTGTGCACCCGCGCACGCGTGCGCAGTTCCCACATGCCGGCGTCGGGCTTGTCGTACACGCGCACGGCCTGCTCGCCCACGGCTTCCAGCCGCTCGAAGTCGGCTCGCCCCGCCGGTCGCAGCAGGCGTTGGTCGTGAAAGGCCTGTGCCTCGGCCAGCACGATGTTGCCGTAGACGTCGTGCTGGAAATGTTCCTGCGCCTGGTTGCCCACGCGCACCGGCCCCATGCCCCGGTAGCCGGGCAGCGTGTCGCAGAGGCGCTCGGGCAGTTCGCGTTCCAGCCCGATGCCGTGCAGCGGCTGCACATGGCCGCCGCCCGCGCCCACCACCACATTGGTGAGCCAGCGCAGGTAGTCCTCCATGGTGCCCACCTCGGCCAGGCTGTTGAGCGCGCGCACCACGAAGAAGGCGTCGCGCAGCCAGCAGTAGCGGTAGTCCCAGTTGCGCTGCGTGCCCGGCGCCTCGGGGATGCTGGTGGTCATGGCGGCCACGATGGCGCCGGTGTCCTCAAAGAGCGAGAGCTTGAGCGTGATGGCCGCGCGGATCACGGCGTCCTGCCATTCGAGCGGCAGCGCCAGCCGCTGGCTCCAGCCGCGCCAGTAGGCCAGCGTCTCCTGCTCGAAATGCCGCGCGGTGTCGCCCACGCCGTCCTGCAGGGTCTCGTCGGGGCCGAGCAGGAAGTTGTGTTCGCGGGTCAGCAGAAAGGGCTGGCGCGCAAGCAGGTGGCTGATCGATGCATCCGTCTGCAGGCGCAAGGTCTGCTGCTCGCCGACGTACCGGATGTGGTTGCTGCCCGAGGTGATGGTGGGTGGCAGGCGGCCCCAGTCGAAACGTGGCGAGATGTTCACGCGGATGCGTGGCGTGCCCTTGAGCGGCCGGATGCGCCGCACCAGCATGGTGGGCCGGAAAAAACGGCCCCGAGAGGGAAACCGCGGCGCGAAATCCGTGATGGCCAGGCCTTGGCCTTGTTCGTCCCAGAGTTCGGTGACCAGCACGGCGGTGTTCGGCTCGTAGTACTGGCGCGTTTCGGCCAGGTTCTCGATCTCGATGGCGAAAGCCCCGTGGTCCGGCTGCTGGCCGCCCAGCAGCGCGTGAAACACCGGGTCGCCGTCGAAACGCGGGAGGCAGCACCACACCACGCGCCCTTGGGGGTCGATCAGCGCGCTGATGGCGCAGTTGCCCACCATGCCCAGCGACAGCGAGGCTGCCGCGGGCGGGGCGAAACCCGTTGGCTCGTGGTTCATGGGGCGGTGTCCTCCTGGATCAGGTTGTCCGCCAGCCAGGCGCGCAGGGCTTCGGGACTGGCGCAACGGTGGCGCGCGATGCTCGTACCGGCGCCGACCTTGATGCCCGCGCCACCCAGGCGCTGCACCACGCCGAAGCCGGCCTCGTCGGTGACGTCGTCACCCGCGAACAGCGGTTCACGCCCGGCGAAGGGTGTCTCCCGCATGAAGGCCTCGATCGCCAGCCCCTTGTTCACGCGCGAGGGCTTGACCTCGATCACGGCCTTGCCATGCAGCAACTGCAAATGGGCATCGTTGCCCACCGCGCGTTCCAGCGTGTCCAGGCACGCGGCCTCCAGTGCCGGCGCCAGGCGAAAGTGCAGTGCCACCGACGTGCGCTTGTGCTCGACCAGCAGGCCTTCATGGCGCGCCGCGAGCTCGCGCGCGGCCCGCAGCACGCGCAGCAGCCCGACCGGCTCGGGTTCCGTGAAAAGTCCATGGGACGACTGGCGCACCGAGCCATGCTCGAACGCCGCTGGCCAGCGCCAGGGCGACAGCATGGGCTCGATGTCCTCGCGCGCGCGGCCTGTCACCAGCGCAAGCGCGCCGTGCAGCCGTTCGTGCAGCCGGTCCAGCAGGGGCACCAGTTCCCGGGGGATCACCACCGCATCGGGCCGCAGGGCCAGGTCGGCAAGGGTTCCATCGAAGTCCAGAAACAGCGCCGAGCGGTCTGTCAGCAGTCTGGGGAGTGTGCTCATCGAACTCCCAACCGTAACAGACTTGGTGCCGTTGCCGCGCGTGCACCGGATTTGCCCGACCCATGTACTGCGGGACTGCGGGCCGCCCGCCGCGTTCAGTGCACCAGGTCGGTGCGCAGGCCGCCGGCCACCGCGTGCACGCGCGCCTGGTGGATGCGCTCTCCCACCTGGGCACCACCCAGGCCATCGGCCTGCGCCTGCGCGGCCACGGCCGCCGTGTCGACCGACAGCGCCAGAGACAAGGCCTGCGCCAGCCTGCGGCCCTGCGGGTAGTCGCGTGCCTCGTGGCCCAGGCGGCCGCGCGCATCGCACTCGCAGGCCAGCAGCACCTCATGGAAGCGCTCGGGTTTGCGCAGGGCATCGCAGCGTTCAAGCAGGCGCACCAGCGCGGCGGCACCGAAGTCGCCGCTGCGGTGGATGTTGCCGTGTTCGCGCGCCACCACATCGGCCAGTTCTTTGCATGCGGTCGGTACGCGCAGGCGTTCACAGACGGCCTTGAGCAGGCGTGCGCTGCGCTCCTCGTGGCCGATGTGGCGTGGCAATACATCCGCCGGCGTGGTGCCTTTGCCCAGGTCGTGTCCCAGGCAGGCAAAGCGCACGGGCAGGCTGGCGCCCAGCCGCGCGCTCATGTCCAGCACCATCATCAGGTGCACCCCGGTGTCGATCTCGGGGTGGTAGTCCGGCCGCTGCGGCACGCCCCAGAGCCGGTCGACTTCGGGCAACAGGCGCCGCAGCGCACCGCACGCGCGCAGCACTTCGAACAGGCGGCTGGGGCGCTGCTCCATCAGGCCGCGCGCCAGTTCCTGCCACACACGCTCGGCCACCAGGTGATCGACCTCGCCGTCGGCCACCATGCGCCGCATCAGGTCCATCGTTTCGGGGGCCACGGTGAAGTCGGGAAATCGTGCCGCGAAGCGCGCCAGGCGCAGGATGCGGACGGGATCTTCCGCGAACGCGCCGGTCACGTGCCGCAGCACGCCGGCCTGCAGGTCACGCAGGCCGCCATGCGGGTCGATCAGCGGCGCGCGCGCCGGATCGTCCGCGTGCTCGGCGGCCACGGCCATGGCGTTGATGGTGAGGTCGCGGCGCGCCAGATCGTCCTCCAGCGTGACGCCGGGCTCGGTGTGGAAGGCAAACCCATGGTAGCCGGGAGCCGTCTTGCGCTCGGTGCGCGCCAGCGCGTGTTCCTCTCGTGTGACCGGGTGCAGGAAGACCGGAAAATCCCGTCCCACCGGCAGAAAACCCGCCGCCGCCATCGCTTCGGGTGTGGCGCCCACCACCACCCAGTCTCGGTCCGCGTGCGAGGCCGCACGCGCGGCATCGGCCTGCGCCATCAGCGCGTCCCGCACCGCGCCGCCCACGAGATAGATCTTCATGCGGCGAGTGTAGGTGCATCGAAACCGGCGCCCTGGGAGCGATCGGGCACCCCAGGCAGGCCCCGGGGCCTACCTTCCCAGGCGGTACGGCTCGTCGAAGGGGATGAAGTCCTGCTCGGCCAGGGCCTCATCGATCCAGGCCTTGACACCCGGCAGCGTGCTCACGCGCTCCACATAGGCCGCGAGGTCGGCGGGCAGCGGCAGCTCGTAGGTGCGCAGCCGCATGCAGACCGGCGCGAAGTAGGCGTCGGCGATGGTGAAGTCGCCGAACAGCAGAGCGCCGGCGGGTTGCGCGGCCAGCAGCTCGCTCCACAGGCCGCACAGCCGCGCGACGTCGGCGCGCACGGCGGCCTGGTCACGCCAGACCAGGCGACCGATGTCGGGCAGCGAAGCCTCGATGTTCATGGGGCAATGGTTGCGCAGCGCGGAGAAGCCGCTGTGCATTTCCGCGCAGACGCTGCGCGCGCGGGCCCGTGCGCGCACGTCGGTGGGCCAGAGGTGGTGTTCGGGGAAGCGTTCGGCCAGGTACTCGGCAATCGCCAGTGTGTCCCACACGGCAAAGCCGTCGTCCACCAGCACCGGGACCTTGCCCACCGGCGAGATGGCGCGCAGGTGCTTCTTGAACGTGGAATCGGACTCGAAGGAGTCGAAGCGCACCATGACCTCGTCGAACGGGATGCCCGCCTGTTTCAGGAGCACCCAGGGCCGCATGGACCAGGACGAGTAGTTCTTGTTGCCGATGTAGAGCTGCAATGCCATGAGGTCCTCCTTGGGGGGACCTCATGTTAGTGCGGGTCGCACCGGTGATTGATGCGCATGCGCGGCCTCATTGATGAGCTGAGGCCGGCGGTTCAGGCGTACTTTTCAAGGATGCGCGTCGAGCGCTCGACTTCGCGGAAGGTGTCCACCTCGGAAGGGGAGGCGGAGACGGCCTCCATCACCGAGCAGGCCATCATGCGGTAGAAGGCCTTGTCCATGGCCTTGCGCGCGGCCGACATCTGCTGCGCGATGTCCTCGCAAGGCCTGCCGGAGTCCACCATTTCGATCAGGCCGCGCACCTGACCTTCGATGCGCTTGAGCCGGTTGATGACCTCGCGCTGGTGTTCGGTGCGGAAATGTGCCCTGGCGGACGCACCGGCGCTGACCAGCGGTCGGGCGGCAAGGGGCAGTGGGCTCGGGATGAAGCTGGCGGTCATGGTCTCTCCTGTCGGTTGAAAGTATTCGTTTCTGGCACGGCGGCGAAGTGTGCCAAACAAATACCTCACCCGGGTCAGTTGGAGACCGATCTGTTTTATCGGCGGGCCGAATAGCGGAAATCGAGCAACCGACTGCGGCCGCCGCGGTGGCCCAGGTAGGTCGGCGCGATGGTGCGCAGGCTGGCCGCCTCGATGCCGAGGGAGGACAGCCCGGGCCACTGGTTGGTGGCGACGTTGTCCACCGACATCGAATCCAGGTTGTCGCGACTCACCAAGGGCTCGCCGGGCAGCCGTTCCATGACGGCCGCCTGCAGGCGGGCCAGGAAGCCGGGCA
Organism: Hydrogenophaga sp.; assembly: GCF_026125785.1. GTDB lineage: Bacteria > Pseudomonadota > Gammaproteobacteria > Burkholderiales > Burkholderiaceae_C > Hydrogenophaga. The sequence continues at coordinate 35,261 of NZ_JAHCKL010000009.1, forward strand.
GGGGCAGCACGGCGCGCTGCCGGCTGCCCAGTCGGCCGGCGAGCCGCACGAGTTCGGCCAGCGTGAAGATCTCTGGGCCCGCGCATTCGAAGGTCTGTCCGATGCTGCTCATGGGCAGGCCCTGGTCGATCAGGCTGGCGACGATGGCGCTGGCCACGTCTTCCACCCACACCGGTTGGAACTGGGCGCCCGCGCAGGCCAGCGGCACGATGGGCAGGCCAGCTTGCAGCCGGGCAAACAGGTTGAGGAAGCGATCGCCGTCGCCAAAGATCACGCTGGGCCGAAGGATGGTGAGCTGGAGTGCGGAGGCCCGCAGAACCTCTTCGCCGCGCGCCTTGCTGCGCAGGTAGTGCGATGGGCCGTCTAGGCTGGCGCCCAGCGCGCTCACATGGACCAGCCTGCACTGGCCATCGGCCGTGCAGGCTTCGGCCAGCGACAGGGGCAGCTCCACATGAACCCGTTCGAAGTCGGCCTCGCCGCCGTGCAGGATGGCCACCAGGTTGACGGCCGCATCGTGGCCGTCGAGCAGCCTGAGCAACTGGCCAGGGTCGTGCACGTCGGCCTCGATCACGGTGACCCGGGGCAGGTGCTGCACAGGGGCCGCATTGGCCATGCGGCGCGTGGGGACGGTGATGCGCCAGCCCTGGCGGTGCAGCTTTTCGCACACGTGGCGGCCCAGGAAACCGGTGCCGCCGAGCACGAGGACGTTCTTCATGGCGGGCCCTTTCTTCAGGGCAGGTCGCGGTTGATGGCCTGTGCGGTCTGGTCGCGCGGGCCCACGGTGCCCAGGCGTTCGCGCAGCGACTGCGGGCGCCCGCTGAGGATGGCCGCGTAGTGAACCGTATTCGCCAGCACGCGCTTGACGTAGTCACGGGTCTCGTCGAACGGGATGTTCTCGGCCCAGATCTCACCCGGCAGCGCGGGGCCATTGCGCCAGGCGCGCGGGCGGCTGGGGCCGGCGTTGTACGCCGCGGCCGCCATGGGCAGGGAGCCTTCGAAGTCGTCCAGCGCGAACTTCAGGTACGCGGTTCCGATGAGGATGTTGATGTCGCGGTCGGTGATCTGCCCTGGCCTGAAGTCGGTCAGGCCGATCTTGCGCGCGGTCCAGCGTGCGGTGGCGGGCATCACCTGCATCAGGCCCGAAGCGCCCACGCCGGACCGGGCCTCGGTGACGAAACGGCTTTCCTGGCGGATCAGTCCGTAGACGTAGGCCGGATCGAGGCCGATCTCCCGTGCGCGCGCCACCACCTGCTCGCGGTGCGGCATCGGAAAACGCTGCGCATGGTGCAGGGCATCGGGCGTGCGTTCGCTGGTGTTGATGCAGCGGTCCCACAACTCGTTGCGGCAGGCCAGGTCGGCGGCGGCCAGCAGTTCGCGTTCGCCCAGCCCGCCGGGGGTGTGCAGGGCGATGGTGTAGTTCCACTCGCGCACGCCCTCGCTGCGCAGGCCCAGCCGGATGGCCGCCAGGGCACGGCGCAGGCCGGGGTCGTTCTGTGCCGCGGCCACCTCCTCGCTGCTCAACGGGGCGGGCGGGGGCGGCTCGACGATGGGGCGGCCCAGCGCTTCCATGGCCAGCATCTCGTAGAAGCCGCGCGGTGCCGCAATGGACTCCAGCAGCGCAGTCGCCTGCGCCGTGGCGGCGGCGGCGTCGGGCTGGCGCAGCTCCTGGATCGCGCGGGCGCGCCAGTACACCCAGGTGGATTCGTTGCGCTGGGCCTCGCTCATGGCGGCCACCGCGTCGCGCACGTGGCCCCAGGCGCCGGCCCGCAGGGCGGCGCGCGCCTTCCAGGCCAGGTGGTCGTCGTGCATGTAGCGGTCTTCGCCGTTGGCGAAGTAGGCCAGCGCCTCGGGTTGCAGGCGCTGGGCGGCACGTTTGCCGACCACCCCCCACACCCAACTGCGCTCCTCCTTGGTGAGCTGGGTCTTCCAGCGCAGGTGGTCCAGCTCCAGCGCCGCCGCTGCAGGGTCGTTGGCGGCCAGGCGGATGAGGGCCAGCGTCACCAGTTCCTTGGTGCGTGGCCGGATCGCGGTGAGCTTTTCGTCGAGGTACTTGGCCGGATCGGCGCTGATCTGGTCCACGATGGCCGCCCAGTCGGCATCGAGCAGGGCCACGGCCTGGCTGGCCACCCGTGGCCGACCGGACTCCATGGCCAGGCGGGCCCGCAGCCAGGCCGCTTCGGGTTTGAGCTGGCCGCTGGCCAGCAGGGCCTGTGCCGCGGTGGCGCAGCCATCGTCGGTGTCTCGCTGGGCCAGCCAGTTGGCCTGCACCTGCGCGGCGGCGGCTTCGGGCGCCAGCCGGCCGGCGGCGGCGTCGAGCATCAGGCCGTAGCAGCGGACCTGGCGATCGTCGCGCATGCGGAAGCGGGGCAGTTCGGTTTCGAAGGTGCGCCAGTCGCGCGCCTTGCCCAGCACCAGCAGCCAGTCGTTGCGCAGCCGGTCTTCCCAGTAGGTGCCGGCCATGCGGTCGAGTGCCGCCCGAACCTGAGCCGCGCCAGCGGTTTCCAGGCGGGGCTTGGTGTCCCAGTAGATCGCCAGCGGCTCCAGCGTGTGGCCGCGCAGGGCCGGCAGCAGGCTGGCCATCTGGGCCGTGTTGTTGCGCCGGAAGGCGTCGCGCATGTTCAGCAGCGTGTCGTCGCCGCCGGTCTGTGCCCAGGCGGTGCAGGCTTGCAACAGTGTCGCGGCCATAATGAGCCGGACGCCCTGCTTGATGCGGTGTTCGATCCCTTGCGTCATGCCAACAACCCGTTTCATGTGCTGATTATGGACAACAAAGACGGCCAGAGTTCCCCTGAAAAGCCCACGCGCCCGGCCGAAGGATCGACGGCTGTTCTGAAGGCTGAGTGGCGCAAGGCCCTGATCGAAAAACGACAGGGACTGGCCGACCGCAACCTGCGCAACGACTTGCTGCAGCGCGTCATGCGCGTCTGGCTCATCCACCGGCCCGACACCATCATCGGCGCCTATTGGCCGATCAAGGGCGAGTTCGACCCGTTGCCGGCCCTGTTCCGCTGGCAGGAGGCGGGGCTGGAGGAGGACGCCCAGAGCGCCGCGCGCCACCGGCGCATCGGCCTGCCGGTCGTCAACAAGATCGACAAGACCCTGACGTTCTACACCTGGTACCCCGGCTGCCCGATGGAGGAGGACGCCTATGGCATTCCCAAGCCCAAGGACACCGAGATCGTCCAGCCCACGCTGATCTTCGTGCCTTGCGTGGGTTACGGCCCGGGGGGCTACCGGCTGGGCTATGGAGGCGGCTTCTACGACCGCACGCTGGCCAGCCTGCAGCCCAAGCCCTTCACTGTCGGGCTGGGCTACGACTTCGGCCTGGTCCCGGAGCTGGAGCCTGAGCCGCACGACGTACCGCTGGACGCCATCCTGACCGACACCGGGGTGCAGTGGTCACGCCGCTGAGGCGCGCGCTCGTCGTCAGGGGTGCTCGGCGGTGGCGTGCGCTTCGGTGATGCGCCGTTCGCGGCGCACCAGGTAGAGGCCGCTGCCGATGACGATGGCCGCGCCGATCCAGGTGTGCGAAGCCGGCAGGGTGTGCCAGATCAGCCAGTCCAGCCCCAACCCCCAGGCCAGCGCGCTGTATTCGAAGGGCGCCACGGCCGAGGCCTGTCCGTGGCGAAAGGCCTCGGTGATCGCCAGCTGGCCGCAGAAACCGGTGACGGCCAGGGCCAGCAGCAGCAGGGCGTCGGCCTGCTGCACCGGCACCCAGTTCGGCCAGGCGAGCGCGCCTGCGCCCAGGGCCATCATCACCATCATCCACAGCACCAGGCTTTCCACGCTGTCGGTGCGGCTGGCCAGCCGGCCGGCAATGGCCGCCACGGAATAGCCCAGGGCCGCGGCCAGCACCGCCAGGCCACCGATGGAGACTAAACCGGCCTGCAGGTCGGCCCCGCTCGGGCGCAGCGCGATCATCACGCCCACGAATCCGAAGGCGATCGCCCACCAGTGCGCCGCCGGCACGCGCTCCTTGAGAATCGGCACCGACAGCGCCGTAATCATCAGCGGTGCGATGAAGAACAGCGTGTACGCCGCGGACAGCGGCAGTTCGCGCACTCCGAGCGTGAAGAGCGACAGCATGGCGATGCCCAGCGCGCCCCGCAGCAGGTGCAGCGGCCAGCGGATGCGCCAGACCGTGCCCCAGGCGCGGCGCCAGGTGATGAACAGCAGCACCAATGGCAGCGCCGTCATGCCCCGCAGCGCCGCGATCTGCAGCACCGGGTAGCGCGCCGACAGCGTCTTGAGCACCGCGTCCATCAGGGCGAAGAACCCCACCGCGACCAGCATGAAGACGATGCTGCGCAGATTGCCGCTGGAGGAGTGGGCCGGAGGCGTCATGGAGGGCGGTGAGGCAAAGCGCGAGAGTGTGCACCAGTTCCGTGCATCCCGCAGGTGCCAAAGGCCAATGCCCCGGCCAGTCCGGCCCTAGTCGATGTTGTCGAGCGTGTCGGGGTCCGGTACGTCGCCAATGGCTTCGCGCGTGGCGGCGGCCTGCAGCAGCAGCCAGTCGCAGAAGGCCTTGACCTCGGGCCGTTGGCCGCTGCGCGGTGCGACCAGCAACCAGTACACCAAAGGGGAGTCCAGGCGGGTGTGGGGCAGCGGCTCGACCAGATCGCCGCTGGCCAGGCTTTCGGCCACCAGCGGCAGGCGCGCCAGCGCCACGCCCTGCCCGGTAAGGGCGGCTTGCACGATCTGGTTGGCGTAGTTGAAGTACAGCCAGCGTTGTGGCGAAAGCTTGGGAGCCGAGGCGCTGGCGCGTGAGGTGCGCTTGCCACCACCGGGTTTGCCGCTGCTGGCACCGGTTGCGCTGCCAAAGGTGTCGAGCCAGCGTTGCCAGGTCAGCCATTCGAGGTGGCGTGTGCGGTGGGCATCGCCGGCCTCGATCAGCGCGCAGCGCGAGAGGTCTTCGATGCTGTGGATGGGGTGGGTCCGCAGCAGCCAGGGGCTGGCCACCGGCGTGAGCTGTTCGCCAAAGAGCCGCTGGGCCGACGCCGGCACCGACTGGGGGACGGCGTAGCGCAACGCCAGGTCCACATCGGCGGTGGCCAGGTCCACCGCGTTGTCGGTCGCGTCGATGCGGATGTCGATGTCGGGATGGTCGCGCTGGAACGCCTCCAGCCGCGGAATCAGCCACATCGAGGCAAACGAGGCCCAGGTGGAGATGGCCACGCTCTTGCGGCCGGCGCTCTGGCGGATCTGGCGCACGGCGGTGTCGATGCGCTCCAGCGCCATGCCCGATGCGCGCAGCAGTTGCGAGCCCGCGCTGGTGAGTTCCACCGCGCGCGTGTGGCGCAGGAAGAGCGCGGTACCCACCTCGTCTTCCAGCGCCTGGATCTGCCGGCTGACCGCGCTTTGCGTGAGCGAGAGCTCCTCGGCCGCGGCGCGGAAGTTCAAGTGGCGCGCCACCGCATCGAAGGCGCGGAGATGGCCCATGCCGATCGGGCGGGTCCTGGGGTGGCTGCGGGTGAGCTGCATGGTGGGGGGTGGGGTATTGATGCGAGCGGCGAATCAATAGCTTATCCCCAATTCATTGGACGCAGAGGGGGGATGACGGGAAGATTGATGCCCAGGATGAGCCTTCGTCCCCCACCAGGAGTTTTCCCATGACCACCCGTTCTGCTTCCTTTCCTCTCGCCACGGAGCGCGCCGACGCCGTCGCCCCGGCACGCGGTTGGCGGCTGGACGCGCGCCGCGCCATGAGCCTGCGCCCCAAGGTGCCCAGCGTGCTCTCCATCACCCAGGGCCGTGCCTGGGTGACGCTGGGGACCGCGGCCAAGGGTGCGGGCAATGAACTGGGCGACCACATGCTGGAGGCGGGGCAGAGCCTGCGCGTGCCGGCGGGTGCCCGGCTGGTGATGGAGCCCTGGCAGCCCGGGGTGGTCGAGCCGGTGCGCTTCGAGTGGTGCACCGAGCCCGAGGCCCGGCAGGCCACGGCACCCAGCCGCTTCCGCCGCGAGGTGGTGCATCCCTCGCACGAACTGGCTGTGGCCCTGGGCCAGGCGGCCTGGGCCTTGGCGCGGCTGGCGCGCGGCCTGCTCGGCTACACCGAATACCTGGTGGCCGGGCGCGGCAGGGTGCTCACCCGTTTCGAGTCGAACCCGCCCTGAGCTTCTTTCGGGCCGGCCTGGCAGGCTTGCGCGCCGCCACGGCGGCCTCCAGGGCCAGCCGCGCCCAGGGCAGCATGAGCGCGGGCGACTCCAGGGCTTCCGCCGGAGGCGTGTGGTAGTGCAACTGCATGCGCCGGCCCTTGGCCTCGTAGACAAAGGGTTCGGCACCCGCCGCCAGCCACCGGGGCTGCGTTTGCGCGTTGGTCTTGAGAAACAGCGTTTCCCAGGCAATGATGGCGATGTTCATGCCATCGACCGAGATGCCCCAGCCGCCGAACATGGGCTTGGCCACGCAGGGCCCCACGCCAGAGAGCAGCTCGCACGCATGGGCAACGAAAGGGTCGATGGGCTTGGCCATGCGCCATCTTAGGGCCGGTTGGTGCCGCCCGCCCTGGCCGGGGTGGACAATAGGCCGCCATGGCCAGGCCCAAATCCGCATCCCATGACCTCAAGCGCGACGAGATCCTCGACGTGGCCGCGCAGTGCTTCGCGCGCCAGAGTTTTCCCGCCGCCAGCATGAACGACATCGCCGCCGCCTGCGGCACCAGCAAGGCGCGGCTCTACCACTACTACGAGAGCAAGGAAGCCATCCTGTTCGACCTGCTGGACCGCTACACCCAGCGGCTGCTGGCGATCATTGGTGAAACCGAGGCGCGTGCGCAGCGCCGCAACCTCAACGAGCGCGAGGCGCTCAACGAGCTGGTGAGGGCCTTCCTGACCGAGTACGAAAGCTCGGCCACGCGCCATGTGGCCCTGGTGTCCGACACCAAATTCCTGGGCGAGGTGCAGCGCGAACTCATCCTCAATCGCCAGCGGGACGTGGTGGCCGCGTTCACCCGTTTCCTCAAGCGGGCCTACCCGCAACGGGTGAACGCGGCCAACCAGACCGCGCTGACCATGATGCTCTTCGGCATGATCAATTGGACCTTCACCTGGCTGCGGCCAGGGGGAGCCATGAGCTACAGCGCCTTCGCGGACGAGGTGGTGGCCATGCTCGAAGGCGGCATGACCAGCGGCGCGGCGGGGTCTTGATGGTTTACTTATCCGTAATTGATTTCGTATAGTTAAAATTTTCCTCCCCCACACGGAGACTCCCATGAGCAAAGCATTTGCCTCCCAGGCCGACCTGGCCGACAAGAAGATCACGTTCGAGCAGCTCAGCCCGCACTGCTGGGCCTACACCGCCGAGGGCGACCCGAATTCGGGCGTGATCATTGGCGAGAAGTACATCATGGTGAGCGACGCCACCGCCACACCCGCCATGGCGCGCGACCTGATCCAGCAGATCCGCAAGGTCTCCGACAAGCCCATCAAGTACGTGCTGCTCACGCACTACCACGCGGTGCGCGTGCTCGGTGCCAGCGCCTACGCGGACGAGGGCGCCACCGAGATCATCGCCAGCCGGGGCACCTACGAGCTCATCGTGGAGCGCGGAGCCGAGGACATGCAGAGCGAGATGGAGCGCTTTCCGCGTCTGTTCCGCGGCGCCGACAGCGTGCCCGGGCTGACCTGGCCGACGCTGGTGATCGGAGATGGCAAGCCGGGCCGCCAGGGCAGCCTGGAGGTGGACCTCGGCGGCGTGAAGGTGCAGATCTGGCACCCGGGCGCCGGCCATACGCGCGGCGACACCATCGCCTGGGTCGAGGAAGAGAAGGTGCTGTTCAGCGGCGACCTGGTGGAGTACGAGGCCGGCGTGTACACCGGCGACGCCCAACTGGAAGAGTGGCCCGCCACGCTCGAAGCGCTGCGCGCGCTCAAGGCCGAGTACATCGTGCCCGGCCGGGGCGAGGCCATGAAAGGCAACGCCGACGTGAACAAGGCGCTGGACTACACCCAGCGCTGGGTGACCACACTGTTCCAGGCCGGCAAGGAAGCCGTCGCGGCCAACATGGACCTCAAGGCCGCCATGGCCCACACCCGCAAGAGCATGGACCCGGTGTTCGGCCACGTGTTCATCTACGAGCACTGCCTGCCGTTCGACGTGAGCCGTGCCTACGACGAGGCCAAGGGCATCAAGAACCCGCGCATCTGGACCGCCGAGCGGGACAAGGAGATGTGGAGCGCACTGCAGGCCTGAGGGCGTTGCAGCCGCACCAACAGGCCGCCTTCGGGCGGCTTTTTCATGCCGGACCGGCTACGATCCGCAGCACGCATCCAGGCCCTCCATGCCCACCACCGTCCTGCACCATACCGCCACCGACTGGGGCATCGTTGCTGTCTTCGCGATCGTCTACCTGGGCATGTTCCTGGGCGGGTTGCCGCGGCTGAAGCTGGACCGCTCCGGGGTGGCCCTGCTGGGCGCGATCGCTGTGATCGCCTTGAGCAGCCTCCCGGTGGAAGACGCCGCGCGCGCCATCGACCTGCCCACCATCGTGCTGCTGTTCGCCTTCATGGTGGTGTCGGCCCAGATGCGGCTGGGTGGGTTCTACGGCGCGGTCACACGCCAGGTGGGCGCGCTGCCGCTCTCGCGCGGGGGCCTGCTGGCGGTGCTGATCCTGGTGGCCGGCGCGCTCTCCGCGGTGTTCTCCAACGACATCATCTGCCTGGCCATGACGCCGGTGGTGGCCCGCCTGTGCCTGCAGCGCGGGCTCAATCCGCTGCCCTTCCTGATCGGGCTGGCATGCGCCGCCAACATCGGCTCGGCCGCGACGCTGATCGGCAATCCGCAGAACATGCTGATCGGCTCCGTGCTGCAACTGCCTTTCGGGTCTTATGTGCGGCAAGCACTGCCGCCGGTGTTGGCGGGCTTGTTCGTGTTGTGGCTGTGGCTGGTGGTGGGGCCGGGCGCCCGTGCAACAGCGGGCCCGGCGGCGGTGGACGCTCCATTCGCTGCAGTGGCGGATGTGCCGCCCGAAGAACCGGATTTCGACCCCTGGCAGACCGCCAAGGGCCTGCTGGTGGCCGGTGCGCTGATGGCGATCTTTCTGTTCACCGACTGGCCGCGCGACGTCGCGGCGCTGGTCGGCGCCGGCGTGCTGCTGCTCAGCCGCCGCCTGCATTCTTCGCATGTGCTGGGTCTGATCGACTGGCCGTTGCTGATCCTCTTCATGGGGCTGTTCGTGGTGAACCATGCCTTCGAGACCACCGGACTGGCCGCGCAGGCGGTGGCCTGGCTCGGGTCCCAGGGCGTTCACCTGGCTCAGCCGGGGCCGCTGCTGGTGGCCGGCGCACTGCTCTCCAACCTGGTGTCGAACGTGCCAGCGGTCATGCTGCTGCTGCCCCACCTGGCGGGCGCAGGCGAGCACGCGGGCGTGCTGCTCGCCCTGGTGACCACCTTCGCGGGCAATCTGCTGCTGGTCGGCTCGATCGCCAACCTCATCGTCGCCGACCTGGCTCGCCAACAAGGCATCACCATCGACTGGAAGAGCCACGCCGTCACCGGCATACCGGTGACCCTCCTCACGCTGGCGCTGGTCTGGGGCTGGATGCGTTTTGTGAACTGACGACCCGCGCAGCGGCGCAGCGTGGGGGCCACGGACCCCGCCGCCGGGCCGCTCCCAAGGCGGGGTCAGCCCCCTCGGGGGGCAGCGACCCGCGCAGCGGCGGAGCGTGGGGGCCACGGACCCCGCCGGCGGGCCGCCCCCAGGCGGGGTCAGCCCCCCTGGGGGGCAGCGACCCGCGCAGCGGCGGAGCGTGGGGGCTCCACCTAGCCGTGGATCGACGAGAGGAACTGCCGCAGTTCCGGGGTCGCCGGAGAGCCGAACAACTGCTCAGGCGGCCCCACCTCATGCACGCGGCCCTGGTGCATGAAGATCACGCGGTCGGCCACCTTGCGGGCGAAGCCCATCTCGTGCGTCACCATGAGCAGGGTCATGCCTTCTTCGGCCAGGGATTCCACCACCCTCAGCACTTCGCCCACCAGCTCGGGGTCCAGTGCCGAGGTGATTTCGTCGCAGAGCAGCACGCTGGGTTCCATGGCCAGGGCGCGTGCAATCGCCACGCGCTGCTGCTGTCCACCCGAGAGCTGGTCTGGAAAGGCGTCGAACTTCTCGGCCAGCCCCACGCGCGCCAGCAGCTTGCGCGCCTGCTCGGCACCCTGGGTGGGTGCCGTCTTCTTCACCAAACCGGGCGCGAGCATCACGTTGCGGCCCACGCTCAGGTGGGGAAACAGGTTGAAGTTCTGGAAGATCATGCCCACGTGCTGGCGCAGTTCGCGCATGGCCGCCGCGTCCTTGTGCAGCAGCGGGCGTTCGTCCACGGTGAGCGAGCCGGACTGGAACACCTCCAGTCCGTTGATGCAGCGCAGCAGCGTGCTCTTGCCCGAGCCGCTCTTGCCGATGATGGCGATGACCTCGCCCGCCTTGACCTGCAGGTCGATGCCCTTGAGCACTTCGTTGCTGCCGTAGGACTTTCGCAGTTGCTGGATGTCGACGATGGTGCGCTCAGCGGCTGGCATGAAGTTTCCTTTCCAGAAAGCGCGCGTACAGGCTGACAGGGAAGCACAGCGCGAAATACATCAGCGCCACGCAGCTGTAGACCAGGAAGGGCGCGAAGGTGGCGTTGGTGATCATGGTGCCGGCCTTGGTGAGTTCGACGAAGCCGATCACCGAGGCCAGAGCCGTGCCCTTGATGACCTGGACCAGGAAGCCGACGGTGGGCGCGATGGCGATGCGCGTGGCCTGCGGCAGGATCACATACCGCAGCTGTTCGCCAAAGCTCAGGGCCAGGCTCTGCGCCGCCTCCCATTGGCCCTTGGGCACGGCCGCCACACAGCCGCGCCAGATCTCCACCAGAAAGGCGCTGGTGTAGAGCGTGAGCGCCACCGAGGCCGCTGTCCAGGCTGAGGTCTCGAAGCCGAAAAGGGCCAGGCCGAAGTAGGCCAGGAAGAGTTGCATCAGCAGCGGCGTACCTTGGAAGAGCTGCACGTAGCTGCTCACGAACGCCTCGGCGCCTGGCCATTTCGCGGTGCGCGCCACCAGCAGCACCAGCCCGACGATGCCGCCGCCGATGAAGGCGATCAGCGACAGCACCACCGTCCAGCGGGCCGCCAGCAGCAGGTTGCGGACGATGTCCCACAGTGAGAAATCAACCACGGCGGCCTCCGAACAGGTAGCGGGGTCCCAGCCAGTTCAGCAGCGCGCGCACACCGATCGACAGCAACAGGTAGATGCCGGTGGCGACGATGAAGGCCTCGAACGCGCGGAAGTTGCGGCTCTGGATCAGGTTGGCGGCGTAGCTGAGTTCCTGTGTGGAGATCTGGCCGCAGACCGCCGAACCCAGCATCACGATGATGATCTGGCTGGTGAGCGCGGGCCACACTTTGCGCAGCGCGGGCGGCAGCACCACGTGCAGAAAGGTCTGTGCGCGAGAGAGCGCCAGGCTGGCCGCCGCTTCGACCTGGCCCCGGGGCGTGGCCTCGATGCCGGCGCGGATGATCTCCGCCGCATAAGCGCCGAGGTTGATCACCATGGCGATCACGGACGCCAGTTCGGGCGTGAGCTTCACGCCCGCGGCCGGCAGGCCGAAAAACACGAAGAACAGTTGCACGATGAAAGGCGTGTTGCGGATCAGCTCCACATACGTCGCAGCCAGCCAGCGCAGCGCCAGCGGGCCGTGGCTGCGGGCCCAGGCGCAGGCGGTGCCTATCACCAGGCCGATGACCGCCGAGATGGCGGTCAGGCCCAGTGTCCAGAGCACGCCTTTGGCCAGCAGCGGCCATTGCGAGAGGACCGCGGGGAAGTCGAGTTCGATGCCCATGGACGCTTGAGCGCAGGGTGTTCAGCGGCTCATTCCGGCAGCGTGCCGGCCGGGCGGCCCAGCCACTTCTTGGCCAGGGCATCGAGTTCACCGGCCTTCTTGGCCGCGAGCACCACTTCGTTGACCTTGGCGCGCAAGGCATCCTCGCCCTTGGCCACGCCGATGAAGTTGGGGCTGTCCTTGAGCAGCAGCTTGTATTCGGCACCCAGAGCGGGGTTGCGCTTGATCATGTTGTCGGCCACGGAGACGCCGGTGGCGATGAACTGGGTCTGCCCGGAGACGAAGGCCGAGACGGTGGCGTTGTTGTCCTCGAAGCGCTTGACGTCGGTGCTGGCGGGGGCGACCTTGGTCAGTTCCTGGTCCTCGATGGCGCCACGCGTGACCGCTATCGACTTGCCGCCCAGGGCGTTGAAGTCCGCCAGCGCAGCGCTCTTGGGGCCGTAGACCGCCTGGAAGAACGGCGAGTACGCGACGGTGAAGTCGATCACCTTTTCGCGCTCCGGGTTCTTGCCCAAGGTGGAGATGACCAGGTCGGCCTTCTTGGTTTGCAGGTAGGGGATGCGGTTGGCGCTGGTCACCGGCACCAGCTCCACTTTCACGCCCAGCTTGGTGGCGATCAGGTTGGCCATGTCGACATCCAGGCCCTGGGGTTTGAGATCGATGCCCACGAAGCCGTAGGGAGGGAAGTCGGTGGGGACGGCGATCTTGATGAGCTTGTTCTTCACCACGGTCTCCAGCGCGGTCTGGGCATGGGCTTGGCCCAGACCCAGGGCGGAGATGGCCAGGGCGGAGGCAATGAAGGTGCGTTTGGTGAGGGTCATAGCAGGGCTCCTAGGTAGGTGTCGCTCGGGGGGGATGAAGGGGGTTTCTTGCCGCGTGCGCCGGCTTCGCGCACCGGCGCGAGCGCCTCGCGCAGGTTGGCCAGCGGGTCGCTCGGGGTGCCCAGGCGCAGCGCGGCCTGTACCTGGCCAATGTGCGCCGCCATCAGTTGTTCGGCAGCGGCGGTGTCGCCGCGTTCCAGGGCGGCCACGATGTCCACGTGGTCCTGGCAGGACTGCACGGCGTCGTGGGTGCTCTGGTAGAGCATGGCGATGAGCGTGGTGCGGGCGGTGAAATCGCGCAGCGTGTCGGCCAGCAACTGGTTGCCCAGGCATTCGGCCAGGCACACATGGAAGTCGCCCAGCAGGTAGCTGCGCTGGCCGACGTCGTCGCCTTGGAGGGCGGCCTGCTCCTGCTTCAGGTGCTGGCGCAACCGCCTGAGGGCGGCCTTGTCGACTTGTGCGGTGCCGCGGATCAGCCCGGTCTCGATCACGCGGCGGGCCTCGAAGGCCTCGCGCGCCTCCTCGTGCGAGGGCTGGACCACGTACCAGCCGCGGCGCGAACTCACGGTGACGATGCCGCGCGCGGCCAGACGCACCAGCGCCTCGCGCACCAGCGTGCGGCTGCAGTCAAACAGAAGAGACAGGCTCTGCTCGCCCAGGCGCGTGCCGGGCGCCAGCCGTTGCGCGAGCACGGCCTCGATGATGCGTTGGGCGATGTCGGTGGAGCTGACCATGGTGCATGAAGACCTTTGCCCACTCTTCATGCGAATTCCGTGCCAAGGCCATACAAGCCTTGTATGCAAGCAAGATGCACCAGGGTCGTGCGCAAGAGGCCGACACCGCACCACGGCGGGCGGTGCATCCGCGCCCGGTGCGGGTCAGCGCTGTGCGCTCAGGATGCGGAAGTCGTCCTCGTAGCTGCCCAGCACGCGGGCCGCGTGTGCCCGCTGCTCGGGGGAGGTGCTGTTGTGCAGCGTGGTGAACAGCGTGCAGCCGTGGCGCACCAGATCCCGGCTGTAGGCGTCGTAGCCCGGCGTGGGCGAGTGGCCGATGCGCGCGAAGTACGCCCGCACCAGTGAGGCGGCGCGATCCGGGGAGGCCTGGGCGTCGCGCACCGTCTGCAACAGGTCGGCCTGGCGGCGCAGCCGTTCGGTCTGGGTGCGCTGGGCGTCGAAAGGCGAGGCCTGCAACAGATCGCGCAGGCGCTGACGCTGCGCGGATGAGAGCGTGCCGTAGATGCGCTCGTTCCGGCCGACGGCGTCGTCCAGCCGCTTCTTGATCCGCTGGTCCGCGCTGCCGCGCAGAAAGTCCTTTTCGAACGCCTCGTTGCCGCGCGCGAGGTGGCGCTGGAGGTGTTCGATCTGCGCCGGGGTCAGTTGCAGCGCGAGCCGTGCGAAGGGCTCGACGGTCTGGTCCGCCGCCAGTTCGAGCCGCCGACGCACTTCGTCGAACTGCTCGCAGGCTTGCCCGGCCGTGATGTCCGCGGAAGCCATGACCTGCCAGCGGCGCAGCACGTCGGCATAGACCGGGAGCTCGTTCTGGCGGTGCCACAGGAAGAAGCGGTCCAGCGCTTCGCGGGCCTGCGTGGCCTGCAGGTCATCGAGGTCGACATGGCTGTCCAGCCACCAGTAGCTCAGCGTGGGAGCCTGGTTGTAGGCCAGCCGGGCGGCCGTACACGCCGACAAGGCCACCGCCAGCACCAGCAGCGCGCCAAGCCGGCCCACATGGCGGGCGATAATCCGCCGCAGGTGATGGCCGGCAAGAACGCCGCGCAGCCATTCCCCGAGAGAGGTATTCATGTCGTTCCCTGTGGATGTGGTGGTGATGGCGGCCGGCAAAGGCACGCGCATGAAGAGTCAGCGGCCCAAAGTGTTGCACCGTTTGGGCGGCCGCGCACTGGCCCAGCATGTGATCGACTGCGCCGCGCGGCTATCCGCCCGCTCGGTTGTGGTGGTCACGGGCCATGGCGCCGAGCAGGTGGAGTCGGGCCTGAGCGCTCCTTGCGCCACCGAGCTTCGCTTCGTGCGCCAGTCGCCGCAGCTGGGGACCGGCCACGCGGTGCAGCAGGCGGTGCCGGTGCTGCCCGACGACGGCGTGGTGCTGGTGCTCAATGGCGATGTGCCGCTGATCGACCCGGGCACTCTGGAGGCGCTGCTGCAGGCCTGCGGCGGCGAACACCTCGCCCTGCTCAGCGTGGACACGGGCGCCGACGCCACCGGTTATGGTCGCATCGTGCGCGCACCCGATGGCGAGCGTGCCGTGCTCGCCATCGTGGAGGAGAAGGACGCCAGCGACGAACAGCGCCGCATCACCGAGTGGTACAGCGGCGTCATGGCCGCGCCGGCGCGCCTGCTCAAGTCCCTGCTGGGGCGCCTCACCAACGACAACCGCCAGGGCGAGTACTACCTGACCGACGTGGTGCGGCACGCGGTGGCTGCCGGGCAGGCCGTGAAGGCCCTGACCACGCGCGACGAAATCCAGGTGGCGGGGGTGAACAGCCCGCGGCAACTGGCCGAGCTTGAGCGGGCCTACCAGCGGCGCGTGGCTGAGACGCTGATGGACCAGGGCGTGCGGCTGGCGGATCCCGCGCGCCTGGACGTGCGCGGCGAGCTGGTGTGCGAGGAGGACGTCGAGATCGACGTCAATTGCGTGTTCGAAGGACGCGTGGTGCTGCGCGCCGGTGCCCGCATCGGTCCGAACTGCGTGATCGCCAACGCCGAGATCCAGGCCGGGGCCGAGCTCCAGGCTTTCACCCACATCCAGGGCGAGAAGCTGGGCGTGACCGTCGGCCCGGGCGCGCAGATCGGCCCGTTCGCACGGCTGCGCCCGGGGGCGCAACTGGGTGCGGACGTGCACATCGGCAACTTCGTCGAAGTCAAGAATTCCACGCTGGCCGCGGGCGCCAAGGCCAACCACCTGGCCTACCTGGGCGATGCCACGGTGGGCGAGCGCGTGAACTACGGCGCCGGCAGCATCACCGCCAACTATGACGGCGCCAACAAGCACCGCACCGTGATCGAGGCCGACGTGCACGTTGGCAGCAACTGCGTGCTGGTGGCGCCCGTGACCATTGGCGCGGGCGGTACCGTGGGGGCCGGCTCGACCATCACCAAGAGCACCGCGCCTGGCGCACTCTCCGTGGCCCGAGGCAAGCAGGTGGCGCTCGAAGGCTGGCAGCGCCCCACCAAGAAGAAGGGCTGATGGGCGCGGCGTGCGTGGGGGGGCTTGCTCAGCCCCCGTGCACGTCGAAGGAACTGCCGTCGAAGCGGCTGTTGCCGCCGAACTTGCTGTTGCCGTTGCGCGTGCGGCCGGTACGCTCCAGGTCCATGAGCTGGCTCAGGCCCATGATTTCCGACTCGCGGTAGCCGGTGTGTGAAGAGTTCGGGCCGAACTCGGAGAACTGGCTTTCCAGTTGTTGCATCACGCTCTCGCGCCCGTTGTCTTCCTTGGGCTTGGGTTTGGGCAGCACGGCCAGGTTGAGCTGGGCGCGGAAATCCGCTGGCGAAGGCATGCGGTGCAAACCGTTCTTGAGGAACACGAAGCGCACCCCCGCTGTCTTGAGGATGCGGTTCTTCAGCTTCACCTGGAAGGCGCGGGCTTTGGCGTTGCTCAGGTGGTATTGCTCGATGTCGAACGCAAACGTAGGGCGACCGTCTTCGCCACAGACCACGAAATCCACCTTCTGGTGGGCCAGGCGTTCTTCCGCGCGCTTGCGGTCCTTGGCCCGGCGCACCGTCAGCATGTGCCTGAGCGACACGTTGGGCAGCACCACCTGACCAGGAAACGTGTCCTGCAGGTAGTCGAGCATGTGCACCTGCTCGGTGGTGAGAATGCGCTCCGGCGCATAGCGGTCGTCGCGGCCTGTCGACTGACGGTTGGCCGCGCGCCGGTAGATCCATGCGCCCAGCCCTGCCAGGATGACCACGGCGGCGGCCGCCGCGATGGCGATCCACGTGACTTCCATACAACCTCCTTGGACCCAGCAGCGGCCTGCCGGGTGCGAGGAGTGGAGGTTGTTACATATGGGGGGGAGCGTCAACACGGCGGACGCGACGCGGTCGGTTCTACCGTGCGTTTTGCATCAAAAGCCGGTTGCATCTGTGGTCCAAGGTACACATCCGCTCATGGGCCGCTGCCCTGGCCCAGGGGCAGGCGGGGTTGGAACTTGGCGCGTTTGAGACTGAAGAAGGCCTTGATGTTGCGCACGTTGGCGTCGCTGGTGAACAAGCGCTGGGCCAGCGCCAGGTAGCCAGGCATGTCGGCGCAGTGCACCACCAGCACGAAGTCGGGTCCGGGGCTCACGCGGTAGCACTGCTGGACCTCGGCCACCGGCAGAACCCGGTTTTCGAACGCGTCCAGGTGTTCGGCGCCCTGGCGTTCCAGGGTGATTTCCACCAGGGCGGTGAGCCCGTGGCCGAGCACCGGGGCCAGGCGGTCCGGGCTGAGCAGGGCGACCTCGCGTTCGATCAAGCCGAGTTGGCGCAGCCGTTTCACCCGCCGCAGGCTGGTGGGAGGGGACAGATGCGCCAGTTCGGCCAGGGTCTGGTTGCTGCGCGAGGCATCTTCCTGCAGCAGGTCCAGCAGACGCAGGTCGGCTTCATCCAGGTCGATTGATTCCATAAACGGCAGTTCAGTGAAATATTTGACGGACAAATGCGGGGGGAGAAATTATCTGCCATTCATGCTGAAACTATGAACAACTATTTCTAATGGCTATGGGTAGCATCCCATCACTTTCATTTTTCAGGAGTGCGGCATGTGCGGCATCGTGGCGGGGGTTTCGGGGCGTGACATCGTGCCTGTGCTGGTTCAGGGGCTTCAGCGGCTGGAGTACCGCGGGTACGACTCCTGCGGCGTAGCGGTGCACAAGTCGGGGCTGCAGCGTGCGCGCAGCACCGCCCGTGTGGCCGAACTGGCGCAGCAGGTCCAGGCCGAAGGCATTGCCAGCGGCACCGGCATCGCCCACACCCGCTGGGCCACGCACGGCGCGCCCGCGGTGCACAACGCCCATCCGCATTTCAGCCATGGGCCGGCCGGCACCAGCAGCGTGGGGCGCGTGGCCCTGGTGCACAACGGCATCATCGAAAACCACGATGAATTGCGCGCAGCCTTGCAGGCCAAAGGCTATGTGTTCGAGAGCCAGACCGACACCGAGGTCATCGCTCACCTGATCGATTCGCTGTACGAAGGCGACGTGTTCGCCGCGCTGCAGTCCGCCGTGCGGCAATTGCACGGTGCCTACGCCTTGGCCGTGTTCCACAAGGACGAACCGCACCGTGTGGTGGGCGCGCGTGCCGGTTCACCGCTGGTGCTGGGCGTGGGCTCTGCCGATGGTGAACACTTCCTGGCGAGCGACGCCATGGCGCTGTCGGGCGTGACCGACCAGATCGTCTACCTGGAAGAAGGCGACCTGGTGGATCTGCAGCCCGGGCGCTACTGGGTGCTCGACGCCGACGGCCGTTCGCTCAATGCCTCGCAGCGACCGGTGAAGACGGTGCTGGCGCACAGCGGGGCGGCCGAGCTCGGGCCCTACCGCCACTACATGCAGAAGGAAATCTTCGAGCAGCCGCGCGCGATCGGCGACACGCTCGAAGGCGTCGAAGGCATCACCCCTGAGCTGTTCGGAGACAGCGCCTACCGCGTCTTCAAAGAGATCGACAACGTGCTCATCCTGGCTTGCGGCACCAGCTACTACAGCGGCTGCACCGCCAAGTACTGGCTGGAGTCCATCGCCCGCATCCCGACCCAGGTGGAAGTGGCCAGCGAATACCGCTACCGCACCAGCGTGCCCAATCCGCGCACCCTGGTGGTGACCATCTCGCAAAGCGGCGAGACGGCCGATACCCTGGCCGCCTTGCGCCACGCGCAAGGCCTGGGCATGAAGCACACCCTGACCATCTGCAACGTGGGTACCTCGGCCATGGTGCGGGAATGCTCGCTCGCCTACATCACCCGCGCCGGTGTGGAAATCGGCGTGGCGTCCACCAAAGCCTTCACCACCCAGCTCGCCGGCCTGTTCCTGCTCACCCTGGCGCTGGCCCAGGTTCGCGGTCACCTGAGCGAGGAGGCCGAGGCCGAGCACCTCAAGGCCATGCGCCACTTGCCCGTGGCCCTTCAGGCCGTGCTGGCCCTGGAGCCGCAGGTGATCAGTTGGGCCGAAGACTTTGCCCGCATGGACAACGCGCTCTTCCTGGGGCGTGGCCTGCACTACCCGATCGCGCTCGAAGGTGCGCTCAAGCTCAAGGAGATCAGCTACATCCACGCCGAGGCCTACCCGGCTGGCGAGCTCAAGCACGGGCCGCTGGCCCTGGTGACCGCGGCCATGCCGGTGGTCACCGTGGCGCCCAACGACGCGCTGCTCGAAAAGCTCAAGAGCAACATGCAGGAAGTGCGTGCGCGCGGCGGCGTGCTCTACGTGCTCGCCGACGCGGACACCCGCATCGCCAGCAGCGAAGGCATCCACGTCATCCGCATGCCCGAGCACTACGGATCGCTCAGCCCGCTGCTGCACGTGGTGCCACTGCAGATGCTGGCCTACCACACCGCCCTTGCCAAAGGCACCGACGTGGACAAGCCGCGCAACCTGGCCAAGAGCGTGACGGTGGAGTAAGGCGAGGGGCTCGTTCGCCGGTTGCAGGGAACTCCCCCCGTTTGACAGGCCTTTCCCCCCTTCCTAGACTCGCCGCATGTTCCACCTGCCCGCCACCGCGACCCATGCCCGCAGCCTTGCGCGGCAGCGTGTGGCCTTTGTTCGCCGTTCGCAGGTCCAACCTGTGCTGCGCTGTGGCCTGCCCTGTCAGGCCGCAGATTCCCCGGCCCGGCGATAAACCCTCTCCCTCTCTCATCACGCACACCTTCCATCGCCGGGCCAGAGCTCCGTGCGAAACCTGCCGTGGCCTTCGACGTTCCGAGGGTCCGGTGTCTGGAAGGAGTAGTCCGTGTGGTCGTCCCTGTCCCTTGGAAGGCGTCTCGCCGTCCCGCCGCTCTCGCGTCCTCCGTGGCGCTCGCTGTTGCCGCAGACGGGTGATGGCCAAAGCGGCGTGCCCTTGCCACGCGAGTCCGGGCCCATGCGCCTGGCCGCACCGCCCGCGCGGTGGCTGGTGCTGACCACGCTGCGCGCGCGGACCGGTGAACACCTGCGCAAGGTGGCGCGCCATGCGGTGGCCAAGGGAGCCCATCTGGTGCTGGCCTACTACGAAGGCCAGCATCCCAGCGGGCTGGTCGATCCGCTGGCTCGCCTGGCCCAGCGTGCGCGTTTCCTGCGGAGGCGGCTGGGGGTCTGCGTCGACCTCGTGGACGGTGTTCTGCGCAGCCGCCGCGACCTGCTGGCGCTGGTCGACGGGGCAGACCTGGTCTGCCTCGTCGACGCCAATGAGCCGCCCGCGGCGCGGGCGCTCATGCCGGACCTGTTGACGGTGTTGCTGCGCGCTGGATCCGCGCCGGTGTGGGTGGTGCAGGATGCGTCGGAAACCCGCTTCACCACGCTGCACTGCTGCACCCGCCTGAGTCCGGCCGATGCCGTGTTGCTGCCCTGGGCGCAGGCACTGGCGCCTGCCCGCGGCATCCACCTGGTGCACGTCCTGGAAACCACCATGCCGGTGCCCGAGCCGCGGGAGAGTGCGCAGCACGTGGTGTTTGACCACATGTTGCGCCAATGGCGCATGCGGGCCTACCAGTCGCTGGAGCAATGGGCGTTGCCCTTGCGCGCGGCGGGGTGGCGGCCGATGCTGACGGTGCTGCTGGGCAACGTGGAAGAGGTGCTGGCGCAACATGCTCGCAGTGCCTGGCACGGCGTGGTGCTGTTGGGTCATCGCCGTCGCCGCTGTTGGCCGGGAGAACGGTCTTCGCTGGTGCACCGCGTTGCCGCGCTGGGCATCGACGTTCTGGCCGTGCCGCTGCCTCGTCAACCCTGGCCACGCCGGGCCGGACAAGCACTGGTCCGCTGGCTGGGTCTGCGGGCGGCGCAAAGCCGCGGGGCGGCATGGCCATGAGCGCTCTGGAGATCTCCCGTCGCCTGGTCAAGGCCAAGAACCCGTGCGCGCAGGGATTTCGCTGGCTGCTGCGCCACCACCCCGACGGGCACGACTACCAGCCGCTGCTCGACGCGCTCGTGGCCGATGGCCGCGTGGACGATGCCTGCTGGCTGCTCGACCAGTTTGGTCCCACCCATGCGGTGCTGCGCCTGGATCGTCTGGCGGGCGAGGCCATTGTGTTCGCTGGATCTCTCGATGTGCGCGGCGACATCGATGTGGGCACGGTGCTGCGTGTGGGACGCACGCTGCGTGCGGGGGGATATGTCCGCGTGGGTGGTGCGGCCAGGGCAGGGGGCGACATCGTGGTGGACGGTGGCCTGGAGACAGGGTCGATCGAAGCGGGTGGCGACGTGCATGCCCTGCGCCTGGACATCGAGGGTGCCGTGCGGGTGGAGGGTCAACTGCGCACGACGCAGGACGTGGTCTGTCAACAGGACCTGGATGTTCGCGGTCGGGTGGCCGTCGGTGGGGCACTGGTGTCTCGCGGCAGGGTGCACTGCGGCCGCAGCCTGCAGGTGCGCGGCGACCTGCAGGCGGACGGTGACATTCGCGCAGGCGAAGGCATTCTCGTGTGCGGGGCCGTGCATGCCGGCGCGCACCTGGATGCCGGCCAGGGCATCCGGGCCGGCGATTCCATCGCCGCGGGCGGTGCCATCCGCGCCGGCGAGAGCCTGGCCTCGCCGGAGACCATCACCGCCGGGCCGGGTTATGGCGTGTTCGCGGGCCTGTGCGTGCAGCAGGATGAGTGGCCAACCAGTGCCCGCGTGCAGGCCCGCGTCAAGCCCGAGGGCCTGATGAGCGGTTGGTGGGAGAGCGTGCAGAACGCCGCCGACGGACCGGCGCTGGTGCGGCCATGAACCGCACCAGGGTGCGGATCATCCAGTCGGCGCAGCGCTGCGCCAAGCACGCGGCCGGCTGCGCGCGGAGCGTGTCAGCCGGGGGATCCCGCAAGGCCAGATGCTCGAATGCCAGGGACTCCAGCGCGGCGCGCTCCTGGGGGCTGAACGCCGGGTCTCCCGGCGCCAGCACCACCAGCAAGGCTCGCACGCCGCGCACTCGCAAGGCCTGAGCCAGCGCGGGCAACTGGCTTCGGCGGGGAGACCAGAAGACGGCTTCGCGTTCGCTGCGTGGCCGGCCGGTGTGCAGGACCGCCATGTCCTGGTCGGGCAGACGGGACAGCCATACCGATGCCTCGGCCTCGTCTGTCGCCCAGCCCGACCGAAGGCGCGGCGAGACGGGGCGCAGCGGCTGGCGCGTGAGCACGGTGATCTGGTGCGCCGCCTCGCAGGTCCATGCATCGCGCAGCAAGCCGCCGCCCAGGGGGCCGGCCGCGCCAGCCACCAGCACCCTCAGCGGAGCTGCTTCCCGCATTGAAGACCACGCCCTGCCGCTCAAGCGGACGCAAACGGATTCGCCAGCGCAAACCATATACCCAGGGCGACAGAGATGATGAAGGCACCGTCGAGCAGGCCGGCCAGCAGGAATACCTTGGGTTGCAGGGTGTCCACCATTTCCGGCTGGCGTGCGGCAGCCTCCAGGTACCGGCCCGCCATCAGGCCGATGCCGATGCAGGAGCCCAGTGCCCCCAATCCGATCATGTGGCCTACCGCCACCGGAAGTGATGTGATGTCGTTCATGGACTTCTCCTTGTCGTGTGCCATGGCCTCACTGTGCATCCGGGTGCGCGGACGGTCCATGACGCGGGAGGTCATGCGGTAGCGCCATAGGCGGCATGCCTGTGCCTGAGGCGCGTGGCTTCGTGGCCCTCCGCGGGAGCTTGAGAACTTCTGCAGACGGTCCGGTCCGCCCCGCGTAGCCTGCGGTCCGGATCGAACTTCCGTGCCGGCTTGCCAAGCCTGCCGGAGAAGCAGGGACATGCCATGAGCCTCCAACATCTCGTGCAAGGTGCGCGCCGCTTCGGGGTGTTTCCTCCCGTGCGCATGCACGGACTCGTGGCCGGCGTGGTGTGGCTGGCGTTGTTTGCGGGCGCCAACGGCCGCTGCTTGGCTACCGAGGAGCGGCAGGTGCGCGAGCACGCCGTGGCCGACTGCGTGGAGGCGGCCAGCCGCCGGCATGGCGTCAACCCCGATCTGCTCCTGGCCATCCTGCGTGTCGAATCGGACCTTGTTCCGCATGCGGTGCGCCGCAACGCCAACGGTTCGATCGACGTCGGCATTGCGCAGATCAACAGCATCCATTTCTCTCGCCTGCGGGAATACGGTCTGGAGAGCGCTCACCTGCTCGATCCCTGTGTGGGCACCTACGTCGCGGCCTGGCACCTGAAGAACCAGATCCTGCGCCATGGCAATACCTGGTTCGCCGTGGGGGCGTACCACAGCGTCACGCCCCGTTTCAACCAGCGCTACCAAGTGCGCGTTGCACAGGAACTGCGCCGCATGGGGCGGCTTGTTCCCTGATCCGCGTGTACGCCATGTCGCTTGGCGCCCTCTACTCGCTCCTTCATTCATGCATGGCTGTGGTTCGTCACAAATGGAACGAAATGCAATGCCGCTCTATAGACTTTTTTCCACTGCTTCCCTCTTTGTTGCATACCGATTTTTCAACCCGCCATGCCTGTGTGACCCAGGGAGGTTCATGCGGTAGGGCATCACACCAGGAGATCGCGTCATGAAGACCACCATCCAAACGGTCATGCGTCCGTTCCACCAAGACGAAGGCGTCATGCGCCTGTTCATGCTGTTCGCCATCGCCATGCTGCTGCTGGTGGCCAGCGACATGTCGCATGCGGCAACCGCTGGGGATGCATTTGCGGGCTCCACGCTTTCCGAGGGGTTGACCAACCTCATTGCCACCTTGAATGGCACGGTGGCGCGGTCCCTGGCCATCGTCGCCGTCATCGGAGCGGGTATCGCAGGCCTGACCGGGAAGATGGAGTGGACCCGTGTGGTCGTGGTGGTGCTGGGAGTGGGCATCGTTTTCTCCGCGACCAGCGTGATCGACGTTCTCTTTGTCGATGTTGCCGGTGTCCGGTGACGGGGTGGCATGCATGAAAGCCTATGCCCTTGCCCTGTGCGTCCTGCTGTTGCAAGCCTGCACCAGCGCTGAGTTGAATGCGCCGACACCACCGTGTGCATCCGTGTCGCGAGACTGTGGACCCTCCCGTCCGCTGAACCAGTCCTTCGCGCAGGCGGACGTACTGGCGGACAGCGTCCAGCAATAGTCCCAGCAACAGATGTCCATCCGGATTCTGCAGGAGGTCCGTTATGTCCGACAACCAGATGCAGTGCGAAAGCGATGCGGTGTTTCTGGCGCTCGCCCGCCCGCCGATGATGTTTGGCGTTACCGACATCTACGCCGTGATGATGATGATCATGGTCATGCTGATCTTCCTGGGCATCGGCGGGGGGAAGGGCATGGTCTACGCGGCCTTGTCTGCCCCCGCGCTGTACGTCTTCGGCTATGCCATGTGCGAGCGCGACCCGCGGGTGTTCCAGCTCTGGGGCGTCAAGCTGGCGAACTTCTCGGCGGGCCAGCGGCGTTCGGCCTACTGGGGCGGGGTGTCGTTCGATCCGGGAGGCTGTGCCAGGCCCGATGCCAGGTCTTCGGGCCGGCGCTGAGGAGATAAGCATGTGGAGTGGATTGGGCGGCAAGGACAGCGATGCCACGTTGCGCAAGCTGGAGCAGGAAGCGCAGGCGGCACGGTGGTGCATTCCGTATGTGACGCACCTGAATGCGCACACGCTCAAAACCCTGGACGGCAGCCTGATGCAGGTGTTGCACCTGGGCGGGCTGCCGTTCGATACGGCGGACTCGGACGAGCTCGACATCTTCAAGCGGGTGCGCAACCAACTCTGGAAGACCTTCAGCAACTCCAACTTTGCGCTCTACCACCACTTCGTGCGCCGTCGCCGCCATGTGCTGCCTGAGGGCGATTTCCCCCGCGAAAGCTTCCTGAACGACTTGAACCGGGCCTGGTGCGACCGCCTGGCGCAGCGCCGTCTCTACAGCAACGACATCTACCTGACCCTGGTCTACAAGCCAGGGCAGGGCGTGGCCAAGCGACTCGACCACTTTGCCCGTACCTTGTCCCAACGGCTGGACGACCGCGAGCGGGAAGCGTACGAGATCAAGTCCCTGCAGGCTCTGGACGATGCGATGCGTGCATTGACCGAGGTGTTCAAGCCCTACCTGCCCCGCAGGCTGGGTGTGGCACCCACCAAGGATGGCGTGCCCTGCAGTGAGCTGATGCAGCTGTATGGCTTTCTGATCAATTTGCAGGAGCGCAACTACGCCGTGCCCGACCGGCCCGTGTCAGAGGTGTTGCCGGTGGCCAGGACCATCTTTCGCAACGAAGTGGTGGAGCTTCGCCATACCGCCCGCACGCTCTACGCGGGGATGATCTCGGTCAAGGAATACCCTTCGCAGTCGGCCGCCACGCTGTACGACGGCCTGCTCACGCTGCCCTTCGAGTTCTGCGCCACGCAGTCGTTCCGTTTCGAGGAACGCACGCGCAGCGAGGCCGCCATCAAGCAACAGCGCAACCGCCTGCTGAACGCGGGTGACTCGGGGCAGAGCCAGATCTACGCGCTGGACCTGGCCATGGAGGAAACCAAGGGCGAGGCCGGCTTCGGCCTGCACCACCATTCGTTGCTGGTGTGGGATGAGGACGACACCACCATCGCCCCCCGGCTGGCCGCCATCGACGCGGCGATGGCCGAGCAAGGGGTTACCTGCGTGCGCGAGGACGTCAACCTGGAGGCTGCGTTCTACGCGCAGTTGCCGGGTAACTTCCGCTTCATTGCCCGTGGCGCGCGCATCTCCACCAAGAACTTTGCGTCCTTCGCGAGCTGCCACAACTACCTGGGAGGGCGAGCGAAATCCGTCTGGGGGCCGGCCATCACCGTGCTGCCTACCGCATCGGGCACGGCCTACCACTTCAACCTGCATGTGTCCGACCGGGGCAATACGCTGGTGCTGGGCCCGACTGGCCAGGGCAAGACCCTGACCACCTCGTTCCTGTTTGCCCAGAGCCTGAAACTGGGCGGGCGCCGCGTCTTCCTGGACAAGGACCGCGGCATGGAGATCTTCGTGCGCGCCATCGGCGGCGACTACTTCCGCATCGAAAGCCAGCGGCCTACGGGTTGGAACCCTCTGCAGCTCCCGGACACGCCCACGGCCCGTGGCTTCCTGGTGGACTGGTTCGAGGCCCTGCTGACCGACGAGGGCGGCGAACCCGTGAACACGACCGACCGGCAGCGCATCCGCCAGGTGGTATCCGGAGCCTTCGATCTCGAGCCCGCTTTGCGGCAGCTCTGCCACGTCGCACCCATGTTTGGCAATGCGGAGCAGGACAAGCTGGGCAAGCGGCTGCTGGACTGGTACGACCACCCGCGCTATGGCCGCGGCCAGCACGCCTGGGTGTTCGACAACCCCAAGAATGCGCTGGACATGCAGAACCCGGTCATCGGCTTTGACATGACCTATGTGCTGGACGCCAAGCAGATCCGGCCGGCCGTGCTGACCTGGCTCTTCTACATCGTCGAGACCTTGCTCGACGGGCAGCCCATGGCCATCTTCGCCGACGAGGGCTGGCGCATGCTGGACGACGAGATCGTGGCCCGGCGCATCGAGAACTTCGAGTTCGTGATCCGCAAGAACAACGGTCTCCTGGTGTTCGCCACGCAGACGCCGGAGACCGTGATGCAGTCCCACATCTCGGCTGCGCTCAAGCAGCAATCGGAGACCTTCATCCTGTTTCCCAACCCCAAGGCCGAGGAGGACGTGTACCGCGGCTACCTGGGCCTGAACGCATCGCAGTTCGAGATGATCCGCAACGACCTGCCCATGCGGCCCGGGCGTGGCTGGTTCCTGGTGAAGAACAGCCTGGGCGTGAGCGTCTGCCAGCTCGACATGCAGGGCATGGACGAGCACATCGCGGTGCTGTCGGGGAACAAGAACACGGTGGCCTTGATGGACGAACTGATGGAGTTGCACGGCAGTTCGCCGCAGGCATGGCTGCCGCATTTCAGGACCCGCTACCAGCAAGCATCCGGGGCTGCGGCCTCAGGGGGGCGGTCATGATCTTCTTTGTGCTGGACCGGGTCGATACCGTTCTGCGCGAGGACGTGATTCACGTGGGGTATGAGGCCCTCAGCGATTTCGTGGCGGCACCCCTTCGCAGCGGCATGATATTGCTGGTGATTGCCTACGGCTTCCGCTTCATGAAAGGGAATATCCAGGGGGAGTCGCTGCTGGATGCGGGGTGGCTGGTGGTCAAGATGGCCGTTGTTCTGGAGTTGACCCTGAACTGGCCGCTATTTGACCAATGGGTGCTCTCCATCGTCTGGGACACCTATGGCGGCCTGGCCGGCGCCATGGCCCGCCCGCTCGAAGCAGGGGGTGTCATTCCGGGCGCACCCAAGCTGTTTGCTTTTGCCCTTCATTACGACGCACCCACGTCTACCTGGGTGACCAGGTTTGATGGCGCGGTACTGGACAGAGCGTTCATGGGTCAACTGGAGTCTGCTTACGCCAAGATTGTCGGCATTCCGGACTTCACCACCTTGACGACGATTGACATCCCGATTCCTGGGTCAGGGTTGTTCGGCGGGATCACGATTCCCCTTCCTGTGCCCTTCCCCAACATCATGGGGAACATCGCCGGTGTCATCCAGCTGGTGATGACCATCGTTCTGTACGCCAGCGTGTTCATCGTGCTGTTGCTTTCCCGCCTGGGCTTGACGAGTTGCCTGGCGGTGGCGCCCATCTTCATCGCCCTGGCGCTGTTCAAGCCAACGCGGTCGTACACGGACGCTTGGTTCCGCGGCATGCTGGGTTTCATCCTGACGCCGATGTTGCTGGTGCTGGTGCTGCTGGTCGGGGAGGCCGCCATCAACATCATGGAAACGCACGGAGAGACCGCCTGGAGCGTGACATGGTCGAGTGGAGCGTCGGCAACGCTCAGGCTCTTCGGGCCGATCATCGCCACGCTGCTGCTGTACTACGCCCTGGCCAAGTCCGTGGCGCAGGTGCCGCAGTTTGCCTCGGGTCTGGTGGGGTCGCTGCTGGCCAACCTGGGGGACGACGCTGCCAGAGGGTTGGTCGGGCAGATCCACAAGGGCGTGGACGCCGGCGTGGGAGCGATCAAGGGCGGCGTCATGGGTGCGGCCGGTGGCCCCGCCGGCATCAAGGCTGGCGCCATGAAAGGCGCGGCCAAAGGTTTGGGCGGAGGCTAGCGACATGCCCTCCATGAATACGAGCGAGCCATGGTCGAGATGGCCCACAACACCCTCGTCGAACTTCTAGCCAACAAAGGAACTGCCTATGCCTCCCACTGAGAACGCGGACGGACCGTCGCCGGAGTCGCTCTACTACACCGCGGCAGCTCGCTGGGATGCGGATTTCGTGCGCAGTTCCAAGGTGGCTCGCAACCGGGCCTACCTGTTCGCGGCGGTCAGTTGGCTGCTCACGATCGCTGCATCGCTGGCGATGTTCGTGGTCTTCTCCCGTGAAAAGATCGAGGTGGTGACCATCGCCTACAACGATGCCACGCAGACGGTCCGCCATGTCCGGTACGACGTGGACGACGCACAACGGTTGACCGGCATGGATGCGGTGCGCAAGTTCCACATCAACCAGTGGATCCTGGCGGCGGAGACCTGGAGCGATGCCGACGTCCGTCAACGTGCGGACACGGTGCGGATGTTCGCGGGACCGACGTTGGAGCCCCGGCTGTCTGCGCTCTTCGGTGGCAGTCTTCAGGATCGCTCCATGGGGCCTCGCCTGCGCCGCGCCGTCAAGGTGCACTCGATCTCCTTTCTCAAGGACGGTGTCGCCCACGTGCAGTTCCAGTCCGAGGAGTCTGTCGATGGCCGCGTCACCGGAACCTACGAATGGGCGGCGATCGTCGAGTTCCGCTTCACGCTCAAACCCACGCCCGCGGGTGAACTCCTCAACCCGTTTGGCTTCCAGGTGACCAATTACCGGCGCGACGCCTCCAATGTGCGCACGCCGTGATGCCCGTTCGTTTTCGTCACAACCACCCACTTTTCCAGGGTTCACCATGAAAAAAATCGCTTGCCTTCTTGTTGCTCTGTGCATGGCCTGTGGTGCCCAGGCTTCCGAAAAGCTGTTGCGCAAACCGGCCAAGATCGCGCCGCCGTCGGTGGTTTCGACAGGCGTCGAGAGCAAACCGGTGCGCGTGGACGAGCGCATCCGCATGGTCGCCTACGACCCAGATGCCGTGATCCGTTTGCTGGGGGCCTATGGGTATACCCTGGCGGTGGAATTCGGTGCCGATGAACGCATCGTCGCCGTCTCACTCGGGGACACCGCGGCGTGGCAGGCGGTCACGCGGGAGAACGTGCTGTACCTGAAGCCGCACGAGGACAAGGCCGAGACCAACATGCTGGTGCAGACGACCCGGCGCGCGTACACCTTCAACCTGCTCGCCTTCCAGCCGATGGGCGTGGACGACGGTCGCCTCACCTACCGCGTGCGGTTCCGGTATCCGCAGGACGAGGCGCGGCAGCTGGAAGTGCAGACCCAGGTTGCCACGGAGGCCGCCGTTCGCGAGGCCCGGACCACGGTCGGGGCTGGCACCGGGTTGTCCATCGGGCAGACCCCGCAGGCGCGGCGCAAGTCGCCCACGCAATGGAACTTCAGCTACTCCTTCAAAGGCTCGCGTGTGGCCGCGCCGCTGCAGGTGCTGGACGACGGCGAGTTCACCTACCTGCGCTTCGCCCACTACGAGAGCGTGCCTGCCGTGTTCGAGGTGGACACCCAGAAGAAAGAAACCCTGGCCAATTTCCGGCGCGAAGGCGAATGGCTGGTCATCGAGAAGGTCACGCGCCAACTGGTGTTCCGGCTGTCGGGCAACGCCGAGATCGCCTGTGTCTTCAACGATGCCTATCCAGAACGCCCGGAAAGCAGCCTGAAGGAGCGGTGAACCTGCGCAGGCAGACATCCCTGCTTCGGCCATCGGTTGCTTTTTTGGAGGACGGAACACCATGCAGACAGAAGACGAATTTCCACGTGAGCAAGGGCCCTTGTCGGCGCCACGAGAGCCCATCAACAAAGCAGTAAGGCGCAAGCCCGCCCTTCTGGGCAGGCTGGTCTGGCCCTTGGTGCTGCTGGCCACCGGTGTGATCCTCTACATGGTTTTCACATCCGGCGGCCGCAAGGATGAAAAGGCGGTCGCGTTGCCCGAGCCCGAGTTGCGGCCGGTGCCGCGCACGTCGCCGCCACCATCCCCGCAGCCTGTGGAGCCTGTGTTCAAACCCGTTCCCGTCGCCGCGCCGGCGGCGTCGGCCGCGGTACCCCCCCTGCCGCCCGGGACGGTCCTGCCACCGGTCGAACCCGCGGTGAAGGCCACCGCAGTGCCGCAGGACTCGGCGGCCCGGGATACCCGGCGCGAGCGCCGCATGGCGCCGCTGATGGTCTCAGGTTCTGACGGCGCGGCCGCGTCGGCACCACCGTCGAAGGATGCCGGGGTGGCATCTGGTGCTCCGCTGGTCGCGCCGATGCCGGTCCCTGCCGCATCGATGCCTGCCGCGGAGGATCCGAACGCCGTGGTCGCGGACAGCCATCCCGCCGTACTGGAAGAAGCCAGATCGGCACTGGAGATGCAAATCCTGGAAGGCAAGATGATCCCCGCCGTCCTGGAGACGGCCATCCACACGGATCTGCAGGGGGCCGCGCGCGCCATGGTGGACGAGGATGTCTATGGCGAGACCGGCCGCATGGTCGTGATCCCGAGGATGTCGCGCCTGGTTGGACGGTACCGGAAGGACGTCCGCCCGGGACAGACGCGGGTGCTGGTGATGTGGCAACGCGTCATCCTGCCCGATGGCCGGAGCCTGAAGATCATGAGTCCTGGCACCGATGGCCTGGGCCGCAGTGGCATGTCCGGCGAGGTCGACAACCACTTCATGGAGCGCTTTGGCGCTGCTTTCCTGATCTCCATGTTGGGTCTGGCGGCAGAGACCGCTGCCGACAGCGCATCCTCAGATCGGAATGGCTCGGTGGTTGTCTGGGGGAGCGAGTCGCGCAGCCAGTCGCTCAAAGGCTTGAACTCGACCGTCGAGGGTGTTCTCAAGGCGCAGGAGAACGTCGGCCCCACGATCCAGATTCCACAGGGCAGCCGTGTCCGGATTCTCGTGGCGCGTGACCTGGATCTCTCCAAGGTGGCGCTGCCGCGCTGAACACCCATGAGCACCGCCGCCCTGCTCTCCTACCTGGCGCCGCTCAAGCCTTTGCTGGACAGCGCGCACATCGAGGAGATCATCGTCAACCGGCCGCGCGAGGTGTACGTCGAGTCCGGTGGTGCCTGGGTGCCGCTCGAGATTCCCGAGTTTGACCAGCGGCGGCTGACGCAACTGGCCGATCTGATCGCCACCTACTCGCACCAGACGGTGGGCGCGCGCCAACCCCTGCTGTCGGCCCAACTGCCAGAGGGCCAACGCGTGCAGGTGGTCATGCCGCCGGGCTGCCTGCCGGAGATGTTCGGGCTGGCGATCCGCCTGCCGTCCCAGAAACGCTTCTCGCTGGATGACCTGGCGCGCAGCGGATCGCTGCGGATGCGGTCAGAGGGCCACGGGACCTCGGAGCAGAGCGACGCCGAACTCACGGCCATGCTGGATGGCGGGGATCTCGTCGGGTTCCTGCAAGGGGCGGTCCGTTTGCGCAAGAACATCCTGATCTCGGGCGGCACGTCCACCGGCAAGACCACCACCATGCGTGCCCTGACCGACGAGATGCGCAGCGACGAGCGCATCGTGACCATCGAGGACGTGCCCGAGATCTCGCTGTCCCAGCACAACAAGCTCTCGCTGATCGCCAGCAAAGGTGGCCAGGGCGTGGCGAAGGTCGGAGTGACCGATCTTCTGGAGGCCAGCATGCGGCTGCGGCCGGACCGCATTCTCCTCGGTGAGATCCGCGGCGCGGAGGCGGCCGATTTCCTGGAGCTGATCAACTCGGGGCACCCCGGCTCCATATCCACCATCCATGCGGACAGTCCGCGCCTGTGCTTTGAACGCCTGTGCTTCATGGTCAAGCGGCGCGAAGGTTTCCAGGCCATGAGCGGTCCCGCCCTGCTGGCCTACATCCAGTCGGTGATCGACGTGGTGATCCAGTTCAAGCGGTTTGACAACGGTTTCCGGGGTGTGACGCAGGTGTGGTTTGGTCCCCGCGACCGGCTCAGCGCGCCAGGTCCGGAGATCACCTGACGAGAGAGAGGCACTGCCATGCGGCTGTTCTGGTTGGCGCTGGGTGGCCTCCTGTGTGGCACGGTGTTGAGCACTGGCCTCTGGATGACCTGGGTGGCTGCGGCTTTCGAGCTCAAGCCCCCCATGGGTGCGAATCTCAAGGCCGCGGCCATGCTGGCGTTCAGCGCGTCCAACCTGCTGCCCATCACCATCGGCAGCCTGGCGGTGGGCTACGGTCTCAGTCTGGTGGGCGTCTGGTTGGCCTGGCTGCTGGGCAACCCTCACATGAAACCTTCGCGTCATGTGCGCGGCGCCACCTTTGCTTCGGTGCCGGTGCTCAAGCGCATGACCAACGAACAGACGGTGCGCAACCGCTTTCTGCGCGTGAAAGCGGCTTTCCAGTTCGCGCACGAGAAGCCGGGTCCGGCGCAGATCTGGCGCGATTTCTGGCGCCACGTGCCGCAAGCCACCGTGGGCGGTGTGCCCATTCCTGTCGCGGTGGAGCCGCTGCACATGCTGGTCGCGGGCACCACCGGAGCGGGCAAGTCCCAGGCCATCAAGGAGATTCTCGCCGGTGCGGTGAAGCGGGGTGACCGTGTGCTGGTCGTGGACCCGAATGGCGACTACTACTCCATCTTTGCCCGGCCCGGCGACCTCGTGCTCAATCCCTTCGACCGCCGCACGCCGGGCTGGTCCATCTTCAACGAGATCCGCTCCACCTACGACTGCGAGCGCTTCGCCCGCAGCGTGGTGCCGGACGGTACGGGTGACATGCGCGAATGGAACGGGTATGCCCAGTTCCTGCTCAAGGAGGTGATGAACAAGCTCTGGTCACAGGGCTGCCGCGAGACCAGCGTGCTCATCAAGTTCGTCTGCGAACTGCCCATTCCCACGCTGGGTGAGTACATGGCCGACACAGCCGCCGCGTCGATGTTCAGCGAAGGTGCCGAAAAGACCATGGGTTCCACGCGTTTCATCGCCACCAAGCACCTCGGTCCCCACAAGCACATGCCCCAGGGGGACTTCTCGCTGCGCGACTGGCTGGAACAGGCGTCCGGCAATCTCTACATCACCTGGCGCGAGGACATGGCCGATGCCCTGCGTTCGCTCATTTCCACCTGGTTCGACGTCGTCATCACGGCCACCCTGTCCGCGCCGGTCCATGGGCCGCCACGCCCGACCTGGTTCGTCTGCGATGAACTGGCCTCGCTGGAGAAGCTCAGCAGCCTGGAGGCCGGGCTGACGAAGGGGCGCAAGCACGGCGCGCGCTTTCTCTGCGGCATCCAGTCGACCGCGCAGCTCGATGACCTGTACGGCAAGGAGAAGGCGGTCACGCTGCGCAGCTGCTTTCGCAACCTGCTCTTCCTCAATATTCCGCATACCGATCCGGCAACGGCCGAGGAACTGAGCAAAGGCGTGGGCGAAATGGAGTTCGTTCGCAAGGAAACCCAGCGTTCGGTAGGCTGGTCGCTGAAGAACAGTTCGCGGACCATCTCGCGCCGCAACGTCACGGAGAAAGCGTTGTTGCCCAGCCAGATCCAGGACCTGCCCAACCTCAAGGCCTATGTGTCGTTCGCCGGGGACTATCCCATCACCAAGCTGTCGCTGGCTTCGCACCTGTTCCCCAAGATCGGCGTGCCCTTCGAGGCGCGGCTGGAGGCGCCGCCCGCCGACCCCGTCATGTCGTCGACGTACGCGTCCGGCACGTCATAGCCAGTACTCCCACAGGCGCGAAAACCCTTCCAGGAAGCGCAGGTCGAGCGGCCGGCGCTGCCATTGCGCCAGCGTGATTTCCTGCGAGGCGGCCAGGTCGCGCTCGAACATCGCCTGCACCTGCGCTCCGAAGTCGGCTCCCAGGATCACGGCATTGAGCTCGTGGTTGTGCAGGAAGCTGCGCCAGTCCAGGTTGGTGGAGCCCACCGTGGCCCAGACGCCGTCGATGAGGCCCGTCTTGGAGTGCAGCACCACGCCCTGGCGTTCGAAGAGGCGCACACCTGCCCGCAGCAGACGTTCGTAGTGCGCACGGCCCGCGTGGAACACCAGCCAGGAATCTGTCTTGCTGGGCAGGATGAGCCGCACGTCCACGCCGCGCCCGGCAGCGGCCTCCAGCGCGGCCAGCAGTTGCGGGTCGGGCGCGAAGTAGGCGTTGGTCAGGTAGACGCTGCTTTCCGCGCTGCCGATGGCCGAGAGCAAGGTGGCGTAGATCTGGCTGAAGGGTTCTTCGGGCGAACTGCCGATGGCCCGCACCACGTCATTGCCCATCTTGCGCGGCGTGGGGAAATGCTCGCCGGGCGCCATGGGATCGCCCTTCTGCGCCGCCCAGGTGGCGAGGAACAGTTTCTGGAACTCGGCCACCACCGGCCCTTCGATCTGCACGTCGGTGTCGCGCCAGGCCTCCTCGCCATGCAAGGCACCGCGGGAGAAACCACCGCCGAGCGAACCGCTGGTGTAGACGCCGCTGATGTTGATGCCACCCAGGAAGGCGATGCGCCCGTCCACGATGAGCAGCTTGCGGTGATCGCGCTCGTTGAGCTCCCATTCCTTGCGCGCCAAGGCGGGGTTGACGGGGTTGAACTCCAGCACCCTGACCCCTGCGTCGCTCAGGCGCTGGAAGAACGCGGCAGGTGTGTTGAGCGTACCGACGCTGTCGCGGATCAGGTGCACCTGCACGCCCTGGCGTTGCCGGTCGATGAGGGCCTGGGCAAAACGCTGTCCGACCTCGTCGTCGTCCAGGATGTAGGTCTCCATGTGCACATGGTCGCGGGCCGACTCGATGGCCGCGAGCATTGCCTGGTAGGTGGCCGGGCCGTCCTGCAGCAGGCGCACTTTGTTGCCCGTGATCAGCGGGCTGCCGACGATGGCTTCTTCCAGGGCCAGATGCCGGGCGAAGATGCCGGAGTCCTGGCCACTGGCTCGCAGCCGGTCGAGCACCGCCTTGCTTTGCGAGGCCGTGAGCGGCCCACGCGCGCCCTCCATCTGCACCGGCCGCTGAGGCAGGCGGGTGGCCAGGTCCGGCACCACCACGGGCAGGCTTTTGCAGCCGGCGAGCCCGAGCAGGCAGGCCAGCAGCACCAGGATCAGCGTGGGCAGGCCTCTGGCGCCGCGTGCCAGGGGCTTGCGTGGGTGGGGTACTTCCATTCAGAGCTTCCAGGACGCCGGAAGAATACCCCCGACTGGAGCACAGGTCGCGTCCGGAGTGTTACTGAAAATATCAGACCATTGTGACATTGGACATATTTTCCTTTACGATACCTCGTTGTTGAAAAATCAACCTAACAGGGTTTGAGGCGGTGGAGATACCCCGTCTTGGATTCGCCGATCCGCCCGATCGAACCGTTACGAAGGAGACCTTTCATGCTCGACCGCCGAACCCTCATCAAGGCCGCCGCCGCCAGCGTGGCCGCCCCTGCGTTGCCCGCTCTGGCCCAGAACGTGACCACGTTGCGCGTGCACACCTTCGTGCCGGCCACGTCCAATGTCTGGAGCCGCGTGATCGTGCCCTGGATGAAGAAGATGGAAACGGAGTCGGGTGGCCGACTCAAGTTCGAGGGCTATGCCTCCATGCAGCTTGGTGGCACGCCGCCCCAGCTCTTTGACCAGGCGCGCGACGGCGTGGTCGACATGGCCTGGTCGCTGGCTGGCTACACGCCAGGCCGTTTCCCGCGCTCGGAGGTGTTCGAGCTGCCGTTCTTCACCTACGACGGCGAGGGGTCGTCCAAGGCCGCCTGGGAGTACCTCACCACCCAGGCCGCCGACGAATTCAAGGAGGTCAAGGTGCTGGCCTTCCACACCCATGGCCTGAACATCCTGCACAACAAGCGCCGCGCCGTCACCAAGGCGGCCGACCTGCGTGGCCTGAAGATGCGCGGCCCGACCCGCATCGCCACGCAGATTCTCAGCGCCGTGGGCGCGACGCCCGTGGGCATGCCTCTGCCCCAGATTCCGGACGCCTTGTCCAAGGGCGTGATTGACGGCGCCATCCTGCCGTGGGACACCGTGCCTGCCGGCAAGCTGGATCAGCTCACCAACTTCCACACCGAGTTCGCCAAGGGCATGCCCGGTTTCAACAACAGCATCCAGTTCATGGTCATGAACCGGGCCCGCTACGACTCGCTGCCACCGGATCTCCAGAAAGTCATCGACAACAACGCAGGCCTGGAGACGTCGGGCATGTACGGCCGGGTGATCGCCGAGTACGACCCGGTGGTTCGCAAGGCGGTGGTGGATCGCGGCAACACCGTTAGCGTGATGGGCCGTGCCGAGACCGAAGAGTTCATCAAGCTTTGCGACCCCATCGTGAGCCAGTGGGTGGACGATATGAACCGCAAGGGACTGGACGGCAAGAAGCTGCTCGATGCCGGCCGTTCCCTGATCCAGAAGTACCGCCCCAAGGCCTGAGCGCTGGCGGTTCCTGCGGCGCTTTCTTTTTTCGGACCGGCTCAGGGAGCGGCGGCCGCTGCGCGCAGGAAGGCGTCGTTCTCCGCCTGCGTGCCGACCGTCACGCGCAGGCAACCCTGCAGACCGTGCAGGCGGTCCTGTCGCCGCACCAGCACACCCTGTGTGAGCAGCGCGTCGAAGGCGCGCTGCGCATCGGGTGTTCGCACCAGCAGGAAATTGGCCTGTGAGGGCATGACCTGCCAGGTCGGGTGCGAGCGCAGCGCCTGGGTCATGCGTTCGCGCTCCCGCAGCGTGTGGGCGACGCGCTCGCGCACATAGTCCGGGTGCTCCAGCGCCACCAAGGTGCTGACGGTCTGCAGCACCGATACGCCAAACGGCGGCACCAGCTTGCGAAGCTGCCGTGCCACGTCGTCGCTGGCCAGCGCATAGCCCATGCGCAGGCCCGCCAGGCCCCAGGCCTTGGAGAAGGTGCGCAGCAGCAGCACGTGCGGATGGCGGCACGCCAGGTCACGGGCATCGCCATCGGCAAAGTGGTGGTAGGCCTCGTCGATCACCAGCAGCCAGCCCTCACTGGCCTGCGCCAGCGCCTCCAGTTCGCCGAGTTCGCACAGCGCCCCGGTGGGGGCGTGCGGCCGGGGCAGGAAGATCACGCCGCCCCGTGTGGGTGGTTCGGCCAGTGCCGTCCGCAGGCCGTCCATGTCGAGCGAGAAGTCGGGTTTGAGGGGGACTTCGGTGAGCGCGGCACCCAGCAGGCCCGCGTCCAGACCATAGAGCGAGAAGTTGGGCTTGACCGTGAGCACGCGTGCGCCCATGCCGGCCAGTTGAACCAGCAAGGCGATGAGCACATTGCTGCCGGTGGTGACCACCGTTCCCCTGGGGGACCAGCTCTCGTGGCGCGCGACCGCTTCGCACAGGGCCTCGGCGTTGAGGTCGGTGTAGCGGTGCCAGGGCAGGTCGCGCAGGCGCTGCAGCGCCAGCTCCTTGAGCTCCGCCGGGAAGTCGGCAAAGGACTCGTTCTGGTCGAGCTTGACCGGCGCATCGATGGCGTGGAAGGGGTAGTCGGGGCTGGCCGCAACAGCGGGTCGGATGGGCAATGGCATGGGGCCATTGTCGCCTTGCATGTTCGACGTCAGGTGGGTGCCGCCGCCGCGGCGGGGCTGGGGCCGGTCAGTGTGAGCAGGATGTCGGCGTACCAGGCGCAGTTCAGGCCCAGGGACTCGTCCAGCACCTGGTCGCGGTTGCCCATGTCGAGTCGGGCCGAATGCACGCCCAGCAGTTTCCAGGGCAGCGCGGCCGTGGCCAGGCTGGGTGCCGCATCGCGCATCACCACCGGGGCGCCGCTGATGCCGCGGTGCGTGCGCGCGTCGGTGAGGAAGTAGCCCTCGCCCTGGAAGCGCACGCCGAAGGGCGATGCGATCACCGCGTGGCGCAGCACCGGCAGGTGGTGGCGCGCGTCGTGAAACCCCAGGGGAAAACCCACCACCAGCAGCGAGGTGTCTGCCGGCACCGCCGAATAGGCCGTCTGCAGGTGCGACGGTGTGAAGGCGCGGACGATGGCACCGGGCGGCAGGGCCGCCCGTTCGAGGGCCAGCACCGCCACGTCGATTTCGCCACCGCTGTCGCGGCCCTGGCGCCAGGTGGCGACGCCATCGGCGTACAGCGGCACCGAGAAGCCTGTGGTCTGAGTGAGATCGGCCGCGTCCAGGTGCAGGGTCACTTCGATGCGGTCGGGCTGGTGGCCGCTGTCTTCGTCGATCACCACATGCCGGCTGGTGACGAGGTGGAGGCGGCCTTCGCGTTCGAAGAAGAAGCCGCTGGCGTTGGTGAGCGCACGGTCGCCCAGGAAGGTGGCCACCTTGGGTGCGGCCAGGAACAGCGGATCGACGGGAGCGGGCGAGGTGATCGTGGTCATGGCGGCAGTTTGGCAGGTTTTCCGGATGCAGGCCGGGGTGGCATCATCGGGGGTCCCCTTGTCGTCCCAGGAGTGCCCATGCTGAAAATCCTCATCCCCGTCGATGGTTCCGAACAGGCCTTGCTGGCCGTTCACCATGCGTTGCGTCTGGTGGGCGAGGGACTCAGGGCGCGCTTCCTGGTGGCCAATGTGCAGGCCTCGGCCAATCTGTACGAGCTGGTGGTCGCCCACGACCCGGCTGTGCTGCAGCAGGTCAGCGATGCAGCGGGGCGCGATCTGCTGCGTCCGGCCGTGGCGCTGCTCAGCGCCGCAGGCCAGCAGGTGGAGAGCGTGGTGGCCAGCGGTGATCCGGCCCAACTGCTGGCCGAACTGCTGGAGAGCCACGCCTGCGATGCGGTGATCATGAGCGCGCGCGGCGGCGGCTTGCGCGCGGCGGTGCTGGGCTCGGTGTCTCAGGAACTGGTGCAGCGCGCCAGCGTGCCCGTCACCCTGGTCAAGGTGCCTGACGGCCTGCCTGCCCCGTGATACGGCTGTTCGCGGCCCTGGACGCCCTCGGCGCCATGCGCTTCATCGGCGAGGTGGAGCGCGGCGGCGACTGCGGCTGCGTATGCCCCGAATGCGGCAGCCCGCTGGTCGCGCGCCAGGGATCGGCCTACGACTGGCACTTCGCGCACGAAGCCGCGCACGAGCGGCCCGGGTGCGATGCGGGCGCCTTGCGCATGCTGCGCCGCCTGATCATCGAGCACCTGCAGGAGCAGGTCCGTGTGGGCGCGCTGGTGTTGCCGGCCTACCGTGAAACCGTCGCCCTGCAAGGTTCGCTGGTTCATCTGCGGGAGCAGGTGCAATGGGGCGCGCAGCCCATGGGCGAATGGCAGTGGCGGGTGGACGCGGAGCAGGACGGCCCGGTGGCCCGCGCGCGGCTGGACACCGGCGTGGACGTGCGGCTGGACGTGCGCACCGTCGAGACCGCATCGTCGCAAGACCTGCCGCCCGCAGGCGATCAGGGCGACACCAGCGCACGCCTGGTCTTCCAGTGCCGTGTGCCGCCGGTCCAGGCGTTGCGGGAGCGTGCGCAGGCCGTGCAGCACCTGCAAACCCACGGCGAACTTGTGTGGGCCCATCACCCGGACACCTTGGGTCTGGTGCAGGCCGCGCGTCAGCGCCTGGCCGAGCGTGGCCGCAAGATCTACGGCAACTGGCTGTCCATGGTGGACGCCCAGCGCCAGGCGGTGGCCGACGCCGCCGCGCCGGCCGTACCCCTGTTCTACGGTCCGGCCGCGCCAGCCAGCCCCGAGCGGGCGGGTGTTCACGCCTGCGCGCCTTTGCACGCCGCCAACGCGACCTTCACCTTCTACCGCCTGAACGACCAGGAGGCCTGGCTGCTCTACCTGCTGGAGCGCGTGGGGCCGTCAGACTGGCGCACCGCCCAGCAGAAGTTCTATGCGCTCGCGCCTTTCCCCGGGCCTTTCGAGGGCTGGTCCCAGGCGTTGCCGCCCGCCGTGGGCCAGGCCGACGAAGCCGCGGGCATCGTGCGCCTGCACGGTTTTCTCGACGCGGTGACCTACCTCTCGCGGCGCGCGCACACCACGCGCAGCAGCCGCAACCCGGCGGATTTCGACGGCCTGTAAGCCGTGGCGCTGCTGCACGCGCCAGAATAGGGCGCCATGGAACCGCACCACCTTGCCCACGCATGCTGAAGACGCAGCGCCGCGACCGCGTGCTCACCTGGGTGCTGCCGCTGCTGCCGGTCACCGTGGCCCTGGTGCTGCTCGGGCTGGTGCTGCTGGCGGCCGAGCGCACCGTGGGAGAGGAACTCACGCGGCGCGCCCACTACCGGGTCGAGCAGGCCGGCGGTCTCTACGCCGACCAGCTTGCGCGCCTGCTGGCACGCCGCTCCGCAGAACTGGAACTGCTGGGGGCGTTCTCCCGGACCAGCATCCGCGACGAGGCCTGGCGCGGCCAGATGCAGCGCCTCAAGGCCACCTCCGGCTCCTATGTCTGGATCGGCGTGACCGACGCCTACGGAGATGTCCGCGTGGCCACCGACGGCGTGCTCGAAGGGGCTTCCATCGACGACCTTCCGCTCTTCCAGCAGGGACGCAATGGCCTGTGGTTCGGCAGCCTGCATGCGCCGATGGCGCTGGCGGAGCCGCTGCGCAGCATCGGTCTTCCGGTGCCTGCGGAGCTGGCGGATATTGCGTCACCGCTGTTTGACGACGAAGGCCACTTCGCAGGGGTCATCGCGGCCCACCTGGACGCCAGCTATTTCGAAGAGCGCCGCCAGGGCGTGCTGGGGCCGGTGGCGGCGCGGCGCCTGCTCGAAGTCGCGCTGGTGGATGCCGATGGCCGGGTTCTGCTGGGTGGGCGTCCCGCCGTGCCCGAGAATGTCTGGCGCAGCGCGTTGCTGGGCATCGAGGGCGCGACCAGCGTGGTGACCGACATGAATGGCCAGGCCGTGCTGCTGTCCCGCGCGCCCGTGCGTCCCGCAGATTCGGCGCTGCGCACCACCTGGCAGGTGGTGGCCTGGCAACCGCTGGACGCCGCGCTGCAACCCGTCCACCAGCTCGAGCGCAGCCTGGCCACCTGGGGCGGGCTGACCGCCCTGGCCATCGGGCTGATCGGTTTCGCCGTGTCGCGGCGCCTGGCTCGCCCGTACTCCGAGTCCGAAAAGCACCTGCGCGAGCAGGGCGAAGTGCTGACGGCGGTGATCAATGCCGCCAGCGACGCCGTGATCAGCGTGGACGAGCACGGTCTGATCGAACTCTTCAACCCGGCGGCGGCGCGCATCTTCGGGCACCCCCCCGAGCGCATGATCGGCCGCCCGCTGGACACGCTGCTGCCACCGGGCACGCGCGCGTCCCACGTGGGTTACTTGCGCCGTTTCGCCGACGCCCAGGCGACCACGCGCCCCATGGGCGCGGGCCGCGTGGCCGGTCTGCGGGCCGACGGGGAGACGCTGGAACTGGAGGCCTCTATTTCGCAGATCACCGTGCGCGGGCGCAAGCTGCTCACCGCCATCCTGCGCGACGTGACCGAACGGGGGCGCGCGGAACGCGCGCTCGAACGCTACCAGCACGAACTCTCCGAACTCACGCAGCGCCTGCTGAACCAGGAAAAGCAGACCACGCGCCGGCTGGCGCAGACGCTGCACGACCAGCTCGGCCAGACGCTGGGCGCCATCCGTCTCTCGTACGACGCCTTCTCCGGCCTGGTGCCGCAGACGCTTTCTCCCAAGGCCCGCGAGCGCGAGCGCAAGCTCGGGGACCTGATTGACCAGGCCATCGCCGAAGTGCGCCAGGCGCTGGTGGCCCTGCGCCCGCCGCTGCTGGAGGAGGCCGGCCTGCTGGCCGCGCTGGACAACGAACTGC
This sequence comes from Hydrogenophaga sp., assembly GCF_026125785.1. Classification (GTDB taxonomy): domain Bacteria; phylum Pseudomonadota; class Gammaproteobacteria; order Burkholderiales; family Burkholderiaceae_C; genus Hydrogenophaga. The sequence goes on from NZ_JAHCKL010000009.1 coordinate 76,768, forward strand.
GCAGCCGCGCCGTCGGTGCCGAGCCGGTGGGCCTGCGCCTGGACGTGGCGCCCGGGGCTTCCCGCGTGCGCTGGCCCGCCGACGTGGAGTACGCCGCCTTCATGGTGGCGCGCGAGGCGCTGGCCAACGCCCTGCTGCATGCCGATGCGGCCGAGGTGGTGGTGCACATCGACGGCACCGCCCGCTGGCTGCACCTGGCCATTACCGACGATGGCGTCGGCCTGGATGCCTCCCTGGCCGCCGGCCGGCCCGGGCACCTGGGCATCGTCGGCATGCGCGAGCGCGCCCACGCCATCGGCGCGCAACTGGTCGCGCGCCGCTGTGCCGAGGGCGGCACCGTGATCTCCCTCACATGGGGACATCCTCCCGAGGGGACATCCCCCGGATAGGTCAGGGCGTCTGTGCCGGCATGCGCTATCCTGCCCGGTGCCATGAGCGACATCTATCTGGTTGACGACCACGCCATGATGCGGGACGGTCTGCGCGCGGTACTGGAAGGCGCGGGGCACCGCGTGGTGGGCGAATCCGACCAGCCCACACAGGCGCTGGCCGATATCCTGCGGCTTTCGCCTGGCGTGCTGCTGCTGGACCTGCACCTGGGCCTGCGCTCGGGGTTCGAGGTGCTGGAGCAGATCCAGAAGCGCCGGTTGGGTACCCGCACCATCCTGCTGACCATGTCGGCCCAGCCGCGCCACGTGGCCGAGGCCATGCGCCTGGGGGCCCAGGGCTATGTGCTCAAGGGCTCGCCCTCGCGGGAGGTGCTCAGTGCCGTCGAGGCGGTCTCCCAGGGGCGCAAGCACCTGGGCACCGGTGTGGCGGAGCTCGCTGTCGAGGGCCTCATGCAGGACGCCACGCCCGGCAGCATCGAGTCCCTCTCCGCCCGCGAGCAGCAGGTAATTCGCATGGTGGTCAATGGCATGACCAGCGTGGCCATTGGGGAACAACTGCATCTCTCGCCCAAGACGGTGGAGTCCTACCGCAGCCGGCTCATGGCCAAGCTGGGCGTGAGCGACCTGCCGGCCCTGGTGCGCCTGGCGATCCGCGAAGGCCTCATCAGCGCCGACGACGCCTGATTCCGACCGGCGATGTCGCGGACGGGACAGCTGCCGCATGCCAGGGTGTGGCGTTCGGGTCATTCCACCCCCGGGTATCCAGGTTTCCCGGCATGCGAATGGCCGCTCCGGCGGCACAGTGGGGTCCCCGCCCGGCATTCCGCCCGGGCTGCCTCGGAGTTGCCATGTACGCGTCCCACGAACCTGTCTCGCCCGGCTGCCTGCCCCTGAAGGTGCTGCTGGTCTGCCCGCGTGGGGAGTACGTGGATTCGATGCGCAAGCTGGCGCGCAACCTGCTGCCCGACACACAGGTCCTGTGGGTCGACAACGCCGATGAGGCGGTGCGCCGCGCGAACCATGCCGCGCCTCAACTGGCCATCGTGGACGCGCGCCTGGACCGCGCCAGCGGTTCATCGTTGGCCCGCCAACTGGAAGACTGTGGCGGCGGCATCGACGTGATGCGCTTTGACGAGCCGCAGGCCACGGCCGTCCGCGAGAACAGCGTCTGGCACTGGTCGGAGCTGCCGCGTGCCGTTGCCTGGTGGGTGCGCCACCAGCGCTTGCCGGTGCCGGCTCTGCTGGCCCGCTGAGCGCGCCGGCTGTACGGCGGACTCAGCGGAAGACGCTGACCGCCTCCACCAGCCGCTGCGCCTGCTGCTGCAGGCTTTGCGAGGCGGCGGTGCCCTGTTCCACCAGCGCCGAATTCTGCTGCGTCACCTGATCCAGGTGGCCCACCGCCTGGCTGACCTGCTGGATGCCGCCACTCTGCTCGATGGTGGCCGCGCTGATCTCGCTGATCAGGTCCGAGACGCGCTGGACCTGCACCACGATCTCGTCCATGGTCTTGCCGGCCTCATCCACCAGGCGCGTACCGGCCTCCACCGTGTCCACGCTGGCACCGATGAGCTGCTTGATCTCCTTGGCGGCTTCGGCACTGCGCTGTGCCAGGCTGCGCACCTCGCCGGCCACCACCGCGAAGCCCCGGCCCTGCTCGCCCGCACGGGCCGCCTCCACCGCCGCGTTGAGCGCCAGGATGTTGGTCTGGAAGGCGATGCCGTCGATCACGCCAATGATGTCGCTGATGCGGCGCGAGCTCTCGGTGATGCGGCCCATGGTGTCGACCACCTGGGACACGGCCTGACCACCGCGGCTGGCGGCTTCGCTGGCGGTGCTGGAGAGCTGGTTGGCCTGGCGCGAGGTGTCCGCGTTCTGGCGCACGGTGGCCGTCATCTGCTCCATGGAGGCCGCCGTCTGCTGCAGGCTGGACGCCGCCTGCTCGGTGCGCTGGCTCAGGTCGTTGTTGCCCTGCGCGATCTCGGTCACCGCGGTCTGCACCGTCAGCACCTGCTGGCTCACGTCGTCGATCAGCCAGCGGAACATCAGACCCAGTTGGCCGACCGTGCGCAGCGTCATGCCGATCTCGTCCACGCGGTCCATGTGCGCCACCTGCTGCGTATCACCGGTGGCCACGCGCAGCGCCTGCTCGCGCAACTGCTCCAGCGGGCCGGCGATCTGGCTTTCCAGGAACCAGCCCGCCAGGCCCACGGCCACCACCGACAGAGCCGCGAACGTGCCCCACTGGGCAGCGCCCAGTCCCAGGGCGGCGGCGCCACCGAGCAGCGCCACCAGCAACACCGCCAGCGGCAGGCGGATGCGGCTGCGCACGCGCATGGTCTTGAAGACGGACCTCAGGCCGGCCAGGCCCGTGCGCAGCAGCAGGCCCTTGTGCAGGCGCAGGTGGCCGGCGCGGCCCTCCCGCATGTCGGCGTACAGGCGTTCGGCCGCCGCGATCTCCTCGCGCGAGGCCTTGGTGCGCACCGACATGTAGCCCTGGTGCCGGCCCTGGCGGATCACCGGGACGGCGTTGGCGCGCACCCAGTAGTGGTCGCCGTTCTTGCGGCGGTTCTTCACCAGCGCGGTCCAAGGCTCACCGCCCTTGAGCGTGGCCCACATGTCGGCGAACGCTTCCCTGGGCATGTCCGGGTGGCGCACCAGGTTGTGCGGCTGACCCTGGATTTCCTCCAGGGTGAAGCCGCTCACCTCGACGAAGGCGGCGTTGGCGTACGCGATATGGCTTTGCGTGTCCGTGGTGGACATCAGCGTCGCGTTGTCTGGAAACTCAAATTCGCGCTGGGTGACGGGGTTGTTGACGCGCATGCGGGACCTCTCTGAAGACGTGGGGCGGATGGTTCTATTGGTATGTGTCTCTTCGGCCCGAGCCGGACTTTCTTGTGTAGGGGAACGCTGCACATGAAGGCCAACCGACGAGCGGTGACCTGAAGAGCGAAAAAGACCTCAAGTTCGCGCCCAGGCCGTCGACATCTTCGCCAGAACCCCGGGCTTGTCGCAGGTGACGGCGCGGGATTTGATCGAAGGGGAATGCCGTGATCCAACTGACAAGCACCCATGCCGTGTCCTGGCCGACGCCGCCGTCGGCCGCTGTCGCGCCCGTAGCGCCGGTGCCGGTCGTGCAAGCCCTGCCCGGTGGCGGGCAGGGCACGCAGACCGGCCTCGGTTCGGGTCGCGAGCACCACCGCGGGTTCGCCGTGGCGCAGCCGCGTGGCGACTCGCCCGGTGCGGGGCAGGGGGCCGCTGGGTCCCCCCGGGAGGCTGCGGTGGCCCAGGACGCCGCCACCACGCAGGCGACCGCGCAGGCACAGGCCAGCCAGCGACAGGCCGAGCAGGCCGCGCAACATGCGGAACGCGAGCGCGATCGCCAGGCCATGGAGCACCTGCGCAGCGTGCTGGCCAATGTCTGGCAGGCCAGCGCCTCGGTGGTCGACCGCGCGCTGGGCCGCGAAGACACCTCGTCCACGCCCGGCGCGCAGAGCGACACAGCGCCCGATCTCTCGCAAGTCGCCGCTTCGCTGGTTTCTCGGCGCACTTTGTTCCACCCGGGGGCACGCAGCGCCGCCAACCCAGCCCTGGCCTCGCCTTCCCAGGGCTGGACGCAGTCCGCCGAGCCCAGCGATGAGAGCAGCGCCGCGCTGGACCGGCGCGCACTGGGCGACGTGCAGGCCTACGACGAACGCGGCAACAGCAGCTTGGCGCCTCTCGAATCCGGTCGCCTGGTCAGTCACCGCGTCTGAGTGGCCGCGAGCGGCCGGCGCGCAACCGTGGCGCGCGTTGGCCCGCCAGGCCCGCGCATGCGGCGTTTCGTGAACGCGCGTCCGCGCAGGGCCCGCCGCACCTATGCTGGCCTCTCCGTGCATGGAGGCCACACATGCCCAAGATCGCACCCACGCCCGTCCTGCGGCACTACCTTGCCCTGACACCCCGCACCGGTGGGCGCCTGGCGCCCCTGCCCTGGCCTGGGAGCATGGCGCTGTATGCGCGGGACCTGCACCAGGCCGTGGGCGCGGTCGACCTGCCGCCTGTGCTGGCGGGGCGCTGGCGGACCACGGCACGCACACTGGAGCGGCTCGAAGAAATGGACCAGCTGTATGCGCTGGACATGGAAAAGCGCGGGGAGGTCAGGGACTATGCGGACTTCGTCATCGACCCCGACCGGAGAAAGGACCTCCAGGCCCGCGTGGACCGCCTGCGGGCCGACCCCGAGCTCTGGCAGGACCTCACGTCGCCGCAGGGGGCCGGCCTGAATGAAAGCCACCTGCTCGCCCTGATCGACCGCCTTCATTTCGGCCACATGGGCGTGTTCCAGGCCACCACGCCCGCGGCGCCGCTGTGGTGGCATGGCCAGCCAGCGCTGTTGCACGCGTTCGCGCCCTCGGTTCTCCTCGTGGAGCAGGCGCTGCAGGGAATGGCCGAAAGCGGCCGGTTTCCATTGGAGAAATCCCACTACCGAAGCAAGATGAGCTGCCTCTTCCGCGGCGTCGACAGCCTGGCTTCGGTGTTTCCCGAAGGCGAGCCCGCGCCGGGCGGCAGTGCGCTGGCGATGACGCTGCAGTCCTGCGCGGCGACACCCGGGGACTCCTTTGCCGCCACCAAGCCGCGCAAGCGCCCGCATGAACTGGTGATGCTCCAGCCCGACCGGGTACCCGCCGTGAACATGCGCCGGGTGATCGATGCCGGGTTTTCTGCCGAATTCTCCTGGAACGAGACGCTGCTGCCGATCCGCAGCAGCGGCCTCACCGTGGTGGCGGATCAGGCGCGGGCGCGGGCGGCGCTGGCGGCGGAAAACATCGAACCGAAGGGCCAGCGGCAGCTGTTCGTCACGCCCTTCACACTGCCCGAGGCGACCATGGAGGCGCTCACGAAGGAGCTCGACAAGGGCATGCGGCCGGGCGGTGCGGCGACCGCGGCGGCGGCCGGTTCCACGCCCACCTGGCAGCAGGTGCTGGCGCGCGAGGGGAGTGGTGGTGCCGCACCCTCGGGCGGCGCGGCCCGCGCGGCCGTGCTCTGAGGCGGCGGCAGGCCGCGGACCTCAGGCGGTGGCGGCCAGGGCGTCCGGTGAAAAGTGGGCCAACGCGTCCTGGGTGCGCGCCATGTCTTCCCGCAGCCGCTGGCGCAACGCCGTGGCGGGTTCACCGTCCTCGCGCAGTGCGCGCCGCTCGATCTCGCCGGCCGTCTCCTGTATGGCGCGAAAACCCAGCAGCATCGCCGTTCCCTTGAGCTTGTGGGCGTTGTAGGCGATGGCCGCGGGCTCGGCCCGGTCGAGCGCTTCGAGCAGCACATGCACCGTACCTTCCGGCGGAGCGAACAGGGTGTCCAGCAACTCGTTCATGGTGTCGGGCGGCATCATGCCCATGATCTCGGTGAAGGACTCGCTGTCGATCAGGCCGGCCACGCTGGCGTGTACGTCGGGCAGGGGCGCCGGTGGTTCCTGCGCGGTCGGCGCGCGCAGAGCGGCTTCGTCACCCGACAGGGGTTCCAGCAGGCCGCAGCGCTGCAGCGCGCGCTGGAGGTCCGCCGCCTGCAAGGGCTTGCTGGCGAATTCGTTGACGCCCACTTCCTGGGCGCGCTTGCGCGTGTCGTTGACCACGTCGGCGGTGACCAGGATCACCTTGACCTGCGCGGCCGGGCCATCGAGCGCGCGGATCGCCTCGGTGGTGGCCAGACCGTCGAGCACCGGCATGTGGTAGTCCAGCAGCACCACGTCGAAGTCGCGCTGCTGCAGCAACTGCAGTGCCTGCTGGCCGTTCTCGCAGAAGGTGGCGTCGTGCCCCATCTTGTCCAGCAGGATGTTCATGTACTTCAGGTTGATCGGGTGGTCCTCCGCCACCAGCACCCTCAGGCGGCGCTGGGTGGACGGCTCCGGCAGCGCGCCGAAGTCCGTGGCGGGCGGTTCGGCCAGAGGCAGAGGCAGGGTGACCACGAAGGTGGTGCCCTTGTTCAGTTCGCTGCTCACCTCGATGTGGCCACCCATCATCTGGGTCAGGCTGCGCGTGATCTCCAGGCCCAGCCCGGTGCCGCCCATGCGCCGGCGCAGCGAGTTGTCGGCCTGGTAGAAGCGGGTGAAGATCTGGCCCAGCGTTTCTTCGTCCATGCCAATGCCGGTGTCGCGCACCACGAGGCGTATGCCGTCCTTCATCTCCGGTGCCAGGCCGATGTCGGCGCGCACCTCGCCGGTTGGCGTGAACTTGACCGCATTGCCCAGCAGGTTGAAGAGAATCTGGCGCACGCGCGTGGCATCGGCCAGCACCCACTCGGGTACCTGGCTGGCAATGTTCACCTTCAGCACCAGGCCCTTTTCGCGGGCGGTCACGCGCATCAGGTCTTCCACCTCGTGCGCCACCTCACGCAGCTTCATGGGCGCCACCGACAGGCGCATGGTGCCCGACTCCATGGTCGAGACATCCAGGATGTCGTTGAGCACGCCCAGCAGGTGCTGGGCGGAGTCGCGTGCGGTCTGCACGTAGTCGCGTTGCTGGCCGGAGAGCCGGGTGTCGTCCAGCAGGTTGAGCATGCCCAGCACGCCCTGGAACGGCGTGCGGATCTCGTGGCTCATGTTGGCCAGGAACACGCTCTTGCCCCGGTTGGCGGCCTCCGCCAGGTCGCGCGCGGCGGCCAGTTCGCGGCTCAGGCGCTGCAGGCGCTCGTACTGCCGGTTCTGGTGTCGGATGTGGCGCACCAGCATGGCGACGAAGACCAGCATCACCGCGACCTGCACGGCGGCCAGCGTCATCACGAGCTGGCTCTGCTGGCGCAGTTGCTGGTTGCGCTCGTCGACGAAGCGCGCCACCGCCCGGTTGGCCTCGCGGGTCAGCTCGGACAGCGTGGGCAGCATCTGGTCGATGGCCAGGTGCAGCCGGCCCAGTTCCGTCGGGTTGTCCAGCAGCGCCTTGGGACTGGCGAACAGCGGGTCCGCCATGGACGCGAACGCCTTGAGCTGGTCGGTGGCCACCAGGTAGCTGGGCGAGGTCTCCAGCAGGTCGTGGCGGGGGATGTGGGTCAGCAGGTCGATGCGGCTGAGGAAGACCTCGTAGCGTTCGGCGAACTCGTCCGTGTCCACGTTGGCGCCGCTGGCCAGCGCGTTGTGCACGGATTCATCCAGACGGCCCAGTTCACGTTCGAGCTGGTAGGCCTGCCACATGATGGAGTCCACCTGGTGGGCGGCCACATCCTCCAGCAGGCGGTATTGCTGCCACTGGATCCAGCCCAATGGCGTGAGGGTGATCAGCAGCAGCGCGCTGATGGCGGCGGCCCACTGCCGCACACTCCAGCGCGCCATGCCCGTGGGCTGGGTGTTCATTGGATGTCCAGTGCCTTGAGTTGCCAGATCGAGCGCTCGTAGAAGGTGGAGGTGCGCAGCTCGGCCTTGCTGTCGAACGGATAGACCACGAACAGCGGCCCCTTCTCTCGCACCGGAATGGGCTGGCCGTCGATCAGGCGCGCCATGATGAGTTCGTGCTGGGTGGTGTCGGCCACTGGAATGCTGATCTTGTAGTCGTTGATCGCCACGGCGTTGATGGTGGCGCCACTGGCCTTGACCAGGGCCAGCACGTCGGCCAGCAGCGGCCCGGTGAACGTCACCGGCTTGTCGAACCAGGGCGTGCGGGTGGTGAAGCTGTGCTGGGGAAGCGCTTCCAGCATGGCCATGTCGAAGGCGGCGCGGCCTGGCTGGTTGGTCACGGCGATCTTGCCGGTGACGCTCAGGACGGCGCGGCCGGAAGGTGGTTTCAGCGAATCGGTGGGCGCGGCAAAGGCACTGCCGGCCAGCAGGCACAGCAGCGCGAACAGGCGACGGTTGAACATGGTGGTTCCAGAAAGGCGGGTGTGGAAGTCAGATGCGGTGGCGCACACCCGAGGGCGTCGCCGCAAGACGCGCCAGCAATGCGGGCGCGATCTGGGTCAGGGGCAGGACCTCGTGGGCCGCGCCGTGCTGTATGGCCATGCGCGGCATGCCAAAGACGACGCAACTGGCTTCGTCCTGCACATAGTTGTAGCTGCCGGCGTCCTTCATCTCCCGCATGGCCGCCGCGCCGTCGGCTCCCATGCCGGTGAGCATGATGCCCAGCGCGTTCGGGCCGAGCACGCGCGCGGCCGAGCGGAAAAGGACCTCCACCGAAGGCCGGTGGCGGTTCACGGGTTCGGTGTCTTCCACCACGGCCACGTAGTTGGAGCCGCTGCGGTCGATGCGCAGGTGGCGGCCGCCGGGCGCGATGTAGGCGTGACCCGGCAGTATGCGTTCGCCGTCGCGTGCCTCCTGCACGTGGATGCGGCACAGCGAGTTGAGCCGGTTGGCGAAGCTGCTGGTGAAGCCAGGGGGCATGTGCTGCGTGATCACGATGGCGGGCGCGTCCGCCGGCAGCGGCACCAGCACCTCGCGGATGGCTTCCGTGCCACCGGTGGAGGCACCGATGCACACCACCTTCTCGGTGGCCAGGCGCGGCAGCGCGGGCCGTGCCGGCTCCGGCGTCGCCGTGCCGGCGCCGGCGGAGGTGGGCGCCGTTGCCGTGGCTGGCGGCAGGCGCCGGACATGGGCGCCCGCCGCCGTGCGGATCTTGTCCACGATGTCGCCCGCCAGCTCGCTGAGCCCGCTGCTCACACCGATGCGCGGCTTGGCCACGAAATCGACCGCGCCCATCTCCAGCGCGCGCAGGGTGATTTCGGCACCCTGCTCGGTCAGTGTGGAGACCATCACCACCGGCATGGGGCGCAGGCGCATCAGACGCGAGAGAAACTCCAGCCCGTCCATGCGCGGCATCTCCACGTCCAGCGTGATGACATCGGGGTTGCGCTCGCGGATCATCTCCCGTGCCACCAGCGGGTCGCTGGCCGCGCCCACGCAGGTCATGTCGGGCTGGCGGTTGATGATCTCGCTCAGCAGGCTGCGCACCAGTGCGGAATCGTCCACCACCACCACGCTGATCTTCCTGGTCATGGTGTCGGTCCTCAGAACAGGTCGATGGAGCCGCCGGCCGTGGTCTTGGCCACGATGACCGCGCTGCCCTTGCGTTCCTGCGTTTCCAGGGTTTCGGGGTGCGAGTGCGCCAGGCGCTTGACCATGGCCTTGCCGGTGGATGGGAAGTAGCACACCTTGCGCGGGTGGATGTCCATCACGTCCTTGGAGACCACGGCGATGCGTTCGGTCTGCAGGTAGTCCAGCACGAAACGGGTGTTGCGCTCTCCCACGTTGAGCGTGGTGAAGCTGTGCATCACCTGGCCACCGCCAAACACCTTGGCCTGCATGGTCTCGCGGCGCGCGCCCAGCTTCATCATCTCGTTGATCAGCAGTTCCATGGCGTAGGAGCCATAGCGCCCGCCGGCGTCGCCGCCGCCCTCGGGCAGCATGAAGTGGTTCATGCCGCCCACGCGCACGCGCGGATCCCAGATGCAGGCCGCGATGCAGGAGCCCAGAACCGTCATCAGCAACAGGTCGTCGCCGGTGACGAAGTACTCGCCGGGCAGCACCTTGACCGCGTCGTGGTGGAAGTGGTGGTCGTGGTAGAAAAAACTGGCCTCGCCCGGTTTGCGGGGAGCAGCCTTGAGGCGGTCCAGCGGCGACGGCGATGCGACGATCATGCGGCGTCTCCGGGACTGCAGCGTTTACAACCGCTCATACACGGTCTTTCCGCGCAGCGCGAACAGGTTGCGCGCATCGCTGAAGTTTTCTGCATGGCCGACGAACAGCATGCCGCCGGGCTTCATCACGCGGTGGATGCGCTCCAGCACCTGCCGCTGTGTCGCCGCGTCGAAATAGATCATCACGTTGCGGCAGAACACGGCGTCGAAGGGTTCGTGGAACGGCAGTTCATGGATCAGGTTCACGGTCTGGAAGCCCATGTGCTTCTGGAGTTCGGGCTTGACGCGCATCAGGCCGGCGTTGCCGCCCTTGCCGCGCATGAAGAAACGCTGCATGCGCTCGGCGCTCAACCCCTTGACGCCATCGGCCTTGTAGATGCCGCGCTGCGCGGTGGCCAGCACCTGCGTGTCGATGTCGCTGTTGACGATGTGGAAACGGCCTTGCGGGCCCAGGGTTTCCGCAGCCGTCATGGCGATGGAGTAGGGCTCCTCGCCGGTGGAGGCGGCCGAGCACCAGATGCGCCAGTCGTGCGTGCGCCGCGCCGCCAGCAGATCGGCCAGGATGCCGAAATGGTGCTGCTCGCGGAAGAAGGCCGTGAGGTTGGTGGTCAGTGCGTTGATGAACTCCTGCCACTCCCCGCCGTCGTGCTGTTCCAGCCAGTCCAGGTAGCTCTTGAAGCTGCCGTGCCCGGTCTCCCGCAGTCGGCGAGAGACGCGGCTGTAGACCATGGCGTGCTTGCCATCGTGCAGGCTGATGCCCGCCTTCTTGTAGATCAACGCCTTGATGCGCGTGAAGTCCGCATCCGACCAGATGAACTCGCGCCCTTCGGCCAGCGGGCCATCGGTTGCCGCAGCTGTGGACCGCAAGACCGAAACGCGAGGAGAAACCGGCGCGAAGGTGTCCATATCAACCCTCACCCAAGACAAACCAACCAACGCCCAGCAGCAGCAAGAGAGAACCCCACCCCCGACCAGAGGCTTCAAGGGCCCGGCTCCGCCGGCCCGAGCGCCCCCCGCACCCAGAGGCTTCAAGGGCCCGGCTCCGCCGGCTCGAGCGCCACCCACACCCAGAGGCTTCAAGGGTCCGGCTCCGCCGGCCCGAGAAGCCGTCCCCCCTCCAAGCGCCAAAGGCGCGCCAGAGAGGGGGGAAGCCGCGCAGCGGCGCAGGGGGGTGTCTCATATCAATGACGCGAACGGCGCACCAGGCCAGATGTGTCCAGGATCAGGGCCACCTTGCCGTCGCCCAGGATGGTGGCGCCCGAGACGTTGGGCACCTTGCGGTAGTTGGATTCGAGGTTCTTGATGACCACCTGCTGCTGGCCCAGAAGCTCATCGACCATGAGGGCCACGCGCGATCCGTCCGCTTCCACCACCACCATGATGGGGCTGGCGCTGTTGTGCTCGAAGCGCGGCACGTCGAACACGCGCTCGAGTTCGATCACCGGCATGTACTCTTCGCGGACCTTCACCACCTGCGCGCCCTGCGCCATGGTGTTGATGTCACCGGGCTTGACCAGGAAGGACTCGACCACGTTGGACAGCGGCAGGATGTAAACCTCGTCGCTCACGCGCACCGACATGCCGTCCATGATGGCCAGCGTGAGCGGCAGGCGCACCGAGACGCGCAGCCCGTAGCCTTCGGCTGAATCGATCTCCACCGTGCCGTTGAGCGCGGTGATGTTCTTCTTCACCACGTCCATGCCCACGCCGCGCCCGGAGACGTCGGTCACCGCCTCGGCGGTGGAGAAGCCGGGGGCGAAGATCAGTTGCCAGACCTCCGCGTCGGTCATCGTGTCCGGCGCCTCGATGCCTTTCTCGCGCGCCTTCTTCAGCAGCTTCTCGCGCGACAGGCCCTTGCCGTCGTCGCGTACCTCGATGAGGATGGAGCCGCCCTCGTGCGAGGCCGAGAGGGTGATGGTGCCGTGTTCGGTCTTGCCGCGGGCCAGGCGCTCCTCCGGCATCTCGATGCCGTGGTCGCAGCTGTTGCGGATCAGGTGGGTCAGCGGGTCGGTGATCTTTTCCACCAGCCCCTTGTCGAGTTCGGTCGCTTCGCCCTGTGTGATGAGCTCCACTTTCTTGCCCAGCTTGCCGGCCAGGTCGCGCAGCATGCGCGGAAAGCGGCTGAACACCACCGACATCGGGATCATGCGGATCGACATCACCGCTTCCTGCAGGTCGCGCGTATTGCGGTCCAGGTCGGCCAGGCCGGCCAGCAGCGGGTGGCTGGCGTTGTCGCTGAGTTCGCGGCTCTTCTGCGCCAGCATGGCCTGGGTGATCACGAGTTCGCCCACCAGGTTGATGAGCTGGTCCACCTTGCTCACGGCCACGCGCAGCGTGGTGGAGTCCGGCGCGGCGCCAGTACCCGACCGTGCTTCGGCGCGCGTTGGCGCAGACGGGGTGTTTGCGGCTTCCCGTGCCGGTGCTGCAGTCGCCGCCACAGCCGGCAGGCCCGGCGCGCCTTCAAAGAAGCCAAAGTCCTTGCCTTCGCCGGCATCGGCCGCCGTGATGCGGATGTCGTCCTTGCCCACGTGGAAGGTGAACAGGTCCATCAGGTCGGCGTCGCTGGCGCTGGTGTGCGCGCGCCAGGCCCGGCTGGTGGCCATGTCGCAGGGCAGGGGCTCGACGCGGCCCAGGCCCGGAATGTCGCGGAACAGTTCGGCGATGCCATCGGCCGAAGCCGGGTTCTGCAGCGGGCCGATGTGGATGTCCAGCATGCGTTCGGCCTTGCCGGCCACCGGCGCAGCCGGGGCTTCGGCGGCGGGTGTCGCCACTGGTGCGGCGGCGGCGCGTGGCGCGGTCAGCGGTTCGGTCGCGCTGCCGTGGGCCAGTGTCTCGATGCGGCGCACCAGCTCCCCGGTGGGCGGCGGTGTCACGTCGCGGCCCTGGTGGCGCGCCAGCAGGCCGCGCAGCGCGTCGGTCGATTCCAGCAACACGTCCACCATCGCGGTGGTGGGTTGCAGTTCATGGCGGCGCAGCTTGTCCAGCAGCGACTCCATCTGGTGCGTGAGTTCGGCCACGTCGGCAAAGCCGAAGGTGGCCGCGCCGCCCTTGATCGAATGCGCGCAGCGGAAGATCGCGTTGAGTTCTTCGTCGTCGGCGTGCGCCACGTCCAGCGCAAGCAGCATCTGCTCCATCTGGTCCAGGTTCTCACCCGCTTCCTCGAAGAAGATCTGGTAGAACTGGCTCAGGTCGATGTCGTCTCCGACATGGTGCCCTTCATTCATCATTTCACCCATGGTGAAACTCCTTGGCAACTGCAGGGGCTCATCGGATCACCTTCTGGATGACCTCGATCAGGCGGCCCGGATCAAAAGGCTTCACCAGCCAACCCGTGGCGCCCGCGTTGCGGCCAGCCTGTTTCATCTGGTCGCTGGACTCGGTGGTGAGGATCAGGATGGGTGTGCTCCTGAAGCGGGGGTGCTCGCGCAGCTTGCGCGTCAGGCTCAGGCCGTCCAGGCCGGGCATGTTCTGGTCGGTCAGCACCAGGTCGATGCTGTGGTTCTGGGCTTTTTCGTAGGCGTCCTGGCCGTCCACGGCCTCCACCACATGAAAGCCCGCCCCCGTGAGGGTGAACGACACCATTTTTCGCATGGAGGCCGAGTCGTCTACGGCAAGGATCGATCGCATGGAGTGCTCCGTGTTGGGTCAGGTATCGGCCGTTTCGGGGTCGACTTGAATCCTGGGGTGTGCGCTTCTGCTCAGAAGAGTTCGATGGACCCAGCATCCATCTCGCTCTGGGTGACCGGGCTCGGACGCTGCGGCATGGGCGCCAGTCCCAGGGGCTGTTCGTCTTCTTCCGGCGCCATGGTTTCCTCCGCCAGGCGCCAGGCGCAGCCCTGCAGGACCTTGCCGGTGTGCACGATGAGCTGGGTGGCCATGTCGTGGAACTGCAGCTCCGTCACCGCCTGGTGCAGAGCCTGGCGCACCGGCGCCAGGTCCGACGCACCGGCTTCGGCCGCCGACGCACCCAGCAGGCGGTTGGCGGCGCCAAAACGCTCCAGCAGGTTGGCCGTGGCATGGTCCAGCAAACCTTCTAGGCGCTGCAGGTCGGTCATGGCCATGAGCAGCGCGTCCTGCACCTCCGCGGCCACGTGCACGGGCAGCGAGACGGTCGGCATGGCGGGCGGCAGCGTCGGGTAGGACATGGCGGGGCCTCGGGGCTGAAGATAGAGGGGCGGGTATTACAATTTTCAGGATTCGCTGTCTTGGTTATCGGCCGATAACGGCCCGAATTCAGCCCCTTTTGCCGCCCAAACTGCCACCCAAGTCGCCTCCGGGACGCCCGGGGTGTGCAGCCTCCCACACCCCGACCCTGCCATGAGCGCCCTGCCCGAGACGTTGGACAACCCGGCGGAGAAACGCCCGGTCCGCATCCTGCATCTGGAGGATTCCCGGGTCGACCATGCGCTGGTGAAATTTGCCCTGCAGCGCAGCCAGCTTGCGAGCGAGCTGGTGCTGGTGGACACGGTGGACGACTTCCGCCGCGAACTGCAAGGCGGGCACTACGACATCGTGCTGGCGGACTACCACCTGCCCGGCTTCACCGGCATGGACGCGCTGGACGTGCTGCACGAACTGCAATTGGACGTGCCTTTCGTGATCCTCTCGGGTGCCATCGGCGAAGCCGCCGCGGTCGATGCCATGCACCGCGGTGTGAGCGACTACCTGCTCAAGGACAGCATGCACCGGCTCTCGCACGTGATCCAGCGGGCCATCGAGGTGCACGAGACCCGCCACGCCAAGGCCCTGGCCGACGCCGAGCTCGCCGAGTCGCGGCAGCGCCTGGCCGAACTGGCGGAACACCTGCAGACCGGCATCGAGCAGGAACGCGCCGACATTGCGCGCGAGATCCACGACGACATCGGCGGCGCGCTGGCCGCCGTCAAGCTCGACCTGGCCTGGGTCGGCCGCCGCGCCGCCGACGACGACATGCGCCGGCACGTGAGTTCCGCGCTGGAGATGCTGCAGCACGCGCTGGATGCCAGCCGCCGCATCATGACCAACCTGCGCCCGCCCATCCTGGACCAGGGGCTGGTGGCCGCCGTGGCCTGGCTGGCCTCGGGGTTCGAGCGCCGCACCGGCCAGCGTGTGATCGTGCGCCGCTCCTCCGAACAGATCGAGGTGCCGCGCGACGTGCAACTGGTCGCCTACCGCACCGCGCAAGAGGCGCTCACCAACATCACCAAGCATGCGCAGGCCACGGCGGTGGACATCGACCTCAGCGACCGCGAAGGCGTGCTCACGCTGGAGGTCACCGACAACGGCAAGGGCCTGGACGCACAGGCCCTGCGCAAGTCCAATTCCTTTGGCCTGCTGGGTCTGCGCGAGCGCGCTGCCAAGGTGGGTGGCTGGCTGGACGTGAGCTCATCCCCCCGGGGCACCTCGGTCATTCTCTCGGTGCCTCTGCAGTCTTCTCCGAACCCGGACCACCCGGCGCAAGCCGACAAGGACTCCCATGATCAAAGTGATTTTGTGTGACGACCACGCCGTGGTGCGGCGTGGCATCCGCGACACGATTTCAGAGGCCACCGACATCCAGGTGGTGGGCGAAGCCGGCAGTTACCCCGAACTGCGCGAACTCATGCGCAAGGTCGATTGCGACGTGCTCGTGCTCGACCTCAACATGCCCGGGCGCGGCGGCCTGGAGGTGCTGGCCACCCTCAAGGAAGAAGGCTCCACCGTGAAGACGCTGGTGGTTTCCATGTACCCGGAAGACCAGTACGCCATACGCTGCCTGCGCGCTGGCGCGCGCGGCTATGTCAACAAGGCCGGCGAGCCCGCCGAGCTGGTGGGTGCGATCCGCACGGTGCAGCAGGGCCGCAAGTACGTCACGCCCGAAGTGGCGCAGATGCTGGTGGACACGCTGAGCGCACCCGAAAGCGAGGAACTGCACGCCAGCCTGTCCGAGCGCGAACTGCAGACCCTGCAGAAGATCGCCTCCGGCAAGAAGCTGTCCGACATTGCCGAGGAACTCATGCTCAGCCCCAAGACCGTGAGCGTCTACCGGGCGCGCGTGCTGGAAAAGCTGCACCTGGCCAACAACGCCGAACTCACCGTCTATGCGATCCGCAACGGCATCGTCTGAGCCCTGCCGCCCCGTTCCGGGGCGCTGCGGAATAATGGCCGCATGAGCACCGCCACATCCATCTGGAGCCCTCTGCGACAGCCCGCCTTCCGCGGGCTGTGGCTTTGTGGCGGCGTGTTTTTCATCGGCAGCGGCATGCAGTCCATGAGCGCCTCATGGCTGATGATCGAGCAGACCGGTTCCTCCTTCCTCGCCGCGCTGGTGCAGACGGCGGTGTTCCTGCCCATGTTCCTGCTGGCACTGCCGGCCGGCGTGCTGGCCGACACCACCGACCGCCGCCGACTGATTTCCGGCGCGCTGATCGCCCAGGTCGCGGCGTGTGCCCTGCTGGCGCTGCTGGTGCTGTCCGGGCGCGACGGCCCGGCCTCCGTGCTGTTCCTGGTCTTCATGTGCGGTTGCTGTACCGCCGTGCTGACTCCAGCCTGGAACTCCTCCGTGGTCGATCCCGTGCCGCGCGAGGAGTGGCCGCAGGCCATCACCGCCATCAGCATCGCCTACAACGCCGCACGCGCCATCGGCCCCACGCTGGCCGGCCTGCTGTTCGCCTGGCTGGGGGCAGGCTGGGTGTTCATGGTCACTGTGTTCACCACGCTGGTGATGTGGGCGTCCATCCGCCGCTGGCCACCGCGTGCGCACCCACCCTCCAGCCTGCCGCCCGAGCGCCTGTGGGGCGGCACCCTCAGCGGCCTGCGCTTCGCCTGGCACTCGCGCATCATCCTGGCGCAACTGGTGCGCGTCATGGCCTACAGCGCCGCCGGCTCCGCGCTGTGGGCCTTGTTGCCCGTCATCGCGCAGCGCCAGCTCGGCGCGGGCGCCGAGGGCTTCGGGCTGCTCATGGGCTGTCTGGGTATCGGCGCCGTGGCCTCCGGCCTTTTCATCGGTCGCCTGCGCGCGCGCTTCGGGCTCGATGCCCTGGTCGTGGTCTGCTGTGTGCTGTTCGCACTCGTCATGCTGCTGGCCGCGCTGGTGCGCGTGCCCGCTGTCATCTACATCGCCATGGCGGTTGGCGGCGGGGCCTGGATGTCGGCCATGTCCACCCTCAACGCCGCCACCCAGGCCAGCGCCCCGCCCTGGGTGCGCTCGCGCGCCGTGGCCCTGCACATCGTGGCCGCTCTGGGCGCCTTCTCGCTCGGCTCCGCCTTCTGGGGCGCGGTGTCCGACATCGCCGGCCTGCCGGCGGCGCTCATCGCGGCCAGCGTGCTCATGGCCGCCGGCCTGCTGCTGGTGCGGCCGTTTCCGCTGCGCGTGGGCGGCGACCAGGACGTCACGCAGGGCACGCCCTGGGACGAACTCTTCGTCGATGCCGAACCCGCGCCCGAGGCTGGCCCGGTGGCGGTCGAGGTGGGTTACCGCATCCGTCCTCATGAAGACCGTGCCTTCCTCGACGCCATCAGCCACCTCAAGGCGCCGCGGCGGCGCGACGGCGCCACCTTCTGGCGCGTCTACAAAGACCTGGGGGAACCCTCGCGCTACGTGGAGCGCTTCATCGTCGAGTCCTGGGCCGACTACCTGCACCAGCGCGCCCGCGCCACCGTGGCCGACCGCGCGCTGGAGGCCGAGGTGCGCGCCTACCTCGCACCCGGCGAGAGTGCGCGCATGTCGCACTACATCGCGGAGCGCTGAGGCCATCGGGCCACCGGCTACCCTCATTCCACATGGGACCTTCCAGCGCCTCCACCCTGGTCACACTGGCCCTGGTGCCGCTGATCGCCTGGCGCGTCGTCGTGCGCTGGCGCCGCGCGCGTGGCCGCCAGCGCCTGAGCCGCTACCGCGGGCCCATCAGCCTGGTGCTGTACACCACGCTCATCCTCGCCCTGGCCTTCGCCAACCGGGCCTACCCGATCCATCTGCTGGGCCTGGCGCTGGCACTGCTGGCCGGCATGGGCCTGGGAGCCTTCAGCCTGGCGCGCACGCGCTTCGAGGCCACGTCACAGGGCCTGTACTACGAACCTCACGCGCCCATCGGCGTGGCGCTGTTCGTGCTGCTGGTGGCCCGGCTGGCGTACCGCGCCGTCGAGGTGTACGTGTGGCATCCGGGCACGCCGCGCAGCTGGGCCGAGTTCGCGCACGGACCGCTCACGCTGGGTGCGTTCGGCCTCATGGCCGGCTATGCCGGTTGGACCGCGCTGGGCCTGATGCGATGGCGCCGGCAGGTGTTGCGGCGCAAACGGGCGCGTGAAGCGGCAGCGCACGCGCCCGAAGAGCGCCGCTGACGCAGCGCCTCTCTGGTGATCAGGACTTCGCCTGCGCCGAAGGCGGCGGCGTGGTCACCACCTGGCCATCCTTCACCGGCAAAGTGTCGCCGGGCTTGAAGGAGGTGCGCACCGTGCCATCCTGCCCGTTGAGGCGGTAGGTCACGTCGTAGCCCTTGAGCTTCTGCGACTTCTCGTTCACCGTGCGGCAGCGCTGCTCCACGGACGAGACCACGTCCTTCTGCTGCATGTTCTTCTGCACCTGGTTGCCCGCGTAGCCACCGGCCATGCCCGGATTGGACTGGCGCCGCCGCGCGAGAAGTTCTCGCCGACGCGTCGCGAAGCCACGGCCATTGCGTCCGTATTTGTCGGAGAATGGACAATGCAGTTGAACGCACTGCGCATGACGAAGTGGCTGATGATCGATCTGGAGAAACTCAAATTGCTGCTGGCTGTGGTGGATGCGGGCGCCATTTCCAAGGCGGCCGTCTACCGCGGGGTGCCACAGTCGAATGTCAGCCGGCAGATCGCCAGCATCGAGCGCGAATACGGTGGTCATCTGCTGACTCGCAATGGACGTGGTGTTCAGCTCACCGAATTCGGTGTGGAGGTGCTGCCGCAGATCCGTGAGCTTGTGCTGGCAGCCGAGCGCCTGGAAACCAGTCTGCGCGAGGAATCGCGGGTGGTTCGAGGCGAGGTTCGCGTCGGCATCCTGACTACATTCGTGGGGTCCATGGCCGCACGCCTGTGGTCAGCGGTCGCGCAACAACTGCCGGAGGTTCAACTAAAGATCCTCGAAGGCATGAGCGGACAGCTGGAGGAATGGGTGGCGTCAGGCCGTACCGACGTATCGCTGGTACTGCGAAGCCAAGGCAGCATGCCGGCCGACATCATTATGCCGGCCAGCATCGTCTTCCACGTCGTCGGGCGAAAGGGCAGCCGACCAGTCTCCAGGCCGACCATCTCCCTCGCGGAGCTTGCCACTCTACCTCTGGTCTTGCCGGGTCAGCAGAGCAGCATGCGTACGACCCTTGAGCAAACCATCCGCAAACGTGGCCTGCAGCTTAATGTGGCGCTGGAGACAGACTCCTTTCTCACGCAGCTCCATGTGGCCGCAACTGGCGGGGCCTATGCCGTGCTCGGTCCCTTCGCGATGGTGTCAGGCTTGGCGACCGGCCGCACGCAGTCGTCTCGTCTGGTCGAACCGGAGATTCGACGTGATATCGGACTGGCGTTCACGACCGTCAGACCCGCCAGTTCTGCTGCACGGGAAGTCGCACGCATCATGCGGGGCGTCGTGATTGATGTGTTGCATGAGATCGGCGCGAATGCCCAGACCGACCTCAATGACCCGGCAAGCTGAAGCCGGATGTCAGCGCCTTGATCGTGTGCGGGCGTAGGCCGCCAGTTTCCCGACGGCACGTCCGGTGCGGGATGGCGTCGTCAGTACGGGAATACCTGCTTTACGAAACAGGTGGTGAGCCCCGGGTGCGATCTCCGGCCGTGTGCTGAAGCAGACGACCACCGGTTTGTCCTGGCTTTGACGGATACGGACGATATCGGCAGCTGCCACCTCCGCCACTGCATCTGGCAGTGCGGCCAGCATCACGACCAAAATGTCGTGGGCTGGATTGTCCACCAGCTCTTGCAGTGCGGCTGCGAACAGATGGGGTGTATTGAAGGCTGCCGCGGTAATATCCACCGGGTTGCCACAACTGACGTAGGGTGGCAGCAATCCGGCGAGACGTTGCCGAAGGTGAGGATCGGGGAGAGGGAGTTCGCAGCCATGCTGGACAAGTGCATCCGCCACGGCCACGCCGGCCCCACCGGAAACGGTGAGAACCGCCACGCGATCACCCTTGGGCATTGTGCAACCCGAGAATACCTGCACCAAGTCCACGATTTCCTCGTTGTCCGAGGCGCGCACGATGCCAGCCTCGCGGAACAGGTTGTTGTACATATCATCGTCCCCGCTCTGGCTGCCCGTATGGGCTGCGGCAGCGCGGGCACCTTCCGGCGATACACCGACCTTCCAGGCAATGATGGGCTTGCCTGCATCCAGCGCGCGTCGACCAACGTCGAGCAGCGCGCCAGGTCTGCGCAATCCTTCGATGTAGGTCGCCATCACGCGGGTTCCGGGATCCTTGATGCAGTGGTCCAGGACGTCGACCAAGCCCAGGTCGGCTTCGTTTCCCGTTGATATCACCTGGGCGATGCCAAGACCTTGTTCGTCAGCCATGCTGGCGATAGACATGCCGAAGCCGCCGGACTGCGATGCCACCGATAGCCCGCCGCTTGCATAGGTGAGTGCCATCGGACCGCCGAAGCCGGCGTACACGTTGGATGATGTGCTGATCATCCCCTGGCAGTTGGGACCGATCAGTCGGATGCCGTGCCGCGCGGCGACCTGGACCATGGCCTGCTGGGCTTTCGCGCCTTCATCACTGAGTTCCGCGAAACCTGAGCTCAGCACGATGGCGATGCGCACATTGCGCGCTCCACACTGTTCCAGTACGGCGGGCACCTGATCCGCAGCCACCGCGATGACCGCCAGATCGGGTGAGTCCGGCAAGACAGTCACGTCGGGGTAGCAGGCAATGCCGTTGATTTCGTTCACGGAAGGATTGACCGCGTACAGCTTGCCGGCGTAGCCATGAGTCACCAGATGGTGCAGTGGTTGGCCGGAGATGCTGCGGGGATTTCGAGAAGCTCCCACGACGACGATGGACCGGGGTTGGAACAGAGGGCGAAGGTCGGCGAACTGGGTCATGACGCGATGGTTTCCTGGGGTGTCGCCCGAATCAGGGCGTGATCTTCAGGTTGGTGGCTTTGGCCAGTTGCTTCCACTTGGCGATGTCTTTGTGGATGAATGCTTTGAACTCTTCCGCGCTGCCGCCGATGGGCGTCGCGCCCGACTTGCCAACAGCCGCCAGCAGGTCAGGGTTTTTCAGGATGTCGTTGATCTCGGTGTTGAGCCGCCTGACTATGGCTGGCGGAGTACCCGCCGGCGCTACGAGTCCGAACCAAGCGAAGCCGTCCATGCCATCCACCCCTCCTTCAGCAAAGGTCGGCACGCCGGGTAACAGATCGGTGTGCTGGTTGCCGGTCATCGCGAGCACGCGCAGCTTGCCGTCGCCGACATGCGGAACCGGGGTCCCCAGCGACACGAACGCGGCAGGAATGTGCCCGCCCAGCAAGTCCTGGATGGCCGGCACATCGCCCTTGTAGCCCACCTGGCTGACCGACAGCCCGGCGGAGTGGATGAACTGCAGCGCCATCAGGTGGGGAATCGAAGCCGTCCCTGAGTAGCCCACGGTAGCTTGCTTGGGGTCCTGTTTCGCAAGCTTCACATACTCCGCTGCAGTTCTCGCCGGCGACGAAGCGGGCACCACGAGAACTGCCGGCAAGGCAAAGGCCTGCACCACGGGCTCGAAGTCCTTCTCGGTGTCATAGCCAAGGTCATCGAAGAATGCAGCGTTGGTCGTGTGGATGGCCGCCGTCCATAGCAGGGTATAGCCATCGGGCATCGACTTGGCCACCTGGCTGGAGGCGATGCGGCCACCCGCGCCAGGTTTGTTTTCCACGATGACGGCGGTATTTAGGCGCTTGGCCAGTTGTTCGCCAACCAGTCTCGCGGCGAGATCGCTGGTACCACCGGTGGCGTACTGGGTGACCAGCTTTATCGGGCGGCTGGGCCACTGCTGCGCTTGGGCCGATACAGCTACCATGGCCAGCGCACCGGCCATGCCGAAAAGAACTTTCCTGCGGATAGGGTGACTCATGTTGTCTCCTGAATAGTTCACTGAGTGGGACGCTCGGTCCGATGGGGACTGTAGGAGCATCGAACGGCATGGGAAACATCCTCTGGCGGAAAGCTGATATGCATGAAAGCTGCATATCAGGTTTGCACCGAGGAGCGGCACGGTCGCCGGATACTCGCTGCTCTCGCACACCACCATACGGAGACACGAAGGAAAACCATGGGCCCACTTGCAGACCTGAAGATCGTTGAATTCGCCGCTATCGGACCGGTGCCGATGTGCGGCATGCTGATGGCCGACGCTGGCGCAACCGTGCTGAGGATCGACCGGACCAAGGACGTGGAGCTTGGCACCAGGCGTCCACCACGTTTCGAGCTGCTCAAGCGCGGACGAACGTCCGTTGCACTGGATGCGAAATCGCCCGAGGGCCGGGCACTCATCCTGGAGATTGTGCGCAATGCCGACGTTTTGCTGGAGGGATTCCGTCCCGGCGTGATGGAGAGGCTTGGGCTGGGTCCTGAGCCATGTCTCGAAGTCAATCCCCGGTTGGTCTACGCCCGCATGACGGGCTGGGGCCAGACCGGGCCCCTGGCCCACGTCGCCGCGCATGACATCAACTACGTCGCGCTGACTGGCGCACTGGCCGCCATGGGGCGCAAGGAAGGCGCACCCGCCGTGCCGCTCAATCTTGTGGGTGATTTTGGCGGTGGTGCCCTGTATCTCGCCTTTGGGGTACTGGCAGCAGTGATGGAGGCGCGCGGTTCCGGACGTGGCCAGGTCGTCGACTGCGCGATCACCGACGGCGTGCTTTCTCTCATGACGATGTTTTTCGGCGCCCGCGCAGCGGGAATGTGGAACCTTGCGCGCGCAAGCAACGTGATCGACTCCGGCGCACCCTTCTACGATGTCTACGAGTGTGCGGATGGAGGATGGGTTTCCATCGGCGCCATAGAAACGCGTTTCTATGACGAACTGGTCACCCGGATGGGCTTGAACGCAAGCACGTTGCCGGATCGCTCGGACCGTCAGAACTGGACGGAACTGCGCCAGATTTTCGAGCAAGTCTTCCGGCAGAAGAGCCGCGATCAATGGTGCGAGATTCTGGAAGGAACAGATAGCTGCTTTGCCCCTGTGCTCGACATGGACGAAGCGCTCGTGCACCCCCATTTAAAGGCCCGGGCTGCGTTCGAGTCTGTGGATGGCGTGGTTCAGCCCGTACCCGCACCACGCTTCAGCAGAACGCCAACGGCGGTCTCTTCCACCGTGCCGCGCCTCACGGGACGCGAGGCGCTGCGAGCGTGGCTGGGCGAGGAGCGTCTGGTGCAGTTCGAGAACGAGAACCTGTTGGCGCCGTTGTGAGAAACCCCTAGGCTGGGGCAAGCCCTTCTTCATCCCTGTGCCGGATCTGGTGGCCAGGATGCCGGGCGGTGAAGGGCGACTACGTTGCCTGGAATGCCTTTGCCGATATCTGCCGATCTGGCACCCATTCGTGCCAGATCAAGACAGCGGCTCGCCAGAACCGGACATGGTGTTCCCGGATGACGACCTACAGTGGCTGTGGCCAGCGAGATACCGGTGCCGATCCCTGGCCATCCACATACATCCAAGGGCGAAAGTGCGCGCATGTCGCACCACCTCGCGGAGCGCTGAGGCCCCGTCAGGACCTCGTGGCCTGTTGCGCCGAAGGCGGCGGCGTGGTCACCACCTGGCCATCCTTCACCGGCAAAGTGTCGCCGGGCTTGAAGGAGGTGCGCACCGTGCCATCCTGCCCGTTGAGGCGGTAGGTCACGTCGTAGCCCTTGAGCTTCTGCGACTTCTCGTTCACCGTGCGGCAGCGCTGCTCCACGGACGAGACCACGTCCTTCTGCTGCATGTTCTTCTGCACCTGGTTGCCCGCGTAGCCACCGGCCACGGCGCCCGCAATGGTGGCCACCGTGCGGCCGCTGCCATTGCCCACCGCGCTGCCCAGCAGGCCGCCGGCCAGGCCGCCGATGGCCGTGCCCGCGATGCGGTTCTGGTCCTTCACCGGCGCCTGGCGCTGCACCTGCACGTTCTCACACTGCTCACGCGGCGTGGTCACGGTCTCCATGACTTCCTTCACCGCCACCACTTCGGCCACCTTGGGCTCCATCAGCGTCTTGTAGCCGGAGACGGCGCCCGCACCGAGCACCACCATTGCCAGGCCGCCCACGGCGATGCCTTTCATCATTGACTTGTCCATCGCTCTCTCCTTTCGGTTTGTCGTACGGACAAATCTAGCCGCGCGCCGCCGCCGACCTGTGACAAGAGGTGTCACCGTCTCGCGGGGGATTGCCGGTGCGCCATCGCACAACGAGGCACCTTGGTAAACAGTCTGTATACCCTTGAGAGGTTTGGTTGCAGGATTCACCCACGCTTCACGACGCGGGTGCACGCTCATACCAGCCGCGCGAGCGGTTCACCACCGCCACCACGGCCAGCATGAGTGGGACTTCGATCAGCACACCGACCACCGTCGCCAGCGCCGCACCCGACTGCAGGCCGAACAGGCCGATGGCCGTGGCCACCGCGAGCTCGAAGAAGTTGCTCGCGCCGATGAGGGCCGAGGGGCCGGCCACGCAGTGGCGCACGCCAAGCTGGCGGTTGAGGACATACGCCAGGCCTGCGTTGAACACCACCTGGATCAGGATGGGCACGGCCAGCAGCGCGATGACCCGTGGCTGGGCCAGGATGGATTCGCCCTGGAAGGCAAAGAGCAGCACCAGCGTGAGCAGCAGCGCAGCCATGGAGGCCGGCCCGAGGCGCGCCGCCACGGCGTTGAAGTGCCCGGTGCCGCGCCGCAGCAGGACCTTGCGCCAGAGTTGGGCGCCGATGACCGGTGCCACGATGTACAGCGCGACCGAGGTGAGCAGCGTGGCCCAGGGGACGGCGATGGACGACAGACCCAGCAGCAACGCGACGATGGGCGCGAAAGCCACCACCATGATGCTGTCGTTGAGGGCCACCTGCGACAGCGTGAAGTAGGGGTCACCACGGCAGAGCTGGCTCCAGACGAACACCATGGCGGTGCACGGCGCGGCGGCCAGCAGGATGAGCCCGGCCACGTAGCCGTCGACCTGCTCCGGCGGCAGCCAGGGGGCGAACACATGCCGGATGAAGACCCAGGCCAGCAGGGCCATGGAGAAGGGCTTGACGGCCCAGTTGATGAACAGCGTGACGCCGATGCCGCGTGCGTGGGTTCGCACCTGGCCAAGTGCCGCGAAGTCGATCTTCAGCAGCATGGGCACGATCATGACCCAGATCAGCAGGCCGACCGGGATGTTCACCTGTGCCACCTCCATCGCGCTCAGCGCCAGGAAGAGGCCGGGCTGCCACTGCCCCAGCGCGATGCCGGCGACGATGCACAGGCACACCCAGAGGGTGAGGTAACGTTCGAAGAAGCCCATGCCGTTCAGCGCCCCGCGAGTTCCCGCGCCGTTTGCTGCAAGGCCAGGCGGTTGACCCCGGCCAGAGGCAGGTTGACCAGCAGTTCCAGGCGCCTGCGGATGGCCAGCAAGGTATGCGCGAAGGCTTCGCGCTGCTGATCGGGCGCACCCTTGGCCTCCGAAGGGTCTGCGTAGCCCCAGTGTGCGGTGGCCGGCTGGCCGGGCCAGAAGGGGCAGGTCTCGCCCGCGGCGTTGTCACAGACCGTGATGACGAGGTCCATGTGCGGCGCACCAGGCCGGCCGAACTCGTCCCAGCTCTTGCTGCGCAAGCCGTCGGTCGGTACGCCGGCCTTGGCCAGTGCCTCCAGTGCCAGCGGGTGGGGCTGCTGGTTCGGGCGCGGGCTGCTGCCGGCCGAATAGGCCTGAAAGCGGTGGTGGCCCAGGTGGTTGAGCAAGGCTTCGGCCAGGATGCTGCGCGCGGAATTGTGGGTGCAGAGAAACAGCACGTTCAAGGGAGCGGGTTCGGTCATGGTGTTCAAGGGTTTGAAGACGTTGAAGAGGGCTTGCGCACGTCGGCCAGAGCGTGTTCGCCGGGGACGGGGCGCGCGATGCGTGGCATGCCGTGTCTCAGCAGGTGCATGCGTCGCCGCCTTCGGTGCTTGCCGCGCAAGGCGCGCCCTGGCAGCAGTTCTCCGTCAGGTAGGCCAGCAGCCCGTTCATGTGCGCATACGCGGCGCGGTAGATGAGGTGGCGCCCGTCGCGCTGCTGCGTCACCAGCCCGGTCGCGGTCAACTCCTTGAGGTGGAACGACAGCGTGGTGGCTCCGACTTCGAGCTGACTCGCCAGCACGCCCGGCGTCAGGCCTGCGTCGCCTGCCACCACCAGGGTCCGGAAGATGCGCAGGCGGTGTGCGTGGGCCAGCGCGCTCAAGGAACGTATGACGTCGTTTTCCAACATGATTCAAATATAGTTGAAATATTGAAATAAATGATGAAAAACAGATGACAACGCCCGGAAGACCGAGGACTGCCAGCCTGAGTCGCACGGCGGCTCCGGTTCATGGAAGGTGCGTGTTCTTGTTGTATATGATTCATAGTCTTTTCATATATATTCGCCGCCATGGGTATCGTCAAAATCTCCGATCAGATGCATGAGAACCTGAGGGTGGCGGGCCAGGCCTTGAGCCGTTCCATCAACGCCCAGGCCGAGCACTGGATGCGTGTGGGCATGCTGGCCGAGATGCACCCGGACCTCGATCACCGGGCCATCAGCCGGATGCTGGTGCAGGCGGAATCCGAAGGCGGATTCCACATCGCAGCGGTGGTGGCCGAGCCGGCGACGCGCAGGGCGCGCGCACCCATGGCGGGCCGGCGCTGAGGGTGCGCGGCATGGTCATCAAGTCCGTGGAGGAGATCGCCATGGCGCGGCGCGCGGGCCAGTTCGCCGCCGAGGTGCTGGCCGTCGTCGAGCCTCATGTCGTGCCCGGTGTGAGCACGGACGCGCTGGACCGCATCTGCCACGACCACATCGTCAACGTGCAGGGCGCCATTCCGGCCAACCTGGGCTACCACGGGTACCCGAAGACCATCCTCACTTCGGTGAACCAGGTGGTCTGCCACGGCATCCCCTCCCCTGGGAAGATCCTGCGCAAGGGGGATATCGTCAACATCGACGTCGCGGTCAACAAGGACGGCTGGTTTGGCGACACCAGCCGCATGTTCTTCGTCGGTACACCCGGCACGCAGGCGCGCCGCCTGGTGGAGACCACCTATGAGGCGATGTGCGCGGGCATCCGGCAGGTCAGGCCCGGCGCCACGCTGGGTGACATCGGCCACGCCATCCAGACGGTGGCCCACCGCGCCCACTTCAGCGTGGTGCGCGAATACTGCGGTCACGGCATCGGCCGCGTGTACCACGAGAAGCCCGACGTGCTGCACTACGGCCAGCGGGGCGAAGGCCTCCGGCTGGAGCCCGGCATGGTCTTCACCATCGAACCCATGATCAACGCGGGTCGGCGCGAGACCCGTCTGGGACCCGACGGCTGGACCGTGATGACCCGGGACCGTTCGTTGTCCGCCCAGTGGGAGCACATGGTGGCGGTGACGGCGGACGGTCATGAGGTGCTCACGCGCTGGCCTGGAGGCACGGGAAGCTATGCGCCTATCTGAACGCTGAGGCCATTCACCTCATTCACAGTAGGAAGTTCATGCCATGCACCGGAACGCCGGCGCTCCGCAGGCGCTGGCCCGGCTGGAGGTCTTTCCGTCGTATGTGGCGGT
Source organism: Hydrogenophaga sp. (assembly GCF_026125785.1). Taxonomy (GTDB): domain Bacteria; phylum Pseudomonadota; class Gammaproteobacteria; order Burkholderiales; family Burkholderiaceae_C; genus Hydrogenophaga. The sequence continues at coordinate 104,466 of NZ_JAHCKL010000009.1, forward strand.
GGCGCAGGTTGACCACAAACGCCAGCAGCCCTGGTGGGCGCGTGGCATGGGCGCGGGCCTTGTGCCGATCCAGCTCGGAGGCCATCAGGTCGCCATGGTCCGGCGCGCACAGGGCCGCGGCCACCATGGCGTCCAGATCCTGTGGTGAGGGTGGGGGGTGGCGCAATCGCCGGGGCGAGATGGAACGGCGCTCCAGCAGTGGCGCCAGCAGGCGCTCGCGCGCGGGCGCGGAGGACGGTGTGCGCGTGCGGCCTGGCGGCCTCAGACGAGTACCGTCCCAGGTTCTATGCCCGCCACCTCGGCCACCAGTTCCTGCAGCAATTGGGTGGTGTTCAGCAGGGCGTTGACCTGCGTGTCCATCTGGTGTGCCTGGATCTGGGTGGCCTCTCTCAGGGTCTGGCGCAGGCGGGCCACTTCCGGGGTGTCCGACGCGCTGGGACGCAGGACCATGTCGACGAGCCCGGTGCTGGCGCGCAGGAGGTTCGCGAGTTCACCGGCTTGCTGGCGGGCCACGATGGAGCGGGCAATGATCGCGGGGTGGATGGAGAAGTGCTCTCGGTCGTACTCTGCCGTGATGTGCGGCGCAGGCTTTGCCATAGGGTCTCCCTGACCTTTCTTTGATATGACGGGGCGCAGTATAGCCATGGGCTTTGGCGTTCGCACAAGCGCGCGGCTTCGCGCAATCTGGCGCGTCGGTCTGTGCGGTTTTCCCGGGTGCGCACCTCGTTCGTCGCGGACGCGACTGACCCGGGGTCAAGAACCGGAACGGCGCTGCCGAAGTACCTGGCGCATTCGTCCGCAACCCCGGTCATGCACCGCGACCTTGTCTTGAGTGGTCCAGGTCGGTAGTGGCTTCAGTCTTGATGTCCGCCGTGGTGCCCGATGCCTGACCGCCACCCTGCCGGCGTCACCGGCCTCTGTTTGCAGCGAATGGGAGAGCACCACGATCGACCGCTCATGACCGTGACAGCCAGACGCATTTGCCGCGTCGCTGTCGTTCCATTTGAAAGATTCCAACATGTTCAAGCATCTCAAGATCGGTCAGCGACTGGGTCTGGGGTTTGGCCTTCTGTTGACCCTCATGGCCATCCTCACGGGGGTCGCTGTCATGGAGATGGGCAGTCTCTTCGACAACACCATGTACTACGCGGACAACCAGGTGCCCACGTCGCAGGCCCTGGCCAAGATTTCCGGCGGCGTCGAGGGCATTCGTCGCCTCGGGCTGAACCACCTCCTGAGCAACACCGAGACCGAGATGGACCAGATCGAGTCCCGGCTGGCGGAGGAGCGGCGCGGCCTGGACGCCGCGTTCGTGGACTATGAGCAGAAACTGGTTTCCGACGAGGAGGACCGCCGTCTCATGCAGGCCACGCGCGCCGCGGTGGCCAGCTATGTAGCGGAGTGGGAGAAGGTCAGGCCGGTGTCCCGCCTGACGGCCCGTGACCCCGGCAAGACCGAAGAAGCGAATGCGCTGATGATGGGCGCCGCGAACGAAGCGTTCCAGGCGGTTCATACCGCGGTCGACGCCTGGCTCCAGTACAACGTCGCGCTGTCGGCGAAACAGGGAAAGGCCGCGATGTCCACCTTCCAGTCGGCGCGCTGGGTCATGGGTGGGGTGGCGCTGCTGGCCTTCGTCACCGGGATTGCCGTCGCCATCCGCATCACGCGTTCGATCACCGTGCCGATCGGCGAGGCGCTGCACCTGGCAGGACGGGTGGCCGCAGGGGACCTGACATCCCAGGTCCGCGTGGACGGGAACGACGAGACGGCGAAGCTGCTGCGCTCTCTGCAGGAGATGCAGGAAAGCCTGTCCAAGGTGGTGGGCGAGGTGCGGCGCAACGCCGACAGCGTGGCCACCGCTTCGACGCAGATCGCGCAGGGCAACCAGGACTTGTCTGGCCGCACCGAGGAACAGGCCAGTGCGCTGGAGGAAACCGCGGCAACGATGGAGCAACTCGGCAGTACCGTGCGCCACAACGCGGAGAACGCCCAGCAAGCCAGCGAACTCGCCCGGACCGCCTCCGGGGTGGCCACGCGGGGAGGCGAAGTGGTCGGCCAGGTGGTGTCGACCATGGACGGCATCAACGAGTCGAGCCGCAAGATCGGCGACATCATCGGCGTGATCGATGGCATTGCCTTCCAGACCAACATCCTGGCTCTGAACGCCGCGGTGGAAGCGGCCCGTGCCGGCGAGCAGGGCCGGGGCTTTGCGGTGGTGGCCGGCGAAGTGCGCAGTCTCGCGCAACGCAGCGCCGAGGCGGCCAAGGAGATCAAGAGCCTGATCGCCAACAACGTGGAGCAAGTGGAGCAGGGCGCCGCGCTGGTGGGGGAGGCGGGCCGGACCATGGACGACATCGTCGGCTCGATCAAGAGGGTCAGCGACATCGTGAGCGAGATCAGCTCGGCCACCTCGGAACAGAGCAGCAGCATCCAGCAGGTCGGTGAGGCCGTCGGGCAGATGGACCAAGTCACGCAGCAGAATGCCGCGCTGGTCGAGGAAAGCGCGGCCGCGGCGGACAGCCTCAAGAGCCAGGCTCTGCGGCTGGTGGATGTGGTGTCTGTCTTCAGGCTGGGGGAGGGTCCCGGCGCCGTCTCGGCGCCTCCCAGGGCTGTGGTGACGGAGAGCAAGACCGCCACTCCACGGCCCGTGGCCCGGAGCCAGACGGGTGGTGCGGGCACCGCCAAGCCCAGGACTTCGGCCCCGGCCGTCGCCGTGGCCAGCAAGCCGGTGACAGCCAGCACGGCGTCTCTGGACGCTCAGGAGTGGGCTTCCTTCTGAGCCGCGCGTGCATGGCATCCGATCGGCCGCTGCTTTGCAGTCGGGTCGTCTGACGGCATGATCGAGAAGCAGAACACCGTGCCTTTGCATGAGCGCCAGGGCCGGTGAAGGAGACAGACCTGCTGGGCCGCGAGACGCCGGAGTCTGCGAAGGCGGTGGCCCGCGTGCTGTCCCGGGTTCTGCCGAATGTGCGCATGCACGAGGAACCCGGTTGGGGGCACATGGCGCCGCTCACGCACCCGCAGGCGGTGAACGCCCGCGTGGTGGCCTTTCTGCGCGGGAGACAGGGCGGGTGACCCTGGCGAACCCGCGCCGCTTTCCTACGAGGGTGCTTCGCCCGGCACGAGGGTGAGGCATGTGATCCGCGTGCCGATGGCGACCCGCACGTCCAGCGGCAACGCACCCGGCGGCACGGCGGCGGCGGTGAAGCTGCGGGTGGCGGGGATGAAGCGCAGCCAGTCGGGCAGCGGCGCGCCGTTGGGCAGCGTGGCGCGGACGGGAGGCTCGCCGGCCATGCCGTCGCTCAGGCGCTCGGACAAGGTGTACCGGAAGCCGTGGGTGGTCGCCTCTTCGGGCACCGGCACACGGAAGCGGCCCGCGCCGTGGTGGCCGGGCATAGGGCCGTGGGTGCTGGTGTTCACGGAAGTCCGCCTGTCCATGGGAATATCCAGGGTAGCTGGGTTCATCTGACTGCTGTGTGAGCCGGGCTGGGCGCTGCGCGTCAGGGTTGTATGTCAATCGGGGCGTGAAACCGGAAACCCACGCCCCGCAAGGTGGTGATGGGCAGGTTCAGGCCGCAGGCTGCCTCGACCTTGCGGCGCAGCCTGCGCATCTGGGTGTCCAGACGCCTCTGGTCGTAGTCGAACCAGTTCTCGCCCATGGCCTTGACGATGGCCTCGCGCGTGACGCTGGCGCCGCCGACGGCCAAGGCATGGAGCACGGTGTAGTCCTGCCCCGACAGTGGGATGGGGGCGAAACCTGGCGGCACGAGCTGGCGTGGCGAGCCTTGCAGCCGCCAGCGTGGCTGCTCCTGGATGTCCAGGCGGCGCGCCAGCGCGCTCACCGTCGCGGCCAGTTCGTCCAGGGAGGTGATCTTGGACAGGTAGTGGTCCGCGCCGCTGGCCAGGCTGGCGATCTTGTGGTGCTTGGCGTCGCGCGCCGTGAACACGATGACGCCCACCCGGTGGCCGTTGGCGCGCAGTGCGGCAATGAGGTCCATGCCGTCGCCGTCGGGCAGGCCCAGGTCAACGATGGCGATGGCGTGCAGGCCGGGCACATGGATGCGCTGGAACTCCGCGATGGTGCCGGCGGTGGTGACTTCATGACCTGCCTCGGTGAGGAATTCGCTCAGCTCTTCGCGCAGGACCGGCTCGTCTTCAAGCAGGATCAGATGGGCCATGGCGTTCGAGTCTAGGGCATGCTCCGGTGCCTTGTGCCTGAGTGAATCTGAGCAATCCTGAGTGGCGTTTCACCCAGGACCGCGTGCTATCTTCAAGGCATGTGGTGGCAACTGGCGCTGGTCGGTTTCTGGCTGTGGTGCGGCGTCGTTCAGGCTCAGCCGTCACGGCTGTCGCCGCCGTCTTCTCCCGTGGTGCTCGATGCCCGGGCCGGCGTGATTCCGCTGGCGGGCCGCATGGCGTGGCTGCGGGACCCGCAAGGCCGCCTGCAGCACGCCGAACAGGCCGAGGCCGAAACCGGCTGGGCGCCATTGCCCGGCTCACCCAACCTGGGATTCACGCCGGACGCCCTGTGGCTGCGCTGGGATGTGCGGCAGCCGGACGGTGGCACCTCGTGGCGGCTGGAGGTGGACAACACGCTGCTGGAGGACGTACGGCTCTACCAGCGCGACGAAACTGGCGCATGGCAGGCCACGCAGTCCGGCCGTGTGGTGACACACAGCGCCTGGCCGCTCGACACCCGCAGCCCGGTGTTTCGCCTGGACCTCGAGCCCGGCACCCATGCGCTGATGCTGCGTCTGCAGACGCGCAACTCGCTGTCCACCTCGGTAAAGCTGTGGGAGAGTGAGCGCTTCTACGCGAGTGCCCAGGACGAGGCCCTGCTCTGGGGCATCTACTTCGGGCTCTATGCGCTGGTGATCCTGATCCAGTTCCTGTTCTGGAAATGGACGCGCGAGGTCCTCAGCGGCTGGTACGTGATGTACGCCGGCCTGAACTGCCTGGGCATGATGCTCTCCATGGGCTACCTGCAGAACGCGCTCGACTGGAGCGGCACCCTGGCCCTGGTGCCGCTGAGCCTGGTCATCTGCGCCTCCATCTACGCCGGTACCCAATTCTCCAGCGCTGCGCTGGAGCTGCACCGCCACATGCCCCGGGTGCGGCGTTTCCTCACGCGGGGTGCCGCCGCCGTGGCGCTCGTCACCAGTGCGATGGTGCTGGCTGGCGCCCACCGCGCGGGTGTGGGTGCTGCGCAAGTGCTCTCCATCGTCTGGATGCTGCTCATGGCGGGTGTGGCCATCGTGCCGCTGCGGCGTGGCGAGATGGCCGGGCGCTTCCTGCTGGTCGCCTTCGGCATCTTCTTCCTCGGCATCCTCGTGCGCTACCTGCGCAACCTGGGCTGGTTGCAGCCGGGGCCGCTGACGGACTACAGCATCCAGGTGGCCTCGGTGCTGCACATGGTCGTGATGTGCATGTTCATCGTCTACCGCTACAACGCCTTGCGCGTTGCGCTGCAGATCGAGCAGGCCGCGCGCCGGGAGCAGCGGGACTTCGTGGCGTTGGTGTCGCACGAGTTCCGCACCCCGTTGGCGATCATCGACACCTCGGCGCAGCAACTTGCGACGCACCTGGACGCGCCGGCCGAACGCTCGCTCCAGCGCTGCGCCAACATCCGCGACGCGACCCGGCGCATGGTCGACCTGATGGACAACTGCCTCACGGCCGAACGCATGGACCTTGCCGAGCCGTCCGTGCATGAGCAGGCCTGTGATCTGCGTGCCCTGCTGCAGGATCTCGTGGCCGAGTGGCCGCAGGGGCGGGTGGTGGTCGACCTGCAGCAATTGCCGGACGTGTTCGTCTGCGACCCGGACATGTTGCGTGTGGCGCTGCGCAACCTGGTGGCCAACGCGGACCGGCATGCGCGGGCGGACATGCCGGTGAGCCTGCGGGTGAAGGGTTTGTCGGGTGGTGCCCTGAGCCTGAGTGTGCGCAACACGGGCGACGCCATCGCTCCCGATGAACTGCCTCTGCTGTTCCAACGCTACTACCGCGGCCGCGCGGCCCGTGGCAAACCCGGCGCGGGGCTCGGGCTGTTCCTGGTGCAACGCATCGTGGGCGCCCACGGTGGCCATGTGTCGGTGCGCTCCCATCTGGGCGTGACCACCTTCAAGGTCTGGTTGCCCGCACGCTCGGGTGCCTGAGCCCGGCAGTGTCGCCGCACGGGGTGCTGTCAGCGGGCCGGTCGCTTGAAGATGCCGCGAGGCCGGTCGTAGACTCGCGTCATGAGCCGCTTGCAGACCCACCGCCTGTCCACCCGCGAGAAGCCTGCGTGGTGCCGGCGATGACGCCTGAACTGGGCTTGCTCCTGCTGGGTGCGGCAGTGGCCGGCTTCGTGCAGGGCCTCTCGGGCTTTGCGTTCGGCATGGTGGCCATGTCGTTCTGGGTCTGGGGCGTGGAGCCACGCGTGGCGGCGGTGATGGCGGTGTTCGGCTCGCTCACCGGGCAGGTGGTGGCGGCCGTGTCGTCGCGCCGAGGGCTGCGGCTGGGCACGCTGGCGCCTTTTCTGGCCGGTGGCGCGGTCGGCATTCCCCTGGGCATCGCGGTGCTGCCGCTCCTGAACGCCGACCTGTTCAGGCTGGTGCTGGGCGGTGTGCTGGTGGTGTTCTGCCCGACGATGCTGCTGGCGCCCAGCCTGCCCAAGGTGGCGCGTGGCGCGCGCGCGGGCGATGCGCTGGCGGGCGCGGTGGGCGGCTTCATGGGCGGCATCGGCGGCTTCACCGGTGTGGTGCCTACGCTCTGGTGCACCCTGCGTGGCATGGCCAAGGACGAGCAGCGAGCGGTGATCCAGAACTTCAACCTGGCGGCGCTGGCCTTCACCATGGCCGGCTACGTGGCCAGCGGGCTGGTGACGCGCGACCTGTGGCCGCTGATGCCGCTGGTGGCCCTGGCGCTGCTGGTGCCCTCGCTGCTCGGCGCGCGGCTCTATGTGGGCCTGAGCGAACTGGCCTTTCGCCGCCTGGTGCTGTCGCTGCTCACGCTGTCGGGCCTGGCCATGCTGTGGGCGGCGTTGCCGCGCCTGCTGCACGGCTGAGCCGCGGGCGCACAATGTCCCGGCGCCTCGCCACACATTCCTCAACCCGCATGCAGGAGACACGCACCATGCCCTTGTTCGAGACCGCCACGGCAGGCAGCCTGCCCAAACCCGGCTGGCTGGCCGAGACCGGCAAACTCTGGCCCGAATGGAAGGGCACCGGGAGCGATCTGCTGCAGGCCAAGGCCGATGCCACGCTGCTGTGGATCAAGGCGCAGGAGGACGCGGGGCTGGACGTGGTGGGCGACGGTGAGCAGGCGCGCCAGCACTTCGTGCACGGCTTCCTGGAGCAGGTGGAAGGCATCGACTTCGCCAACAAGGTGAAGATGGGCATTCGCAACAACCGCTACGACGCGATGGTGCCGCAGGTGGTGGCGCCCTTGCGCCTCAAGGGCCGGGTGCACGCGTTCGAGGCGCAACTGGCGCGCGCCCACACCCGGCGCAAACTCAAGTTCACCCTGCCCGGGCCCATGACCATCGTGGACACCGTGGCCGACCGCTTCTACGGCGACCGCGTGCAGATGGCCATGGCCTTCGCCGAGCTGCTCAACCAGGAGGCACTGGCCCTGCAGGCCGATGGCGTCGACATCATCCAGTTCGACGAACCGGCCTTCAACGTTTACATGAAGGACGCGGCCGACTGGGGCGTGGCCGCGCTGGAGCGCGCGGTGCAGGGCCTGCACTGCACCACGGCCGTGCACATCTGCTACGGCTACGGCATCCAGGCCAACGTGGACTGGAAACACACGCTGGGTGAAGAGTGGCGCCAGTACGAGCAGGTGTTTCCGGTGCTGGCCCGCAGCAGCATCGGCCAGGTGAGCCTGGAGTGCTACCACTCGCATGTGCCGCCCGAGCTGATGGCCTTGCTGCGCGGCAAGGACGTGATGGTGGGTGTGATCGACGTGGCCAGCGACGTGGTGGAAACGCCCGAGCAGGTCGCCGACACGATCGGAACCGCGCTGCGTTACGTGCCCCGCGAACACCTGATCGCCTGCACCAACTGTGGACTCGCGCCCATGAGCCGCGCGGTGGCCCTGGCCAAGCTGGAGGCCCTGGCGCAAGGCGCCGCACTGGCGCGCCAACGTTTCGGGCAAGGGTGAACGCCATGCACGGCTTGCCTGTCGCCGCACCGGCCGATGTGGGGCTGTGCCCCGAACGCACGCAGCGCATCGTGCAGATGCTGCAGCGCGACGTGGACCGTGGCCGCCTGCCCGGTGCGGCGGTGCTCATCGCCCGGCGCGGGCGCGTGGTGCTCGATGCCGCCGTGGGCCGGCTCGACCCCGCGCGTGAAGCCCCCATGGGCACCGATGCCATCTTCCGCATCTACTCCATGACCAAGCCCATCGTGTCGGTGGCGGCCATGATGCTGGTGGAGCAGGGCCGGCTGCTGCTGAGCGACCCGGTCGGCCAGTACGTGCCGGGCTTCCTGCACCAGCAGGTGGCCGTGCCCGGCGACGGCCCGAACGGCGTCACCCTGGTGCCTGCCGCGCGGCCCGCCACCGTGCAGGACCTGCTGCGCCACACCGCCGGCCTCACCTACGAGTTCACCGGCAACGGGTATGTGAACCAGCGCTATACCCAGGCCGACCTGAACGACCGCCAGCAGACCAATGCCCAACTCTGCGAGCGCCTGGCCGCGCTGCCGCTGGCCCACCAGCCCGGCACCACCTGGGCCTACAGCCGCGCCACCGACGTGCTCGGCCGCGTGATCGAGGTCGTCACCGGCCAGGCGCTGGGCGCCTTCCTGCGCGAAGCCATCCTGCAACCCCTGGGCATGCACGAGACCGCCTTCTCCGTGCCACCAGCGCAGCACCACCGCATCGCCGAAGCCTTCTCGCACGACCCCGACGGCGGCACCCCCATGCCCATGCACGACCCGCGCGAAGTGCCGGCGCTGGAAATGGGCGGCGGCGGCCTCATGTCCACCGCGCACGACTACGCGCGCTTCCTGCAATGCCTGTGCAACGGCGCTGCGCTGGAGGGCCGGCGCCTGCTTTCGCCGCACACTCTGGCCTACATGACCGCCGACCACCTGGGCAGCGCCATCGCCCACACCGACAACCCCCTGCTGCCCCCTGGCCACGGATTCGGCCTGGGCTTTGCCGTGCGCACCGAAACCGGCGTTGCCCCGGTGCCCGGCTCGGTCGGCACCTACCACTGGAGCGGCATAGGCGGCACCCACTTCTTCGTCGACCCGGCCCTGGACCTGTTCGCCATCTTCATGGCGCAGGCGCCGAACCAGCGGGTGCACTACCGGTCGGTGATGCGGGGGTTGGTGTATGGGGCGGTGGTGGACTAGGGAGTGCCGTTGCGGGCATGGGGTTGGCATCGCCCTCAGAGATGCTCCAGAAAGCTGGACCGCAACAGCACGTTCTCGCGATGGAACTCAAGGAAACGCTTTTGTCCGCTTGAGAACGGCCCGACATTCCAGGCCCGTCCGGGATCAAGTCCCATCCGGACCATCGAATCCTGGTCCGCGACCGGCGAGAAGATCACATCGCCGTCATTGTCGAAAGCAATGAACCCGCGGTCGAACAGGTGGTCCATGCTGGGAGTGAGCAGAAGACCGTTCTCGCCATCGAGCCGCTCCTCGTTCGTGGCATCTCGCCAGGGTTTGCAATGGCTGGCTCTGAGGTGCTCTTCCCTTGTGACGCCAGTGAGGCGGCAGGCGCGTTCAATCGCCATGACACGTCCTTTGAAGACACCCTGGCCTCTGCGTGCCAGCACCAAAGCCTGGCGCTCTGTTTCAGACAAGCGGGCATCGGTGTGAACTTGTTGAAGCTCGTGTTCTTCCCATTGGACGAGGCCGATCGCAGAAGCGACTGCCTGGGGTTCCTCGGCAACGCGAAAGCTCTTCACCAATGCATGGGCCTCAGCGCCCAGCAGATCGATCAGCGCGGCGGCCAGGCGTTCGGGAAGACGTGTCAGATACACACTCTGCAAGCCAACGCCATTGGGGCGCAGCGGTGCATACCGCTCAGGCAGCAGTGGCGCCAGTACCGCCATGTGTGTTGCTGGTCGAATGGGTTGGTGAAGGGGATGGAAGCGCACATCCAGGCGCCAACCGATCAAATCCCAGTACGCGCCCGTTTGTCCGAACTCCAATGGTTTTGGCGCCTCGTACGCATGCGAAGCCGCAATGCCGATGGCCCGGATCACGGTGTCCGCGAAGGAGAAGATCACATCGCCAGGAGCCACCTCGCGCATGAAGTCGTAAAACGGGTTCCTCGCCTGATTGGCCTTGCGCTTGGGTGACCAAAGGTACCCACCCTGCACCTCATGCCGGTAGGTTTGGTTCTGATTGACCCACCAATAGCGCATGGTCTCCAGCTACCTTGCAGGCGGTGCCGGAACGCCCAGTGGAGCCAGCGCATCCATCTTGCCTGCAACCGCCTGGCATGCCGCCACGAGATCGGTGACGATGCGATCGTCGACGTTCAGGTCGCCCTCGTACTCACCCAGGTTGCGAACTTCGTGGCATTTCGACAGCACCCTCCACACCTCTGGACCCAGTCCCAGCGTATGCGGCAACAGCTGGAAAACCAGGTAGCGATTCGTAGACCTGTATCCATGCCAGCGCAGTGCGGCCAGGCAAAACGCGTGGGCAGCGTTGTAGGCGAGATCGAAGCGGCTTTCAATGGAGAGGGCAGGGTTGAGGGCATCTTTCAGCCTCGCATGCCCCGAACGCTTCAGGCCGTCGAACTCTCGCGCATCCGGCGACTCGGCCTTCAGCGCCTTGCCTGGGCCACTGAGGTTTTCAAGTGGGGAGGTCATCGTCGCCACCCACGATCCACAGCTTGGGTGCCTCCAGCACCCTGCTCAGAAAAGACTCCTGCCCCGCGACACGCTTGAGAAACTCTGCCCGCGTCAGAATCGTTGGGTTGACGGGACGCCCCAATGCGCGGCCGGCGTCTTCCAGGACCCCAAAGACATCGCCGTAGCTGAGGTCGTCGCTCACCAGCATCAGATCAATGTCGCTGTGTGCCGTGTCCGTCTTTTTTGCGACCGAGCCATAGACGAAGGCCGCGATGATTCTCGGCACCAGAGGCTGGAGCGCCTGGCGCAAGGGATCGGCCAGCCCCACCGTCTTTTGCACGATGGCGCTCAATTCCGCATAGATCGGCGAGTCAGGATTGGCCTGGTAGTGCTTCTGGTTGCCGATCGGCTTCATGGATATCAGGCCGCTCTTTGTCAGGACCGCCAATTCGCGCTGGACGACACCGGAGCCGCTGGCCACCAGCCCGATCACTTCGCTGGCATAGAAACTGCGCCAGGGCTGGCCAAACAACAGACCCAGCACGCGTTGCTTGGTGCCAGGGAAAAGCGCGTCGGCGAGCGCTGAGTGTGCGGTGTCGGTACCCATGGCTGATCCCATATTGGGTTTGATCATACCCATTTTGGGGTTGTCATCCAACACGGCAAACCCACTCACCCCCTCCCACCGCCATTTCACGCCCCCAGGCTCCAGTTCCATCGCAAGCGGCTTCCCCTTCCTCGCCCCGCCGCGCACAGTACGGCTCCGCCTTCTCTGCACCTCTTTCAACTTTTTTTCTGTGAGGAAACGCCATGCTGCTGCAACTTGTCGCCACCCATCCCGAAGCGGTGGTTCCCGTGCTTCGGGGTACGCCCACCTGGGTGTGGGGTTTGCTTGCGGGCCTGCTCGTGCTGGGTGTCAGCCAGTTGCGCGACCGCACCGCGGGCCTGGCGCGGGTGTCGTTGATGCCTTTGGCCATGACGGCGCTGTCCGTGTGGGGCACGGCCTCGGCGCTGGGTGGGTCACCCCACCGGGTGCCGGCCTTGCTGGCGTGGCTGGTGGCCGCCGTCCTGGGGTTTGCGCTGCTGGCGCGCGGCCGCAGCGCGGCGCAGTTCGACCCGGTGCGGCGCGTGGTCCGGGTGCCGGGCAGCGTGGTTCCGCTGCTGCTGATCGTCGGGATTTTCCTGGTGAAGTACGTGGTGGGCGTCGATCTGGCGATGGAGCCGGGGCTGGTGCGGCAGGCGCCCTACGTGCTGTCCGTCGCGGCGCTGTACGGTGCGCTGACGGGGGTGTTCATCGGCCGCGCATCGCGCCTGTGGCGCCTGTGGCGCGCGTCGCGGCCGTTCCCGGCGGGTTCAGTTCAGCCGGCGACCGCTTCCCTCCAGCACCGCCCGTAACTCGGTCGTGGTGTCGGCCACCAGGCCGATCCGGCGTTGCATGTCCTCGTGCAGGGCCCGCGTCAGGCGCCCCAGGCTGGACCGCAGGTGCATGCGTTCCTCACGGCCATGCTCGCCGTTGTCGGCTGCGGTGTGTTCCACCGAGACGAACCTCTCCAGCGCGATGAGCGCGTTGAGCGTGGAGGTGAGGGACGCGGCCTGACAGTCGGCCCGGGCGGCCAGCAGGAGGAGACGGGGGTGGAGGGCGTCGGGGGGTGTGACGCCGTTGACGTGGGTGGATTGGGCCATGAGGCCTCCCTAGGACTGCGGTTTGCAACAACCGCCGCCCCCGAGACCAATCGGTGGCGGCGGCTCGAACGGGTTGGTCTACCGGGCAGTCCCTGCGGGAACCGGCGGGCCTCGCAGCCCCCCGCCCGAGCCGCCAAAACTGGAGGCACGAGCGAAGAAGCCGCAGACTCTGCGGATATGAAGAACCTGCGGCTTTCGCTGCAGGAACTGCGACGGGAGACCAATCCCGGTCACGCCGTTTTCGCGTGACCGGCGCAGTATAGCGACGGGGTCCCGGGTGCTGGGATGTTCTGGCTCGTGGTGCGCCACGATACCAGTACCCCCTATATGTATTTGCGGGATGAGGCGGTGAGCGGCCCGGGTGGCGGCTCCATCCGCCGCTTCAAGGACGCGACTTCGAGCGCCAGGCCGCAAGCGGTTTCAAGCGCCGCGGTCGCGCGCGGGCGGGCGCCAGCGGAAGAACATGGGGTAGAGCTCTTCCACCACCGGGCCGTCGAAGTCCCAGGCCACGCACTGGCCCAGGTGGGCGGGCGGGCTGCCGTCGGCGGGAATGGCGAAGGAGCCCGAGCGGGTCTGGAAGGCGGCGGTGGCCAGGTTGTAGAGCAGTTCGCGCAGGTGGGTGCAACCCTGGATGCCGCCAAGGTGGCGCTGGATGGTGTGGCGCCAGCCCTTGCCCAGCACTTCGCCCACCATGCGCTGCATGGGGGCCATGGCTTCGGGGCAGGGGCCGTGCGGACGGGCGTCCATGGCGACGTCGATGGCGCGGATGACCATGTCGTCGCCAAAGGTCACGCGCAGGCGCATGTGGTGCACGGGTTCGCCGGCCCGGTGCGTGCCCTTGCCGCGCAGTTCGAAATCGTGCGGCTTGCTGTCGTGCAGCTCGCCTTCGATGTCCCAGAGGCCGTCGTCGCGGCGGAATCCCTGGTAGGTCACACGCCGGGTGTGCATGGGTGTGCGGGGCTGGGGTGGGGGCAAGGGCAAGGCAGGTTCTCCGTCGTCAGCGCTGCGGGGGCAGACGGCGATTTTCCGGGAATTGGCGCGACCGCGCGGGTGCGCGCCCGAGAGACCCCTGCCTGGCCCTACAGCGCCGGCGCCTGCAGGCGGGGTTCGCGCGCGAGTTTGAAGACCGAGACGGCGCGCACGAGTTCGATGGCCTGGGTCTTGAGGCTCTCGGCCGCCGCGGCGCTTTCCTCTACCAGCGCGGCGTTCTGCTGGGTGACCTTGTCCATCTGCGTGATGGCTTCGCCCACCTGGCCCACGCCGCTGCTCTGTTCGCTGGTGGCGTTGCTGATCTCGCTCACGAGCGTGCTCACGCTGCGGATCGCGTCCACCACGCCCTGCATGGTGGCGCCCGCCTGGTCGGCGAGCTGGGTGCCGGCCTCCACGGTCTGCACGCTGGCGCCGATGAGTTGCTTGATCTCCTTGGCCGCCTCGGCGCTGCGCTGGGCGAGGCTGCGCACCTCGCCGGCCACCACCGCGAAGCCGCGCCCTTGTTCGCCGGCCCGCGCGGCTTCCACCGCCGCGTTGAGCGCCAGGATGTTGGTCTGGAAGGCAATGCCGTCGATCACGCCGATGATCTCGCCGATGCGGCGCGAGCTGTCGTGGATGCCGCGCATGGTTTCCACCACGCGGTCAACCACCTGGCCGCCTTCGGCCGCCACGTTGGACGCGTTGCGCGCCAACTCGTTGGCCTTGCGCGCGTGGTCGGCGGTCTGGCGCACCGTGCTGCCCAGTTCTTCCATGGAGGCTGCCGTTTCTTCCAGGGACGAGGCCTGCTGTTCGGTGCGGATGGAGAGGTCTGCGTTGCCCTGGGCAATCTGCACGCTGGCATCGGACACCAGCGCGGCGTTGTCCTGCACGTGGCTCACGGTCTCGCTCATGCGCTGCTGCATGGTGCGCATGGCATCCAGCAACTGGCGGGTGTCGTCGTTGCCCACGGGGGCGATGGGTTGGCTCAGGTCGCCTTCGGCCAGATGGCCGGCGGCGCTGACCGCGCGCCCCATGGGAACCGCCACGACGTGGGCCACCCAGAGCGCGCCCAGGATGAGCAGCATGGTGGCGGCGAGCGCGGCGAGGGCGAGCACCCAGAGGGAGCGGTCCACGCTGGCGTGGGCGGCTTCGGAAATGGCCGTGCCGTCGCGCTCGATCAGGCCGGAGAGTTTTTCAAGCTGGTCTTCCAGCTGGGCGAAGGCCTGGTTGAGCGCCGGCAGGGATGCCTCGGCCTGTGCCACGCCTTGTGTGGCGCCGTTCACCACGGCGCGCGCGGCGGCCACGTACTGGGTCACCATGGGCAAGGTTTCTTCGAGCGCGCGGCGCGCCTCGGGCTCCACGCCGGTGTCGCCAATCTTCTTCAACGCCGTCTCGATGGTGGTCGCGTGGTCGTCCAGGTCGGCGCGGACGGCCGCCACGGTGGCGCTGTCGCCCTTGATGACGGCCAGCACGGCGCGTTGGGCATCGCCGCGCAGGGCGTCGTGCATCATGTCCGCGCTCTGCGAGGCCTGCAGCGCCTGGCTGGCGTGGGCCGAGGCCTCGATCTTGCTGGCCATGGCGGAGACGGCCAGCAGGCCGATGCCGCCGGCGCTGGACACCAGCGCGGCGCCGGCCAGGCCGAGGCAGAGGATCTGGGTGCGAAGTTTCATCAGGGATCTCCGGGTTCGTCGTCTTCGAGGTTTCGGCCGCGGGGGACCACGATGAAATGCGGGCGACGGACGGCGCTGGCAGGCGCTCAGCCGCCGATGAAGATGCCCGTGGCCAGCCGCAGGAGCGCCGCCACCGGGGCGTCGAGCATGGGCAGGGTGAAGGCGATACCCACCAGGCCAGCCGACAGCGTGAGCGGAAAGCCGATGGCAAACGCGTTCATCTGCGGCGCGATGCGCGAGACGAAGCCCAGCACGATGTTGATGAAGAGCAGCATGCCGATCATGGGCAGGGCGATCCACAGCCCATAGCGGAACACCACCGCGCCCAGCTCGTGCAATTGCATGCGGTTGACGGACTCGAAGGCGCTGCCGCCAATGGGAAAGGTGTTGAAGCTGGCGATCACCGCCTGCAACAGCATCAGGTGGCCGCCCATCACCACGAACAACAGCATGGTGGTGTTGCCGAAGAAGCGGCCCACGGTGCTGGACTGCGAATTGGTGCTGGGGTCGAAGAAGCCGGCGAAGTTCAGGCCCATCTGCAGGCCGATGAGTTCACCGGCCAGCTCCACCGAAGCGAACACGATGCGCACGGCCAGCCCGATGGCCAGCCCCACCACCACCTGCTGCGCCACCACGCCGAAAGCCTGCGGGTCGTTCAGCGCCACCACGGGCTGATCCGGCAGGCCCGCCTGCGCACACACCGCCACCAGGAAAGCCAGCGCCACCCGCGTGCGCATGGGCACCGAACGCGCGGAGAAGATGGGCGCGCTGGTGAACACCGCCAGGATGCGCAGGAACGGCCAGAACACCGGCGAGACCAGCGCCATGATCTGAGCTTCGGTGAAGGTGGGCATACCCGCTCAACCTCTCCGGAGCGACGTGACCCATCCAGAGGCAACAAGGGTCCGGCTCTGCCAGCCCGAGATGCCGTTCCCCGTCCCAGCGCCGAAGGCGCGCCAGAGAGGGGGGAAGCCGCAAGGCGGCGCAGGGGGGTGGTCCCTCATACAGCGAAGTTGGGGATGCCCATGATGGTGTTGCGGATGAAGTCCACCATGGTCGACATCATCCAAGGGCCGGCGATGGCGAACACCGCGATCGCCGCGATGAGCTTGGGCACGAAGGACAGGGTGGCCTCATGGATCTGCGTGATGGCCTGGAACAGGCTCACCAGGAGACCGACCGCCAACACCGTGGCCAGCACCGGCGCGGCCACCATGAGCAGCAGGAAGAGGGCGTTCTGCCCCATCGTGAGAGCGGCTTGGGGATCCATCAGACAAGCTTTCCAAAAAAAGAACAGGCCCCCGCCACCGCGCAGCGGCGGAGCGTGGGGGCCACGGACCCCGCCGCCGGGCCGCCCCAAGGCGGGGTCAGCCCCCTCGGGGGGCAGCGACCCGCGAAGCGGCAGAGCGTGGGGGCCAGGGACCCCGCCGCCGGGCCGCCCCAAGGCGGGGTCAGCCCCCTCGGGGGGCAGCGACCCGCGAAGCGGCGGAGCGTGGGGGCCCTGCTCATGTCGCGAACGATGCGGCCAGGGAGCCGATCAGCAGGTTCCAGCCGTCCGCCAACACGAACAGCATGAGCTTGAAGGGCAGCGCCACCAGCACCGGCGAGAGCATCATCATCCCCAGCGACATGAGCACGCTGGCGACGACCATGTCGATCACCAGGAAGGGAATGAAGATCATGAAGCCGATCTGGAAGGCGGTCTTGAGTTCACTGGTGACGAAGGCGGGCACCAGCACGCGAAAGGGCGCGTTCTCGGCGGTCACGTCGGCCGGCAGCTTGGCCAGTTTGGCGAAGAGTTCGAAGTCGGACTGGCGCGTCTGCTTGAGCATGAAGGCGCGCATGGGGGCCTGGCCGCGTTCGAGCGCCTGCTCGAAGCTGATGGCGTTTTTGGAGTACGGCTCGTAGGCGTCCTGGTAGACCTTGTCCAGCGTGGGGCCCATCACGAACAGCGTGAGGAACAGCGACAGGCCGACGATGACCTGGTTGGGCGGCGCGGACTGCGTGCCCAAGGCCTGGCGCAGCAGCGAGAGCACGATGACGATGCGGGTGAAACCCGTCATCAGCAGCAGCACCGCCGGCAGGAACGACAGGGCGGTGAAGAACAGCAGCGTCTGGATCGGCACTGAGTAGGTGGCGCCGCCCGCGCCCTGGCCCACCATGAGGGGCAGCGAGGGGCCGGCCGCGGCGGGTGCGCCTTGGGCGAAGGCATCGGCGGCGCCCAGGGCCAGCAGCGCCGCACCGCCCAGCAGGCGAAGAAGGTTTTTAGCGCGCATCGGTGGGGCGGGTGAGTTGCGACAGGCGCGCGGCAAAGCCGGTGGCTCCGGGTGTGGCGTCGGTGTCAGGGGTTCCGGCCTCGGCCGGCAGGGGCATCTGGTGCAGCGCGCTCACGCTGCCGGGGGCCACGCCCAGCACCAGGCAGACCCGGTCGTGGCCCTGGCCCACCTGCACCGTCACCACGCGCTGCTGCGGTCCCAGCGACAGGCTGGAGAGCACGCGCAGCGCCGGGCCGTTGCCGCCGCCGGCCACACCAGGCAGGCGGCCACGGGCCCACTTCAAGGCGAAAGCGATGCCGACCATCAGGGCCAGCAGCAGCATCGCGGGAATCGCATTCTGGAACATGGAAGGCACGTTGGAGTGAGGTGACCTCAGACAAGGGATGCGAAGGCGGCGCGGGGGATGGCGCGACCAGCGGTCACGTCCTGCTCACCCTGCGCATGCGTTCGGACGGTGTCACGATGTCGGTCAGCCGAATGCCGAACTTGTCGTTGACCACCACCACCTCGCCCTGCGCGATCAGGTAGCCGTTGATGAGCACGTCCATGGGTTCGCCGGCCAGCGCGTCGAGCTCCACGATGGAGCCCTGCGCGAGCTGCAGGATGTACTTGATCGGCACCCGCGTGCGGCCCAGTTCCACCGAGAGCTGGACCGGGATGTCCAGCACCATCTGGATGTCCTGCATCGGGCTGCCGGCCGCGGCGGCCGCGTTGATCGGCACGTTGTCGGCCTCGAACTCGGGCGCGCCGTCGGCGTGGGGGCCGCCGGACGCACCGGCCTGTTCTTCCAGGGCCTTGGCCCAGTCGTCGGTGGCGGTGTCGTTCATGGTTTGGGTGGTGGTATCAGTTGACATAGGAATCTCCCAGCCAGTGCGCGTCCAGGCCGCGCAGGCTGCGCTCCACGCGCAGCGCGTACTTGCCCTTGTGAGTGCCGTACTGGCACTCGAAAACCGGCACGCCGTCCACATGGGCCTTGATCGTGGGCACGCGGTCGAGCTCGATGAAGTCGCCGATCTGCATGGCCAGCAACTGCTCCACCGTGGCCTCGGTCTGCGCAAGCTCCGCGACCATGGTCACCTCGGCGGCCTGGATCTCGTGGCTGAGCAGCTTGACCCAGCGGCGATCGACCTCGATGGCGTCGCCCTGGACGGCCGAATACAGCACGTCGCGGATCGGCTCCAGCGTGGCGTAGGGAATGCAGATGTGCAGCGAACCCGAGATGTCGCCGATCTCCAGCGTGAAGCTGGTGGAGACCACGATCTCGCTGGGTGTGGCGATGGTGGCGAACTGAGGCTGCATCTCCGAGCGCTGGTAGGCCAGCTCGATCGGGTACACGCCGCGCCAGGCCTTCTTGTATTCCTCGGCCACCACGTCCACCAGGCGGTTGATCACACGCTGCTCGGTGGGCGAGAAGTCGCGGCCCTCGATGCGGGTGTGGAACTTGCCGTTGCCGCCGTAGAGGCTGTCGATCACGCCGAACAGCAGCGTGGGTTCGCAGACCACCAGCCCGTTGCCGCGCAGCGGGCGGATGGCCATGATGTTGAAGTTGGTCGGCACCACCAGCTCGCGCAGGAAGGCGCTGTACTTCTGCACCTGCACCGCGCCGACGGAGATCTCCGGGCTGCGGCGGATGAAGTTGAACAGGCCCAGCCGCAGGTTGCGGGAGAAGCGTTCATTGACGATCTCCATGGTGGGCATGCGCCCGCGCACGATGCGCTCCTGGCTGGAGAGGTTGTAGTTGCGCACACCGTCGGTGGGCGCCTCTTCCTTGGCGAGCTTCTGGCTCTCGCCGGTCACGCCCTCCAGCAGGGCGTCGATCTCTTCCTGGGACAGAAACGAGTCGGACATGGTGGTGGCCGGTCGGTGGGTGTGGGTTACTGGACGATGAAGCTGGAGAAGCGCACCGCCTGCACCGGGTTGGGCGCGCCTTTGCTGCCGGGCTTGGAGCCGCCGTAGCCCATCTCGTGCGAGATCACCTCGACGATGTCGGCCGCCAGCTTCTCCTTGCCTTGCACCTGCAGCATCTCGTCGGCGGTGCGCTGGGAGATCAGCACCAGGATCTGACTGCGGATGCTGGGCATGTAGGCCTTCATGTCGTCGCCGGTCTTGGCATCCTGCAACTGCAGCGTCAAACCGAGCTGCACGAAGCGGTTGCCGCCCGCGTCGGCCAGGTTGACCACCATGTTGTCCAGTGGCAGAAAGGTCGGCGGCGTGCGCGACTTGTGGCTCTGCTCGGCCACGGCTTCCTCATCACCGTGGCTTTCGGCGGTGTTCTTCTTCAGGATGAACAGCGCACCCCCCGCACCCGCCAGGGCGAGCACCAGCACGCCGACGATGATGAACAGCAGCTTGCGGCTTTTCTTCTTGGGCGCTTCGGGCGCTTCGGCGGTTGCGGTGGCGGCAGCGGCGGCAGACATGGACTTCCTTCATGGGCGCCTACCGGTTCGGGTGGGCGAAACACACGGAAAACGTGCGGGGTTGAAGGAATTATTGGGTGGGGGCCCCGGGGGTGTTCGGCGGAAAAGCGCTGGAAAAGGCGGCTTTTAAAGAGGCTGTGGGCGGGGCCTGTTCGGGCTGGGGCGATCCCCAATCGGGCTGGGTCAACTCCGTTCGGGCTGAGCTTGTCGAAGCCTGCCTGGGGTTGGGGGGCCCTTCGACAGGCTCATGGCGAGCGGGGGAGGAGGGTGAAAGGGGAGGTGGGTGAACGGGAAGGTGGACGGACTCGGAGCTGGGACCGTTCAGGCAGGGCGGGAACCCACCGGATCCGTTCGGACTGAGCTTGTTGAAGTCCCTGTGCGAGGCGCGTCGGCCGGCTCAGGGACGGGGCGGTGTCTGATTTCAGGCGAACACGTCCAGTGGGCGGCTGCCGTCGGTGCGGGGGCGTTGCGGGGTGGACGGTGCGGGGGTGTCGGCGCGGTCCAGGGTGTCGCCGCGTTGCACGGTGGGTGTGTGGCGAGGCAGGCCGTCCTGTTGCTGTGCGCTCTGGCCGCCCACGGAGACGTTGCCGAGCTGGATGCCGCTGCGCTGCATCAGGTCTGCCAGGGCGTCGCCGGCGTGTTCGCGCAGGTGGGCGCGGGCGTCGGCGTTGTCGCTCTGGAAGGCAACCTGCACCTCCTGGCCTTTCAGGGAGAGCTGAACGTCGATGGCATCTGCGCTGCCTTCGCCCACGCGCAGGCTGGCGTGGCGCAGGTGCTGGGTGCCCCAGTGGGTCACGGTGGTGGTGTCTTGCTCGCCGTCGGCCCGGTGGCCGGTGCCGTTGGCGGGGTCGCCGGGCAGGGCGTCGCCGGGACTGTCTCCCGCGCGTTCGCCACCGGTGCCGCTGGCGCCGGTGTCCGCCAGCGCGCCGGGCCCGGCCAGGCCGGCGTCCAGGCCGTGGCGCGCAGCGGCGCTGCCGCCGTGCGGGGTGCCACCGCCGGCTGGAGCCAGGGCGTCGGCGGCGGTGGCGGCGTCTTCCTGCCGCGCCATGCCCGCCAGCGAGGCGGCGCCTTGGGCGGCGTTCAGGTTGAAGCGTTCGTCCAGGGCCACGGTGCTGCGCACCGGGGTGGCGTTGCTGGCGGCGGCCTGCGCCGCCTGGGCGGCGTGCTGCTGTTGCAGGGCGTCGGTGCGGGATGCCGCGCCCGCGCGCTGCCAGACCATGGCCGGCGTGCCGCTGGTGGCGGATTCGCCCGCGCGCGACACCAGTCCGCTCTGCCGGGCGCCGGGGCTGGCGTGGGAGAAGGCGGGACGCGCGGCGTTGGCCGAGGGCAGCAGGCCGGCCGGTGCCGGTTCATCGGTGCGCGTCATGCCGTCGATGGCGACGCCGCCCGGGGTCTTGGCGGGCGTTTCCGTGACCGCGGCGGTGGCGGCGGCGCTGTCTTCGCGCGGCTTGCCGTGCGGGTGGCCGGACGCGGCCGTGGCGGCGCTGGCCAGGGCGCCGCCGAGCGCGGGCGCGGCCAGGGCCAGCAGGGCGGCCAGCGGGTTGCCGTTGTCCTGCGGGGTGGCGAGGGCGTTGGTGGCGGCGTCGCCCGTGGCATCGGTCGGCAGGCCGTCCTGCGCGCTGGTGTCGATGCCGGCCAGGTGGGTGTCGTTCACCAGGCTGAGCAGGTTGGCGAAGAGGTCGGTGGCCGCGGGTTTGTCGCCGTGGGCCTTGGCCGGGCCATGGCCGGAGGCGGTGGAAGAGGCCTGCGCGGGGCGCTGCGGTTCGGCGGGTCGGGCGACGGCGGCGGTGCTGCTCATGGGCGGTGTCCTCGGTCAGGGCTGGGCCTGGTTGCGCGCCAGGGCTTGGCGCAGATGGATGTTGAGCGCCATTTCGTCGGTGCGCTTCTGGTCCTGGCGCTGAGCCTTGTGCTGCAGCGCCTGCAATTTGCGTTCGGTGAACTTGCGCAGGCCGGCGAGGTCGCGCTCGGCGGCGTGCACCTGGTCCTGCGCGCGGTCGATCATGGTCTGCCGCTCGGACAGCACACCGCGCTGGAAAGCGATGGCATGGTCGATCTTGGCCATGAACTGGCGGTGGTGCATGAGCAGCGCGGTGTCGACGCCGACGCTGCTGCGCGCGGCCCAGCGCGACTGCGATTCCTGCGCGTAGGCCTCCAGCTGGTTCATCTGGTCCTGCGCGACCTGCATCTCGCGCTGCATCTGGGCCAGTGCGCCCAGCGCTTCGTCGCGGCGCTTCTCCGCGAGTTCCACCACTTTGTGCAAGGTCTGGAGCGTGGTCATGTCAATGGCTTACCTGGTAGACAACAAAGCCCTTGGGGCGAGAGGCGCCGCAGGAGGTCATTCCTCGTACGGGTTGTGGTGGGGGCGCGCCTGGCGTGGCTGGCCAGGCTTGTCTTCCTGCAGCGCGGCCTGCAGTTTCTGCAGGCTGTCGGGCAGGGTGGCGGCCTCGTGCATGTCCTGCATCAGGAAACGCTGCAGGGCGGGGTAGAGCACGATGGCGCGGTCGGTCTCGGGGTCGCTGCCCGGCACGTAGGCGCCGAGCTGGATCAGGTCGCGGCTCTTCTGGTAGCGCGAATACAGGCCGCGGAAACGGCGCGCCAGTTCCAGGTGCACGGAGCCCGCGACGTTGTGCATGACGCGCGAGGCCGAGGCCTCGACGTCGATGGCGGGGTAGTGGCCCGACTCGGCCAGGGCGCGCGAGAGCACGATGTGGCCGTCCAGGATGGCGCGCGCCGCGTCGGCGATCGGGTCTTGCTGGTCGTCGCCCTCGGAGAGCACGGTGTAGAAGGCGGTGATGGACCCTTTGCCTTCGGCACCGTTGCCGCTGCGCTCCACGAGCTGTGGCAGCTTGGCGAAGCAGGAAGGCGGGTAGCCCTTGGTGGCCGGCGGTTCGCCGATGGCCAGCGCGATCTCGCGCTGCGCCATGGCGTAGCGGGTGAGCGAGTCCATGAGCAGCAGCACGTCCAGTCCGTCGTCGCGGAAGCGTTCGGCGATGGCGGTGGCGTAGGCGGCGCCCTGCATGCGCACCAGGGGTGGCGCATCGGCCGGGGCGGCCACCACCACCGAGCGTTGGCGCCCTTCGGCGCCGAGGATGTCCTCGATGAATTCCTTGACCTCGCGGCCCCGTTCGCCGATCAGGCCGACCACGATCACGTCGGCCTTGGTGTAGCGGGCCATCATGCCCAGCAGCACGCTCTTGCCCACGCCGGAGCCGGCGAAGAGGCCGATGCGCTGGCCGCGCCCGACGGTGAGCAGGGCATTGATGGCGCGCACGCCGGTGTCCAGCGGTTCGCGCACCGGCGCGCGGTCCATGGCGTTGAGCGGCGCGCGGTCCATGGGCTCGATGTCCACGTCGGCGATCGGACCCTGATGGTCCAGCGGATTGCCGTGCGAGTCCACCACGCGGCCCAGCAAGCCCCGGCCCAGGGGCAGGCGCAGCGTGCCGCGGTCGTTGGAAGAGGGCGGCTTGTTGGGCTGGCCCAGGCGCGGCACGGTGCGGTAGGGCGCCAGCGGCGTCACGCTGGCGCCGCTGGCCAGGCCGTGCGTGTCGCCGGCGGGCATGAGAAAGGCGCGGTCCTGGGAGAAGCCCACCACCTCGGCGAGCACCGGCTCCTTGCGGCCGTTCTCGATCAGGCACTGCGAGCCCACCGGCACCTTCAGGCCCACGGCCTCCAGCACCAGGCCGGCCAGGCGGGTGAGCGTGCCGCGCACTTCCAGCGGTGTCTCCACCTTGGCGTTGGCGCGCACGTCGTCCATGAAGTGGCCCCAGCGGCTGGGGCCACCGAAGCTGCTGTCAAAGGTGCTGTCCAGGGAGCTGTCAGACATCGGCGTCCTCGGGGTTGGCGGTGGTGCCAGCGTTCCAGGGCATGTCCAGCCCCAGGTTGCCCACGGAGCGGGCCCAGCGTTTCTCGATCGTGGCGTCCACCGTCATGCTGGCCGATTCGATCAGGCAGCCACCCGGGCTGACCTCGGGGTCGGCGACGAATTCCGGCGGCGGGTTGCCCAGGGTCTCCTGCAGCGCGCCCTTCATGAGCGTGAGGTCGCCCGGGTGCATGCGCACCGTCGCGGGCTGGCTGTCCTCGATGAGCTGGGCCAGCGCCTCGGCGATCACCGGTTTGAGCGGCGCGGGGTCGCCCTGCAGCTCGCGGCGCACCACCTGGCGCGCGATGTCGCAGGCCAGCTCCAGGATGTGGCGCGAGATCTGCTCCTCGCTCTTCTTGAGTTGCTCGCGCGAGTTGCGCAGCAACAGCGCCATGCGCACACCGGTTTCCTCGGCGGTCTTGCGCAGCGTGGCCTCCAGCGCGTCGCGCACTTCCTGCGCGCCGGCATCGCGGCCCCGCATGAAGCCTTCGGCGTGCGCCTGTTGCCGGGCCTGCTGCAGCACCTCGGTGGTCACGCCCTCGTGTTCGGTTCCGCTGGCGGGGCCGGACGCCTCGCTGCCGTCGACGGCGGAGAAATGCCAGGCGGCCACGCCGCTGATTTCCTCGCGCGGGATGAAGCGGGTACCTGCGCATGATGGTCTCGGGCAACCTGAATGCGCACGAGATCGAGTCTCTGATGGACAACGAGATCGAGACCCACCACCAGGAGGCGCATGCGCCGGTGGCGGCGATCGGCCGGCTCGCCGGTGGCCTGCCGGCCTTCGGCATCGTGGCCGCCGTGCTGGGCGTGGTGAACACCATGGGTTCGGTGGGACAACCGCCGGCGGTGCTGGGCGCCATGATCGGTTCGGCCCTGGTCGGTACCTTCCTGGGGATTCTGCTGGCGTACGGCGTGTTCGAGCCGCTGGGTGGCCTGATGGACCAGAAGGTCGAGGAGAGCAGCAAGGAGCTGCTGTGCGTGAAGACCACGCTGCTGTCCAGCATGCAGGGTTATGCCCCGCTGACCGCCATCGAGTTCGGCCGCAAGGTGCTGTTCTCCGATGTGCGCCCGACCTTCGGCGAACTCGAAGGCCATGTGAAGAAGAAGTGACGATGCTGCGCGCGCCGACACGCCGTTCCAGGGAGCCGCGCAACTGGCTGGGCCAGGACGCGGGCATCTTCCTCTTCGGGATGGAACGCGCTCAGCGGAGCAAGGGGGATTCAGATGGCCGGTGACGGAAAGAAGCTGCAACCCATCATCGTCAAGCGCATCAAGAAAGGTGGGCATGCGGCGCATGGGGGCGCGTGGAAGATCGCGTACGCCGACTTCGTGACAGCCATGATGGCTTTCTTTCTGCTCATGTGGCTGCTCGGTTCCACGGCCAAGGGGGAGCTGGAAGGCATTGCCAGCTACTTCGCCAACCCGGTGAAGGTCTCGCTGATGGGCGGGCCGGGCACCGGCAACAGCAGCAGCATCCTGCCCGGTGGCGGGCGGGACCTGAGCAAGTCGTTTGGTCAGATGGACGCGGGCGACGCGCAGCGCGCGGCCAAGCTCATCGGCGCGCAGATGGCGCGCACCGAGCAGATGCGCCAGGACGCGGCGCGCATCGACGCGCTGGAGCGCAAGATCACATCGCTGATCGCCAACAACCCCAAGCTGGCGGAGTTCGGTTCGCAGATCCAGCTGGAGAAGACGCCCGATGGCCTGCACATCCAGATCGTGGACGCGCAGAACCGGCCCATGTTCGACACCGGTTCGGCGTTGGTGAAGCCCTACATGCGCGACATCCTGCGTGAGATCGGCATGGCGCTGGGCGACGTGGAGAACCGCATCTCCCTGGCCGGCCATACCGATGCCACGCCGTACGGCAGCGGGCAGCGCGGCTACAGCAACTGGGAACTCTCGGCCGACCGCGCCAATGCGTCGCGCCGCGAACTGGTGGCCGGTGGCCTGCCGGACGACAAGCTGTTGCGCGTGGAGGGGCTGGCGTCCAGCCGCCTGTTGCGCCCCGAACACCCCACCGACCCGATCAACCGGCGCATCAGCATCCTGGTGATGACGCGCGAGGCCGTGGAGCGTGCGCTCTCGGGCACCTCGCCGGTGCCCGCAATCTCCGCCGCGTCCGAGGCGGCGCCCGCCGTGGCCGCGGCCGCCGAAGCCACCGGGCCGGCGCCGGTGCCCGCACCGGCCCCCGCGCTTCAGAATTCCGTCGAAGTGACGAAACCTCCATCACGGCCCGGTGTCTGAGGCGTCCGGCTGTTTTCCCCCGATTGATTGATTGATTGATCGATCGATTCCTTCCCTCCACGGAGGTCTGCATGTCCACCAGCCCGATGAAGTTCCTGATCGTTGACGATTTCTCCACCATGCGCCGCATCGTGCGCAACCTGCTCAAGGAGATCGGTCATACCGACGCCGACGAGGCCGAGGACGGTGCCATCGCGCTGGCCAAGCTGCGCAACGGCGCTTTCAATTTCGTCGTCTCCGACATCAACATGCCCAACATGAACGGCTTCGAGCTGCTCGCGCAGATCAAGCAGGACGACAAGCTCAAGCACCTGCCTGTTCTCATGGTCACGGCCGAGGCGCGCAAGGAAGACATCGTGGCAGCGGCCCAGGGCGGGGCGGCGGGCTACATCGTCAAGCCTTTCACCAAGGCCACGCTGGAAGAAAAACTCGCGAACATCTTCAAGAAGCTCGGCCTCTGACGGAGCACCCACCATGAACACCAGCGCAGAAGAAGCGGCATCAGGCAGCCCGGCCATGTTCCGCCAACTGGGCGCCATCACGCGCCAGTTGCACGACGCCCTGAAAGAACTGGGTTACACCGACCGGCTCAAGGGCACCGTCGACCAGTTGCCGGACGCGCAGAGCCGGCTGTCCTACATCGCACGCCTCACGGGCGAGGCCGCGGAGAAGGTGCTCAACCACGTGGAGCAGGCCAAGACCGAACAAGGCCTCATCGCCGAGCGCGGCCGCCAGTTGGCCGAGACGATAGGCCGCGTGCCGGGCCTGGCGCGCGCCATGCCCGAGTTGCTGGAGTGGTCGCAGGACCTGGTGGCCACCAGCGAAAAGACCGACGCACGACTGACCGAGATCATGATGGCGCAGGACTTCCACGACCTCACCGGCCAGGTGATTGCCCGCGTGGTGCAACTGGCCGCGACCATCGAGGACCAGTTGCTTGGGCTGCTGCTGCAATCGGCGCCCTCGGGCCAGCCGGGGCAGGACCAGGCGTTCGAGCTGGCCGGTCCGGTGGTCAATCCCGAGGGGCGCACCGACGTGGTGAGCGACCAGAAGCAGGTGGACGATTTGCTGGCTTCCATGGGGTTTTGAGTTTTTTTGGGGCTTTGGGTTTTTCTTTTCATTCATAGACCGTTGCCCCCCCCTATCCCCCCCCGCCCCTTTCCGCCCCCCGCCGGGGCGGAAAGGGGCGCCTTGGATTTGACCTGGGCGCGCCGGCTGCGGGCTACGGGCGGTGCGCCAGGTACGGCGCTTCTCGCCACGGCCCGGGCCTGCGGTTGGGGCCGCCGGCCGACAAACCCACATGCCAACGCTGGCCGCTTCGCGCGCCAGTAACGAGCCAGCGCGAAGCGCGCGAGCGGGTGAGGGCTACACCGTCGGCCGGCGGCCCCAACCGCAGGCCCGGGCCGTGGTGCCCAGACCCGTGGCCGACCTCACGCCAGTAGC